>JADKJH010000002.1:140000-587373 GCA_016722505.1 Holophagaceae bacterium
ACAAAGAGGTAGATTCCCCACGCGTTACTCACCCGTCTGCCATGCACCTTGCGGCACATCCGACTTGCATGTGTTAGGCACGCCGCCAGCGTTCATTCTGAGCCAGGATCAAACTCTCATGTTTAATACCTAAAGCTCTACCTGGATGACACATCATCCAGGACGCTTGCTTCTTTTGCTGGTCCACCTTCCGGCGGCCCAGTCTTTTGGCTCTCCGGCACCCTGAAGCGCCCGAGAAACCTTTTGGCTTCCATTCTCTTTATCCGGTTTTCAAAGATGCCTCGGAAGTCTCGACACACTTCGCATCCCCCACTAACTCGGGCACGCGGGCGCATCTCGCCCCTTCCCTGGCCACAACCTCAATCGCGGCAGGAAAATTAGAGTACCAGCTAGGAGAATCGTTGCAACAAGAAATTCTCAGAAGGTGCAAAGTCTCAAGAATGGCGATGCGCCAACGGTTAGAATCATTGAAGGAATGAGCAAAAACATCGAAGTCCATGTCATCGGCGCAGGGTTGGCCGGATCCGAAGCTGCCTGGCAATTGGCCCAAGCCGGGTTCCAGGTGGGCCTTTCGGAAATGCGCCCTCTGCAGAAGACGCCTGCACACCAGACGGATCAGGCCGCGGAAATGGTGTGTTCCAACTCCTTCAAGAGTGACGATGCAACAAGCGCCACGGGCATTCTAAAGGCCGAAATGCGGCGCCTTGGTTCGCTGCTTCTGCAATGCGCGGAAGCAACGCGCGTACCCGCTGGAAATTCCCTTGCGGTGGATCGCGATGCCTTCTCACAAATGGCCACGACAGCGCTGAAACAACATCCAAACATTTCATGGATCACAGCGGCCGAAACAGCGCCGGATCTCACGATTCCGACCTTGATCGCAACTGGGCCGCTCACCGCAGAGCCGCTCGCACAATGGCTTTCCGCTATCTGCGGCGGCGATCGGTTGTTTTTCTACGATGCCATCGCTCCCATCGTCGAGCGGGATTCCATCAACATGGACATCGCTTTCCGGGCGTCCCGCTACAACAAGGGGGAGGCTGATTTCATCAACTGCCCGCTCACAGAAATTGAATACGAACGATTCATGGATGCGCTTCTGGCCGCGGAGCGGGCGGATCTACATGATTTCGACACACCCTACTTCGAAGCCTGTCTTCCCATCGAAATCATGGCTGACCGTGGCCGCCAGACGCTTCGCTATGGCCCCATGAAGCCGGTGGGGCTGGACGACCCCCGCACGGGCCGTTGGCCCTACGCCGCCGTGCAACTGCGCCAGGACACGCTGGCAGGCGACCATTACAATCTGGTGGGCTTCCAGACCCGATTGAAGTGGGGCGCCCAAAAAGAGGTACTCCACCTCATTCCAGGCCTTGAAGCAGCAGAATTCGTGCGATTCGGCAGTATCCATCGCAACACCTATGTGCAGGCTCCAAGGGTGCTCGACGCAACGCTCGCGGTGAAGAATGTGCCCAATCTTTGGATCGCTGGCCAGCTGAGCGGCGTGGAGGGCTACCTGGAATCCGCCGCCGGCGGACTTGCCGCGGCCTACTTCATCCAAGGCATCCTGCATGGAAAACCGGCATCGCCCTTGCCGCGCGAAACCATGCTTGGCGCCTTGCTGCACTACCTGGCGCATGCATCGTTGAAAGATTTTGGCCCTACTAACGCCATGCTTGGGCTCATGCCCGATCTGCCAAACGGATTGCTGGACCATCGCGCCCTTAAGCGCGCTGGCGGCGCCCGTGGCCTGAAGCAAGCCAAAGGCCAAGCCCACCGGGAGCGCGCTCTGGCGGCCTTGGAAGCCTATCTGTTGGAACATGGAGCTACGACATGAAGAAAACCCTTCTCATCGTGTTCATCGTGATGCTCGCTCTTGGAGGAAGTGCCTGGTGGTTGCTGCGCGTCAGATCCACACCCTTTTCCCTGGATGAATCCTTCAGGAGCTTCTCCGCGGACAATCTGGGGAGCGGGCCGTCTTTTCCGTTACACGGATGGAGGCAGGCCGCTTCGCGCCATTCATTGGCTGAGTCCCTCGGCTGGCGGCATCGCAGTGGCTCAAGTCCTCACACAAACAGACCAACAGCAAATTGGCATTTTTCAAAATGGCTTGCTAACTGCGCAACTGCACGTGCCGCGCCCTGAGGGCGTGACGGAAGGATTCTATCGCTTCGCCCAATTGAGGGATGCGGCGGTGCTCCCGGGCGATGTGGCTGTGCTGCTGTACCGCGCGCAGGATGCCACCTCGGCGGATGTGCCGCTGATTGTTGCGATGGATCTGAACACACAGTCTGTGCGTTGGAGCCATCGTGCGGCGGTGGAGCGGCTAACGCTTGAGTTGAATCAAAACCAGGCCGGTGGCAGCGGTAATAAGGCAGTCATCGGATTTGGCGATAAAGGGGAATTGGTGCGGCTTCCATTGGCCCTTCAAAAAGGCGAGCGAGAAGGCGCAAAGGCACCCCATGCCGGTGCGCAGTCCATAGAGATGCCACCCGAAATCCAAGGTGTCGCTGACCTGATCCCGACAGGGGATTCCAGTCTTCTCATCTCCCATCGCATGGGTCTTTCTGCCTACCTGGGATCGAAGGGCTGGCACCAAATCGCGCTGCCCGTCCCAGGCCCCTTGGGTTTCGTGGAACCAAAGAGCAGTCTGGCTTTCAATGGAAAAAGATATGGTGGCAACCTGAACCAGGTCGCATCGTCCAAGTGAAGGTAGACGGCACGCCCATTGCCGCTTGGGAGCCCACATCATTCCCGATTTCCGCACCCCATGAAAAGGATGCGGAGTTGCTCAAATTGCTTGGAGCCGATGGGGAAGGCAGGCTCTGGTTTGGTCTGGCGGTGCCAACGCTGCTGCCGCCTTTGGCCAATCCCCCCCAAGCGAAAGCTATCGAGACCAAGCCCGATGCTTCCGTAACGGCTGAACCCACCCCGGTCCCGCAGCCCCAAGCCATCGAAGGGGTGGATCGAAACGCCTGGGAAGCCTATCTGCACCTAGGCCTGGACCGCATCTACTGCTGGGATCCCGAGGGTGGTGCGATCAAGCGCGCCTCGTGGACAGAGTGCTGGCGCAAACTTGGGCCGCCTTCGGATTTCAGTATTCCCATGGGCGATGGTGCGCTGCGACCGGCTGCGGGCGGATTCCTTTTTGATTCCGGGACCCAAGCCTGGTGGCTGCCCTTGAAAGAGTTTCCGATCACCGCTGTGGGCATGGGTGGAAGCGCCCTGCCACCACCTGTGCTAGGCCCCCTCGTGGTAAAGGCACCACCTTCACCGATGACTGAACTTTCGGGCCTTCCAGGAACCCCTAACCCGACGCAATAAGGATCCGGTCATGGCCGGCCCAATCCTGGCGGGCACGAGCTTGTTTCCAGCCGAACGCTTTGGCCCGCTCGATGAGCTCTGCGCTCTGGCCAGCCCCAATCTCCAACACCACCGCATGCGCCCGGTGTTCTGCTGCTTGGCGAAGAATTCGAGTGGAAAGCGCTAGGCCCTGATCATCAGCGAAGAGCGCTTGTTGGGGTTCGAAGGAGAGTTCGCGCTGCAGCGTGGAAGCATCCGCGGGATCCACATAGGGCGGGTTGGAGACCACCAATTCCAGTGGATCTGAGATTGGCGTCAACAGGTCGCCCTGGGAAAAATTGATTCGTGCGCCCAGCTTTTCCGCATTGCGTCTGGCCACTTTGAGCGCGCCTTCACTGATATCCGACGCACTGACGGCCCAATCGGTTTCCAACGCCATGCATATGCCGAGGATGCCGCTGCCAGTGCCGATGTCGCAGGCCTTGCGCAGGCCCAGATATCGGCCAATTTCCAACGCTGTCTCCAGCGTCAGTTCGGTTTCGGGCCGCGGGATGAGAGTGTCTTCCGTGACTTCGAAGCGATGCCCGCGGAACCTCTCAAAGCCGATGATGTAGGCCCATGGCTCGCCTTGGCGGCGGCGGCGCAGCCATTGGCCCACCTGATATCTAACCTCAGCAGTGGCAACCTCATCGCCTCTTGATGCGAGCTTCGCGCGGTTCCATTCAAGGCCATCCTCGAACCAGCGCAGGCTCTCCGCTGAGGCCTCTTCTGGGTCCAGAAAGTGGGCCAATGCTGAAGCTAAATCCAAGCGGAGTTCAGAGAAGGTGATGGTCACTTGGCGGTAAGCGCTTTCGCCCTTTCCTGACTGTGCGCCAGCACAATTTCATGCAAGGAGCCGCCGTGGCTGTCCATGGTGACGACTACGGGGAAATCTTCTACTTCCACGACCCAGAACGCTTCGGGGCTACCGAACTCCTCGAGCATGTGGACATCCACCACGCGCTTCACGCGCTCCGCCAGGAGCGAACCCGCGCCACCAGTGGCGTGGAAGTAGACCGCGCCGGTCTTCACCAAGCCATCGCTGGTCTTCTTGCCCATGCCGCCCTTGCCGATGACGCCGCGCACCTTGTAGGTGTCCATGACATCGGCTTCGTAGGGTTCTTCGCGGATGCTGGTGGTCGGCCCCGCCGCCACGAAGGACCAGGAACCGTCCTCGTTCTTCTTCACAACCGGCCCGCAGTGGTAGATGACCATGTCCTTGAGGATGGGCTTCAGCCACTCCGGCTTCTGCTCTTTCATGTACTTGTGGCCGATGTCGCGCGACAGCACGACCTTGCCATTCAGCAATACTTCGTCGCCCACTTTCAATGCGCGGGCCTGTTCTTCGGAAATGGGTGTAGTGAGACGGATCATGGGCGGGCCTCCTGCCAAGCGGTGATCTATGAACTCAATCGAAAGAGACTTCCCCACCCGCGCCGATCGTCATCACCCTCCGCCGCGAAGACCAGCACATGTAGCTGATGCTCACGAAGAAGCTGGCGGGATGGCGGAACATCTCCTCCACGAACACACCCAGCACGGTCGTGTTGCCGCCGTAGCCCATGGGGCCGATGCCGAGGGTATTCAAGTCGTTGGTGATGTCCTTCTCGAATTGATCCATCTTGGGATCGGGATTAGGTGTACCAAGCTTCCGGAGAATGACTTCCTTGGATTTCTCGTAACCCGTGACCCGGTCGCCACCGATGGCCACGCCGAGGATCCCGGGAGAGCAACCCTGCCCCTGGGCCTTCACAACGGCGTCAATGATGGCCTTGCGCACACCGCCGATATCGCGGCCCGCGCCGATGGCCACATCCGGCAGCCGGTATTGGGCTCCTACATTTTCGCAACCACCGCCTTTGAGCATGATGGCCACTTCGATCTCAGGTTTGTCCCACTCCTCGAAATGCACAACAGGATGGCCTTCAAGGAAGGGATCGAGATTGTTCCCGCTATTCTTGCCCGAAAGGGATTCCACGCAATTCGGCCGCAGCCAGGATCGTTTTGTGGACTCGACGATGGCTTCTCGGATCTGATGCTTGATCTTGCGCTGGCTCAGCCCGTAGGGATGGCGCACCCAGAAAATATCCGTGCCCGTGTCCTGGCAGAGTGGCGTCACGTGGCCGTCGGCCAACAGGATGTTCCTCACCATATCGTTGAGCGTGTTGAAGGCCCGGGAACCTTCTTCTTCGGCATCCCTGCCTTTCACAAGGGCATCAATCACATCCTGGGGAAGCCGGGAGCTGGTGCGGCGGATCAGTTCCAGCACCGCCGTCGTGAGGTCCAGGCCACGCAGATTCGTCATGTCCGCGCGGTAGTCATCAGGCAGCACGGATTTTTGGTCTACGACATCCATTGTTGTAAGGGTGGGGATCGTGCACTCAGCCATGGGAACTCCAGAAGGACCAGCGCTCCATTGTCTGCCGTGATTTGACTCAGCTCAACCTTTGAAGGAAGACAGAAGGGAAAATGTGATGAATCTCGCATCCTGAGTCACAGTTCGCCGGCCTCAGATCCCAAGTGTCACCATTATTGGAATGAATGTCAGCGGCCGCCCCAGGCGCGGCAAAGCCCGAGCGTGAGGTCCGTCAAGGTACTTACAGAACCGATGGCTTGGCCTTTTATATCCCGATCTGCCTCGCCGATCCTGGCCAGCAGACGGCGAGCTCCATCAGTTTTGAGCTTGGCGTAAACGCGCTGGTATCCCTCCAGAAGCCAGTCCTGGCGGGGCCCGAGTCCCACGGCAGCCGTCAACTCTGCGCCTCGCAATCCCCCAGCTTCAGCCAGATTGCACACGCGTTCCACTTCACGCCGGGCTTGGCCCAATAACAGCAGTGGCGCACCTCCCGGATCATCCTCCAGCGCCTGCCGCAAGGCTTCCAGGGCGCGGTCCACCTGGCCTTTCTGCCAGGCCTGGGACCAAACGAAAGCGTTCTGCTCGGCAAGCCGGAAGGTGGCCAGGGCAACGAGAGCAGGAGTCACGCGATGATCGTCCGCAAGTAGATCCAGCACCTCTAGGGTGCGGCGCAGCAGGCCGGCATGGCCACCTATGCGAGAAGCCACCAGAACCGCCACGCCTGTTTCCAGCCTTAATCCCATGGCCGCGGCTTCACGCTCCACAAAGCTGCGGATCTCGTCTCCTTCCAACACACCCACTTTCAGCACTCGCCCTTCTTTCACCCAATCGGAAAAGGGTTTCGCTCCCAAGGGTTTGCCGGGTCCTGCTGACAGGGCATTGCGCGCCACCAACAACAGATGCGTGTCCGGTGGCGGTGTGGTGAGCCAGCCTTTCACCGCAGCGGGAAGATCTTTGGGTTTTTGGAGCAGGTGATCCGCTTGGGGCACGATGACAACCCGCGCAACACCCATGGGACCGGCTTCGGAGAGGGCGCTTACCACCTCGCCCCACGGTGCGTTCTCGCTGCAAATGCTCAAAGCGAACTCAGCCCATTCGGGATCCACGCGTGAGGATTTCCAGGCTTCCACAGCTTGGCGCCGGGCATCGGCATCCTCGCCGTGGATGAGCGCAAGATCGGCTTTCAGCCATGCCGCAGGCACGCTCATGAGTCGTTGCCTTCCAGCAACTGCGTAATAAAACTCTCGGCGAAATCATCCGCAAGGCTTTCCACCACCGTGAATTCACGATTATCAAAGCTGGCGAAGTTCTGATCCACCCGGTATTGGTTCGAAAAGGTCAGACTCGGCGGCGGGCCAATACAAAGCCGGTCTGCCCATCCAAGAGTTCCACCGAAGCCACGACTACGATTTCAATCCGGCTGGCTCCTCGAGCTGAAGCCCGGAGCTTGTCGGTGCCCAAGGAAAGGCCGATGGGGCGCACTTCATAACGCAGCAATGTTCCCTGGAGCACATAGCGGCTGGATGCGCCCTGGGTCACCAGTTTCCATGGAGAGGCCGCCACAATGCGGTTCTCGAGAGCCTTGGTGAAGCGCTCTTCCAACCCCAACCGCGGTGTCAGATTCTTGAATTTGGCCAGGCGGATGGTGGAGCCCTTCTTCATCCACGCGGTCGGATGCGGCACCTTATCCAGCCTGTGATAGCCGCACGCCACCGTTCCCATCAGCGCACTTGCAGCGATCAGGGCCAGACGTGGTGTCCAGGCTCCGAGTGGACACCATGTGGGGAGCCCGAGGGGAGGGTTCCTGCCTCCGCGAGTTTGCGAGCGGGAGGGCGCGCGAGCGCCCAATAGGCGGGAGCAGAGTGAGCGAAGCGAGCGGGCGGCCCCCCTTGTCCAGGTCAGACGCCTTTTCATGGCTGGTAGATGCCCACGTAAGGCAGGTTGCGGAACTTGCCGTCCAGGTCCAGTCCATACCCCACGACAAAACGGTCTTCGATGGTGAAGCCTATGTAATCCACAGGCACCTGGGTCTTCCGGCGGCTGGGTTTGTCCAGCAGGGTGCAGACCTTCAGGCTGAGCGGCTCGCGGTCCAGCAGCAGGTTGCGCACCTTGAACAGCGTGGTGCCCGTGTCCACGATGTCTTCCACCACAAGGCAGTGGCGGCCTTGGATGGCAGAGTCCAGATCTTTCACGATCTTGACCTCGCCGGTGCTTTCGGTCCCGCCGTGGTAGCTGGACACTTGCATGAAGCCAATATCAAAATCCAATTCAATGGCGCGGGTGAGGTCCGCGAAAAAGGGATAGACCCCATTCAGAAGGCCCACCACCACTACATCTTTACCGGCATAATCCGCGGCGATCTGGATACCCAGCTCACGGATCCGGGCCTGAAGCTGTTCTTCGGAAAGCATGGGCACGATTCGGTCGCGGCTGGGATTCATTTGGGGCTCCATCTACTCGCTCTAACTTTCATTCAACCCTAAGGCCTTCCACTGGGTCTAGCAAAGAACCGGGACCAATCTTTTCAATCCAACCCTTGCTTGGACCCCTTAGGCGACCTGATGATGGCCCTTACCGAGACTTCCGAGAAAACCGAGCCATTGATGACCCTGATAACCCAGGCCGACCTAGATTCTGACCCGGACGAGCGAGACCGCCCGCTCGCTTCGCTGGCTCTGCGTCCCACTCGCGCTCCCCACGTGGGATCCGGGCAAAGCCCGGACTCTACTTCTGCCTACCACGCCCCCGAGGTGCGGGTGTGGGTCGAAGCCGCCCAAGCTGGCGACCAAGTGGCCTTTGCCAATCTGGTGGAGCGATTTCAACGCGATGTCTACGGCAAAGCCATTTCCATTCTCAAGCACCATCAGGATGCCGATGATGTCGTGCAGGAGACCTTCCTGCGGGTATACCGGGCCCTTCCGGGCTTCCGGCATGAAAGCTCGTTCCGCACTTGGCTCATCACCATCACCACCCGGCAGGCATTGAACTATCTCGACCGGATGCGGAACAACCAGGAAAGCCTCGACCCCAGCGATGAAGGCGTGGAACATCCGGCGCTCCGCATCGAAGACAACCAGATGACCGCCTTGCTGGACCAAGAATCCCGGCGCCTACTCCGGGAAGCCATCCCAAAACTCCCCAAGCGGCAAAAGCAGGCCCTCCTGCTCAAGCTACACAATGATTGGAAATATGATCGGATCGCCCAGGAAATGGGTACTTCGGTGGGGAGCGTCAAAGCCCACATCTTCCATGCCATCAAAAACCTCACCCACTACATTCATGGAGTCAAACCATGAGCATTGAAGCCATGACCCCTGAACAGCGCGAAATGGCAATTCAAGCCATCGAAACGGATCCTTTGAATCTGCCTGATGATGTGGCGGCCATGGTGCGCCAGAGCGCCGCGCTCTCGGAATTGCGGATCCATTGGTTGGCTTTGCAAGACCCAGACATCAATACGGCGGTAACCACCGCCCCGGCGGGTTATTTTCAAGCCCTGCCAGGCCGGATGCTACGCAAACTGCCTGTCAAGGTGGCAGCCAGACATCGCTTGCATCCCGCGCTGTGGGCGGCTGCCGCGGTACTGATGCTGACCATCGGCGTCGGCGGCTTCTGGGCGGGAAAAGCCAACCGCACCCCCTGGGTGGAGGCCAAGACACAGGACCTGGAACCCGCAAAGGACCTGCCGCTTGCAGACGCGCCATTTCAGGAAAGCGATGATGTATTGGTCCAGATCCAGAACCTGAGCCCTGAAGAGATCCAGCGCATCGCCGATAAAGTCAAAAAAAGCCAATAGGACAAGACCCAAAAGACTTGGGGTGGACAAGAAGGAATTAGCCATGAAAAACACCATTCTGATCGCACTGGCAACAATTACGGTGACCACCGCTGTGGCCCAACAGGGGCCGCCAAGACCACGACGGGATGATCCGCAAGCCATAGATGCGGCCGCTGCGGCCCCGTGGCTGATGACGCTTCGGACCCAACGCATTTCCCAGACCCTTGGGGTGCCTGAAGAACGGGCTAAGGGCATCGCCCAGCGCTGGTCCATCTATGATCGCGACTTCTTGCAGCGAGCCCGTCAGATGATGCAGCTTCGAAACCGCTTCAACCAGGTCCTCATGGGCCCCGGCGGCGAGGATGACAAGAACGCCCAGCTGAAACCCTTGCTAGACCAGTTCCTAGAACAACGGCACCAGCAACAGGAGCTGAAATTGAAATTCGAGGACGATATCCGCGCTCAACTTTCACCTGCCCAGCAGGTGCGGCTCATCATCCTGGTGGATGACCTGCAGAAGACCATCCGTGAAGGCATCCGTGAGGCTGTGAAGGAAGGCCGGCAGCGGCGCATGAACTAAGAGCTTGTCCGTAAATTAGGCGATGCCGCAACGAGGGTCAGCCGCGATGCAGCGCAAGGAAGGGCCCGCAGACGCGTATAGTTGATACGCGCAAGGGTCGTGACGCCGCGATGTCCAGGCCTTGAGAGCCCGCAAGGGCGGGCGGAACGCCCCGCGTTCCGCTGGGCGTGGATGCTGGCCCCGTCCCTTCGGGCTGGGGCGGCGGGCTTCTCGATGCGGCGTTAGCCTCCCGTGGCGTATGAACGATATGCCGTGGTCGGCTGCCTTGCCTCGCTCGCCCGGCGCTCCCAGCGCGGCGTCGTCTAATTTACGGACAAGCTCTAAGCCGAATCAATCATCAACCCTCGGCTGGTGCGTCCAGGAGCACAGGCACCACCAGGGGCCTAGTCTGCGTGGTCTTTCGGATGACGCGGCGCAGGGATTGGCGCAGCAACTCCTTCAAGGCTTCACGATCTTTCCTGATGGCGCGAGGGGCTTCATCAAAAGCCTTGATGAGCGCGGCGCCCAATAAATCCCCATAGGCCTCATCATCCGAAAGCATCACGAACCCACGGCTCAGAATCGAAGGTTCGCCGACCCGCTCGCCTTCAGGATCCAACATCAGCGTGGCGAAAATAACGCCGTCCTCCTGAAGGATCAGCCGGTCATGCACCACCCGGGCATCCACGCTGTGTTCTACACCTTCGTCTATAAAACAGCGACCAACCGGTACTTGTCCAGAATTACGAACCGAACCATCCTGAGCCAGAACAAGACAGGTGCCGCCATCCAAAAGATGAATGTGGTCCATTCCCCAACCAGCCTGCCTGGCCACGGCACCATGCGCTTGCAGATTCCTGAAGGTCCCGTGCACCGGCACCACGTGGTCGGGTTTCAGCCATTCGATCATGGTTTTCAAGTCAGGCCGATGGCCGTGGCCCGTGGCGTGAATGGGCCCGATGCCATCTAAGCTTGTTTCCACGCCCAGCCGGGCCGCCGCATCCAGCATGCGTGAGACGCCCACTTCGTTGCCAGGGATGGGACGGGCACTCAAGATCAGCCTGTCACCCACGCCAAGAGCGAAGTTCTTCACTTCTCCCCGCAGGATCCGCATCAGCCCGCTTTGAGGTTCGCCTTGGCTGCCCGTACAGATCAGGACCAGTTCATTTGGCTGATACCGATGCGCATCAGCAGGTTTGACCAGGATATCGTCGGGCAGTTTGAAACGGCCTAGGGACCTCGCCAGCTCTATGTTCCGCTCCACCGACCGCCCGACCATGCAGACGCTTCGGCCCGCCTCGTAGGCCAGGTCCACCAGAGTCTGCATCCGATCAATGTTGGAGGAAAAAGTCGCCACAACCAAGCGGCCCTTCGTTTGCTGAAGCGCATCACGCAAGCCGTTGGCACAGATGGATTCCGAAGGGGTTTCGCCCAACTGCATCACATTGGTGGAATCCGAAAGCAGCATTCGGACGCCTTCATGGCCAAGCGCCTGCAGGCGCGCCGTGCCCGTGAGCCGACCATCGGTAGGGCGGGGATCCAGCTTGAAATCACCGCTGTGCACCACGGTTCCACTCGGCGTATGCAAAGCGATGGCGCAGGCGTCGGGGATGCTATGGGTGACGGGAATCCATTCCGCTTCGAAAGGGCCCACGACCCGGCGATCGAAGTCATGCACCTCCCGCAATATGCCCTCGGTGGGGATCTCGTGTTCCCGGCATTTTCCTGCCACCAGGCCCAGCGTGAAAGCCGTCCCGTAAACCGGCACCGGCCAGCGCCGCAGGAAATAGGGCAGCGCGCCGATGTGATCCTCGTGGCCATGGGTAAGCAGCACCGCCAGCACCTGATCCGCGAAGGGCTCCAGGTAGGCGAAGTCCGGCACGATGCGATCAATACCCGGTTGATCGTCAGACGGGAAAAGCTGGCCGCAATCAATGAGCACCAAGCCGTCGGCGCTATGCACCGCCAGCGCGTTCATGCCGAATTCGCCTAATCCCCCGATAGGCACCAGGCGCAGCTCCCCAGGCGCAGGAGGCTGATCCCAGCCCTGAAATGGCGGTGCGTATTTAAAAGCCTGAAGCCCGGTCAATGAATGATCCTTTCGAGTTGTTGAAATGCCAGGAACAGCCGCCAGCACTGTTCAGGCGTCAGGGCTTCCGCGCGGATGGCGGGGTTGAGCCCTTCACCTTCCAGAATGCCACGCACCTGTTCGGGAGAAATGACTCCGGCCCAATTGTTGGAAAGTGTTTTACGGCGATGGCCAAAACTTCTGTGGAGCCAACTCAGGAACGCCTTTCGCAGATCGAGTTGTGGCGCGTCTTTCCGTGGCTCGAAGGTAAGCACGATGGAATCCACTTTGGGAGGCGGCGCGAAAGCTGAGGGCCCGAGTTTCATCAGCTTGGCCATGTCCGTGGTGAGTTGGGCCAATACCGACAATGGCCCGTACTGCTTTTCCGAAGGCTTTCCCATAAGCTTCTGTCCCACTTCGAGCTGGAACATCAAGACCATCCGCTGCCAGGGCACGTCCTCCACAAGAAAACGCGTAAGGATGGCTGTGGCGGCATTGTAGGGCAGGTTCCCCACCACTGCCCAAGGACCAGGGCCCGGCATGGGAAGCGCAGTCGCGTCGCCCATGACCAGATGGAAATGCTCAAGGGTTTCAAATCGCTCCCGCAGCACCGCGCCAGCTTCAGCATCGAGTTCCATGGCAAAGAGCGGGCGGCCATCCACCAACAGGGAACCCGTGATGGCCCCGCCTCCAGGGCCAATCTCCAGCAGTGCAGGCGCCGGACAGCGGAGGGTTTCCGCCACGATGGAGAGGATCGCCCCCTTTGCCACCAGGAAATGCTGGCCAAATTCTTTTTTCGCACGAAGGGTTTGATGTGCGATACCGATGCTGCCCTTTTTATTCATGGAAAGGGTTGATGATCTTGAGCCTGCCTAGGCTCCGGCCATGTTGCAGATCCTCAGAGAAGCAGATCGTGCAACCAGCGCCCAGGGCGGATTGAAGGATCAATGCATCCCAAAAAGAGTGCCCATGGAGGCGTTGAAGATCTATGGCAGCCAGAATGTTTTCCACGTTGATCGGCACAACCTCAAGACCAGCTAGGAGTTCCACCTTCCGACGCGCGATTTCAGGGGAAACGCCGAGCTTTCGCGTGGCCGCCACAAAATATTCCTGGAGCACCTGCGTGGAGATCACTCCTTTGCGGCTGGTGAAGCACTCCTCGATGAGCTTTATCGCGGCCGCCTGATTTTCTGGGGAGTCCTGGTCATCCGCATACACCAGGATGTTGGTATCCAGGAAAATCCTATCCACGATGCAAATCCTCGCGATTGAAACGCGACCCCTTCGAGTGCCCACCCTGCTCCAAGAACAGAGTCCTGAGTTCAGTGAATGCCGAGACAGAATCGCTCTCCCCAGCCAGCGTCCGGAGATAGCGCCGAACCACCTCATTCAGACTCAGCCCCATGCCCATGGCCACCTTGCGGGCCTTTCCCAACACCTTTTCATCTATGGAGAGTGTGAGATTCATGATTTTTCTCCCTAGACACAGGTTACGTGCGCACAGGTCATTTGACAAGGAAGCGTAAACTTCAGAACCCAAAAAAAGGCACCGACCGAAGCCGGTGCCCTGAAAAAACAGTAGGTAAATGATGGTTAGCGGACGGTGCGCCAGACGCGGGTCTTCGGGAAACGCTCCTTCGGTGATCCAAGCAGTGTCTTCATCTCGATAGTTGTCTGGACACCGCCGGGAGGAGGGTTAGGCTGAGTGACCGTACCTCCCTGAAGCACTCCGCGGGTACCGAAAGCGGTGTAATCGGAAGCCACGCCGATCCATGAGCCTCGGTTCCCACTTAAGTTAGCAATACCGGTTCGAGTATCCTTTGCGAGAGGACTGATCACATCCGCAATGACGTTGGTGTAGGAAATACCGGCGCCACCGCCGCAGGGATCATAGGAAGTCGGCTTAAAGATTGTGTAGAAAAGAGAGCCGGCGACAACGCTTGGAGTATTAATCCCCTTCGGAACAAATGTATTTGCAATACTATCAAAATTTAAGTAATAACCGAATTTGGTATTTGTCGCGATCGAGGGTGCCAGGTAGAAATCAGGGCAACTGGGTGTTATATCCTTCCAAATAGCGGGGCAGGCGGTAGTTGGATCAGCGGTTACGATGTTCGCGGTGAAATCACTCAGTTGGGAATCGACAATGCCTGCATCGGCTCCGGATGCGGCATCCAGGCTCCATACCCGGCTATCCTGCCGATCAAAGACCACCGTGAGACGGTGATGGTCAGGTTTAGTCGAGGGGGGGAGATAAAATTGATCAGTTGGGTTGTTGCGATCACCGCTGACCAGCGCGATTCCGACAGCCGCGGGAGAAGGTGCCGTTAGCTTCCCCTTGCCAGGAAAGGCCCCAACCTTAAAGGGTGCGGGAAGTGTGGTATAGAGCGCACCATTACCCTCGCCAGACTGGAAGACCTTCCGGATTCCCACAGACGAACCAGTGTTGCCATCCACAGTCCATTTGGCAAGATCCGAGGTATCAATACGGTAATCTTTATTTAGGCCAGAACTTACAATGCCTTTGGAGCCCCAAGCCCAGAGGGCCCCCTTATAATCCGTGAAATAGGATCGCTGTGCCATACCAGAGTTCAGGATGAACTCGAAGGGTACTACGCCTGCCACAATCGGCCCCATACTGGATGTAGTGGGTAGACCAGGTGTAACGGTAACCCCTGGGACTTTAGTCAGGTCTGATGCCGCGAGAATCTCGCCCGTGTTGATATCTAAAGCCAAGACAGAACGGCCCAATAGAGTCGAATTACCGCTAGCGTCTAGGAAGTTACCTTCCACTTTGGGGTTGCTATAGCCCCCACCTAGGAAGACCACATCCCTTAGTTTTTTGACTCCGAATTTATCAGTGAAGGCGACGCGCGCGTTGCCTGGAGTGCAGGAGGAGAATCCCATTTTGGCAATAAGGGTTTTCAGGTCTGAGTCAGTCATATTGGTTAAATTCCGCGTTGAAGGCAACAGGGCTGCCTCGTTGGGAACCAAAGACCATTTCAGTACTGGATGGAAGGGATCATGGATATCTATGGCATAGTAGCTGCGACCGCCTTTACGCAGGCCGATAATGGCGATGGCGCGCTCATAAGTCGTGGAATCTGTATTGTCCACCGTGCCATTGCCCGAGCCACCCCCAGACGGTGGCAAGTCAAGGTGGTAAATGGAGGCTGTGCCATCCACCATGAACTTGTGTTGATTACCGGCTGCGGTAGGACCATAAACATAGGCGAGGTCGGCTAAGAAATCTGTGGGCATGAAGCTCCAAAGCTCAGCTACCCCACCCTGGACGACTTCTTGCGGATGTCCACTGGAATCAGTGACAGTAGCGAACTTACTCACTTCGCCAAAGGCATGAAGCCAACCCTGATTAGTCCCCACAAGAATCAGGCGAAAGCGGTTAGGGCTTGTAAAAGTTGATATACCAGGAGTACTTGAGATTCCTGACGAAATCACGCTATCGGTGAAAGTGTATTCCAGAATGGAGGGGGAAGAATCAATGATGTCCCCCATAATGTCGTGGCGGTTTGCAAGAGGATTTGTTTTGTCCGCACCGGCAGCATTCTGGATTAGCGTTTTCTGAGCGGCGGTTCCCACCCCTACGGCCGAAGTGGCTACATAGTTTTGCAGCCCTGCGGTGTTGTCCGTGTTGTCTGCATTCGTGTACGCCACACCCGTATCGGTGAAGCTATGAAGTCCGCGTTCGGAAACAGTCGCGTTTCCAGGAAGACGCGTGAAAAGCTTGCGTGAGCTCCAAAGATGAGTAGGACTGCTCAGATAAGCGGCAGCCGACCACGAGGCCGTGGACTGGTCAAGCACTGCGGCAATATTGCCCGAGGTATCAGTGAGAGAAATCTTCCCACCGGTTTCCCGGGTGCCAAACATCTGCAGATCGCCCGGCCAGGTGACGCCTCCAGTTGCAGGGGGCTTGAAATTGCCGATATAGACTTGTTTTCCGAAACTCGCCCCGATGAAGGGCAGGTTGGGACTGGCGGTAGCGTTGTTGCCTGGCTTCCCGATCGCCAACCTGAATGCGAAATCCATGCTCGCGGATAGCTTGTCCGCATCGGTCGCATCGAAGAAGTAGACCGCGCCTGGTTTTCGCGTACCCGCAGTGCCACCTGCGACAACCGGGGGTGTCCCGCTCGGGTCGATCCAATAGGCGGAGTCGCCAGGGAACAGAGGTACCCAATCGTTGTCGGGATCTGGAACATAGGGTCCAGGGCCAGCCGGCTTGGTTTGTTCCCAGCCATTGAAACCATGGTAGGTGCTTAAGCCACCGGCAGTTGAGGTGGGATCCCCCACCACGGCCGCCCGGAAAAGGAAGCTCTTGGGACTCCCTGGATCTGCGATCTGGCCACCCAGGCTCACACCTACAGTCATCGTGGTCACCCGCTTGTCATTGTTGAAGGAGATCCCATTCCGTTTCTTGATGGCAAAAGGCAGCAGCGCACTTGGATTGCCAGAAAGGGTAGGAGATGGATCGCCTGGCGAGCCGGGATCCAGCGCAGCCTTGAATCCCACACCCAGCGCGCCGAGCGAAGGATCCGCGAGGTGGGCCCCAATCCCAGCAAAAGTGAAGAGATTCCAACTGGTGCCGCTTCGATCAATGCTTGTGGGAGCGGCGAGGATCGCCTTATTCCCTTCCACGGCCGAAAGGCCTAATCCAGTCGGATCGGTCGCATGGGGAACGATATAGGGTGTATCAGAGTTTGGGTTGCTATAGCCTTCATCGTTGTTATTGTCCACACCGTCGGTGAAGAGCAATAGGAATTGGGATTCGCACTGAGAAACATCGGTTCCAACCACTGAGTTGAACACACTGTTGGGATCTGAGTACTGGGCCAGGGTACGGGCCATGGCGTACGTCAGGGGAGTTGATCCCCACGCGAACAAGCTCGCGATTCGGCTCATGCCTTTGATGGAATTCCCGTTAATGGCAGTGTTGCTACCAGCCGCTGGGATATTGTTGAGCACCGTCCAACCAGAATCATTGCCGTTCATATGAATCGTGGCGGGATCCCCGGCCGCGAGATTGGTCTTGCTGTTGTTGTCGATGGAAATGACCGAACCGGGAGGAGTGACCCCAGCTTCAACCGGATCCAGGGTACGGAAGGCCCAAAAAACTTCATTCTGATGCTTGATCCAGGTCTGGATGGCGGCCTTTTTAGTCGCCTGTATCCGCGTCAGCGCAGGAATCTTGTAGCCCGAAGCCTCGCGCATGGCCATATCCCGGTAGGTTCCATCCGAGTTATAACGGGGCACTTGTATATCCCCCCATATCCCGGAAGGACCAAAACCCGCACCCCAACTGGGATTTCCTTGTCCCGCAACCAAGGTAGCGTTTTTTGCATCGAAAATAATGTATTTACCCACCATAGCGCCTGGGGCGTAGCCCGGCTCGGTTGGCTTTGTATTCTGGTATTTCCCGGTGAACAGCCAGCTAGTGTAAGCCGGTCGGTAAAGAACAGTCCAAAGATAAACCGTATGAGTATCAGCATTTCCAGCGGTGGCGGGTGGCCCGGGGGTTGTATTGGCGGTGGTAAAAACACCACCTGCACCCGTCTCGATCTTATAGCTAGAGTCCATCTCAATTTGGGTATTGCTTCCATAGGGTGTCACGACTGGATTACCAAAAGCATCTACCGAAGCCACATCCTTATGATCCAACACAGTCAGCTGGTCCAACGGGTTGTGGTTGGGAAGGCTCGCGCTGTTTATGATCCCCCAGGGAATGGGAATATCAATCGTCCGTGTTACCACCGGTGAACCTACACTCGCCTTGAAACGCACATGGCTGGCGGCCCGGATCCAATTTCTGACATCAAGCCTCTTCGAGCCGGTGCGCAAGAGCGGGCCTGCTGCATTGTCGGCGTCCAGTGCCGTTACCGGGTCTCCATTAGGTTTTCTCAATACTTCATAGCCAACTGTATCGGTCCGCCCCGTCAGAGCAGAGGAAAGGTAGGTGACCCCAGGAACCGGCACAGATCCTGGAAATGCGATATAGCGCGGGTCCAATGTTGCAATGACATAAGCTGGGGTGCCCGGGGTGCCTGCGCTGCCTCCGGTTAATGTGGTGCAGATGGCCGGCACTTTCCAGGTGATGCTGCCCCCCGAGCCGGTGGTGGCGGCGGTAGGACTCCCGGTGACGACGGTGGAAACCACGCACGGCGCGCTGCCACTCGTCGCCATCGTCCACACAATCTTGTTGTAGTTGACGGGTCCACTCGCAGGAAGTTGGGCGAAAAACGTATTGAAGGTCAGGGTATTGCCGGAAGCGATGGTCCCCGACATCGTGATGGGATGCAGCTGTACCGGGCCTCCAGTGGCAGGGTGGTAGCAGGAGTTATGGTGAACGGCGGCCGTCTGGGTAAAACTGGGCACCGTCCAACTAATGACGGATTTGTAAACGCCAGAGGACACCTCCGTCCAGGTAGGGGCGGAGATTGAACCAATCCCAGTGGGGGCGCGACCACCAGCTGCACTCCAGATGATATCCTTATGGGTGGCGCTCTCACCTTCCACGAACGGATGGCGCAGGTAGACGGTCAGGGTGATGACCGTGCCCGCGCTGCCCGAAGCCGGGCTGTACGCGATGGTCGGAGTGAGCGTGCTGCCACCCGAATTGGTGAAGGTGTAGGTCGTATGGGGGGTATTCGTGGCAGAGCTGTAACTATAGATTGGGTTGTTGCCGGCTGGGCAGTTGAAAGTCACCGAGGTTTGGGCGCTAGTATCCCCTACCGCCTTGGCGGTGATGGTGATGGGCAGATCCTGTAGGATCGCAGGGTCGTCGTAGGCCGCCTGCGTCCAAGCAGCAGAAGTGGGGCAACCGGTAGGACCGTCTACGGTGGGTAGCTGGGTACCAGTCCAACTGCCCGCGGGGGCGGGACCACCCCAGGGGCCAGCTGAGGTGAACTTAATCTGGTATCGCACACGGGCCCCAGTATTGGGAACAGCAGTGGTAACCACATTAGAGCCGTCACAATAGGAAGTAGTCGTCGTGCAATACGGTGTGGCGGTGAGGATGTAAGTGTTGGCCGGGGGGGTGGTACCAGGGGTAGGACCCGTTCCCGCTACCTCATCGAATAATTGGAATTTCATCATCCGGTCCGAAGCATCCCCATCGACGATGGCTTTGGTCCCGGCAATGGGGTCAGCCTTGATGAAATCATTGTTCCGATAGAGGGGATGGAACATTAGGGATGCCATGGACCTCGAATAGTCGAAGATCGTCACGATCTCCGGCCTGGCATTCAAAGTCGAGGACGACTGGTAAAGATCCAGGAAGTCCGTTTGGCTGTTTTGGAGCTTAGGCTCTATCTGAGCCAGCAAGGGTGCGCCACCAAGCAAAATGCCCAGCAGAAGGCCCAAGAAAAGGCGAACGTAGGAGCGGAAATGGCTGAACATGGGATTCTCCTGATGAGCTGGCTTACTGAACGGGAGTGCTGATCCAAGCTTCTTTCGAGTGCAGGAAAGTGGGCGCTAACAAGCCCGTACCCACCTGGACTTGGCCATCGCTACGGACAGCCCAAAGATCCGGGGCTTGCTTGCTGATGGCTCCCGTCGCAGGGGCAAAGGAACCTTGAGTTATACCCTGACTCGTATCCGTGATGGGCAGCTTGCCCATGCGGGTCAAGGAAATACTGAATCCTTGCTGGGTTTCGCCCACATCAGGGAGCTTTTGATCGGTATCCAGGCTGGCAATATCAGTTGGTTTCGAGTAGGCAGCCCCGCCCACAACGCTAAAGGGTTTTCCAGACTTTAGTTCATCCAAGAGAAGGTTTGTTTTCAGCGCCTGAAGTTGGGTGCTGGTCTGCGTGGCACCTGGGGCGTTGGCCAGGTCTAGCCAGTAAATAGACCACTCGATTCCAGCGTCAGCGTTGTTGCGGACCATGGCACCCTGGCGGCTGGTGCCCGAAATCACGACTTCTCGGAACGAATTACGGGACATTCCTACGGCTGCGATGGTGAGCAACACCAAAAGCGATAGAGCCACGAGAATGGTGATGCCACCGGATTGCGTATGAAAAGGTGCGGATCGAGTCGTTTTCAACATGGGTTCCCTCCCGGCTCAATTAATGGGTAAGCCGAAGTGCCGTGGCACGATGACAAGGCTTTGGACTAGATCGCGATAGGCCGTCGCGGTGGTCGGTGTTGGGGAATATTCCGTACGCTTGGTGGCAGTGCGTGTCGTAATGTCCAGCCTGACCAAGGTGGGGATCTTGCGGAACCAATGTTCATTCCCTTGGGTGGTCTGGAAATCATCGCGGCCCGCTTTCCCACCTGTAGCCGAAAGTTGGATATCAAGGTCGGCTCGAAGCTCATCCCAAGTTGAATACCCCGCGCCTAGCCCTGCCCAGGTTGTTCCAGCATCTGCGCTTAGGTAGGCTTTGAAGCCGGAAACGTTCTCCGTGATGATGGATTCCTGCGCAGGATCCGCAACGAAGCCACCCGAAGCATAATTACCCTGATCTCGAACAAGACAAGGGATGCCAGTAGCGCTCTGTGGATCCAATAGCTTCATCTTTACGCTATACCGAACCATCTGGGATGGTCGATAGAACAAGACCGTAGAATCAGGAATATGCTTGGCCTTGGAGGGGGTTCCCTGTGAGCCCAATCCAGTAACTGCGCTCCCCGGGTCTCCAACCGCCGTAAGGGTGGCGACACTCCCGGAAATAGTAGCGCTGGTGAAGTAGAGCGTTTCCCAGGAGTCCTTGAACACCATGGATAGACCCTTGGGGGGAATCTGGAGCATAGAGGCATCAAGGCTACTTTTAAGAAGCTTGGCGTAATTCGGATCCCCCACAATCAACCTGGAACTCGCTGTCGGTTGCGGCGACTACCCCACCCACATTAATAATTTCAGAAGCACTGTTACCCGCAACCTTGATTCTTCCCTCAAAAGCCAATGGCTGGTCCAGGTAGAAAAACAATTGATCCGCGGCCACCGGGTCATCAGGACCCCCGGGAGGCACCAATGCTTGGTTTGGCACGATGGCAAAAGCTGGACTTCCGGCAGAAACTTCTGCAGGCGGGGCTGACAGGCTGGTTAGGTACATGCCCGCGGAATTCAGGTCGTCGTAGAGAAGATCAATGGAAGCTCGATTGCGGCGTGCGCTCGAAAGAATTTCACCAGAGGTGTAAAAACTAGACAAACTCGACTTAAATACCTTTGCCATCCCCGCCATGAGAATGCCGGTGAATGCTAAAGCCACCAGTAACTCAACCAGGGAGAAACCTGAAGTCCTTGAAGATGAATATCTAGAACCTCGATTCATAAAATTAGCCATGGAGAATCCTCCTGGAAATGGTGACCGAGCGATGAATAGGAGCACTGTTATCGGCCCGGACGGTTTCCATGAAATCCACCCTCACGACAAAGTCATTTATTTGTCCGGTGACTCCAACGATCGGGTTGGCCACCCGTTGGGTCGTCACTGTGTAGTACGTATTCGGGTCCGCTGGGGGGAGAAGCTTCCCGTTGATGTCGAAGACTTCTCCTGGAGCATTGTCGGCACCAGAAGCAATGGTTAGGTACTTCTGTCCATTAATAGCGGTGGGATTAGTGCGCTGGCTGTCAGTGATGTTGAGCCAGCTCAGGCGCCCTTCCATCTCGATTTGGTCCATGACCGCTTCGCCCACTTGCACAGCGGTGGTGAGGCTACGGCTGCCACGGGACGCCTTTAGGGACATAACCTGCAACATGGAAAGGCCAAGAATACCGACGGCCAATATGAACGCCGTCATCAGCATTTCGATCATGCTGAAACCAGCCTGGGTATTGCACCTGCTATGGTTGGTGCGTTTGATTTTTTTCTGCATCAGATCCTCCGCCACTTGCCGTCCCCGTCCCGGATGCCTGGATTATAAAATTTATAGATGGTGGCCCCATTGGCCTGCACCACGATCAGGCCCATGGCACCACCCGGAATAGCATTGCCACCATTGATGCCAACGACTCGAATCACAAACGTGGTGAGGAAACGCTTGCTCGCACCGCTGATTTCCGTGTGATTGTCAGCGCCCTGAAATAGCAGGTCCGGGGGAGTAATTGCGGCGTTAAATCCGGCGTCGGACAGGAATGGCTCCACCGTGGCGATATCTTCGTTCTGCCTTCCACCGGAAACCGACATTGCGTTAGCCCACCAAGGGCTGCCCTGTATAGCGATGCCAGCATGCATATGCTCGCGCACAATTGCGGCAGCGGTGGAATTCACTCGAAATGACATGGCAACGGATGCGATTTGGTTCGAAGTGAGGCCCGCTTTACCCGTCGGAAGGTCAGGCTGGCCACTTAGCAAATCATTCAGAATCATGTCCCATTCGGCCGGATCCCAAAAGGGCGCAACATTGGTTTTGCCAATGGTGGCATCACCGCGAACCATGACCAATGGGTTGCCAGGAGTCCAATCGCCTCTGGTCACGATGGTCACATCACGACCTGTGGCCACTGCAGTCTTATGGGCATCCATCAGGCTGCCCTCGATCTCATCCAAAATGCCGCGAACCGAGCCTCCAGTCCGGTTTCCCAACATGGAAATGCCCGCAATGGAGAGGATTCCGATGATGGCGATCACCAGCACAAGCTCGATGATGCTGTATCCCTTTTCGGGATTCGGTGGGTGTTTCATGGGAGGCCTCATGCGCAAGGTTGAGAATGGGCTTTGCGGATGTGTCCCGCAAAATTTTTTAAGTGGTTTGTTAAGTAATTTTAGACCCTCGCGAAATCCCCGCAATGAAAATCACCAAAGAATATGACTACTTTTTTTACATCACCCGAAGCTAAGCGGGTCCCGGTCGAGCACCACGGGACCACCAGGCGCCAACGCAGTGGCCGCCAGCGCGGTGGAAATAGCGCTCCGTTGCCGAGCCTTCACCAATAGGTGCATGCGGAAACGATCGCGCACTTTGGACACCGGGGCTTCCAATGGTCCCAGCATGCGTAGTCCAGGAATGGGCGAGAGCCTGGTTTTCTGGGCCTCCAGCGCCTGCTTGGCGATCTCCAGGGTGTCCCCTTCACTCCGATAAAGCGCAAGGACGGTGGAGGGGGGATAGGCCAGAGCCTCGCGGTAGCGCAGTTCCTGCTCAGCGAAACCTTCGAAATCCTGGCGGATGGCACAAGCGATGGCGGGGTGGTCCGGGCTGTAGGTCTGCAATATCACGCGGCCCTGTTTATCGGCCCGTCCAGAGCGCCCGGCGACTTGGGTGAGCAGTTGAAAAGTCCGCTCGGCTGCGCGGAAGTCGGGAAAGCGTAGACCCTGATCAGCGTTGAGGATTCCCACCAAAGTCAGTTGAGGAAAGTTATGGCCTTTGGCGAGCATCTGGGTGCCCACCAGGATGTCCACCTGGCCTCGCTCCGCGGCCAGCAGACCCGCTTCCATGGAGCCTTTGCGCGATGTGGTGTCCCGATCCAGCCGCAGGATGCGCGCCTTCGGAAACAGCGCCTGCAGCTGATTCTCGATCTGTTCGGTGCCTTCGCCCACACCCCGCAAGTGATTGGCGCCGCAATGAGGGCATACCTCCGGCGGCACCGCTTCGAAGCCGCAGAGATGGCAGCGTAGGCGGTAGGCTCCCTTGTGATAGGTCAGACTCACTGCGCAGTGGTGGCAATCCAGGGTCTTGCCACAGGATCTGCACATCCAGAAATTCTCGAAACCTCGGCGGTTGAGCAGCAGCATGGCCTGTTCGCCGCGCGCCAGTGAATCGGAGATGCCCGCCAACAGGGATTTTGAGAAGACGACGCGCTTTCGCTGTTCCCGGTAGGCGTCCCGAAGGTCCACAACCTGTACCTCGGGCAAATTGATGCCGAGGGGCCGCTGGGTCAGACGCAGAAGCTTATAGCGGCCCTGTTGCGCAGAGTGCCAGCTCTCCAGTGAGGGCGTTGCTGATCCCAGGATCACAGGGCATCGCTCGATCTGCCCGCGCTTGATGGCCAGATCCCGGGCGTGGATCCGGGGGTGTTCTTCTGACTTGTAGGAGCTTTCCTGCTCCTCGTCCACCACGATGAGCCCGATATTCCGAAGGGGCGCCAGCACAGCGTTTCGCACACCCACAAAGATGGGTGCTTCATCCTGCAACAGGCGCACGACGTCGGCCTGCTTCTCCGAGATGTTCAATTCCGCATGGCCCAGGGCTACCAGCCCCGGGAAGCGGGCTTCCAGGCGGGCCAGCAGCCTCGGCGTCAGGCCGATCTCCGGCACCAGCCACAACACCCGCTTACCCTGCGACAACACCCGCTCCGCCAGTTCGAGATAGACCTCGGTCTTGCCCGATCCGGTCACACCATATAAAAGATGGGCACCAAAACGAGCCAGATCCACGGCCTCGGCCGCAGCACACTGTTCCTCGTTAAGCACGACACGATGATCAAGACCTTCCTCCCGCCGCCTGGAGAGCAGGTCCAACCGCTTGGTGCGTTGGATCAGGCCTTTGGATTCCAGCAGGGCAAGGATGGCCGCGCTCACACCGGTGCGTTCCCTTAAGTCTGATTCCAGCATCGCTCCGCCGGCTTCTTCCAGCGCCACCAAGGCCTTCGCTTGGGCGGGCGTGACTTTGAGCGGATGCGGCACCCCGGTGCGGCGAACTTCCGTGAGGCCCGCGCCACGACGTTCGCGGCGGTGCAATAAACCCTGTAGCGGTTTTTCGCCACGATGCCACGCATCGCCTAGCGCCGCAAGTTCGGTCCACCTTCCTTCATCGCGCAGATCCGCCAGCCGCACGCCCTTTTCTATTTCCACTTTCCAATCGGGAACCAGCACGTTCGGCAGGCAAAGCGGCATCAAGTGCGCAACACCCACCGCGTAATAATCCGCAGCGAAGGCCAGCAGATCGCGGAGGTTCGGCGGCAGCAGCGGAAAGGGGTCCACGATGGATTCAATGGCCTTCAACTTCACGGACGGCGGCGTGGCATCAGGCCCCAGCACCACACCCATCGCTGCACCGTTGCGCAATTTCACCCGCACGCGCACACCCGGCGGAATTCCTTCCGGTGCCAGATAAGTCAGCGGCGGCAAAGGCCGCGCAAGCTCGATGCGGGTGGGGATAAGGTTCACGGTCTTATTTTGCCGGAGGGACAAGCGCCCCCCATTGGGCGGCGAGGCTAGGCTGGTTGCAGCGCAGGGCCAACTGTTGGGCTCGCTTAGGCAGCCCGGTCCAAGGGTGTTGTGTGAACGAGGCGGTGACGATGCGGTCTGCCAAGTGGGTTTCTCCGAGTCGCAGAAGTGCCTCCGCCAATGGCTCAGTGAAGCCACGCCAGTCTGAGCCTGTCTCTACCGGCGCCTGGATCTTTCCATCCACCTGTTGAACCCATTTCGAATCCACTCGCAAAGGCTTCCACAGCTCCTGAATCTCCCATTGGGGTAGCAGTAAATCCTTGATGCCCTGCCAGTCATTCCTGCCGCGCGCGTCCTTGATGTAAGCATCCCGAACCATGTAGGGCGGCCATTGAGTCGCTGAAATTGTCGGGAGAGGCGTCAATGAATCCAGCAAAGGGCGGATGGGTCTTCCACCCACCACCTTGGACAACCCGAGCCACACCGACCAAAGCGACCAAGATTCAGGTCTACGAGCCAGAGCCGCTTCCACCTCGGGCAGGGCCCGCAGACAAACATCTCTAGTCCGGGGGCTGCGCTCGGCCATTTCCCTCGGCACCACGGACCAGGCTTCCATCAAGCTCCAATCTCCACTTCTGAAAAGGTCCCCGAGCCGATCCGCCACTTCGCCCCAGATCGCCTGGTCCTCCTCGGCTTCCAGATCAGGGGGTGGCTTTTCGACCCCAGTTATCTTAGCCTTCGCATCCTCTTTCGCCTCCAGTTCAGCCTCCTGTTCGCGGCGGAATTTCTCGTAGTCCCACTTTTCGTCCGCAGGTCGGATAGGATCCCGCTTCTCTCCCAGTTTCAACTTCATCTTTGTCGCAGCCTTCCAATTGAGCCGGGAAAGAAGCTGCTGTTGTGCCTCCAGGTGATCCGGGTTCGTCCGGAGGAATTCACGCAAAAGGCTGATGAAGGTTTTGATACCCGCATCCTGGGCTACCTTGGCGATGGCCGAAGCATCAAGGGTCGAGGAACCTGAGGCCACCGGTCTTCCCTTCTCTGCGAAGAGCACCCAACACGGTCGTGGCGTCAAAGGGTACTTGCCCTGAATCCAGGTTTCGATCTCAGACGCCTTTTGCCCGTAGTAGTAGTAGGACAAGTCCTGATCGATCCAGACGGGATCCGCGATCAGCGCATCCACCTTGGGTTTCCATTCACCTTTGGGCCCATCCAGGATGACGAGCACGCCCGTCTTGGAATCACGCAGAGACATCTCCAAGCGCCCAGCCGCGTCCGAAGTAACCACTGTGGTCTGGGCCGCCAACCCCACGCCAGCGCACAACAGCATCAAGCAAAGTGTCTTCCGCACATGGAACTCCAATAGGGGATCAGAGGTTAGGATACCTATACGTATGTTCATCCTTGGCCTTGAAAGTTCCTGCGACGACTGCTCGGCTGCGGTGGTGGAGGAGACTGCGTCAGGACCTGTGTTGAAGTCGCTGGTGCGGCGCAGCCAGGATGCACTGCACGGGCCCTTCGGCGGCGTGGTGCCGGAATTGGCGGCGCGGGAACACCTGTTGCAAGTGCGCGGCACCATCGCCGAGGCATTAGAGAAAGCTGAAATTCCGCTCAAGCAGATTGATCGCATTGCGGTAACTCAAGGCCCGGGGCTGGTGGGTTCCTTGCTCACGACCTTTTCCGCGAGCAAAGCCATGGCTTGGCGCATGAATACACCTTGGGTGGGCGTCCACCATCTGCTGGGCCACCTCAACGCGGCACGCTTCGCGGCACCGGACCTGCCCTTTCCGGCCCTGGTGTTGCTGGTCAGCGGCGGGCATACGCACCTTTATCGCGCGGTGGACTGGACCCATCTGGAACTGCTTCAGAAAACCCGGGACGACGCCGCTGGGGAGGCCTTCGACAAAGGCGCGCGGATGCTGAACCTGGGCTATCCAGGCGGGCCCTTGGTGGACGCCTGTTCTCAAAAAGCGATGAAAGCCGCAGCACCTTTCACCCCGCCAAAATTCCGGGATGGAAAGGCCGCCTGGAGTTTCTCAGGGCTGAAGACCGCCATGAAATTGCGCATCGCGGCTGAACCAGGGTTGGATCGCGCAGGCGCCGAAGACCCTCGTGTCCAAGGCCTTTGCCGTAGTTTGCAAGATGCCGTTTCGCAATGGCTTCTGAAACCGATTCCAGAGTGGGCCGACACCATCGGGGCCAAAAGCTTAGTTGTGTCGGGTGGTGTCGCCTGCAACTCGAAGCTGCGCACCGAGGCATCAGCGCTGGCACAGAAACTGGGCCTTCGCTTGGCCATCCCTGAACCAAAATTCTGCACCGACAACGGCGCCATGATCGCCGCTGCTGGCGCCATGTTGCCGGTGGTGGAACCGCCGTGGGCGGAAAACGCCGATTCGGGTTTGGCACTGAATCCCATCGGATGCCCGGAATAAACTGAACCCACGAAGGGCGCAACTACACGGGTGCAACTGCGTGTGAGTACTTAACCCTTCTTCTTCACTGTTTTCTTCGCCTTCACCGGAGCTTTTTTCGGTGCGGGCTTTTCGTTGGTTTCTTCGGTTGAGGATTCTTCGGTCTTGGTTTCGGCCTTGGCAGCTTTTGCTTCCTGGCTCATTTTCATGGCCGATTCCAGAATGCTGCCCACCAATTCCACAGTCTCGCCTGGAGCCACGGCGCGAAGCGTCATCCCTGATGAAGCAAGGCTGAATCCCAGCCCCAAGGGTGGTGCTGTCTTGGCGCTTGCGGAGAGTTCGAAGGGAATGGGCAACATGCGGGTGACGGCGCCGATGATATCTTGCAAGCTTAGGAAAATCTGCATCTGCTGATCGCTGCCCAACATGTCCTGGGTCAGGGCGAACGCCGGCAGCCGGCCCAGGCTTTTTTCCGGATGCTCCAAGGCTTGAAGCGATGAAGTGAAGGCGGTGGCGGTATCCCCAAAACCCACCAGCACGGTGTGCGCATCATAAGCCCAGAGCAGCGTGGCAACAGGCTCCTTGCCGAAAATGGCCGATGGATCCACCATGGGTCTTTTCGGTTCTTCACCTTCTTTTGGGGCTGCGGGCTTCGGCGATGGCACGACGAGTTTGATTAGCGTCCGGCCCAAATGCTCACCGCGCTCGGAAGTCATGGGCTCCCCGCTTTCGGGCTTGAGCTTGGCATAAGCTTCCAAGGCCTTGAGGCTGGCTTCGGCATCGTCCACCTGCATGGACATCACCGCGCCTTGAAGCGGCTTGGCGCTTGGTTCACCAAGGGCTCCATACAAAACCGAAGGACTTGAGCCCCTGCAAGAGCTGGCTCATGGCGGCAAGACGTTCCTTGCGTTCGGGCGAGGCTGTTGCGCCACGGGATGCGAGGGTCGAATTCAGCAATGCAACATAGCCCGCAGGCATCGCAGCAGTCATGGCCATGACATAAGCCGATGCCGGAAGGCCTTTGGTGGCGGTTCCCACCACGTCCGCGAGTGAACCCTGCAAGCCCGCTACGGATTGGGCGGCTTGGCCAGTGGCCGTGAACCCCAGGCGCGCTTCAAAGGAAATGCCGCCCCCGTCTTCGGTCTTGGCGCCGATGGCGATGTGGCTGACTTCGCTCCCTGGATTCTTGCGAACCAGTTCCATCAGCGCTTCCACTGGCGCCACAAATTCATCCTTCTTCTCTGCCTTTGCACCCGCTGGATCGGTCTTGGGACCTGCCAGCACCGTTGCAGGAAAGAGCATGACAACGTCCTGATCCAGCAACCAAGCACGCTGGGATTGCGGAGGCATCGGAAACATGTCCCGTTCCGCAAGGGCGGTTTTCAACACTGCGAGATTGGCTTTGGGGGCGAGAATAGCGTATCCGCCGCGGAAGGCCGCCAGCACAGGCTTGCCTTTGACCTGCCCCTCGAAGAATCCGCCGCTGATGGGTTTGGCTTTGAACCGGGTAGTGAAATCCTTGATGGACGGCACGCGCATGATGCGTAATTGCACGGTCTTGCTCGCGGCCTCATTTTTCTCGCCTTGCAGTGGATAGCTGAATTCCACCAGGCTGGTTTCCAGATCCATCAGGGGCTCGCCACCAAAATCGTCCACCAGGGTCTGCCGCATCAACGCAGCGCCTTTCAATTTCATGCGATTAGCCAAGCGGTCCATGGCTTCCAGCGTGCGGGATGGATGATTCACCAGAATGACTGCGCTGGCGCCACTCGGAACCCACGCCATGGCGCTCAGGGCGTCAACCTTGGCGGCCTCCTGAAGGGGCATGACAGCTCCGGATCCTGGAACAGGAGGTGCGTCCTGAGCCACCAGGGCCAGGCCTTGAGCACTGAGTAGAGACGCGGAGAGGAGGAAGGTGCGGAGATTCACGGCGGGCCTCGGATTTGAATGTTCCATCGTATCGCAGAGGCGGCTGGAAGGCGGTCTCCATTCGGTGTCTACTGGGAAGGAGGAGAGCCCATGGAAGTCACCCGCGAAGACGTGCTGCGCTGCGCCAAGCTTACAAGCCTGCGCTTGAGCGAAGCTGAAATCGAACCCATGCGATTGGCCATGACCCAGATGTTGAGCCACGCGGAAAGTCTGAATGCTTTGGCTTTGGATGAGGTGGAACCCACGACCCATGGGCCGAACCTGTTCCTATCCCGCCGCGAAGATAAAATTGTGGATTGTTTCACCCAAGCCCAGGCCCTGGCCAATGCCCCGGAACACCACAAGGGCCATTTTGTCGTGCCGAAAGTCATGCAGGGCTGAATACCTCGCTTACATGCAATCAACAAAAGGGGCCACAAAGGCCCCCTTAAACATTTACACCAAACGGCTCACCAGTCTCCACCGCCCCGCTATCGCCCCCGCCGGAATCGCCGCCACCGGAGTCACCCCAACCACCGCCGGAATCAGAGGAACTGGAATCTGAAGAACCGGAATCGCCCCAGCCACTGCCGCCGGATTCACCCCAATCAGAATTGGAACTGGTGCTTCCTGGGTCGCTGGAACCAAATCCGCCACCTCCAGAATGATCATGGTGATCACCACCCAACATGCTGCCGATCATCATGCCCGTCAGCAGACCGCCAATCCCGCCACCACCGCCGCCCTGATAGCCGGGGCCGCCCATCATGTTTTGAGCGCCGGGAGCCTGGCCGATGCCGAGCCGCGCCTTGGCTGAAGCGGGAAGTTCTTCATCTTTCAATTCCTGCACTCCAGCCAGGGATGCACAGTAACCACAGGTCCACTGCACTTTGCGCATGCCGTCCCAGGTGGCTTTCATTTTGTCGCCCTTGGCGCCACAGTTGGGGCACTTGTCGTAGGGGTTCACAAAGTTGGGCATAGCCGCTCCGCTCCCGCCACCCTGCTGATTTCCCGGCGCTGGCATTGGCCCCGTGGACGGCGAGCTGCTGCGGTTCTTCATGATGATGAAGATGACGATTCCCACGATGAGGAGAAAGATAATGCAACCCATGGATGACCCTCCGCCCGCTTCGTCGCGGCGTTTCAATAACAAAGCGCTGTAGGACATTGCGTCCAGCATCGAAAACGAAAGGACCATGGCGGCTCCAAAGGAAAGGAAAAGCATAGCCAGGATGATAGCCCATGAGCTATGAGCTATGAGCTTGCCCGCTCAGATGATGAGCTTTCGGTCCTTATTGAATGGTGTGCCAAATGCGCCCCTACATTGGCTGATGGCTCATAGCTAATAGCCCAAAGCCCTAAAAAATCCTGCCATCATCCATCCATGCAACTCAACGCTTCCACCTCGCGTATTCCTGGCCTTCCAAAACAGGGCCACTGGTACGTGCTGGGGCTCATGTCTGGGACATCAGCGGATGGCGTTGATGCGGCGTTGGTTGAAGTGGATCCGGCTGGATTCCTAGGCGGACTTCCCTTTCGCGCCCTGCGGGCTCATCGCCATGAACCCTATCCGCCGGAATTGCGGGAAGGGGTGATGGAGGCCGCCGCCGACCGTCTCAAGCCGTCCGAAATCACAGTGTTGCAAAGATACTTAGGGGACCACCATGCCCGCGCCGCCCAGCTGCTCGTTAAGGAATCAGGCCTAGCCCCCCACCTGGCATCTTTGCATGGCCAGACCGTCCAGCATCATCCACAGGACGGCGCCACGCTTCAATTGGCTGACCCCTACGTGCTCTGCGTGGCCCTGGGCTGCCCGGTGGTCTTCGACTTGCGCCGTATGGACATGGCGCTGGGGGGCCAAGGCGCGCCGATGGTGACGCTCACGGAACTATGGCTGCGAGGCAAGGCTGAACCATGGGCAGCCTTGAACCTGGGCGGCATCGCCAACATCACCGTTTGGGATGGCGCCTATTTGCGCGCCTGGGACGTGGGCCCCGGCATGTCGCTGCTGGACCTCGCGGCAGAAAAGTGGCTCGACATACCCTTTGATCCACTGGGCGCTTACGCATCCGGGGATGTAAATGAGGCCCTGCTGTCCCGTTGGATGGCGCATCCTTTCTTTTCCGCCGCCCCACCCAAATCCACGGGCCGGGAAATCTTCGGTTCTACCTGGCTCCAGACAGAATCAGCCCAGCTGGAATCGCTGCCCATGCCCAATCGCCTCGCGACGCTCGCGGCCTTCACAGCCCAATCGGTGGCTTCGGAATTACGCCGCCTGGAACCGTTGCCGAAAAGCCTCAGCGGCCTCGTCAGCGGTGGGGGCGCCCAGCATGCAAGGGTCAGGCTCGAGCTGGCCACACGGTTGCCCGAGGTCTCCTTCGCAGACGATCATCAATTCCCCAGCGGCGCCCGCGAAGCTGTGTCCTGGGCCTTGCTTGGCGCGGCCAGTGCGTGTGGCGTGGCAGGCAACGTGCCCGAAGTCACCGGCGCTTCACGAGCCGCGGTCCTTGGAGCCTGGGTACTCCCGTCATGAAATATTCCCGCTGGACCGATCATCTCCCCGCCTGGCTTGCATATGGAGCGGTGGCTACAACGGGAATCTACGAGCCCTGGGAAGTGGGCTGGATGGCGGTTCCGCTCGCAGCCGCGGCAAGTGTGGAAGCCGCCAGGCTAGATCTGGGCCGTTGGCGGCGATGGCTGCAAACCCTGGTGGTCCTGGTGCTGGTGCTGGAAGTTCCGATCCTGAGGCGCCAGTCCGGTGGAGTCCTGGCGGTCGTGGTGCATCTGCTCTTCATGCTCATGGGCCTTCGGCTTGCGCTCCCCAGAGAGTTGCCCCAACGGCGGCAGTTGCTTCTGATGGGATTTCTGCTCTTCCTCACCACCGCCATCAGCACTTCCGATCTGGAGTTCATGGGATGGGCGGTCGCTTGGGCCCTGGGGACCTCCATCGTCCTGTTGCAGCAGGCATGGGAGCCCTCAGCCATGCTCCGCCGAGGCCCCACGCCAAGTCCACCCTATGCCCGCGCGCTTCGCTGGACACTGGCCTGCCTGTTCATGGGGGCCGCCTTTTTTATCTTCTTGCCGCGCATCACACTTGGTCTCCGCCCCCTCCCCTGGACTGTTTCTGCCTTTTCCGGGAGTGCCGCGGGCTTGAGCGACAGCGTGGATTTAGGACGCACCGGACGCATCTCTGGCAATTCCGAGATCGTCATGCGCATCCAGCCACCCCAAGGCATGCCGCAATCACAGATTCCAGCCCTGGCCGACCGGATCGAGTTGCTGCGGGGCGTGGTGCTGGAACAGTTGGACGGCGCTCAATGGAAAACGCTTGTGAACACGCCACGGGCGCTCTGGTCAGTGGTGCCGGCCGGAATCTGGCCCAACCAGGAACCACCCCTTGAAATGACCCTGGAGCCCAGCGCCACGCCCATTCTGGCCCTACCCTACAGCCAGAGTCCCATGCTCCAGAGTCCCCGTAGCATTCCGCTCACAGGTGGCCCGGGGAGCGCAATCCGGTGGGCCTATCAACCCCCGGGCCGGCAATACCTGAATCTGTTCGGGCTCGACCGCCAGGGTGGAATTGCAGCACGCGCTTCTGGCGCACCATTAAGAGTGCGGGAGCCCCTGCCCTACGGACCGCGCCGATCCATCCTGCTCTACACCGGAACCCAGGGACCTGTGGTTCGCCGCTTCGCAGACCAGACCGCTCCCGGAACCTTGCCCCCAAGAGAATTGGCGGAGCGGCTTACGGCAAGGTTACGAGGATTCACCTATACCCTGGACAACCCTTCGGGGTCCGCAGCGGATCCCATTGCGGATTTTCTGGAGCGTTCCCAGGCTGGCCACTGCGAATATTTTGCCTCGAGCCTAGCGCTTATGTTGCGAAGCCGCGGGGTCTATGCGCGGGTCGTGAATGGCTACCGGCTAGGCCCTTGGATTTCTGAAGGAGGCTATTTTCTGGTGACCCAGAACGAGGCCCATTCCTGGGTGGAATACTACGACCCTGATGCGGCGTACTGGTTCGTGGCGGATCCAACGCCTCCGGCACCACCCAACGCCGCCTTGACTCAAGGATTCATGGGAGCGGTTCAGCGCTGGATGGATGCGGTGCGGTTCCGGTGGGATCGGCATGTGGTGAGGTTTTCCGGCGAGGATCAATCCACCGGTTTCGACTGGGCAGCCTCCAAAATCTCAGCTATCGGAGCCGACAAATCCTGGCAGTTAGGTGCGTTGAAAGGAACAGGCCCGGCCCTGCCGATTTCAATCGGCGTGCTGTGCCTGGCCACTGCCATCGCAGCGGTATTTTGGCGCACCCGCGCCTTCTGGATGGACCAGTTGTCGGTCGGCGGCAAGGGGCCTCGCAACCTCAGGCAACTTCGCCCTTTGCTGCGCCGTACCCGCAAAAGCCTACCGCCGAAAAATGGCGAGACGTTGCGTGCCTGGCTACTGCGCTTGGCCACGGAAAAACCTGACCGGGAAGCAGCTCTGCGCATCCTGGCAGCCACGGCGGAATCCGTGGCTTATGGGGGCAGATCAGAAGAACGGGCCCTGAAAACACTGGTAAAGGCCGAACTGAGTCATTGGAAGCGATGATGCCGAAGATGCCGATGCCGCCATGGTAGCCCGCAGGGAGAGCTAGACTGCGGTTGGCCGACGCGATGGTTGGCGTAGCGTCGTTCACGGAAATCCTTACCAAACAATGTTCTTTTTAGACTGGAAGAACCAAGGTCTTCCGTCCACTCCTTCGAACCCGCTTTCGTCTGTAGCCTCATCGCTTTTTTGGTGATGTTTTCAGCCTGGCCACCCACACCCTAGTCATCGCGCTCCAGCATCCCGAATCTTGCGACGATGCGCTTTTCGCCAGTTTCGAAACGGATGGTGTAGGTGAGTCCTTCGCCGCTGCCCGTAGCGGCGGTGATGACGCCTCGGCCAAAGCGCGGGCTTCGGATTCGCGTTCCCTTGGACCAAGAATCAGCAGGCACCGACGGAACAATCGTACTCGGCAATACCGCGAGCTGGACGGGCGCTGGTTTGCCTTCAGAATCCACCTCCGCATTGGCCCGCACCTTGTCGAAAAAGCTGCGGATGCGGTTCAGTTCCGAGGCCACCGATGCACCACCACCGCCACCCCGCACCCGCTCCGGCGTCCATGCGCCCTGGCCCGCTTGATACAGCTCCGTGCCCCACCGGATCGGCGTTTCCAGCGCATTGCTGGGGAGTTCCCGCAGGAACCGGCTGGGCATGCCGAGCACTTCGCTGCCCATCATGCGCCGCCGGCGGGCGCCGCTGAGGTAGAGCTTCGACTTGGCTCTTGTGATGGCCACGTAGAAGAGACGGCGCTCTTCCTCCAATCCTTCATCGGTCTCCCGCGCCTGGCGGTTAGGGAAAACCTCTTCTTCCATACCCACCATAAAAACAATGGGAAATTCCAAGCCCTTGGCGCAGTGGATGGTCATAAGCGAAAGTTCAACGGTCTGATCCAATTGATCCGTATCCGCCGCCAACGTCACACGATCCAGGAATTCCGGAAGCCGCAAGCCCAGGGACTCGGATTCTGCTGCGGCTGAAAGGAATTCCTCCAGGTTCCGAACACGGCCCTCGGCCTCCAGCGTGCCTTCGTCTTCGAGCATTTGGAGGTAGCCGCTCTCATGCAAGGTCCACCGTACCAGACCCGCGAGCCCGAGCGCCGTGGCTTCGTTCGCAGCGCGGTAGAACAGTTCCACGAAGCGATGCATCTCCCTGGCCGCGCGTCCTTTCAGCTCTCCGGCCTTCAGCAGGATGGCTACACCATCCAGCGCGGTTCCATTTTCAGGAATCGCGGCTTCAATTTTCCCGAGGGTGGTGGGTCCCACCCCGCGTGATGGGCTGCTGACGGCCCGGCGGAAACTTTGAAGATCATAGGGATTTGAAATGAGCCGCAGGTAGCTTAATAAATCCTTCACTTCCTGGCGCTCGTAGAATTTCGTGCCGCCCACGAGTTTGTAGGGCATATCCGCCGCTCGCAGGGCTTCTTCCAGCTGCCGCGATTGCCAGTTGGCGCGGTAGAGCACAGCCATCTTTATGTCCGCATCATAGCGCCTGGCTTCTTGCAATTTGGACACCACCCACTCGGCCTCCAATCGGCCGTCATCACTAAGTTTGAAGGTGATGGGCTCACCCGCGCCACGGTCGGTCCACAATGTTTTTCCGAGCCGTTGGGCGTTGTTGGCGATGACCGTGGAGGCCGCATCGAGGATGGATTGCGAGGAGCGGTAGTTCTGCTCCAGCTTGATCTGGATGGCCTCGGGAAAGTCCCGCTGGAAGTCCAGAATGTTGCGGATGTCGGCTCCACGCCAGCCATAGATCGATTGGTCTTCATCGCCGACCACACAGAGGTTGTGGTGCCGCCGCGCCAGGTGCTGCACCAGCAGGTATTGGGCGCGGTTGGTGTCCTGGTATTCATCCACCAGCAGGTATTGGAAGCGCGTCCCGTAGATGGCCTGCATGGCGTCTTCACGGAACAGCCGTTCGGTGTAGAGCAGCAGGTCGTCGAAATCGCAGGCCCGATGGTTGCGCAGGCCCTTCTGATACAGCGTGTAGGCGTCCAGCACCTTGCGGGTCCACGGGTCCAGGGCTTCTTCCACCGCTTCTTCGGGAAGCAGGCAGCGGTTCTTGAAGTCGGAAATCATCTCCAGCACTCGGCGCGGGTGGAACTGTTTTTCGGACATTTTCAATTCCGACAGCACCTGCTTCATCAAGCTTTTCTGGTCCGACGGATCAAAGATGACGAAATCGCGGCCTACCGGCGTGCGGTCGCCTTCCCGCCGCAGAATGCGTGTGCAGAATGAGTGGAAAGTGCTGACCCAAAGCTGCGCAACGGGGACTGAAACGAGTTGCGCCACGCGGTCCCGCATCTCCTCGGCGGCCTTGTTGGTGAAGGTCATGGCCAGGATGGAGCCGGGGTGCGCGCCCTTCTCTTCGATGAGCCAGGCGATGCGCCGCGTGATGACCGTGGTCTTGCCAGATCCCGCGCCAGCGAGGATCAGCAGGGGCCCGTCCGTGTGCATGACCGCCTCCCGCTGGGGCGGATTCAGGTTCTGCAGCAGCGGATGGTCGGAGTAGTCCTCGGGCATCCCTGATTCTAGCGGGCGAAAAACGAAAGCAGGCCTCGCCTAATTCGCAGAAGTTTCGGTGGAGATGACTTTGCCTTTTTTTGCCTTGCGGACCACTTGCTCTACCATCTCCGTGATCTCGGCTTCGCTAAGGCGATCCTTGTACGACGGCATGCGGCCGAATATTTTGCCCTTGCGTATGGCCTTGGCCAACTCGGCATCAGTGAAGTCTTTCATTTCCCGGGAGTCCGTGAAGTCCTGGCCCTTGAGTCGGGAACCATCGACTCCCCGGGCGCTGCCATCGGCACCGTGGCAGACCACACAGTTAAGCGAATAAAAGGCTCGCAGATCCTTTCTTGGCGCATCCTGGGCAGCCTGGGCAGAAAAGCCTGGCAAGCCTGCCAGCAGAAGCGCCGCGATGGATCGCTTGGCAATGAGGTTGCTCATTTCTTTCTCGCAGCCAGCGGCCGGATGATCTCCGCCACCAAGGATTCCGCTTCCATCTCGCTGAGCTGGGACTGGAAAGCGGGCATTCCTCCTTTACCCTTGAGGATGGATTTCACCAGGTCGGCATCCTTTTTAGTGCCCTGCCATCGGGAATCACTAAGGACACGGCCAGGCAGTTTCTGGCCATTCAGTCCCCGGCCAGAGCCATCCACGCCATGGCAGGCCGCGCACGTGCGTTGGAAGAAAAGCTTCACGTCCTTCTGCTGTTCTGCCGAAACCAATGACAGCGAACAACCTGCAACCATCAAAAAAACCTTGAAGACATTGGAAACATTGAAACTCATGCAACTCCCTGAAGTCTTGAAACCATATCACGTGAAAAGTGCAGAACCAAGATCCCGAGGTATCAGGATTGGTCCTGCAGAAGGAGTGTGGAAGGTCCGGTCCAGAGATTCGGCACCATCCGGTCCATCCAATGCATGGTTTATTTTTCTGCTGTCGCTTAGGCTGTAGGAGAGCTCCCATGGCGGAATGGCAGACGCAGCGGACTTAAAATCCGCAGCCCGCAAGGGCGTCCCGGTTCGACCCCGGGTGGGAGCACCAGCCGATTGTCTTGCTTTTCAAAGGACTAGATGTCCTTTGAAAAGCTAGGCAATCGTGGTGGTGCTCAATCCCCACCATCGCAAGCACCATTCCGACAAGAGGCACACAGGACTAGATGTCCTGTGAAAGCTTAGGGCTATGTGGTGGTGCTCAATCCCGCGATCATGAGCACTCGGACGAACAGGGGACGGACAGGACTAGATGTCCTGTGAAAACTTAAGCAATCGTGGTGGTGCTCAACCCTGCCAACGCAAGCACCCAGATGGTCAAGACGGTGTCCCCTAGACGTCCTATGAAGACTTCAGCCTATGCGGCGGCGCTTCATACAGGGCCACCCATGCGCAGCGTGCTTCGAAAGGATTAAACTGAGTGTTGGAGCCCCAGACATGTATCCGGGAGAACCGCCTGTTCGCTTCGCTCACTACGTCCCTCCCCCCCCGGACCCCCGCCTCTTGGTCGGGGGACCCACCCATGAGGTCTTATGCCCACCCCCAAGAGCCAGCCCGAAGGTGGAACCGGCCTCGCAACGAAGACCAAGGGCAAGGCAAAGCTTCAGCCTCCTTCCATGTGGAAGGTCATCCTGCATAATGACGACTACACCACGCAGGATTTCGTGGTCCTCGTGCTGACAGTCATCTTCCGAAAACCTGAAAGTGAAGCCACCCGCATCATGCTGGCGGTGCACCACCAGGGCAAGGGTGTCGCCGGGCTATTCACCCATGACGTGGCGGAAACGAAAATCACCCAGGCGCGCGCCCTCGCAGAGCAGCACGAATACCCATTGCTCTGCACCATGGAACCAGAAAGCGTGGAAGCATGAACACCCCGCCCCTCCAAGCCAACCTGCAATCCGCCATCCGCAAGGCTTTTGAACTGGCCCGCTCCAAACGGCATGAGCTGGTCACGGTGGAACACCTATTGGCGGGGCTTCTAAGCGAGCCAGAAGTCCAGAAAATCCTCTCCATGTGCGGCGTGAAACCCACCCAGGTGCAGGCCTCTCTGGATGGCTTTTTCGAAGATAAGATCGAGGTCCTCCCGGACGGTGTGACACTGCGTCCCTCGCCCAGCCTGGGTTTTCAGCGGGTCATGGAGCGGGCCATCCTGCATGCGCTGTCTTCGGAGCAGGCCACCGTGGATATGGGCAGTGTGCTGGTTGCGTTGCTTCAGGAACCCGAATGTTTCGGCGCCCATTTCCTTCGAGCCCAAGGGCTTCAACGCCTGGCCTTGCTGCGCTACCTCTCTCATGGAGCCATGGAGGCCAAGAATCCAAAGCCCAAGATCCCCAACGAACCGGAAACAACCATGGATTCGCCGAGCGAAGAAGGCGATGCCCCTCCTCCTGACCCTCTGAAGGCCTACACCATTGACTTGGTGGCTCGGGCAGCCGAAGGCAGAATTGATCCCTTGGTGGGCCGCCTGACGGAGTTGGACCGCATCATCCAAATCCTTTGCCGCCGCAGGAAGAACAATCCCCTGCTGGTGGGTGAGCCGGGCGTAGGCAAGACCGCCATCGCCGAGGGCCTGGCCCTGCGGCTTCACGAAGGCAAAGTCCCGGATGTACTGAAAGGCTCGAGCCTCTTCGCTTTGGATCTGGGCGCGTTGCTGGCGGGCACTCGCTACCGGGGTGATTTTGAGGAACGCGTCAAAGCGGTCATGGAGGCTCTCAAGGCCAGAGGCCACGCCCTGCTCTTCATTGATGAAATCCACACCATCGTCGGCGCGGGTTCCGTCAGCGGTGGCAGCCTGGATGCTTCCAACCTGCTCAAACCCGCGCTGGCGGCTGGTGAGCTGCGCTGCATCGGCGCCACGACTTTCCAGGATGCCAAAAATTCCTTCGATAGGGACCGCGCACTTTCCCGGCGCTTCCAGAAAGTTGATGTGGGCGAGCCGAGCGAGGCTGAGGCCCTCGACATCCTGAAAGGATTGCGGAAACTTTTCGAGCATCATCACGGCGTCCAATTCAGCGACGCGGCCCTGGAAGCAGCAGTGCGGCTTTCAGCCCGACATTTGCGGGATCTGCATTTGCCCGATAAGGCCATTGACGTGCTGGACGAAGCCGGTTCCGCGCAAAAACTCCTCCCCCCCAAGAAGCGGAAAAAGGCATTGGAGGTGGCGGATATCGAAGCGATCGTCGCGAAGATGGCCAGGGTGCCTTTGCAGAATCTCAGTGGCGATGACCGATCAAGGCTGGCGGATCTCGATGCCCAGCTCAGGGCAGTGATTTTCGGGCAGGATGCAGCCATCGAAAAGGTCGCATCCAGCATCAAACTCAGTCGCTCTGGACTCCGGGGACACGATAAACCCATGGGGTCGTTCCTGTTCTCTGGCCCCACTGGCGTAGGTAAGACCGAATTGGCGAAGCAATTGGCGCACCTTCTCGCGGTGCCTTTCCTCCGTTTCGACATGAGCGAGTATATGGAGAAGCATGCAGTTTCGCGGCTGGTGGGCGCCCCGCCGGGTTACGTGGGATTTGATGAAGGCGGATTGCTCACCGACGCGGTACGAAAGAACCCCCACGCGGTGCTGCTGCTGGATGAGATCGAAAAAGCCCATCCGGATCTTTTTGCCATCCTGCTGCAGGTCATGGACCACGCCACCCTCACGGATAATCATGGCCGCCAAGCGGACTTCCGCCATGTGGTGCTTATCCTCACCACCAATGCCGGGGCCAAGGATCTTTCCCAACGCCGCGTGGGTTTCAATGACACAGCAGGCGGGGCAAGCGGATCTACGCGTGGCGCCATCGAAAAAGCCTTCAGCCCCGAATTCAGGAACCGCCTAGATGCCATTGTCGCTTTCGCACCGTTGGGCAGGGCTGAAATCCTCAAAGTCGTGGACAAGAATCTCGCCGAGCTTCAGGTATTGCTCGATGAGAAAAACGTGAAGTTAAAGGTCAGCGCCGAAGCCAAACTCTGGCTCGCCGAAAAGGGCTACGAGCCAGCCTTCGGCGCCCGCCCCATGGCACGCCTAATCGAGGACAAACTGAAAAAACCCCTCGCCGAAGCCATTCTCTTCGGGGCGTTGAAGGATGGTGGCAAAGCAGAAGTCGCAATGTCAGCCAAGGGGCCAGTCTTCAAATTCCGGTAAGGTGTCCGAAAATGCCATCACGTAGTCCATGGCCCCTTCTGGGTAGGTCGTTCGAGCGCTTGCCCCAGTCTTTCCAGAAATTCATCCCGCACCATTACCCGGGCGCCGAGCTTCTCCAGGTTCTCGTTGGGAACCTGGCCATCGATGAAGTGGAATCCCCGGTTCCAACACCACTCGCATAAATGCGCGAAAGCGGCTTTGGAGGCATCACCCACTTTCGAGAACATGCTTTCTCCGAAAAAGGCAGCGCCCAGGGATAGTCCGTAGAGCCCGCCCACCAACTCACCGTCCTGCCATGTTTCAAAGCTGTGGGTGTAGCCAGATTCATGGAGCGCCACATACGCGGCGATCATTCCATCGGTGATCCAGGTGCCTGGATTGCCGCTGCGGTTGGCCGTTGCGCAGTTCCGCATCACATCCGCAAAAGCTGTATCCACGCGGATCTCGAAAGGGGCGCTTCGCAATTTACGCCTCAATCGCGGGGCCAAATATTCATCCCCAGGCAAGAACACCGCCCGCTCCGGCGGGGACCACCACAGGATCGGCTTGCCCGCCGAATACCACGGAAAAATGCCGCAGCGGTAAGCCTCCAACAACCGCGCTTCACTGAGATCCCCGCCCACCGCCAGCAAGCCGTCAGGCTCCGCTTGAGCAGGTCGCGGAAAAACGATGGAGGGGCCTAGGTGGAAAATCAATTGAAGGCCACATGGTAGGGAGGCCTCGCATCTCCGGCGCGATCAATATTCAACCCCATAGCTCAGGACTCACAGCTGGCCCTTTCAATACGCCTTCGTAATCTCAACTCCGCGGTAGTACCGCTTCAGGATTTGATCAAAGGTGTAGCCTTCCAGCGCCATGCCGTAGGCGCCGGTCTGGTCCATGCCCACGGCGTGGCCCCAGCCGCGTCCATAGAAGATCCAACGCTTCTTGTCGCCGGTGCCCACCGTGAGGTAGCGGAACACATTGTCTTTGAGACCCAGCAACGCCCGGATGCGCATGCCCGTGAATTCATGGCCAACGCCATTGGCGCCACGGACGGTGAGTTTCAGCACGCGGCCATGCTCGTTGTGTTCCAATTCCAGAGCCCGGATGCCGCTGGCGCCCACACGGGATTTGACCCTTGCGAGCAGTTCGCTGTCCTTCAATTCCACCTTCCAGTGCGCGGTCGGGTTGTAACGATCCCATGCCGCTCCATCAGGATCGAGGCGGCGGATGAGCAACCGAGATCCTCCTTCCCGGGGCATCCATTTCACACGGTCGCCCACCTGGATGCGGGCCTCGGAAACCAGCCGCAACTGCCCGCCAACGCTCTCTTCCGCAAGAAAAAGGAAGCTCGCCAACGGCAGCGATTCAGGCACCGCGCCGATCACCTTGCGGCGCACGGTGCCGTCCCTCAAGATGGTGCCCTCCACAAGCTCTGGTGATTCCAACTCCTGCCACATGCGCGATAGCGCCGAGAGTCCGTCGCGCAAAGTCGGCTGACCATTCCACATGGCGGTGGTGACTATGCCGCGCCGTGCCAAGAAGGCTGCCAAAGGCCGGTCAGCGGGCTTTGAAATGACTGCCCCCACAAAATAATCCGCGTCCTGGGTCCGTTCCATTCCGTCCACCACTCGATCGAACCCGAGGGTTCTCGCCATCCAGAGGTAGAGTTGGAGATCCTTGGCGAGTGAGCGCTCCGGGGCGGGCAATCCCAAGCGTTCAGCCAGGCGGGCCATGGGTCCGGCGAGGTCGCCGATGCGCAGCGGCTGCTCCATTTTTTCACTGGTCAAAATATCTGGAAGGATGATTCCGAAGGCTGATAGGCGCAACAGTTCGAGGTTCAGCCAGGACTGGTCCCCGCCTGGATCCACCGCCCCTTTGAATGGAATCGACATGGGCTTGTCCGGATAGTTGCTCACGCCCTTCAGATAAGGTTGGGGTCCACCGAAAACGTAGCTGTTATCCACCGTGGCGCCACCGCTATCCGCCGTGAACAAGGCCTGGATTGGCGCCCCATTGTAGGTAGCGATGAGCCCCGTGGTCTCCAGCACTGCGCGATCCGCCAGCGGCTGCTCACCATCCTTTCCTCCATAAACCTGGTCAACGGGGGTATCCAGCAGATCAAAACCAGCGTTCTTCCGCTTGCCACGATTGGCCACCACGTAGGTGCGCGCCGCCACCGCCTGCGCTTTCAACGCCTCGACATTGGGGTATTCATTGGCTCCCATTTCCCGGGGCACCACTCCCCGGACATAGTCTTCCAGGGCTACCTGATTGACCACTGTGAGCCGCCCGTCCCCATTGGGAAAGAACTCGACGGTGCCCCGGTAACGGCCTTTGCCGAAGAGTTGAACCGAGCCATTCTTCGAGCGGAACAACACGCCTTCCGCAGGCAAGGCCCGCCGCTCATAGCGTTCAGTCACGGCATACAAAGCGCGGCCCTTGCGGGGTTTCCCCGGAAGATGCTCCGAAGAGACCCATAATTCCGAAAAGCCGCTGCCGCCCAATTTCTGAAGAATCTCCTCGGTGTCTTCGGCTTTGGCGAAATGGCCGGTCAAAACTTTCCACGATGCTCCATCGGGGACGAAAATCTTTTCGGGCTGCTCGCCAAGCCCCTGAAGCTTTTTCATGACTTCCGCTGCCGCCGCAGCGCTCATGTCGCCACCCACCCGGATTCGGTACTCGTCCCTGGAATCCGCTTCGCCCCGGCTATCCCACCAGATGCGCACCTTCTCGCCATCGCGGACCTTCATGACCAAACGTCCGCTTCGGGCGACCAGCTCACCCCCGCCGTCCATCGCCACCAGCCACTCCACCGCCTCGGTGGAAAGGCCTATACGCACTGTTGACTGCGCCGCGGTGGGTTGCGCCAGACCGGCCACCAGCAGAAATGGGAGAAAGGCACGTGGATTCATGCATCCAGTTTATCTGGGAAGCTCAGCAACATCTGCCTTCGCCTTGCTCTAAGCTGATCGAGATTCAATAGTGCTCCCGTTGGTCCTGCGCGGTGGCAAAGCAGTGCGATGCAGCAACGATCTTCCAGCCGCATGAATAGCGCTGGGCCCGTGTAGGCGAGATGCTGCCAAAAATGCGCGGCTGCGGGAGTTGCATTGGGGGTGGATGGCATCGCCAACGGCAATTCCGTGGACAGGGATTCGATGATGTGGACGCCACTCAAGCCAAGCGGAATCCGCGCCAGGAGATCCGCGTAGGGCGAGGTGGCCCGCTGCAAACCAAGGCCCCAGCCATCTCCATCCGGATCTTTCGCCGTTTCGACGGCCATGCGGTCCGGCCACCGGGCCGCCATCCATTTCTGTAGCGATATTTCGAGTTGCCGTCTGGATGAACCAAAGCCCGCATGGCCGATCATGCCGGCTCTCGCATTGGCGTCGTGAGGCAGATGTGGGTCGGGCTCTGGGTAGGCCAGATCCGGTTCAGCCATCGCCCAGGCGGATGCATCCTGCCCTGCGGGAATAGGCGTGGGTGCTTCGTTCCAGGGAGCCGGGCTGAGGCCCGAAGTCGCGGCCCCCAGCTGTTTCCAGGAAAGCCCTAGTTCCATTTCCAGCAATTCTGCGATCAGGCGGTAGCCCAAATCCGAATAGGTGGAGACACCAATTTCAGCTTTCTTGAGCAGAGGATGGTCTCCTGGCAAACGGGTGCGCCCCAGCTGTGCCGCTAGAGGCTCCCCCGTGTAGGGAAGCCAGGGCGGAAGGCCCGCCGAATGGGAAAGCATCTGCCGGACCGTCAAAGGATCTTCGCGGCCATGAAAGCCCAACTGCCAGCGGCGATCCGCGTCAAAATCCAGATAGGCATGGGCCAGCGGGGCCGTTACCAACGGCTTAGCGAGCGATGCCAGATCGTAGAAGGTCACGCCGGATCACCCGGATGCGCGTATGGCTCACGCGGCCACTTCCAGCCATTCTCGATCTTTTGCCAACCGATGTGTTCGTAGTAATGCTCGGCGATGACCGAAGCCTGGAGCACCCATTGCACATCGGGCCTTCCAAGGCTCTGGGCGCGTTCCAGGAGATCCCTGCCGAGCCCGTGTTTCTGGAAATCCGGATGCACCGCCAAATCGCAGATATAGCCGTCGTAGGCGTAATCAGTCCACCCTCGCAGTAGCGCCACAAGGCGTTGATCGTAGCTTTTATCCCGTTCTTCCCAAACGGTGAGCACCACATTGGAGCCCAGGAACATGCGCTTCAGGCGATCCAGATCCGACGTGGGCCGACGGAGCTTAGCCGCATCGTAAAGCTCCGCGATGGCCTTGGGTTGCGGCACGATGTCGCTGCGATGGATGAAAGGCATCAGACTTCACCCATCGCCACGAGGCTCGCCGCCACAGCCCTTTGCACCAGGTCCGCGACGCGCATCGCTTCCATGCCATCGGCCCAGGAAACATAGTCCTGGCCGCGCCCAAGGCAGGCCTCATAGAAAGCCTCGATTTCAAGTTTCAGGGGTTCACCTTCTTCGATGTCAACAATCTCCGGGACGACTTCGGGGCCGTGTTCACCCATCTTCAAGCGCAGGATTTCGAGTTTCTGCGCGGCGAAATCCAGGCTGGCGTATTCCTGGTGGCCAAAGGCGCGAAGGGTGCGCTCTTTCTTGCGCGCCACGCGGCTGGCGGTGACCGTGGCGAAGGCGCCTCCTTCGAACTTGAGCCGGGCATTCACCAAGTCCGGAACCTTGGTGAGCACGGGAACGCCGACAGCTTCCACATCCACCACGGGCCGCTGCACCAGCGCCATCAGCAGATCGAGATCATGGATCATCACATCCATCACCACATCCACTTCCAGCGAGCGCATGGGAAAGGGCGAAACCCGGACGGTCTCGATGAACTTGGGTTTGAAGCCAGCGGCGCGAAGGGCCACTACGGCAGGATTGAAGCGTTCAAGGTGGCCTACGCAGGCCACAAGGCTCGGATTTATTTTCCGCGCCAGCCCCAAAGCCACCAGCAGCGCCTCACCCTCCACAAGGGTCGCCGCCAGGGGTTTTTCCATGAGCATGTGTTTACCGGCCTTCAGGGCCTCCAGGCCGATGGCATGGTGCAGGCCTGTGGGAGCCGCGATCTGCACGGCGTCAATCTCAGGAAGGATCTCCGCCAATGTTGACACCCAGCGCGTCTCGAATTTCTCTGCGATTTCGTTTCCGCGCTCAGCGGAAGGGTCCACGACCGCCACCAATTCCGCAACTTCTGAACTGGATGCGATCCTGGCATGGTGCTGGCCCAGGTGCCCCACACCCACCACTGCAACGCGCAATTTGGCCATGAAGACCTCCATCAACAGTGTAGGCGGGCCTCGCCGGAAAATCGCCGGTCCGGGAAATTCCTCGATTCAGCTTCTATGGGGATGAGGCGTTAAGCTATTGGATTCTTCGAGGTCCACATGCCCGCATTTGATGCAATCTCTCTTATTAAATGGCTCCACTTCATCCTGCTGTCCATAGCTGGCGGCGGCGCGGTCGTGGCGCTGTTGCTTTCAGGCTTCGAGGATGAGCGCGAGGATCTCCGCGGCCTGGCCGCGACCATTTGGAAGCGCACTGTGAGCTGGGGTTTCCGGCTAGCGCTGGTGGTTGGCATCGGCGCGCTGCTCATCCACATGAGGAACGGAAACAATCTGCTGCTTGAGCACTACATGCACGTCAAGCTGACCCTGGTGCTGATCATCCTGGCTTGTTCCGAAATGGCGCCAAGGGGACTGGCAGTGGGCAAGCGCGGCGCAGCGATGATGGCCCTGCTGCTCTTTTTGCTAACCAGCTTCGTCGTGTACAACCAAAATATCTTCGGCAAAAAAGCAAAGGCTTCGCCTATGCCAGTGCCGATGGCCCAGACCGCGCCCGATGGCGCCATGCACACCGACCGTTGATCCATTGATCCACTGGCATTGCCCACGCCTGGCCCTGCCAGGCGCAGCAATGGCATGCATGGCGGCGTATGTGGTGGCATGCGTGGTGGTGTGCCCGGCACTAACGGCGGGTGATTGGCCGCGTACCATTCCAGAAACCTCCCATCACGCACGCACCAGCACCGTGGCGGAGGTGCGCGGCTTTATGGCCGCGCTGTCCCGCCGCGATCCGGCGCTTGTGGCTTACCACCCCAAACATGCACCGTCGGCAACCGAGGCCGGAAAGCCGCTGCTGGCCTGGCGTCTGCCTGCTACCTCGAAGGACGCTGTGCGCGTCTACCTCAATGCCAATATCCACGCGGGGGAAGTGGAAGGCAAGGAGGCGATGCAGCTCATCGTTCGGGAATTCCTGCAAGGTCTGCATCCCGAAGCGCGGAAGCATCTCGACCTGGTGATCTGTCCGGCCTACAACGCGGATGGCACAGATGCCCTGGATCCGGCCATCCGCAAGTACCAGCCCAATCCCGAAAGCGGCGTGGGCCGCCGCGAGAATGCCCGAGGCCTGGACCTCAACCGTGATCTGATGAAGGCTCAAACAGCCAACACACGCTGGTTCCTGGCCATGCTCCAGGACTTCGATCCGGCGGTGGTCTTCGATCTGCACACCACCAACGGCAGCTATCACGGCTTCCACCTGACCTATTCGCCAAGCCTGGCTCTGGGCGCGGACCCAGCCCTGCTGGCCTTCAACCGCCAATTGTTGATCGAAGTACGCGACGGATTGAAGAGCAAAGGGCTTCCCACGTACGACTATGGAAATTTCCGCCCTGAGCATTTGAAGCCCGGCGAGCGGCCCACAGGCTGGGAGACCTTCGATTTCCGGCCACGATACCTTAGCAATTATCCCGGTCTTCAAAACCGGCTGGCGATCCTCTCCGAAGCCTACGTGTACCGCCCCTACCCGGAGCGCATCGCGGATACGCGGACTTTCGTGCTGGCCTGCCTGGACTGGATCTCCGCCCACCGTAATGAGGTGCGGCATGTCACCGAAAATGCCCGCCAGCATTGGATGGAAGGTTGGAAGTCAAATTCCCCGGCTTTGCCGCTCTCGGCAGAATTCGCCCTCACTGAAAACTATTCCTTCGATGTGGTGCAGCCCTTAAAGGATGCCGAGGGCCGTGTCGCGGGCGAAACCGCCCGCATCGCCATGGAGCTACCCAGTTTCGTAAGCTGGACGCCCCGGAATTTCGTCACTGTGCCGATGGGCTTCCTGATCGATGCGGCCTACGCTTTCAAGGTGCGGCCGGTGCTGGAGGCCCATGGCATCAAAATCCTGCCTGGATCCACGAGGCCCAAATCCCCGCTGAATTTCTTCCACGAAACTGATCGCAAGGTTGCCGCCCAGACTTTCCAAGGCAGCATAAGCCTCACGCTGAAGGGTGCCTGGCGATCTGATGAATCTCCGCGTCCCATGGCACCGCGGTGGACACAGGAAGACCTGGATCTGGCGCTCTACGTGTCATTGAACCAGCCGCTAGGCCGGATCGCCTTCTACCTGCTGGATCCCCGCAGCCCTGATGGATTGGTATTTTGGGGCTTCTTCCACGAAAGCCTGCTGCGCGGCGACGGCGCCTGGGGCGAGCCCCTGCGCTTTCCGATTGTGGCGGTAGGTGGTGCGAGTGAAGCCGCAGGAGCAGCCCCGAAATCGCCTGATAAAAGGATGGAATGAACTAATCTGAGACTCAGTCTTGGTGTATGCTTTGTTCCTCTTCTTAGGAGAAACCAATGCGCATAACCGGCCTCCTTCTCACACTCGGCCTGTCCCTCGCAGCTCAGACTCCAGCTCCCAAGCCCAGCACCGCCCCTACCGCCGAACCCACCATCGGCGTCGCTATTGATGGCACCTACCAGTGGGTGCCCGCCCAGTTCATCTCCGCCGCCGAAGCCATGCCCGAAGACAAATTCGACTGGGCTCCCACCCAGGGCGAATTCAAAGATGCGCGGACCTTCGCCCAGCAGGTCAAGCACGTGGCCGCTGTGAACTATTTCGTGGGCGCCACCATCCTAGACGAGAAGCCCCCTGCGGAAGTGGGCGACCCCGAGAAGGGTCCCACCGGTCTCAAGACTAAGGCCGAGATCATGGCCTACTTGAAAGGCTCCTTTGTCTACGCCCGCAAGGCCGTGCAGGGCATCAATGCGAAGAACGGCACCAAGGCTTTGAAGAGCCCCTTCGGCGAAGGCACCACCACACCTCTGGGCCTAGCCACCCTCCTGGCCTTCCACGGCATGGACCACTATGGCCAGATGGTGATCTATCTCCGCACGAACGGGATCATCCCCCCGGCGAGCCGGAAGAAGTAGGCCTAATCGGGGCCACACCAGGGCTACTGCGCCGAGGGTGCGGAACCCGAGGGCCGCCACCAGCTCAGCGAGACAGAGAGTCAGCTTTTCGATGCCCACCCGAATGCGGTCTTGGCCATACCGAGCGGCACCTCTAGAAATCCTGCTGCTCTCGTGGGTGAGCCCCTGGGAAAAGCCAACGGCGGGGCCTGTCCCTGCGTGAAGGAAGCACCACCAGGGCTCGCTGAAGCGTGGAATTGTGTGACTCGTTCCAGACCTAATTTCCCAGGTCCGGGATCACGGGCGGATTGTTCCACCAGGGCTACTTATGAATTCCCATCAATCTTGGGCAGCCGAGCCCGATCATCTTGATGAAACCGGATCACCGCAGCTCCCAACCCATGGCCCCTCTCTGGGTGGTCTCCAGGGGAGACAGCGGAATCTGGCTTTTGGATCACAAAAGAACCGAGAGTCAGATCCGAACGTGATCCATACCCTGATCAGAAAACGTGACTGAAGTCATAGGACCAGGCCGAAAAGGTGCTTGAAAATGATGATCGAAATTATATTATTACGAAAGTGGTAACTTTTTAGAAACATCCTGACGTACATCCGGAAACACACGGACTAGGCGACTTGCCTGGTCATGGATTTCATTGCCCCAATAGCCTCCAGGTGAACGCCATCACCCCCCACCTTCTGACTCGCAGGCCTCCCCTCGCACCATCCACCCCCTGGGACGATTCCCAGGCCTCCTCTTTAGGAGCACTCGTGAAACCCGTTCTTCCCCTCCTCGGCATCACCTTGGCGGCAGCCGCCGCCACGCCCCTCAGCGCCCAGGCCTCACCATGGTTGGTCCGGTTCCGGGCCGTGGCTATCCAGCCCGCGGATAAATCGGACGCCATCCCCTCCCTCAGCGTCCCGGCTGACGCGATCCACGTGAGCAAGAAGACCATCCCCGAGGTGGACATCAGCTATTTCTTCACACCGAATTTCTCTGCCGAGCTGATCCTCACCTACCCTCAAGAGCACGACGTGACGCTTTCTGGAACCAAGCTCGGGACCTTCAAGCACCTTCCCCCGACCCTAACGGCGCAATGGCACTTCCTCCCCGGAGCGGCTTTCGATCCCTATCTTGGCGCTGGTGTGAACCTGACCTTGATCTCGGGTGTCAGCCTGGCGGTTCCCGGGGTGGGGCCGCTGGACCTCAGCAGCAGTAGCCTGGGAGGTGCGGTCCAAGTGGGCGCGGACATCAAGCTGAGCGGCAGTTGGTTCCTCAATGTCGACGCGAAATACGTGAAGTTGAAGAGCGACGTCAAGCTCAAAGCCTCCGGTGCCAAGGTCAGCACAGTGAACGTGGATCCCTGGCTGATTGGGGTCGGCATCGGCTACCGGTTTTGATGCTTATTGATGAAAGCGCCCGGCCATCCAGCCGGGCGCTTTCATCAGCGCATCCATCAAGGAGCCCACTGATGCCCTACTTCTTGTGGTCCCCCGAACTCAGCATCGGGATAAAGGAAATCGACCTCCAGCACAAATCGCTGATCCAAGCGGTGAACGCCCTCTACGATGCGTTCCAAAGCGAAGAGGGTGAGCGGGACTTGTCCTGGATCATCCATTTCCTGGCCAACTATACCGTCGAGCATTTCGCCACCGAGGAAGCTCTCATGGAACGCATCGGTTATCCGCGATTCAATGAACACCTGCGGTTGCACGAGGAACTGCTCCAGCAGGTCGGAGCCTTCCTGGCGAAGTTCAATGCTGGGACTGCGGGAATCTCCGAGGATCTCCTGGAATTTCTGAAACAGTGGCTGCTGGTCCACATCGGCAGCGAGGATAAGACCCTCGCCAAACATGTGCGCGGCCTATAAGGACCGCTCTGTAGTCCACCAGGTAAATAAAGCTGCTGTGTCCGCACCGAAAGCTGGTTCGCTGCTACCGCAGCGTCCCCTCCATCTCGGCCAGCACATATGCCATGATGCCGACCGCTGCGATGTTCTTCTGCATGTCGAGTTTGATGATCTTGTCGAAGGTGTCGGCTTTGGTATGGTGGATTTCCCAATAGTGGGTGGTGTCATGGCTGACGCCAATGCCGGGGACGCCTTCGTTGACCGTGGGCCCCACGTCGGTGCCGCTGCCACCCATCTCCATCTTGGCGGCATCCAACGGCTCCAGGAGCGGCGAGAAGGACTTCAGCAGGGCCAAGCCTTTTTCGGCACGGGCCTTTTCTTCGGGTGAAGTGGTGCTGGTTTTGTTGCGTCCTTCGCCGTGAAGATCTAGCGAGAAGCCCTTCACTGGACCGTTGCCGCTGTCGCTTTCCAGAGCCGCGACAAGGTTCCCTAACTCAGCCTTGTGGGCATCGCGGTAGCCTTTGCCGCCGAAATCGCCATTCTCTTCATTGGTGAAAAAAACCACCCGGACGGTGCGCTTCGGCTTTAGGCCTGAATCAAGAATCGCCTTGGCGGCGCCCAAGGAGATCATGCAGCCCACGCCGTCGTCCTGGGCTCCCTGCCCCACATCCCAGCTGTCGAGATGGCCGCTCAGGAGCACCACTTCCTTGGGGTTTCCAGAACCAGGAATCTCGCCTACGACATTGGCCGATGGCTGGTTGGGTATGAGTTCGTTCTCCATCTCCAGATGCATCTTAATGCGCTCACCGCGTTGGGCCATGCGCCGCATCATGGTGGAATTCTCGATGGTCACCGCGGCGGAGGGAATTTTCGGCAGCTTTTCGTCGTAGGCCAAAGTTCCCGTATGCGGGGTATCGAAGCTGAGGCTCCCCACCGAACGCACCAAGGACGCCACCGCACCATATTTCGCCGCGCGGGAAGCACCCACCACACGGTAGCCAACGGTCTTCCCATAACCGGCGAAGGGCACATCGTAGAGCACGATCTTGCCCTTGACGCCCGCTTCGCCAAGCTTGTCCAGCTCGTCGAAACTGCCCACCACCACCACGTCTGCGGTGATGCCGCCCGTTGGCGTAGGCACGCTCATGCCAAGCCCCAAGATGGACAGTTCGTGCCGCTGGGGTGAAGTCGTCCAGGCTTTTTCAACTCCGCGCTTCCAGTAGGGCACGAGAATTTTTTCCGTGTGCACGTTCTGCAGGCCATCGGCCTTCATGGTTTTCACCGCCCAGGCAATGGCCTGGTCCAGCCGCTCGGAGCCGCTGATGCGGTTGCCCACCTGGTCACAGAGCTCGCCCAGCTGGTCATAGGCCGTGGAAGATTGCAGCGAAGCGCCCAATATCCGCGCCGCAGCCGGACGAAAACGATCTGCTGACTCTTGCGCAGTGGCCGCGAATGGAATCATCTGAATCAACGAAGCTACAAGCACTGCCTTGATCATCGCGCGCATAAGGGATCTCCTGGCCCTCATGTTACTGGGTAGTGGCCGAGGAGAAAGGAAAAGCAGGAAAAGACTGTCGGATCGTCAACACCCGGGTCGAAGAGCGTGTCTCTCGCGGTTTATTTTTACTGCTTGGACACAGACTTGAGATACCCCTCGATTTCCTTCTTCACCTGCTTCATCAGCGGGTTCGGGATGGGCACGCTGAGATTGTACTGGGCGATGCGCCAGGTCTTGCCCTGCTTCATCAGCACGCCGGAACCCCGCGCGGGACCCATGTTTAGCGTGTCCAGGTCCTCGTCGAACCAGGCGATGTTCCCATCCGGGGAATAGCTGACGTGGCGCTTCACGGCCTTGAAGGTCCAGGCTTTCCCCTTCTTAAAATAGGGTTCCGCATAGGCGCGGAATTCGTCTTTGGTCCATCGCTCAGTGGCGTCGGTGCCCAGAAACACCGCGCCGGGAGCCATCAAACCGAAGTACGAATCCGCGTCGGCCCGCGCCGCCGCGAGGTGCCACGAATCGAGCACGGACTCGGGAGTTTGCGCACCCAAAACCGTGGACATCAGCACTGGTAGCAGCGGTAGCAGTGGCAACATATGGGCCTCCATCATCGGTTCCGCAGCTTCACCTGGATTCTCATGCTTCCAAAAGAATCCACGGAAATCACTTCCCAGCTCACGGGACCATCACTGCCCCTGGACACTTCGCCCTTTCCGAGATTGAAGGCGGCGTCATCCAGCTCCCAGCGCCTGCAGGGAAACCGCGGCTGGGGTGGTTCCAAACTGTGGGAATGGGCGTCCACGACGCGCACCGGCCCTCTGGGCGCACCCGTTCCGCTCAACAAGCCCGGATCGACATGCTCCACCAATAGACCCTCGAATCCCGGCCCCCAGCGGTTTCCCACACGTCCGCGATCAAAGCCCCAAGGCCTGCGCACCGAGAATTCCCAGAATGCGTTTGGCTTTCGGGGATCGGGCACGATCAGTTGCTGCGAGTCGATGCCTGGGGCCCGTCCCAATGGCGCGAGCCAGCCGTCCCATGCGCTGCCCTTGATCCGTTCCTTCCTCACAAGCGACCTGAATCGTCCGCGGTACCAGAGCTCCCCGATCACCCAGGGCCCAGGACGCGAGGGACTGTATCCCGTATCGTGCTGCCAGGGGCCAGTGTCTCCGTGGGCCGCGTCCCAGCCGCGGTATTGTCCCGCATCCATCAAGTCCCAGATGCCTGCGGTATTGGGGTCCTCGCAGTCGAGATAGAGATCATCCACGGATTGTTCGCCCATGGCATGAAAGGCTTCGTGAACGATGTTTCCTAAGGGTGCCTGCTCAGTCATGAACACCACCGGCCAGGCGATGGCGTCATTCCAGGGCAAAGGCATCAGGAAGGTCACGGGCCTGAGATGGGCAGGGTTGTTCGTGATGGATTTCGGCTCGCCCGGCGCGAAGATCCACAGGTGATCAGGCTTCCCATCGGGCAGCAAGGCCCCGGTCCGGTTGTTCACGTGATCAAAATCGTGGAGATTCTGCCCCTTCAATTTCTCCAATACGAATCGCACCATCTCTGACCGTTGATCGTCGTTGCGGGGTTTCGCGTGGTTGGGGTCCCTGAAATCCAGGATGGCGCCTTCCTCCAGCACCAGGCTTCCTTTGGAGACTTCGTAAAGGTAGTTGGCGGCGCTGGCCTGGCCGGGCTCACGATTGAAAAGCAGCCTCCGCAGCTCGGCTTCGGGCAATGCCGCCGATTCGTCCGCAAAACTCAAGCGCACCACAAGCGCCTTCTCCACCCGGAATTCCTTTGCAGGTTGCAGCACGATGGTGGAGGCAGCGCCATTCCGCATGGGCACCATGTCTCTTGCCCAACCATCTTTTTCGAAGACCAGCACCGGATGGGTGTCCTCGGCGGACCCCAGCATGGAAAAACGGCCATCGGCGCCCGTGATGTCCCAGGAGTATCCTCGCAGCGAAGGCGCCAGCGCACTATGGCCGCCAGCGCGGATGCCATCATCTATGAAGACCCGAACCCCCGCCACCGCGCGCTGGCCATCCGTCACTTGGCCCGAGAGCGGGGCCTGGGACCACAAAGCCAGCGGGGCGATGAAGCAAAGGAGCAACAGGAATCGGCGCATGGGGAATTGTCTCAGAGCCGGACACGGAAGTCCTGGGTCCTGTGGTCCAGGTTGGATTCCTGCTTCGGGGAAAGCCCCGTCGGCGCTACAATGGCGGGTTCGGAGCACTTCGTGACTGATCCCCAACTGATTCGCAATTTTTCCATCGTGGCGCACATCGACCACGGCAAATCCACGCTGGCGGACCGGCTGCTGGAACTGACCAAGACCGTGGCCCACCGGGACATGCAGGCCCAGATGCTGGATGACATGGACCTGGAGCGGGAGCGGGGCATCACCATCAAGGCCCACGCGGTGACGTGCATGTACACCGCCCAAGATGGCAAAACCTACACCCTAAACCTCATTGATACGCCGGGGCACGTGGATTTCACCTACGAGGTGAGCCGCAGCCTGGCGGCCTGTGAAGGCGCCATCCTCGTGGTGGACGCGACTCAAGGAGTCGAAGCCCAGACGCTGGCCAACGCTTACCTCGCGCTGGAAAACGGCCTGGAAGTATTCCCGGTGCTCAATAAGACCGACCTCCCCAGCGCCGATCCCGCCCGAGTACTGGAGCAGATCGACACCGTCATCGGGCTGGTGGACACGGCCCATGCGGTGAACGTGAGCGCCAAGACCGGCGACAACTGCGAGGCGGTGCTCGAGCAGATCGTCAAGTGCATCCCGCCGCCCCAGGGCGACAAGCTGGGGCCGCTCCAGGCGCTCATCTTCGACTGCTATTACGATCCCTACCGTGGCATCGTCAGCCTCATCCGCATCGTCAATGGTTCACTGAAGGCTGGAGACCAGATCCGCTTCATGTCCAACGGATCCGAATACCGCGTGGACGAGATCGGTATCTTCGACCCCAAAATGACCAAGCAGGCAATCATGTCCGTGGGCGAAGTAGGCTACCTGGTGGCTTCAATCAAGCAGCTGACCGACGTGAAGGTGGGCGACACGATCACGCATGCCCAGACGATGAACACGACCCCAGCCACAGAGATGCTTAAGGGCTTCAAGGAAATCCAGCCGGTGGTGTTCGCCGGGATCTTCCCCACCAGTAGCGATGATTTCGAGAATCTCCGCACAGCCATGGACAGGCTGCGGCTCAACGACAGCAGCTTCACCTACGAGCCGGAGACCTCCACGGCGCTGGGCTTCGGGTTCCGCTGCGGTTTCCTGGGCTTGCTGCACATGGAGATCGTTCAGGAGCGCCTGGAGCGCGAATTCAACCTGGACCTCATCACCACGGCGCCGAGCGTGCGCTATCACGTGTACCTGACGGATGGCGATGAAGTCATCGTGGACAACCCGTCCAAATTGCCGCCGCTCCAGAAAATCGCACGCATCGAAGAGCCCATCATCGAAGCAACAATTCTCACCCGCGCGGATTTCGTGGGGGGTCTGCTCAAACTCTGCGAAGTCCGCCGTGGTATCCAGCAAAGGTTGGAATACGTCAGCAGCGACCGGGTGATGCTCGTGTACGAACTTCCCCTGAACGAAGTGGTGCTGGACTTCTACGACAAGCTGAAATCCCTCTCCAAAGGCTATGCCAGCTTTGATTACCACATGAAGCACTACACGGAATCGGATCTGGTGAAGATGGATCTCCTGGTGAATGGCGAACCGGTGGATGCGCTCTCCATCCTGGTCCACCGCGCCAAGAGCCAGGCGCTGGGCCTGGCGCTCTGCCAGAAGATGAAGGAAGTGATCCCCCAGCAGATGTTCGATGTGGCGATCCAGGCGGCCATCGGCGTCAAGTTCATCGCCCGCACCAACGTGAAGGCCCGCCGGAAGGATGTGACCGCAAAGTGCTACGGCGGCGACGTGTCCCGAAAGAAAAAGCTTCTGCAAAAGCAGAAGGAAGGCAAGAAGCGCATGAAGTCCATCGGCAACGTCGAGATTCCCCAGGAAGCCTTTTTAGCCATCCTGAAGGTAGATTCATGAACCACCAGCCCGCCATTGAACTCCACCAGCAACCAGCCAAGGCACCGGCTGGGGCACGCCCCTGGTACTTCCTGACTCCAAGCATGAAGCTGCTGTTGATCATCCTGGTCGGCGGCCTGCTTTACTTGCGGCTTTGGAAGCGAAAACGCCAACGCGACCACGTCTGCTCCCATTGCGGCCATCGCAACCCACCCCACCGGGCCCACTGCTCCCGATGTTCGGCACCCTTGTTCGGGGGAGGCAAGCCCTGAGCTTGGAACCTTGAGCACTCATCGTTCCGCCATCGGCAGCCACCTCTGGACTCTCAATCCGCGACTGTTCATATAGGGTAATAAAAAGCGCGCCCCGAGGCGCGCTTTCCACAAATCCCAAGAATCTGGACTATCAGAATTCGATGTCCATGCCTTCTTCTCCGGCCAACTCATTTTCCTCGCCCAGCACGGCGCAGGCCGCGCTGTACATCTGGAGAACGGCAGCTTTACGGTTGCTCAAGTTGGTGAGCAGATCCTTCACGCGCTGAACCTCCGAGGCGATGGTGTTGTTGATCTGCTCGACTTCCGCCTTGCAGCGTCCGCGAGTTTGTTCGTAGAACTGGGTTTGATCGTTGCTCAGGTCCATGGGGGGCCTCCCTGGGAAATGGTGGAGTGGATGGAACAAAGTGGCAAAGGTGATCGAGCTTTCAAATGTAGATCAAGGAAACCAAACATACAAAGGATTAAGAACGCCAAGCGATCCAAATCAGGATGGGAATGATGATCAGAAGCAGAATGATCGCCCGTACCACCCAGGGAGAATGCTGAGATTCCATGGATTCCATTTCCGGGAGGGGAATGGGGATCTGAGTCTGTCCGGGCTTTTGCAATATGGCTGTGGTGGTTGGCTGATCCTCCAGCTTGGCCCGGGCCCTCTCGCCAGAGGGACTCGCCGCAGTTTTTTGGGGAGCCAAAACCGGAGCCCGGACCGCGAACCGCGCGGACATGACTTCCTCCACTTGCTCCTTGGTGCCCTTGAGCAAGGCATTTACGTATTCCGCTACATCGTGATCCGTGGGCTCGCTGGACTGGCGGACCAATAGATCTTTGAGATCCCGTTCGAGGAATCGAGCGGATGGATACCGCATCTCAACGTTTTTTTGCAGGCACTTGTTCACGATGGCGGCCATTTCGCGCGAAATAGACGGATTGATGGATTGCACGTCGCTGATGCGGCCCATGCGGACCTTCTCGAGCACTCCAAGTTCCGAATCCGCCTGGAAGCAGCGTTCGCCTGTGAGCAGCTCAAAAAGCACCAGCCCTAAAGAGTAAAGATCTGATCGATTATCCAGGGGCTGGCCCAGGGCCTGCTCAGGACTCATGTACAGAAGTTTGCCTTTTAGCGCTCCGGCCAGGGTCTGGGTGTTCTTCGTGGCTGCTTTGGCGATGCCGAAATCCACGAGTTTCACGGCGCCATCGCTGCTGATCAGGATGTTCTGGGGGCTGATGTCCCGGTGGACCAGCTTCAGTTCCCGGTCATTCAGCGCCTTTTTGCGATGGGCATGATCCAGCGCCACCGCCACCTTCATGACCACGAACGCCGCCACGGGCTCCGGGAAGGGCAGACGATATTCCCGCACCTTCCGGAGCAGGGAGCGAAGATCCTTGCCATCCACATATTCCATGGCGATGTAGTAGGACCCGGAAGCTTTGCCAAGATCAAAGATCTGCACGATGTTCGGGTGGGTCAGCTGGGCCGCCAGCTTGGCCTCATCAATGAACATGGTCACGAATTCTTCGTTGTCCGATAAATGCGGCAGGATCCGCTTGATGGCCACGATCTTCTGGAAGCCCTGTACGCCGCGCTGCCTGGCCTTGAAGAGCTCGGCCATGCCCCCTACCGCAATCTTCTCCAACAGGTAGTAATTCCCGTATTCCTCTAGCACATTGGGGGGCACGGGCTCGGACATGTCAGGAAAGGCTTGGCTGCCCATGGGGCTCGGGGGTAAAGGCGCCGAGGGGCGATCCATGATCGTGGGACCCGCAATACTTGGCGAACTGGCGGAAGCCGTTGGCTCAGCATCAAGCGCGAAGGGATCAAAAATGCCTGAGATGCCGCTTAAGGTGTATTCATCATCCTGCGTCCCGTCTACCTTTGGCGGCTTATCGGCGGCAGCAGGCGGCACGGGCTGAACGGCCATTTTTTTGGCAGCGGGTTCGGATGGCGCTGCTGGCTTGGGCGCGGGAAGAGGCGGTTCAGCTTTCGGTTTCTGTGCCTCTGGGATTGCGGCTGGAGGAGGCGCGAAGCCGCTGGCGCCAACATTGGCGCTCCCTTCCAGCTCTTCCAGAAGACCACCAAAAATATCGCTGCTGTCCAACACTTGCTTTGGAGGAGGAGGCGCAGAAGGAGGCGGCACGAAAGGTTCTATTTTCATAGCCTGGGTGACCAGGGGTTTGATGGCTTGTGTAGCTGCGGATGATGGCGCCGGGGGTTTAGCTAGCGAGGCCTGTTTCGGCGTAGCTTGGGCGGCAGAATTCAGCGTGATTTTTGGGATGGCTGGAGCGCTTGGAATGGGTTGTACCTTGGGCGCCGATAGGTGGAATTTCGGCAATTGAATCTTTGGCACCACGGGTTTCGTTTCCGCGGATTTTGGGACGGCAGGCTTGGGCAATCCAGGTGCGGGAGCAGGCAGCACAACCGGCGGAGCGACCGGTGCGAGTGATGCGGATGGAAGGTCGATCTTGCTTCGGTCTGAAGGGACAGGCGGGCTGGCCTGCATGGGCGTCGCCGGACGCGGAACCGCAGGAGCGGGCGGCTCTGAGCGCGGTTTTGTCTGACGGCCCTGTGGGGGTGGTTCACCTTCGATATCCGCCAGCAGATCACCAAAAATATCTTCCGAGCTGAACCTTCCGGACGTTTTCGAAGTATCCGGTTTATAGGTTCGAAGGACCGACGGCCAAGTCTTGATAGCGCCTTCCTTGGAGAGGTAGCCTTTGAAAACCTTGGGCAGGTTGGCATAGGGCGCCGTTTCGTCCCCCTGCAACACCAGTACAGGAAGATCCGGGTGCCGGGCCAGAAAGAGTTTCGCCACATCGAATGAAGCTTCGCCGCCATGGGCCGGATCCAGCAGAATCAGGTTCGGCTCCAGCCCCCAATCAATGAAGTGGCGCGCTTCCTGGTTCGTAGCCCAACGAATATCCCAGCCATCCGTTTCAAGGGAAGCCACCAATGCGGGCGATTTTAAGGACTCGCCATCCACAACAAGGAGGAGGGGTCGGGACATGCCTTCTTCTGAAAAATGAAAGTGTAGCCTTTATACGAGGATAGCGGCAACCGAGCCGTAATGGCTTGGCCATTGTGGAATTTGAGCATGAATAAAAAGCGCTTCTCAGGTATCCTGGAAAGCCGCTATGACCTTCCAGGTCTGGCGAGTCTGAGGCGGAAGGGGTGATACTGCATGCCATTAGTTAAAATCAAGGAAGACGAGACGTTTGAAAACGCTCTGCGACGCTTCAAGCGCAAGTGCGAGAAGTCTGGAATTTTGAGCGAACTCAAAAAACGTCAGCACTTCGAAAAGCCGTCCGCGAAGCGGAAACGGAAGATGCTCGCCGCTCGTAAAAAGACCCTCAAGCGCCTCTCCCAGGAGCGTCGCCTTATGAAGGGCGCCTGATTTCCGGGCTATCCCTGTTCTAGTCGTCAAAAAGGCCCGTTTCGACGGGCCTTTTTCAAGTCTCAAGCGCTGAGCCAGATTGGACCTCAAGATGCGCATTCCTAAACCCGTTGAAGCCGAACTGGAGGCTCTGGAATTTCCGGACCTGCGGCAGTTCATTGGGCGCGGCGCAAGGACCAACGCAGGGCGCGCTGCGATTGATGCCATGCACCCGTTCGATGGCCTTGCGGGTGTCCGGCGATTGCGGCAGATGGAATTGGAACCGCTTTGGCGGCAGCGGCCCCAGGACCTTCCCATCTCCAACCTCGACGCTGCTTTTCAAGAATTACTGAACCCCGCCGGATGGCTTCTTCCAGAACATTGGCGCAGCTTCCGGGATGGCCTACCGGGCGTGGCGCTCTTGCTGCGCTCCGTGGCGGGCCTTGGTTGGCCAGAGCATTTCATCGCACCCGAAGGCACGCATCCTGGCATTGATTGCCTGCACATCACGGCGGCGATATTGCCGGATCCGACTTCCATTGCGGAGCGTTTCCGCCGCATTTTCACTGAAGATGGCGTGTTGGATGCATTGAAAGTGCCCGGCCTGTCTGAGTTGCACAGCCAGCGCCAACGCGCTTTCCAATCAGTGCAAGCCAAGCTGAACCGGCTTCTGCGGGAACATGCGGAAGCGTTCCAGGAAGCCTCCATCGTAGAACGCAATGGGCGGTTCTGCCTGCCCGTCCGCACCGACCGCCGAGGGCAGGTGGAAGGTCTGGTGCTGGACCGTTCAAGCACTGGCGCCACTTTGTTTCTTGAACCATTGAGCGTCGTGGCGCTCAACAATGATTTTGTGGAGGCAGACAGCAGTTACACCCAAGCGGTCCAAGCCTTTCTGCGGGGGCTCCTGGATGAATTGCGGGAGCGCAGCGAAGACTTTTTCCGATGGCGGAAATTCCAAGGGGAAGTGGATGAGATCCTCGCCCTGCTCCGATGGCAGAGCCTTTGCGAAGGCTCCCTGCCGGAGTTGAATGCCAACCGCTTGCATCTTGCGCTCGCCCGCCACCCGCTGCTGCTGGCAAAAGTGCGGGATTCGATGGAACTTGAGCCGCTTGACCACGAGGTGGTGCCGCTTTCCCTGGACCTGCACGAAGATTGCCCGGGCCTCGTGATCTCCGGATCCAACACCGGCGGGAAAACCGTGGTCCTGAAAACCGTGGGTTTATTGGCTTGTTTGGGCCACTCAGGCTGCGCTATTCCCGCCGGGTCCGGAAGCGCCTTGCCTCCGCTGCCGACCCTTCACGCCGATATTGGCGACCACCAATCGCTCCTGGGCAGCCTCTCAACATTTTCCAGCCACATCATCCACGTGAAAAATATCCTTCAGCACGCTAAGCCAGGAGGGTTGGTGTTGCTGGATGAATTGGGCACCGGCACCGATCCCAAGGAAGGCGCAGCTCTGGGCATCGCCATCCTCCGTGCCCTGAGCCGACGCGGCGCGTGGGTGCTCTGTTCCACCCACCTGGGAGATATCAGCCAGTGGGCCCTTTCCAGTTCGCGCTTCCAGAACGCATCCGTGCAATTCGATGAAGAAAAACTGGCGCCCACCTACCACTTGATGGTGGGCCTGCCTGGCCAAAGCCGTGCGCTGTCCATCGCCAAGCGCCTGGGCCTTCCGCCGCAGGTTCTTGATCATGCCAACCAGGTTCTGGGGAGACGGGAAAAGGACTGGCGGGAATTCCTGCACAAACTTGAGGCTGACCGCCTGCGGGTGATGCAGCTCGAAGCGGAATTGCGCATGGGCCAGCAACTCCTGGAAAAGGATCGCCACATCCTCCAGCAGCGCGAAGAGCGCTTGCGCGAGTTGAATGAAAAGGCTCAACGCGAAGGCACTGAAAAGGTGGAGCGTGTTCTGGATTTCCTGGACCACGAAGGAAAGCGCCTAGTGAAAGAGCTGAAGTCGAAATCCAAACTGGCCGAAAATGCCGACCGCCTGGGCGCGGAGGCCAATGACCGGGTAAAACTGCTCTCGAAAATCGCCACTTCAGAATTGAAACAGAAGGCCCAAAAACAAAATTCCCCTAAGGATTTGCCGAGTCTCAAGCTGGAAGGGTTCGCCCGGCATCGGGGCTTAGGGCTGGAAGGCCGCATCATCGCCATGAAAGGCGACCGCGTGACATTGGAAGTGGCGCCTGGCAAGCGGTTCGAGGCACGGGCCGGTGAGCTCGATGCCCTGCATCGCAAGGACCTCGATCCTCCGAAAACGAAAGAAGGCCACGTGCGGGTGCATGTGGATAGCAACAATGCCTGGGAAGAATTGAATCTCATCGGCCGCGCAAGCGATGACGTGGACACCGAGATCCATCGCTTTGTGGAAAGCGCCATCGCCGGGGGCCGCCTGCACATCCGCATCGTCCACGGCCATGGCACCGGCAAGCTGAAAAGCGCCGTACGCCTAGCCTTGCAAGGGCATCCCGGCATCAAGGGCATCGAGGACGCCCCCTTGAGCCAAGGCGGAGCCGGAGCCACGCTCGTCACCCTAAGATGAGCTATGTATTGCGGCTCCTACACGCGAAATCCCTGGGTGGACCTTGATATTGCCTATCATCTCCCGTCAAGGCGCCGTGGCCACGAACACCGCATGTCCGGTAATGATCACAAGATCTCCATTGGGAAGGACAGCCACGCCAAGGGGTTCGCGGAGCGAGGCGGGGAACGGCCCAGGCGCAGCATCCTGGACTCCCGGTTGTCCAACAATGGTCGAAACCTGACCACCAGAAGTGATCTTGCGGATGGTTCCATTCTCAGCATCCGCCACATAAAGATTGGAGCTACCGTCTATGGAAATCTGCACCGGAGTATGAAATCGGGCGGCAATGCCCAGGCCATCCACAGAACCCGCCAACCCGGCAGTTCCCGCGAAGGTCGTCACCTGGCCCGCAGGCGTGATCTTCCTGATGGTCTGATAATCCTCATCGGCGACGAAGATATTCCCCAGTGGATCCACGGCGGGGCCCGTCACATAACCGAAGGAAGCGGCCGGTCCGCTTCCATCTGATGAACCCGTGACGCCAGCGGTTCCCGCGAGGGTTGTGACGAAACCTGCTGCCGAAACCTTGCGGATCGTGTGGTTGTTGCTGTCGGTCACGATCAGGTTTCCCGAGTGATCCATAGTCATGCCGTTAGGAGAATAGAAAAGGGCGGTATTGGGTGCGCCATCCAGAGAACCCTGAATATTTAATGTCCCGCAAAGCGTGCTCACCACACCACCGCTGACCTTCCGGATCAGCTGATTGAAAGCATCCATCACATACAGATTTCCACCGGCATCGAAGGCATTGCCCCGGGGCAGATTCAACTTCGCAGTGGCCACAGGCCCATCCTGATACCCCGAGCTGCCAATGGTCCCGACCACAGTAGTGACTACGCCCGCCGAGGTCACTTTGCGGATGGCGTGGTTGGATGCGTCGCTGATGAAGGCATTTCCCTGGGCATCCAGGCTCACGTAGATGGGCCGGTTGAACCGCGCTGCGACACCATTCCCATCCGCCGCCCCAGCGGTGGCCGGGTCCCCCGCCAGCAGCGAGAGCCCCCGGGCCACCACTGTCACTGTCTTAGTGTCGGAAGCACCACCACCAGTGGCCACCAGCGTGTAGGTCTGACGCCGTGTCGGTGTCACCGTGGCGGATGTCTGCGTCACAGGCAGCGACACTCCATCCAGCGTAAGAGTGGCGGGGGTCGGGTTGATCGACCAGGATAGTGTTGCGCCCACACCTTGGTTCACTTGGGAGGCGCTGGAGGTGAAGGCCGTGATAGCCACTCCCGCGGGTCCAGGGTCTGGGCCCGGACCGGAGCTGCTGCTACTGCATCCACTGAGAAGGCCAGCAATGAGTATGATGAAGCCAAGCAAAAACCGCGATTTCATACATACTCCTGCTGAATCTAAGGCCAGCTTAGTCTCATTTCCTAACGACACAATGGACCGGTTTGGCAATTCCTCGCTGGACCAGTTGTGAAAAACTCTCTGAGTCTGGAACACCTGCCACACTCGAATATTGAAAATCGAAAGGGTTTCATGACCACCATCGCCACCGACACCGCCACCCTTGCCGTTCCCGCTGAGCAGCTCTTTACGTTTCTTGCGGACCTCTCCAACCACCGGGCCTTTTTGGAACCCGAGGCCAGGGATTTCAGCGGCGATGCAGACAGCCACCGTTACAAGATCGAGGTGATGGGCATGACCATGCCCGTAGAAGCGATCGCCGGAGAAAAGGTTTCGCCTACCCTCGTCACCCTTGTTCCCGGCGCGAAAAAAATGTTCGACCACACCCTGCGCTTCGAGATCACACCGAGTGGTGATGGATGCTTGCTACGGATCCAGGATGAGGCCGACCTGCCTGCAATGATGAAGATGATGGGCGCCGAGAAACTCCTGAAGGCCCAGTTGGACAGCGCCCTGGCGAAGATCCAGGAACTGGCGAAGGAAGGCAAGCTGGGATAAAAATCGGCGAGCCACGAACTTCAATCAAGCCAAAATAGGGCCGGTGATTAGATTCATTTTTCTCCGGTTGATGCGATACTTCCTCGCTTGGCAGGCAATTCAAAGGCAAAAGGAAGGGCACCGAAGGGTGCCCTTTTTTCGGGTCGCAGCTCTGCGGATACCTAGAAGATCCACATGCTGGAAGGGCAGGCAGGGAATGGCCGCCCCCTTGTTTAAGATCGCTGAGTTCTGCGATCTCAAGACTCAAGATGAGCTTTTCAGGTCCGCCCTCAAGGGAAAAATTTGGGAGAAGTTTGGAGCAGCAACGATCGCAGGTTCGACGCATCCTCAACGGGTGCCATACATGAATTTTTTTCACAAACGAAAGCCAATGGAAGGCCGCTCATCGAAGCTTTACCCACATGCAGAGGAAGCGTTGGATCTGCGCCTGCCCAGGTCAAAACGCGATGCGGAAGAAACAACTTGTGAACCTCTGCAAGCAAGCTTCCCGCTTTCTGCAGATCGCCCGCCATCACAATTTCCAGGGACGGCCGCAGTGCCAGATCCAATGCATTGATCATGCCTGGAAAGGCCCGAGGTGCCTTTTTCATCCAAGGCGCGAAACACGTCAGGATGCGCTCGGCCGAAATCCTGAAATCATCCCGATCCAGATGCCTTGCAAGGCGGAGCAAGGCCGTTACCGCCAAGGTGTTGCCACTGGGAACCGCGTTGTCGAAGCCCGGTTTCTGCCGGAACAGAAGATCGCTCCTGCCTGCTTCGGTGCTGAAGAATCCACCGTCCTTGGTGTCTTCAAACTTGCCGCGCATCACATCAGCCAGCTGCTCCGCCCACCGCAGCCAATGGGCCTCGAAGGTGGCTTCGTAGACATCCACCAATCCATTCGCCACGGCGGCGTAGTCCTCTAGAAAGCCCGGGGTGTGAGCGCCACCCCGGCGATAGACGCGGAGGAGCACGCCATCCTTCCAAAGCTCACGCTGGATGAACGCCGCACAGGCCTTCGCGGCATCCAGATAGCGGCTGTCACCCACGATTTGAGCTCCGTGGGCGAAGGCCGAAAGCGCAAGGCCGTTCCAGGCCGCCAGCACCTTGTCGTCCTTTCCTGGGCGGACACGTGCGTCGCGGAACTTGCGTAATTTCCCACGCAGCCCGATCAAGGCTGCATCTTGGTCTTTGGGGAAATCCCCATTGCGATCAAATAGGTGCAGCACGGAAGCGCCATGCTCGAAGTTGCCGCCCGCCGTGATGCCATAGGCCTCGCAGAACCGGGGCGCTTCATCCCCCAAGGCTTGCCGCACTTCTTGAGGGGTGAAAACGTAGAACTTTCCCTCTTCGCCTTCGCTGTCGGCGTCTTCCGAAGAATGGATGCCACCTGATTCATCCAGCATGTCCCGCAGCAGGTAATCCAGGCATTCCTTGGCAGTGGACGCGTATTTTGAGTCGCCCGTTTTCTGGAAGGCCGCCAGGTAACAGCACACGAGTTGCGCATTGTCATAGAGCATTTTTTCGAAATGGGGCACCAGCCATTGCGAGTCCACGCTGTAGCGGGAAAAACCGCCGCCCAGGTGGTCGTACATGCCGCCTTCCCACATGGCATCGAGCGTCCTGATGGCCATGCGCTGATCAGCCACCGACCCCCGCCGAAGGACCAGTTCGATGGCCATGTGGCCGGGAAATTTCGGTGCGCCACCAAAACCGCCCCACCGGGAATCGAAGCCGCTACGCAATTGTTGAAGCGCATTTTCAAACACGCCTTCATCGGGCAATGTGTCCCCCGCTGCGAGGCTCGCCTGGCGTTCCAGATCCTGGGTCAATTCCGCAGCCTGTTCGACCACCGCAGAGCGTCGCTCCCTCCACAGCTCGGCGATCCGCTTCAACAGGGGGATGAACCCTGGCATTCCCCTCGCCCGTTGCGGTGGAAAGTAGGTGCCGCCGTAGAAAGGCCGGAGATCCGGTGTGAGCCAGACGCTCATGGGCCAGCCTCCATGGCCGGTCAGCGTCTGCACCGCGTCCATGTACAGGTCGTCGAGGTCGGGCCGCTCCTCCCGGTCCACCTTGATGGGGATGAAATGGGTGTTCAGGATTTCCGCCACTTCTGGATTCTCGAAGGACTCCCGTTCCATCACATGGCACCAGTGGCAGGCACTGTAGCCGATGGAAAGGAAGATCGGCCGTTCCAGATCCTTGGCTTCCTGCAGGGCCGCCGCGTCCCAAGGCCGCCAGTCCACGGGGTTATGGGCGTGCTGAAGCAGGTAGGGACTAAGGCTTTCGGTGAGGCGATTGGCCATGAAGGCTCCGGACCTCCATTTCATCACATGCCGGAGCCACGGGCCGCTCTCCCTGGATTCTTTTCAGAGGGGATCCAGAGGACCTCACCGTAGAATGGAGGATTGGCCGCGACAGGCCCTGGATGCCGCATGTTTGATTCCCTCACCGAAAAATTAAGCAAGGCCATGAAGGCCCTCCGGGGCCAGTCGAAGCTCACGGAATCCAATATTGACGAGGCTTTGCGGGAAGTGCGCATGGCGCTTCTGGAAGCCGACGTGCATGTAGCTGTGGCGCGCACTTTTCTCACCCGTGTGAAAGAAAAAGCGCTTGGCGCTGAGGTGCTTCAGGGACTGAATCCTGGCCAGGCATTCATTGACATCGTCCACAAAGAACTCGTGGAGATCATGGGCGGCCAGGCGGACGAAAAGCCGCTGAGTTTCGCCGCCCAACCGCCGACTGTGGTGATGATGGTGGGCCTTCAGGGCGCCGGCAAAACCACCACCTGCGGCAAGCTGGCCAAGTTCCTGAAGAAAAACGGCAGTTCGCCCTTGCTGGTGCCGGCGGATGTCTACCGTCCTGCCGCCATCGAGCAGTTGCATGTGGTCGCCAAGGATGCGGGCATCCCGAGTTTCCACCACGAGAGCAAGAACCCCGTGGAGATCTGCGAAGCTGCCCTGAAGGAAGCCAAGCTCAAAGGCTGGGATGTAGTGATCCTGGATACCGCCGGCCGCCTGCATCTGGATGAGACTTTGATGGCGGAACTGTCCCGCATCAAGGCCGCCTGTGAACCCTCCGAAATTCTTTTCGTGGCCGATGCCATGACCGGCCAGGATGCAGTCCGCTCGGCGGGTTCCTTCCATGAGCAGCTTGGCATCACCGGCGTTATCCTCACCAAGACCGATGGAGATACCAGAGGTGGCGCGGCCTTCAGCATCAAGCAGGCCACTGGCCGACCCATCAAGTTCACTGGTTCGGGCGAAAAACTTGACGATTTCGAGCGCTTCCATCCTGACCGCATGGCGCAGCGGATACTCGGCATGGGAGATGTGCTCAGCCTCATCGAACACGCCAAAGACAAGATTGACGAGAAGGATGCGGAACGATTGGCCAACCGCATGGCCAAGAACCAGTTCACGCTCGAAGACATGCGCCAGCAATTCCAGCAAGTGTCGAAACTCGGCAGCATGACCAAGATCATGGGAATGCTTCCATTGCCGGGTATCACGAAGGAGCAAAAGGAACAGATGGCCGGCTTGGCCACGGACAAACGTATGAAGCACCTGACGGCGATCCTGGATTCCATGACGCCCAAGGAGCGGGCCAATCACAATCTGCTGGACGCCAAGCGCAAACGCCGTGTGGCTGGAGGTTCAGGGCGCTCAGTGCAGGAAGTGAACCAGCTGATTAAGCAGTATCTGGAAATGAAGAAAATGATGACCCAGATGAACGATCCAAAATTCATGACCCGCATGCAGCGCATGGCCGGAGCCATGAAGGGCGGTGGCATGGGATCGCCGTTCTAATCAGATGGACGATCCCGGCTCCGGCATCAAGCATCCTGTCTCAGACTTGGCGGTCTATCGAGCCGCCGTCGAACACGACCCCGATGACTCGGAGGGTGTGTTCCAGCTCGCGCTGAAATATCGCGATGCGGGCCTGCCGCTGGACTCCATCCACTGGTTCCAAAAGCGTCTGGAACAGGGTGGCTGGGTCGAGGAGCTTTGGTATTCCAGGTACCAAATCTGCTTGATCCATCAATCCCTCGGGAATATGAAAGAGGCCGATGAATGGGGCCGGAACGCCTTCCAATACCGTCCGGGGCGGGCTGAGGCCGCCCTGGCCCTGGGCCGCATCGCGCTGGCGGGTGGCAAAGCCGCCATGGCAGTGCTGTACGCGAACATGGCCGCCAATACACCCGTTTCCCGGGATGTCCTGTTTCCCGACCCCGCCGCCTACGGACTCGAGCCCTGGATGCTCATCTCCGTGGCTGCCTATTATGCAGGGCTTCCTGGACTTGGCCTCAAGGCCTGTGATCGCGTTCTCGCCATGCGAGGAGTTTCCTGGGACCAGAAAAACCAGACCCGGAACAATGCCTTCTTTTATCTGGAACCCTGTCCAGGCGAAATGCTCCGGTTCGATTTGTCCCCGCCACTCATTGAGGGAAACCTTACCGAGCGCTATCGTCCCTTGAATCCATCGCTCTGGCTGGATGGGGAAACAGGAAGGCGCTACGGCAACATCCGGCATGTGAATTTCAATACCGATGGTGGAAATTACACATCCTTGGCTCCTGACCAGCAGATCCGCACGCGAAATTTCTGGGTGGAGTGGGATCCAACTGGAAAGCTTTTACAATCCTTTGAAATCGTTGACGGGCTGAATTGGGAAAAGATCGAGTACCCCGTCAAAGGCCTTGAAGATCTGCGCATCTTTTTTCACCACGGCCGGTGGAAGTTCACCTGCACTTCGCACGAAAAGACGGGGCTGCCTCAGATGATGCTTGGAGTCTTGACCGTGGATCCTGATCGCGACAGCCAGCGCTGGATGATCGAAAGCCTTCATCACCTTCAAGGCGCGGATGTCCAACCTATCGAGAAGAACTGGCTGCCTTTCCTCGACGACTCGGGCGAATTGAAAATCCTGTACCACTCGGACCCGACCCGCATCGGACATTTGGACGAGGACACCGCAGAACTGTTCATTGACACGGTCCATTCCCCCCAATGGAACGGTGAGGATTTCCGCGGCTCCGCGCCACCCATACCTTTTCGGGATGGGTATCTCTATCTCATCCACGAAGTCGCCTTCCAGGAATGGCGGCGGTACACGCACCGGTTTATTTGGATGGATCATCAATACAAGATCCAGCGGGTTTCCATGCCCTTCTATTTCGACACCCCTGGCGTGGAGTTCGCCACAGGGCTGGCATGGGATGGAACATTCCTTTGGGTGGGTTACGGATGGGAGGATAAGGAGGCCAGGCTTCGCCGCATGACCGGACAGGAGCTGGATTCACTCTGGCGGTCCCCGGAATCCATAAGCTGATCCACATTCCAGCTCCCAGGAATTTCCCCTTGGGAAATCACTTATCCCGAGATAAACTGATTCGCTCAAGGAGTACCCATGCTTTCCATTCGTCTAGCTCGTAACGGCGCCAAAAAACGCCCTTTCTACCACATCGTCGTCAGCGAGAACGATCGCATTCCAACCGGCCAAGCCATCGAGGTGCTGGGTTTTGTGAACCCCATCGCAACCTCCGGCGAGACCGTCCGCATTGATGCGGATAAAGCCAAGGCCTGGATCGCCAAGGGTGCCAGCCCTTCCAAGACGGTGGTGGACCTCTTCAAGAAGCACGCGATTCTTTAGGCTCCTGGCCTTAGGATCTTGAAAGCCGGGCCCGTCTGCACATGGTGCGACCTCGGGCCCGGCTTTTTTCAGTCGAGGATGTCATGACCGCTGATTTTGAAGCCTTTCTCAAAGACGTCCTGAGTCCCCTGGTGGACCACCCGGAGGCGCTGCGCATCGAAGTCCGGGAGGCTGGCAGGAAACGTGAAATCGTGATTTTCGCCGAGCAGGTGGATCGCGGGCGCATCATCGGCAAGAGCGGGCGGATGATCTCATCGCTTCGCACGCTGGTGCAGGCGGCAGGCGAAAAGAATGGCCTTGCCGTGAACCTGGAACTCTTCGACGAGGATGAAAAAGATCGGCCCCGTCGAGCCCGCGTTGACCATTCAGATCCCACCACGGAAGCTTGATGCTGCTGCTGGGGCACTTGGCGAAAGTGCAAGGGCTGAAGGGTGAATTCCTATTCCATTCACTCATGGATGAGCCTGATCGATTGCCAACCCTCGATGGGCTGGTGCTGGCGCCTGCAGCCATCAATATGGACGAGATCGTGGGGCCCGGGAGCCCCGAACCACCGGCCCGCGAGGCCAAAGTCAGGCTGTTCCGTTGGCAACAGGATCGCCCCTGCGTGGCCTTTGAAGGCATCCCGGATCGCACGGCGGCCGAACCCTTCAAGGGCTGGGCTCTTTGGATGCCCGAGGCTCTGGCCACAAAAGGCGAAGATGAGAGTTTCCGCCATGAGTGGGTCGGCTGCGGTGTTTTCATCAGCGGACAAAAAATCGGCGAGGTCGTATACCTTTCCCCCACGCCCATGGGGTACGACATGGTCACGATGCGGGATCTGCGCCCTGGCCGTGCGGGCCTGCGCGAAGTGCCCTACATCAAGGCATGGTGGACGGTGGATCTTGCCAACCAGCATCTGGATCTGGATGGACCGCCGGGAATCCTTGACCTCCAGTGAAGGCTGGGAAACCCAAGGGACCAGCATGTGGGAGTTGGATCTTAACCCTCGACTCTTAACTCTCGGCCCTCGACTCTCGACCCAGGACCAAACACTGTGACTCCGCTCACGGTTTAGCCTGCCTCTCTTGAAGGCGCGGTCCATCGGGGGGAAGCTATAGAGAATTCCAGATAGGAAAATCTGGAATGGCTCTGGAGTTCCCATGGACGCACCCTGCATGATCACCATTGACGGAAATGAAGCTGCCGCCTCGATAGCGCACCGCCTGAGCGAAGTCATCGCAATTTATCCCATCACTCCATCGTCCACCATGGGTGAGCTTGCCGATGAATGGTCCGCCGCAGGCCGCCAGAACATCTGGGGCACTGTTCCGCGTGTTGCGGAAATGCAGAGCGAGGCTGGCGCCGCGGGCGCGGTGCATGGGGCGTTGCAGTTGGGATCCATGAGCACCACCTTCACGTCCTCCCAGGGGCTGCTGCTGATGATCCCCAATATGTTCAAGATCGCCGGCGAGTTGACGCCCTTCTGCATGCACGTGGCAGCCCGCACCATCGCCACGCACGCCCTCTCAATATTCGGTGATCACGCCGATGTGATGGCGGCCCGCCAAACGGGCTTTGCCATGCTGTCCTCCTTCTCAGTCCAACAAGCCCACGACATGGCGCTGGTGGGCCATGCGGCCACGCTGCGCACCCGCGTGCCCTTCATGCATTTCTTCGATGGCTTCCGCACCAGCCACGAGGTGGCGAAAATCGCCATGCTCGATGACAGCGTTCTGCGGGCCATGATCAAAGATGAATGGGTGGCAGAACACCGCGCCCGGGCCCTGAGTCCAAACCACCCGGTCATCCGGGGCACTGCGGCGAATCCCGACACATTCTTCCAGGCCAGGGAGGCCGCCAATGGCTATTATTCCGCCCTGCCTGAAGCTGTTCAGCAGGAAATGGACAAGTTCGCGGCCCTCACAGGACGGTCCTACAAACTCTTCGAATACGAAGGGCATCCCCAGGCCGAGCGCGTCGTGGTGGTCATGGGATCCGGAGCCGAAACCGTTCAGGAATACGTGGATTGGGCCGTGGCCAAAGGCGAGCGCGTCGGCGTGCTCAAGGTGCGGCTCTACCGGCCCTTCTCCGTGCAGCATTTCGTAGCGGCGCTGCCGACCTCTGTGAAGTCCATCGCCATCCTGGACCGTTGCAAAGAACCCGGAGCTCCGGCAGAGCCACTGTTCCTGGATGTGGCGGCCGCGCTTCGTGAAGCCCACGAGGAAGGCTGGAGCCCTCTGCTCCAAGAGCCGCGCCTCATCGGCGGCCGCTATGGCCTGTCGAGCAAGGAATTCACGCCCGCCATGGTCAAAGCCGTGTACGACGAATTCGGCAAACCCAAACCACGCCGCGCCTTCACCGTGGGCATCAACGACGATGTCACGGGGCTCAGCCTAGCCGTGGACGAGACTTTCGACCTGGAGCCCACCAACGTAACCCGCTGCCTCTTCTATGGCCTGGGTAGCGACGGCACCGTGGGGGCCAATAAGAACAGCATCAAGATCATCGCCGAGGAAACGCCGAATCACGGCCAGGGCTACTTCGTGTACGACTCCAAGAAGAGCGGCGCCATCACCATCAGCCACCTTCGATTCGGCCCCAACCCCATCCGCAGCCCTTATCTGATCCGTACCGCGAACTTCATCGCATGCCATCAGCCCCAGTTCGTGGACCGCTTTGAGATGCTGACTGAAGCCGTGGATGGCGCCACCTTCCTGCTGAACAGTCCCACAGCTCCCGAAGATATCTTCGCCACCCTGCCCTTCGAAATGCAGGAGCAGCTCATCGCCAAACACATCAAGTTCTACACCATCGACGCCTACAAGGTTGCTAAGGAAAGCGGCATGGGCGGCCGCATCAACACGATCATGCAGACCTGTTTCTTCGCCATCTCCGGCGTGCTGCCCCAGGACGAGGCCATCGCCGCCATCAAGCACGCCATCGAGAAGACCTACGCCAAGAAGGGCGACGCGCTGGTCCAGCGCAATTTCGAAGCCGTGGACGCAGCGTTGGCGCATCTGCATGAAGTCGCAGTTCCCGCCACGCCGAACTCGGGCCGGCATCGCCCGCCCATGGTGCCCGATGCCGCGCCGGATTTCGTCAAGCAGGTCAGCGCGCTCATCCTGGAAGGCTTGGGGGACAAACTTCCCGTAAGCGCCTTCCCTCCAGACGGCACCTGGCCAACAGGAACGGCGAAATGGGAGAAGCGCAACATCGCGCAGGAGATTCCAGCTTGGGATTCGAGCATCTGCATCCAGTGCAACAAGTGCGCGCTTATTTGTCCCCATGCGGCCATCCGCGCCAAGGTTTTCGAGCCCGCCGCGCTTGCCGGAGCACCGGATGGTTTCGTTTCCACGGATTTCAAAGGCCAGGAATTCAAAGGCCAGAAATACGTCATCCAGGTGGCGCCGGAGGATTGCACCGGCTGCACGCTTTGCGTCCAGGTCTGCCCAGCCAAGGACAAGAGCAATCCCAAACACAAGGCCATTGACATGGTCCCACAGGCACCTCTCCGGGAGCGCGAAGCCGCGAATTTCGCGTTCTTCCGGGACCTCCCCCAGGTGGACAGCGAAGCGGTGAAGCTGGACGTGAAGGGCACGCAGTTCCTGGAGCCCCTGTTCGAGTTCAGCGGCGCCTGCTCGGGCTGCGGAGAAACGCCCTACATCAAGCTGCTGACCCAGCTCTATGGCGACCGGCTCCTGATCGCCAACGCTACGGGCTGCTCCTCCATCTACGGTGGCAACCTGCCCACCACGCCGTATACCACCAACAAGGAAGGCCGCGGACCCGCCTGGGCCAACAGCCTTTTCGAGGACAACGCCGAGTTCGGATATGGCATGCGGCTGGCGGTAGAAAAACAGGCGGAGCAGGCGCGCGAACTGCTTGTGCGCCTATCTTCCTCGCTGCCTGAAGCCCTGGTGCATGACTTGCTGGATGCCACCCAGCCGGACCAGGCGGGTATCCGAGTCCAACGGGACCGGGTGGCCGAGCTGAGGACGCGGCTGGGTTCCTCCAAGGATCCCGCAGCGATTCAATTGCTGGAACTGGCGGACCACCTTGTGAAACACAGCGTGTGGATCGTCGGCGGGGATGGCTGGGCCTACGATATCGGCTATGGCGGCCTGGACCATGTGCTGGCCTCGGGCCTGGACGTGAACATCCTGGTGCTGGATACCGAGGTCTACTCCAACACCGGCGGCCAAGCTTCCAAATCCACGCCCATGGGCGCTGCTGCGAAATTCGCCGTGAGCGGCAAAGCCACGCCCAAGAAGGATCTCGCACTGCTGGCTATGAGCTACGGCCATGTCTATGTCGCCAAGGTGGCCATTGGGGCCAAGGACGCGCAGACCGTGCGCGCCTTCCAGGAGGCCGAGTCTTTCCACGGCCCAAGCATCATCATTGCCTACAGCCCATGCATCGCCCATGGTTACGATCTGGCCATGAGCGGCGAGCAAACCAAGATGGCAGTTGAAACCGGGTACTGGCCGCTGTTCCGCTACGATCCCAGACGGCTTGAACAAGGCCTCAGCGCCCTGGCTCTGGATTCCAATGCGCCGAAGGGCGAGCTAAGCAAGTTCACCAGCAACGAGGCCCGATTCCGCATCGTGGAAAAACAACATCCCGAGGCCTTCAAGCAGATGATGGCCGACGCTACCGAGGAAAATGCCCGGCGCTTCGCGGCCTATGAGAAGTTATCCAGGTTGGATGCAGTCACACCTTCCACGCCCACCATTTAGGGGAATGCCATGGATCTATCCACAACCTACCTTGGCTTGACCTTGCCCCATCCATTGATGGCGGGCGCTTCGCCACTGGTGGATGACCTGGACGCAGTCCGGCAGCTGGAAGACGCGGGCACGTCGGCCATCGTGATGCACTCGCTTTTCGAGGAACAGATCGAGCGGGAGTACGCAGGCACCATACGGGACCTAGAGCTGCATGCGAACACCAATCCAGAAGGGCTCTCCTACCTGCCAGCGCCCCATGAATTCGCCCTGGGGCCCCATGCCTACCTGGAGCAGATCCGCCGCATCAAAGAGGCAGTGGCGGTTCCCGTCATCGCTTCCTTGAATGGCACCACAGCCACCGGGTGGCTGGATGGCGCGAGGCTCATGGAGCAAGCTGGCGCCGACGCGCTGGAGCTGAACGTCTACGAGGTCGTCACGGACCCGCTCCAGACCGCAGAGACCGTAGAACAACGCATCGCCGACATGGTGCGCGCCGTGAAAGCCCGCGTGAAGATCCCTGTTGCGGTGAAACTTTCCCCGTTCAGCAGCTCTCTGCCGAATTTTGCCCATAAGCTCCAGGTGGCGGGTGCCGATGGGTTGGTGTTGTTCAACCGGATTCTAATGCCGGATTTCGATCTGGAGCAGTTGGAACTAGTGCCTAAGCTCATGCTTTCCAATCCCAGCGAATTACCGCTGAGACTGAACGCGCTGGCGATTCTGCATGGCGCCTTCAAGGGAAGCCTGGCCTGCAGCGGCGGCATCCATGATTCAATCAGCGTCCTCAAGGCCGTCTTCGCAGGCGCATCAAGCGTGCAGGTGGTTTCCGCCCTGCTCCAGCATGGCCCTTCCTATCTTCAGACCCTTCGGGAGGGAATGGAGGAATGGCTGGAACAGCATGAGTACGAGAACCTGCGCCAAGGCCTCGGCAGCATGGATCTCGTCAATGTGCCCAATCCCCACGCCTTCTATCGCGCCAGTTACATGCGGGTGCTGCAAGGCTGGCGGCCAGAGTTGACCTAAAGCAAAAAACACTACGCGCGCATTTTTGCCTCGAAATTGCCGCAAGGCGATTTCGAGGCAAGGTTCCGAACGTAGTCAGTTTTATCAGCGGATGGAAATCTCCATGGGCATCCGAGCGTAGACACCTTGGGGATCATTCAGAGATGTGAGCACTTTCAGCTGTCGTTGGAACTGCGCCATCACTTGTTCCGCGGGACCCTTGACGAGTTTGTGCTGCTTCTCGCCTGAAAGAGCCTCCATCAGTTTTTCGATGGGTTTTTTCGAGGCGCCGGGACCATCCACGCGGTAGTCATTCTCAATCTTGGCTGCCTTGGCAGCGTAACGGATGGCGTCCTCGAGGCCGCCCAGCTCATCCACAAGTTTCAGTTTCAAGGCTTCCTGGCCGCTCCACACACGCCCTTGGGCGATTTCATTCACGCCGTCCTTGGCGATGTGGCGGCTCTCGGAGACCTTGGATAGGAACTGGTCATAGATGTGGTCCACCACACCTTGGATGCGCGCCAGCTCGAATTCGGACTTCGGCCGCGTAAAGGTCATGGGATTGGCCATCTTGCTGGTGGAAACCTCATCCCAAGTGACGCCATGTTCGTTCGCGAACTTCTTCACATTGGGCAGCAGGCCAAACACGCCAATAGAACCCGTGATGGTATTCGGCTCTGCGAAAATGCGGTCGCCGTAGGTGCTGATCCAGTAGCCACCTGAGGCAGCGAGGTAGCCCATGGAGATGATCACGGGCTTCTCTTTCTTGGTGAGGATCACTTCCCGCTGGATGAGGTCACTGGCCGAGGCGCTGCCGCCGGGGCTGTTGACGCGCATGACCACGGCTTTCACGTTCTTGTCCAGGCGCAGCTTGCGGAGTTCCCGCGCCAGCTTGTCGCCGCCGACCTGGCCGCCACTGCCATCGCCATCCACGATCTCCCCCTCGGCATAAACGAGCGCGATGCGGTTCTTGCCCTTCTGGACCTCGCCAGGAAGGCCCGCGTACTCATCCATGGAGACCTGGGGGAATTCTTTGTCTTTGGAGGTCTTTCCTGCCAGGGACTTCAATTGGTCCAATACTTCATCCTCGGATGCGATCTGATCCACCAAGCCGGCGGTTTTTGCCTCAGAGGCCAGGAGGATGCCCTGTTCATCGGCAATCTTCTGGATGTCATCGCTGGTCTTGTGGCGGTCCTTGGCGATGCTTCCCTTCCACTCTTCCCAAATATCGCCCAAAAGCTTGGCGGTCTGCTCACGATTGGCGTCGCTCATCTTGTCGAGCAAGAAAGGCTCCACCGCGCTCTTGTACTTGCCCACGCGGGTGACTTGCACCTCGATGCCGTACTTCTGGAAGGCCCCACCGAAGAACATCGGCTCCGACGCGAGACCCGTCATTTCCATCTCACCGAATGGGTTAAGGATGACCTTGCCGGTGCCCGCGCACAGGTAATAGGCCCGTTTGCTCCAGCCCATGTTGTAGGCGAGCACTGGCTTTCCACTGGTCTTGAAACGCTGGATGGCCTCCTTCAATTCCTTCAGTGCGGCAGGTCCCGACCCGTAGCCTGAGGATTCCGGGTTGCCGGTAAGATAGAGCGCCGCGATGCGCTTGTCCGCGGCGGCACGGTCCAAGGCCTTGATGAGTGTGTAGAGCGGGGTAGCATCTTCACGTCCACTCAAGGCCTGTCGCAGAGCCTCGCCGGGTTCCGCCTCACGCACTGAATCGGGAATGTTGGTGCTGAGATCAAAGACGAGCACAGCCTTCTCGGGCACGACAGTCTTGGATCCACCGGCGGCTGCGAGGGCGATGAACAGGATCAAAAAGCCGCCGCTGAAAATCGCGAGGGCCAATAGCGAGGCGAAAAGATGTTTGAAGAAATCCTTCATGGTTTGCTCCACGGGGTCGGTTTCCCTGAAAACCCCCAATGCTCCAGTATGCCGTGATGCCCCCGGGCGGGTTGCCATCAATTGGCGGCGGGCTGTTGGAAGTCGAGAAGTTGAAAAGTTGAAGAGTCGAGTGTTGAAGCGTTCAGTTTCCGTCTCATCAGATTTTCTCGGTTTTCGACCCGCAACCCTCAACTCTTGACTCTCGACTTCTTAACTACTTAACTTCTCGACTCTTCAACTCTTCAACTCTTCAACTCTTCGACTCAACACCCAGCACTCGGACATGTCCTATACTGAGACGCTGTCAAGGAGCACCCGAAATGTCCAATTATCCTGAATACATGGTGGCCCCGATGCGCGAAGAACTCACGCAAATCGGCTTCGAACATCTGATGAGTTCCGCCCAGGTGGACCAGGCGCTTCAGCGCGCAGGCACCACCCTGCTGGTTGTGAATAGCGTGTGCGGTTGCGCAGCTGCCGGAGCCCGGCCCGGCCTGACGCTAGCCCTCAAGGACAAGGGCCTGAAATTCGATCATCTGGTGACTGTTTTCGCGGGAATGGAGAAGGAAGCGACCCAGGCCGCCCGGGAATATTTTGAAGGCGCTGCTCCCAGCTCCCCCCAAGCCGCCATCCTGAAGGACGGCCAGTTGCTGCACCTGCTCCAACGCACGGATTTTCTGGGCCATGAGCCAGCGGAGATCGCCGCAACTCTTGAATCGGCCTACAAGAATGCCCTGGCTCCAGCGTAAGGTCCCGCTAACGCTGCGCTTTCATCCATTCTTTTTCATTCACCCAAGCACGCGCCGTTGGATCTCCTGGAATCGTTCGTCGCTGCGCAGTTCGTCCAAGCGTGGGTCTATGCCCACATAAACCAGCAGCTCACAACGCTGTTGCACCGCCAGTTCCAAATGCGCGAGGGCTCGCTCACGATCTTCCAAGCCCAGGTGCAAGACAGCCAGCCCGTAGGCAGAGACATACCGGGTGGCCGCCATCTGCTTGAGGCGCAGCAACAGCTCCTTGGCTTCGTCCTGGTGGCCCGCACGGCCGTGGGCATGGCCCAGCATGGCTAGCCCGTCAGGCGTTGGGGCGATGGCATTTGCGGCTTCAAAAGATTCGATGGCCGCATCGAAAGCGCCTCGCTGGACCAAGGCGAGTCCCAGCATAAGGTGGGCGATGAGAAAACCCGGTGCGAGCACCGTGGCCCTTTGAATTCCCGCACGGCTTCATCTCCGTTGCGCTGGAAGTAATGGGGCAGGCCTGGCCCCACATGGAAGAGTGGCGCGAGCGGGTCCAGTGCCTGAGCTTGCGTGAGGCAAGCAAGGGCTTCATTAAATCGGGACCGGTAGAGCAGGTGCATCCCCAGGCGGTGATGCAGGTTCGGATTCACCGGAGCCAGCTGCAAGGCGCGGCGGTGGCAACGTTCCGCGCCGGTCCAATCCCACTCGAAGGATTCCAGGATCATGCCCATGGAGGCATAGGCATCCGCCAGGCCAGGATCCAGATCAAGAGCCCGTTCCGCCGCGGCCTTGGCTCTGGGAAGCGCCTCCAATGGCGCCATGACGCCCACCAGGAACGAAAGCAGCGCATAGGCATCCGCCAGCCCCGCATAGGCCAAGGCGTAATTCGGATCGTGGTCAATGGCAGCCTGGAAATGCTCCACAGCTTTTTGCAACGCCTCGGCAGTCCTTTTCCGCCAAGCGTGCCGGCCTTTCAGGTAGAGCTGAAATGCTTCAGGATCCTCCGTAGGCGCTATTGCTAGCTGGGCCTGGATTTCGCCACTCAGCTTGGTGCGGAGCTTCTCCGCGATGCGTGTGGAAATCTCTTGCTGCAGGCCCAATAGATCAGAAAAATTGCGGGAATATTTTTCGCCCCAGAGGTGGCTGCGGTCGCGCGCATCCACCAGCTCGGCGCTCACGGTGAGCTCCCGCCCCTGATGGCTCACACGGCCCGTGAGCAGGGCGCGGACCTGCAGCTCCCGCCCCACAGCCGGGAGATCCAGATCCGCTTTCTTGAAACGGGAGACCGCGCTCCAGGATGCGATACGCAGGTCAGGAAGGCGGGAGAGCCTCTCGATGAGTGTTTCCGCGATGCCATCCCCTAGGTATTCGGCGCTCGGATCTCCAGATGCATTGATGAAGGGCAGCACCGCCATGGAGCGGATAGCCTTGGTGCGAAAGGACCAAAGGCTCAGGAAACCACGCCACAGGCGCCAGCTGAAACTCAAACTGGACGCAGCTCCGCGAACTCGATGACCCTGGCTTGGAATGCCGGTTGTGAGGTCCTCCGAGCGATTGGGCCCGGACCCAAGGATCAGCGGCAATGCTGGCTGTTCGCCGCTGGATAGGTTGCTGGTCCGGATGGCCCGCAGCGATGCGGCTACCTCCTTCATGCTCTGCAACCGTCGCCACAGATCCTTTTCCAGGCAGCCTTCCACCAAAGCAGCCACTTCCGGTGGGACCCCGCTGCCAGGATAGGAAAGCGAAGGGGGCTCGTCCTTCAGTACTGCGGCCACAATTTCCGCGATGGTCCCTCCCGCGAAAGCGCGCCGCCCGGTGATCATCTCAAGCAGCAAGCACCCGAAGGCAAAGATGTCGCACCGGGCGTCGAGCACTTCCCCGCGCACCTGTTCCGGGGCCATGTAACTGGCGGTTCCCATCACCATTCCTGGTTGCGTTTCCAGTGGCCGTACGGGCATCTTCCGCTCCGCCGCCAGCCGTTCCTCCATGCGCGCCAGGCCAAAATCCAGGATCTTCACCGGACCTGCGGTGGTGAAGAAAATATTCTCGGGTTTGAGATCCCGATGGATGACACCTTTCACATGAGCTGCGGCCAAACCTTCGGCGATCTCCGTAGCCACGCCAAGGGCCTCGTCCAGGCTCAGTTCCCGCTCTTCCAAACGATGACGGAGGGTGACGCCTTCCAGATACTCCATGACCGCGAAATTGAGTTCGCCATCCTTCGACAAATCGTGGATAGCACGGATGTTCGGGTGCGACAGCGCCGCCAGCACCCGGGCCTCCCACTCGAAGCGCGCCAAGGAATCGGGCGCCTGGGCCAAGTGCTCCGGCAATACCTTGATAGCCACATCGCGGCCCAAGCGCTGGTCCTTGGCCTGGTAGACCTCGCCCATGCCGCCTGAACCAAGGGGACAAACAATCAGATATCGGCCATCGAGCAGGCGTCCAGAATCTAAGGGCATGGAGGGAATTCCAAATCAGAGTCTAGCTGGAGTAAAGATGTCCCAGCTGGGCGCTGTTTGCCCAATAGCATTTCTCCCGTGACTGTCGTACTAAGCCAACCCGCATTTGGTCGTGAAGAAAAAGAATTGACGGCCGAGACACTAGATTTCCCTCGGCCCCAGCATCGGCCCAACCGATGCCAGGAGAAATTGATTTGTGGTTCCGATGCCTCGATGGCTCGATTTTATCGCCCCAACTGGCTAGTGGACGTGAATGAAGAGCCCTTCGATATAAGCATTGTTGGCCCCATTGGTGAGGGATGTGGCGATGCCATTCTTCCAGACCTTGGCGACATCTTTTGTTCCATTGGATTCATACCCCACTGTGTAGACATCGCTGCCTGACACGCCCATGGAATAGGCAGAGGCGTTGTTGCTGCCATCGGTGAGGGAAGTTGCGACGCCATTTTTCCAGACTTTCGCCACTCTTTTTCCGGCTGTATTCCCCTCCTGGCCCGAGGCATAGACGTCATTCCCGGACACTGTGACACCCCACGCTAAGCCATATTTCGTCCCATCGGTAAGGGCCGTGGCAACGCCATTCTTCCAAATCTTTGCCACATAGAAAGATGGGTTATCAAGTTCCTGGCCGGCCACGTAAACGTCATTCCCAGATACGAACACGGTATAGCCGTAAGCTTGGTGGTTGCCATTGGTCAGCGAACTCGGGACGCCATCCTTCCAGACCTTAGCCACAGCAAAGGTTCCGTTGGATTCGTACCCCGTAAGGTACTGATTGGTCCCGGTTGCGGTGGCGCCGTAGGCTGAGGCGTCATTGCTGCCATCCGTGGCAAAGGTGGTGGCGCCGTTCTTCCAGGCGATGGCCTTGTAGGGTGTCCCGCTGCCTCCGGACCGCTCGTAACCGCCTGAATAGATGTCGCTACCAACCACAGTCACGGAATAAGCCGCAGCAGCTTTCGTACCATCCGTTAAGGCAGTGGCAACCCCGTTCTTCCAGATTTTTGCCACTCCGAGACCCGTAGCGCTGCTGTTTTCATAACCCGCGACATAAACGTCGCTGCCAGAAACGGCCACAGAGAGCCCGACGGCGGTCCGGGTCCCATCCGTGAGAGAGGTAGGTACCCCGTTCTTCCAGACCTTGGCGACATAGTACGTTCCATTGAATTCATATCCGGTGACGTAGAGGTCGGTCACTGTCTGGACCGGCGGGGGCGTGGCTCCAGTGCTCCCACCGCCGCTGCAGGCAAGCATGGATCCCAGCGCGGGGATGCTGAGGAATAGGGACAATTGGGTCATTCGCATGGATCCTCCTTAGCAGCGAGAAGGTTCTCCTGAACCTAATCAACTCTCGTTGTTGAATTGGTGGATTCGAGTATGGCCCCCCCGGCCGGTCCTTTCGAACCAGTTATCACATTTCCGATTGGACCAGTTCATGGAGTCTCATGGGTGCTGGTTCTCGGGTCTAAAAAGCAGCTGTACCGAGATCGAGGAGCTGACAGCATCGAACTGTAAATCGTTCCTCTAGAACCCCAGCACCTTTCGCATTCCCGCCAGCACACGGTCGGTATTGGGGAGCGTGGCGCGCTCCAGGATGCGGTTGAAACCCACGGGAGTGAAGGTTGAGCCCACACGCTCGATGGGGGCATCCAGCCATGCAAAGCATTCACTGGCGACCTGAGCGGCCAGCTCTCCGCCGAAGCCGCCGAAGACCTTGTCCTCATGCGCGATGAGCACGCGGTGGGTTTTCTTCACAGAAGCGAAGATGGTTTCGTTATCCAGCGGGCTCAGGCTTCGCAGATCAATGACTTCCACGCTTCGGCCTTCGGCTTCCAGTTTCTTGGCGGCTTCCAGGGCGAAGTGGACTGGTGTTCCATAGGCCAGCACCGTGAGATCACTGCCGACGCGGCGAACTCTCGCCTTGCCGAACGGCACCGCGAAACCTTCAGGAACCACCGCCTGGGCCAGTTTCGAGTTGTAGAGGAACTTGGGCTCCAGGAACAGCGTCACGCCCCGGCTGCGCATGGCCGTGCGCAGCAGGCCCGCGGCGTCATCGGCGAAAGCCGGCACCACCACGCGGATGCCCGGCAGGTTCGTGAGCCAGGCTTCGACGTTCTGCGAATGATAAAGCCCGCCGCCGATGTAGCCGCCCGAAGCCAGGCGGATGGTGACATTGGGCGTGAACTGGCCGTTGGTGCGCCAGTATTCGTGGCTGCACTCCACGATCTGCTCGGCGGCGGGCCAGATGTAATCGGCGAATTCAGCGCCTTCCACCACCACGCGGATCTTGTCGTTGAACCGTGAGAACCCGTTGGCGGTCCCCACGATGTAGTCTTCGGCGATGGGGGCGTTGAAGACTCTACCCGCCCCGAATTCAGGCTGCATGCCTTTCGACACATTGAAGATCCCGCCCTTTTCCTTATTGGCCATGTCCTGGCCCCAGATGAAGGTGTCAGGGTTCGCACGGAATTCTTCCTTCAGCGTCTGGTTGAGGGATTGGATCAGGCTGATGGCTTCTCCGGTTTCCTGATGAACTCCACCTGGGAACTTTTCAGTGGTCCAGCCCTCGGGAACCACGAAATCGAAGATGCTTTCTGGCTTCGGATCGGCGCTCTTGATGGCCTTGTCTGAAGCGGCATTGTAGGTCGCGAGATTTTCCGTCTCGATGGTATTGAGTTCGGCTTCATCGAGTCCATTCTCCAAGCAGAACGACCGGAAGCGTGGCAGCGGATCCGCGGCCTTTGCCGCCGCCAGCTCGGATGCATCGCGGTACCACTCGTGCTTGTCGGAATTGGAGTGAGCCCCGATGCGCACGCAGGTGGCGTAGACCATGGCCGGTCCAGCGCCGGTCCAGACGTAGTTCCGGGCCTCCTGCATGGCCCTCATGGAGTCCATCACGTCCAGACCGTCAGCCCGGATGATTTTGAGATTCTGGAATCCGGTGAAGTTCTCGCAGGCGAATTCGTTGGCGGTCTGGTCGCGCTTGGGCACCGAAATACCGTAGCCGTTGTCCTGCACCACGAAGATGACCGGCAGTTTTTCGCGGTCGGCGCCGTTGATGGATTCGTAGCAGTAGCCCTCGGAAAGGGAGCTCTCGCCCTGGCTGCTGAACACGATGGCATCGGACTTGTAGTATTTCACCGCCCGGGCGAGCCCCACCGCATGTTGGGTATGGTTGCCCGTCAGGCTGGACACGTTCTGGATGCCGATTTCCGGCTTGGCGAAATGGTTCGACATATGGCGGCCGCCACTCGCTGAATCCGCTGCTTTGGAGATCCCATTCAGGATGATTTCCAGGGGGGCCAGGCCGCCCGCCAGGCAGGTCAGCAAATCACGATAGTAGGGGAACAAGTAATCCTGGCCCGCGCGAAACGAGAGGCCGAGGGCCAATTGGATGCCGTCATGGCCGGCGCATGGGGCGTGATAGGACCAGCCGATGGCCTGCTTGAGGTAATTGGGCGCCTTGTCATCCAGCACCCGCCCCATATGCATGAGCGAGTACATCCGAATCAATTCATCTGGACCCGGCGTGGGCAGTTTTTCCTGGCTCCCGCCCCCCAAAGCTTCCAGAGCGACCCGAATAAGTGTCGGTGTATCCAACAATCACCTCCCTGCATTGGCTTCCAACTCAAGTGCCGCAGGGGGCTATTATTTCATGATTAACGCCCACATCCCATGATTGGGGTTCCAACCAGAGCCCCAGCCCTATCCTGGGTTTTCCACGTCCTCGGGCCGCAGGAAGCGCCAGGTGAAAGCCAGATCCGGCTTTTTGAGGCTTTCCCGCAGGGCGATCTCGCAGCGGTGCTGGGCCATGTTGAGCTGGACATCATCCAGCTCGGTCTCCCAGAAGGTGCCGCCCATGGCGATTTCGCCCATGTCTTCCCGGATGCGTCCAATCAGGATCTCCGCACCCCCTTGGGGAGTGTGGGGCAACAACAACTGGAACCGGTCCCGGCCAAGGTCCACCAGCAGATCCTCGCCCCTCAAGCTCGACGAAATATCGTTCAAGACCTTTCGCCTTCGCGGTGATTCCGGCCAATGCCAGAGCACCACCGCCATGGGTTCGCCCCGGCGCCTGGCCATGAAGAGATTGGCCCGCAGCCATACTTCCAGATAACGCTGATTCGGCAGTCCGGAAGTGGGGCTTTGCAGCGCGCTATCCTCCACCACCGCCGAAGTCAGATCCAGGCTGTCCCGGGTAAGCCGCAGCTCATGTTTCAGGGCTTCAACTTCCAACGTCCGGCTCAGCAGATTGGCCACGGAATTCACCAAGGCGATGGAACTTCTGGAAAAGTCCTTGGGTTTCCCGTGCTGCACCGAAAGCACACCAATGGGACGGCCGCCTTCCCTCAGAGCAGTGCCGATGTAGGAACAGATTCCAAGTTCGGTGTATCCGGGCTCATTGAGCCACTGGGGGTCTGAGCTGGCATTCCGGATCACAAGAGAGCGGTTGGGATGTTCCATCGCTCGGGGGCAGAAGCTCTGTTCCGGCGAATGCAGAGAGCTGGATAGACCCGAAGGCCTGGCCTCGGCCCACCAAAAAGTCTCCAACCCCAGATTGGTATGGCGCACCATGACAGCCCGATCCACCTTCAACTGCTTCACCAGCAGATTGAGACAATGATCGAAGAGTTTGGTGGCATCCGATGAAGCCTTATCCAAAATGGATGAAAGGGCATTCAAGTGGTCTTCGGCTTCTTCGGGGTGGCGGTGCCTCGAGCCCAGTTTGATGGCCTCGAACTCCGACTCCATGGCTGCCTCCGGACGATGCGAACAACTTGGGTCTACCTTGAATGGTAATCCTTTGGGAACCCTATGTGACTGGGATTCGGTTAGAAAAATAAATTATTGAATCTCATTTTCTCGGATATTGATTCCAAGAGCAAATCCTACGGATTCTGATTCTGACCGTGGGTAATCACCATGCGGCAGGAAGGCCTGTTAGTAGCTTATGACCCTTAGGTTGGGATCTACTTCCTCCTGCAGCATTCCTTCGATGTAGCGCAGGGTACCGCTGGTGGAACTCGGGCAGGCGCCACAGGCGCCGTGGTAGCTGATTTCCAAGGTCTGTCCGTCAAAGGAGATGACCTCAAGGCCGCCTCCGTCGCCCGCCAGACCGGGGCGGATGCGGTTGTCCAGCAGATCGTTGATTTTTTGCAGCTTCTCGTCGTCGCCAGCATCCGGACCTGCGGCGATGTGGCCACCCACGGACGTGTCTTCGGTCTTCAAATCTTCGATGACTTCGCAAACCGGGTCGATGAGATCGGTCCATTCCGAGCCGCTTTCCTTGTTCACCGTGACGAATCGGTCCATGTAGAACACCGAGGTCACCTTTCCCAACGCGAAGATGCCCGATGCCAGGGGATCGCCCACCGCCGATGCAAAATCCTTGAAGCTGCGGGTGCCGCTGCGCAGGATCGCCGGCTGCACGATGAACTTCAGCGCATCGGGATTCGGCGTGGGCTCGATGTTGATGACCTTCGGCATGAACAGCTCCAGTCCAATAGGTTACCGCCCAGGTCAAGATTAAGCGATGGCAAAACGAACCGAGGTTCTTTGGCAAGTTTGTGGTTCATTGGAGGCATGGTGATCTATGTTTGAAGCCCAGCGTGAAGCCTGTGTGGATGCGGCCCGAGTGGGCGGCGAGGTGCTGCTGAAGCACTTCCGCAAGCTTGAACCGGGCTCCATCCATGAAAAAACCAAAAACGATTACGTGAGCCTTGCCGATCAGGAAGCTGAGGCTGCCATCCGCACCGTGCTGGACTTCCGGTTTCCGCAATACGGATTTCAGGGCGAAGAGGGCGGGTCCTTTGGAGACGCAGACCGGCGCTGGATCGTGGATCCACTGGATGGCACGCTGAATTTCGTCCAGGGCTTTCCCCACTGGTGCGTGTCCGTAGGCCTTTGGGATAGCGATGGCGGGGTGGTGGGTTGCGTGCTGGACCCCTTGCGGGGTGATGAATTCGTCGCAGTGCGAGGCCTGGGCGCCACCTGGAATGGCAGGCCCATGCAGGTTTCAGGACAGCCGGGCCTTGACGCCGCTTTTCTCGCAGTGGGGTTCGCATATCAATTGGGCGACCGCTTCCCCATCTTTTTGGACGCCTTCCGGAATATCTTCCCGAGAGCTAAAGGCATGCGCCGCGCAGGATCAGCAGCACTGGACCTGGCCCATGTGGCGGCCGGAATTTTCGACGGATATTTCGAGATGGGCTTGAAACCGTGGGATATGGCCGCCGGAGCGCTGCTGGTGCAGGAAGCGGGGGGACGCATCAGCGATTGGCAGGGTGGCGGGACCTGGTTCGGGAGCGGCGATATCGTGGCGGCTGCGCCGGGCGTGCATGGGGAACTAGTTAAGGCACTGAAAGCTGCGGGCTGATGGAAGTGGGCAGCAAGAGGTGGAACCTGGCCCTTCATGGCCTACGGCCCCTCAAGTGTAAGAATGGAACTCACCGCGATACAAAATCCCCAAGGAATACATCATGCGCTTTCGTTCTTTGATTCTTGCTTGCCTGTCTACAGGGCTTTTCGCCCAGGACCAGGATCGGCGCCCGACGCCCATGCCCTTGCCGCCCGTCCATAAAGCCATGGGCAAGGGAGAAACCTCGAAGGACTTCCATTCCTATGCTGATCCATCCCAGGTGCTCACCACCCACATCGCGCTGGATCTGAAAGCTGACTTTGAAAAACGTGCCCTCATGGGCAACGCAACGCTGCGCTTAAAGTTGCTGGATAAATCAGCAGACCACGTAGACCTAGATACACGCGATCTTGAAATCCAGAAAACAGAAGTGTCCAGGGACGGCAAAGCATGGAAGGCCGTGGACCACGTCCTTGCAGCCAAGGAACCGATTCTGGGATCCAAGCTCACGATTTCCCTTCCTAAAGGATACCGGTTCCTTCGCGTGAGCTACCGCACCAGCCCGGGCGCTTCGGGCCTTCAATGGCTGACGCCGGAACAAACCGCCGGCAAGAAATCACCTTTCATGTTCAGCCAGAGCCAGGCCATCAATGCCCGCTCCTGGGTCCCTTGCCAGGATTCGCCACGGCTCCGCATCACCTATTCCGCCGTGATCCGCACACCGAAAAACCTTCGTGCGGTGATGAGCGCTGACAACGATCCGAATGCCAAGCGAACGGGCACCTATCGGTTCAACATGCCCAATCCCATTCCCAGCTACCTGATGGCCATCGCCATCGGCGAGCTGGATTTCCGTTCGTTGGGGAAGCGCACGGGGGTCTACGCGGAACCCTCCGTCCTTCCCAAGGCCGCCAAAGAGCTGGAAGACACTGAAAAAATGGTAGCTGCCACCGAAAAATTGTATGGACCTTACACTTGGGGCCGCTACGACATCCTGATGTTGCCGCCATCCTTCCCCTACGGCGGTATGGAAAATCCGCGTCTGACCTTCGCCACCCCAACCATCCTGGCTGGCGACAAGAGCTTGGTCTCCCTCATCGCGCACGAGCTGGCCCACAGTTGGAGCGGCAATCTGGTGACCAACGCCACCTGGAGCGATGTCTGGCTCAACGAAGGATTCACCACCTACGTGGAGCGCCGCATCGTGGAAGCGATCTATGGTCGCCGCCATGAGGAAATGGAGGCCATCTTGGGTCGCCAGACACTGCAACACCTGGTGGACACGCTGCCCGCAGCCGACACGGCGCTTTGGTTTTCCATGAAAGGCCGCGATCCGGACGAGGACACCAGCGAGATCGCCTATGAGAAAGGCGCGCTATTCCTCCGCACGATCGAAGAGGCTGTTGGACGCGCGCCTTTTGACGCATTCCTGCGCGTCTACTTCCATCGCTTCGCGTTCCAAAGCATCACCACCGCGGATTTTGAAGCCTATTTCCTTAAGAATCTCATGCAGAAATTCCCCGAAAAGAAGGACGCAGTGGCAATGCGGGAATGGATTTACTCGCCTGGCGTTCCCAAGGGTGCCGCGGTGCCTCAAAGCGATGCTTTCGAGTTGGTGGAGTCCGGGCTGAAACCATGGTTGGAAGGAAGGGCTGCGGCCTCCTCTATCAGCACTAAATATTGGTCCACCCAGGAGTGGCAGCATTTTCTCCAGAAGATGCCTGAAAGCCTCAGCCTGGCGCAGATGAAAGAACTGGATGAGGCCTTTCATTTCACGGACGTGGGCAATGCTGAGATCGCTTTCCTTTGGCTTCAACTTTCCATCCGCCACAACTACGCCCCCGCCAACGGAAGACTTCAGGCCTATCTCATAGGCATCGGGCGCAGGAAACTCATTCTTCCGCTCTATTCGGAGCTGGCGAAAACGCCCGAAGGCAAGATCCGCGCACTGGACATCTACAAACAGGCCCGTCCCGGCTATCACCCGCTCGCGCAAAGCTCCATCGATCAAGTGCTTGGGATGAGACCTTGAATCCGGATCATCCATGCTGCATTGGCTGAAAAAAAGGCTCAAGCCTGCCCAGCGCAGGGGTGATGGTTCTGAACCTGTTGAGCCCCTTCCCGTGTCCAATTCACCTGGATTCCACGTGCATTTCATGGCGGGAGGATCCTCGTCCACGCGCCCTGCGGGAAAACGTTTCCACGCAAAACTGTATCTCTGGACACCCCTTTCGGTGCTTCAGGCCCACGGTCGCTTCGCCATACAGGCCGAAGCGCCCGTCAAGGACGAAATACCCGCCGAATTTGGATTCTGGGTGGATGAACCTGCGGCCCCGGCAGGATGGGAACCACCCGAGCTAGAAGAAGAGAGTGATGCGGGTCCCGTGAAACCATCCATGATCCTGCCCTTCCTGAAGGCCTTTCGCGGAATCGCGGAAAGCGATCTGGAGCCCAGAGAACAATCCAGTAAATTCAATCGCATGCACCTAGTGAACCCGGCATGGAAACCTTTCGTGGACGCGCTTCGGCGCCCTAGTGAGATCCATCCGGATGGGGCACCAGACCTGGCCTCGGTATGGTTTTGTCCGCACCTCGAAGCCAACGTGAACGGTGTCGGCCCCAAACTCGCTGCGGCCCTCTATCAAGCCGGATTCCTGACGCCAAAACAAGTCCGCGAGTCCAGTGATAACGTGTTGCTGAATGTTCCAGGGATCAACCGAGGCGTACTGAAGCGCATTCGGCAGAGTTGGTAGCCAGAGCCTCTTTCTGCGGTCTACCACACGCTTTTCGTCGCCGCATCCGAGCGCTTGCCGTCATCCTTGCAACCGAAGGATTCAAAAAACTCGGGCAGATCCGCCACGGGGCCGAGGACCCTGAATCGGATAGGGCAATGCACATCGGACGTCACCTGAAGACGGAGGCTTTCCGGACGGACGTTTGTGCGCCAACCTTGGGCGAACGCCACGAAAAAGCGCTGGTCCGGCGTCAAGCCCTCCACGGTCTTCAACGGCTTGTTTTTTGATGCCAGTTTATATGCGACGTAGGAGATTTTCAGACCACCCACATCCGCGATGTTCTCCCCCAGGCTCTGGCTGCCGTTGATGTGCAGGCCGGGCAAAACCTCATAAGCGTCGTATTGCTTCACCACCAGATCCGCCCGTTCCTTGAAAGCGGAAACATCACTTGGGGCCCACCAATCTTTCAGATTGCCCTGCTCGTCATACTGGCGGCCCTGGTCATCGAAGCCATGCGTCAGCTCATGGCCGATGGTGGATGCAAGTGCGCCGTAGTTCACGGCATCATCGGCTTTCTCATCAAAGAACGGCGGCTGCAGGATCCCCGCAGGGAAGGCCATTTCGTTAAGGCTGGGATTGTAGTAAGCGTTGTTGGTCTGGGGCGTCATTCCCCATTCGGCGCGATCCACCGGTTTGCCTAGTTTGGCCATCCGGCGTTTGAACTCGAAGGCTCTTGCCGCCAGCACGTTCAGCACATACGGTTGCCGCCTGATTTTGAGCTTAGAGTAGTCGCGCCAAGTATCTGGATATCCGACCTTGGCTCCCATGGTGCCGAGTTTTTTGTAGGCGGATTTTTTAGTCTCCTCGCTCATCCACGGAGAATTCTGGATGCTCAGCCGCATAGCTTCTTTATGGAATTCCACCATTTCCATCGCGCGCGCTTTGGCGGAGGGAGAAAAAGCGCGCTTCACGTAGAGCTGGCCAAGGTCTTCGCCAATGGCAGTGTCAGTGGCCTGCAGGACCCGCTTCCACCGCGGCAGCATCTCCTTGCGGCCGGAGAGTGTGGCGCCATAAAAAGCGAAATCCTGCTCCTCGAAAGCTTGGTTCAATTCTGACGCGGTTCCGTTAAGCAGATTCCAGCGCAAGTAGGCTTTCCAATCATTAAGAGAGCTTTCTCGGGTGAGCTTGGCGAAGGCCTTCAGGAAATCCGGCTGGCCCACGAGCAAATCCTTTTGTGAATCCGGCAGCGCGATGCCTGCGAAGTACACGGGCCAATTGAATTCTTTGGCGAGGCCGCTCAGTTCCAGGCGCTTCACCTTGTGGTAATTGGCGATTGGATCCCGCAGATCCACGAGCCGCCTGGAAGCCTCTGCAAGCCTTCTCTCTAAAGCCAAGACTCGGTTGGCGGCGGTCTTCGCAGAGACTGGATCATCTCCGGCCAATTCAAAAATCCGGGCGATATGCAGAAGGTATTTTTCACGCAGCAGCTTGGAGGCATCATCCGTCCGAAAGTAATAATCCCTTTCTGGCAATCCCAGCCGGGTCTGGTTGATCTGCGCAATTTCCGTCGAACTGTCCTTGTCATCCGCCGCTATGAGAAACGTGAAACCACCAGCCACACCACGGCTGTGCAGCCAGGCCAGCATCGGAGCGATGCCTGCCGGACCTTTCATGGCATTGATACGGTTCATCGCATCCGATAACGGTGTGACCCCTGCCTTTTCGATGGCGGCTTCGTCCATGCCCGAAGCGTAGAAATCACCAATGCGCTGGAGGACGGATCCTTTAGGCGGATTGGCCGCCTTCGCCGAGCTTTCCAGGATGCCGCGCAGGATGGCCCAATTCCGGTCATCAATTTCCTGGTTCACGCCGTACGCCGCATAGGCCCCTGGAATCGCCACCTTGTCATAGCTTCCGTTGGCGAATGCATAGAAGTCGGCGCAGGGAGCCGCGGTTCGGTTCATGTAGGCGGTGTCAACGCCAAGCACAGCCCCAGCCCCAGGGGCTTCCGCGGCTAGGACCATGGTTGCGGTGGAAAACAGGAAAAGGCGCAGGTTCACGAGAGTCTCTGACGAAAGTAGAGCCCCATGCGGGGCTCTGAATGGATTTAGATTACCAGATGCTTGGACGCACATCCTCTGGGCGTTTCATGGCATCTCCATCGTTGCAGGCGAAGGCTGTGAAGAATTCCGGCAAGTTGGAGAGTGGTCCGATGGTGCGGTACTGCCCTGGGCTGTGGGGGTCGGTGTTGAGCCTCACCCGCAAGGCTTCGGGACGCATGACGTTGCGCCAGATGATGGCGAAATTCAGAAAGAACCGCTGAGGCCCGGTGAAGCCATCAATGGGTTCCGCTTGTTTTCCCGCCATGCTTTTCTGCCAAGCCGCATAGGAGATCTTCAGCCCGCCGAGATCAGCGATATTCTCACCCAGCGTGAGCTTGCCATTCACATTCTGGTCCGGCAGCGCCTTGAATGCATCGAACTCCTTCACCACCAGGTCCGTACGGCTCTCATAGGCTTTTTTATCCGATGGGGTCCACCAATTTTTCAGATTGCCATCCGCATCGAACTGGCTGCCCGAATCGTCGAATCCGTGGGTCATCTCATGGCCGATGACCGTGCCGATGCCTCCATAGTTAACAGCGTCGTCGGCATTAGCATCAAAGAATGGCGGCTGGAGAATACCCGCCGGGAACACGATCTCGTTCATGGTGGGACTGTAGTAGGCGTTCACCGTGGAGGGCGTCATGCCCCATTCCGTGCGGTCGATGGGCTGGCCCAACTTCTCGATGTTGTGCCTGGTTTCATAGGCCCGCGCCCGCATGATGTTGCCGTAGAAATCCCCCCGCTTGACCTCGATCTTGGAAGCATCCTTCCATTTGTCGGGATACCCGACCTTCACGCCGAAGGCTGCGAGCTTTTTCAGAGCCTGTTGCTTGGTATCCTCGCCCATCCAAGGCAGCGCGATGATTTTTTCTTTGAGCGCAGCGCGGAGGTTTTCGATGAGCACCACCATTTTCTGCTTGGCGGCAGGGCTGAATGCCTTTTTCACGTAGAGCTGGCCTGCCGCTTCGCCCAAAGCAGATGGAGTGTCCAGTACGGACTGGACGCGCTTCCAGCGATCCTGCTGCTGCGGAATTCCATTCAACGTGCGGCTGTTGAAATCGAAAGCTTCATCCACGAATGCCTTGGAGAGGTAAGGCGCCGCAGAACTCACAGCGTGCCAGCGCAAGTAGGCCTTCCATTCTGGTAGTGTGATCTGTTCCGCCAGGAGGCCAAACTCCTTGAAGAAGCCAGGCTGCCGCACGTTCACGGCCTCGATCGTCTTAATCCCCCTGCCCTTCAGATAGGCGCTCCAATCAAATTGCGGCGCAAGCTGCATCAGCTCGGACACTGGCATTTTGTGGTAGGTCTTCTGGGGATCCCTCTGTTCCACGCGAGTCATGGAAGCCTTGGCCAAACGGGTTTCCAACAACATCACAGCATCGGCATGGGCGCCCGCCTCCTGGGGGTCCTCTCCCGCCAGCACCATCATCCGGGCCACGTGGGCGGTGTACTTGGAGCGCAGTTCCTTCGACTTCACATCGTCCTTGGTGTAGTAATCACGGTCCGGCAATCCCAGGCCACCCTGGTTCAGTTGCACAATGTGCTGAGTGCTGTTCTTGGCATCCTGGCTGACACCGAGACCGAACCCGCCTCCCCCAGCCCGTGCATCGTGGAAGGCCGCCAGCACCGGCGCCAGATCTTTGGGTCCCTTCATGGCCTCGATGCGCTGAAGCCATGGTTTCAAAGGCCCGGCGCCAAGGTTTTCGATGGCCGCCTCGTTCATGCCCGAGGCGTAGAAATCGCCGACTTTTTGTTCGATGGAACCTTTTTTCCAATCCGTCCGTTTGGAGGTTTCCTCCAGGATGCTGTGCAGCACATCGCGATTGCGGTCCGCCAGTTCCTCGAAGCTGCCGAAGCGCGCTTTGTCGGCGGGAATGGTGGAACGCTTGAGCCAGCCACCATTCGCGTACTGGTAAAAGTCCGCGCAGGGCTTCACGGAGGTATCCATGTTCGCAGGATCAATGGCCTTCGGAGCGGTCTTGGGCGAAGGACTTTGGGCCACCAACGCAGTTGCGAGAAACCCGATGGAGAAGAATGTGGAGGAGAAACGGGACATGGAAACCTCGTTAGATGAGGTTTAAAGCGTAGCACTCAATCTGAATGTTGCAGCCCCTATAACCCAGTCCACTCGCGCAGGATTTCTTGGGCTTGCCGGATGGGGCCCCATTCACCCAGCGAGAGTGGCAGCAGCACCGTGCCATCAGGGTTGAACTGGACGTCCTTTTTTGCGCGCACCCAAGCCATGAGTTTGGCTGGGTCCACGGGCGTCATTGGGCTCAGGCGCAGCTTGAGGCGGTTCCCCGCTAGGCTGACTTCGCCTACCGCCAGGGCCTGGGCCAGCACTCGGACCTTCAACAATTCAAAGAACCGGGCGCTTTCATCGTCATCTTGAGGAATCTGGCCGAAGCGGTCTTCTAGATCCAGGCGATAGAGATCCAGATCCCGCTCGCTCCGAAGACGGGAGGCCCGCTTGTAGGCCACCAGCCGCTCGCTGGCCGCATCCATCCAGCGGCGGCCAAGCTGACCGGGGGCACCCAGGCCAATGCGCACTTCGAAGGTGCCAGAAGGTTGGCCCTGCAATTCCTGCAGGGTCTCTTCCAGCAGTTTGATGTAGAGCTCGAAGCCGATGTCGTGGATCTGGCCGGACTGCTCGCCGCCCAGAAGGTTGCCGGCGCCTCGTAGTTCCAGGTCGAGGGCCGCCACACGGAACCCGCTGCCCAATTCCGAAAAATCTTCCAATGCCTGCAACCGTTTCCGCGCGTCCTCGCTGATTTCGCCCTTGCCGGGAATCATCAGATACGCGTAGGCAGGAACATCGCTGCGGCCCACACGGCCTCGCAACTGGTAGAGCTGCGAAAGGCCGAATGCGTCGGCGCGATGGACAATCAGCGTGTTGGCGTTGGGTACATCCAGACCGTTCTCGACGATGGTCGTGGCGACCAGGACATCAATGCGGCCCTCCATGAAAGAGAGCATCACCTGCTCCAGACCATCATCTGTGAGCTGCCCATGGCCCACACCGACGCGCGCGTCAGGCACCAGTTCGCGAATCCGCGAAGCGACACTCACAATGCTGTCCACGCGGTTGTGGACCACATAAACCTGGCCACCGCGCCGCAACTCGAACTGGATGGCGGTGGTGATGAGCTCATCGCTCCAGGGCGCTACAACCGTTTCAATCGCGAGGCGGTTTTTCGGCGGAGTCTCGATCAGGGAAATCTCGCGAAGCCCCGTCAGGCTCATGTGCAGCGTGCGGGGATAGGCGTGGCGCTGAGGGCCAGCACATCCACGTTGGCGCGGAGGTGTTTGAGTTTTTCCTTGTGGGAGACGCCGAAGCGTTGTTCTTCGTCGATCACCACAAGGCCTAGATCCGCGAAGGTGTTGCGTGCACCGAGCAATTGATGGGTGCCGATGATGATCTCGACTTTCCCATCGGCCACATCCTGCTGGATCTGCTTGGCCTCGGCCTTGTCCACAAAGCGGTTGAGCATCTCGATGCGCACGGGAAAACCGGCGAATCGTTCCTTGAAAGTCCTGAAGTGCTGGAAGCAAAGGATCGTGGTCGGGCAAAGCACCGCCACCTGTTTGCCATCCAGCACAACCTTGGCGGCGGCACGCATGGCGACTTCGGTTTTGCCAAAGCCCACATCGCCGACCACCAGCCGGTCCATGGGCTTGTGGCTTTCCAGATCGGCCTTGATGGCCTCGCCTGCTTCGATCTGGTCCTTGGTGGGTTCGAAAGGAAAGCTCGCTTCGAATTCCGCCATCTCGGGACCGTCCGGTGGGTAGGCGTGTCCCTTTTCCAGCTTGCGCTTGGCATAGAGTTTCAAGAGTTCTTCGGCCATGTCGCGGATGGCCTTCTTGGCGCGGCGCTTGACCTTGGCCCAGGATGCGCCGCCCAGCTTGTCCAGCGGCGGCAGCGAGCCATCCGGTGAAACGAAGCGCTGAATGAGATCCGCGCGTTCCAGGCTGACCTGCAGCTGGCCGCCATCGGAGTAGCGCAATTGCACCACTTCATGCAGCTCGCCGCCGACGTTCAGTTCCTGGAACCCAACGAACTCTCCGATGCCATGGTCCAAATGCACCACGCGGTCGCCAGGCTTCAGGTCCCGCAGATCCGACATGAAGGCGCTGGAAGCGCTGCGTTTCGGCGGCGCGGCCATGGCCTTGCGCCCGAAGATCTCCCGCTCCGTGAGCACCAGTAGCCGCGCATCCTTGATGTACATTCCGGCGCTGAGCGCCAGGTACGCAGTGCGGCACCCGCTTTCGCTGCCATTGCCCAAAGGCAGTTCATAGTCCGACAGGATCTCGCCCAAGCGGTCCCGCATGCCCGGCGTGGAACCTGCCAGGAACACTCGATGGTCGTTGAGGACAAGTTCCTGGAGATAGGTTGCTAGCTCCGAAAGGCGGCCCTGGAATTCCCGCGCCTTTTGCGCCGTGAAGGGCACCGTGGCCTCGGTTTGCCATTCCGTGAGCTGGATGGTGGTGCGGCTAGGGTCGCCCGGCAGGAACCGGTCGCCGAAATCCGGGCACACCACGCCGCCGCGGCGCAGCGTCTCCAGGCTCTGATCCACCCGCTCCTGTTCCCTGGCGCGGAGCGCATCGCTCCACTCGGATTCGAGTTTCACGCGCAGGCAAGGCGCGACCCAATGGGCCAGCTGCCCGGCTGGCTGATCCAGCAGCGGATAAAAAAGTTCTTCGCCCGGAAAGTGGCCGTGGGTCGAGATACGCGAACGGCGGAAAGCGAGATCGTCCGCGGCTTCCGGTGTACGATCCGCTCGGGATTGCGCGGCCTTCAACAGAGGTGTCCCGTCACCACGGGCCGCCTCATAGCGCGGGTAGATCGTCAACTTTTCTAGTTCCTCGCCCGTGCGGCGCTGGGTGTCGGGATCGAAGGGCGCGAGCTTTTCCAATTCATCGCCGAAGGTTTCCAGGCGCAAGGGTTGATCGAGATGGTCCGGCCACAGATCAATCACCAGCCCCCGGGCGCTGAATTCGCCTGGGCTCGAAGCCAGCTCTGTGCGGCGATAGCCTAGTGCAATAAGCGTTTCCAGCAGCAATTCACGAGGCACTTCGGTGCCCCGTTGCAATTCCAGTTTCTGTTTCTGGAACCAGGTGGGGTGCGGCAGTTTTTCAAATGCGGCTAGCGGCCCCGTGACTAGCACCGTGACACGCCGTTCCAAAAGTCCGATCAGCGTCGCGAGACGATCCCGCAGCACCATGCCAGGTGGCGAGGATTCCCCTCCCACATAGGGCGCCATTCCGGGAAATTGCGCCACGCCCACGCCCGGCAGCAGTACCCGCAGATCCTGCGCTAGGCTTTGAGCCTCCGCCTCGGAAGGCGCGTCCACCCACAGCGGCTGGAGCCTCCCCTCCCGCGATATCCAGCGCGCCAGCAGCAGCGCGAGGGCCGCTGGCTCCGTCCAGCGTAATTTCGCATCGGGCATCAGGCCCGAGCTGGGCCCATCCAAAATTCGCAGCAGTTCATCGAGCCGGGCCCGGTCGCGGGATTCCATAGCCCTCCAGTGTGACGCAGACAGGCGCAAGTTCAATGAATCGAATGCCCGATCACCCCACCGTGATGCTGAGTTTTCCACCTAGGATTGCAATCACGGTGCCCCATTCCACACGGGCGGCCTCCGTGTATCGCCCAGCCTCCAGCCTGAGCAATTTCCCAACACGCTCGCCAGGATCGACCATCAGATATTCAGGCACTCCAGCTGCTTCATAAAGCCACCATTTGCGAGTCATGTCTTTAGATGCGGTGCTCGGACTCAGAATTTCCACCACTAGGTCCGGGGCCCCTTCGATGCCCCGATCTGATTTTTTCATTGGGTCACAGACCACCACCAAATCAGGCTGAACCACGGAGTCCCCCAGGTAGACATCCACTGGGGCTGCGAAAACCTCGCACTCTCCGCCACCGGTGCGCTTAGCCTCCTTTAAAGCAACCAAAATGTCTGACGCCATTTGGACGCTCACCCTCTGGTGTTCAAGGCTTGGGGCAGGGGTCATGCCATATGTGGGATAGGGGAACCCCTGGATCAACTCCCAGGATCCTTCCCAGGTCTTCCAATCTTCCAGCGTGTAGCCGGGATGTTTTAGTTGAGGCTGACCCATGGCATCACCTTGAACCCAAATTCATTCTGACTCAACCACCTCTTCGAGTTCCGCGGCTTCGCCGCTGGATTTCCGCCTGAACCAGGCGAGCGCTTTGCCGAGCTTCCAGTCGTCCAGGATTTCGTAGAAGACCGGCACGATGATGAGCGTAAGCATGGTGGAGGTGATGATGCCGCCCACCACTGCCCGGGCCATGGGCGCACGCATTTCCGCACCTGCGCCCAATGCCAGGAAGAGGGGCAGCATGCCGCCGATCATGGCGAAGGTTGTCATGAGGATGGGCCGGAGCCGCGTCATGCCTGCTTTAACGAGCGCATCGGTGCGGTCCATCCCTTCCTTCTGGAGCTGGATCGCGTAGTCCACCAGCAGGATGGCGTTCTTCGTCACCAGGCCCATGAGCAGGATCGTACCGATGCTCGTCATCATGCTCATAGTGTCGCCGGTGACCAGCAGCATCATGACCATGCCCACCATGGAAAGCGGCAGGCTCAGCATGATGGTGATGGGCAGCTTGAAGCTCTCGAACTGCGAAGCCAGCACGAAATAGATGAAGAAGATCGCCAGCAGCAGCGAGGTTCCCATGTAACCGGCGGTTTCCTTGGAATCCCGCGCTTGGCCGAGTATCTCGACCTTCACACCCTCTGGCATCTGACCGGATTGCTTGAATTCCGCGATCTTCTTGACAACGCCATCGCTCACTTCCTGCAGCGTATTGCCTTCGAAATTGCATGAGACTTCGATTTCTTCCTGGAGGTCGTGGCGCTGGATCTTGGCGGGCGCGATGGACTCCTCGAAACGCACGACTTGATCAAGCCGCACCAAAGGGTGCTTGCCCCCGCCGATATCCTTGGTGCTCTCCACGGACATGGCCGAGAGCTGCGTGGCCAGCCGCCTTCCCTGGTCGGACAGGCGCACTCGCACGTCGCGTTGCTCTCCGCGTTCATCTTCATACTTGGCCACGACCTGTCCATCCACCAGGGGCCGGACCAGCTGCGCCACCAGGGCCGGAGAAACACCCAGATCGCTGGCCACTTTGCGATCCACCACGAGCTTCAATTCGGGTTTGCCCGCATCCTGGCTGGTCCACACGTCCACGGCTCCGGGAACGCTGAGGAGCGCATTTTTGACGAGGGGCGCGGCCTGCATCACCGCGGCCCTATCCAGTCCTTCCACCGCCAGCATGATGGGCCGCTGATTGCCGAAATCGCTCACCGGGCTGACGGAGGTTTCGACACCGGCCACTCCACGGAAAGCTTCTCTCAAATGACGCCGGATCCAGACATGGTTGGGCCGCTTGCCATCCTTCAATTTGACGTAGACGCCACCGGTGTTGATGGTGCCACCCAATCCTGTGCCGATGGTGCTGTAGGCCTGCTCCACGCCGGGTGTCGCGGTGATGATGGCCTCCAATTCGATGGCTTTCTTCTTCGTGGCTTCCATGCTGGAGCCGGGTTCCGTCTTGAATGTGATCTGGAGATCGCCTCGATCGAAATCGGGCATGAAATTGTTGCCCAGGAGACCCGCCAGGCTCATCGCGAGAATGAAACTTCCGAAGCCTATTCCAATTACGGTCTTGCGATGGGCCAGGCTCCAGGTGATGACTTTCTTGTAGAACTGTTCCCAGCCGTCCAGCACGCGCCCGAAAGCTTCCACCGCCCGCATGATGAGGTTGCGGCCCTGGTAATGCACATGCCCATCGGCGCTCTTTTCGTGCTCCGGGTCCGGCCACACGGAACTGAGCATCGGATCCAGCGTGAAGCTGACGAATAGACTGACTGCCACCGCGAATGCGACGGTGATGCCAAAGGGAAAGAAGAACTTGCCCACGATGCCGCCCATGAAGGCCACGGGCACGAACACCGCGAGGATGGACATGGTGGTGGCGATCACGGCGGGTCCGATCTCGGCGGTGCCTTCCCGCGCCGCGGTGACGTGGTCCTTGCCCATCTCCGCATGCCGTGTGATATTCTCGCGCACCACGATGGCATCGTCGATGAGAATGCCGATGGCCAGGCTCAGTCCCATGAGCGTCATGGTGTTCAAGGTGAAGTCCAGCACCCTCATGATGATGAAGGTGGAGATGACTGAAACCGGAAGCGTGAGGCTGGTGATGAGGGTCGAACGCCAGGATTTCAGGAAGAAGAACACGATGATCACCGTGAGCACGCCGCCCAGGTAGATGCTGATGTTCACGTCTTCCACGGACTGGTGGATGAAGCGTGCGTTGTCGCGGGCCTTCACCACGCCGATGCCCTGCTTCACCAGCTCGGGGTTCATCAGGGAAAGGGCTTTGTCCACGTTCTCCACCATGGCCACGGTGTTGCCGCCGGTCTGGCGCTGAAGTTCCAGGGCCACGACATCCTGGCCATTGAACCTCGCCAGGCTGCGCTTCTCCTTGAAGCCATCCTCGATGGTGGCGACTTCCCACAATTCAACGGGCCGACCTTGTTTGTTGCCCACGATGACATGGCGGAAGTCATCCACGGATTTCGCTTTGGCATCCACCTTCACAGCCACTTCCCGGGTGGCCTGCAGCAGGTTTCCCGAAGGCATGTCCTTGGTGTCGTTGCTCAGGGCGCCCATCACCTTGGGCAGCGAGAGTCCGATGGCTTCGAGCTTGGCCGGATCCACCTGCACCTGGATCTCGCGAGTGCTGCCGCCCACCACATCCACCCGGCCCACGCCGCTCACGTTTTCCAGCCGGCGTTTGAGGAAATCTTCCGCGACGCGGGTGAGTTCCCGGTTGCCCATGCCCGTGTGCTGGCCGTCGGGGCCCACCACCAGCGAGACCACGGGCAATTGGGCTGGATCGAATTTGGAGATGACCGGTTCTTCCATGGTGCTGGGGAGGTCACGCCGGATCTGGGCGATGCGCGTGCGCACGTCATCCAGCGCCTTATCCACATCGCGGCCCAGCTGGAACTGGATCATCAAGGTGCCTACGGACTCCTGGCTGGTGCTGGAGATTTCCTTGATCTTCTCGATAGGGTTGACCGCTTCCTCGATCTTTTTCACCACATCCTGCTTCACAGCCTCGGGAGAAGCGCCGGGGTACACGATGGAAACGGTGATGACAGGAATGTCGGTGTTGGGGAACTGGTCGATGCCAAGGTTCTTCACGCTGAAAAGGCCCAGAACCACCAAGGCGAGCATGATGCAGACAGTGGTCACTGGCCTGCGGATGGAGAAATCAGAAAGGAACATGGTTCACTTCCCCTCAGGCTTCACGGCGGATTTCGGCGCGGCATTGGCTTCGCCCGCGACAATCTGGAGCCGGCTGCCTTCCCTCACCAGGTCCTGGCCCGTGGCGACCACTTTGGTGCCCACAGAAATCCCATCCAGGGGGCGATAGCCATCCTGCTCAGCCCCGACAAGCACGCTTCGTTTCTTCGCGACACCGTTTTCCACCACGTACAGATCGCCATTCTGGCCTTCGACCTTGAGGAGCGAGGTCGGCAGCGAAGCCCGCTGGACTTGTCCATTGCCGAGGATCAGGCCTTCCACGAACACACCGCTTTTCAGTTGGCGGTCGGTATTGGGAACTTCCATCCGTACATGCAGGTTCCGACCATCCGGCGAAAGAATCGGGCTGACCTGGGTCAGGGTTCCCGTGAAGGGCTGCTGAAATCCAGGGACCCTGAAACTCACGCTCTGCCCAGGTTTCACCAGCGCCATGGCGTTGGCCGGCAAATCCGCCTGGATCTCAAGTTTGCGGTTGTCCACCACTTCGAACACGCTCTGCCCAGCCATGAGCACATCCCCGGCCTGCACCATGCGCCGGGCCACCTGGCCGTCGAAGGGCGCCAGGATCCGGGCCTTTTTCATGCGCACCTTGGCCATGCCCGCCTGGCTTTCGGCTGCCTGCACCGCAGCGGCCGCGGCGTTGTTCGCGGTCTCCGCCACCTGCGCCGCCTGCCGGGTGATGCTGCGCTTTTCCAGCAGCATTTCGGCCCTTGCCGCATCCCGTTTGGCTTGCAGAGCCTGGGCCTGGGCCTGGGCCAACTGCGCTTCGGCAGCCTGCGCGGCCAAGGCCAGATCGTCCTCATCCTGGGTGCTGAGCACGGCGCCAGCCTTGACGGTATCGCCCTCCTGAACATGGACATGCGTCACGCGGCCGGGCACTTCGGCCCTCAGGTCTGCGCGATTCATCGCCAACAGATTGCCGGTGAAGGGGATGCTGGGGCTGAAGGCGCGGCTTTCCACTGTGGCCACCGTGACAGTCACCAATCCCTCCTCCTTCACATGGCTCTGGCGACGCAGTTCCGCATTGCGCTGACTGCGGTGGTAGGTGGCCGCGCCCGCGATGACAACCACGACAGCGATGCCGATATACAAGGCTTTCTTTTGCATGTTCAACTCCGGAAAACGTCTTCAATTCATCAAGTTTCAGATTCTCAAAGGGGCGGAAGGCCAAGGCTGCGCCGCTCATCGAACAGCGCCGACCAGACGCCCAGCTGCGCACGGACCCGTGCGCTTTCCATCTGCCGCTCCGTGCGTTCGGCTTGCAGAAGATCCAAGGACGTGATGAGTCCCTGATCGAACGATTCGCGGCTCACCCGCAGTGCCTCATCTCCTGCGTCGTGGGCCTTGGTGGCGGCTTCGAGCAGCGCGATGGCCTTTTGGATCTCACGCCGCGCTGTCTGCTGCTGCACCTGGATCTGGCGTTCCAAATCCACTTTCTGCTGCCGCACCTGCTCCAGCACCGCGCGGTTCTGCGCTCGCTTGCCAGAACTGCGTAAGCCATCAAAGATGGGCACCTTCAGGGTCAGGCTGACGCGCCATGTTTCATAGGGCTCGTGGAATAGATTGTCCGTCTTGCCCGCCTGCCATCCATAATTCGCATTGAAATCCAACTTGGGTTTCAGGTCCGACGAAAGAATTCGGTCGTTGATGCCGATGGCTTTTTCTTGCTGTTCCAATTGCAGGACTTCGCTGCGTGACACTCCTTGCAGATCCTTCGGAATCTCTGGATTTGGTAATTTTTCCAGCCTCAATGGGGTGCGGGGGTCCAGGCCCAGCTGCCCATCCAGGACCTCCAATGCCCGGGCGGAATCAGCTTGGGCTTGCAGCACATCTGGGACCACGCCTTGCAACTCCGCCTGGGCCCGCAATAGATCCAGTTGAGTGGCGCTCTGCGCATCCAATTTCGATTTCACATCCTCCAGAAAACGTTCGGAGGTTTTCAAGCGGACAGCCACCACATCCAGTTGGGCCTCGGCCCCGAGCACGGCCAGGTAGGCCTTGGCGACGCCATGCAGAGTGTCCAGTTCGGCCGTGGTGTAAGCCGCCTGGGCTTCCCGCTCCCCGACCTTGGCTACTTCCACGGCGCTGTTCAGCTTTCCGAAATAAAAGATCGGCTGACTCAAGCTGAGCTGAGTTGTGTAGAAACTGCGCGCGCCCACCAGGGCGCTTTTGTCGAAGCCAGAAAACAAAGGTGAATCCACAAAGCTGCTATTGAGGATCGAGACATCACGGTTGCGGGTGAAGTCGGCACTGGCATTGAACTGGGGCAGCGCGTCGGCGCGGGTCGCCGTAATGAGGCCACGGCGCTCGTCCACGCGGGCCGAGGCGGCCTTCAAGAGCGCATTCTGGTCCTTGGCGCGGGCAAGCGCCTTCTTCAAATCAAAGACCAGGGGAGTTTGGGCGGAAATTTCGGCCACTTGGGCCGGGGGCATGGGCAGCATGTCAAGCTCCGTGCGGCGCAACCCCTAGGGCGCGCAATGTGTGGTCGGTCAGGAAGCGGGTCAGGCTCGCCGAATCGGGTGGAAACGCTTCGCCCGCATTGAGTTTGATGATCGCTGGGATGAACTTGTAGATCATGGCGCTGCCATGGATCGCAGCCATGGCATAAAGGGTCTCAGTCTGTCCCCAGTCCGGGCGGAGAGCCCGCACGCAGTCCCGCAAGTGCGTGAAGTAGGGAAGCATGAACTCCTGATTCAACTCCTCTAAAAAAGGTCCACCCACCGCCAATTCACGCATCAGCAGCGCACTAGAAGCTTTCATGAGTGGATCGCACTCCGACAACAGAAGCTGGTCCACGAAAAGCCGGATGTGATCCTGGATGCCCTTCAAAGCTAACGCTTTCGCGTCAGGATGAGCTGGATCCGGAATTGAAGCCAATTGCGCTACCTGATTTGGGCAGCGCTCAAACCCCGCCCTTAATGCGGCCAGGTAAAGACCTTCTTTTCCACCAAAGTGGTAAGCCACCATGGCGCTATTGGCTTGGGCCATCGCTGCGATTTCCCGCAATCCCACGCCATCAAAGCCCTTGGCCGCGAAGAGCACTGTCGCCGCCTCGATCAGTCGCATTTTTACGTCGTGGGGCAAGTCGGTCGGGGCATCTACCATGGGGTTCACCTTGCTAATCAATCGAATGATTAATTCGATACACCCAGAATTAAACAATCGTTTGATTGAGTCAACAAAATAAATTCATGATATTCCTGGAAGGCTTGCGAAGCCCCTGGAGATGCCAATGTTGCTCTTTTATATTTTCTATTACGTGCTTTCAACCGCACTGCTCTTCCAGGGGCTGCACATCGCATCTGAAGTGACCGATCCCTTGGGCACTGTGCCAGAAGAAGTAGGCCAAACGCCCAATTCGAGTCTGGGTTGGGGTAGTTTTCTGGTGGCCTACGGCACCCTTTGCATCGTTATCGCCCTGCTCAGCCATGCCTATGAATACTTTGTCTCCGCCCTACGTCCGCTCATGGGTATCGGATTGGCGGTACTGGCGGTCTTCGGCGCCTGGGTGGTATTCAAAGGGCGCACCGTGAAGTACCTCGGAGAGGCTGCTACGGACCCTGGTCATCACGGTCATCTCGGCCATTCCGATGATGCCCACGCATAACTGCTCTTTTCGGGATCAAATCTACGCGTAAATCAAGGCGGTTCGGACTTCCAAGCGGGCCGCGCGCCATTCAACCCAGGCGGCTCTAAGTTCTAATCTGTGCTGGGCCATGGTGGCTTTCCACTCTGCCTTGGCTAAGCGCCATTGCTCGGCCTTGGCGTGGCCCATGGCCTTCCACTCGGCCTTTTTGGCTTCCCATGCATCGTGCTTTTCCTGGAAGGAGGCAAGGGCCGCATCCACCCGCAATCGGGCGGCGGCGAGACGTTCCTGCAACGGTGTTGCCACAGCAGGACTGGCCGTGATCAGACGTTCCCGCAATTGTTTTTCTTCCATTTGAAGGCAGGCTCGACGCATGGCAGCAGCGCTGACGCGGCGTAGCTTGGTCACGAGGCCCATCCAGGACAGCAGGCTCAACATCCACTTGGTGGTGTCCCACTGGTACCACCGCACGCCGTTGCGGTAGTCCCACTGCCACATGTGGTGGAAGTTATGGTAGCCCTCGCCGTAAGTCAAGGGCGCCAATAGCCAATTGTCCCTGGCCGTGTTGGCGTCTGTGTAGGGGCGGCTGCCGAACATATGGGCGGCGGAGTTGATGAGGAAGGTCGTGTGGTGGGTCAGCACAATGCGCAGGGAAAGGCCCATCACCAGATAGGCCCAGAAATGGCCAGTCAGGAGGCCGATATACAGAGGGATACAGGCCACCACGGCGCCAATAAGGAAATGGTTCCGGTGCTGCCACATGATGAGCGGGTCTTTCTGAAGATCCGCCACGCCAGGCAGTTTACTCTCTTTTTCTTCCATGACCCAGATCCAGTGGGCATACCAGAAGCCCTTCTGGATGGTGTAGGGGTCCTTCTCCGTGTCCACAAACTGGTGATGCAGACGGTGGTCCGAAGCCCACTTCAGGGCGGAGTTCTCAAAGCTGGCGGCACCGAAACAGAGCAGCAGGAAACGCACGGGCCAAGAGGCTTGAAAGGCCCGATGCGAGAACAACCTGTGGTAGCCCGCACTGATGGCCGTCCCAATGGCGAATACCATCGCAGCGCAAAGCAGGATTTCGCTCCAATGGATTCCCTGCACTGCAACTTTCACAGGCACAAGCACCGCGGCCACAGCGAGCGTACCCACCAGGAACGAAACATTAAGAACACTCCAGCGCGAACGCGTCGGCATGAACAACTCCTGAATAGCCTCGCCATACAGGCTAGGGCTTCCATAAGTATAGTCCCCCCAATGGCCTTGCCGGGGCGCTGGCATCTTCACAATTCTTAACCCCATCAATGCCATTGAAATTGCTATGCTCCAGGCCACCAATCCCGCCATTCCCGCAATCCCCACCATTGATTCCCGGTCGAGGTCCCCATGCGTGTCCTTCGTTCCATTTTTTCTGCTGTATTCCTTATGGCTTCAGTCCTCATCCTGGCAACGACCGTGTCCTGCGGCGGAGGAGGCGGCGGTGGAAACAACACCCCGCCTCCGCCCACCACAGGCTCCATGAACCTCACAGTCATCGGCCTCCCCGGTTCCGTAGCCGCGTCCATCTCCATTTCAGGACCGGGCAACTTCAACCAGAGCGCCACCGGCAGCATGACGATTCCGAATTTAAGCCCCGGTTCCTACACCGTGAATGCATCCTCCGTGGCCAGCGGGGGCAGCACCTATTTAGGATCGCCAGCTACCCAGGCGGCAACCGTGATTGCTGGGCAGACCGTAATCGCCACCGTGACCTATGCAGCCCAACCCATTTCCGTGAGCGTGAGCCCCACCAACCCGAGGGTCGGAGCGAACGGAAGCGTCCAGCTCAGCGCGGTGGTTTCCGGGAGTTCCAATCAGAATGTCACTTGGACCGTGGAAGAGGGCGCTTCGGGGGGAAGCATCACCCCCCAAGGCCTCTACACCGCACCTGCCACGACGGGGACCTACCACGTGCGGGCCACATCCGTGGCGGGCGACGGCACCAATTTCTCCCGATCGACCATCACCGTCAGCGCCCTGGGGGGATTCCACATCTACCCCAACGGCCTGGAAACCGCGCCTGGAGGAACCTATACCTTCCAGGCCCTGGATGACAACACGGTGGTCACGACTGTGACGTGGAGTGTGGATGCGGCAGCGGGTACCGTCACACCATCTGGGCTTTTCACCGCCAGTTCGAGTCTTGGCGCCTACACCTTGAGGGTCACCAACACCGCCACCCAGCAGCAGGCCACCGTTCCCATCCACATCCTTTCCAACGTGACGTTGAACCTCTATGGCTTCACCGATAGCGGCACCCTCTTCAGTTGCGATGGCGCCTTCTTTGGCTGGGAACTCCATCCGGATACCGGAATTGACCGCACCGTCGCCTGGGATGTGGTGGAAGGCGCTCCAGGAGGCTCGCTTTTAAACATGGACTGGTATCGCATCTACCTTGGTGCACCTGCCCCTGGCATCTATCACGTGAGGGCAGTCCCAACCGCGGACCCATCCAAGATCCGGCAAAGAACCGTCACAGTCAGCGCCAATCCCAGTGTTGGCGCATTCCAGTCCACTTCGAACGCACCGGCCACGACGCGGATCGGCCATGGAGCCGCCGCCCTCCCAGACGGGCGCGTAGTCATCACTGGAGGATGTGGAGGCAATCCAGGCGGTTACCTGAGCTCGATCGAAGTCTACAATCCCGGCAGCAACACGTTCGCGACATTCGGCGCCTCGCTCCTCCAAGCCAGATCGGCTCCAGTGCTGGTGGCGCTGGACGCGAACCGGATCCTGGTGTGCGGGGGAGAAGTGGCCTATGACAGCGCCTCGAATGGTGGAGAGATCATCCAAATCGGTGCGGGCACGGTCACGACCGCGACCGGAACCATGCGCGTGCGGCGGATGGGACACCAGGTCACGGGGCTCACCACAGGTCCCAACGCTGGGAAATTCCTCATCACTGGCGGCATGGACGAACCTAATTTCTACGGCACTGTCAGTGGCACCACGGATCTTTTCGACCCAGCCTCCAACACCTTCGCGCCCCTTCCACAGAACATGGAGTTGGCTCGGGTCAACCACAGCGCCACCCGGTTGAACGATGGCCGGGTGCTCATTGTCGGGGGCAACGACGGACACTCCGAGCTGTCTTCAGCGGAAATCTATGATCCGATCGCAGGTACTTTCACCTACACAGCTGGACATTTGGCCACTGCCCGGGCCTACCATACGGCGACTCTTCTGAATGACGGGACTGTGCTGATCGTCGGTGGGAACACCGTAAGCGGGCACCCGGAAAGCTGTGAAGTCTTTAATCCAGCCACCGGGAATTTCACCGCGGGGCCAGACATGGCGGAGGGGAGATTGTTCCATACCGCCACGCGGCTCAACGACGGCCGGGTGCTTGTGATTGGTGGAAATTCCGGGAGCTACCGCTACCACGGCACTGCGGAGGTTTTCACGCCCGGCCCCAACAGCTGGGCGTATTCGGGACGCATGTCCAAACCACGGGAACGCCACACTGCGGTCTTGCTACCAAGCGGCAAAGTACTGGTCACGGGGGATCTGGATCCTAAATCCGCTCCCGCCGGCGAAACATCGAACTAAGTGATTTGATCAATAGTCAGCCCCAGGCGACAAAGGGCAAACGATCATCGGGCATCTTTAATCAATGGGTTCGATTTTCTTGTTTGCTTCAGGAGTTTTATCGCGCTCAAGTACGGGCCAAAAACTCTGTTCGTATAGGAAAGCAAAAGTCATGGTGATGCTGGTGACCATGATCACCACAACGGCATCCGCCGCTGGTTTTTCGCCCAGCAGCGGAATGCAGCATCGAATGAGAAGCACAAAGCTTGAAAGTGCCGAGAGCCATCCTCCAGCGCGATGCCGGAGCAGGAGCGGGGCGGCTGCCAGCAAAAAGCCGCCCAGACCCCAGGCCATCCAATAACCTGCCTCCCAAGATGCGATGTCCCGGCTTGGGTCATTCAGTGAAAAAGCGAACCAGGCCACGGCCCTTTCCAAAAGCAGTAGGCTCAAAAGCAGCCAGTTCCAGCCACCTTTTTCAGAAGTCTTGGGTATTTCCATGATTGCAGTATCGCAAGGTTACGAGCCCATGTGGGACACTTCCAGTTCAGTGTCGAGGCTTAGATGCATGTAAAAAAACCCTGGTACCGGTCCAGCACCCTATGGATCTTTTTCGGTCTGTTCATGGGCGTGGTGCTCGGCGGATTTCTCCCCAAAGACCAGCATCCCGTGTGGTGGGAACTCTTCCATTTCCTGAGCAAAGGCTTCATCGCCCTGATCAAGGGGCTCATCGTGCCCCTGCTCTTCAGCACCATCGTGGTGGGCATTGCGCAGTCGGGCGACATGAAGGCCGTGGGACGGATGGGCGGCAAAGCCCTGCTCTATTTCGAAATCGTCACCACCCTGGCGCTTTTCATCGGCCTGGCCATCGCCAACCTGGTGAAACCCGGCGCGAACCTGCCCCTGAATCTCGCCGCCCATGGTCCCGTGACCGCAGCCCAGGCCAAGAGCGGCTGGGATATCGCCATGCACATGTTCCCATCCAATCTCATGAAGCACGCCGCGGAGGGCGATATCCTTCCGGTGGTGGTATTCGCAGCGCTCTTCGGCATTGCGCTCACCCATATCGGGGACCGGGGGAAACCAGTGCTGGCCTTCTTCGACGGGGTGGCCCAGACCATGTTCAAGTACACGGACATGGTGATGATGCTCACGCCCCTGGGCGTTTTTGGGTCCATGGCCTTCAACGTGAGCGAGATGGCCGCGGGGCATGAAATCGCAGGCGTGATGCTCAAGGGCTGGCCGGCGGTCTTCCATCTGCTGAAGCAGTATTCACTGCTGGTCGGCAGCCTCTACTTCGCCCTGGTCTGCCTGTTTGTGCTGGTGTTCGTGCCGGTGATGCTGATGTGCCGGATCAAGGTCTTCGGCTTCATCAAGGCCATCCGCGAACCAGCGCTGACAGCCTTCTCCACCGCCAGTAGCGAAGCCGCGCTCCCGAAACTGCTCGAGGAAACCGTGCGCTTCGGCGTGCCCCGCCGGGTGGCCAGCTTCGTCATTCCGACGGGCTACAGCTTCAACCTGGATGGCTCGACGCTCTACCTCGTGCTGGCCAGCCTCACCATCGCCCAGGCGGCCCACATCGAAATGAGCCTGTGGCAGCAGATCGCCATGGTCTTCACCTTCATGCTCACCTCGAAAGGCGTGGCGGGGGTGCCCCGGGCGACGCTCGTCATCATCGCGGGAACCTGTGCCAGCTTCGGCTTACCAGGCGAGGCGGGAATCGCCATGCTGCTGGCCGTGGATGAAATCATGGACATGGCCCGCACCACCATCAACGTCATCGGCAACGGATTGGCCAGCGTGGTCATCGCCAAATGGGAAGGGGTTTTCGGCACCGACACCGAACCTCTGCCCAACGAAGAAGAACAAACGGCTTAGGCGGAAAAGGAAACTGGTCCATGAAGCTTTTTATTTTTGATTTCGATGGCACGCTGGTGGATTCAAAACCGATCATCGAAGCGGGCATGGCCCACACACTGGAGGTTCTTGGCCTCCCCATGGCGCTTCGTGATGAATGGCTGAAATACGTAGGCCTGCCTGTGGAGGAAGGCATCCGCCGGACTTTTCCGCTGGATGAAACGCTGACCTACGAAAAAGTGGTGACCGCTTACCGTACCTTTGACCACCAAGGCCACGAGCCTCTGATCCAGGCCTTCGAAGGCATTCCCGAATTCATCGCCGAGTTGCATGATCAGGGGCGGCCCATGGCCATCGCTACTTCCAAGCGCAATCGCGGCCTGAAACCAACCATGCTGCGCATGGGCTGGTGGGACTGGTTCGACCCCATCGTCACACCCGATGAGGTAGAGCATGCCAAGCCCCATCCCGAAAGCCTCCGTCAGATCCTGGAACGGACAGACCGGGAGGCTGACGATTGCTTGATGATCGGCGACACACCTTTCGACCTGGATATGGCCACCGCAGCGGGGGTCCCAAGCCTTGCGGTGGGCTATGGCATGTATTCGGGAGAGGCGTTGGCTCCCCACCTACCCCGTTATTACGCCTCGGATGTTTCAGCGCTGCGGGATATCCTTTTGAGCCTATGAGCCTTCCAGTTGATTTGACCCACCTCGATCCAGAAGGGCGTCCCCAGATGGTGGACGTTTCCAGGAAAGCACCCACACGGCGGCGGGCAGTTGCGGCAGGCTGTCTGATACTTGGCGAAACCGAGGCTAGGGCCCTCGAGGCTGGTGCCCTTCCCAAGGGAGATCCATGGAACCTGGCCCGCATCGGAGCGGTGAATGGTGTCAAGCTCGCTTCCGACCTGATCCCTCTGGCCCATCCTCTTTCGGTGGACGGCATCAACGTGGAGCATTATTGGGATCAGGGCACCTCTACGGCTTGGCTGAAGGTCGAAGTTTCTGTCGAGGCCCGGACGGGGGTGGAGATGGAGGCCATTGCAGGAGTTTGCGGGGGCCTGATCGTGCTTTATGACATGCTCAAGGCGGCCGGGCAAAATATGGCACTGGGTCCGGTACGGCTTCTGCTGAAGGAAGGGGGACGTCGGGGGATTGTCACCAATTCTCTGCCAGGCTGTCCCTGGTCTGGCTCACTTTGAAGGGCTTGTTAAAAACAATTTTCATTTGCACCTCGCGAAATGGCGGGGTAGTCTGAACCATCCAACGCGATCACTTCGGAGTTCGCACCCCCATAACTGGAAGCTGGTTCGCTTGCTTCCCCAGTCCAAGGGCTCCCAATGCGAAATTTGCTTCTGACCTTAGTGGTTGCGTCCGTCTCGGGCGTGCTTCCAGCCGCTTCCTCCCACGCTTCAGTTCACCGTGTCCGCAGAGGCGAGACCGCAGCCAGCATTGCACGCGCCAACGGTATGAGTTTGGCCCAGTTATCGGCTCTGAATCCCGGTCTCCGATTGGCAAAGCTGAAGCCGGGAACAGGCCTTCGCCTGAGCAGCCCAGCTCGGCTTGCCGCTGAAAAAAGCAGATCCCAGACACCTCTTGTTCTCGCGACAATTCCCGCACTGCCCGCTACGCCAATTCTGCGTTCCACTGGCTTGAGCCATCTGGAACGAATGCTTCCCTCCAACCCGAGTCCCGAAGCGGCCATCGGCGGAACAGTGGGAACAGTGGGGAGCGGACTAGAAGTTCCTGATCGTTTTGCCACAGAACTGCGGCCTGTGTTGGGAATCCCGACCGCTGCCGAGGCAAATCTACCAAAAAACCCTGAATTCACTCCGGTAGACCGGGAACACATGGATCTGATCTGGCCGGTGGAGACCCGCAGCATCAGTTCCGCATGGGGTCCGCGGATGCGGTCCAAGGTCATCCGAGTCAAGAACCATCACAAAAAGAAGAGGGTTCGCTATCGCGGCAGCCACAAGGGTGTGGATCTGAATGCACCCATGGGCACTTCTGTTTTTGCCGCCATGGATGGCCAGGTGATTGCAGTCGGAAGACAGCGCCAGTACGGGAATTTCGTCACCATTGACCACGGCAATGGCGTCGTCACACATTATGGGCACCACCGTACCAACTTGGTGGAAGTGGGTGATGTGGTACGCCGCGGCCAGAAGATCGCCGAGGTGGGCCGGACCGGTAATTCCACGGGCCCCCACCTGCATTTCGAACTTCGCATGGATGGCAGCCAGCGCAACCCACTACCTTTCCTGAATGATGAAGAAGAGATCTCAGCTGAAGTGCTGGCTATGAACGCACAAATTGGGGAATCCCGCCGCTAGCCAGGCTTGATCGGGAACTTTCTCCCCCTCCACAGAACCCAGGTGTGTCGGGCATTCACCGTGAGCGTTGATGCGGCATGCGTGGTAATCTCTAGGGTCCGCCACGCGCTGGCCGACGTATTGTAGCCATTGCGTTACCGCGTCTTATCTCAAGCCCTCTAGCCACCAAGCCCCAAGGCGATGAGCATACGATTTATCAACTAAGGGTATAGCTTTTAACGAGGATGGAAACATGGCGTTTGAACACCTCGGTCGGGGTGCAAGGCGAGCGATATCGGCCCTTATGGCCTTTGGCGCTGCGGGATTCCTGACCTTCTCGTTAGCATGCAAATCCTCTTCAACCAGCACTGGAACCGTGACTGAAACGAAGACCGCCACGATCAGTGGAAAGGTCACCTATGTGCGCATTCCACTTCTAAGTGATGCCAATGGCGTGCCCACGGGGCTTGAAACCAATCCTGCGAATTTCAAGGTGCTTCCTTTACGTGGCGCCCAGATCCGGGTCTACCAGGCCAAGGATGAAACCAATCCGGATGGCAGCAAGACCCGTGTTTGGATACCCATCCAAACAAATACGGATTCCACAGGCTCCTACAGTGCCACAGTGCCCCAAGGATCCGAGACCTTCGTGGAGGTCACCAGCATCTTCCAGATTTCAAGTCAATATGCCCGGATCATTGCAGAACCGAATGGGATCAATAGCACGCAACCACAATCCGAACGGGTCATCTACTCTGTCAGAAAAGGTGCCGATGGCACTGCCCCAGCTGGCAATCCAACCCCTGGTTCGTCGATCAGCGCTAACGCCACGTTGAATTTTGATCTGGGTCTTAGTGATAAGTTATGGATCGCCCCCTCCAACTTGATCCAGCCATCGGCAGCGGTTGTTGAGTCTTCCACCACAGGAAGCAGACCCTTTGCCGTGGGAGATTCATTCTATGCATTCGGATCTATTTATTCAGGGAGTGCATCGGCATCTTCCATCCTGGATGTGCACTATCGGCCTGGTATTTCCGAGACCAGAGGCAGTTTCATCGAGTTTGATAAAAGTAAGTTTCCACTCTCATTCGATGGCGGCAGTGGTCACTATTTTGGGTCCTTGCGGGGATCCGCTTCCAACGATGACGCTTGGGACGAAGGCATCATTTTCCCTCTCCTGGGCCGCTTCTTCCTTTATACCCAGGGGCAGACAAGTCTTTTCCCCCCCTCCAGTTCACTACTGGATCTCTCTCCTGATGTCGCCATCATCGAAGGCTTGGCCCCTCTCATGGCTGCCAATGCCTTGAAGTCCCCATATCTGGCTGACACTAGTAGTGGAACAATCCAACTCCAGGATGTCCGCAGTCTGGTAGGTGTGTCGGTTGCCAAGCAGACGGTATATTCCGCTCCAAATATCCGGGCGCTTGGATGGGAACTGGTGCTGAAAGCCAACAGCATTGCCGCACCAGGTTCAGCCACCACCTGGTCCACCATCAATCCCGCCGCGATGTTACGATTTTTTAACCTGATTTCCCCTACGGACCGGTCTGATAGTTCGAGTATCTATCAACAACTGGGGCGATTGAAGGAGGTCAAGTCCAGTTCTGACCCTATTGATCTCGCGGCCATTTTCACAGATGCGACGCTCACGAGCCTGACAACCCCATTTCAGATCACCTGGCCCCGCCCTACAACGCCTCCACTGAACACCTTCGTTACTGATTGGGGCAGCGATCCCAATAATGCCGCGCTGGGGACAGTGTCTTTCAGCATGACCAACGCGCTGCAAGTTCAGGGAGCTTATCCAAATGTGTCCGAAGGCGAAGTTGCCTTCGCCCGATTTGCCTTGACCAAGGACACCGCCTACAACCTGAAAGTGGTAAGTTCCATCGGTCTCCTACCTGTGGGGGGCACCATCGAAATTCGATTTCCACTCACAGGCCTCACATACACCTTTGATGGAACTTCCACCTCAAATTCAGTCCGTCTGGTGCTCTCAGGCAACTCGACTACACCGGTGGTGTACCCTGTGCGAATAAGGCTACTCAGCCCGACTGCCTTGATTCCAGATTTCACGGCCACAGTGCAGCTGACGGTCGCCAACTGATACCAACGACCTCACAAGAAAGCAAACCGATCACTACAAGAAGGGCTCCCAAACGGGAGCCCTTCTTGTAGTAGCGGAGAGTGGTTTCTAATTGCTCAGAGAATCAAACAACGTGTCTATCTTTGACCAGAGAGAGGGCTGATCAAAGCGCAACTGGGCTTAAAATTTCAGTCCAAGGTAAACAGAGAAAGAAACCTGGGGCGCCATGGATTTGACTGTCTTTTCATCCCAATAGCTCGGGGTCAAGGAATTGGCCTGACTGGCTTTTAGCATTGCCACGGAAGCATCAAGCCCAATGAATGGCGAGGTCCCAGCTGCCTTGAAGGCGTAGTCCAGGCTCAGCCGGCCCCAAGGCCTGACATAGGTCGCGCTCGTATCAACTCGCTGAGCTGTCGATGGTAACGGATCCGCGTAGAGATCGCCGCTAGCATTCAGGGATTCGCCACGCACTTCAAGGTGGGCTCCCAGGTTCAAGCCAGGGGCTAAATCCCACAGGTAGCCCGCACCTACCGTCCAATAGGAATACTTGTACATGATCCCAGTGGTGTCCGTGTGGCTATTGGCCGGAGATGGTTTACTTGCGAATTTCGAGGAGGATTCTAGCTTCCCGCCGAGGGTGTAGTACCAGTTGTTGGTTCCTGGAATTTCTCCAAGCAGGCGGATTCCAAAGCCAATCTGGTTTTCAGCCTGGTCATTGAGATCGTTCAAACCAGATCGAGGGATGATGACTTCGCGGGGGCGCACGAACTCCCCGTGGACTTGAATCCTGGATTCGCCACCGCGGTCTGGTACCTGTGCTGCGAGTGGCGTTACCAGAATGGCTGCGGTCAAAAAGGTTATGGTCTTCACGGAACCTCCGGGTAGGAATGTTTGACGGTCAGGAAGCATTGAGCAGGAAATGGACCATTCGTTTTATATCAGTGTTGCGGTCCGATTTGATTTCATCACGGAGCCACGATGACCTGAGCACTATTGGTCACCACGATATCCCAGTAGAAATTGAACGGAATGCGGTAAGGCTGGAGGTTTTCTCCGCTTAAAGGCTTGACGGAAATGCTGGCCGTTACAGTTTTTAACCCATCCAACCAGTCTGGTCGATTGAGGGGCCGAGCGCCCGCCACTGGATTGTTGCGGAGAATGGATTTCATTGCATACACCGTCAAGGTAGCTGATGTGTCAGGTTTGGTGGGGTCTGTGCTGTGGATGGGCCGCAATTCCACGGGGATATCAAACCAGCAGTATCCGGGCCCAACTTTGTCAGAGCCATCAGTTGCAGGCCCCTGAGCCATACTTCTACCCGAAGGGAGGAAAGAACGCGCATCGGTAAGAATCGGGTCTGTGGTTGTTTGAGTATCCACGGGGAAATTCGCCGGAAGCAGGAAATGCTGAGGATGGCCGCCGGTTTGAAGTTCCACGACCCAGAAATCAGGTGGGACAGGGTTGTTGTTGGAGTCCTTCGTCGCATTGAACCAGGTAACACGATAGCCACCCGACGGACTACCATTTAGACTTCCGTTGGCATTGCGGCCTCGCTTGTCCACCACGACATCCTGGGGTGGCACGAATCCCAAAGCGGATGTAGCATCCGTAGAGGTTCCACTGAACGTTATGGGTGGCTGACCACTGCCATCCGCTTGCCAGGTTCGCGCGATGACGCCGTCCTGCGCGCCATTGTAGAATGGTGTATAAGCTGTCCAGAAGAACCGTCCAACCCCAGTATTTCCAGGCGTGCCCCCAACCGAAACCGGGGAGGAGGCATCAAAAATTCCGCCAGCAGAAACCGTCAAATCAAATTGGCTGTTGTCAGGGGAAATGCCTGTGGTGGACTTTGGCCAGGATACAGGGTTGCTCCTGCGGAAAAAATTGAACAATTTGATGGATGCCGCGTAATTGGGGGCCGCATGGTTCAAAACCAAGGGGCGCGCCCAAACAGAGGACCAGAGATATTCCGAATATGAAAACACGGATCGAGTCGGGCTGAAAGAATAGGAAAGGTTCTTGTTGGGAAGCCGATCAGGATCATTGGCATCGTATGGGATGGCCAACTTCTGCAGCCCTCCCGCCAGGGGAGTTGTCCCTGGGGCCGCAAAAAGCATGGTGGAGAAGAAGGGGGGAACAGTCGCCGCCACCTTCTGGGGGTTCAGATTCACCGTGAAGGAGGGAGCATTGGAATTGGAGCCCGGCACAGTGATGTCGTAAGGATCAGTTACACCTGCCGGGACCCGGAACGCTTGCATGCGCACAGTGGCAAATGTCTCTGAGTTCTGGGTATCCCCTGAGTACTTGGCGTAGTCGAGGTTGAATCCTAGTTCGGCCAGGGTCCCAGGTGCAGTGGTAGTATCCGGTGTCGGCACTTCCGCAAGCTGATCTGTTCCCAGTGTCTTCAGGAACAACAACCATTCTGCGAAGGACTGGTTGCCGCGGATGGCATTAAACCCGTACGCAAAGTTGCTCGACTGGACCCATTGATTAAGGGCGCCCAAAGAATCGCTGCCATCCAAGGGCACTGAAAGACGATCCAGCCAACGATTGTTTGACGGGGATTGCCCACCCAAAACCTGGGTGGTCCCTACGATCCGCCTTTCTTGGGGGCTCTGGCCCTCTACCGCAAATCCTTGGGCCGTCACAATTTTCAATGTGGGATTGAAGGGTGCGCTCGCATTTTCAAACCCGAAAGTGGACGTATTTGAAAGTAGGGTCGTGCCAAAGGAGGGATCCTTGTAAGAACCCGTTGGAGAATTTGGAATTCTCAACAAGTAACTGATCTTCTCCGGTGCAAAGGCTGGGATCTGGATATAAAAGGGAAGGTTGGATCGCACAGGAATGTTCACCAAAGCCCGATTGGATTGGTCCTGAACCACATATGCATTGGTCAGCCCGTCTTGGAAAATGCTCACAGTTTCACCTAATCCATTGGCGGTGGTCACTATGGGCGCAACCGAGCTGGTTCCGTTATTGTCCGCTTTCAATCGAAAGAGGAAGGAGAGTTTGAAGGTTTGGGTATTCTGACCATCCACGATGATCCACTTCTGGTAGCTCTTCTTGTTCACCCCAAGTCCGGCCGAAGAAATGCGACCAAGATCATCTGTTACAGTCAGTTGGACGAGGTGAGGTACTATGGTTCCAGGGTTTGCTGTGAAGATCACATCACCAGGATTGGGATCTGTGGAAGTCGCGGGAACTCCGCCCTGGAATGTCCACGAATAGGTAACTGATCCTCCGCTTCCAGGTGGGGTACTCATGCCGGAGAAAGACAGCTTCCCAGCTGAAGGAATCACCACCAGATCCGGATCATTGGGGCCCGGTGGGTTTACTAGCCCAATGGAAGGGTTGCTGGGGAGGTCCGTTGGGGAAGGCAGTGTGGCGCTAGCTTGAGGAGAGGTGATGGTAGCGGTGGGGTAGATGTTGTAGATGATCGTGAAGGTTAACGTTTGCTGAGTTGCTGTCCCATTGTTCGTCCGCCCATCGGTAGCATTGATCCGAACCGTAGTATCACGCGAAGTGGACGTGAAGGAATCTGGGAAATTATGGGTCAAGGCCACAAACTCGCCTACTGAACTGTCACCGGTTGTCGTGGCAGTGGTGAGCGGAGTCCCATCTCCCCAATCCACTGTGTAAGTCACCATATCCGAATCAGGGTCCGTGATGGTAAATCCGAGATCCATGGGCTTCGAGGTTAGGCCCGAAGATGTTGGAGTGGCTGGTGTGGTAACCTTGATCTCCGGTCGATGGTTGGGTGATGAGAGCGTATTGATAGTGATGGCAGGACCCGGGACCACTGCACTGTTGACCCCCGTGGAGTCAGTCACCCAGACTGTCGGATTCGCTGTCCGGGAACCAGTGGAACTCGACCCTCTGTAACTCACGACATAATTGAACAGCCCTCCGCCTGCCGCCTGGGAGCTCACAACGGTAGCCAAAGAGTCGCCCGGGTTGAAGGTCACATTTGCTAGCCCGATGCTTCCGGATGAGGTACTGACCACCTTGATTACGTAGGTCAGCAGGACACCGCCAGCTGCATCTGTCTGTAGCGTCACAGCGCTGGTTGGAGATTGAAAAGTGGGTGTGATAGGAGAATCCGTAGCAGCCACCAACAAATTCAAAGAAGCGTAGGGGCCTGGCAGATTCGAGGTGTCATAGGCCCGCACCTGCACGATGGTGGCGCCTGCTTCTGCGGTACCGGCGGTATTGAAGACGTGCGTCGCAGAGCCGGTAGCGGTCACGACCTTCGCCGTACCATCCCCGAAATCCCACTCGTACTGGGTGATGGAATCTCCAATATCTGGATCAGTGGCGGTAGCCGTAAAACCATAGGGTTTGTAGCGCGCCAATGGAAAATCGGCCGGGGAATAGCCGGGAGTGGTGAAGGTCGTCGTGGGGGCTACATTCCCTTTGCGTAGACTCACGCCATTACTGACACCGGCTCCTCCGTTATTGCAGCCAAGGAGCAATGCCAGCCCGGCCAAAGGAACCAATGGAAGAAAATTTCGATACCTAGGCTGCATATATGCCTCTGAACTTGGGTGTATTCCTGAAGGAAAATGCTTGCGCTAACAACCAATAGATAGACTTGGGGTATCCTTCCGTCAAGCCTAGCACACTCTTCATATGCCAAAGGTTAATTCCGGCCTGGTGAGGGTCATCAGACCTACCCGAAAAGAACGCCGACACGCTAAGAACCCCCTCAGAATAAGTACACAGGTCAGGAATTTGACCCAGGTGATGGATAACCCGTTACGTTGGCAAGGTTCAAGCCAGAGAAAGTTAAGTCAAAAAACCTTCTTATGCTCAATTTCCTAGAGAAATCTCTAGCTGGAAGCCGCTTACGTTACCGTGACGACACATAGCGGCAGAAAACCCGACAGGCGCCGCAACGGTCTGGCCAGAAAAGCATTGGCCACACCGAAACCGCCCCTAACCTTGGATCCAGGAGGGCTCGATTCCTAATAATTCAGCCACAGCTCTTCTCCCCCGGGGACCTGGATCTACCGTAAATTCATTCACCCAGGCGTTCACATAGCGGCCTACCATTTCACGATCCATACCCCGGCCAAAGCTTTGCGCGTAGTCCACACTCTCCCAATGCCGGGCTTGAGCCATCTCGACACTTTTCCGCATGAGCGCCGCAAAATGTTGTTTTGTATCAATGGGCAAATCCGATCGGATGGCGTTGCCCCCCATGGGCAGGGGCAGATCGTAGGCAGCTTTCCACCATGCCCCCAAATCCACTACCAGATGGAGGCCCGCGTCCTGGTACATGAGCTGGCTTTCATGGATGAGAAGGCCCGCTTCAAATCGTCCTTCAGCCACAGAAGGAAGAATCTGGTCGAAGGGTAATAATTCCACATTCAAGCCCCCCATCCACTTCCTCATGGCCAGGTAGGCAGAGGTGCGCAGTCCGGGAATCGCCACAGTCACAGAGGCCAATTGATCCCGTTCCATAGGTTTTCGGGATACCACGAGCGGTCCCGTGCCTTCTTGGATGCTGGACCCTGCGGTCAGCAGGTCGTACTTTCCCACCAATTCCGGGTAGGCACCGAAACTGATGGCCGTCACTTCATAGCGGGCTTCCATGGCTTCGCGATTCAACTGCTCGATATCTTTCCGGACGAAATCAATTTCAAAACCCTCAGGATCCATCCAACCTAGAGCTAGTGGAGCCATCATATAGGCGTCGTCGCTATCGGGGCTATGGGCGATGGTGATCCGCATCAGTAACCAAACCCATCTTTCCGGATATGGATGTAAGGCTTCGCATCAGCACTTTGCAACTGGCCTTTGATCACTTCGCCAATATGAATGAGGTGGTCGCCGCCTGCATCGATCGTGCGGGTGTGTTTCAGCACGAGGTATGCGAAACCCTTGGCGAGGACCGGGGCTTCTTGCCCCTCCAGCAAATCGTCTGGAGTTTCCGCCCAGGGATCTTGGCCCGGGTCAAAACCTTTGCCATAGCGTTTGAGGCTAGCAAAATCACCTTCAGCTAAAACATTAAGCGCGAAATGACCGCTGCCCTTAATGAGCGGTTCGATGGGCCGGCCAGCCTTCACGCAAACCATCACGAGGGGAGGATCGAAACTCACCTGCTGGAACCATGAAGCGAGAAACCCTGTCCGCACTACTCCCTGCTGCGCCGTGGCGATGGCCAAGCCAGAAGGAATCTTGCCCAAGGCAGGGCCCACCATGGATTTAAGGTCGGTCATCAAGGGCTCCTTCACGCCATCGGCATAGTGTTCGAGGTGTTTGAGACTTCGATTTTCTGCTTCACACGCTCCAATGCCTTCGCGGCTTGCAGGTAGCGCGGGTTTTCATTCAATGCTGATGTGTAATGTTCAAGGGCTTTGTCCAATTGTCCGAGGCCCTCGTAGGCACGACCTAAATTGAATTGAGGAAAGCAGTAACTTTCATAGCGCTTGGCTTTCAGGGCCATCCTCAACCATGGAATGGCATCCTCTGGGTGGCCCAATTCCAGGTAATAGGCACCGACATCGTTGTAGGGGTTGCCAAATTCCGGGTCAATGTCGATGGCCCGGTGGCAGTCAGCGATGGCCTCTTCAAAGTCGTGGTTGCAGCTTTGCGCCCACCCCCGGAAGGTATAGGCCTCTGCCGTGGGCTCGATTTCTAAGCTCTCCGTATAGAGCTCGATGGCCTGATCCACCTCACCTCTCATGTGGAGCTGGTAGGCCTTGCCCACCACTTCCATCGCCTCGTGCCGCTTCTCTTCGTTCATGGCGTCCCAACCTGGAATTGCAGCCGCAACAACATCACGGCCTGATAGAGGATATATCCACCCATCCCAGCCACAAGGGCTCCACCCACTCTTAGTAGACGATTTTTCCAGGACTGGCTAAGCCGGGTGCTTGCCAGCCCCAGGCCCATAAGCAGCGGCAAGTTCCCGAATCCGAAAGCCGCCATGCCGGCAGCACCCATCCGCCAAGACCCGGCATCGAGGCTTTTTAGCAGCATCATGTACACAAGACCACAAGGAATGAACCCCCACATCATTCCGAGCAAAAAGGGCGTGCCGCCAAATTTCAAACCTTGGCCCAGCAGCCTTGAAAGAAAATGCGGAAGCGGGAATTCCATCAAGGCATCCGCGCGGCGCCCAAGCAGCATGAAGAGCCCGAGGAGCAACATCAGAAACCCGATTCCGAGCTTCATGTAGATTTGCCAGGGCCAAGCCTGGGCGGCCACAAGGGCCTGGCCATCAGGACGGCAGCACGCGTGCATGTCCTGGATGGTCTGCAACCGCGCGAACCCACCCACAAATCCAATGAGACCGCCAAGCACTGCGTAAGTTGTGATTCGGCCGGCCTGGAACAGCAGATGCCTGGGCCAGGCCCGCCCTCCGTGCTTGGCTTGGGCCACGCCAAAACTGGCGACGATGGGGCCGCACATACCCGCGCAGTGGCCGATGGATCCGAGCACCCCGGCTACCCACATGATGAGCAGCCAAGGCGCGGCATGAGGTTGGTTAAGCCAGTTTTCAAGCATGGATTACATCATCCCGGATCATTTCCATTTTGGCCAGCAACCCGAAGTGGCAGTTATCCTGGTTCCATGACTCCTGATGTGCCGGGCTCCTATTGCCAGAACTGCCTGACCTGGAATCCCGGTGATCGGGAGACCTGCGTCAAATGTGGAACCCGGCTGCTCATCGTATCCGGCGACCAGAGCTGGGAAGAGGCCTCTGCGTCCACGGAGGACGAGGAAGAAGATCTCGATGAGCATCTGCTGGAGCGGATCACCGGGCTGGAAGAAACCCTGCGCCGCGTCGAGACTTACCTAGAGACCGTATCCGACCAGATGGGCAAGCTGGAGCGCGCCGAGGTCATGCTGCGCAATGGCCTGATGGCATTGGTGCAGGAAATGGATCAGCGCGGCCAGCTGAATGCGGCCACATTCTCCGAACGCTGGGAGCACCTGGTTGAAGACAACCTGCACCTGATCGAAGCCAGGGAACTGTTCACCCGGTACCGCGCCCGCATCCTGCCCATCGCCAAGCCCCGCTCCCTAGCCCAGCTGCGTCGTGCGCTGCTGGAAACCTCCGCCTTGTTGGATAGTTCCCAGTTGCCCCTCGCCGCAATCCGGCTTCAACAAGCCCTTCAGCTGGATCCGAAAAATTACGAACTGATCTTCACCGTCGCATCGCTCATGGACATGGCCAATGATCCAGATGAAGCAGAGGCGTTAGCCAGAAAAGTGGTGAATCTCAGCCCCCGGCATTTCGAAGGCTGGATGCTGCTGGCGAAACTTTTAGCGGAGATTCCTGAGCGTGCGGATGAAGCCATCGAGGCCCTGAGAACAGCGGGGAATCTCCATCCTGAAGAGGTCGAACCTCGCGAACGCCTTGCTGGCCTGCTGCTCGATGAAGAGGATCTCCAAGGCGCGCTGGAATGCGCGCAGGAGGCCGTGAATTTGCAAAAAGATGGCCACACCCTGGCCTTGCTGGGCGAGGTGCACCTGGCCCGAGGTGAATCGGCCATCGCCATTCCGATATTCAAGGAAGCTTCGGGTTTTCTTCCCGGGGAACTCCCCATCCGCCAGATGCTCGCCGAAGCCTATATCCAGGGGGACGAAAGATCCAAAGCTTTCACGATCCTTCAGGAACTGCTGGCGCAGCATCCCGGGGATCCGGAGCTGCTGCTGTTGCTCGATGCGGAATCCCCGGCGCAGCTGCGCACGGCCCGGGGCGGCCGGGCCAAGGCGGTGGCCCTGCTGGACGAAGCCCAATCATGGATGGATGAAGGCAACTATGGCGAAGCGGGAATCTGGCTCCGCAAAGCCCGCCGTAAAGACAAGAGCGAGCGGCTCGACTTCATGGAACTGGAATGTGCGTTTCAGGAAGATCCGAAAAAATGGCTGCCCAAGGCCATCGCCTTCTCCCGGTCCAATCGCCACCCGCGGCTTTGTTTTATGGCCCTGCGCCTGGCGTTGAACCATTTGATGAAAACCGACTCCCACAAGGAACTGTTGGAGGCGATCCAAATCTTCCTGCAAGCCCATCCCAAGAGCAGCGGAGCCTGGGAAGCGGCACTGATGAGCCAGGCTCATCGCTTGCTCCGCATGAATGTCACCGAGGCGGACCTGGCTGAAGTGCGACGCCTCCAGGCCCACCCCCTGCCGGGAATGGAGACCCGCGCCCGCACGCTTCTGGGCCAGTATCTGCTTGCCATGCACAAACCCCAGGAGGTGGTGGAATTGCTGGATCCGCTGCTGGAAAAAGAACCCACCCTGATCAATCACTTCCAGTTGGGCGCAGCGCTTGCAGCCATGGGAGAAACCAGTGAAGCCCTCTTCCTGCTTAAAGACGGCCAACAGGCAGATCCAGGCGATCTCAACGATGAACAGGCTAACGGCGTCCGGATGCAGATGCAGGAACTCATCAAGGACCTGGCAGGAACCCCCTCCGCCAAGGCCTAAGAAAGCTCCATACGGAACCATGACAAATGTCACAACGGCAGGTTCTCTCATGGTTTTTATTGTTGACAATTCCAGTCAAGATTTCACAATAATAAGGTTCGGGAGGCTCCTCCTCCGGGATCGGAAAGGTTGGACTTGAGCCATGAACACGGCCCTGACAGCGGTCACCAGCCAGGAATATAAATACGGATTCGTGACGGATATCGAGTCCGACAGCGTCGCCGCAGGGCTGAATGAGGATGTGATCCGCTTCATCTCGGCGAAAAAGGGCGAGCCGGAATGGCTGCTTGAATTCCGACTGAAGGCGTACCGTCATTGGCTCACTATGGCCGAACCCGAGTGGGCCAACGTCCATTATGTGAAACCTGATTTCCAGGCAATCGTGTACTACAGCGCGCCCAAGAAAAAGACTCCCAAATACGCTTCCATGGACGAAGTGGACCCGGAACTGCTGCGGACTTTCGAAAAACTCGGCGTGCCCATGAACGAACAGGCCCAACTGGCGGGCGTGGCCGTGGACGTGGTGTTTGATTCAGTGTCGGTCACCACGACCTACAAGGAGAAGCTCGCCACGGTCGGAATCATATTCTGCTCCTTCAGCGAAGCGGTGCGTGAACACCCTGATTTGATAAAGAAATACCTCGGCAGCGTGGTGCCTACCGCCGACAACTTCTACGCCGCCCTGAATTCGGCGGTCTTCACGGACGGCAGCTTCGTCTTCATCCCGAGGGGCGTCACCTGCCCCATGGATCTGAGCACCTACTTCCGCATCAACAACAAGGAAAGCGGCCAGTTCGAGCGGACGCTCATCGTGGCCGAAGAAGGTGCTTCCGTCAGCTATCTCGAAGGCTGCACCGCACCCCAATTCGACACCAACCAGCTGCACGCGGCGGTGGTGGAACTGGTGGCGCTGGACGACGCCAGCATCAAGTACAGCACCGTCCAGAACTGGTATGCCGGCGACAAGAATGGCCTGGGCGGCATCTTCAATTTCGTCACCAAGCGCGGCCTCTGCAAGGGCCGCAATTCCAAGATCAGCTGGACCCAGGTCGAGACAGGCAGCGCCATCACCTGGAAGTACCCGAGCTGCGTGCTGCTTGGCGAAAACAGCATCGGCGAGTTCTACTCAGTGGCGCTGACCAACCACAAGCAGCAAGCGGATACCGGCACCAAGATGGTCCACATCGGCCGGAACACCAAGAGCACCATCATCAGCAAGGGCATCAGCGCAGGCGACAGCAGCAATTCCTACCGCGGCCTGGTGCGCGTGCTGCCCAAGGCGACTGGCGCGCGCAATTTCAGCCAGTGCGATTCCATGCTCATCGGCCAGAATTCCTCGGCGAACACCTATCCCTACATCGAAGTTCAGAACAAGTCCGCCAAGGTGGAGCACGAAGCCACCACCAGCAAGATCGGCGAAGAACAGCTCTTCTATTTCCAGCAGCGCGGCATCCCGGTGGAAGACGCCATCAGCATGATCATCAACGGCTTCTGCAAGGATGTCTTCCGCGAGCTCCCCATGGAGTTCGCCGTGGAAGCCACCAAGCTGCTGAGCTTGAAACTCGAAGGCAGCGTCGGCTGATCTGAAATCGGAATCCTGGAGTTGAAAACCATGCTGAGCATCAAGAATCTGAGCGCTTCCATCGGCGACACCCCGGTCCTCAAGGGGATCAACCTTGAAATCAAGGCGGGTGAAGTGCACGCCATCATGGGCCCCAACGGTTCCGGGAAAAGCACGCTGGGCAAGATGCTCGCGGGCCATCCGTCCTACGCCGTCACTTCGGGCGAAGTATTGTTCGAAGGCAGGAATCTCTTCGAGATGGAAGCAGACGAGCGTGCCAGGGCCGGGGTCTTCATGGGATTCCAGCATCCGATCGAGGTGCCGGGTGTGAGCAACGCGCAATTCTTGCGGCTGGCCTACAACAAGCAGGCCGAAGCCAATGGCCGCGAGGAGATGGATCCGCTGGAATTCGATGATTTCATCCGCGAGAAGATCCAGCTGGTGGGCATGCGCGATGAGTTCCTGGATCGCAGCCTGAACGTGGGATTCAGCGGCGGCGAAAAAAAGCGTAATGAGATCCTGCAAATGGCTGTGCTGGAACCCAAACTCGCCATCCTCGACGAACTCGATTCGGGCCTGGACGTGGACGCGCTGCGCATCGTAGGCGAGGCTGTGACCGCTCTGAAATCTCCAACAAAGGCCATCCTGCTCATCACCCACTATCAGCGGCTGCTGGACCACATCCCTGCCAGCCACATCCATATTCTCCAGGACGGCCGCATCGTTAAATCCGGTGGCCCCGAATTGGCCCGGGAAGTGGAAAACCGCGGTTACGACTGGGTGAAGGAAGAAACAGCCGCAGGGGCGAACCCATGAATGCGCCAGTTACCAGCGTAGGCGACTGTAGCCTGGTCCCCGATATCCTAGAAGCGCGCAGGCCTGAAGGTTGGGTGGAATTACGCATGGCCGCCGAGTCGGCGCTTCAACACCAGGACCTGCCAACCATCAAAGATGAGGACTGGAAATACACGGATCTCCGCGAGCTCAAGTCGCTTGCCTTCACGTCTGGCAGTCCTGAAACTCTGGACATCAAAGGCAGCATTCTTCCGGAGGCCCGAGGCACGCGCCTGGTCTTCGTCAACGGCCACCATGACCCGCGCCATAGTTGCACCTCCGCCCCGCCCCAGGGTGTAAGGCTGCTGCACCTGGCTTCGGCGTCTGAAGCTGCTCCACAGTTGGGCAGCCTTTTGAAGCCGGATGGTTCGGACATCTTCGCAAATCTCAATTCGGCGCGGTTCATGGATGGCGCGTACATCTTCATTCCGAAAAATGTAAAAGTCGAAGCCCCCTTGCATCTGCTCTTCATGAGCCACTCAAACGGCCACGCTACGTTCTCGCAGCCCCGCATCATCGTCGTGGTGGAGCCAGGCGCAGACGTGCAGATCATCGAGGAATACGCAGGCAACGGCACCTACTTCACCAATGCATGCGTGGAAATCTTCGTGGGCGAGAATGCCGAGCTCCGCCACGAACGCATCCAGCGGGAATCATCGGGCGCATTCCACATCTCCAACTTGCGGGCGAAGGTCTGCCGCGATGCCCGCTATCACAGCCGCACCATCAGTTTCGGCGCTAAATTCAGCCGCCAGACGCCCCAGGTTTCCATCCATGGCACCGGCGCGGACGTGATCCTGGATGGACTCGCCCTCCTGAACGGAACCCAGATCGCAGACACCCATTCGGTGCTGGATCACACCCAGCCGGACTGCACCAGCCACCAACTCCACAAGGCCATCGTGGACGATGAGGCACGTGCCGTTTTCAATGGCCGCATTTTCGTGCGCCGGGGCGCCCACGGTACAGACGCGCGCCAGCAGAGCCGCAACCTGTTGCTCAGCGAGAAAGCCCGCGTCGACACCAAGCCCCAGCTGGAAATCGACACAGACGATGTCAAGTGCGCCCATGGCGCCGCCGTTGGACAGCTGGATCCTGAAGAGCTTTTCTATCTCCAGAGCCGCGGCCTCAACGACCAGGCGGCGCGGAACCTCCTCACCTACGGCTTCGCAGCGGATCTGCTCGCCCACATTCCAGTGGCGAGCCTTCGCCGCCAATTGCGCCAGGCCGTTATGGCCCGCACGAATGCCACGGACCTGGGAGAGCTGGCATGAGCGGACGTGTGTTGACTCCCCTTGATGTGACGAAAATCCGCAAGGATTTTCCGCTGCTCATCACGCCTTTCCACGGCAAACCCATGCACTACCTGGACAGCGCGGTCAGCGGCCAGATGCCCAACGCCGTCATCGAGCGCATGGCCCACTATCAGCGCTTCGAGCACACCAACGTCCATCGCGGCGTGAGCACCCTTTCCCAGGAAGCCACGGATCGCTTCGAGGAGGCCCGCGAGAAAGTGCGCGCCTTCCTCCACGCGCCCAGCGCCAAGCAGATCATCTGGACCCGGGGCGCCACCGAGGCCCTGAACCTCGTGGCCCAAAGCTGGGGACGCGCCAACATCAAGGAAGGCGACGAAATCCTGCTCAGCGCCATGGAGCATCACTCCAACATCGTGCCCTGGCAGATGCTGGCGGCCGAAAAGGGCGCCTCCATCAAGGTCATCCCCATGGATGACCGCGGTGTGCTGGATCTGGATGCGCTGAAAACGCTACTGACACCCAGCGTGAAAGTTCTGGGCATCACGCACGTTTCCAACGTGCTGGGCACCGTGAATCCCGTGAAAGAAATCATCGCCCACGCCCACGCCCAAGGCGTTGTGGTGGTCGTGGATGGCGCCCAGGCCGTGCCGCATCTCCCGGTGGATGTGGTGGATCTGGACGCGGATTTCTACGCCTTCAGCGGCCACAAATTGAGCGGACCCACGGGCATCGGCGTGCTTTATGGGAAAAAGGAGCTGCTCGAAGCCATGCCCCCGTGGCAGGGCGGAGGCAGCATGATCCTCTCCGTATCCTGGGAAAAGACCACTTACATGGGTATTCCGGGCAAGTTCGAAGCCGGCACGCCGCCCATCGCCGAGGCCATCGGCTTAGGCGCAGCCATTGATTATCTGAACGCCATCGGCTTGGATCGCATCGCCGAACATGAGCACGCGCTTCTGGAGTACGCCACGCAGGAACTGGACAAAATCGATGGCCTGCGCATCATTGGAACTGCGCCAGGCAAAGCCTCGGTGCTGAGCTTTGTATTGGAAGGCATTCATCCTCATGACGTGGGCAGCATCCTAGACCATGAGGGCGTGGTCGTCCGCGCAGGCCATCATTGCGCCCAGCCGGTGATGAAGCGCTTCAACATCCCCGCCACCACCCGCGCCAGCTTCGCCTATTTCAATGGCCAGGAAGATATAGACGCCCTGGTGGCGGCCATCCGGCAAGTGAAGGATATCTTCGGCGCTGACTCATCCAATTCCGCAGAGGAGCCAAGCTGATGGCCAGCGATCCCCGCGAGCTCTACCAACAAGTCATCATCGAGCACAACAAAAAGCCGAGGAATTTTGGCAAGCTGGATCCTTGCACCCATCACGCTGACGGCCAGAATCCACTTTGCGGCGATGAGCTGCAACTCACTCTCAACATCCGGGATGGCCGCATCGAGGACGTCAAGTTCGAAGGCCATGGCTGCGCCATCGACGTGGCTTCAGCCTCGCTCATGACCGGCGCGGTGAAGGGGAAGAGCGTCGAGGATGCGGAAAGAATGGCCGAGCAGTTCCGCGGCATGGTGCGGGGTGAGCTGGACCCTTCAACCCTTCCAGCCGACGCGAACCTGCTGGGGAAGCTCATCCTCTTCCAGGGGGTCAAGGATCTGCCGGTCCGGGTCAAATGCGCTGTGCTCCCGTGGGCCACACTGCATTCCGCGCTCAAAGGCGAAGAGACTGTGAGCACGGAATGAAATTTCAACCGCGAATGATCGCGAATAAAAAACCCTGGTTAAGATTGGCGTCTATCCACGTCCATTCGCGGTTCGAGATTCTCATGCCTAAGATCGCCGAGATCGAGTACACCCCCAACCCCAACGCGGTGAAATTCCTATTGAAGGAGCCGGTGGCGTTGGGCTTTCCCAAGAGTTTCCCAAGCGTGGAGATCGCGCAGACCCATGAGTTGGCCAAAGCTCTCTTCGATGTCGGCCATGTGGTGTCGGTTTTTATGCAGGACAAATGGCTCACGGTGACGAAGACTGAGGACGTGAAGTGGCCCGATCTTCTGCCCAAGCTTGCCGCTCCAATTCGCCTAGCCGCCAGCGTCAATGGCCAATCCAATGAAGCTGCCGCCAAGCGGGAGTTCAACAAGGTCAACGACGAAAACGACGAGATCCTGAAAAAAGTCCACGCCATCCTGGAAGAAAGCATCCTCCCGGCGCTGGCCGCCGATGGCGGAGGACTTGAAGTAGTCGGCCGCGTGGACAAGCAGGTGATGATCCGTTATCAGGGCGCCTGCAACTCCTGCCCCAGTTCCCTGACCGGCACATTGACCGCCATTGAAGGCATGCTGCAAAAAGAGATCGATCCCGAGCTGGTGGTGATTTCCGTCTAGGCCCTAGTCCTTAAGACTTGAGACTTGAGACTTGAGACTTGGGACTCAACACTTTTCCTGGCCTTTCGCCCCATCTCCCGATATCCTTGTCGTTCTGCCGGACTTCGCGTGCCGGGATTCCAGCCACTCCATAGGAAATGGGGGGCAACTCAAAAGAGGTGGACTAGATGTCCAAGTTAGAAGAAATCATCAGGGGCAATGCGTCTAAACGCATGGGCAGCATCAACGTGCTGGATTCCGCACAGCTGGATGACGGCTCGCCGGAGGCCACCGAATTCCTGGCGGCCCTGCAAGGCGAAACCCGCGGCATGAAGGAAGATTCGGTCGTGCGCGGCCATGTCGTGGAGATCCGCGGCAAGGACGTGATCATCGACATCGGCTACAAGGGATCGGGCACCGTCAACATTGACGAGTTCAACAACCCCGATGGCACCGTGGGCGTCGCCGTGGGCGATGTGGTCGAGGTGCTGCTCGAATACCTCGAAGATTCCAACGGCAACGTGCGTCTTTCCCGCGAACGCGCCGAAAAGATGAAGATCTGGGACGAGGTCGAAAAGGCCTTCCGTTCCAACATGACCGTGCATGGCGTCGTGCTCGAAAAGGTCAAAGGCGGCCTGGCCGTGGATATCGGCATCCGCGCCTTCCTGCCCGGTTCGCAGGTGGACACCAAGCCCGCCCGCAACCTGGATCCGTTCATCGGCAAGTCCTTCGACATGAAGGTCATCAAGGTCAACCGCCGCCGCGGCAACATCGTGCTTTCCCGCAAGCTGTTCCTGGAGACCATCAGCGCCTCCATGAAGGAAGAGACCCTCTCGGGCCTCGAAGAAGGCAAGCTGGTGGAAGGCACTGTCAAGAACATCACCGAATACGGCGCCTTCGTGGATCTGGGCGGCGTGGATGGCCTGCTGCACATCACGGATATGTCCTGGGGCCGGCTCAACCACCCCAGCGAAATGTTCCAAGTGGGCGACAAGGTCGAAGTCGCCATCCTCAAATACGACAAGGACACCGAGCGCGTGTCCCTTGGCTACAAGCAGAAGTACCCGGATCCCTGGCTCACGGTCGAAGAGCGTTTCCCCGTCCAGGCCAACGTCAAGGGCAAGGTTGTCTCCATCACTGACTACGGCGCGTTTGTCGAGCTGGAACCCGGTGTGGAAGGCCTGGTCCATGTCTCCGAGATGAGCTGGACCAAGAAGGTCAAGTCCGCCAAGGGCATGGTCAATCTGGGCGACCAGGTGGAAGCCATCATCCTGCAGGTGGATCCCGAAAACCGCCGCATCAGCTTGGGCATGAAGCAGATCACGCCGAATCCTTGGATGGCCATCGCCGAGAAATACCAGCCCGGCATGATCGTCACGGGAATCGTGCGCAACATCACCGAATTCGGCGCGTTCGTGGAGCTGGAAGACGGCATCGACGGCCTGATCCATGTCTCCGACTTCAGCTGGACCAAGAAGATCAAGCACCCCAACGAACTGGTGAAGAAGGGCGACGAAGTCACCGCCAAAGTCCTGAACCTGGATCCCCTGGCCCAGCGCATGAGCCTGAGCGTCAAGCACATGGAACCCAATGTCTGGGAGATCTTCTTCGAAAGCCACAACGTCGGCGACACCCTTGAAGGCAAGATCGCCCGCCTGACGGACTTCGGCGCTTTCGTGGACCTGGGCGAAGGAATCGAAGGCCTGGTGCATGTCTCCGAGCTTTCACGCAAGCGGGTGGAAGATATCCAGAAGGATTACCACGCTGGCCAGGACCTCGTGATGAAGATCGTGAAACTCGATCCCACCGAGCGCCGCATCGGCCTTTCGGTCAAGCAGTTGGAAGTGGATGCAGAGCGTGGCGACATGGATGCCGCCAAAGCCAACGCCCCGTCCTTCAAGAAAGCCACCCTAGCTGACGCCTTCAACAAGGCCGAACGCGAAGACTAAACCAGACCGTATCTACGAGCCAGGCGCCTGAAAAGGCGCCTGGTTTTTTTGTGGCCGGAATCCCAGCTTCAACAGTTCGGCCACCGCCTCATCTGCCATCCTAGACGTGTACTTGGAGTTCCCATGGAGAATGTGATCGAGCAGTCACCCCGCCAGGGTTTGTCCGAACAGACCAAACTGGAACTCGCCAACAGCATCACCCATGGCATAGGCGCAGCTTTGGCAGTCGCAGCCCTGGTGCTGCTGGTGGTCTTCGCCAGCCTGCGGGGCACTGCCCGGCACATCGTGGGCGGCAGCATCTTTGGATCAATGCTGGTGCTGCTTTACACCATGTCCACGCTCTACCATTCCTTCCGTGGCCCGCGCGTGAAGACCGTCTTCAAAGTGCTGGACCATAGTGCCATTTTCCTGCTCATCGCTGGGACCTACACACCCTTCTGCCTGGGCCCGCTGTATGGCGCCTGGGGCTGGACGCTCTTCGGCTTGGTGTGGGGCCTCGCGGCCCTGGGCATCACTTTCAAGGCCATCTTCATCCACAGGATGGAATTCCTGAGCCTAGCCATCTACCTGCTCATGGGCTGGATCGCGGTCATCGCCATCAAACCGCTATGGCACAGCCTTTCGCCGGGCGGCCTCGCCTGGCTCTTCGGCGGCGGCCTCTGCTACACCGCCGGCGCTGGGTTCTACGCCTGGCACAAGCTGCGCTTCCATCACGCCATCTGGCATCTATGGGTTGTAGCCGGAAGCATCTGCCATTTCTTCGCGGTGCTCTGGCACGTGATCCCGGCCCCGCGCTGAATCCCAAAGAATTCTCGCGAAGGGCCGCGAAGAAGAATCAGAAGTAGCGCGAAAAAGCAGAACACTCGCTTTGATTGCCGGCGCTATTTTCTCTTCCGCCCGATGACCAGGAATTCTCGTCCTGCCCGCCGGGGATGGCTCTGGGTGGCGCGCTGGACATGGAGCACGTCGAAATGGGCTTCGGCGAGGTTTCGGGCTTTGTCCATGGGGATCTGAAAGGGCGGGCCTGGGCGTCCATTCGTGTCATCAAATAGGACCGCCAGCCAGAGACCCGATGGCTTGAGCCGGTCAGCGCAAACGTCCAGGTAATCCCTGCGCCGCGCCGGTTCCATCGCCACGAAACAGGTGTGGTCGAAGACCACATCGAAGGGACCTTCCTGCGTGGCGAACCAATCATCCAGACGCCAGCACACCCCATCGCCGTACCGCGCCTTGGCCCCCTCGATGGCGGGAGGCGCGAAATCCAAGGCGGTAACCCGGTAACCGCGCCGCGCCAATTCCGCAGCATCATGGCCGAACCCACAGCCGGGCACAGCGATCTCGCCGCCCGCAGAAATGCCATGGATTGCTGCAGCTTCCAAAAGCTCCGCCAGCACGGGTGAAGGACCATCCATATCCCACCCGGGCCGGGGTTCCTCGTCATAGACCTTCTGCCAGTACTCGGGTGTGGATGGGCTCATCCCACTAGAATAGGGGGTGAGGGTGTTTCATGAAACTGCTGCGCATCAACCATCTTGGAATCGCCACGACTGGTCTGTCAGAGGCCATGGCCCGGATGGCGCGGTTGTTCGACCTGGAGGCCGATCATGTGGAAGCGGTGCCAGAACAAAAAGTGACAACCGCTTTTTTCCCGGTGGGCGAATCCAGCCTGGAATTCCTGGAGAGCACCGACGCTGAAGGCCCCATCGGCAAGTTCATCGCCAAGCGTGGCCCCGGCATCCACCATATTTGCCTTGAAGTTGACGATGTCGAAGCCGCCGTGAAAATGCTCATGGCCAAGGGCGTCCGCATGATTGATGAAGCACCGCGAAGCGGCGCCCACGGCTGCCGCGTGGCCTTCATCCATCCGAGCGAAACCGGGGGTGTGTTGATGGAGTTGGCGCAAAGTAGTCCCAAGGCCTAAGTCCCAAGTCTCAAGTAGCCTGTAGCAAGCTGAAGCCTTCGTTCCGAAGGTTCTCTTTGATGCTTCCCAATGGAATGGAACACCCAATGATATTAGGGCTGGTGGTTTAGGGGTTATGCCCCTGCACTCGCGCCTTGGGACTTGGGACTTGGGACTTGGGACTTGGGACTTGAGACTTGAGACTTGGGCCTCACTTCACCATCGTCTCTATATACCAACTCCAGATGGCCGGTCCATAAAACACGATGGGGAAAGTGGCCAGTGCCAGGAAACAACCGAGGGGCAACATGCTTTGGCCCTTCAGGCGGCGAGTGATGAGGCCGGGCAGGGCGAAGGCGGTGAGCAATAGTGCGCCACCAAAGAAAATGCCCATCATAGGGGCCCAGCCCCAGAAGGCGCCGAGCCAGGCGAGCATCTTGAAATCACCCATGCCCAGGCCATCGGTCTTGCGGATGAGCTTGTAGATCGCGTTGATGACCGTCGGCCCCCCATAGCCGGCCGCAATGCCGATGAGGCTGCTCTTCCAGGTCACGGCTTCGCCGAACAGGGACCAGACCGGCGACATCTGAAGCCCGTTATGGAAGAGATCCGCCCGCAAGAATTGGTGGTCCCCGATCAGCACCGTCACCGTTGCATTGGGCCAAAAAATCTGCGGCAGCGTGAACAGCACGCCAACAGCCATCAATGGGAACTGGAGCGCATCGGGCAGGAAAAATTCCGTATAGTCCGTGAAGAACAGCACCAACAGGGCGAAAGCGCAGATCAACCCCTTGCCCCAGATCAGCGTTCCTGCCGGAAACACATAGACGGACGCGGCGAAAATCAGTCCGCCTAAAAGTTCCACCAATGGGTACCGGCCAGGTATCTTCCAGCCGCATGCAGCGCACTTGCCGCGCAGCCAGAGCCATCCAAACAGTGGAACGTTGTGCCAGGGTTTGATGGGGGCCTTGCAACTGGGGCAGTGGCTGCCCTTGGTCACCACGTTGCGATCTTCAGGTTCCTCAAGGGGCAAGCGATAAATCAAGACATTGGCGAAAGAACCGAGCGCCAAGCCAAAAGGCGCGATCATCAACGCCAGAAGCCAAGTGGGATAATCAAGAGCCATCATCTTGAAAGCTTAGCGACCGTTACGAAATAACCAGCGTTTTTCTGGTTAGTTCGTTACGGACGCTTATGCCGGACACGGGACGGCGTAGCGACCGTTACGAAATAACCAGTGTTTTTCTGGTTAGTTCGTTACGGACGCTTATGCCGGACACGGGACGGCGCAGCGACCGTTACGAAATAACCAGCATTTTTCTGGTTAGATTCGTTACGGACGCTTATGCCGGACAGAGGACGGCGTATCGAGTTGACGCCCATCGGTTCCAAAATGACAAACTGGAAGCATCCCGGAGATCCCATGAAAGCCATGAAAGCCATATTGCCCTGCATCTTCCTGTCCACCCTTGCTCTGCCGTTCTTCGCGCAGCTTCCTACGCCGGTCGTCGCCAAACCCCGTGTCCGGCTGACCACCAGCTATGGCGTGATGGTGCTGGAGCTGGAGCCCAGCGCGGCTCCCCGCACCGTGGAGAACTTCCTCATGTATGTGAAGAAGGGCCACTATGCGGGCACCATCTTCCACCGCGTGATCCCGGGCTTCATGATCCAGGGCGGCGGGATGACCGAAGACATGGCCGAGAAACCCGCCGCTGCCCCGGTCAAGAACGAGACCCCCCAAAGCTTCAAGGCAGGTCTAAAGAACACCAAGGGGACCGTGGCCATGGCCCGGACCTCTGATCCCAATAGCGCCACCGCGCAATTTTTCATCAACACCGCAGACAATGACTCGCTGGATTTCAAGGATGAAAGCGCCCAGGGCATCGGCTATTGCGCGTTTGGACGGGTGATCGAGGGGATGGAGACCGCTCTGAAAATCGAGCAAGTCAAAACAGGCTGGAAGAAGGGTCAGGCCAACGTCCCGGACTATCCAGTGAAAATAAAATCCGCCGAGGTCCTGGACACCAAATGACATCCACTCGTCCTGTCCTTCGGCCCCTGATTGTTTGGATCTTCGGATGTCCTGCTCTGGCGGTTGCCGTTGGTTTGGCTTACATCACAGCGCTGTTCCGCTGGAGCGGCGCCAAGGGCTTTTGGGCCTTGGCGCCGGGCTATATCCGCATGATGGCCTGGCTGTTCGGCATCCGCCGGAGCATGGAAGGTTGGGAGGCCTTGCCCTTGGAAATCCGCGAAGGCCGGCAGGCGGCGATCTTCGTGGGCAACCACACGTCGCTGCTGGATCCGCCTTTGATCATCGCCACGCTGCCTTCGCATCCGGTCTTCATGGCCAAGCGGGAACTGGCCTTCGTGCCTTTCTTGGGTTGGGTCATCTGGCTGGCTGACTTCATCTTCATCAACCGCAACCACCGCGCGGACGCCATCAAATCTCTGGGCCTGGCGGCCCAACGCATCCACAACGGCCAGAGCATCGCCGCTTTCCCCGAGGGCACCCGCAGCCGCACGGGCCAGTTGCTGCCCTTCAAGAAAGGCGTCTTCAACCTCGCTTGGGAGGCCCAAGTCCCACTCATCCCAGTGGCGATCCTGGGGGGCCGCCATATTCTCCCGGCCGACGACTGGCGCGTATCGCCGGGACCTTACCATTTGCGCCTTGGCAGCCCCGTGGAACCCAGGGACCACCAGGACGCTGAAGCACTCCGGCTGGAACTCCACGCGCGTGTCCAAGCGCTGCTAACCGCCCCTTAAACCGATATCATCATCACGTCGTAACCGACTCATACGCCCTTCGTAGGAGACATGCCTTGATTTCATTTGAAAGCCTTGAAGTAAGGTACGGTCCCACCATCGCCTTGAAGGGCCTGAGCCTTACGTTGGAAGATGGTGTCGTAGGCCTGCTGGGGCCCAATGGTTCAGGCAAATCCACCCTGCTGAAAACACTGCTGGGCCTGTTGCATCCAAGCGCGGGAGGCGGCCACGTGCTGGGCATCCCTTTGGGCACCCACGAAGCCGCGAAACTGCGGGGCCGCATCGGCTACATGCCGGAATACGACGCGCTCATTGAAGACACCTCGGCCTATGAGCAAGTGGCTTTTTGGGGCGAGCTATCAGGCCTAACCCCTGAGCAGGCACGGGACCGTGCCCATGAAGTGCTGTACTTCGTGGCCCTCGACGAGGCTCGCTACCGCCCTGTCAGCGGCTATTCAACGGGTATGCGCCAGCGAGTGAAGCTGGCGCAGGCCCTAGTCCATTCGCCAGAATTGGTGTTCCTTGATGAACCCACCAATGGCCTGGATCCCGATGGCCGCAAGCGAATGTTGGACCTGGTGCTGAAGGTCCACGTGGATCTGGGAACATCGGTCATCATGGCCTCGCACCTGCTTGAAGACGTAGAGAGGGTATCCGATCAGCTGGTCATTCTCGACAAGGGCGAAGTCAAAGCCGCGGGCTCCATGGCCGGGCTCCGGAGAATGCTGGCCAAGCGCTTCGAGCTCCGGTTCCTGGATCCATTGAATGAGTCCCAGGAAGGAAAGTTGGCAGAGCTGGGCACCGTGCTGGAACACCGCAACGGCATCTACGATGTGGAATTGGCCGCGGCGGATCCCGTGCTGCCCTTCCGTTTCGCAAAAGGCATCGGCGCTGTACTGGTGCAGCTCACGCCGCGCCACGACCGCCTGGATGAAGTGCTCATCCGTGCGTTGCGCGGCAAAATCGGCGAAACCATCAGCGCGACGACGGGGAGCCACTAATGCCCATTTACGCCCCTTCCCTCCCGCCGCGGCCCGAGCTTTCCCAAGGCAGCCACCCCATCGCGGTGCTCACGAAATTCGATCTCAGGCGCGTGATCAAGCGCAAGGTCGGCTTCTTCATTTTTGGTTTCATCTTTCTTACGATCCTGCTTATTGAATTGATCGTGCTCTACGGGAAATACCTTATCAACACATCACCTGGCCTCGGCGGCTTGAAAGAATTCGCCAACAAGATCATGACCCAAGGCGCTAACTACCAAGCAGGGCTGTTGGACTGGTGGATGCTCGTTCCGCTGTGGTTCATGATGGCCTTCATGGTGGGGGGGATCATTTCGAGGGACTCGCTCTATCGCATCCGGCCCCTCATCTACGCGCACCCCGTGCGGCCCCAGGACTACATCTCCGCCAAGGCCCTGTCGGCTTTCATCATCCCCATGACCGTAATGCTGCCCTTCGTGCTGCTGCCCTGGGGACTTTCCATGGCGATGGCTGGAAAGGCAGGCCCCATCTGGATGTCCGCGCCTCTCTACCTGCTGCCGGCGGCCATCATCATCGGCCTGCTCATGGCGGCGGTGACACTTGGCGCTTCGGCGATGGCTGGGTCGCCCCGGGCGAGTTTCGGCTGGGTGCTGGGCATCGTGCTGGGAACATCGGCCATCGGCAGCATCTTTGGCCTTACCCTGCATAGCAAACAATGGATGGCCATGAGCCCCTACTTTCTCGTGCAGGCTTGGCCCCAGCTCATATTCAACGTCAGTGACCCGCTTTTGAAATGGATCCCCACCATCGCAGGCACTGTAGTCCACATCGCGTTCTGGACCTGGATCGCAGTGAAGCGGACCAAGCCCTCGGAGGCGGTCCTATGATCCGCCTCGAACGCGCATCACTCCGGTATGGCGACATCCTGGGCCTTTCGCCCACTACCTTTCAATTGCCCGAAAGCGGTGGCATCACTGGCCTTCTTGGGCCCAATGGCGCAGGAAAGTCCTCGCTCATTCAATTGCTGGCGGGGCTCCTTCCCCCCTCCGGCGGCGAAGTGAACATCTTCGGCGAAGCGCCGTTCCGCAATCCGGCGGTGCTCGCGCGCATCGGCCTTGTGCCCGAAGGCGACCGCTTTCCGGTGGGTTTGAATGGCACCAGATGGCTTCGCATGATGGGCGAACTGTCAGGGCTATCGGGTTCCGAATTGGATGCCGCCATCCAGCGCAGCCTATCGGCGGTTGGTATGGAAACCCGTGCCCAGCTTGGGTTTTCGAGCATGTCCAAAGGGATGCGGCAGCGCATCCGCATGGCCCAGGCGCTGCTTCATGATCCCGACCTGCTGATCCTTGATGAACCCTTCAACGGCATGGATCCCGAGGCGCGGCTCAACTTGATGGACTTGATGCGGACACTCGCATCCGAAGGCAAACGGATCATCGTCAGCAGCCATATCCTGGGCGAAGTAGCACAGCTCACAGAGCGCATCCTGCTGCTTTTCCGTGGGCGGCTGCTGGCAGAAGGTTCGGTCCCTGAGATCCGCGAATTGCTGGATCGCCACCCCGTCGAATTGCGCGTGGCCTCCGAAGACGCCCGCCAGGTGGCCCGTTGGGCCGTGGAGCAGGGTGAACTGGTGGCCTTGCGCATGGAAGAAGGCGCCGCAGTTCTGGCGGTGCGGAACCCCCGGGATTTCCTGCCGAAACTGCAGGATGCCATCGCCGCCGGCCAGCTCCCGTTGAATGCCCTCGATCCTTTGGATCTCAATCTGGACGCAGTGTTCCAGTACCTGACAAAGGACAACGCCTGATGTCCACCCACGCGATCCCCTCACCTTTTCAAACGATGCAAGCGGTCGCGCGGGGCTACCTGCCCCGCGTGATGCAAGTGCGCGGCTGGGTGTTGGCGGCCATCCCGGTCGTGCCGGTGCTGCTCAGCCTGGCGCTCACCGCCCTGCTGCGCATCAAAGGCGAGCACATCCCCTCAGCCCTTTACCTGATGGTTTTCCACGGGGTGCTCGCGAAATTCATGCTGCCCATCATGGCGTTGGTGGCCGCACCCGCCGGCATCCGCGAAGACATAGAGCAACGGACCATTCCGTTGATGCTGGCGCGGCCATCCACGGTATGGATGCTTCCCTTCGGCAAAGGCCTGCTCTGGTTCGGGTGGGGCGCCGTATGGCTCGTAGTGGCGTGCACGGGATTGCTGGGACTAGGTTCCGGCCCGGAGGATTTCCTCTACCAGGCCGCAGCGATGGTCTCTGCCTATTGGGCGATTCTCGCCTTCATGAGCCTGCTGGGACTGGTCTTCAAGCGCGGCACGCTATGGGGCGCGCTTTATCTTTTCATCTGGGATCCTTTGGTACGCATCTTCCCCGGGAATCTACAGCGCATCACCTTCGTCCACTACATTGAAAGCATCTCCGGCACCCGCTCCGGCGATGTGGCCGCCAGCCAGCTTCTGGCCCAGGAACAAATCACCACGCCCGTGGGGCTCGCCATCCTGGTGCTCCTGGTATTCGGCCTTGTGTGCTGGGCGCTCTGCGGATGGAAGCTCCAGGCGACGCCCATGGGGCTCGCCGGAAGCGAATCCGAAGGCTGATAGCGAATTCTACCAAGGGCTTGTCCAGTAGAATGGAGCAATGCCCGCTCCTGAATCCTTCTTCCGCCATCTCACACCTTCCGGCACCGAAATCCTTGTGGAGCAAATTCCACACGTGAGAAGTTGCGCCGTAGGGTTCTGGGTGCGGCGGGGAAGCTGCCACGAAGCTCTGCATGAAGAAGGCTTGGCCCACTTCATCGAGCACACGGTTTTCAAAGGCACTGAGCGGTTTCCGAATCCAGAATCCATGTCCGCCGCCACGGACCGCCTGGGCGGAAGCGTGGACGCGTTCACAGGCAAAGAGGTTGCCTGTTTCTATGGCAAAGTCTTGGCCGACCAGTTGCCGGACCTGGTGACGCTGCTTGGAGAGCTGGTGACCACGCCAATCTTCAACGGTGAAGAACTGGCCCGGGAACGGGACGTGATCCTGGAAGAGATCGCCCAAAGCGAGGATCAGCCGGATGACTGGGTGACCGAAATGTTCTACGGAAAATTCTGGAAGGGGGGCCCCCTGGCCCACCCCATTCTAGGTGAGCGGGAGCAGGTCGCGTCCTATGGAGCGCGCGAGTCCCAAGCTTTCTTCTCGGATACCTACACCGCGCCAAATCTGCTTATCACTGCCGCAGGCGCCATTAGCCCTGAGCCTTTCATGGACCTGCTCCGCCCCATCCTGGACAAGCTGCCGAAAGGGCATCCTGCTGCAGGCCCCCAGGCCCACCGCATTTCACCTTTCTTGCTGAACCAGAATCGCAAGGGCTTGCAGCAAACGAGCCTTGTCCTGGGCTTTCCCGCCCCATCCCACCGGCATCCGGACCGCGTGGCCGCAGGTCTGCTGGGTTATGTGCTCGGTGGCGGCATGTCCTCGCGCCTTTTTATGGAACTCAGGGAACGCCATGGCCTGTGTTATTCCATCGGTTCCTATCTGACGCATTACTCTGACACCGGCGCCCTGCAGATATCGGCTGGATGCTCTCCCAAGCAGGCCCGGGAGGTGGTGCAGCGCGCCTTGGCTGAATGTGCGCGGATCTCGGACCTGGGTGTGAGTGAAGATGAATTGGACCGCGCCAAATTGCAGTCCTGCACGAGTCTGGTCTTCAGCCTGGAAAGCAGCAACAGCCGGATGTTCAACCTCGCGAACCAATGCCTGCAGCAGGGCGAGGTCCGCTCCACCGACCAGCAGCTCGCTGAAATCAACCAAGTCACTTGCGAACAGGTGCAGCGCGTGGCGAAAGAATGGCTTAACCCATCAACATTAGGTTTGGCTGCCCTGGGAACCAAGCGCGATTGCGAAATCCGAGCAAAAGACCTGGTGGCTTGACCATAATCACTTCATGAGTTGGAAACCTGCGCCAAGAGCGGATCTGGATCTTTCGACGCTCCACCTGGATGCGCTGCAACGAATCCTGCTCTTGCAGCTCGATGGAACCGACGATGTCCCGACTTTGGCCCAGGCCATGGGGCTTCTTCCCGAGCGGATGGAGGCTCTTCTTGCCGGTTTGGTGACAATGGGCGCAGTGACAGCTGACAATCACGTCGCTATTCCATCTGAAAGTCCGAGCAGTCCTGCAATCGAGGCTTCGCTGCCGGTGATCGAACCAGAACCGCCCGAGGCGGATGATCAAAAAACCGCTGAAGAGACGATTGCCGATCTTGCCGAGGCAGCCACCCACAGACAATTATTCGAGCAGACCCTCCACAAAATGACTGTGGAGGAGCGGGCGGCCATGGCCGCTCTCGCGGTGGAGCCCGAACTGAGCGCCTACTGCTTCGACCCGGTGCCAAAGGTCATCCAAGCCATCCTAGAGAATCCGCGCGCCGGGTTGGCGCAAGCCCGCCTCATCGCGGCGCATCACCGGAATCCGATCGGGCTCGAAGCAGTCGCATCCCGGGTTTCTTTTGCGAACGATGTCGGCGTGCGGCGCGAGCTGCTCCAGAACCCACAACTTCCGGGGGCCGTTTTCAGGCGTCTCTGGTCCTCACGGCGGCTCCTGGAACAATTTCTGATAACGACTTCGCGGGAGGCTCCCGAACAGACACGGCGCCTGGCGCGGGATGTCCTGCGCACGAGTTTCCTCCAAAGAACCGGCGAGGAACGCGTAGAGCTGATCCTTAGCACCGAAGGGCGTTGCCTGGCTCTGCTGGCCGGCCTGACAGTTGATGGAAAGACCACGGCCCTGCTCTGCCGCCGCACCTACGTTTCGAATCTCCTCATCCAGAACATCGCCCGTTGGAGCGCCGCCCCGCCGCAATTGATCGCCCACCTGCAACGGCAGGATGCGGTCCGGCGCAATCCCCAGCTGCGCCTGCTCCTTGAGCGCCATCCGAATGCAAGCTGAGCGCCCTGGTGGTTGCGGGCCGGTCAATCCGAAACGAGCGGTTCCCGGCGCGCCACCATCGCCACCAAGGCCGCTACGGCCAAAGCTGCGGCCACATGCTTGAGCGCATGTCCAGACATGCTCCCGCCCGTTGCGCGGAACACAGCGCCATCCCATTGCTCCAGCGCTTTGGCGATGGCATACCAGAGCACCAGCCAAGCCATATCCCTAGTTCGGGTGTAGCTGGCTGGAAACAGCGCCATCATCATCGGAATCGCAAGCATGGGGTAGAACTGCACCAACAGATAGAAGCGCAGATCCCCGATGCCCGTGAGTTCGCCCCTGCGCCAGACTTCCGCGCTCAGGATGCCCAGCAGCAGGAAGGGAAGTAGAAGCACCCCGCCCACTTTCGCGTGGATGCGCTCCGCGATCACCGCCGACATCAGCGCCATGAACACGAGCGTCATGGGCAGGCGGTCCCAAAATAGCTTGCGGTTGTCCGGGTGCAGATGGTAGTAGCCCGATCCCAGTCCCACAAGCAGGACTCCGGCAAAGGCGACAAAGTAGGCCCACCGCTCGAAGGGCGCATGGAATCGCGGTTTCGGATTCCGAACCATCACCCAAAGCGCCGCCAGACCTACCGGAATGAACGCTGCATTGGAGACCACGTTCCAAAAATTCGGGATGCCCAGCATCGTCCTCTGATCCGCGAAGGCGTGGTAGGCCGCAGGCTGCGCGATGCGCGGAAGCAGGAGGGCCAGCACAATCACACCCGCGGTGAAAATCATCAGGACCGCGATGCGGGGTCGAAAGGTGGAAGCATGGGATGGATTCATGAGACCTATCCTCGCAGCAAGCGCCTGGAATCGCATGCCAATGGGCGCGTGCCACAGCCATTCCCGATCGCTGATTCACCTGTCGCAAGGTACACTGGAAGCCTAAGCCGTTGCGGCAAAATGACTGGGTCATTTACATGGTGGACCGGCATAAGGGGCCGTAACAAACTCACCAGAACTGCACCGGTGCTTTTGTAACGGCCCCTAACCCTGACAGGAGTTCCCATGCTGATCCGCACCCTTTTGACCGCCACGTTGGCCCTCACCCTCGGAACTTCACCTGTGGATGGCTCTACGGCCGACAAAGCCCAGAAAACCAAGAAGGCCATGAAAGCCACCACCCCCACCAAGGAGAAAAAGATGATCACCACCGCAAGCGGCTTGCAGTACACCGACACCGTGGAAGGCAGCGGCGCCTCGCCTGTGAAAGGCAAGACCTGCGTCATGCATTACACCGGCTGGCTGTGGGACGGCAAAGCCAAGGGCGCCAAGTTCGATTCCTCCGTGGACCACGGGCAGCCCTTCGAATTCACCATCGGCGTAGGCCAGGTCATCAAAGGCTGGGACGAAGGCGTAGGCACCATGAAGGTGGGCGGCAAGCGCACCTTGATCATCCCCAGCGCCCTGGGCTATGGCAGCCGTGGCGCTGGCGCCGTCATCCCTCCCAATGCGACCCTCTGCTTCGAGGTGGAGCTGTTGGGCATTAAGTAAGCAGAGACACCATGAATCTGAATAATGTGATGCCCTGGGACGCCCCGGCCCCTGAAAAGGCGGGGCGTCCTTCGGCATTCGGACTGCTGCCGGAAGATCTGAAGGCCCTCGGCTGTCCCAATGATGCGAACCATCTCTTCTCGCTCCTGCAACGGCCCTGGGCCTGGAAGGAAGGCGCGCCGAAGCTCGGCAAAGATAATCTCGCATTTCTGGAATCCGTCGCGGACCTTAGCTTGCCGGGCATTGATGAATCCATCGAGTCTTTGGACGGTACGCGGAAATTGGCGCTCACGCTTTCCGACGGCCGCCGCATCGAGACCGTCCACATGCCCCGTGTGGTGAAAAATGCCCGGGTCACCATGTGCATCAGCAGTCAGGTGGGCTGCGCCATGGGCTGCACTTTTTGCGCTACCGGCGCCATGGGCATACAGCGGAATCTAAGCGCCGGCGAGATTGTCGGCCAGGTGCTTTCGGTGATGTCGGCGCTAGGCCCCGGGACATCCTCCCGGCTCACACTGGTCTTCATGGGCATGGGCGAACCTCTGCACAATCTCGACCATGTCCATCGGGCCATTCACGTGCTCACCCATTCAGCAGGTTTGTGCATTCCCGCACGCCGCATCACCGTGAGCACCTCCGGTCTCGTCAGCGGCATCGAGAAACTGGCAAAGTTGAAACCTAGGCCGTTGCTGGCGATCAGCCTGAACGCAAGCAGCGACACAGCTCGCAGCCGCACCATGCCGGTGAACAAGGTCTGGAATCTGGAAAAACTGCGGGCAGCTCTGGATTCCTGGGGCCTCCGATCCAACGAAAAATTCACGTTCGAATACGTGCTGCTGGCGGGCGAGAACGACACCGATGAAGATGCGGATCGCCTGGTGGCCTGGCTTGGGGCCTTGAGCAAAGGGCACAATCTGAATCTGATTCCCATGAACGAACACGATGCGAGCGAATTTTGCGAACCCGCTGAAGCCCGTATCCAGGCCTTCTCGGATCGCCTGAAAAGTCATGGGTGCTTTGTCACGGTGCGAAGGTCGCGGGGCCGGGATGTCAACGCCGCATGCGGCCAGCTGGTGAAGCGATGAACCCCATGAAGCAGACAGCCACACTGCTGATCTCGTGCCCAGACCAGAAGGGGATCGTGGCGCGCCTTTCCAATTTTGTCTTCCAGCACGGCGGAAACATCGTGGATTCCGATCATCATACGGATTTTTCGGTGGATCGCTTTCTCGGACGCATCGAGTGGGAGATGGAAGGTTTCGCGCTCTCGAAAGCCGGACTCCCGGCCGCCCTGGCCGAAGTGGCCGATCCCATGGGCGGGGCAGAAGGCAGGCCCTGGCGGCTTCATTTCAGCGATGAACTTCCGCGGATCGCCATCTGGTGCAGCCGCCAGGACCATTGCCTTCTGGACCTGCTGTGGCGCTACACAGCTGGAGAATTAAGGGCAGAGATTCCTTTCATCCTGAGCAACCACAGGGACCTTGAGCCCATCGCGGCGCAGTTCGGCATCCCGTTCCGGCATGTGCCCGTAACGCATGCGTCCAAGTCGGAAGCCGAGGCGCAGTCCCTAACGTTGCTCAAGGAGCATCGCGTGGATCTCGTCGTGCTGGCGAAATACATGCAAGTGCTGAGCGATGATTTCCTGCGCTCCTTTCCATCGGTCATGAATATCCACCACAGCTTCCTGCCGGCCTTTGCCGGGGCCCAGCCCTACCACCAGGCCCACGCCCGGGGCGTCAAGGTCATCGGCGCCACGGCTCATTACGTCACCCCTGAATTGGATGCAGGCCCCATCATCGAGCAGGAGATCACGCGCGTGAGCCACCGCGATACGGTGGAAGATCTCATCCGAAAGGGCAAGGACGTGGAGCGTTTGGTCCTTGCAAGAGCCGTAAGGCTGCACTTGCAGCATCGCATCCTGGCCTATGGCAACAGAACTGTAGTCTTCGAATAGTCCGATGCGCAATTGTGCCCACCAGATCCATAGAGCTTTCGCCAGCGAGTGACCCCATGCAGGTTTCCATCCACCAGCTTCCCCATGCAATCGGTCTGGAACTGCCGACCTACGCCACCCCCCACGCTGCCGGGATGGATCTGCGAGCCGCCATTCCTGCTGATGAAATCTGGAGCCTGGAGCCCGGGCAGCGGCGGCTTGTGCCCACAGGTTTGGTGATGGCTATTCCCGATGGCTTCGAAGGCCAGGTGAGACCCCGCTCAGGTTTGGCTTTGCGCCATGGCGTCACCGTGCTCAATGCGCCGGGCACCATAGATTCCGACTACCGCGGCGAAGTGGCGGTGGTGCTTGCGAACCACGGTCAGAACAGCTTTGAATTGCGGCGGGGTGAACGCATCGCGCAGCTGTTGATCGCTCCGGTGGCGGTTTGCGAATGGAGCCTTGAAACGACCAGCGCCGCTCTGGGGGAAACCCATCGCGGCGCTGGTGGTTATGGTTCGACTGGCAAGGTTTGACCGAACCCAAAGGTCAAAACATCTGTCGAGTTGACTCAGCCGTTCTTCTTGGCCTTAGGAGCGGCTTTGGCGGCAGGCTTGGCCACGGGCGCATCGGCCTCTGGAGCGGCAGACTTGCCTGCGAACTTGGCGTCATAGCGCTTGGCGATTTCATCGGTGAATTCCACAGCCCACTTTTCATCCGTGAAAGCGAACATACCGGCGTTCTGACGGGTGTACTGGAAGACCACTTGAAGTTTCCGCTCTCTGGAGACTTCCTCTACGATGGGGCCCACTTCCTTCTGGAACTGGCCATAGATCTTGTCGCTCTCTTTGTTGAACTCCTTCTGGCTGTCCTCCTGGGCGCGCTTGAAGGCAGTTTCGCCGTCCTGGAGATTCCGGGTGAGCGTAGCGCGGCCTTCATCTGAGAGGCCGGGGCTCTTGAGCTGCTCCGCCATCTTTTCCAGCTCTTTCTGCTTGGCCACCAGCTTTTCCTGCAGGCCTTTGCCAATGCCGTCGAGCTGCTCCACGACCTTCTTGGCGCGGGCGGAATTCTTGAAAAGCTGGTCCGGGGCGAAAATCGCGAAGCGGGGCGCCGCTTCCTGGGCCAGCACTGGAGCTGAGGCCAGGGTGGTGATAGCTGCTAAGGCAAGAATCCGGCGCATGATGGCTCCAATCACAAAAGAATTAGTTTATCGCAGAATGGGAAAATGATCCCGCTCTAAGGTCGTCAGTAGGTCGTCAGAAGGTTGTCCCGATGCTGAATTGGAAATCGTTCTGGCCTTCGGGATCGAAAGGATAGGGATTGAGTTTGCGGGACCAGATCAGCCTTAGGGGGGCCGGGCTGATGGGTAGGAAAAAGCGCAGTTCCACGCCCGCGCTGCGGAGCAAAGTCGGATTCCGGTATGCGATGGTCTGGTTATTCAGGGTATAGCTCACGAACTCGCTGGAAAATATTTTCGTGCCTTGTGCCCAGGCATTGCCTGCGTCGTAGAAAAGCACCAGCCGGAAGGGATCCGCCACCTTGAACTGGTATTCCAGATTGGCGACGAACTGTTTGTTGCCGCCCACCACCACAGGGTTGCTGAAATTATCGAGTTTCAGGGAACCGACCTGGCCGTATTTGTAGCCGCGAATGCTGTTTTCGCCACCGGGCCGGTAGTACTGGTAAAGCGGCAATTCATCCTGCCCAAGGTTCCGGATATAGCCGTAGCTCAGGTTCGCGGCAAAAATGTGCCGCTCGCCTGCATTAGCGTATTTCGAAAAATTCCAATTCGCCCGCAAGGAGGGGCGGTCCCCGCCGAACTGCCATCCGCCATATTCAAGGCTCATCCCGAAACGCGTGCCCTGGGTGGGCTTGTAGGGATGGTTGACCGTATTGAACTCGATGCTCTGGTTGAAGGTCGAAGTCAGCTGGCTGGTGGTGTCCCGGAAGTAGAAATTCCGTCCACCCTCGATCCGGATGATGCTGAAGGTGTAGCCCACAGAATACGTGGTGAAAAAGGCCCAACGGCTTTGGGGGAAGAAGGTGGAGAGCCTGGTGCCAGTGTTGAGCCCCAGGGAGCGAGTGAATTGCTTGTACGCGTTGTCCGCGCCCACCCTCGACGCATCATAGTCCGTGGTCCCATTCGATATGCTCGCGGAAAACGAATAGGGCAGATCAAGAACGAAAGGTTCCACATAGGATACGGACGCGGTCTTGGAAAATTGGCCGCCATTGAAGCTCAACGCGAGGCTCTCGCCCCCGCCGCCCAGGTTCTTGGTGGAGAAGCTCGCGCCCAGGGAGAAGCCGAACAGCTGGCCGTAGCCACCCTGGAACAGCAGTTCGTTGACACCCGCTTCTTCCCCCTTGATGGTGATATCCACTTGGGGCTTGTTGGGGACCAGATCAACTTTGGGTTCCTGGCCCTTCACATCGAAAAAACCGAGCTGGCCGAGGCCGGTAAAGGAATCCTTGAATTCCTCCGCCGAAAAGGGATCGCCTTCACGCAGGCGGAGCGACCTGCGCAGCACCTTGTCCTTGGTGGTGGTGTTGCCCTCGAATTCGATGCGGCGGATGGTGAACGGCTCGCCTTCATCCACCTTGAGCGTGGTATCCACCAGCCTGCGTCCGGCTTCCTCGCGGGTCTCCAGTTTTTTCTCCGCGCGATACAGGATGTAACTCGCGTTGCTGTAGCCTTCCTTGATTTTGTCCATCGCCTTATTCAGGGCGTCGAGATCAAAAGGATGGGCTTTCTGAGCGGGCTGATCCGCGGTGGAAGGCTTTAGGTTCAGGAATTTCGCCACATAGGAGCGGTTGTCCCGTTTCATCTCCGCATACTTTTCACGGAAGTATTTTTCCTTGAACACCTTCTCGTTGCCTTCAACTTTGAATGTGCCCTCGTAGTACTGTTCGCCCTCCAGCACTGGCACCACCAGTGTGGCGCGGAGATCATATTTGGGCGATTTGGCTTCCCTCTCCCGCTTGATGTTCTTCTTTTTCTGCTTCGCGGTCGTGAAGTCCTGAACCTCTATGGTGGGCTGTCCTACGAACACATCCTTGTAGCCTTTTCGCCAGTAGGTCTCCTTGACGTGCTTCAGATCCTCTTCAAGATTTTTATCCACCAGCAAGTCATGGGACGTAAGCCAGCTGAAGGACCAATGCCGCCGGGTCTTCTCCATGGCCCTGGCCAGCTGGCTGCTGGAAATGATCTTGTTACCACGGAATTTGAGTGAATAGATGCGGACCTTCCCGCCTTCTTTGATGTCAAAGACCAGGCGGGACACACCGGGGCCCATGATCTCGAGATTCACGTCCACCACCGGGTTGCGGAATCCCTTCTCCGCCGCCTGGTCCACGATCAGGTCTTTGATCTTGCGCGCGGCATCCGGGTCGTAAAGGCTGTCCGGCGTGATGGTCAGCTTCTTTTCCTTGACCTTGTCCTTGAGATTGGTGAGGCCCAACTCTGTGCCGCCCCGGTAATCCACCTCTTTGATGATGGGCCTTTCGCGGATGCGGATGATCAGCTTCTTGCCGTTCTTGCCGCCCTTGTCCTTATCGTCCTGGACCTCGAACTTGATGTCATCGAAGGAGCCCGAAACCCACATTTTTTCGGTGATCTTGGCAAGATCCAGGTTCCGGAGATCATCGCCCACTTTGATGCCGGATTTAAAAATCACAGTTTCGGCGGTCTGTTTCTGGGCCCCGATGACCTCGATGGCCACGACAGTCTCAGCGGATTCAGCCTCCTGCGCGCACAGGACGGCGGGAGTCCCCGCGGCGAGCACCAGAGGCAACAGCCCCCCTACACACCGGGCGGCTGCCCAGTGTTTGATCTGGGTCTTCAAAATCATTCGGCGGCTCCCACCAATTGCGTTTGACTGGCCTGCGATTCAGACGCCGCAGCTTCTTCAAAGACCGGCACCAGCTTGTTCTCTTCCATGTGGAAGCGAACGATGCCCGACGGCACCGTTTCGTGGGCCACCATAAGTTCCGCGAGGGGATCCTCGACTTGTTTCTGAATGGCGCGGCGCAGCGGGCGGGCTCCATAGGCCCGGTCCCGGGCGGTGGTCTTCACTAGGTGGTCACATGCATCGTCATTGAGTTCCACCCGGAGATTGTGCTTTTGAAGGGTGATGTTGAGGTCCTCCACCAGCAGCCGCACGATACGTCGCAGATCCTCGTCCCCCAGGCGGTTGAAGACCACGGTTTCATCAATGCGATTCAGGAATTCAGGGCTGAAGGATCGCTTCAGGACCTTCATCACGTCCGCAGCCTTGGCATCCGGACGGGCGTCCGCCTCCAGGAAGCCCATGTTCTTGTCCGCCAGCAACTCTCTACTTCCGACATTTGACGTCATGATGATGATGGTGTTCTTGAAGTCCACCTGGTTCCCGAAAGCGTCCGAAGCCTGCCCATCATCGAAAATCTGGAGCAGGACATTCATCAGATCCGGATGAGCCTTTTCCACCTCGTCGAACAGGATCACGCAATACGGATTGCGTCGGATGCGGTCGGTGAGCATGCCGCCTTCTTCATAGCCAACATAGCCCGGAGGCGCCCCCATGAGCTTGGAGACCTCGTGCTTCTCCATGTATTCGCTCATGTCGAAGCGGATCATCTTTTTGGGATCCCCGAACAGGAATCCGGCCAGTGTCTTGGCCAATTCGGTCTTCCCGACTCCCGTGGGACCCAGGAACAAAAACGAACCCATGGGACGGGCAGGATTCTTCAAACCGGTCCGGGCCCTACGCACAGCACGGGAAACCGCGCTCACGGCTTCTTGCTGCCCTATGACCCGCTCGTTGAGCTTCTCTTCCATGTGCGCTAGATTCGCTTTTTCATCGTTTTTCAACGCAGTCACAGGGATGCCCGTCCAGGATGCGACCACATCTTCGATATCGTGCTCGGTCACTTCGGGAAAACCTGCGTAATCCTCTTCGCTCAGCTCGGAGCGGGTGGCGGCCAGCTCTTCCTTCAATTGGACTTCGCGCTGGCGCAGCAGGACGGCCCGTTCAAAATCCTTGGCCAGCACCGCCTCGTTCATTTCCGTGGTGACGTGGTGCAATTCTTCTTCGGCCTCGTGGCTTTCGCCAGGTACCGCCACCCGAAGCTTCACGCGGGCACCAGCTTCGTCCAGCAGATCAATGGCCTTATCGGGCAGGAAACGATCCGTGATGTACCGGTTGGAAAGATAAACCGCGGCTTCGACCGTCTTGGGGGCGTAGCGCACGCGGTGGAAAAGCTCGTAACGGCTGCGGATGCCCTCTAGAATCCGCAAGCTTTCGGGTTCGTCCGGAGGATTCACCGGGACAGGCTGGAAACGCCGGACCAGACTGCGGTCCTTGTCGATGTACTTGGCGTATTCCTTGTGTGTGGTGGCGCCGATGCATTGGATTTCGCCCCGGCTCAGCGCGGGCTTCAGGATGTTCGCCGCATCCAGGCTGCCTTCAGCGGCGCCTGTGCCGATCAAGCTATGGATCTCGTCAATGAAGAGCACCACGCTTGGATCCTTGGATGCCTCGGCGATGATGGATTTGAGCCGCTCCTCGAATTGTCCCCGGTACTTGGTGCCAGCCACGACCAAGCTCAGATCCAAAGCATAGATGCGCTTGTCCGCCAGACTTGGTGGAACGGCGCCCTCGAAGATTTTCTGGGCCAGCCCTTCGACGATGGCGGTCTTGCCCACGCCAGCCTCTCCCAGCAGGATCGGATTGTTTTTCCGGCGCCGGCTCAGAATCTGGATGATGCGCTCGACTTCCTGGTCCCGTCCGATCAGATTGTCAAAAATGCCTCGTTCGGCCATTTCTGAAAGATTCCGGGCGAACTCCGACAAGAGCGGATGTTCCTTCTTCTTCTTGGCGATCTTTTCCTCTTTGGTGGCTTCCAGCAGGATTTCCTTGGCGGCGATCAGATCAGCTCCGCCTTCTTTCAGCAGCCGCCCTGCCAGACTCTGGTCTTCCTTCAGCATCCCCAAAAGCAGGTGTTCCGCCCCCACATGCTTGTGGTTGAGCTTGGCGCTTTCGGCGGTGGCGTGCTGGAGGATGCGCTTCACTTCCTCTTCCATCGGAATATCAATGGAGGTGGAACTGGGTACGACTTTTTTGTCTTTCGGCGCGAGCGAAGCCACCAGCCTTTCCCGCAGCGTGTTCACCTGCACGCCCATGCGCTCCAGCAGATTGGTGGAGGTCTTCTCGCTCTCACGCAGCAGCCCTAGAAGCAGATGGCCGCTTTGGATGCTTTCGGACCCAAACTGGCTGGCTTCGTAGCGCGCGAAAAACATGACACGACGGGCTTTTTCTGTGAACTTCTCAAACACGGTCACCCCCTCCGGGGATACAGGAACAGTCCAGGTTAGCCTGTTTGGCGCATCTTGTCCCGACGTCATGAACGAGGGGGACCGCCCGCTCCCTTCGCTCATTCTTCGTCCCCCTCGTGCTCCCCACGCGGTGTCCGGGCAAAGCCCGGACACCGCGTCTTCCTCCTGGGACAGAGTGGGCCTTCACGGTATTCTGGTTGGCTTGGAGCGAGCATGAGTAGAGCGTGTGAAAACCTCGCGGTCCTTGGCCTGCAATGGGGTGACGAGGGCAAAGGCAAGCTGGTGGACCTGTTGGCCCCAAGGTACCGCCATGTGGTGCGCTTCCAGGGTGGCAACAATGCGGGCCATACGGTTGTAGTGGCTGGCCAGACCATTGCTCTGCACCAGGTTCCTTCCGGGGCATTGCACCCGGAATGTTTTCTCGTGGTTGGCTCGGGCGTGGTGCTCAATCTGGACGTATTCCAGCTGGAGCTTTCCCGGCTCCGCGAAAGAGGCATCAGCGTCACTGACCGCCTGCTGATCTCCGACAAAGCGCACATCATCCTGCCCCACCACATCGCCCTTGATGTCTGGCGCGAAGAACGCGCCACCAAGGTCGGAGCCAAAATCGGCACCACCGGGCGCGGCATCGGCCCCGCCTACGAGATGAAAGCTGCCCGCATGGGTGTGCGCATGGGTGATCTCAAACACCCAGAAGTCCTTGCCGATCGCATCCGCCCGGGCTACGACGAAGTGCGCCTTCGCTTGGGTGAAGCCGCTGAAATGCCCTCCGTGGAGGCCATCGTAGAAAACCTGTTGAAGGCCGCCGAGCCCCTGCTTCACTGCATCGGCAATGCCCAATCGCACTTGCAAAGCGCCTGCTCCAACAGCGAACAGATTCTTTTCGAGGGCGCCCAGGCCACCATGCTGGATCTGGATCACGGCACCTACCCCTACGTCACCTCCTCCAACTGCAGCCTGGGTGGATTGTTCACCGGCACCGGGCTTCCACCCAAAGCGCTTCATCACATCCTTGGCGTGGCCAAGGCCTACACCACTCGCGTAGGAGCGGGCCCCATGGTTTCGGAATTGCTGAACCCGCTTGGAGACCGCCTGCGGGAAGCCGGCCATGAATACGGCACCACCACCGGACGGCCCCGCCGCTGCGGCTGGTTCGACGCCCCCATCACCGCCCATGCCTGCCGCACCAACGGCGTGGATGGCCTGGCGATCATGAAGCTCGATGTGCTGGATGGGTTCGATGAAGTCGGCATGGTGGTGGCCTATCGCGACGGTCGCGGGAACCTGACGAATGAGCTTCCCGCCTGCGCTGCCGAATGGGCCGGCCTGCGCCCTGAGATCAAGATGTTCAGCGGCTGGAAAACTCCAACCCGCGGCATCACGGATCACCGTCTGCTCCCCGCTGAAGCGCGGACCTATCTCGACGCCCTGGTGGACGCCGTGAAGACACCCATCGCCTACCTGAGCACCGGTCCCGATCGGACCGAAGGCTGCATCTATCCCGGCTCCTTTCTGGAATCGCTGCTCGGATGAAGCCTCAGGGCATTCCAGCCTTGACCGCGGCACCAACCCTTGGCACACTTGATTTTTGCTGTTTAGGCAGCACGGGCCCATAGCTCAGGTGGTAGAGCATCTCCCTTTTAAGGAGACTGTCGCTGGTTCGAGTCCAGCTGGGCTCACCACCACCCTTAACCCACACCCATTTCCATGGGGCCATCGTCTAGGGGTTAGGACACCGCCCTTTCACGGCGGCAGCACGGGTTCAAATCCCGTTGGCCCTACCAAGCAAGACCCCCGGAAACACGGGGGTCTTCGTGTATTTAGGGGCATCTGGAAACCCCTGATTTTCGGCTCACGGGACAATGGCGGGACAAAGGTGGGTTTGAGAATCCGAAACTGAAGGGCGCGATGGCGAACTCTTTTTGAACCGATGAACCAGATCTTGGATGCAGTTGACGGTCTTCATTAATCTGGCAGTGGAAGGGGCCTCCAGGATCAAGCGGACCCCATCGGGATGGCCATCGGGTTAGTTGCCCATCAGGTGCCCCAGGGGGTGGGGAGGGTATCTTTCCGATTCCTCAATGGGGGGATCAAGCAGAGTGAGAACACCTCACCCCCATATCGAAGGGGGTTGATATCGGGAGGACACTAGATCAGAGGTGGCCTTATGAAAATTCCTACGCCCAAAGGAGTGGTCATTTTTTGCATGATCCTTGGGCTCATGCACTGCGCCAAGACTAGGGCAGAAGTGATAGCCCAAGCCGCCGAGGCTGGGGATCCACAGGCGATATATCTCGTAGGCATCGATTCGTGGTCCCGGGGAGACAAGACTGAAGCCGTTCGTTCCTTTAAGGAAGCTGCCGACTTGGGAGATGAGAGCGCAAAGGGAATGCTCCGTAACCTCTCGGAATCAGGCCAACTCACCCCAACTGGTCAGATTCGGTCTCCAGACATAAGCCTCCATACACCGAGTACCCCATCTCGTATGGCTCCCAACAATGTCGAAAGCTCAAGAAACATGGCATGGTCAGCCCATCCAGCCACTCCCGCCCGTAGGGCTACCGGTGAAGCTGATCGCTCAAAGGACAGATCGACACCGCGCCGTCTAGCCGCTCCCTTTCTTGGGGATTCAGACGATGTGATCGAAACAACCATTAAGGGGGAATTTAACGGCTGGGATGGGGAGACCGTCTTCCTTCTGTCAAATGGACAAATCTGGCAGCAGGACGAATACGACTACGAATATACCTACGATTACATGCCTGATGTCCTGATCTATCGGAGTAAAGACGGCTCATGGAAGATGCAGGTGAAGGGCATAGATCACTCAATCGAAGTGCGTCGACTCAAATAGTTAAATTGATGGGAAACAGACAGGTCCCGGGGGTAGAGAGGGTATCTTTCGGGAGTCCAGACGGGGGATAAAGCAGACTAGATAAAGCCCAGCACCATCTCCGAGGGGCAAGACATCCGGGGGGAGTACCTTTCACACGACAAGGGGGAGGGGTGGAACGGGATTCTATATATCCATGCGCCTGTAAGTGAGTCGCTGTGACATTTTTGCCGAAAATATGTTTTTGGTTGGACTGCCGGAAAGTACCACTACAATCTGAGTCCGTATCCTCATCACGGAGTTGACAGTTCGGGTTGAGTCACTTCACCAAAAAACCTCGCCCCTGAGACATGGGGACAAAATTACGCTCGGAGGCCAAATATGAATCCTCCATCTCTTCTGCGGCTTTGTGGCACAGCAGCGCTGCTATGCGTTCCATTGATCGCACAAACCAATGATCGCAAGACATTGCCAACGGAACGAAAACAGTTCTCTTCAGAGCGTGTGTATCATCTTGCTTCCAAATCAATCGTTGTAGTGAATGCAATGAATACGAGCACAAAAGATTCAAAGTTGGGCACAGGAGTGGTAATCAAAAAGAACGTAATTGTATCTAATAAACACATAATTGAGAATTGCGATTTAATATGGATATCCGTCGGAAATAAACAGTGGAATATTGATATTAATGATATTTTAATTGATCCAGAAAGGGATTTGGCTCTTCTTACCGTCGAAGACCTCGATCTACCATCAATAAAATTAAATCAAGATTTGCCGGTAATTGGGCAAAAAATATATGCAATTGGAAATCCAAAAGGACTTGAAACAACAATCAGCGATGGAATAGTAAGTGGATTGAGAGGTGGAAAGAATAAAGATTTAATTCAAATTACTTCTCCAATTTCGCCAGGGTCTAGTGGTGGTGGTTTATTTGATGAACAAGCAAGGCTAATTGGTATTACAACCTTTTACTTACAAGAAGGACAAAATTTAAACTTTTCCTTGCCTACGAAATGGGTAAAAGATATTGATAAACGAGCAATTAAATTTGAACCAAATATAAAAATAGTTGTCAATAAAATACAACCAGCAACTGAAAAAGATACTCCAGCTAAAATTGAGAAAACAAATCGATTCGTAGAATATTCTAATAATTTGCTTCGTGTAGGTAATTATGCTGAATTGGTAAAACTGACTGATGAATGGATTAAGTTTGATTCCAAGAATTCAATTGCACATCAACGTGCTGGACAAGCTCGGTATTTTTTAAAACAATTGCATATTGCTTTGGAAGAATTGAATATTGCAAGAAAATTGGACCCCAAGAATGCTGAAATTGTAGGTCAGTGCGGTATTATTTATGATGAACTTGGTGATAGTGAATCTGCAATGGATGCATTTAAAGATGCGCTTGCACTTGATCGTACAAGTAGTATAGGGAAAAGTGGACTCGCAGGCATTTATATTCGAAAGGGTATAAAAGAATTCTCAATGGGAAATTCAGTCACTGCACTTGAATATTATCAAAATGCACTCCGTATTTCTGAAAATGAACCTAACGCATGGTTTCAAATTGGATTTATCAATTTCAATCTTCGTAAATTCGATGTGGCTTTGTCTGCATATGAAAATTGTGTGCGTCTTCAACCTAAAAATATTGATGCAATTTTTAATATAGGATTAATTCATTGCAATTTGAAAAACCAAGAAAAAGCATGGAAATCTTATCAAGAATTGAGCGAACTTGATAAGGCCAACGCGGATAAATTATTTGCAATCTATCAGAATGTCCAGTGGCCCAAATGATAATTAATTCATGGGACTGATACCGGGCACCATAGCTTAAACCAGCACGAGGTACCTGGCAGGGGGGCGCTCTCTTGTCCCTTCGGTGGGCTTGGTAACTAACCACGGAATCGCCTGAATGCAGAGACGAATGCCCTCGCTTGTCGTCTGCGTTCCTTTTCTGCTGGCCAAGTCTGGGAAAGGTATTGAAGCCGATGGCAACCACGGCACTGAATCGGGAACCCTTGGCCCTCCCAAAAGGCACCGTTCCCAAGCGAGTAGAGCTTCCTGAACCACTTCCCACATTTCGGGCAAATGATGAACCAATGGACCCTGTGAAAGACCAGGGTGAATTCGTGGTGTTCCTCCAGCGTTGACCCGCCAAAAGGACCTTTGATAAACAAACGGCCCCTATCCATCCAGAACCCCACACGCCACTCTGTGCCTTTGGTCTTATTCCCAAACGTCATCCACCCTTCAACCTTGGGATGATCCCGAAGGTTTTTCTCTGGCTTGAGGACCCCTATATCAAGGCAAACACACCGCTCAATCAAAGTCTTGGCTGCATGGCCCTCCCATTGTTTCCCGATATCGCCTCTGCCCATGAAAGTCCCTTTTCGATGACTGGGATACACCACCGCGCCCTTGTCGGCTCAATTTGATGAAGCCGGGTCTGCCCAGGCGGCTTCCTGAACCGTGCCTCTAGTGGCTTCCTTGAGGTCTGCCACGGCCCGGAGATCTTCAGGCGTCCATGGAAGGCCGATCATGCGGGACTGCTCTTCAGGTGTGAACCTAAGCCAGTATTCAAGGCCTTCGCGGTAACGTCTCAGTTGTTGAAGGTCTGGATCGTAAGGTGCGATCACGGCCCGCTGGTGCGGGGTGAATGCCAGCCAAGCTAATAGCTCAGGCTTCAACGCTTCAAGCACGCGCCTATCCCCCGCACAAAGCCCTGTGACAGGCTCAACATGGAGCGTTTCACTGTTCGCCCATACATGATGGCCCGCGTCTTCAAGAATCCGCAGAAGTGCTAAAGCTCCCCTTGCTCGGGCTCCCCAAGAGGAGAAAGCGGGCGCCGTCATATCTCCCACCGTTCCTCCGGGCTTTGTTCCATCCGTTCCACCCGCCTATAGGGGACTGGCATGGATGGAACAACTTCTCGAACGTCTTGTTCCGTTTGTTCCGGTTCACTTGTTCCGGCGGAACAATGGCTTGGGCATTGCGTTTCAGGCTCATGGATAAAGGTTTCATTGTTCCGGGCGGAACAAAAGCCAAGTGTTCCAGCACGGGCAAGGCCAGCGGGAGTCAGCTTCGGGTCTGAAAGGAAACCCATCCCACGAAGCTCTGACAATTTCTTCCGCCACTGCCCTTCTGGACTCTTGGAAGTAGGCCACAATTCCATAGCTTTTTCGGCTTGGTCTAGGCCGTTCAACCCTCCGGCTTCCGCAATTGCCAGCAGTACCTTATCGGCAAGGATCAGCTTTTTCATGCTGGCTTCACTGCGGAGGGCGGCAAGAATCCGCTCCGAATCATCGTGAGGGCAGAGAAAGCCTGCGCCTACCTCCCCACTTGTGCGGCGCTCCAACAAGACGGTGGACCCATGTTCCACATGACTCATCTTCCCGAGATGCAGCGCAACATATCCTCCGCGCTGGGCTTTTTCTAGATCCAGTCCCACTCTCTCGGCTTCTTCGGCTTTCAAGGCGGCCATGGTGATGCCGAAGCGAATCGTTCCCTCGATTGCACTCGATCCACGCATATTTTCGAGGTCCAGGCGATGCCATAAAGGATGATCAGAGGAAACGTCATTCCCCTTCCGTACATGGTGGATCGCCATGACCGTGGCACCTGTGAGTTGGACAAGTTTGGATTGAGCCTCAAGGAATGGGCGGGTTCCTTCCGATGAGTTTTCGTCTCCATGGGAGAGCCGGGACAAGGTATCCAGGATGATGAGCCCGCATCCGCCGGGGATGGCGTTGGCAATGTCTCGGATAGCGTCGGCTTGTAGTTCAAGGCGGAAAACTGCTCCCGAATCAAAGTTCGGGAACAAAGGGATAAATCGATTCGGCAATCGGTTTTCGTAGGCAGGGCTCCAGAGTGAATCGTCCCTGAATAAGTCCAAAGCCCTGCGATAGCGGCGGTGGAATTCTGGTTCATCATCTTCCATGCCCACATAGACCACGCCAGGCGAGGCGTCATGGCTTACGGAACGGCCTAGCACCCCAAGACCAGAGGACAAGCCCATCCCAATGAGCAAGGCCGTCATGCTCTTTCCTGCCCCGGCGCGGGCAACGAAGACACCTGGAACCCCAGCGGGAATCAGGCCCTCAACTATCCAGCGAACGGGAGGGGGTTCCTCTCGGAGATACCGCGCTGTATCACCGATGATCCATGCGGGGCGGGACGATTCCACTATGCGTTCAGCAGGAACAGGCTTTGCCTCCTGAATAAGCTGGGGGAGTGTGTCCAGAGTCCAGCACTCAGGCAACTCGTCTGCAACATCCCAACCTTGGGGCAACCCTTCAGACAAGGTGACGCATCGAATCTCTTTCGCTATGCCTTGCAGGGCCTCGGCTACTTCACTGGCATAGCGCGAGCCTGGTTCGTCTGCATCAGGCCAGATCACTATTTGGCGGTCTTCTAGGGGCCTCCAATCGGTATGCTTCGCGCTTGTGGCTGAACCACTTGTCATGCACACGAATTCCTTAAAATGCTTGGCGGCTGCATCGGTGGCTTTCTCACCCTCACAGATCAGCACGGGGGCATCAGGGCGGGCCGCAAGCAGATCCAGGCCGTACAGCGGGCGTGGGGCTGGAAGGTCTTTTTGCTTCCATATGAGTTTTCCATCGTCTAACTTCCAAAGCGTGAAAGGCAAAATAACCTTTCCGCGATCAGGATCAGGGAATCGCATCACGATTTTGAGAACAGAACCCCAAGCGTCCTTGTAGGTCCACCACCCCTCCCGCTTGCCATGGCGGAAGTGCTCTTTCGGAGGCTGCGGTGCATCTTTGGGCACAGGGCAAACGAGGGTTTCACCCATGGCTGACCCTCATCATCTGAGCCAGTTCCCGAGCCGCTTCTCCCTGTCCGATCCCTTGGAGATAGGCCCGCAAGGAAACTAGATCCCCGCCGACTTGGCCACTTGAAAAATCTGCCCAGCGGCCCGTTCTGGTGTTGACTGAGAATGAGCCAACAGAACGATCTTCGCGGCGTGGATTTCGTGCCTGAAATTCGATCCCGCTCATGCGGCCATCAGGTAGCCACTCGAAGAGGATCCAAGGGCAACGAGCGAGGGCGGCGGCGTTGACGCTGGCGAAGTCAATCGGTGTCCGCATTGGCGACCCCCATAAAGTGCTCGGCCAGCTCATGACCTGCATCCAGCAAACGGTGCGCTTCTAGCTCTGTCATAGGCCTGGAAAACCGCCGTCGCCCTAGTTGTTGTTCCAGGCGAGGGGCTCCCTCACGAAAAACCACACGGGCCGTTCCACCACTAGGCAATGGCAGTTTGAGAATCTGCCGTGGCCTCATCGGGCACCCTGACGCTGGGCCAATTCGCAATCTCTGGCGAATTCTTCGAGATCTGAAATCCTTATCAGGCGTCTGGATCCAATCGTGAAACTTCGGAGATCTCCGGATTGAAGCAATTCAAAGAGCAAGGTGCGCCCAATCCCTAGTGCCTTGGCAGCTTCAACTGGCCCTAGTGCCAATTTGAATTTCCCATCTTGTTCGTTCATGGCTTTCCTCGCTCCGGCACGCTCGTGACGGTTCAAGGGAAGTCTGGGTTCAAGCCAGTGATGAAACAAGTGTAAATCTAATTATTTCTTTATATAGGTCGTGCTATTTGATCAATTTTCCCACTATTAACCCACGTTGAGACCTCGCCTAAGCATGTGGAATTGGGCGCAAACCTCCGTCAATACTCATTCCCTTCATTTCCGAAATGGGTCGACCTATCTCACCTGGGTTTCTTCAACATACTTTCCGAAGCAAGACGCTTGGTTGGTAACCGCTCCGATTTCATTACCGTTTATTGGTTTGATTCCTGTTTCCCCGGTCGTCTCCCAGGTTGTTCTGCCACCTCGAATCGGACTAACTCATCCTTCGCCCAATGGTCGTTCTTAGCCTTTTGGCTGGCCTCCTTGCGTCGTGAGTCTAGGCGATCCTTCATCCTGGTCTTCCAGTACCTATGGACATCCATGACTGTTAGATTTTTCGCGAGTCCGGTTCTTTTTCGGGACATCTGGAACCGAACCTTCTCAGGTTGTTCTTTGGATTCCCCCGCCTGATTACAAACTTCTGGCATGAGGTAAACCAATTCCACAATGTTGGCCAAGATTTTAAGAAATGTACCATCCACATTCAGGCTCGGAGGGCCATCGAACCTATAGGCGAGAAACCAAGCCACTACTACCAGGTCGTATTCTGGTGTTACACCTAATTTCTTAGCAGGGCGAGGAGCTGGGCCACTGCTTTTTCTCGTTTTTCTTGATTGAAATTCCTCTGCGGCCTGTCCCGCTGCACAACCAATCACGTTCATCCATAGGAACGGCAGACTGAGGTCTTGTACTTCTTCCGGAGGGCGTGGATTCAAGGTATTCCATCGGTAGCCTGGACTCCCTGAACCATTTAGATAATTTTCAAGGACTCTCCATTCCGAGGGAATCAAGTCAATCCCCCCCACGGCCTTCCTGAATGTATTGATTTCATCTCTTAGCTTGTGGAACTTGCTTGCTGTTTCGTATGGAAGGCGGGCTAGCCTCTGCCTGATATATAACTTCCGAACCCATTCCACTTGGCTCATGGCGATATTGACGGGTGAATACATTGGATCCGTTGGGTCCGATTCGACACATATATAAATCCGGGTTCCATGCTGTATTTGCGGAGTTTTCCGTTCCAATGGGGCGAATACTGTTCCCGTCGGCAGGCCGAATGCATTCATCCCGTACTTACCACCAAGAAATTCATCCCGCTCCGGGCTCGTTTTTCCCTGTTCTAGAATTCCTCTAATTTCTGCCAGAAACTCGTCTTCTTTCATCGCACCTCCGCTGGTGCATCCCACAAGGGAGGCGCGGCGGCTGGTGAGGGTCCAGCCTTCGGGAGCTACCCTAGCCGCGTCAATAAATCATGATGTCTTGATCTTCAAACCCACCACTTTTCCAGGCTCATTGAAACCAAGGACGGGGGCCAGCTTGCGGATGGACTCTGCAAGCGCATTGGGGGCAAGGTGCCCATAGTGCTTCTCCACCATACGCGTGTCGCTATGGCCTAGCTGTGCCGCGATGTAGGCCAACGGAATCCCTGCGTTCACAAGCATGGATGCATAGCTGTGCCGAAGTTCGTGGAACGTTAGGATTTCCAGTCCAGCGGCCTTGCAGGCGGTCTGCATTGGGCGGGATTGTTCAGTGCGCTTCCAGGGGCGGTTCACGAGTGGAAGTTTCCATTGGCGGCCATCAAAGGCTAGATGCAGGAAAAGAAGGTCATCAGGGGCACGCCCTGCCACCAGTCCAACAAAGAAGGCTTTTGCCTCATCAGTCAGAAAGATATGGCGGGGCTTCCCGCTTTTCGATTCAGCGATAAACACGGTCCCAGCCTCTTCGCCAAAGTCCCGAACCTGGAGGCTTACCAGTTCCCCGAACCTGCATCCTGTATAGAGAGCGGCCTTCACGAGGCGTCTAAAATCCTGATCTGAGCCATTCACAAGGCGAGCTTGTTCTTCAGCACTAAGGAAACGGACACGGGCCTTTGTGGTGCCTCTGAAGGGTTTCACGGCCTGCCAGGGTATTCCGCTGGTGCTTACCAGGCGGCGGTCCAGGGCGTGGTTCAAGGCGCCTTTCAGAATGCTGAGGATACGATTCGCCGTGTCTTTACGGGCGCGTCGTTCGTCATCGGTCTTCGGTTCGGGTCTGTATGCCTGTTTCTTGCCGTGCTTCGTTCGCACCCTTGCCTTTGATGAAGCAAGCGCGTCCATCCAGCGTTCAATGCGGGTCCGAGTCAGCTTTCCCACTGCCACGCTTCCAAACGCCGGGACTATATGCACCTTCGAGGCACACTCCATCCGGTCCAGGCCCTTCACCCCGCGTCTTTTACAGTCTTTGAAATAAGCATCCATTGCATCGGTCACCGTAAAGGTGCCTTGTTTAGGGGCCTCACCAGTCAGAGCGTGATGCTCACCCCGGAACCACTCATGGGCCATCTCTTGGGCCTGATTGAAATTGAGATAGTTGATCCCGTCTGCATCCTCAAAGTCATCAGTCGTTCCTATTGCGTGTTTAGAACGGCGGCGGGTTTCTGGATCATAGAGGCGGCACCGCCAAGTCCCGGCACCCTTATCAGCAGGGCGGTAGTACCCAAGGTGCTTACATGGAGCTAGCGAGATCCAATAGGGTTCTTCCTGGCAGGTCAGTTCCAAACGACTGCTTCGGGTTTGCAGTTGGGAGTTTTTGACGGCTCGACTCATGGTTTGCTCCTTCACGGGACAATGACGGGACAAACATGGGGCCGAATTCGTCCGGACGCAAGCGAATTGTAAAAATGTATCTAGCTGATTAATAAAATATTAAATAAATTCTGACCAATTCGCATCCATCCGACGTATCGCCCTTTCACGGCGGCAGCACGGGTTCAAATCCCGTTGGCCCTACCAAGCAAGAGCCCCGGAAACACGGGGCTCTAATTGTATTTAAGCGGCATCACTGCTTCGCATAAAGGCCCCATCCTCCACTCATCCTCCAAACCTGTCCGGGCAATTGGTGGAAGGTGCGCACGCGGCCCGGGCCCATCAAAATACCTTTCGGCACCCTCAGAAACAGGCTGGAGGCATCCATGAACTTCAAATATCAAGCCACCACGCTCCTGCTTCGCCAGCAGCTCCGGGGGCATCTCTCCCAATCCACCAGGACAGCAAGCGGGCCGTCTGAGCCTCAATTCATCACCTGGGGGTTGCTGAATGACTTCGAACAAGCGGTTCAGATTCTCCGCCACTGCCAGCTGTTGCCGGGGAAAGAAAGTGTCCCGGGTGCCGAGATTCATACCTTTCTATTCCAGCATGGGTTGAACCAACCAGGGACCCGGCAGGATATCCATGCGTTTCTTTCTGGCAGGGGAAAAGGATGAAGGCAGCGCCGGTGAGAGACATAAGGAAGGTGCATCAGGAAAGTAAGAAGCGTATCCTCGCATGGATGAATCTAGCCCTTCTGTATGCTGTTTTTTTTTGGGTGGATATTCTTTGGATGTCACTGTTTTCTGCAACAAGGGATTAGGGGACCGGCTGGAAATAGTGAAATAAGTACCCTTGTGGTTTAGTAACTATTTTCTAGTTACACCTGACTCATTGGAAGGTTAAGCTCAGATGTCGAAACACCAAAAGCTGCTGGAAAAAATTTGTTTCTCACCGACTCCAGCAGACATCAAATGGCAAGAGCTCCAGACTGCACTTGAGCGCCTTGGGTACCAAATGCTGAAAAACAGTGGATCGCGTCGAAAGTTCTACCATCGGGGTAAAGATGCCTTATTTATTTGCCACCAACCACACCCCTCGCCAAATGTCGACAAGGGTTGCATTGCCGACCTGGCAGACCACTTAAGAACACACGGATTCATCTAGGGCGCCATATGGACATCCTCAAGTTCAAGGGTTACGAAGGTACAGCCGAACTGGACATGGTCCGACAGGTCTGTCGGGGAAAGATCTTGTTCATCAACGATTTGGTTACATATGAAGCAAGTTCACCAGCAAATCTTCAGCACGAATTTGAGGAAGCTGTCGACGACTATTTGAAGACTTGCTCAGAACTTGCCAGGGAACCCCAAAAGCCTTTTCGTGGTCTTTTCAATGTCCGTATCCCACCAACAATTCATAGATCCGCCGTTCTGCGGGCAGCCTCCGACGGAGTCACGCTAAACGATCTCGTATTTCGGGCAATAGAAGCCTATTTGAATCAGCCGTCGGCCCAAGACTCAAAACTTCGCATGGAATTAGTTACAACAACCCCTTCTCGCACAGTGCATGCCGGAAGCGCATCTGGAAGGACAAGTTGGTATGGAACCGGGAGCGGAAGTGTCCACTGAACCAGATAGTACAAATTCTTTACCCACTCCTATCGAGTCACCACTTTCAATGCGTGACCTAGCGATTCTCTTAGTCAAACACTATGGGCTTCACGAAGGGCGATATGACCTTACAGTGGAATTCCAGATTGGGGTCGGCGGTGTCGGGTCTGATGTAACGAATTTATCCCCAGGGGCGACTTTCGCTGTTAAAAAAGTTGGACTCGTGCCCACTCAAGCGTTTGGTGGTGCTTCTGTTGATGCCGGCGAAGTGAACCCCACCACTAAGGGACCAAAGAAGAAGGTCTCTTCATAGAACACGTGGGCCCATCGTTCCGCACGTTGCCCACGGCGGGGCCAATTTCGAAGATTCTTAGCCAACCATCAGGGCTTGGCTTCAAGAGAGCCTGAAGGGCCGGGGCTTCGGACTTGGCATCCAGCCATGCTTGCCAGTCGCCTTTGCCCAGGATAACGGGCATGCGGTGATGGAGCTCTGACATTGCAGCGTTGGCCTCAGTCTTGATGATGGTGAACGATTCCACTAGGCCTTCAGGCCCCTTCCACACCTCTGACAAGCCCGCGAACATCCACAGCCCATCATCTGTGGGCTCGATACAGTAGGCGCGCTTGCGGCCACCGATCACGGCCCATTCGTAGAACCCAGAAACCGGAACCACGATCCTGGACCGCTTGAAGGCAGCGCGGGAGCTGGGCTTCTCCCCGGCTTCATTTCTTCGCGCGCTGCAGCGGTGGGGATATTCTTTTGCGTCGCGTCCCCATGCTTGAGGGTCTCGACGGTGGGTTTGGATTTGGTTCTTTTGGCCCTGGCTACTGAATTCCGAATTCTGAATGAGACATTTGCCGCATCTGTGAAGCGCTCGTGTCTTGTTTGTCCAGTTTGTGGCCAATTTCCGGATGCCCTGGATTCACGACGGGTTTGGCGGGTTCATGGAGTGCCTGCTATGGAAGGGTAAGACGCTTTGTGGCCCCTTTGGCCCCTTCGCGGCCCCTTATGCCCCGGGCCTAGGGAGTTCAACAAACCCATGTCCAATTCGTGGGCCTTACTTTACGTTGTTCGCTTTTCATGGCCTGCGCGGAGTTGATGCTTATCCGCACCATTGCATCGCGCTTTGCGGATGAAATGGGCAGGATCCGAATTAATAGCTGATCCCTCCATCGCCAATGTTGGCTATTCTTTCCGCAATAGAGCAATAGATCCGGTGGAGAGAAACCATGTGTGGATCGCTTCGAACCCCCTGGTTGAGATTTCTGGCCCTTGCGGCGATGCTGACCCCGGCCCTTTCCCCGCTGTGTGCCCAGGGCCGAAAGCCACTCCCCAAGCTCCAGAAGATCCCGGTCCGGGTCAGTCTTCGGGCCACCTGGGCCGAATCTCGGGAATGCAAGGCAAGGGAAATTCCCCCCTGCCAGAGTTGCCGAGACGAGGGCTCCCTCACGGCCGAATTCGATGTGGAAGTAGAGTCCGACAACGGCCTGATCTGGCGCAACGTCCAGGAAGGGCGCTCCCATGTGGAGTACCTGGACCGGACCTACTGCCCGGTGGACGGCGAGTCGCACCGGACGGAGGGGACCGGCAATGCGCCCATCCTCCCCTGGTCTGTCTTCTCCACGCGCGGGGTCACGATCCAGGAGGCCAGCCTGCCCATGATGATGGACAAACCTCCGGGAGCAGTGAGTTACGGGCGGCACTTGCTGACAAAGCACCCGGGTGATGCCGATCGATCAGAGGGGCTGGCTGACCATCAGCGCATGCTGGCCTCGCGTTCGGACCCCTCGGCAGGCGTGGACCGGGAGCTTGCCCTGGGGGCAGGCTTCCACACGACCGGCTATAAGACTGGTGATGACATGGTGTCCGTCCATCTGTTGGTCAATGTCACCAAGGAACAGCCCTCGGGTTCCGTGTCCTGGGAAGCGCGGGGCTATCATTCGGCCTGGGGCCTCATCGCGGTCCGCCTCAAAGGTCTGACCGGAGGCCGGGACGAAGGACACGAAGAGCGCACGGAGGCGGAAACCAATCGCCTGATGCGCTACACGGTGAACTGGAGCTTCGCGCCGGTGGCAGAAGACGAGATGGTCTTCGAAGTGGCCCCGGATTACGATCGGTGGACTCCCGCGCCGCGCCCTGAGGACCTTTCAGGCATTGCTGTCAGCCCTTCAGAAGAGGCCTGGAAGCCCCTGGAAGTGAAAGTCAAGATCCGCTCCAAGAGCGGGGGCCTGACGTACAAAGCCGGGAAGATCCGCTTCACCCTGGAGGAAGTCAGCAAGAATTCTGGCTACTGCATCAACTTTCCCCAAGGCGGAAAGGCGAAGGCGGACCTACGTTTCGCGAAGGAGCAGCCGCCCGGCATCGAAGTCAAGGGGGCCCGAGCCACTGGCGCTGGCGCCATCGTGGACGTGGCGGAAACCAAGCAGGCGGTCTCCGAAGCAACAGTGAAGCTGGAATCCCTGGATCCAGGCGCGTACGGGAAACTCAAGGCCACCTGCGAAGACTTGAAACTCGAGGCGCTCTACGAACCCACCAACACCTACGCGCTGAACATCCCCAAGGACGAGGACGGCAACCACATGGCCGATGCATGGGAGCAGAAGCAGGGCATCAAGGGAAGGGATGCGGCCTGGGACAAGGTCTCCGTATCCGGCCAGCCCACCGTGGGCGATGGACTTGCCCTCTACGAGAAGTACCGAGGCGCCGTGGTTCTGGTGGGGGACGCGAAGACCTGGCAACGCCTACCTCCCGATGAAAAAGCATTCTTCGTGGTGGACGAGGGGAATCACTTCCTCAGCACGGCGTGGAAGAAGGCCAGCGAAACGACCGGCTACAGGGTCTCAAGAGATTGCACCGAGGCCGGGACGTCTTCCGAGGCTTCCGCGGTGGTGAACTTCAACTTCAGCACGGTGCGGAACGGCCGGAAATACGCCGTGGTGGCAACCGAAAAGGCCACAGGCGATGAAGCCCAGATCGCCACGAACGGACTCATCGATGCGGTTTTGGGGGAGACCTCGGTGGGCAACAAGCCCGCGGACATTACTTCCTGCGAGGTCTACCCGGACCGGATCCGGGGCGGCCTCCGTTTCACCATCAGCAGGGTGGGCTTCGCCATCGAGCACTACGATGAGAAGCTCGGCGCCATGAGCAAGGCTTTCACGAAAGGGGAACTTGAAAGGGCGTTCGCCCGCCTGAAGGATCCGGCCGTGTTCCAGAGCCTCTACCTCCAGGCCTTGCGGTGGGCGGTCCTCCACGAAGTGGGCCATGCCTGTGGAATGCCCGGGCACCTTGGCGGGGGCGGGGAGACCACCCAAGGAGAAGTCAGCTGCTTCATGCGCTACATCCCCAAAGATGAGGGCCGCCTCGACCTGGTGAATCAGGCCCTGCTTCCGGTGCAGGCACAGCTTCCCGTGGGCGTCTTCTCCTTCTGCAAAGAGGAGTTCAACTGCTTCGGCCACCTCAATCTCAAGGACAATTGACCGCGATGCATGAGCCCAGGGCCGATCCTATAGTTCCCCAGCTTCTACAACGGAACGCATCTATGGGCATACCCCTCATCGAGTCCTGCTAGGCTGGGGCGCACATCAAACGCACCATCAGGGGGGAGGAACGCTTGGCTAAGCACATCCTGGTCGTCGATGATGAACCCTTCACCATCCAAATTCTCACCCTGCGCCTGGTCGCCAATGGATACCTGGTGGATTCGGCGAGCGATGGGGCCGATATGTTGGCGAAACTGGCCGATTTCAAACCCGATGCCATTCTGCTGGACGTGATGATGCCGCGCATCGACGGAACCCAGCTTGCGGATTTACTGGGGCAGATGCCAGACCTGGCGGACATTCCAATCATCTTCCATAGCGCCCTGATCTCTCCGGACCTTCCCCAGGATTCACCCGTCAACCCCCATCATCACTACTTAAGTAAAACCGCCGAGCCCGAGGTGCTGCTGGCCCTTCTCAAGCGGATCGGCGTGTAGCTATTCTCCGATATTCAACTTAGGTCATGACCTCACACGCGTGAGTTCAACAGATTAGGATGGGGACGCCGCCCTGGGGTCATGGTGCCATGGGCCGCTTGAACTCATCCCCAAGAACACCCATTACCGTTCGCACCCCAAAAATCTACCGTTCGCGGAAATATTCCGATATCCATGCCCGGACAAGTCACGCTCTGCATCATCAACACGGAGGCGCGATGGATTGGATGGCGGTGACCAATGAGGTCCGCGCACAGGTTGCCCGCAGTGGTGAAGCTCTCATCCCGTGGTCGATCATCGAGCATGCGGCTAAAACCATACCAAACGGCCCGATATCATTGCCCGTAGTGAAAAATCCAGGTGAGGAACTTTCGCCGCTTGGCTGGCTGAAGCTCCTTGCTGAGCAAGAAGGAAACCTTGATTTCACGATCGATTTCTCATCGAAATTAGTCCACCTGAAGAGGCCCATGGGCGCTTCGCCTGGGATGGGCTAACACCATCGCAAGCCTCTGCACGGAAGCCCCGACAATTCACCAATTCACCAATTCACCAATGAAGCCGAGGACAAGTTACTTCCAAGTTACAGCGAGACCCTGATTCAGACCGATTCTTTGTGCGGGTATCTCGATGGAGCTTCAAATGAGAATCCGCGGACTCCACCCGTTCAGCCACATCCACGAACCACTGCGCATGGACTTCGCAGCATGGTTGGCCATCCTGGTTGGAACCTTGCTTGGGCTGCTGTTCCATCCCGAGTTTCATTGGTAGGCGTGGCGCTTATCAGAAATCCACCATGATGGGGGCTTGAACCGCTTTGTACGCCTCATCACATATGGATGCGTTCACAAACTGCACGCCGTTTCGATGAACCACGCCATGGGAACAGTGGATATGGCCGTAGATATGGAGCTTGAGGGTTGGCAGCGCCTGGACTCGCTCCAGTAGGGCTTCGCAGCCCACATGTTCGCCTGTTGCACCCGGCAGTTTGTCCAAAATCCCATACGGTGGACCATGGGTGATCAGCATCTGGGTGTCATCGGGTATCTGTGCCCATTTTTCCGCTAGGCGCTGGCCCCTCGGGAGATTGAATGCCAAGTCGCAGAACCAGGGTTGCCACGGGCTCCCCCATATCTTGATTTCCTCGATCACGACGCCGGAATCCTGGAGATACACCACACCAGGAGGAAGCAGGCCCGCCACAAGTTCCGGTTCCCGTTCGAACAAAAAGTCGTGGTTCCCTGCGATAACCACTTTGTGGCGATGCGGCTGAAGCGCAAACCAACTGAACCATTGGGCCACCTCTTTCCAGCTGCCACAACTGGTGCCATCACCCGCATGGATCAGCACATCTCCCCCGGGGATGGCGAATCCGTGCTGGAGATGGGTGTCTGAAATGCAAACGATGCGCACAGGAGGATCCTCTCTCGTTCAGCGATGGCAGGGGTTCGGCTCTCCTTGACACTATCAACAAACGCCATGGAGGGATCGAGAGACCGGGCGCGTTCGAGTACGGCTTCATGGCCTTCGTTGCCATCAAAGCGCTGCACGGTACGTTCAGGGACGTGCATCCGTTGATGCATGGTGCTGCAACGCTATCCGCGGCCTATATCGTGTGGGGCTGACCCTCCTTCATCAGGGCTGATACGGCCTTGAAAGCTGGGTGGTTCTTGTCCCGGGCCCATTCAAAGGCCACCGATTCGTGGTTGGTGATGGAAGCGCCGGCGGCGGCCATGCGATCCAATGCATGCTTCCGGTATTCCTCGCCGCGGCCGCTGACTGCATCCCAGCAAAGGTGCACTTCATGGTTCGTGGCGAGCAATTCAAGCACGGTCTGCATCACGCAGACATGGGCTTCGATGCCGGCCACGACAATCTGGCGCTGCTCAGTCGGTAGGCCGGGCCGGGCCTTGCCAAGCAGGGGCCCGAAGCCGGAATCACCGCAACAGCCGAAGGCGGTTTTCTCCAGAAAATACTTGGAGGCGGAGAGGGCATCGTAGATGTCGCGGATGCTGGCTTCCGTAGGCCCAATGCCCTTGGGGTATTGCTCCGTCAGCACCACCGGAACCGAAAAGAGCTCTGCCAGCCTCATCAAACGACGGGTTGTTTCTAAGACCAAAGCAGGGCGATGCACCATCTGGACAAGTTTGCCCTGGAGGTCGATCACCACCAGGATGCTGCGGGCCGAATCGAGAAGGGGCACTGGAACCTCCGGAAACGCCGATGAGCGTAACGCAATTCGCGCAGAACCAGCGGATCAAGCGGCTCAACCGCGCCCGAATGAAAACGCCCGCCGGACCTGCGTCTTAAGCCGGCTGGACACAAAAGGGCCAAGACGGCCTTTCTCCCGGAGAATGCGAACGAAGAGATCGCGCTTCTTGCGGGGCGGAAGCGTCCGCTGTTCGGACGGAACCAAACTCAGGGCTCCCTTTTCACATGCGGAAATGCAAGCCCCGCAGCCCAGGCAGACCGCCCCCTTGACCTCGGCGTAGCGATCCTTTGGAGACGCAAAGGCCCGGCCCTTCGGAAGGCCGATGGCCTTCACGTTGCACGCGCTGAAACAGGTTCCACAGTAATCGCAGCGTTCCGGATCGATGACCGCGGTAAAGCCTGTTTTCGCGATGCCCTCATGGAATCCCATCTGGACTCCAGCCATGAGTTCGCAACAGCATCGGCAGCAGTTGCAAATGAAAGAAGGCTTCTCCCGGATGTTGTCGGTGACATGGGTGAGACGCAGGTCTCGCGCCCGGTTAATGACCTCCAGTAGTTCTGCCTCGGTCTTCGATTCGGCGAAACCCCGACGGGACAGGAAGCGGGCAGCGCTGCCGAGGGAGATGCAGATGCCCTCCATGGGCGCGCCCTTGGCGCAGGTCTTTCCCTGGTGCGACTTTTTGTGGCGGCAGTAGCAGATGCCTACGGCGCCGAATCCCGCCTCGCGGATGATCTCGCGCGCCTGTTCGTAGGTGGCGATCTCCGAAGTCACGGGGATGTGCTCTTCGTAGGCGAGGGCGCGGGTAAGTTGGGTTTTGCTGCCGAAGAATTCCTTAGCTTGGCTTTCCTCCAGGTACTCGCGCATGAGTTTGGCCAGATGCTCCATGGGCAGATCGGTCCGATGCTTCATGAAGGTGAATTCGAAGAATCCGATGAGGCCGGGCATCAGCAGGTAGTAGGTGGTGCCGGCATAGGGCATGTCCATGACCAGACCCTTATCGGCCATGGTTTCCAATAGCGGCAGCAGGTCTTCCGCGGGCATCTCCGTGGCCCGGGTGAGTTCAGCAAGAGTGGATTCTTCCAATGGGAAGCGCGAAGCCACGAAGGCCTCCCGCTCATCGAAGAGCAAGGCGAGGATCTCCCGCAGCTTCGCGCTGTCCACCAGCCCGATGGGGTACTTGTTCAGCCGGTCAATAAGCGGAACAAGGCTGTCCTTGGTACCCAGGTGATGTCCCATCGTTGGACTCCTGCCTGAGTATAGAAAGATCAGCATGCGATTTGGGGCGGATTAGGCCTGGGAGGGATGATGGGATCTTGTTTCGCGGTCCGAAATGCGGATACTCGGCTTATGATCAAACAACTCCATGGTTTCTTGGCAATTTGGTGCGTGCTGCTGCTCACAGGATGCTTGGATTATGGGCAGCAAACCCTCACCTACCGGTACGATGCGAAGAGCGATACGCTCCGCATTTTCCAGGTCTACCAGGGGATATTCGGCGAGGACCAGCCGGCCGGACTTTCCAGTAAGGAGCTGGATCAGCTGCAGTCGGTGTTGGTTGGGCAGCGCACGTTCTTCTTCGCAAATTGGATCTTGGAATATAACCGTGACGAGGTGAGCAACTCGTTAGATCGCCTGACAAAGCCGAACGCCCAGCAGGACGCGAAACGCGATCCTGTGATTCGTAGTCGGCAGGAAGCCTTCCTCAAGCTGCTTCTAGACAACATACGCGTGGAGAATGGAGCGTTCTACCTGGATGGGCAAGGTAGGCTATGCGGCACACAGTTCGTCTCTGTAAAACAATTTTCAAAACTGGCGGCGGCCGCCAATGTACAGATCCAGGATTTCCTGAAGGCTGAGGCTGTCCGGGAAAATGTATCTGTCGAGGAACATGATCTCTTCCTCAAGTCCATCGAACAGCCGCAAACCTATATCGCTGTTGAGGGAAATCAAATCCGCTTGCGGCTCCCCATGACCCGCGCTGCCTTCGAAAAAACCTATGGCCCGAAATCGGGCTCCACAAAGCAGTTGGATGAATTCAAGCGACAGGGCGGGACGTTCGCATTCGCAGACAATGAAATGAAATGGAGCATCGGAAAACCGTTGGACCACACGACCGAATTGACTCTTTCTGTTTCAGATAAGCCATACGTTTCAAATGCTTTGAGCGAGGTTAAAAGGCGTACCGTTGTTCGCGAAAAAATGGATCTCGCCGCGGTTTCGAAAGCGTTTATCTGGGGGACAAACACCATGGTGAACCCATCAAAACCCTAAGTGTTGTTTCACCTACGCCTGCAGGGGATTCTCCCAGGTGCGGACGGGTCCTAAGGGGTTTTCATCTGCAAGGGACGGGGCTGGGTCATGGCTTCCAAGCTCAGGGCATCGTCGAGTTCGGCGATGTTGAGGTAGCCCTTTTCCAGGATGATCTCCCGCACGGAAGCCCCGGTTTCCAGGGCGATCTTGGCGACTTCGGTGGCGCGCTTGTAGCCGATGACGGGCATCACAGCGGTGACGATGCCGATGCTGTGCTCCACCAGATCGCGGCAGTGCTCGCGGTTGGCGGTGATGCCCGTGATGCACTTGGTGGTGAGTACGTTCACGGCGGCGGTCAGCATGCGCAAGCTGTTGGCGAGGCTGTAGGCCAGGATGGGCTCCATCACGTTGAGCTGGAGTTGGCCGGCCTCGGCCGCGAGGGTGATGGTCAGATCGTTCCCGATGACCGAGAAGGCCACTTGGTTGACTACTTCCGGAATCACCGGATTCACCTTGCCGGGCATGATGCTGCTGCCGGGCTGCATGGCCGGCAGGTTGATCTCTCCAAAGCCGCAGCGGGGGCCGCTGCTGAGCAGGCGCAGGTCATTGCACATCTTGCTCAACTTCACTGCGGCGCGTTTCACGACGCCCGAGAACATCACGAAGGCGCCGGTGTCCGGGGTCGCTTCGACAAGGTTTTCCGCAAGCACAATCTCCAGGCCGGTATTTCGACGCAACTCCTCCACCACGATCTGGGGATAGCGAGGATCGGCGCAGATGCCCGTGCCGATGGCTGTCCCGCCCATGTTCACTTCGAGAAAGAGCCGCGCGGTTTCCCTTAAGCGCTCGATGTCCTCGCCGGTGGTGATGGCGTAGGCCTCGAATTCCTGGCCGAGGGTCATGGGGACTGCGTCCTGAAGCTGGGTGCGCCCCATCTTGATGACATCGCTGAACTCCCGGCCCTTGGCGTGTAGCGCAACCTTCAACTTCTCCATGGCTTCCAGCAAAGTCTTGAGCATGAAGATGGTGGAGAGGCGCAATGCCGTGGGATACACGTCGTTGGTGCTCTGCCCCAAATTGACGTGATCGTTGGGGTGGCACTTCGCGTAATCGCCACGCTTCTCCCCCATCAGCTCAAGGGCGCGATTGGCGATCACTTCATTGGCATTCATGTTGGTGGAAGTGCCGGCACCGCCTTGCACCATGTCCGTGGGGAAATGGCCGTGCCAGTGGCCGTCAATGATTTCGCGGCAGGCGGTATCAATGGCCTGGGCGATGGCGGGATCCAGTAGACCCAGGCGGGCATTGGCTCTGGCCGCGGCCTGCTTGACCAGCGCCAGGGATCTCACCATGGCCGGGAAATGGCTGACAGGTGTTCCTGTGATGGGGAAATTCTGCACCGCGCGCAGCGTCTGCACGCCAAATAGCGCATCACTGGGCACTTCCATGGGTCCGATGAGATCAGACTCATGGCGGGTGGAGCCGCTGGCGTACGCCTGCTCACGGCCCATACTGCCGCCCCCTGTGTAAACCAGGCGGCGATGGAGCACGTTAGCCACCTTGCTCAGAATGGCGATGGCGGCGCCACCATCCTGCGCCAATCGTCCCAGCACTTCTTCCCGATCAAGTTCCAGCAAAATTGAATTGGTTTGAACTTGGGCAGATGCCGTGTGGGCCACGGCGGTGAGAAAGGCTTGTTCTCCGGCCACATCTCCCGGCCCCAAAACGATGAGAGGTTCGGGTCCATCGCCATTGTCCCGGGAGACTTCGACCTTGCCTTCGGCAATCACGTAACAAGCCAGGCGAGCGTCGCCCTGCCGGAAAAGATAATCACCCGCTGCGAATTTGCGTTGCTGAGTGGCACTGGCCACCAAGTCCAAATGGGGTTCCGGCAGTCCGGAGAATATCTCCGAGTTCCGCAGAATGGATTTCACAGCTTCCATGGAGGGCCTCCCGCCGGACCGAAACCGGCTCGATCATGCTAACTCGGAGCCATCGCGACAAAATCACAGGTTCATCACAAGCGAGGAATGGCCGCATTTCCCCGGGGGCTTGAGTGGTCCAGAGATGGCCCTTTTTGTTGAGCGCCAACTGGCCGCGGCTCCCCTGATGTGACTGGAATCACATGGGGCAGCGCGCTGAAGCCATGGGTCGGAGTACATTCGAGAAAGCCGTAGGCATCGCTGCAAGCTTGGGCTTCCTGAGCTCAATGCTCAATGCTCAATGCCTTTGGCGCTCGACCGGGAGTTCCCATGAAGACCTTTGATTTCAAGATTGATCCCCTGACCGGCGAAGAATACTACGAAGTAGCCATCACCGGCCGTCAGCTTTTGAATGATCCGCATTTGAACAAGGCCTCGGCCTTCACGGAAGAGGAACGTCTCAGCCTGGGCCTGGATGGCTTGGTGACCTCGGGTGTTTCCACCATGGAAATCCAGTTGGACCGGGCCCTGGAATCCTTCCGCCGGAAGCCCGACGATCTCGAGCGCTACCTGTACCTGATCGGCCTCCAGGACCGCAGCGAGCCCCTGTTCTACCGCCTGCTGGTGGATAACCTGATCGAGATGGTGCCCATCATCTACACCCCCACCGTCGGCCAGGCCTGCTTGCAGATGAGCCACATCCAACGCCGGTTCCGAGGCGTCTACATCACACCCGACAATATCGCCAACATTGATCAGATCTTCCAGGGCATCTCGCTGCCCCATGTCTACCTGATCGTGGTCACCGATGGAGAACGGATCCTGGGCCTGGGCGACCTGGGTTCCGATGGCATGGGCATCCCCGTGGGCAAGGTGAGCCTTTACGTCGCCGCCGGGGGCCTGCACCCCGCAATCTGCCTGCCCATCAGCTTGGACGTGGGCACGAACAACGAACGTTTATTGAACGATCCTCTCTACCTGGGCTACCGGCACCGCCGGCCTGAAGGCGAAGCCTATGAGGAAATCGTGGAGAAATTCGTGCTGGGCGTGCGGCGCAACTTCCCCGACGCATTGCTGCAGTGGGAGGACTTCGCCAAGCACAAAGCCTTCAATAATCTCGAGCACTACCGCGACCGCATCCTCTCCTTCAACGACGACATCCAAGGCACCGGCGCCACTGCCCTGGCCGCATTGATGACCGCCATGCGCATCAAGGGCGAAGCCTTCAAGGATCAGCGCTTCGTCATCGTGGGCCTGGGCCAGGCGGGCACCGGCGTCGGCCTGAACATCCGCGCCCAGTTGAAAGAAGAGGGACTGAACGAAGAGGAAATCCGGGCGCGCATCTTCGCGGTGGAACAGCAGGGACTATTGGTTGAAGGCGATCCCAAATTGGAGGCACCGCAGATTCCCTTCGCCCAGAGCCAGAACAACCTAGCCGGATGGACGCCCACGGAATCCGGCTTCTTTGCGCTGGCCGATGTGGTCCACAACGCCAAACCCACTGTGCTTATCGGTGTCACAGCGCAACGCGGGCTCTTCAGCGAAGCCATCCTGGCCGAAGTCGCCCAGAACACCGAACGCCCGGTGATCCTGGCGCTTTCAAATCCAACCTCCAGAACCGAATGCACCCCCGAAGAAGTCGCCCGCGCCACGGATGGACGCGGACTCATCGCCACAGGCAGTCCCTTCGATTCCATCGAATGGAAAGGCCGCACCCTGCGCGTTTCCCAGTGCAACAACCTGTATATTTTCCCCGGCATGGGGTTAGGCGCCCTGGTCGCCAAGGCCACCAAGATCACCGACGGAATGTTCCTGGCGGGTACCCGGGCCATAAGCGCCATGGTCACCCCGCAACAAGAATCCGAAGGCATGCTGCTGCCGCCCATGCAGGACATCCGCGAAGTTTCTGCCGCAGTGGCTGTCGCAGTGGGCCGCGAAGCCCGGGACCATGGCCTCGCCAGGCGCGTGGACGATGCCAAGCTCGAACAATTGGTCCGCAAGGCCCAATGGAATCCCGCATACGCGCCCTATCGGCCAGGCCCAAATTCACGAATGTGACTTTCGTCCTACGATCTCTGGGATATGGTTGAAAGCTATTGAAAACATTGAAATGTTTGAGCGGCTTGATATCCCGACCACAAGCCTGTCCGGGTCTTGGAACCCGCATTCAAACCTGCCAATAAAGTTTCATCGAACCCGCTTGAACTGGGATGATTCAGAAGGGCCAATCAGCGGTTTTCCCGGAGAATGAACAATGGCAAAAACATTGGACTATGCGAGCCTCAGCCTCATGGATGCCCTGGACTTGGCGATTCTGGTGGAAGAAGAAGCCCAGGAACGCTACGAAGAATTCGCCCACCAGATGACCATCCACCACACGCCCGATGCCGCCAAATTTTTTCTGCTGATGGAGCAGAACGAAGCCAAGCACAAGGTCCTCTTGACGATGCGCCGGAAGAAACTATTTGGTTCCACGCCGCGCAGGGTGAACCGCGAAATGCTCTGGGACGTTGAAGCGCCGGAGTACGACGGGGCCCGGGCGTTCATGACCCTGCGCCAAGCGCTCCATGTGGTCATGGCCGCTGAAACCAAAGCCCATGATTTTTTCGACACCACCCTGAAGCACATCACCAGCCCGGAAGTCCGGACGCTTTTCGAAGAGCTGCGGGCCGAAGAAACCGAGCACCAGGAGGCTGTCCGGATTGAACTTGCCAAGCTTCCTCCCGGCCCGGACCCCGATCCTGAAGATTATGTCGACGAGCCCAACGCGCATTAGGCCGGAAACGCCCCGGTCTCCCGGAACTGTTCTATCAGGCGATCCTTTTCAGCGAACAGCCTGATGGCCCACTCGGCCAACTCGCGGTCATCGCTGGGCAAGCCGGCCACAGGGAACCGCCGCACGTAGAGATATATATTCCGTGGATTTCCCATCAGGATTTCCCATAGCTTCATCACGGGACCTTCGTAAACGATGGTCACGTCATAGATGGCCTGGATATGATCGCCAAGGCCACGCACGGAGGCCACGAATCCCTTGGTGCGCGGAAACATCACGTGATGGGTGGGAGCCAGGTCCAGGCTTGCCATATAGCTCTGGCTGGCTTCGAGCTTCTTGGGCGTGAGGCGGGTCCCTTCCAGGAAGGAGACCAGCCAGATGGGGATGTCCTCCTTCTTCACCTTCGCAAATGTTTTTTCAACCGAGCCACGATCCGCGGTCCAGTTCCGTTTTACGAAAATGCAATCCAGGAACAACATGCCCCAGCCCACACCGGGCAGATACTTGAGCACATCTTTGATGAACCATTTCATGTCGCCCAGCCGGGATTTGAGCGCCCCCAGGAAAAGTAAAATGAGGATGTCCGAATAATCCCGGTGGTTCGCCACCAAAATCGCATTCTCATCCCGAGGATCTCGTCTCCCGTGATCACCGTGTGCACGCCCTGGAAGCGTTCTGCATAAACCACGAACCAGCCCCACCAGGTATCCGCGCAAAACCGGTTGAAGGCACGGAATTTTTTCCTGGAAAAAGGAAGAATGACGAGGCTCGCCATCTGGAACAAATTGATAGCCAGCAGCGAGGCGATGAGAAAACCACCTCCGCAAACCCCGGTCAGAAATCGAAAAAGCCGCATGGAAATACCCTGCCATGAGTGTGGTGGGTTTTAACCTTGAAAATCCCCGGCCGTTACCTTCAACCACATTTCGATCCAAATGGGGTCCCACGGGTGGATCTTGTCATTCAGCTACCAGCCACCAAGAGTCCCCAGCCAGGGAACTATGCAAAAAGTGATCTATGGCACCGCACCAGTTCGGCACCATAGTGGTCTCATCCAGAAGCCGATTGGATGGCCTGCATGACGTCCCCAATAATACGCTCCGGCCCCTCCCGACGAATTGCGGTGGCGATATTCGCCGCCATTTCCGTAACATTGCTGGCCGCGGGCTACGGGTATTACCGGAGAGAAGCCGAAGAAATTCGTCAAGAAAAGTATGAAGAAATCGCCGCGATCGGCGAATTAAAATCCAGTCAGATCCAACAATGGCGCAAAGAGCGGTTAGCCGATGCCGGTAGGTTCGCGGGTGGACCCACGCTGAGCCGCGCCGTCGCGGACTTTCTCCTCAATCCCAGTTCTTCCAGCTATCAAGCCGCATTGCTTGTGCAACTGAATCTTGATCGGATGGGGGATCAGTATCACGCGGTATTGCTGTTCGCCCCGGACGGGCGCATGGCGCTCAGCACCGCTGGCGCTCCTACCCTGCTGGATCCGGCCACCAAGCAGGTCATCGCAGCAGCCCTGGCCAACCATGAGCCCGTGCTATCCGACTTTTTTCGCGAACCGGATGGGTTTGTGCATCTGGATGCCGCCGCGGCGGTGCGCGACGCGACAGGACAACCCCTGGCCGTGATGGTTCTTCGCAGCCACGCCGAAACCTACCTGTTCCCCCTGATCCAATCCTGGCCTACGCCGAGCCCCAGCGCGGAGACCCTGGTGTTCCGGCGGGATGGTGAAGAAGTCCTTTATCTGAACAAACTCCGCCATCGCCCCAACACAGCCATGACCCTTCGCCTTCCCATCAGCCGGACTGATCTCCCGGCCGCCCGGGCGGTGCTTGGCGAACAGGGAAAATTCCAAGGCAGGGACTACCGGAATGTCGAAGTGTTGGCGGATCTGCGTCCAATCCCGAATTCGCCCTGGTTCATGGTGGCCAAGGTGGATGCGGATGAAATCCTGGGCGAAGCACGATACCGGGCCGGCATGATCGGCCTTATGGTCGTTTCGCTCATACTGTTCGCCGCCGCCGCGACGGGCTACTTCTACAGGCACCAGCAGGCTGGGCTTTTCCGCGAGCTCTACGACTCGGAACACCAGCAGCGCGAGGCCCAGAAGGCCTTCCGCACCACCCTGTACAGCATTGGCGATGGGGTCATCACCACGGATCAAGGGGGGTTCGTGCAGGAGATGAACCCAGTAGCCGAGAAACTTACCGGCTGGCTTGAAGCCGACGCACGCGGTGAACCACTGGAACGTATTTTCCAAAGCATCAACGAGGAAACCCGGGCCACAGTTGATAATCCAGTCGATAAAGTCCTGCGCAGCGGTGCGGTGGTGGCCTTGGCCAACCACACGTTGCTGATCGCCCGGGACGGGACCGAACGCCCGATCGCTGACAGCGCCGCCCCCATCCGCCAGGACAACGGCAGCATCAGCGGCGTGGTGCTGGTCTTCAGCGACCAAACGACCCAGCGCGCCGCGCAAAAGGAATTGAGAAGGAGCGAGCAGCATTTGCGGGCCATCATCGAAGCCGAGCCAGAATGCGTAAAGCTCATCGACCCAAGCGGCAATCTTCTGGAAATGAATCCCGCGGGCCTGGCCATGCTCGATGCGGAATCATTCCAGGAGGTCCAAGCGCCCGGCCTCCTGTCATTCGTGCTCCCTGATTTCCATGAGGCTTTCAGGGCCCTGCACGAGCGCGTGATGAACGGTGAAAGCGGAACCCTGGAGTTCAGAGTCGCTGGGCTGAAAGGCACCCAGCGTTGGCTCGAAACCCATGCCGTACCCCTGCGCGATGCGAGTGGCCGGGTTTCGATGCTGTTGGGCATCACCCGGGACACCACCGACCGCAAGGCCGCAGTGGCCGGATTGCTCCAGCGCAGCCGGCAGCTGGCGGTGCTTTCCACCGCCAGCCAACGCCTCAACACCGTGCTGGAAACCCCATGGGTGCTGCGCCAATTGGTGGCCACCGCCCTGGAACTCACCCTGGCCACCGATGGCGCCGCAGCACTTTATCTCGACGGGAAAATGGTTTTCAAGGAATACAACCTGCACGGGAAATTGATGCCGGTCCAACTCGAGTTCGAGGCCGGATACGGCGTCCCAGGGTGGGTTATGCAGACCCGCGAACCTTACATGGCCAATGACGCTGAACATGATCCGCATGTCATTCCCGAGACGCAAAAAGCCTTGGGGTTCCACAATCTGGCGGACGTCCCCATCATCAACCGCCACGGCGGGTTGCTGGGATGTTTCGAGATCCACAACAAACCCGGCGGGTTCAACGATACCGACCTGCTTATGCTCCAAGGCTTAGCCGCCAGTGCAGCCATCGCGCTGGAAAATGCCGGATTGCTGGCCGAGCGTAAACAAGCAGAGGAAGCGCTGCTGCAAAGTGAGGCGGAACTAAAAGCCGCGCAAAGGATCGCCCGGGTGGGGAGTTGGCGGCTGGATAACGCGACCAACCATGTCTTTTGGACGGAGGAGCTTTACCGGATGCTGGGTTTGGACCCAGGCCAGCCGCCTCCAAACTACACTGAGCACCAGCGCTTATTCACGACTGAGAGTTGGGATCGGTTGAGCGCCGCCTTGGCCCGCACACAGGGAACAGGGGCCCCCTACGAACTTGAACTCGAGATGGTCAGGCCGGGACAATCCAATGGCTGGATGCTTGCTTTTGGGGAGCCCGTCCGGGACGCAAGCGGAGCCATCGTCGGACTCCGCGGGGCAGCCCAGGACATCACTTACCGCAAGACCGCTGAAGCAAGGATTCAGCGCCTTACCCAACTCTATTTGGCTCTGAGCCAGTGCAACCAGGCCATCGTGCGCTCCACAGATGAAGGGGAACTATTTACAGACCTTTGCCGCAGCGCGGTGATTTTCGGCGGCATGAAGATGGCTTGGATTGGCCTGGTGGACCGTCCGGCCAGGCGTGTCGCGCCTGTTGCTTCTTACGGCGATGACAATGACTACCTCAAAGGCATTCACATTTCGCTGGATGCCGATGATCCGCAGGGCTGCGGCCCCACTGGCACCGCGGCCCGCGAGGACCGGCCTTTCTGGTGCCAGGATTTCCAGAATGATCCGTGGACGACGCCTTGGCGGGAGGGTGGTTCGATCTCTGGCTGGCTCGCATCCGCGGCACTGCCGCTTCACAGAAATGGTGTGGTCATCGGCACACTGACCCTGTATTCCGGCCAAATCAATGCCTTCGATGAGGAGGCCCAAAATCTGCTGATGGAAATGGCCACGGACATCAGCCACGCGCTGGACTCTTTCGAGACCGAGGCCCAACGCAGGCGGACCGAAGAAACCTTGCGTGCTTCCCTGAGGGAAAAAGAATCACTGGTCAAGGAAGTCCACCACCGGGTGAAGAACAACCTCCAGGTGATCACGAGCCTGCTGCGCCTTGAAGCCAGCCGCAGCGCTCAACCGGATACAAAATCCGTCCTGAAGGGAATGCAGAACCGCATCCGGTCCATGGCGTTGCTGCATGAATCGCTTTATCGCTCTGAAAACCTTGAACGGGTGGACCTTCCGGCATACATCAAGCAGCTCACCGCGCATCTTTTCCGCTCGGTGGCCGCCGAACCCAGCCATATCCAACTTGAGCTGGATCTGGAGCCTGCGAGCCTTCCGCTCGAGCAGGCTGTCCCCTGCGGCCTGCTGGTCAACGAACTGGTCTCCAATGCTCTGAAACATGGATTCCCCGGCGGACGCACAGGAAAAGTCCGGATAGAACTCCGTAGCATGGATGAAGGCCGGCAAATCACACTTCGTGTGATTGACACCGGCGCGGGCCTGCCCGCCGACTTTGAAAGCAGGCGCGCAACATCACTCGGCCTGCAACTGGTATCGGATCTGGTCAAGCAGTTGAAGGGCCACCTTGAAATCAGCAATGGGCCTGGAACTGGTGCTGTTTTCGAGGTGGCCTTCGAACCAAACCGGCAGGCTGATCCCGTAGCCTGAATGATGTAGGAAAAAGTTGCGCACACCAGTCAAGCCTAAGGGCATCATGGGTTGGATCCAAAGCCGCCTTCTCCTCCGCCTGCCTTCCCAGGTGTCCCCATGACCAAGCCCCGAATTCTCATTGTTGAAGACGAGCCGTTTGTCGCAAGGGATATCCGCCAGCAATTGGTGGAACTGGGCTACGAGCCGGTAGCCGAAACACCATCGGCCGAAGAGGCCATTCCCATGGCCGAGCGGATGCATCCTGATCTGGTGCTGATGGACATCCACCTCGAAGGGGAAATGGATGGCATAGATGCCGCCCAGATCATCCACGACCGGTTCGGCATCCCAGTTGTTTTCCTGACTGCCTTCGTCGGTGAGGAAATGCTGGACCGGGCTAAAAAGACCGAACCATCCGGGTACATCATCAAACCCTTCGACGAACGGGAACTGCGCACGGTCATCGAGGTGGCGCTCTACAAACACCAGGCTGAAACCCAGCTTCAGCAGAGCCGAAACGAAAGGGAAACCATCCTCCAGACCTCCCTCGACGGATTCTGGCTTTTGGATATGCAAGGCCATCTGCTGGAGGTGAATGAAGCCTGCTGCCAAATGCTCGGCTACACCCGTGCTGAGTTGCTGGGAAAGACCATTGCCGATCTTGAGGCTGACGAGTCCACCACTGAGATCGCCACAACCATCATGCGGATCAGGCAAGACGGATGCGCCAAGTTCGAGCGGAGGCATCGCTGCAAAGATGGGCACCTGATCGACGTTGAGTTGAGCGTCAATTACCTTCCCGGCGAGCCCGGAAGGCTCTTTGCGTTTCTTCGCGACATCACCGCGCGCAAGCGCATGGAATTCGCGCTGCGCAGCTCGGAAGACCGGGCCGCCAAGGCCTTCCGCGCCATTCCAGATGGCATTGTGATCAGCCGCCTATCGGATGGCCAGGTGCTTGAAATCAACGATAGTTTCGTCCGTCTTTCTGGTTGGTCCAGGGAGGAGGTGGTTGGCCGGAGTGTGCTTGAGCTCAATCTGTGGGACCAGGAATCAGAGCGGGACTCGTACCTTGAAACGCTGCGGCAGCAGGGCCGCGTAAGCGACTTGGAGGCGGCTTTCCACACCAAATCGGGAGAGCGCCGGATCGTCGCGCTGTCCGCCGAGCTGATGGACCACGATTGCGACAAACTGGTGCTTGCCGTTACCCACGACATCACCGAAAGCAAGCTGACGGAGGAGCGGATTCGCCTTTCAGAACAAACCTACAGGGGCGTTTTGGATAGTGTCACCGAGGCCGTCTATATCCAGGATGAGCACGGAGTATTCCTGGATGTGAATTCCGCCACAGAAAAAATGTACGGGTATGCGAAGGCGGATTTTGTCGGACGGACACCGGAATTCCTTTCGGCGCCCGGCAAGAACGATCTCTCCAAACTAGGGCCAGCGTTAGAAAAAGCGCTGAATGGCGAACCTCAAACCTTCGAGTTCTGGGGGCGCAAGAAAGACGGAACCAGCTTCCCTAAAGATGTGAGTGTCAGCCCAGGCTTCTATTTTGGGAAAAGAGTGATCATCGCTGTCGCGCGCGACATCACCGAGCGCAAATGCCGGGATGAGGAGCTAAAACGGGCCGCAGAGGCATTGCACCAGTCAGAAGCGAAATTCCGCACGCTCTACGATTCAGATCCGGATGGCGTGATGCTGCTGGATGGACACGGTTATTTCGACTGCAATCCGGCGGCTCTTCTCATGTTCGGCTGCGCTGGCAAGGATGAGTTCTATTCGAAGCAACCGGTTGATCTGTCCCCGGAGTTCCAGCCATGCGGCACGGATTCCGAAACCCTCGCCAATCAATTGATCACCGCTGCGCTGGACTCGGGGGATCAACACTTCGAATGGCTCCATAAACGCTCGGATAACGGCGCCACCTTCCCTGCCGAGGTGTTGCTCAAGGCCCTGGAATTGGATGGCAAACGAGTTCTCCAGGCCGTAGTCCGGGATATCTCTGAGCGGAAGCGGGCCGAAGAGAACCTTCGGGAAAGCGAAGAGACCTATCGCTCCATCCTCAATGCCTCTCCCGATGACATCACCATCACGGATTTGGAAGGCCGCGTCCTCTTGATTTCCCCTGCCGCAGCTACGATGTTCGGCTACGAACAGGGCGAGGAGGGTGGAAAACAGCTTCTTGATTTCATCGTGCCAGAGGATGCGGAGCGGGCCCGCTCCAACCTCCTGCTCATGCACCAAGGAGGATTCCACGTCCCAAATGAATATCGTGGAGTCCGGAAGGATCGGAGCATTTTCGATATTGAAGTGAACAGCGGGTTCATCCGTGGAAGAGATGGGCAACCGATAAAAATGGTGTTTGTCGTCCGAGACATCACCGAGCGCAAGCGCCTTGATGCGGCCCTCCGCGAAAACGAAGACCGCTACCGCGACCTCGTTGATAACAGCCAGGAACTGATTTCAACCTACGATTTGGAAGGGAATTTCCTCTCGGTGAACGAGACGACGGTCCGGATTTCAGAGTATCCCCGGGAAGCCCTGCTCAAGATGAACCTGGTGGATCTGGTTGATCCCGGAACGCGGCACTTGTTCCCTGAATACTTGAGGACCATTCGTACCTTGGGAAAAGCCCAGGGCATCATGCGGATAAAAACAGCCTCCGGCGGGATCCGGTTCTGGGAGTACGACACCAGCCTGCGGACTGAGGGCGTGGCCAAGCCCATCGTACGTGGCATGGCGCTGGACATCACCGACCGCCTGCATTCAGAGAAGGCGCTGCGGGCCAGCGAGGCCCAGCTTCGCGTGATCCTGGAATCCACAGATGATGGAATCTTGGCCGTGGATCCCCGCGGCAAGGTTCTCAAGACCAACAGCCGCTTTGCCGAGCTATGGAAGATTCCAGCGACCGTTATCGCGGCCGGGGATCATCAGGCCCTTTTGGATCACGTTCTTCCCCAATTGTCAGAGCCGGATGCCTTCCTGAAACAAGTGAAGGACCGCTATGGATCAGATGTGATGTTCTCGGACTTGATCCATTTCAAGGATGGCCGTTGTTTCGAACATTTCTCGACCCCCATGCTGGACGGAAAATTCGTGGCCGGGCGCGTGTCGTCCTTCCGCGACATCACAGAACGCAGGCGCGCAGAAATCGCGCTTCGGGAGAGCGAAAAAATGCTTCGGGAATCACAGCTCCTCGCGGGGCTTGGAAGTTATGTTCTGGACCTTCCTTCCGGAACCTGGCGGAGTTCGGAGGTGCTCGACAACTTATTCGGGATAGACGCGGCATTCGCGCGCTCCGTGGAGAGTTGGGCTGGATTAATCCACCCTGACGACCGGCAGATGATGGTGGATTATTTCGCGAACGAGGTCGTCGGCAAGCGACGGCGCTTTGACAAGGAGTACCGGATCATCCGGCAGAACGACCAGGCAGTGCGGTGGGTGCATGGCCTGGGAGAGTTGGCGGTCTCTTCTCAAGATCAAGTGTTGGACATGCACGGGACGATTCTGGACATCACCGAGCGCAAACGGGCCGAGCAGGCGCTGCGCCAGCAGGCCGAGGAACTCCATGCCCGCAACATCAACCTGAACCGGTTCAACCGCGTCGCCGTGGACCGCGAATTGCGCATGATCGAATTAAAGCGGGAAATCAACGAGCTTTGCGCGCAGCTTGGCGAACCTCCCCGCCATCATGTGGTGGGAGCTGAAGCGGCCCTACAGCCTCCAACGGAAGCCCGGCCATGAACCCTTCCGAAATCAGAATTCTGGTGGTGGACCATGATGCCGGCATTCTGAGCGGCACCGTGAGCCTGCTGGGACAGGCGGGCTATGCCGTGGACAGCGCCTCCAGCGGCGAGGACGCCCTGCGCGCGGCCCGAGAACACCAGCCTGACCTTGTGTTGCTGGATCGCGACTTCCCAGACCTTGATGGCCTTGATGGACTCGAAACCTGCCGCCGGATGAAAAATACCCTGGCCAGAGCTGACGTTTTTGTGGTCATCGTTTCGGCTTTGCGCATTGACAGCGAGCAGCAGGCAGAAGGACTGGAGTCGGGGGCTGACGACTACATCACCCGCCCCATCGGCAACCGCGAGCTGCTGGCACGGGTGGCGGCCTTCTCGCGCATCATCCATATGGCCCGTTCACTGAACCAACAAGCCCAGGAATTGAAGGAGACGAACGAGCTCGCCAGCCAAACTGGCAATGCGTCCCTCAACGTGATGGAAGACGCCTTGGAGGCGCGGGATCGCGCAGAGCAATCAAGGCTGGCATTGCTTGAAAGCCACGAGCGCTTCGAATTGGCGAACCGGGCCACGTTCAATGTCATCTGGGACTGGGATATAAAGACCAACGCCATTTGGAGGAATGACAATTTTGAAGAACTGTTCGGATATTCAAGGGATGAAGTGGGGGCGGGTTTCGTGTCCTCGAACAATCTCATCCATCCCGAGGATGCGGAAAGCGTGCGGGCGGGCATTAAGGTGGCTCTCGATAATGCAGGCAGCGAATTCTGGGCCGACCAGTACCGTTTCCGCCGCAAAGATGGCTCCTACGCGACGGTCGAAGACCGCGGCATCATCACCCGGAACGCGAAGGGCCAAGCGCTCCGGATGCTGGGCGCCATGCAGGACATCTCCGAACGGAAGCTGGCTGAGCAGGCGCTGAGGGAAAGCGAAGAAAAGCAGCGGATGATCATCGAACACAGCGTGCAGCTCTTTTATTCCCACACGCCCGATAACCTGATGACCTATGTCAGCTCGCAGGTCGGCGAGTTCTTCGATGCTGGTCCGGATGACACCTACCGGCCCTGGACGGATTTCCTGACAGATAATCCAGTCAATGCCCTCGGTCTGGAGATCTCCCGCCAGGCGCTGGAAACCGGCGAACGCCAGCGCCCCTACGAGTTGGAATTGCTGACCCCGCGCGGCCGGATCATCTGGGTCGAGGTCCACGAATCGCCCGTGGTTGACCATGGCCACGTGATCGCTATGGTCGGCGCCCTCACGGACATCACCGAGAGCAAGCGCACCCATGACCAGTTGCGGCTGCAGGGAGGCGCGCTGGAAGCAGCGGCCAACGCGATCACCATTACCGATCAGAAGGGGGTGATCCAATGGGTCAATCCTGCCTTCAGCGCCCTCACCGGCTACAGCGCATCAGAAGCCATCGGCCGGCGCCCCGGCGACTTGATCAAATCGGGCAAACAAGATCCCGGGTTCTATTCACGCATGTGGACGACGCTCCTCGACGGCAAGATCTGGCGGGGCGAAATCATCAATCGGCGCAAGGATGGCAGCCTTTACACTGGCGAAAAGACCATCACCCCTCTAAAGGATGATCGGGGTGAGATCACGCACTTCACTTCTGTGGAGCAGGATGTCAGTGAACGCAAACAGGCCGAGGCCAGCCTGAGGCTGCAGGGTGGCGCGCTTGAAGCCGCCGCCAATGCCATGGTCATCACCGATCTCAAGGGAAGGATCGAGTGGGCCAATGCCGCATTCACAACCTTCACCGGATACAGCCTGGATGAAGCCATCGGCAAGCAGCCTTCAGAGCTGGTCAAGTCAGGAAAACATGATCTGGCGTTCTACAAGACCATGTGGGATACCTTGCTCGCGGGTGAAGTATGGCAAGGCGAAATCATCAACAAGCGCAAGGATGGGTCGCTTTATACCGAGGATATGACCATCACGCCGCTGAGGGATGAAAGCGGCGGAATCACCCACTTCATTGCCGTGAAACAGGACATCACCCAACGCAAGCAAGCAGAACGAGAGTTATCCGACCTCAACCGCTCTTTAACAATGCTGAGCGCCTGCAACGAAGCGCTGGTGCGGGCCAATAACGAGCAAGAGCTGCTCGATGTGATCTGCCGGATCGCAGTCCAAATCGGTGGCTACCACATGGCCTGGGTGGGCTACGCCCAGGACGATGCGGCCCGGACCATCGTTCCCAAGGCCTTTGCGGGACAGGAACTGGGCTACCTTTCGGAAATCCAGGTCACCTGGTCCGAGGACCAGCCTTCGGGCATGGGTCCCGCCGGCCGCGCCATCCGCAGCGGCCAGACTTCGCTATTCACCGATATAACCCTTGATCCAGCCTCCTTCAGATGGCTGGAGGCCGCGCAGCAACGGGGCTACCGCGGCGTGGTCAGTCTACCCTTGAGCAACGAGAACCGTACTTTTGGCGTGCTCAACCTCTATGGCAATGAGCCCCTTCATTTGGCGGAGAAAGATATCGAACTGCTCAAGGAAATGGCTGATGACTTGGCCTTTGGCATCGGCAATATCCGGGCGCAACTTGAGCGGAAACAGCTAGCGTCCCTTTTGGATAAGGCCCAGGATGCGATCTTGGTGCGCGACTTGAATCACCGGATCCTGTTCTGGAACAAAGGCGCCGAGCGGCTGTACGGATGGAAAGCAGAAGAGATGATCGGCCATATACCGCTGGACGAGGTCTATGACGATCTGAAGGTGTTTGACGAGGCCCAGAACCTGGTGATGCTTGAGGGGGAATGGAATGGCCGGATCCATCAACGCCGGAAAGATGGCAATCTGCTGACCGTTGAAGGCCATTGGACGCTTGTGAAAGACGATCAGGGCCGGCCGGTATCCGTCCTCGCCATCAACACCGATATCACCGAAAAGGTGGAGGCTGAACGCGAGCTGCAGCAGTACACCGATCGGCTGGAGGCCATGCGGGAAATCGATGTTGCGATCCTGGGCGCGCGCTCCACTCTGGAACTGGTGCAGAGCGCGCTGGTCCGGCTCAGGAAAATCGTCCCGTTCGAGCGCGCGGCAGCGGTGCTGTTCAACGAAAGCCTGACTGAAGGCACCGTTCTGGCAGTGGATCAGGACATACCTTGGGAGCCGCTGCCAGGGGAAATCCGGCCCATCGGCGATTTCCACGATATGAAGGAGCTGCTCGCGGCGCCGTTCATGGATATACCGGACTTGAGCGAAGTCCAGGGCTGCATCATGGAAGAGCTGATACTTTCGCAGGGCCTGCGTAACCTTGTGTATATCCCAATGGAAAGCGAAGGCACCGTACTCGGCTTCCTGGCCCTCTCCGCCACAACCCCCGGAATCCTGACACCCAAGCATGCGGAAATCGCCTTGGATATGAACGATCAGTTGGTGGTGGCCATCCAGCACACCAGGCTGAAGGAGAACCTCGAGCGGTCCAACCTGGAGCTTGAATCCAAGGTGGAAGAGCGCACCGCCACGTTGACCACCACGGTGGCCACCATGAAGGTCCTTGAAAATGAGCTGCTGAAGCGGGAAGCCGATGCCCGTGGCGCAAGCGAAGCGAAATCCACCTTCCTGGCTTCCATGAGCCACGAACTGCGCACGCCGCTCATCGGCGTCACCGGCATGTTGGAAATACTTGGGCAGACCCAGCTCGACGCCGAGCAGCGCCAAATCGCGGCCGTCATCCGTGAATCCTCCCAAAGCCTGTTGCAAATCATCGGCGACATCCTGGATTTCTCGAAAATCGAAGCCAACAAGCTGGAACTGTCCCCCCACACGTTCTCAGTGCGGGACCTGGTGGAATCCATCTCGCAGATTTTCCAATCTGCCGTTTCCGCCAAGGGGCTGGATCTCATCACTCAGGTGGATCCAGAGCTGGCGGCGGCCCATTGGGCCGATGCCCTGCGTATCCGCCAGATCCTGAACAATTTCCTAAGCAACGCGGTGAAGTTCACCGAACGCGGTTCCATCAACTTGAGGGTTCGGCTGCTGAAATCGCAGGCGGGCCATGAGTCCATGGCCTTCGAGGTGCAGGATTCAGGGATCGGCGTCTCGGATGAGAATCAAGCCAAGCTTTTTGAGCCGTTCACCCAAGCCGAAACCAGCACTACCAGGCGTTTCGGTGGCACAGGCCTAGGCTTGGTCATCAGCCGGAGGCTGGCGGAATTGATGGGCGGGACCCTGGCCATGAAAAGCAGCTTGGGCCGTGGCACCACCATAACTTTGTCGGTGGATCTGCCCGTAGGGAACGTGCAGGACATCGTGAGGACCGATGTGTCGGCCTCCTCGAATAGGGTTCCTACCCGGCTCGCGCCCAGCATCGAAGAGGCGATTCGGGAGCGCAGCCTGGTTTTGATGGCCGAGGACCATCCCACCAATCGCACAGTGCTGACCCAGCAAGTGCGCCGCGCGGGATATGCCATGGAGGTGGCGGAAGACGGCCAGGAGGCTTTCGAGAAATGGCAAAGCGGGCGCTACGCGGTGATCCTGACTGATCTGCACATGCCTCGCATGGACGGCTACCGGCTGACTCAGGCCGTGCGGGAATGGGAGCGCGAGCATGGATTGGAAAGAACACCGATCCTCGCGCTCACGGCAAATGCCATGGGCGGAGAGGCCGAGCGCTGCATCGACCTGGGCATGGACGACTACCTGATCAAACCTGTGACCATTCCCCTGCTGGCCTCCAAGCTGCACAAGTGGATGCCCCATGTGAAGCTCGATCTAGGTCCAGATCCAGATTCAATCAAGCCATCGGAATCGCTGCCCGCTTTGGATTCCAGGGTGCTGATGGACTTGTGCGGCAATGATGACGCGGCAGCGAAAGAAATCCTGGATGATTTCATCGCCACGGCAAAGGCGGATTTTGCGATGTTACAGGACGCGGTCCAGCAAAATGACAAACCCAGTGTCATACGCCAAGCCCACCGACTGAAAGGCTCCTCCGCCATGATCGGTGCCCGCTACCTGACTGACCGCGCCGGCAAGCTGGAAGCCTGCGCCAAGACCGAAACCGCTGAATGGGAAACACTGAAGCAGCACGTGGCCTGGATTCAGGAAGGGCTGGAGAAGTTAAATGAGGTCCAATAAAACAACCTGATCATCCCCCGACCTCGGGCGCTGGAAAGGCTGGAATCAATCAATACCCGTACTTTCCAATGAGCAGGGCCAAGCGTTCCCTGGTCTCTGCCGGCACCAATTCCGGCGGTGTGACAAGGGCGGTGCGAAGGGCGCTGCGGGCCGGCTCATTTCCGGGGGGACCATCGGCGATGTCCACGATCACACGGCGTAACAAGGCTTCCGCCTTGGCTACGTTGGCGGCCATGACAGCCATGATGTCCTGGGCGTCCGCGGCCTCTGGAGTATCACGCCAGGCATCGTAATCCGTGACCAGAGCGATGGTGGCGAAGGCCAATTCCGCTTCCCGGGCGAGCTTGGCTTCGGTCACCTGGGTCATGCCGATGAAGTCCGCGCCCCAGGATTGGTGGAGCCGCGATTCGGCGCGGGTGCTGAAGGCCGGCCCCTCCATGCATACATAGATGCCGCCATTATCAAACGGCAGCTCCAGGGATCGGCCCGCTTCCATGAGCTTGCCGCGGAGCCAGGCCGACGTTGGCTCAGCAAAGCCCACATGGGCGACCAGTCCATTGCCAAAAAAGGTGCTCGGCCGCAAATGGGTGCGGTCAATGAACTGATCCGGCAGACGAAGGCACCCTGGCGTATGGTGGTCCTGGAGGCTGCCCACCGCGCTGACCGCAAGAAGGATTTCACAGCCCACGGATTTGAGCGCCCAGATATTGGCGCGGTAATTCACTTCGCTTGGCGTCAATCGGTGGCCCACGCCATGTCGGCTCATGAAAGCCACAGGCACACCTTCGAGGCTCCCCATGACCAAGGGATCTGTGGGTTTTCCGAAGGGTGTCTCCACCTCCTTCTGGACCATATCCTTCACGCCTGACATGGCGTAAAGTCCGCTGCCGCCGATGATGCCGATAGGAGAAGTCATGGGTCCGCCAATAAACCAAGCCACAGATGAACATGGATAGGGAAAGAGATAAACACGGAAAAAAGCTGCGGCGGATTCCGCAGATCAATTCCTGCGCTCTAGCGCTGGCATGCTGCCTCAAGTCATCCTGGATGCATGCACCAATTCACGATTCCGTTATGAGCAGGGTTCGAGACATCACCGCCAGAGGCCTGGCCCATTTGTGGTTCCGCACGTTGCGGGTGGAGGGCCCGGCACTTCCCGAAGGCGCCGTGCTGATGGTGTTGAACCATCCCAACGGTTTGCTGGACCCGGTGGTGGTTTCATCGCTGGTGGAGCCGTCGCCGCGCTTCCTCGCAAAGTCCACATTATGGAAGATCCTTCCGCTGCGGCCCTTCCTGGCCATTTTCAGGGCGATTCCCGTGGCCCGGGCCCAGGACACCAATGATGCGGAATCCCGTGCCAAAGCTACGGCTAAAGCATTCGAGGCCGTGCATCTGGCATTTGAAAGGAACCATCGCGTGGGTCTTTTCCCTGAAGGCATCAGCCACGGCAGTGCTCAGCTGGCCCCGCTGAAAACCGGCGCGGCGCGCATGGCCCTTACGAGTTCAGCGAAGCCAGCCTTGGTGCCTGCGGGCTTGGTGTATGGGCAGCGGGACCTCTTTCGCCACAATGTGCTGTTGCGCTTGGGTACACCTGTTCACTATGGCGATTTAGAATCGAAAGGTGACGATCCCGAAGCGGTCAAGGACCTCACCGAGCGCATCCGCCACGCCCTGTTGCCGCTCACGCTCCATGGCCCGGAGGAAGCCCTGCAACGCCTTGCTGAGGACTTGGCCTGGTTGTTGGCTGAAGCTCCCAAAGACCGCGCTGATCTGGAGGTGTTGCGCATTCGGACCCAGTCCCTGCTCCCTGCGCTGGTGGCCCTTGGCGAAAAAGACCAAACCTTCATCAGAGCCCGTGTGGACCAGGCCCAGGGCTGGCTTCAGGAGAAGGGCCTGCGGCCCGACCAGGTGGGCTTCCCATACCCTGGCTCCCAGGTTCGGAAATGGATCGGGAATGCCGTATTGCACCACCTATTCGCCTTGTTCATTGCCCCCGCCGCCCTGCTCTTCTGGCCACCCTACCGGTTCAATGGTTGGCTCACCAACCGACTGACGGATGAAGTGGACGTCATCGCCACTTACAAACTCTTGGGCGGCCTGCTGTTTCTGCCTTCCTGGGCCCTGCTTCTATTGGGTCTCGGAGCTTGGCGATGGGGCGTTTGGGGGGCGGCGGCGGTCCTGGCTCTGGCGATTCTGGCCTTTCTCAGCTTGCCGTTGTCCGAACGCCTGAAGGAGGATTGGCAGGCGGTCCGGGGCTATCGCTACCGCTCCCATCCCGACGTGGCGGGTTTGCTGAAGGCCAGAGAAGAACTACTGGCAGCCTTCCCGCAATTGCGGCCATGAATCAAGGTGCAACGCGGCCTACATCCAATACCGTTCAGTTAAATCAGCCACGAAACCACTCAGCGCGGTCACATGCCGCAACCAAAAACCGGATTCACCGCCAAGACGCCAAGAGCGCCAAGAAAACACCCATGCGCCAGCTTCACGGATGAAATTCAGGCGGCTCGGCGGCGGCCTCGCGCTTTGGTGTGATCCGCGCCGGGCCGCCTGAATTTGCGGGCCTTCAGCCCGCAGGCGCTACGCGCCCCGTGAAGCGATTTTGTGCCGGAATCCAGGGTGGTTGGACTTGGCGTTCTTGGCGTCTTGGCGGTGAAATTCTTTCCTCTAGGTTGGAACACAAGTTAAACCATTCCAGCAAGTAGATAAGATTGCTGTGTAACTTCTGCTTAAAAAAGACGAAGTTGAAGATTAGTAGTACGAAGGGCACGAATGAAAATCTCCGTGTCCTATTCGTGGCTCTTCGTGGCTACGTTTTCTCCAAAGTGAACGGTATTGGGCCTACATCATCCTTCCCGCCCTTCTATCCTTCGATGCCTGTAGAACCGACATTTGTTGAAGAGGTGAAAGCCACAAACGGCATAGGACGAATCACCTTGTTCACCCTGTGCCGAAAAACAACAGCGGGCGGAGAATCCGCCCGCTGTTGATCGAAACCTGCCTTTGAACTAACGAAGCGCGTCCAGGAATGGGACTTTCTGAGGTTCGCTCACAGGTTCGTCAGGCCCGGCAACTGCGCCCCAATGTGCCGTGTCCGCTGGATCAGCCAGACGGCCAGTAAGCAGCCAGATCGCTAATTGCTTCTGCGCAGCCGCGGTGATGGCCGGGTTCGAGAAGTCGAGAAGCATGGTGTGGCTTGCGGCAGCAGTTGGTGTTCCAAACTGGAAGAAGCCCTCGGTGGGACCACTGGTGGGGCTGCTCGCAGGGGCGCTGGGGGTCTTGAGGCCGGCTGCGCCATACATGAAGGGCACCACCGGTGAGGTCGCGCCAGCGAGCATCACCTGGGTGAAGTTCGGGGCAATGTCAAAATTTGCGCTCCCAAGCACACCCCAACCCCCAAGGAAATTCCCTAATGCGTTGCCGTAGGTGTTGAGGATGGTCGCGTCGCCAATGGCTTCCTGCATACACACGCGGCCAGAGAAGCGGGAAGGCGCGGGTAGGCCGCTGGGAAGGGTCTTGATGGGAGACACATCCCAGGCTGGGTCAACGGAGTCCATGATGGTCTGTACCAGGAGCAGGAACTGGTCGTAATCGTGGCTTCCCGGTGGGACTCCCACAGCTTTCAGAGTGGAATTGACCTGGTATTCGAAACCAGCCTTGCCATCCCGGATGATGTAGGCCGTCTTGGCCCCAGGAGAAGAGAAAAGCCCCTGGATATTGCTTCCGCCGAGGCCATATTGATTCGAATTTCCCGCCATGAAGTAGGCCCCGATGATGCCGCCCAGACTTAGGCCCAGGAACTTTGTGGCACCGGCCGTAGCAATGGGTTTGCCCATGGCGGCCACAGTGGCCTGAAGGCTTCCGGGGGTCCCGATGGGTTCCTTGGCGACCTTCTCAAGACGCCAGAGATTGAACCCGCCTTGCTGGATGTTGGTGCGGGTATTGGGAATATCCAGCAAGCTCATGAAGTTTGCGCCCCATTCCGCTGCCTCGCGCCCGTTGGCGTTAGCACCATGGAGAGGGGCGTCGATGGCGAGAATTGCGTAGCCCGCCTTGCAAATGGTATTGGCGGCGGTGAGGATGTCTTCCTTCCGGGAGGTGATGCCGTGCTGATAGATGAGCACCGGATATCCACCGGCAGGCGGGGCGGCTGCGGGAGCGATGTACCAGAAAGACACATTCCTGTTCACGTGCAGGAAGCCCGTTAGGGTGTTGTTGTCAGGCCTGACACCCTGAAGCACGCCCGTGCCGGGGACCGGGGCAGCGCCGGTCGGGTAATAGCCTGGATTGTAGGCACCAGGGGTTCCCGTGATATTTCCTGATGGCGGCTTGGTGGTAATGGCGTGGGCCACAGCAGGGTCTATGTTGAGGTCGCCGCTCTCGAATGTGCCTGTGCCGATGAAACCAACATCAGCGCGGGGAACCGCGCTCGGGATCCCTGCTGAGGTGTAGATGTAATTGATGGAGCCGAGGCCCGATCCAGGAACCGTGCTGGATCCCAGGGGCGTGAAGCTAGATACGGCCTTGCTCCACTGCCGCGCGGGCGCTCCAGCAAAGGGGGTGCCTGGCGCATTATTCGCCCAGGCCCAGAGAGCGCCTTCCACCGGAATCTGCGTAGCGGCTGTGTCTGCCAGGAACCTCGTCGCCACGGTGCCTGTGGTGATGAAGCGACCCATGACCATGATTTTTTCGCGGTTGGTGATGCCTGTGGGACCCGCGCCTGATGTAGCTTTTCCGGATACATCCGCAGCGGCGCTGGAGACAAGGTCATCCATGGTTTTGCCATAGCCCGAGAGAGCGATAGTGCCACCGGGGCCCGGGACATTCGCGCTGATGGGCTCGAGCTTGCTAGCGGAAGCCTGCCCCACCAACCTCATGGGATTGTATACATCCGTCAGATCCGCGAGGTTGGTTTCGGCAGACGTTCCACCCGGCTTCACATAACGCAGGAATCCAAAGGTGATGCTATTCCCCACCGACCCGCCCGTGGCCAGATCCTTCACACCGTCGGTTACCACATACACATAGCGGGAGCCGGGGGTCAGGGGCAGGCGGGGAACGAGCTGCACGGCAGCCCCGGCGACGCCCGATGGATTGACCAGAGGAGCCGTCTTGGGAACCGGCGTGTCCAGGTCCGGAAGCGTCCGGTCATGCCACGTGAACTGGAACTCCGCGCTGAACAGGGCGGAGACGTCCCGGAAACCCAGCTTTCCGGTTTCAGATCCATTGGCATCAGGAATGACCTGGAAGACCTTTATGGTCGACGGCGTCACAGAGGACTGAAGGATCGGAGCCTGGAAGGACAGCTTGATGGGACTGGTAAGGCCTGAAACGGCATTGAGCCCACCCACCTCAGTGAGGTTGAGGAAAGCCAGGGAATCCTTGGGAGAGGGCTTGGGCACCCCGTTCACATAGGAAGTGGGGGGGACACCGGGGAAGACGTACACCTTGGATGCGTCAGGATTGAGCGGATCCGCAGGCGGCGCGTAGGAGATGCCAGTCACGGTGGCGGTGGCCAGGATGTTGGGCAGAGGAATGACGCCAACAGCCGGATCGAACAGCGCGTAGTTCTGGCTAGTGGTGGATTTGGGATCCGTGTCATAAGGCGCCGGACCCTGCACATTCAGATTGGAGCTGCACCCCACAAGCAGGAGCGCAAGCGCGCCAAACAGGGTGGTGCGGGACCGGAGCACCAATGGGGAAATCATGTTTTCGGGCCGCTGCGACATAGGCACCTCACGCTGGATGGAAGGGGGTTGGATGCAACTCTAGGACTTGGAAAGGCAGAGTGGAAGCGGAATCTTCTGGGATCCAATCCAAAAAATTTATTCGGAAACCGCAAAGACGACTTTTTCATTGCGGAAGCGATCCTTGGTCAGGAGTTTGATGACCGCGCTCATTTTGTCGTCGCTCAAAGTGAGTTTGTAATGCTCGTCTTTTACCAGGGACCCCGGCACGACACTGACCTTTCCGATCTTCTTCAGGCCCAGCTCGCTGGCGCTGATGTTGATGGTGTCGGCCGAGCGGAGATCCAGGGACTTGTCGAATACGTCGTCACGCCAGTTCTTGCCTGCACGATCCTTGGCGAATACCGGGACGATGATGACACCCTGCTCCACCAATTTCTTGCTGCTGCCCACCACGTAGTGCAGGGAATTGAGAAGCGCTTTCTGCTTTTCGCTGGTCGTGGTGAGTTCGGCTACGGCAGTCTGAAGCTTGGTCTTCTCATCAGTGAGGCCAGTGATATCAGACTCCAATTGCTTCTTGCGGGTGGCCAGGTCATCTACTTCTTCCTGGAGCTTTTCACCTTGGGCCACGGCTGTGTCGCGTTCGTTCTCGATCTTCTCCCGCTCCTGGCGCTGCAGATCGCTTGGGCTGATCTTGGCCTTGCCCTGGTTCACCCAGGTGCCATACACGCCATTGGCATAAAAGTGATAGACCTCGAAACCAGGAGCCATCTTCTCCATGAGATTGACGCGGCTCACCAAGGAGCGGGCCTGTTCAAGCGGCACACCCTTCTTTTTCAGGAAGCGGAGCGCCATACCGTAATGGCTGTCGTTGGGACCGGCCATATCGGGCTTGGGCAGCACCGCGCGTAGCTTGGCGACCTTGTCGTTCAGTTCCCTGATTTCCTTATCCTTGTTCAGGACTTCCTGCAAGAGCGCTTGGTAGGAGCTGTTCTTCTCGGATTTGATGCGCTCTTCAAGCGCTTTTTTTTGTTCATCAGTCAGCTGCATCGTCTCGGCGCTGGGCTTGATATCCACACCACCGGCCTGGGCATTGATGGCTTTGAGCTTTTCCTCCTGGGTGCCCGTGGCCTGTTGCTGCTGCTGGCTCAGTTTGTCCAACTGGGCAGCCTTTTCCTCCAGGTTTTTGATCTCCTTGTCCTCGGATTTCTGTTTGAACTTGTCGCAGCCTGGAGCCATCACCAGCAGCGTAACGGCTGCAGTGGCGGCGAAGGGTGACAGTACTGCGCTACGGAATCGGGACTGCATCATGGCGTGCTCCGTAAAGAGGAAGTGGGCTCTTCTGGTGGTGGCTTTAGGTGAACTTAAGATAGCCCTCTGCCCGATGCATGACAAGCGTGAGCAATGTTAAGATAGTGGGCTCCGTGGCCCCGAACCGCCACCGGGATGGGGAGTCAGCGCATGGCCACGGCAGGCAAACACTTTTTCACATCCGAAAGCGTCACCGAAGGGCATCCCGATAAGATGGCGGACCAGATATCGGATTCGGTTCTGGACGCCGCGCTTCAGGAAGACCCAAAAAGCCGTGTGGCCTGCGAAACCCTTTTGACCACGGGCCTGGTGGTGGTGGCGGGAGAGATGACCACTGAGGCATATATCCCCGTAGCCAAGCTGGTGCGCACGGTGGTAAAGGAAATTGGCTACGACCACAGCACGAAGGGTTTCGACGCAGATACCTGCGCAGTGGTCGTGACCCTCGACCAGCAAAGTCCCGATATCGCCATGGGCGTGGACACCGGCGGCGCTGGCGACCAGGGCTTGATGTTCGGCTATGCCACCCGCGAAACGCCCGAACTGATGCCCGCGGCCCTGCAATATGCCCACAGCCTTACACGACGTCTGGCCGAAGTCCGCAAAGAAGAATCCCTGCCTTGGCTGCGCCCGGACGGCAAGAGCCAGGTCACCGTGGAATACGATGGCAATAAAGTGCAGCGCATTGAAGCCGTGGTGATCTCAACCCAGCATGATGAAGCCGTCTCCAACGCCACCATCCATGCGGAAATCGAAAAGCTGGTCATCCGGTATGCCCTTCCAGAAGAGCTGATTGATGCCAACACCAAGTTCTTCATCAATCCCACCGGCCGTTTCGTCATCGGCGGCCCCATGGGTGATTGCGGCCTGACGGGCCGGAAAATCATCGTGGACACCTACGGCGGGGCGGGCCACCACGGCGGCGGCGCTTTCAGCGGCAAGGATCCCAGCAAAGTGGACCGCAGCGCCGCCTATATGGGCCGCTACATCGCCAAGAACATCGTGGCCGCGGGCCTCGCCGACAAGGCCGAAATCCAGCTGGCCTACGCCATCGGTGTGGCTGAGCCTGTGAGCATCCACGTGGATACCTTCGGCACCGGCCACGTCTCCGATGGAGCCATCGTCAAGGCCGTTCGGGAAGTCTTCAATTGCACACCCAAAGCCATGATCGAGGCCCTGGACTTGCGCAAGCCCATCTACCGCTCCACCGCCGCCTACGGCCACTTTGGCCGTCCTGAATTCAACTGGGAGCGGACGGATAAGATTGAAGCCCTGAAGGCCGCAGCGAAGTAGGGCGGTAGCTGGCGGAGTCCAAAACCCAAATTCAAGTGGCCACGAAGCCGCACGTAAGGTCGCGGATAGAAACCAAGTTGTTATGTTCGTGCCACTAGGTGCCCGTTCGTGGCTACGCCCGCCGGACGGCATTCGCTTTCAGCCATCAAACCCATCGCTGGCGATCCGCACCCGTTCCACCCATGCCTTCCAGGCCACCTGATCCAATGGCCCGGGCTGAGGCCGAAGCAGGTTCTTCCGCATGGACCGGCTTCGCGCCACAGCACGTTGCCGAAGCGTCTCCGGTTGTCTTGCCAAGGCATCCGCGCAAGCTCTGACGCCTTGCTCGGACTGGCAGACGAGAAGCCATTCATGCCCGGCTTCGAGGCAAAGCCGCACACGGTCCTCCCAACTCCAATCCGTGCATCCACCCATTTCCAGATCATCAGGAAGAAATCTTCCCCGGACACCCCAAGGATTCTCCGCCACGGAACCCCGGTGCATGGAGGCTGGCAACGAGCTTGTGGCGGGCGTTTTAAGATGGGCCACCATGACCAGGCGGTCCTCATTCGAGAGCGCCGAGAAAGGCACAGCGTTCCGCCGGATCGCCACCTCGTCATCCAGCTCGGGCAGCGCTTGGTGGCTGTCCACCTTGGTTCCCCCTAGTCCGGGAAAATGTTTCAGGCAGCCGCGGACACCGGTACTTTCAAGACCATGCAAAAAAGCGCCAGCGGCGCTGGCGACGCTGGCGGGATCGCTGCTGGCGGCTCGATTTCCGATTCCTGTGCCTTCGATACCCGTCCACAAATCAGCCACGGGCGCGAAATCCACATTGAATCCGAGTAGGCCCAGCCCTGTCCCCCAAAGGCGCCCCCAGGCTTCACACGCACCGCCGCCACCGCGCTCCCAAACTGCCCGGAAGCTGGGCGTGCCACCCACCCATGGCTTCAACCGCGAGACGGCGCCACCCTCTTGATCAAGCGCCACGGCCAACGGCAGATTTGCTCCCCAACGGGATTGCAAACCATCCAGCAGGGCTTTCAAGCGAGCCGGGCCACGCTCGGGATCAGGATCGAGATTGCGTCCAAACGGAATAATTCCACCGGGCGCGAGGTCCAGCGGGACGGCCTCCGCATCAAGCCCATCGAATCCGATCCAAAGTGCCTGATTCAAGCCAGCCCCGCCTGACCCGAGAGACGCCTGGCAAGCGCCAGCGCGCGGTGGAGTCCTAGGAGAGCGGATTCCATCTGGCGTTTCCAGAGCAGGAAGCTGCGGTCGGAAGGATAGAAGGATGATCGCCCATCAAACCCCAGAATCAGCATTGCCAGCGGAGTATCCCCATGGCGCAGAGGCACTATGAACCCGTCACTGTAGCCCATTTCAACTTTGCATTCCTGGGCTTCGTGAACGGCGCCAAGGTCGCCCCATTTGGCTATCCCGGGCCAGTCCTTTTCGCCAGCCTTCACCAGATAGGACCAGGAGTCCGCGTTGGCATCCGGCACCAGCAAAGCCCAGCCATCAGGATTGAACCGCGTCCTCAAATGATCCAGGAAAGGCTTCACCAGCGGTTCCAATTCGACCTCATTCTGCGCTGCGAGCAGCAGCGCATTGAGGCGAAGCACTTCTTCATGGAACGCGTGCAATTCCCAAGTGCGGGTCATCACCCGGCTTTCGAGATCGGCTTGGTAATTCTCCACTTTCTTCATAAGCCGGGCATGGTCCAGGGCCCGGTCGATTACCACCTGCAGTTCAAGGGTCTGAAAAGGTTTCTTGATGAAGTCATAGGCGCCTTTCTTCAAGGCGTCGATCGCCGCATCCATGGTCGCGAATCCCGTGATGATCACGCAAAGGGATGAGGGATCCTTCTCGCGGATGGAGCTAAGCAATTCCAGGCCTGAGATCCCTGGCATTTTCAAATCCGTGAGGATCACCGGGTAGTGCTTTTTCGCCACCATGGCCAAGGCCGCTTCGCCGCTTTCAGCCTCTTCGACGATATAACCGTTCTTGGCGAGCGCTTCGCGCAGCGTGCTCCGAACTATTCCTTCATCGTCCACGAGAAGAATGGGCTCAGGGATCATGGGGCCTCCCGGGATTTCGAGGTGGTGACTTCATAAACGCGGGCTTCGAGGAAAATGTCTAGCAGATTCCTGTCCAAGAGGCCACAACGGGCCTCGTCATTCAGGATATCCAGGCTCTCCTCCACACCCAGAGCCCGTTTGTATGGCCGGTCCCTGGCCACCAGCGCATCAAAGACATCGGAAATCGCCATAATCTTGCTTTGGACGGGAATTTCACCGGATGTGATGCCCCTGGGATAGCCCTGGCCATTGAGCCTCTCGTGGTGGGCGTAGGCAATGTCGGGGACGTTCGCCAACTCGCCGGTCCATGGAATCCGGCTCAGGAAGCGGAAGGAGTGGCTCACATGGGACCTTACTTCCTCCCGCTCGCTGGGTGTCAGGCTACCCTTCCGCACCCGGAGGCATTCCATGTCGCCGGGTTCCATCAGGGGCAACGTTTTGCCGCTCCAGTGCTTGAACTCCAGGTTCTCCAGCGCCACCAATTCGTTCAATTCCGATTGGAGCAGGTGCTGGGGTTCATTGCATCGAAGCAGCCTTTCCACCAGGGCCCTTGATTCCCTGCGCCTGGCATCCATCAGCTCTTTCAACCGGGCAGGATCGAAATCCGAGCCGCTCTCCCAAGCTTGTTCGAAAAGTTCCAACGACCCTTCAAGATCCCTTTGATGGAGCCGTTGCAACAGATGGTCAAGCCGTTCAGGTTTGAGCTTTTTGGCCTTCAGCAAGAGGTGCTCGGGCACGCCGACTTTACCGAAATCATGCAGCAAGCTCGCATAGCGGATTTCGCGCAACTGCGGATCGGTGAAATATGTGGAGCCATAGTGGCCCCCTTCGGTGCGGTTCACTGCTTCCGAAAGAGAGACCGTGAGTTCAGCCACCCGCTGGGAGTGGCCGGAAGTGCTGGGATCCCGGGACTCGATGGCGGTGACGGAGGCTGCTACGAAACTCTCGAAAAGATGTTCGATATCCTCTTTCAACTTCATGGTTTCGCCTGTGCGCTCGGCGACCATTTCTTCAAGCTGGGCCTGATACGACTCGTTTTCCCGCAAGGTCCCATAGTGGCTCAAAGCGCGTTTGAGACTGGCTTTGATCTCCACCAGCGTGAAGGGTTTCAGAATGAAATCGTAAGCGCCTTCCTTCAGCGCCTGGATGGCCACCTCGGTGGTCGCGTTGCCGGTCATGACGATGCAAAAGGCGCGTCGGTCCGTGGTCCGGATGGTGCGGATCAAGTCCAGGCCCGACAGGTTGCCCGGCAGGTTCAAATCCGTGAGGATCACCGGATAGTGCTTTTCCTCCGCCATAGTTAGAGCCGTTTCGGCGTCGGGAGCGCTCTCCACGTGGATGACATCCGTGCGCAAAGCCTCGACCAGCAATTCGCGAAAGCCCTGTTCGTCGTCAACGATAAGGATGGAATGGTGGCTCAAGTGCATTGCCTCGGGATACTGTGGAAGCCGTTTGGCCGCAGGGCGGACCATGGGTCATTCATTGCGCAGGTGGAACTCCATCTTGAGCGACCCGGCCCGGCCTCGCCATCGCAAAGATGGCCCGGCTCTCATCGTCTCCGACAAAGCGCCAATGCCAGGGTTCAAACGCGACCCTCAGACCACTGTTTTGTCCGAATGAAAGCTCGAACCCGAATCCCTTTGCATGGCTTTTCAGCCAGGCATAGGCTTCGGTTTTCGAAAAGCTGGATGGAGTGAAATTTGTCTTGGGCCTTTTGGGGTCCGCGAAATCCACCGCCAATCCCGTATGGTGCTCACTGAATCCCGGGGGGGCGGTCCACCATGCATAGGAGCGCAAGGAGATGCCCTTTTTCTTGGCGCCTGATTCAAACGCTGCACGCTGCATTTCAATGGATCGGAAGCCAGCCGCGACCTTGAGGGGGACGCCATCCCGTTCGGCTGCCTGCAGCAATCGGATGAGCTGCTCCAACACATTCTTCCGCACCTGGATTCCCGAGTCCAAAGCAACCAGCGCTTGCTGGGGTGCTTCGGCATAGGCCAAGTGCCCCCTAGGCGTGGCCCGAACCCCGCGTGGCGGGTTCAGTCCTGGCTCAACAAGCGCTGGAAGGATTGGAAGCATGAGAAGCATGGGATAGAAATGATGATGCGCTAAATTCAGTGGATAGCTTCTGCCTCGATCTCCAATTGGTCATTTTGCACACCCACGCGAGCCAGGGAGCCAGGTTCCAGCCTTCCTTCAAGAATCAGCCTTGATAGCGGATTGACCACAACATGCTGGATGAGCCGCTTCAAGGGGCGTGCGCCAAGCTGTTCATCAAAGCCTTCCTGCGCCAGCCAGTCCAAGGCTGCATCACTGACCTCAAGGCTTAAGCGCCGATCCGCAAGCTGGTCCTCCACGCGCTTGAGTTGAATTTTCGCCACGGCTTTCACATCATTCCGGTCCAATGTCCGGAATGTCACCACCTCATCAATCCTGTTCAAGAACTCAGGCCGGAAGTGGGCTCGCAGCGCCTCTTGGATCTCGGTCTGGGCTTTTTCCGCATGGCCGCCCGCTTTGAAAATCGCCGAGCTGCCCACATTGCTCGTCATGATCACGATGGTGTTGCGGAAATTCACGGTGCGACCCTTGCCGTCCGTGAGTCGGCCGTCTTCTAGAACCTGCAGAAACAGGTCGAAGACGCGCGGATGCGCTTTTTCCATCTCGTCCAGCAGGATCACCGCATAGGGCCTGCGGCGGATGGCCTCAGTCAAACGGCCACCCTCCTCATAGCCGATGTAGCCCGGCGCGGCGCCGATGAGCCGCGTGGAATCCGCTTCATGGGTGAATTCGCTCATATCAATGCGGACCATGGCGTTCTCATCGTCAAACAGGAATTCAGCCAGGGCTCTTGCCACCTCTGTTTTCCCCACACCCGTGGGGCCCAGGAACAGGAAGGAACCGATGGGCCGTTTAGGATCCGCAAGACCCGCTCGATTGCGGCGCAGGGCATCGGAGATGCCTACCAACGCGGCGTCTTGGCCCACCACACGCAAGCGGAGGCGGTCTTCCATGTGAAGCAGTTTCTGGATTTCTCCTTCCATGAGGCGCGACACCGGAATGCCCGTCCACTTGCTCACGACATTGGCGACATCCTCTTCGCTCACCTCAAGGCGCAGCATGGAGGATTCATTTTTCGAACCCGCCTCGATCTGCTTTTCCAGGGCGGGAATCTCGCCGTACTCGAGCCGTGAGGCCCGCTCATATTCGGCCCGGCCCTTGGCCTGCTCCAGCTCGATGCGCAGATCATCCAATTTTTTCTGCTGGCCACGGGTCTCTTCAATGGCTTTCTTGTCGTTTTCCCATTGGGCCCGAAGCCGCGAAAGTTCTTCCTTCAACTCGGCGAATTCTCCATCCAGTTCCTTCAAGCGGGCCTTTGAAATGGAATCCTTTTCCTTGGCCAAGGCGTGGCGTTCCAGTTGCAACTGCATCTCGCGCCGCTCCCGCACATCAATCTCGATGGGCCTGGAATCAAGCTGCATCCGTACGCTGGAGGCCGCCTCATCCATCAGGTCCACGGCCTTGTCGGGAAGGAAGCGGTCGGCGATATACCGGTTGGAAAGCTGCACGGCCTCCACCAGCGCCGCGTCCTTGATGCGCACGCCATGATGCAATTCGTAGCGTTCCTTCAAGCCGCGCAGAATCGAAATGGCGTCTTCCACGCTCGGCTCTTCCACGTACACCGGCTGGAAGCACCGCTCCAGAGCTGCATCCTTCTCGATGTACTTATGGTATTCATTCAGCGTGGTGGCGCCGATGCAACGCAGATCGCCCCGGGCGAGCGCAGGTTTAAGCAGGTTCGCGGCATCCATGGAACCCTCGGCAGACCCAGCCCCCACCAGCGTATGCAGCTCATCAATGAAGAGGATGATCTGGCCATCGCTCTCTTCGATTTCCTTCAGGACACCTTTAAGACGCTCCTCGAACTGGCCCCGGTACTGGGTTCCAGCCACCAGGGAGCCCATGTCCAGCCCCATCAATCGAATGCCCTTGAGGCTTTCGGGCACGTCATTTTTCACAATGCGGATGGCCAGACCTTCGGCAATGGCGGTCTTGCCCACACCGGGCTCGCCGATGAGCACGGGATTGTTCTTGGTGCGCCGGGACAACACTTGCAGCACCCTGCGGATTTCTTCATCGCGGCCGATGACCGGATCGAGCTTTCCGGCTTCTGCCATCGAAGTGAAATCCTTGGCGTATTTTTGCAGCGCGGCAAATTTCTCTTCCGCCTTTTCATCTTCAACGCGAGCCCCGGCGCGGCCTTCCTTGATGGCGGCCTCCAGCTTCTTGCGATCCAGCCCAAAGCGCTCCAGCAATTTTTTAGCATCGGTGGCAGCATTGGAAAAAGCCAGCAGCATGGCATCCGTGGCCAGGAAACGATCGCCGAGGCCTCGGCCGGTATCGCTCGCCACCTCCAGAAAATGCCGGAGCCCGGCACCAAGTTGAGGTTCGGATCCCCCGATGGCTTTGGGTAGCTTGTCCACCAATTCATCGGCCCCGTCCTGCAGCCCTTTCATGGATTCCGAGGGCAGACCTGCCCTTTCCAAGACGGGGCGGAGCCCCATATCCGGAGCCAGCAGTGCCTGGAACAGGTGCTGAGGCACGATTTCGGGGTGCTGATCCGACATCGCATGGGATCGGGCAGCCACCAGGGCGTCATTGGCTTTTTGGGTGAAGGGCAACATGGACATGGGACCTCCGGGACACTTATATTGTAATAAATTTGATAATTGTCAACTAAGATTTTATGTTTAAATCAACACCATATTTAATCAAAGCCGCACCCACTGGACCTTTCCATGGGAATTGCTGATGCCCTTGGTATGCTGAACCTTTGGATTCGAGGTCATCGTGAGCCCATCCCCAGAAGCCCAGGACCGGAACGAACGGTTATTGGCAGAAGCGCCCCAAGTCTTCCATGCCCTTTCACCTCTGGCGCGCAGGGCTTATTTCCCAAAGGGAATCCCGTACCAGGCCAACCAATCGGCCAGTTGCGCCATCAACGCCACCATTGGCCAGATCACCGACGGCTATGGCAATCCCCTACCCCCTGGCCCGCCTGGGCGAATTGCTTTCAGGGCTCAATCCCAAGGACGCTTTCCTCTACAGCCCCATCCAAGGGCGGCCCAAAGCCCGTCAGCTCTGGCACGAGAAACTGGTAAAAGAAGACGCCCGAATGGAAAGCATCGGCCTTCCGGTAGTGACTGCGGGCATCTGCCACGCCATTTCCATGGGGGCGGAACTTTTCTTTTCTCCGGGGGACACGCTGTTTCTGCCGGATCTGTATTGGGACAACTACGAGCAGATTTTCGGTATCCGGCTGGAGGGCCGCATCGAGCGCTATCCGTTTTATTCTCCGGACCTGTCCAGCTTCAATGTGGAAGGACTTCGGCATTCGCTGGCTCAAACGACTGGCAAGATCCACGTGTTGCTCGATTTCCCCAGCAATCCCAGCGGCTACTCGCCCACGCCAGAGGAGATGAAGGCCATCGCCGAAGTGCTGGTCCAGGCCGCGGCTTCACGCACCGTTGTTGTTTATTGCGACGACGCCTACCACGGGCTGGTATTCGAAAAGACAGCCACGAGCAAAAGCCTTTTCTTTGAACTGATCGGACGGCATCCGAATCTCATCCCGCTGAAATGCGACGGCATCACCAAGGAGCTGAGTTTCTTTGGCGGCCGTGTGGGGTTCCTCACGTTCGGCACCTCCGTGGCCGCTTCGGAAATCCTGGTGGACAAGTCCAAGTCCCTAATCCGGAGCGGCATCGGCAGCCCCGTGGGCATCAGCCAATACTTGATGGAAGAGGAATTGATGGATGCCCGCCACGATGAAAGCTTCGAATCCATGCGGGAGATCCTGGAGCGCCGCTATCGCATCCTGAAAAACGCGCTTTCCAAACCCACCGAGCAGTGGACTGTTTATCCGTTCAACGCCGGATGTTTCTGCCTGCTGAAACTGCGGGAAGGCCTAGACGCTGAAGACATCCGCCAACGCCTGATCACTGAAGAAAGCGTCGGTGTGGTGAACCACAGCGACCGGCATCTCCGATTGGCCTTCTGTTCTCTGAAAGAAGAAGTCATCGAGCCACTAGTGGAAGCATTGGAGCGAGTTTGCGGGAACAGAAAATAACTACGCGAAGGTTTTGAAGGAAGCGAAGGCTGGGAAGGTGTATATGGATATTGATCCGCTATCTACAGAAATCATCGGCCTGGCCATCAAAGTTCAGCGGACTTTAGGCCCCGGGCTTCTAGAGTCGGCCTATCGAACCTGCCTCGCCCATGAATTGCGAATGGCTGGACACAAGGTGGAGGAGGAGAAACCACTTGAAATCAGGTACCAAGGCTTGGTGCTCCCACAAGCCTATCGGCTCGATGTGGTTGTGGACGATACTTTGATCTTGGAAATCAACACCGTCGAAAAACCGTTAAAAGTCCATGAAGCTCAACTCTTCACATACCTGCGATTCAATGAAAAGAGTATCGGCCTGCTCCTGAATTTCTGGTCATGGCCCTTGAAGGAGGGTGGGATCAAACGAATTGTCCGATCCCCGCAAACCCAATAATTTCTTCGCCACCTTCTTTACCTTCCTCACCTTCGCGTAGTGCCTTTTTCTCCAGGAACCCATGTCCACCCCGATGATGCTTCAGATCGCGGGCCTCAAGCGTGAGGCGGGCAGCGCGATCCTGCTCACCCGGATGGGGGACTTCTACGAAATTTTGGGTGAGGATGCGGTGCTGGCGGCACCTGTGCTGGAAATCGCGCTCACCGCGCGTGGCAAGGGCACCGATGCTGAAATACCCATGTGCGGGGTGCCTCATTTCGCCTTGGAAAGCTATCTCCCAAAGCTGCTGGCGGCGGGCTTCAGCGCGGCCATCGCCGAACCCACCGCGAAACCTGAGGAAGTGAAAGGCCTGCTGCCCCGCGCCATCAAGCGCATCATCACTCCTGGCACTTGGCTGGATGACGATGGCCGATGGCTCGCCTCGGTGCATCGCACCGATACCCAATGGGGCATCGCGCTCTTGCAATTGGCCAGCGGCCAGATCCGCGTGCTGCCTGGCGAAGGCGCCGCGGCTTTGATGGCCACACTGGAACGTCTCTCGCCCCAGGAGCTGTTGCTGCCCGAAGGAGCAGAACCGCCCATGGCCCCAGGGATCACCACCCAACGCCTTCCCGCGTGGCGATTCGAGGTTTCACGCGCAACACAGCAGATCCTGGCCTTCTTTGGTTGGCAACATCTGGAGGGTGTGGGACTTGACCCCTACCCGGCTGCCATCGGTGCCCTAGGTGCCCTGCTGGATCAGATCGAGATCACCCAGAAAGGCCGCCCCGCCCATCTCCAGGGCGTATCGCTGGAACTGGGTGCCGCGGGTCCGCTGCTGGATGCCACCAGCGCAAGGCATCTGGAACTCTTCACCAATACGCTGGATGGAAGCAAGCAGGGCAGCTTGCTCGCCCTGCTGGACCAGTGCCGCACGCGCATGGGGTCGCGCCTGCTCCGAGGCTGGCTCGAGTCGCCCTTGCGGGACCGGGATGCGCTAGAACACCGCTGGTCGCAGGTAGCTTGGCTGACCGAGGATAGCCGGCGGGAGCCGCTGCAAAAACTTTTCGCAAAGGTGCCGGATCTGGACCGGCTGCTGGGCCGTGTTGCCCTGGCCCTCGCCACGCCACCGGAAGTGGCGCAACTGCGCGATGGACTGGCGGCCTTGCAGGGCCTTCCATCATTGCTGCGGGACCGTGGCTGGTTTGGCGATGCGGCGGACTTGGGGCTCTGGCCTGAGTCAACTCCTCTCTGCACAGAACTGATGAAGGAACTGCAACGCTGCGTGGAAGATTCGCCCTCTCTCGACTTTGATAAAAGCGGGGTCATCCGGGACGGTGTGGATGCGGAGTTGGACGCCGTCCGGCGATTGGCCCGAGACGCAAAGCAGGTAATGCTCGAACTGGAAGAGGAAGAGCGCGCGGCATCAGGCATCGGCAGCCTGAAAATCAAATACAACCGCGTTTTCGGCTACTACTTCGAGATCACCAAATCCAATCTGGCTGCGGCCCCGCAGCATTTCATACGGAAGCAGACCCTGGCCAACGCCGAGCGCTTCACCACCGAAAAATTGCTGGCATTTGAACAACGGCTGGTGAGCGCGGAAAGCGATCAAGTGCGCCTGGAGACACGCCAGTTCAAACGGCTCTTGGACACGGTGCTTGCAGCAAGGGCGGAAGTCACCACCCTCTCAAGGATCGTCGCGGCCCTTGATCTGCTGTGCGCCTTCGCGGAACGCGCCCGGCATAGCGGGTGGATGCGGCCTGAATTGAGCGACGCACGGGAGTTGGTGCTCGCTGGCGCACGCCATCCCATGCTCGAAGCGAGGCTTGGACGCGAATGCATCCCCAATGATCTGAACCTGGCCCAAGCGCAAGCCATGGCGGTGGTGACGGGTCCGAACATGGGCGGCAAGTCCACCTTCCTGCGTACGGCGGCTCTGCTGGTGGTGCTGGCGCAGACCGGCTCTTTCGTGCCGGCGGAATTCATGCGCTTCGGTATCACGGATCGCATTTTCACGCGGATCGGCGCGTCGGATTTCCTCGCCAAGGGACAATCCACGTTCATGGTCGAGATGACCGAAACCGCTCGGATTCTGAACCAGGTGACGCCCGCGAGCCTGGTGATCCTGGACGAGATCGGCCGCGGGACCAGCACCCGCGATGGCCTCGCGCTGGCCGAAGCCATCGCGTTGTATCTTCGGGATCTCAAGGGCGGTGAGCCGCGCACGCTCTTCGCCACGCATTTTTTCGAGATGACTGTCCTCGCGGACCATCCGCGCATCCAGAACCTCCATGTGGAGGTCCAGGAATGGGAGGACCAATTGCTCTTCCTGCACCGCATCGCACTGGGCCCAGCGGATCGCAGTTATGGAATCCAGGTCGCCAAGCTGGCTGGCCTGCCCCGTTCGGTGATCGCCAAGGCGCAAAGGTTGTTGGCGGAATCCGAGGATGAACCCGCCGTGCGCCGGAATCTGGCGCCGGTCCAGGCGCAGCAGCCCCTGCTGCCCATGTTCGAACAGGGACCCGATCCCTTGCGGGAGGAACTTGAAGCACTGGACCTCAAGCGCATGACGCCCCTGGAGGTGATGGTCTGGGTGGCGGCGAAACAGGATGCGGATAAGCGCTGACTCCTGCCGCCGGATTTCACACAGCCCCGGCCAGGCTTCTCATGGCCTCCCTCACTTGGCCCATCGCCGCTTCGACATCACGCCACTCGTTGCTTTTGGCGACCGTCTCCAGTTCTTTTGCTTTCTGCGCCAAAGCAGCCGCACCAATCATGGCGCTGGCGCCCTGGATGCGATGGGCCTGACGCGCCAGCGAATCCTGGTCCCTCAGCTCAAAGCACTGATTTAACACCTCCAGGTCAGCGCGGGCGGCCGTTCGAAAATCTTCCAATATCTCGAGGGCCGCCGACAGGTCATTCCCACACAGTGCCAATAACGCCCCGCGGTCCAGATCGCTGGGCAATTGCTTTTCTGTGCCACGCGCTCCAGTGCGTTCTTGTGGAACTTCCAGCTCTTGGAGGTGGGGCAACCATTGGCGCAGTTTGGATGCCAGGACGGGAATGCTCACCGGTTTTGTCAGGTAGTCATCCATGCCCAGCGCGAGGCAGCGTTCAGCTTCTCCCTGAAGCACATTGGCGGTGATCGCGATGACCGGAGTCCGGACCAGCCCATGCGCCGCTTCCCACTGGCGGATGGCCGTCGTGAGCTGGTAGCCGTCCATGCCCGGCATATGCAGATCCGTAAGGACCAATGCGTGGCGTCCGGTCTTCCATTGTTCCAGGGCATCCAAGCCATCCTTGGCCAATTCCAAGGCAAAGCCCGCAAGATTCAATTGCCGGCTCAGCACCTCACGATTCGTGGGATGGTCTTCGGCCAACAAGACCAGGCTTCGGCCTTCTATTGCTTCCTCTACGCTGGGCGCGGGGCGGATGAACTCCGCGGTTTTCGCCACATCGGGCAATTCCGATTCAACAATGTTCCGGACATCGCCGATGGGGAAGACCGCAGAAAAGGCCATGGTCGTGCCCTTCCCCGGCTCGCTTCGCATGGTGATCTCGCCGCTCATCAGATCACCAAGATGGCGGCAGATGACAAGCCCGAGGCCTGTGCCGCCAAACCGGCGCGTGGTGCTCGACTCGCCCTGGGAAAACGGATGGAAAAGGCTGGCCTGATTTTCTTCGGAGACTCCAATGCCGGTGTCCTCGACTTCAAAAATGACCCTTTCGGCATCCTCCGTGGAATCCAGGCACCGGACCCTGACCGTGATGCTTCCTTTAGGCGTGAATTTTATGGCGTTGCTCATGAAATTATTCAGAATCTGATTCACCCGAACCGGGTCGGCCACATGAGCCGGACTAAGGGCATCGCTTATTTCACTGCGGAGCTGGAGTCCTTTGCTGGACGCAGTCTGCGCAAATTCTGTGACTGCCGCTTCCACCAATTTGGGAATGGAAATCGTTTCAGGCGCCAACACCAGCTTGCCAGCCTCGATCTTTGAAAAATCCAGGATATCCCCGATGATGCGCAACAGGCTTTGCGCTGAATTCCGGATGATGTTCACCGACCGGCGCTGGTCGTTGTCCAGGCTCCCAAGGGAAAGCACCTCGATCATCCCATTGATGCCGATGAGAGGGGTGCGGACCTCATGGCTCATTGCCGCCAGGAAAGCCGATTTCGCGCGATTCCCCGCCTGGGCTTCGGCCTCACGCTCACGCAACTCAATTTCCAGTGCTTTTATTTCCGTCAAATCCGTGATCACAGTCAATCTGCCCAAAGAGCCGCCATCAGCCCCCCTGAGGAGCGACATGGCGACCATCACTGGAACTTTGGCGCCATCCCGGCGGAGCAGGTTGAGTTCCAAGGGAGGGAACGGGCCCATCACATTCATGGCATCGTGCATGTCGCGGCTCGATTCCACCGGCCGTCCATAAAAACCGCTAAGCCGGCGGTAGAAGGCCTCCGCATCGCTCGGGGCCAGCCAGACAATGGGATGGGTTCCGACTATTTCATTTGATGTGTAGCCCAACAGCCGCTCTAGGAAAGGATTGATGGAAAGGATCAGGGAATCCCGGTCCTGGGTGAGGATGCCCACGGAAGCTGAGTCCACCAACGTGCGCAAGAACGCTTCGCGCTGCCCCAGGTTTTTATTCGCCTCCCGCAGCTGGCCCAAGGCGCTCCGCAGTTCCGCTTCATATCCGACAATCGCGCCGCGCATATCGAGGAAGGCCCGGGTCACTTCCCCAAGTTCGCCATTGGGGATGGAAACGGGGTATTCCTTGAAGTCCCGCATCTCCAGACGCCGCGCCATTCCGGCCATGGCCTGGACTTGGCGTGTGACGCTGCGCAAGATCGCCAGTCCTAAAACCATCGCAAGGAACAAGCCAGTCATGGTGAAGGCTAATAGCAAGTATTCAGCCGTTAAATGTTCTTTACCGATCGAATGGGCCTGGATATACCGGTAAACCCACCAATAGACCACCATGGTGGTTGAACACCCCACCAGCACCACCGCCATCCATGCGTACAGCAGCTGCCGAAGGCTGAAGCGCTCCAGGAATCTGAGGAACCTATCGTTGAATTTCATGATCTGGCATCAGGCTTCTTCTGGGGCTTGCCACATTTGAATCCATTCCGGTATCTGGTGCCCCGGCATGGGCCGGGCCACGAAATAACCTTGAGCCTGCTGGCACTCCAGAGACTTAAGCAGGTCCCACTCCGCGCGGCTCTCGACCCCTTCGGCCACGGTTTTAAGCTTGAGCTTGTGGGCGAGGTCCAGGCTGGTCTCGATGATCGTCCGGTGCCTGGCTTGGGTCGGGGAGTCCTTCACGAAGGACTGGTCGATTTTAAGTTCGGTGAAGGGCACATTGCTGAGCTGCTGCAGGGAGGAATAGCCGGTCCCGAAATCATCAATGGAGAGTCCGAATCCTTTGAGCCGCAGCCGTGCCAGCACATTCAGCACCTTCGCCACATCAATCATCACTTCTGTTTCGGTCACCTCCAGGATGATCTGCTTGGGGTCGCACCCTGATTCCTTGACCAGGTCATGCAACCGGTCCGCGATGCTCACGTCCTCAAGGCAATGCATGGAGATGTTCACCGAGGCGGTCATCACGTGGCCTCTTCTGGCCCAGGCTTTCAGGTAGCCGCAGGTCTGAGTCAGCAGCACCTCGGTCAGCGGCGTCACCAGGCCTTCAAGCTCCATTTGGCGGATGAAATGAAATGGCGTTATGACGCCGTAACCAGGGCGGAACCACCGCACAAGGGCTTCTACGCCCTCTACCTCGCCAGTGGCGAAGGAGACCTTTGGCTGGAAGAAGGTGAGAAACTCCCGTTCTTTCAGTCCGCGTTTCAAATCTTCCACATTGAATTCAGCGCCTGCGTGGGAAGCTTCCAGGGCGATTCCCTTTGGCTGGAAGTTGGCAACGCAACGCGTGAGTTCATGCAAATCGAAGGGCTTGGAAATGGTGCCGAGCACCTGCAATCCGTAAGCCTTGGCCATGGTCTCCACGGTGTTCAGGATGGAGATCTCCATGGCGCTGATGACGGCGATGGATTGAGCCAATTGGTCCTGCGCGACATGGCTGATGAATTCCACGCCATCCATTTCCGGCATATCCAGATCACAAAAAATGATGTCTACGGGCTCGCCCCGGTCCACCAGCAGGCTCAGTGCCGCACGTCCATTTGCGGCTTCCAGAAGCACCCCCGCGCCCATATCTTTCAACATCTGGAGCGTCATCCGGCGCTGGAAATCATGGTCTTCCACGACCATGACCGTGTAACTGCTCAAATCCATGCTTCTGTCCCCATCAGTCAATTGGCACCTGGAAAAAATACTTGGCATGGCTCAAACCCCAAGATGCAATATGTAGGCCGGAATTTTATTAGCCCTGCAAGACCTGTCTTCACTCTGGGCCCCTATCCAGCTGGTGAAGCGATCCCTGGGATTCCATCTTCTCTTTTTTGGAAGTGGCCCCTGGCTCTCCTTGTCCTCCTCAACCTTGAATTCAAACGCAAGCTGGCAGGTCGCCCTTAAGATCCCCATGAGCATAGATCCCGTTGCTGCTGGGAAATTCGGATACCCGCGAACGGTATATTTTTTCCTCTGAACGGGCTATCCCCCCACACTTGGTCCGAATTTACCGGGGATGCTCGCTGGTGTTATTTGAACATCCGGAAAGGGATGGATCATCTGCGGTCGTGCCACCGCAGCGACTGCTTCATTTTGTCGCGACCACCAAGGCTCTGGCCTTGACGCACTCTCTTGTTTGATGGGTCATCGCGCGGCTGACATCCAATTCCACCTTGGGCGCCACCAGCACCTTGATCCGCCCTATCGCGACAGAGCGGATCCCCTTGGCCATCCCAGGCCTAAGCAGCAGGTGCCGTTGGATCCGAAGCAAGCCATCGTCCGGGAAGACCTGTTCTACCTCCGCAAGGGAAGTCCAGCGGGTCAAATAGCGGTTCAGCCCCCTGCAAGCCCACACCTGGGCATCCTCCAGCTCAAAGTGGGTGATGAGTTCCAGGTCCATGAAGATTTCCCCATCTCCGGCGCGGATGGGAAAGCGTGCGGGGGGCGGTAGCAGCGTCTTCAATTCCAGCGGGCTGAGCGGCCGGATCAGTTGATTTCTTAATCGGTCCAAGCATTTGGCAAGCCGATCCTCGAACACTGGCTTCAACAAGTAGTCCACGGCCGCGAGTTCGAAGGCGCGTACCGCATAGGCAGAGTGGGCGGTCACAAAGACGACTGGAGGACTCTTTGGCAATTCCGCCAGCACTTCCATTCCATTCAATCCGGGCATCTGGATATCCATGAATATGACATCCACCTCATAGGGCTGGTTCAACCATTGGATCAGCGCTATCCCGTCCCCAAGCTCGTCCACAACCGTGCATCCAGCTTCCCGGAGCAACCGGGACAACCGTTCCCTTGCCAGAGGCTCGTCATCAACCACCAAGGCCTTTAGCTGTTTCATGAGTGCATTCTACTTGGATCGCATCCAGCCGAATGCAAGCGAGGGTCCCCTCGCCCGAAGGACCGATGGAAAAGCTGGCTCCAGTTCCGAAAGCCAACGCCAAGCGCGAACGCAAATTTCTTACGCCGATCCCGTTTCCCACCTCGATGCGGCGGAACGGCGCCCCGGAATTCCATACCTCCAGGAAGATCATCCCATCTTGGGTTCGGGCCCGAAGGATCAATTCCCCACCTGGAACGCTCGGCGCGATTCCATGTTTGATGGCATTTTCCACCAGCGGCTGGAGCAGAAGGGGGGGCACCTCGATGGAGTCCAAAGCATCGTCCCACTCCCAAACCACCCTGAGCCGGTTGGTAAGGCGTATGGATTCCAGCGCCAGGAAATCCGAAATGATCATGCGCTCTTCCCCGAGGGGCATCCGCATATGTTCAGAAGCCCTCATGATGCGCCGGAGCAGGTCGGAAAGATGCCGGATGGCGTTCTCGGCAGCCTTGGGATTCTTGTAGACGAGTTCCGCCAAGCCGTTGAGCGCATTGAAGAGCACATGCGGATGGATCTGGCTCTGGAGCAAGCGGTTCTTGGCGACTTGGGCTTCGATTTCAGAAGCCTCCCGGAGTTCTTCAGAGCGGGCCCGGGCCGCGACAAGTCCTCCCACGAGCATCATGCCAGGGCCCACCAGCGCGACGTAAAGCCCCATGAGCCTGCTCTGGTCGAACTTAATATGCGCCTGGGTATATAACCAGCCATCGATAAGTGGAAGAAGAACCGAAACCAACTCACAGGAAAATCCCGAAAGGATGAATCCCAGAATGAAATTCCAAGGAGAACCAAGCCGACGAGGCAGGATCCAAGGTAGCGGAGCGATGAACGCAAAAGCGCAAATGTGCGTGAGCGGAGCAGAGAAGACGCTGGCCCAAATCCAAACAGATACCGGCTGTTTCGCCGTCCAGTAGCTGTACAACAGGAATAGGACCCAGAGCGAGTAGCAGGTCGCCAACACCCTCCAGTTTTTCCACAGCGGAAAGAGGGAAGCCCATGGGTTCGCCGGCCCAGGGACCATGCCGGTCCTGAACTCGGTGAACCCAGGTTGGTCCTCATTGCGTGATGGTGAGAATAGTGGTGATAGCCGGTCGCTGCGGGTCACGGGGCTGCCTCGGGCCTTGGTCCTGCACGAGTCCCGCGAGTGAACGTCCAAGGCTCATGCTCTCGCTGCTGGAGCGCTGGATGGATTCTTTTCGGAAGGAAAGGCTGTTGTTCATGGGATCTCCCAGGTAGCGTCACGGGACGCAACCCTAGTTCTGAGACCTGCCAGGAGAACGGCAAACACCTTTCCATGAACGGTATATAAACACGACTTCAACCGTTGGCACCCCCAAGATATACCTTTCGGGATCTCTCAGATTCTCTTGGATCAAGGGAATGCTTAGCTAAGAGCGTGTTTTAAAATTCCCCCGTGCCGCGACGGAGGTCAGCCGCGATGCAGCGCAAGGAACGGGCCGCAGCAGCGTATAGATCATACGCCCAAGGCCCGTGACGCCGTGGTGCGCGCGGCTGGCCCCGTCCCTTCGGGCTGGGGCGGCGGGCTTCGCAGGGCTGCGTTACCCTCCCGTGGCGTATAGTCGATACGCCGTGGTCGGCTGCCTTGCCCTACTCGCCCGGCGCTCCCAGCGCGGCGCGGGGGAATTTTAAAACACGCTCTGAGGGCCTCTTTCCAAGGAACCACTCGGTATGTCTCATCCGTCCACATGCCACTCAGCTAATTTTTTTGTGCTTCGCACTCCAAGCCTGCCCCTTGATACGCTTTTATCCCGATTCCAGGCATCCCGGAACGCTGACGCTCAGAATCCTTCCGCGGAGTGCGTTGAATACGATGAAAGGGATCGGGAATCGTTGTGCCAGATGCTTCGTGAGCTGGTGCGACGCGACGACATCCGGGAAGCCGTGGCGCTTGCCTCACCGGACCTTGCCTTGAGGCTTGATGCCTGGTTGGAGGGGAGCCTGCCGGGCAAGGTTGCGCGCAATGTTGAACACTCACTGATGAAATACCTCAGCCGGATGAGCAGCCGCGCGACGCCATTCGGTCTCTTTGCAAGTGTGTCCATGGGAACCTGGCGCCAGGCCAGCTGCGTTTCAGTGGAGTCGTGGCCGGACTGCCGCAAGTCCGTACGCCTGGATTGGGGCGTGCTGGAAACCTTGGTGGACCGATTGGAACGGGAGCCAGAGGTACGTTCTCTCATTGACTATCGGCCCAACTCAAGCATCTGCGCTCAAGGAGGGTGGTACCGATGTCAGGAAAGAAAGGATCAAACCGGGCAGGGTCGGACCTACCACCTGGAGGCAGTGGAGGCCACGCCCCACCTCGACTTTGTCCTCCAGCAAGCGCACCAGGGCGCGCACCTGGAGGACTTGGCGACAAGCCTGGCGCAACACATGGAAGTCAGGCCTGAGGAAGCCCACTCATTCCTGAATCAAATCATCGACGCCCAGGTGCTTTGCGGGGGGTTATGTCCACCGCTTACCGATCCTGATCCCTTGGGCCAGGTGATCACCACGCTTCAAGCTAATCCGGAATTGGCATCAAAAACAGACCCCCTTACCGCGGTGAACCTGGCATTGAAGGCTCTTCAGGAATCTCCCCTCGGCTCGCATCCGGACGGCTACCCCAGCCTTTTGGCATCCCTGGCTGATCTGGGGGTTTCACCCGAAACCCGGAATGTCCTCCAGATGGACCTCTTCCGTCCTTCCGCTGGCTTGGCGCTGTCTCCTATGGTTCGCCAGGCCCTCGAGGATGGAGCGGAAACCCTTCGTCGGCTGACACCACCCCCGAACGAAGGCCCATTGGATCGGTTCCGGGCGGCCTTTGACGAAAGGTACGGGACCCAGTGGATGCCACTTCTGGAAGTTTTGGACGAAGAAAGCGGAATCGGATTCGACGGAGAGCCTTCCATGGACTCCCCGATGTTGGCGGGTCTGCCATTTCAAAGCCCAGCCCCTCCCCGCCAGCTTTCTCGGCGGGACCTTTTTCTGATGGCGCAAATTCCCAAATGGCAGGATTCCCTCGCCTGGGAATTGCAGGACGCGGACTTTGAAACACTCTCAAATCCGAATCCCCAACCCTTCCCTGCTTCCTTCGCAGCCTTGGCCAGCCTTGCAGCCGCCGATCCCTTTGCCTTGGACAGAGGTGAATTCCAATTCTGGATGGAACATTATTCAGGCCCCACCGCCGCCCGTTGGCTTGGGAGATTTGCTTCGGGGGATCCAGCTCTGAAGGATCTGCTTCAGAGCCATCTTCGGAAAGAGGAATCCTTCCGTCCAGAAGCACTATTCGCGGAAGTGCTCCATGTGCCAGAAGGCAGGATGGGAAACGTCCTGGCCCGCCCATCCCTTCGAGACTATGAAATCCCGTTTCTTGCGGCGCCGAGTGTTGCTGATGAGAGGACCATCCTCCCTTCGGACCTTCTGGTGACCGTGCGGGAGAATGACGTTTTCCTGGCTTCAGCACGGCTGAGGCGGGAAGTTATTCCTCGGTTGTCCTCTGCCCACAACTTCTCCCGGGGGCAAGTGGTATACCGCTTTCTGGCCCACCTGCAGGACCAGGATGGACGCCCCGGAGGGTGGTCCTGGGGAGCCTTGGCGGAGCAACCCTTTCTGCCGCGGGTCACCCGTGGACGGCACATCCTCAGCAAGGCGCGCTGGAGGGTCGAGTCCAGAGAATTGAAAGAGGCCCTGGCAAGCTCCGGCGAAGGTGTGTGGGGCGCCTTCCAGCTCCTGCGGGAAAGGCGGGGGTTGCCCAGGCTCGTCATGCTCACCGACGCGGATAACAGCTTGTTGGTGGACCTGGAACAGGTCCTGTGGGTGGAGACGCTGCACCATCTCGTAGCAAACCGTTCGGCCTTCACACTCACGGAATGTTTTCCGGCTCCTGACCAAGCTTTGATCGCCTCGGCCGAAGGGCGATTCGCTCACGAGCTGGTCATCCCCTTTGAGGCGGCGCCATCCTCCCCATTAAAGAAAGCTCCTCTTCTCCAGCTTCCTCAGTTTCCCCAGATTCCAAATGGTCCCGAAATTCGCGCTTATCCGCCCGGTTCCGAGTGGCTCTACCTCAAGCTCTACTGCGGGCCGGCTAGCGCGGATCGCCTTCTGGTGGAACTGGCGCCACTTCTCCAGATGGCAAAAACACAAGGGCTATGGGATCGCTGGCACTTTGTTCGATATCGCGACCCGGCCCACCACCTCCGCCTGCGCTTCCACGGCCTTCCCACCCGGCTCCTGGCTGAGTTGCTTCCCCTTGTCCACAAGCACCTGGAGAAACACCTGGCCCAAGGATTTCTATCGAAAGTGCAAGTGGATACCTTCCAGCCAGAATTGGAGCGCTATGGAGGTTCGCTCGGCTTTGCATTGGCTGAAGGGTGGTTCTATGAAGACAGCCAGCAAACCCTGAATCATCTGGTCGGTGGAATGACGCTGGGGGAACGCTGGGGGGCAGGTCTCAGGGGCACGGATGCGATCTGGGCGGCCCTGGGTTTGGATGTCCATTCCCGTAAAGGGCTGGCCCAGGATGCACGGGATGGTTTCCGAAAGGAATTCGGAGATTCGGGGGAAGGCGCGGTGCAGATCGGAAAGAAATTCAGAGAATTCCGAAGAGAATTCGAAACGGGGATTCCCGTGGCCTCGGAATTGATGGCGACACCTGAACCCCGCAGCCTACCCCGCATAGGCGACGCCTTCCACCAAGGGTTGATGCAGGAGGATTTGACGAACATCGCCGGAAGTTTGTCGCACATGCACCTGAACCGGATGCTCCGAACAGACCACCGGGAAAACGAATGGGTCATCATGGAATTTCTGACCCGTCTTTACGAATCCCACCTCGCGCGCTTTCCAGATGATTCAGCCACGAAGCCACACGAAGCACACAAATAATGGACTTCGTGCGCTTCGTGGGGTTTCCTTACTCTTCAGCGAATCAGACTTCTTCCGGGGCCTGCCACATCTGGATCCATTCCGGCATCTGATGCCCCGGCATGGGCCGGGCGATGAAATAACCCTGGGCCTGCTGGCAGCCCAAGGACTTGAGCAGATCCCATTCCGCGCGGGTTTCAACACCTTCCGCCACGGTCTTCAGTTTGAGTTTGCGGGCCAGATCCAGGCTGGTCTCGATGATCGTGCGATGCCTGGGTTGGGTTGGCGAATCCTTGACGAAGGACTGATCTATTTTCAGTTCGGTGAAAGGTACGTTGCTGAGCTGTTGCAGGGAGGAATAACCAGTGCCGAAATCATCAATGGAAAGCCCGAAGCCCTTGAGCCGCAGGCGTGCCAGCACATTCAGCACCTTGGCCACATCAATCATCACTTCGGTTTCGGTCACCTCTAGAATGATCTGCTTGGGCTCGCAATCCGATTCTTTGACCAGATCATGCAGGCGATCCGCGATGCTCACGTCCTCCAGGCAGTGCATGGAGATATTCACCGAGGCCGTCATCAGGAAGCCTCTCCTTGCCCAAGCTTTCAGGTAACCGCAGGTCTGGGTCAGCAAGACCTCCGTGAGTGGCGTCACCAGGCCTTCGAGCTCCATTTGATGAATGAAATAAAAAGGCGATATAACACCATGGCCTGGGCGGAACCACCTTACGAGGGCTTCCACCCCATGCACTTCACCGGTTTCAAAGGACACTTTCGGCTGGAAAAAGGCGATGAACTCCCGTTCTTTCAAGCCGCGTTTCAAATCTTCCACATTGAATTCCGTGCGCGTGACATAGGCCTCGTGGTCATTCCCCCTTGGCTGGAAACGGCCTAAGCAATTCGTGAGTTCCTGCAAGTTCAGGGGTTTGGCAATCGCCCCCAGCACCTGCAGGCCATAGGCGCGAGCCATGGTTTCCACGGTATTCAGGATGGAGACCTCCATGGCGCTGACCACAGTCACGGCCTGGGCCAATTGGTTGATAGCCAGATGGCTGATGAATTCCACACCATCCATTTCCGGCATGTCCAAATCGCAGAGAATGATGTCCACGGGCTCGCCGCGGTCCGTCAGCATGCTCAGTGCTTCCCGTCCATTGGCGGCTTCCAGAAGGGTTCCCGCCCCAAGATCTTTCAACAGCCGAAGCGTCATCCGGCGTTGGAAATCGTGATCTTCCACAACCATGATTGTTAAACCGCTCAACTCCATGATCCTGTCTCCATATCTCAACCGATATTCATGCAGTGCATTAAGCCCAACTTTAGCCCCAAGTGATCAAATGATAGGCCGGAATTTTATAAGTGCTGCAAGTCCTGCGTGATTTCTAGGTCTGTCATGAACGAGGGGGGACAGCCCGGTCGCTTCGCTCCCGCTCCCCACGCGGTGCCCGGGCAAAACCAGGCCACCACGTCTTGTGCGTGCCGGCAGACGGATTAATTGGATTCCGCGGTCAAGGCCCCGCGAAACCCGCGCGCCCACCACAACACCGCGCCGGATGCCAGGATCGCTGGCACCGCGACGAGCAGGGCCCGGCTCAGGCCACCGCCGCCACCGCCCAGGTGGTCGCTGACAATGCCCACCAATTTCGGACTGATGGCATCCCCAAAGAGATGGATGAACAGCACATTCAGAGCCACGCCAGTGGCACGGACGCTGGAGGGCAGACAGCTCACGGTCAAGGCGTTCACGGGACTGGTATTGATGAAGAGCAGCAGCATCCCAAGGAAGAACAGCGCGTAGGTGAGGTAGAGATGGTGTGATGAGACCGCCCAGGCCACCGCGGGAGCAGCAGCCAGGAGCGTCAATCCGCTGATCCAGATGCCTGCATCCGGCCAGCGGTGCTGGAGTTTCCCCGTGAGAATGCCACCCATGAAAGTGCCCATAATGCCGGTGACTACCGCCAAGCCACCGAATACAAGTCCGGCCTCGCCCACGCTCACGGCGAATTTCCGCTGAAGCAGCGCCGGGCCCCACGTGGCAAGGGCGCCCATAGCGAAGGTATAGGCTACGTAGCTGCCCGTGCAGGCCAGCCAGATCCGATTTTTGAATATGGAGCCAAGCTTCTGGAGCCAAGTCGCGGCAGCATTGAGATCAGGAAGCCGGTCGAGTCCACCCCGCACGGGATCCGAAAGCAGAACCATGCGGCCGGCAAGGATCAGCCCCGGGAGCCCGGCCACGAGAAAGGCCGCGCGCCATCCATAGTGCTGCGCCACGATCCCGCCAAGGCCGTAGCCCAGCGCTGAACCCAATGGGATGGCCAGATAGAACCAGGTGAATTTCGCAGCCCGTTCATCCTCTGGAATGACATCGCTGAGGATGGCTGGCCCCAGCGTGGCGTAAGCCGCTTCGCCCACGCCCACCAGCGAGCGCGTCAGCAGCAGCATGTGATAGCTGTGGACGAAGGCCGCCAGCATGGTCGCGATGCTCCAGAGCGCCACCCCCGCCGCCACCAGCCGAGGGCGATGATAGCGGTCCGCCAGCCAGCCGAAAACCGGCGCCGCCAGCATGTAGACCACCACGAACACTAGCGTCAAGCTTCCCAACTGGGAATCCGCCAGATGCAGATCCTTGCCCAGCGGTTCCAGGATCGCCGCCACCACGTAGCGATCCAAGTAGTTCACCAGATTGATGCTGGTCAGCAGGACCAGGAGTTTTGTGGCTGGCTTCATGGGTGGGGGAGTCCTGGTGGTCGGCGGGCTGTGGGCGGTAGGTTGTTCTAGGGCCCGAAGGGTTTTCTGTTGAGGCTTGAGACTTGAGACTTGGGACTTGGGACTCAACCCACCCCGTTTAATTCACGTTCTTGATCCCCCGTGGCGCCCGCGGCCCCTCACGGGGCTCTCTGCCGATGAGCACGACTTCCACCAGGCTCGCCACGAGGCTCGTGATGAGGGCGCCGAAAAAGCCCGCCCAGAATCCATCCACCCTGAAATCCAAACCCAGGCGATGGGACAGCGCTCCCGCCAGCCAGAACACGAGCCCATTGATCACGAGGCTGAAACAACCGAAAGAGAACACCACCGGGATGAAGGCGATGAATTTCAACAATGGGCCCAGGGTGGCATTGAGCACACCCAGCACCGCTGCCACTGCGAGCAGATCCAAGAAAGAGCCATGGTGGAGTCCCGGCAGCACGTATGAAGCCACCAGCAGGCCCAGGGCGGAAAAGAGAAAGCGAAGGAGGGTGCGCATGAGGGCCAGTGTAGAAGGTCAAGGCGCTTGAAGGAAATTCATCGGGAAACTCGAACTCAGTCCAGCTTGTCCTTCACGGGATACGCCGTTCCTCCCCGCACCGTTCCACCTTCGCCACCGTGCTTGCCCATGATGAAAGTCCGGGATTTCGGGATGCCCGCTCTCTCATAGGCATGTATGTCGGTGCTCGCGTTGCCAAAGGCGCGGATGAAGGTCAGGCCTAGGTTTTGCAGGGATTTCAGCTGCGCGAGCTTGGCTTCGCCCACGCGTTTCTGCGTCGGCAGAATGTCACGCGTGAAGGGCATCCAGAGCACCGGGCCATCGGGAAACTGGTGATAGTTCAACCATTGGCGGGTCGGGCGCCCCAGCCAAGGCGGCCGTCCCGTGAGGTAGACGACGAGGCTGTCCCCGGCGGCGCCATTCACGGCTGCCACGGCATTGGCGCGGAGCTTCGGCCCACCCGGCCTCGGATCATGCCGCAGACGGCGTCCGTAATCTTTCCAGTTCTCGGCGTCTGACACCGTCAACGTGCCGTCAATATCGAAGACAGAGGCCGTTTGCCCTGGCCTGATGACGAAAAGCGTCGCCTCCGCCGGCTGCTGCTTGTACCACCAGCGGAGTTTCACCGTACCGGGCTTGAGCGGCGCTTTCACGGCCAGCACCGCCTTGCCTTCGCCGTCCGTCGTGGTCTCGCCAATCGGCGTCCAAAGGCCATCCAACAGCCACTCGGCTCGCACCGGGACATGTTCCAGGCACTTCTGCGCGGCCGTGCAGTTGTGGAACCAGGCCGTCAGCAGCACCGCCGAATCAGGCGTGGCCACCACATCCGATGCGGAATGGTACGGCGTGTGCGATTCCAGCGCGCCCATAGCCGAAAGAACTGAACTCAAGACTGCACTAAGCAGGAGAAGGCGGAGGCGGGGCGGCATCAGTCCCGCCCTTCGGGCCATTCGCGCAGGTTATCCACGAGTTCCCCCAGTGAGATTACGGTTTTGGTGAACCTTATCATCCACTGGTTTGGCTCCCGGTTGGCCCGTGGGATACTTCTGCATTGGTCTGTGGAGTGTGCATGGCTGCGTTTGATTTGATCGTGATTGGAAGTGGCCCCGGGGGCTACATCGCCGCGGTGCGCGGCGCTCAATTGGGGCTGAACACCGCCCTGGTGGAAAAGGATCCCGCGGGCCTCGGCGGCACCTGCCTGCGCCGTGGCTGCATCCCCGCCAAAACCTGGCTGGAGACCGCCCACCGCTTCGAGCAGATGGAAAGCCTGAAGGAATTCGGCATCGCGGATGTGGATGTGTCGAAGATGCGGGCGGATCTGGCGGCCATCGTCACGCGCAAGAACCGCATCGTGCTTAAGAACGGCAAGGGCATCGAATACCTGATGAAGAAGAACAAGGTCACGGTGCTGAAGGGCATCGGAAAGCTGCTGGGCGGCGGGCGCGTGGTGGTGGAGCAGGAGGTCCACACCGCGAAAAAAATCATCCTGGCCACGGGGTCCGTGCCCCGAGAACTGCCCGGCTTGGAAACCGACGGCCAGCGCGTGCTGAACAGCGACCACATCCTGGAGATGACCGAGCTTCCGAGCCACCTCGTCATCCTGGGCGGCGGCGCCATCGGTGTGGAATTCGCTTCGACCTTCGCCCGCCTGGGCAGCAAGGTCACGCTGGTGGAAATGATGGACCAGTTAGTGCCCATCGAAGACACAGCCGTGGGCGAGGAACTGGCCAAAATCTTCGCCAAATCCTACAAAATGGACATCCGCGTGAAGACCAAGATCACCAGGATCGAACGGTCCGCCGACAAGGTCATCTGCCATCTCGAAGGCGACAAATCAGGAACCATCGAAGCCAGCCATGTGCTCATCTCCGTGGGCCGCGCGCCGGTCACGACCAACATCGGCCTGGAGAACACCAAGGCCGCCCTGGACCGCGGCTTCGTGGACATCAACGAATTCATGCAATCGAAGGAAGCGGGCCTTTACGCCATCGGCGACATCGTGAAGACGCCGATGCTCGCGCACGTGGCCAGCGACGAGGGTGTGGTGGCCGCGGAGCACGCGGCGAAATCGTTGGGCGTGGATGCGCATCCCCACCCCATCAACTACGACCGGGTGCCCGGCTGCACCTATTGCGATCCTGAAATCGGCAGTGTCGGTCTCACAGAACGTGCCGCGCGCGAGAAGGGTTTCGAGGTGCAGGTGGGGCAGTTCCCCTTCATGCCCATGGCCAAGGCCAACATCATCGGCGAGCCCCACGGCTTCATCAAGATCGTGGCGGACAAGAAATACGGCGAGATATTGGGCATCCACATCATCGGGCCTAAGGCCACGGAACTGGTGGCTTCCAGCCTGGCGCTCATCGGTGGCGAATATACCGTGGATGAGTTGATCAACACCATGTACCCGCACCCCACCCTGAACGAAGTCTTCCCCGAAGCCGCCCGCGCAGTCTATGGCCGCGCATTGAACATGTGAATGAACACGCAGGAGCGAATGTGATACCGATCGGAAAACTGGGCCGCGTCAGTGAAGGCGACTATAAGAATTGGTTCGTGATGGTGCATGACACGCCGGGCATGGGCCTGCTGGTAGTGAAGGCCCTGGACGCTGAAATGAGCAACACCAAGCTTTTCCATGGCCCGATGAAAAACATGGCCGAGGTACAGGAATACTTCGTCCAGCAGAACCTGAAAGTTGATTGGGAAGCTGGGGAAGCTGGCGAAGCCTGATGAGGTTGTTTCTCGCCGCGCTCGCTTGCCTCTCCCTTTTTTCGCAGGCACCGCGAGGAACGTTGAGCTACCGATCTGGCACACGGCGTGTGGAACTCCAGGTCATCGACGGCAATCATCCGGCCTTCATCGCCTTGCGCCCGGAACAGGGCGAATTGGCTTTGTTGCGGGAATTTTTTCTCACCCACACAGGTCCCGAAAAAATGATCGCCGCCAATGCCAACACACTAAAGCAAACGGCGCCCGCCGCCTGGAAGGTCACCAAACATCGCGGCGCGAAGCTGATCCGGACCGACGACGCTACCTACTGGTGCTACACGCCAGGCCTGGTGCTGCCCGTCACCTTCCACATCGGCCAGACCGCGTGGAAACTGCAAAGCGCAGAGCTGCCACCACTGATGTTCGTGGAAGTGCAGTGAGCTGAGGCGTTCACCTCATTTCATCCGTGTTTATCAGTGTTCATCTGTGGTTGAAAAGCTTTTAACCACAGATGAACACTGATAAACACGGATTTGAAAACCTACTAATAATCCGTGGATATGCCAATTCTTCGGCTCCGGCTTGTATGGTAGCCATCAGTGGTTCACGCTCTAGGCAAACCAGGAGGATCGATGCAGCGGACGGCACGGCTTGAATCGTGGATCGCGAGCTACGGCAATGACCACCGCAACCCGGTGAACCACGCCATCCACATGGTCTGCATCCCGCTCATCGTATTTTCGAGCCTGGGATTGCTGAACTGGATTCCGGCGCATCTGACCCTGCTGAACCACGCTGTCGGTTTCGGCGACCTCGGCATGGTGCTGCTGCTGGCCTTCTTCGCGCGGCACGACCTGCGCCTGGCCCTCCTGGCCCTGCCCTTCGCGGCCCTCATGGTCGTCGGTGCACGCTACCTGCCGCCCCTAGCCCACCTCGCCATCTTCGCCGCCGCCTGGATCGCCCAGTTCTTCGGCCACGGCCTCTGGGAAAAGAACCGTCCCAGCCTCATGTCCAACCTCGTCTCCCTGTTTGTCGCCCCGGCGTTCTTGCTGGATGGGTTGATGAGCGGGAGAACGGTGAAACAGAGTTGGGAAGATTAGGTATCACCATGGACAACAAACAAAATGTTGAGCCTGAAGAACCGAATGAGTGCGTAGTCCATGATCACCCAGTACCACCCGAGGAACTCGGGCGATATAGCGTCGAAATGGATCCCCACTCCGAGCAAGACATTGCGGGCTACTTGGAGGGCCAAGCACCTGATGAAACGGTGCAGCATGTTGAGCGGATAAAAAAGGAAATTGTGCTGAGCGACGTCTATGAAATATGGGACGTAACTACGGACAAAGATCGCTGGTGGGTCATTACAAACCCTACAAACCTTTATTCCCAAAGGTACTTCCCCAGCCTTGATTACACGCTTTCGTTTCACATCGGCTTAATGATGCGGGTCCGAAGTCGCTCAGATGGAGTTGATGCAAAAAATCCGAGTCCCTTCGATGAGGTCTTCAGACGCAGCGATCAAGCCCAAGACAGGCACGATATCGCTGTAGAAGCTGAAGACTTTCAAGCCGTCGGTATGCTACTCAGAGAGGGACTTATCTCTCTTCTGGTGGCTCTTAGGCGCCGTTCAGAGTTACCGACAGACATCGAAAGGCCACAAGACGCCAACTTCATTGCCTGGTCCGAACTCCTTATGAATCAACTCTGTGAGGGTGGTAGCAATAAGGATCTACGACAGCACTTAAAAAACACGGCAAAAGAAGCTTGGCAATTAGTCAATTGGTTAACTCACGCGAGAAACGCAAACAGGACTGCATCCTCCATCGCCGTCCAATCATGTCAAACAGTAATTGGGAACTTCATTCAAATTCTTGAGAGCAGACATGCTGATAAAACGGAACAATGCCCGGTTTGTAAATCTCGGGACGTAAGAACACACTTCGATATCGCCATCCCCCCCGATGGTGAGTACTACTCCAGCTGTGGCGTTTGCGATTGGACTGATCATCCGGGTGAAGTAGTCGAATGATCATAAATATTCAAGCAGTGAGTCCCCGCGCCTGAACTCTCGTTCAGCCTAGATTCAGCCATAGGTCTCTGAATCAGTCCCCGAATTTCCCATGACTCCGTTGCTAGGGATCAGCAGCCTTTCAACTGTGCCCCTGAATTCCTCAAATGCCCTCATCGCGCTGCCTTTGAAATCAGGGTGGAATCGCTCACAGCGGGCTTTAGCGCGGTCCAGGAGTTTGGTTCGGTAGGCTTTCCAGTCAGCCAAGTTTTTCGCGTTGCCTTGGATGGCTCGTTTCAGACGGTCTTCGAGATCCTGGCGGGAGCGCTGCAGTTTGTCCTTGAAGCGCTCGAGTTCCAGCAGGCTCCGCGTGATGGTGAAGAAATGGTGGCCCTTCACGGCCATGGTCACCAGCTCGGCGATCATGCGGGGGCGCAGCGCCAAGCCGTGTAACAGGTAGGACCAGTAGGCGAAGGTGTAGCGGGAGAAGGTCTGGCGGACCAGGGAATGGAAGAAGGCCCGTAATTCGATGAGCCGGATCCTGCGCACGGAGGTCTTGTGGGGCTTCATCCGGCGGATCAGTTCGAGACAGCGCGCGAAGTAGCGACGGGGCCGGTACACTTCGGCGAGCACGCGCTTGTACCCCGCGCGAAGAACGTTCGCATCCATGCGCGGAAGGAAATTCAAGTCCAGGTCGTGGGTGTTGTTTCCCCCCACCGAAGTGAAAAGCAGACGTCCCTCCGAAGCCAGCCGGGTATGGAGCCGGGTCCCCGGAAGGGCCGTCAGGAGGCCTACCATGGCCGTGGGAATGGCGGCCTGCCCGATGAAACGGATCTGGCGCTCGAAGATATCGTCCTGGTCCTCGTCAAACCCCACGATGAACCCGGCAGCCACTTCCAGCCCTTTCGCCTGGATGGCACGGACGCTGGCCAGCAGATCCGCACGGCTGTTCAGACTTTTCCCAGCCGCTTCGAGCGTGGCCTGGTCCGGCGTTTCGATGCCCACGAACACCATGTTGAAACCCGCCCGCACCATGTCGTCCATGAGCGCTTCGTCCGCCGCCAGATCGAGGCTGGCCTCGGTGTAGAGGGTGAACGGATAGTTCCGTTCCTCCTGCCACCGGGCCACTTCGGGTAGCAGTCGGCGGACCTCCAGCCGATTGCCGATGAAGTTGTCATCCACCACGAACAGCGAGCCGCGCCAACCACCTTCGTACAGCAGATCCATCTCCGCCAGGATCTGGGCGGGCGTTTTCGTGCGGGGCTTGTGGCCGAAGAGTTCCACGATGTCGCAGAATTCGCAGTGGTGCGGGCAGCCGCGCGAATACTGCAAGGCCGCGCCCGCATAGCGTTTGCGGTCCAGCAGGTCGAAGCGCGGCGGCGGTGTGTGCGTTATGTCCGGGCGCGAGGGATCGCGGTAACAGTTTTTCGGAGTTCCGTTTTTGAAGTCCTCCAGGAAAGGTGGAAGGTTGACCTCCGCCTCGCCCAGCACGAAGTAGTCCACGCCTTGGATCTGCTCGTGGCAACTGGTGGGATAGGGGCCGCCTGCCACCAGAGGCTTGCCCGCTTCCCTGCAAAGCGCGACGATTTTTTCGAAGGAGACGCGCTGCACGAGCATGGCGGAGGTGAGCACCAGATCCACCGCCTCGATGTCCTGCTTGGAAATCGACTCGATGTTCAGATCAATCAGTTTCAGGTCCCAATCCACCGGCAGCATCGCAGCCACCGTGATCAGGCCCAAGGGAGGGAGGGAGGCCTTGCAGCCTAGGAAAGGGAGCGCGTAGCGCATGCTCCAGTAGGTCGGGGGCATTTCCGGGTAGACCAGCAGAGCCTTGATTCCCAAGGGACCCTCCCTTCTGGGAAAACTGTTCTGATTCTACGCCCTGCCCCCAAACCGGAGCCTCAGCAGCGGGCGCAGAAGTGCGGCGGGGCGGGCAGGTCGGCGAGTTTCTGATAGACCATCCGCCAGGCTGCCACGGGGCCGCGGAAGGCCGCGATGGCGGGCGTGAGCTGGGCGAGGGCATGCAGATTAGAAGGATCTCCGGGTAGCGGCAGTAAGGGGATGGGCTGGCCAAAAACATTGCGGAGGGCGGATCTCAGCACATCCATGAGGGCCGATGCAGTGGCCAGTTCCAGGGGTGGAATCCGTTGTTCGGCATTTGCCGGAAGTTCCACGCCGGGCCAGAGATCCGTTTCGAAGACGCCTTCCACTTCAACCCATGGTCCCCGGCGAAAGACTTCGCGCCGCGTTTCCTTGTCCCATGCGGGGAGGAACGCTTTCAATTCCGCCTTGTCCAATGGCGAAAGCGGAGCTTTACCGATTTTTTGCGGAGCGGCCATGAAGATCCGCCCCGGCAGTCGTTTGGGAAGCATGGGGCGATCATCCAGCCAGGGCAGGCTGGCATCCAGAGCGGCCACAAGCGAACCGATGCGGCGGCGATGGAAACCCAAGGCCGCGCTGAGATCGGCGCCCGGAGCCGGAAGCAACACGCAAAGATTCAGCTCAGCTTTACAACTCTCCCAGGCTTCCAGGGCCTGGAGCAGGTGCGGTGTGCGCGTCCCCATAATCAATAGGGTTGGAAGGCCGTGTCCGCGCTGGCGCTCCACCAGCACCAGCGCCCCGCCCTGCCCGGACAGCACAGAGCCGCCCAGGTCCGCGGCGAGGTGAAGGGCGGCCATGTCCATGAGTCCATCATCAGCCAGTTGTAGTGGTAAGCAAAAATGAGATCGGCTGGGCGGTGGGACTCGAAACTTTCAACCCTCGACTTTTCAACTTTTCAACTTTTCAACTTGAAACGCCAGACTTCGGCCTAGGAACTCGATCCTCAGAGCCGCCGCACTTTTTTCTCCGGCTGCGTTCCGGGCAATCCCTTATCCTTGCTTCATGGCAGAAATCCAACCTCGCTGTTTCCTCCTCGCCCGGCAAGGGCGCGACGACGAGGGAGCGACCATCGAGGATCATTTGCAGGAACTTGCAGAGCTTGCGTGGGCCGGAGGCATTGAACCCCTCGGCCAGGAACGGCTCAAACGCGCCACGCCCGAGGCACGCAGTTTCTACGGCAAGGGCCAACTTGAAGCCGCGTCCCAGGAAGCCAAGCGGCTGGGGGCGGCCATACTCATTTGCGATGACGAGCTGAGCGGCAGCCAGGTGCGCAACATCGAAAAGTCCACAGGCCTGCGCTGCATGGACCGCACGGGACTTATCCTCAGCATCTTCGAACAGCGCGCCCAAACCCGTGAGGCCCGGGCGCAAGTGGAACTGGCGCGCTTCGAATACGAATTGCCGCGCTTGAAAGGCGCGTGGACCCACCTGGAACGCCAGGCCGGCGGCGTCGGCACCCGCGGGGGCGCTGGAGAAACGCAGATCGAAGTGGATCGCCGCATGACGCGCTTGCGCATTTCGCAGCTTAAAAAGGAACTCCAGCACCTGGAACGGGTGCGGGAAACCCAGCGCCAGGGCCGTGTTCCAGGCCTGCCGCGAGTCGCGCTGGTGGGCTACACCAACGCGGGCAAGACCAGCATCCTGAAATGCCTGACCGGCGAAGGCGAGCCCAAGGACATGCTCTTCGCCACCCTCGACACCACCACGCGCAAGGCCTGGCTAGGCGCCGATGATGACACCGGCGCGCCGAAACAAGCGCTGGTGTCCGATACGGTCGGATTCATCCGCAAGCTGCCTCACCAATTGGTGGCGGCCTTCCGCTCGACCTTGGGCGAAGTGCGTACCGCCGATGCGCTGGTGGTGGTGGCGGATGCCGCGAATCCAGATCTGGAAGAACACCTGAAAATCGTTGGTGAGACGCTTCACGAAATCGGCTGCGGCGACCATCCGCGGCTGCTGGTGCTGAATCAGGTAGACCGCCTGACCCGGCCTCATCGATTGGACATGAAGAAGAGGCATCCCGGCGCGGTTTTCAGTTGCGCCCTGACCAAAGCAGGCATCGAGGAAGTCCGCGAATGGCTGCGGGAGCTGATCCCTGGGCCACCGCGCCCCCGAGAGCTGGAAGCCTGGGAACAGCCCATCATGCAAGGGCAGGCAGGCGGCGCCCCCCCCCCGGGCGGGGGTTGGCCTAAAAAAAAAAACCACCACAAGGAACGCGGGAAGCGCCCCCCCCCCCCCCCCCCCGCGGGCGTCGGGGCCCGGGGGCCGCCGGGGGCGGGGGGGCGGCGGGCCCCGGGCCCCGCAAATTCAGGTGGCCCGGCGCGATGGACCTAAGCGTGAACCGCCGCCGGGCCACCTGAATTTCATCCGCCGAAGCTGGCCCATGAGGAGTCACCTTGGGGCCCTTGGGGCCCTGGTGGTCTATGTCTTTGAATGACTTGGCATACCTGAAGCTATCGCTCTTAGTAGCTATCCCCTCACGCCTCGGGCTGCTTTTCTTTGGGAAGGCTGCCCAAGCCCCAGGCCAAAGCCGCAGCCAAGACCACGCGAATGAAGAAAAACTGCGTGGAGAGGCCGTGGGTCTTGCGGTAGCTCTGGAGCCTCGCATCATCTTGGGGCAGGGAGTCCACGGGCGCGTTCATCTGCGCGCGCAGTTCATGCAGCTTCGGCGTGGCCAGGAAGGTGCTGGAGAACGTGAAAAGCAGTGCGACCAGGACCGCAGCGCTCCAAAGGCGCAGGGGGCCGATGGGGCTGGAATCATGGATCTCATGGAGCCAACGCCCGCCATAACTCAGGCAAAGCGCGCCGCCGAAGGCCACCCATGCGGCGATATCCAGCCGCGCCACCATCACGCCCGCGATCCGGCCCGCGAGATCCTTGGATGGCAGATTGGAAAACAGCGCTGGCGCCATGAGCGCCGCAAAACCCAGCGACATGCCGAGCCAAAGCAGGAGCAGCACCAAGGAGGCGCGGTCAAGGCGGTGAAGTGTCTTTTCCATGGCGGGACCCTTATAAAACCTGATGACCGGCGAAGCGAAGGGCCTTGAGGGCCGCATCCAACGCGGTCTCGCGCACCAGCACATAGTCCGTATCAAAAGTTGAAAGCGCGAAGATGCTCACGTCCGCATCCGCCAAAGGGACAGCGATGGAGGTCAGTACACCAGTCATGGCCATATCCAGGGGACCCCGCACCTTCAGGGCCCGGAAGGGACCTTCAATGCGAAGCCCAGTCGGCACACGCTCGGAAGCACACAGAATCGAGAGTTCTTCGGGGGTCTGGGTGATGGACCAGAGGGCTCCACCCCGCGCCCATGCCGGAACGGATTCTTCCGGGCCTAGGCGGACCACCGCGAAAGCACCCTCGAGAAGATCAAGGTTCAAGATCATTTTTTAATTCCCAGAAGAAGTCCATCGGGCGTCGGAATACAGACCGTGTCGAAGGCCTGGGCGGCTTCTTCGTGGCAGCGGCGCACAGCCAGCGCATCTGGGACCTGGTCCAGGAGCTCCCCGAAAAAATAGGCATTGTCCACCAGCAGAAGCCCGCCTTGACGCAGGTTGAGGGCAGCCCACCGCGCGTACAGGTCATAGCGGCCTTTGTCCGCATCGAGAAACACAGCGTCGAACGGTGCTTCAGATTCCAGCGCGGGCAGTGCTTCCAGGGCCGGTCCAACCAGGACCTCCACACGGTCGGACAGGCCTGCTGCCAAAAGGTTTTTCCGTGCCACCTCTGCATGCTTTTCTTCCAGTTCCAATGTCCAGAGGCGGCCATCCGAAGGAAGGGCCTGAGCCAGGCGGATGGCGGAGTAGCCCGCCAACGTGCCAAATTCCACGACTTTCTTGGCACCCGCCAGACGCAATAAAAGGGTGAGCAGCTTGCCTTCGCTCATGCCGACCTGGATGGCCGGGAAGCCATGCAATCCATGCGCGGCGAAGGCTGTTGCCAGACCCGCGCCTTGGGGCCCATCGTGGCTAGCGTGGAGGTCATTCAGATAAGCCAGGATCTCCGGGCTGTCATAGCGATGGCCCTGGCGGGAATCAAGATCGGCCATTGATCACCCGATCACCAATCGCTGTACGGGACCTGGTCCTCGCTGATGTCCTGGCTGCCGCTGCGGACATCGAAGATGCCGGGTTCTGCATCCGGCGCATCGGGGTCGGCACCTTCCAAAATCGTGCGCCACGTTTCTGATGAATTGGTCATGGGGTCTTTGGGAATCTCCCGCACATAGCCCTTGGTCCTCAGATCGCTAAGCGAAGACGGGTAACGGCTGCGGTCCGCGTGGTACTGCTCCAGCGCATGGCGGATCTGAAAGAGATTTTCTTTCAGGACGGATTCCTTTGAGAGTTTCGTGCTGTGCCGGTAGCCCACGATGCCGACGGTCGAGAGCAGGGCGATGATGGTCATCACCACCAGCAGCTCCATGAGCGTGAAACCCCGCTGTATGTGGCGGGAGCAGTTTTCGCGTGGGCAAGTAGGCGGGAAAAAGCGCATGAAACCTCAAGGTGGCTGGGCGGGCCGGGCTTTAAATTTAGCACAGCGGCCTCATTTGAATGCGCCAGGGGCCCCATGGGTTTCTTTCATGGCGCGAAATCAACACTTCTGGCTATCAAGATCAGCAGTCGTGGCGTTGGAGCACGGGTCATCAGTATCTGGTTTAATGGTTGCACCATCCCGTCGGAGCGCCCATGGGGCCTGCTGCCTCAAGATCCATCGTCATCCTTACCGGCGCTGGCATCTCCGCTGAAAGCGGTCTGCCGACATTCCGCGATAACGGTGGGTTGTGGGAGCAGCACCGGGTGGAGGACGTGGCGACCCCCGAGGCCTTCCGGCGCAATCCTGAGCTGGTGCAGCGCTTTTACAATGAGCGCCGACGCAGGCTCGGAGATGTGTCGCCCAACGCGGCGCACCATGCTCTGGTGGCGTTGGAACAAGGCTGGCCTGGCCCGCTGCTGCTGGTCACCCAGAATGTGGATGACCTCCATGCCCGGGTGGGCTCCAGGAATCTCATCCCCATGCATGGAGAATTGCTGAAGGCCCGATGCCTGGCTTGCGGCGCTGTTTCCACCTGGATGGATGACATTCTGCCGGAGAGCCGCTGCCCCCATTGCGACCTGCAGCGGCAGTTGCGGCCGCATATCGTCTGGTTCGGGGAGATGCCCCTGGAGATGAATAGGATTTTCGCGGCTCTGGAAAACTGCGGTCTCTTCGTTGCGATCGGCACCTCGGGCACGGTCTATCCCGCCGCAGGTTTCGTGAATGCGGTACCGCCAGGAACCCGCACCATCGAGATCAACCTTGAATTTCCCGAGTCAAACACGCGATTCGTCGAACAGCGACGGGGTTCGGCTACGGAGCGGGTGCCAGAGCTGGTATCTGAATTGTTGAAATGATTCTCCACTAACGGCACGGACCTGGCTTCCAAATCGAAAACGAGGTGCGGATGGCAGAATTTCCCTTGTCACCGAAAACAGGCGTGGTCGCAAGCTTGGCCGTCACGCTCGTGGTGGCGTGGCTGGACTACACCACGGGACTGGAACTGGAATTTTCGGCCTTCTACATCCTGCCGGTGCTGCTTTCGGCCTGGATGGCCGGATGGCGTTGGGCCGTGGCCGTGGCCTTGATCAACACCACTGCCTGGAGTTTGGTGGACTATTGGGCGGGACACGTCCATCTCAATACGTTCTTTGTGGTGTGGGAATTCCTCGATCATGCCTTGGTGTACCTACTGGTGGCGGCCGTGGTGGGTGGTCTGCGGGTGGCCATCACCCAACAGCAGGCCCTGAATCTCGAACTCAGCCAAGCCCTTGAAGAAGTCGGCGAGTTGAAGGGCCTCCTGCCGGTCTGCGCGTGGTGCCACAAGGTGCGGGACGACCAGGGCTACTGGGGCCAGCTTGAAACCTATGTAGAGGCGCGTAGCCAAGCGAGCTTCACCCACGGCATCTGCCCGGACTGCCAGGCCCGGGTGATGGCCGAAAGGAGCGGCCTCTCTGGCGAACAACCAGCTCTGCCTACACTTCCTCCGCGCTCACCTTCCAGGTGATCTCTTCCCTTGGAATCAAAGCCGGCCAATAGGCGACAATTTCCGTCGCCTTGGGGCGGCCCCCGGCAAACCCGGTCACACCAGCTGGACCGGCGGTGACGAGAGGCGCGAGCTCGCGCCCAAAGCGCTCGACTTTCTTTTTGTCGCTGTCCTTCACGCTGAGCCGCAACACGATTTCCGCAGGCTCAGTGGGTTCGAAGGCAATGCCTTTATGAACGGTGGAGCTGCCGAGATACTCGGCGTCCGTGTGTTCGTACATGCACCCAGCGGCCTCAAGGCGCTTCCAGACGATGTCAGCGCAGAGTTTGGCCTTTTCCAGGGCTCTCGGTCCGCAAAGGGTCAACTGGCCCGAGGCCTTGTAGCCCTTCAAATACGCGCCGCTCACCTTGAGGAAAGGCGTTCGGGGACCACCTTTGATGCCACTCACGGCCACGCGGTCGGGGCCAGCTTGGCGAAGTTGGATGCTTGAAAAATCCGCCACCACATCCGGCGTCAAGTAAGCCTTCGGATCGCCCATTTCATAGACCAGCTGTTCACTCACCGTGTCCACCGTGACCATGCCGCCGCTGCCTTCGGGCTTGGTCACGAAAAAGGTTCCGTCTTCGCTCACTTCGGCGATGGGATAGCCTACCTTCCAGAGATCCGGAACTTCCCACCACCGCGTGAAATTCCCGCCGGTGGCCTGGGCGCCGCATTCCAGGATGTGCCCGGCGATGGTGCCCGCGGCGAGGCGGTCCCAGTCGTCCGCGGCCCATCCGAATTCGTGGATCAGCGGCGCCAGCGTCAGGCCGGGGTCCGTGCAGCGGCCCGTCAGCACGATATCCGCGCCGGTGTCCAGGGCGTCCACCATGGCCTGGGTTTGCAGGTAGACGTTGACGCTGATGATGTCGCGCTCAGCGTCGAACAGCCCTTCGCCGGTATCCATGTTGGCGAGCTTCAGGCCCTTCGCTTTGAATTCATCCAAGCGGTCCAGCACGTCATCGCCGGTGACCGTGGCGATCTTGAGGCCCGTGACGCCGAGCTTTTTCGCCACTTCCATGATGGCCGCACGGCAGGCCTCGGGATTCACGCCGCCCCCATTGGCGATGACGCGGATGCCTTTGGCCTTGATCATCGGCAGCGTGCGCGCCATCAAGTCCACGAAATCCGTGGCGTAGCCCAAAGCGGGGTTCTTCCGTTTCTGCTTCTGCATGATGGAAAGAGTGACCTCGGCAAGATAGTCCAGGGTCAGGTAGTCGATCTTCCCGTACTCGATGAGCCTCACCGGCGCATCGATGCTGTCCCCCCAGAATCCTTGGCCATTGGCGATACGGACAGTTTTGGACATGGCTACTCCTGCATCCAGTCTAGCGGGTCCGCGTCGTTGGCCACGGCCCGCATTCTTCCTGATTTACCAAGCGATGCGTCAGGGCTTACCGGGGACTGTCCCAGGCTTTGGGGGAAGTTCCGAGCCCCAGTAGTAACGGTCAAAAAATGCCGCGTGGTCCTTGCCGGTTATATGTTTGAGCAACCCGTTGAGGTGCTCGGTTGTCCCAAACTTCCATCGAAATGTAGCTTGGTAGGATTTGAGGAAGGTCAGAAACACCTTGTCCCCTAACTCCTGGTTAAGGCAGTACAGCAAATAGGCGCCTTTGTCGTAAATCAAGCCAGTGCGGAATCGGAACCGCTCCCAATTGTTGGATCCATTCCAAAGGTCGTTGGCGGTTGGGATAGCGGATGCAGCTGTGGCAGCCTCGGCGTGGGTGCGCCAGTTCTGAACCAGCAGATCGAACTCGGACACCCTTTTGACATAGCGCAGAAAAAGAGCTGCCGAATATTCGGAAAAAGACTCAGTAAGCCATTGTTCTTCGATTGAAGGCATCTTCACAACATGCCCCCAATACTGGTGGGCGATCTCGTGGGCGAAACGCTCGTTGATGCCCCTTGAAAAGTACCGGTTGATCTCATCCGCAATAGGGTTGAAAGCTTCCTTGGTGATCAGCATCACCCCTGGTGGAGCCTGGCCGTAGCCCCAGCTGTTTTTCTCGATGATGTTGAATTCCTTGAAGGGGAATGGTCCCAAGAAGCTCTGGTAGTAGTTGATGATGTTCCGTGTCAGGGTGAAGAGCTTGGGGGCATCGCGCGGTGCGAAAGCGTATGTCGCAACGCGGATGGTGAGGCCATCCTTGGTTTCCTCCTGCATGCTGTACTTCCCCGCCAGCACCACGAAAAACTGGATAGGTTCGTCAATACGCACTTCGACTCCATTGAAGCCATCTTCCTCGAATCGCCGGGCAGTGCGGCCGCAGGCCATGGGAACGAATGGCTTCTGGGTGCGGATGCGGGCCTTGATGCTGTAGGCCTGACCGTTCAGATCCGGTTGGGGAAACCAGGGTGACGTACCCAACTCCCAGTAATTGTCACCCCCTGGCCGGACGAGGAAATCGCCCTCGATCTCGAAGGTGAGCTTGAAGGGTTTCCTGGCCTCAGCTGACTGATTCAAGCGGATCAACACTTCGCCCTGGCGATGGCTGAAGCCCACATCGCGACCTTGTTCATCTTTCACACTTCGCAGAACCAGTTCCCTACGATCATCCAGGGATCCAGCAAAACGGTCATTCAACAGGCTCATGGTGAGACACGAGAGAGACCGTGATACAGGCACCAGGGTTTCTGTGACCATCAACCTCGCCTTGTCATTGCGCCACCCCGTCAGATCCATCTCCACGGCGGAGAGGAGGAAGTCTGGTGCCACGGGGACTTTCTGATTCCATCCGATGGGCTGTTGCGATAGCAGGGCAAGGTCGGCTCCATGTGGGTCCATGGCGGTGCGCTTCTGCACGCACCAGAGAGCCTCCACCTGGGATTGGGCAGGGTCGAAGACATAGAGGAAGCTTCGGGAGCCTTTCAAGCTGGCTATCACCAGAGGTGCGAGACCGCCTTGGACCTGATGGGAGTACTGGAGATGGGTGCGGCAAGGACCATCTACGTCGTCCGCCCACCGTAGGGCGGCTGGGTAGAAAACATTCAGATCTGCCCCGGTGGCGCCTTCGAGACTGGGCAGGGGCTGGTCCTGAAACCAGATCAAAGCCTCCTGGAATGGCGTGGTCAATTCCATCGCCTGGTCCGGCTCGGCCCAGCGCACCCCCCCCACTTTCGCCGCGTTGTACTTGGAACGAGGGAATTCCACCTTGTCATCGGTACGGTATTTAAAGACGCCCTCGCCTTTAAAATAGATTCCAACAGCTTTTCCATCCCGTTGAATCCTCGCCGCAGAACCTTGCTGCAGTAGAAATTCCCCGTGCCCCACCGACACGCGAAGGTTCTTGACATTCGAGGAGGTCGCTTCGAGCTGAGGTTGTTCGATAGAAGCCAGTTCTGGAATATCCTTCGACTCGCGAAAAAGGCGATCGGCCCGTGCGTTCATTGGGTTTGAAAACAGAACTGCGAACAAGACGGTTAGAAGCAATCGCTGCATATGCTTTCCTTGGCGAAGGGGAGTTTAAGTTTATCCTCAAGATTTTGAGTTGCTACCAGCGGACGTGATGCGAATCACACCAATTGTCCACTCCGGATTTCAATTGGCATTTGCATAGCAATGGGAAAAAGAAATCCTCCCGTCCAGCCATTCAGGCACCTAGTTGGGTAGTGGATCCTTTTACCGTACACAAATCAACATAGGGTTATGAGCGCATTTGGGGATTCTCGGATTCTTTCGAACCTCAACCTTTCTAATTGATCCCTTCAGACTCGGCCTAAAGACTCGTTGATTCCGGTTTTTTACCTCCGACCACCATTTGTCATGGGCTTGTCAGAGCGATGTTTCCATTCAGTTCATCCATGCAATTGGTCCGCTGATCCGTCCATTGCAGGGCTTTTTGCTGATTTTCCGGAACCATGTAGGACAATGAATAGATTGGAAGTAATCAAACAACCCCCTTTTGGAGATCCCATGAAACCCAGCACACTCAATCCCAGGATCCGAACGATCCTCGCGGCCGCAATGCTCACGCTTGTCTTGGCCTGCGGCAAGCAGGATACGCAAGTAAAGGACATGGCGCAGAAGGCCGAACAGGCCCAGGCTGTGCAGACCCAGGTCCAGCAGGCGGGGCAGCAACAGCAACAGCAGCTGGCCCAGGCCGGCATCCAGGATGTGAAGCCCAACCCTGAAACCATGCAGCTGACGCCTGACCAGAAGGCCCTGCTGGAAGCCCGCCTCAAGGCTGAAAAGGGCACCGGAACCGGCAGTCTTCTCCAAGCCATCCTCGACAAGGACCAGGAGATCGGCGAACTCAACAAAAAGATCAACAGCCTCCGCTCCTTGCTGCCCAAGCCCGTGCTGGCCAAGGAAGGCGACAACCATTACGCCATGGCCATGGCCTTTCTGCGGCATCGTGGTTTGAATGAAGAAAAAGCCAAGGATCTGATCGCCAAAACCAACATTCTTGAAAAACTTGAACCGGGCTGGGAAGTCTATCACTTCTACGTCAATGGCAAGTACGGCACGAGCGTGAGCCAGGGCCATGCCCCGCTGTCTCCGACCGAATCCATCAAGCAGGCCAAGGTGAAAACCGAAGGCGAGCGCGATGAAGCCATCAAGAAGGGCCAGGATCTCGCCAAGCAGCTGGACAGCCTGAACATCGAGAAGCAGCGCGTTGAAGCCGACATCGTGGCTCTGCGGCAGGAGAAGACTGGCCTCATGGATCAGGTGGCATCCCTGAACACGCTCAGCGAGAAACAAAAAGCCAAGCTCAATTCCATGCACTACATCGTGGGTGAACAGACCAAGCTTGAGCAGGATGGGGTGGTTATCATTCCCTTCTTCTCCAAGAACCGCATGGGCGTCAACGCCAAGGCCATGCGCTTCGACAAGGATCTGCTGCTGGACGGCCCCGCCGAACCCGTCGTGCTCATCAAGGCCGCGGACCTGGGCGTGGCCAAGATCGGCAAGGTCAACGTGGTGCCCGGCTCCCTCATCAAGGACCAGCACTACACCATCTCCTACGCCGCCGACCGTTCCAGCGCCACCGTCAAGATCCTGGATCTGGATAGGGTGAGGGATGACAGAGTGGCTTTCGCGGTTACGCAGTAAATAGCAGTAACTCACTTGAAACCACCCGCAGTGCCTGATGTTCAGGCCTGTGGGTGGTTTTTTGATGGGTGGATTTTCTTTGAAGTGAGCAAGAACGCCCTGGACAGAAATGCACTGGCTGCTGCTACTTGTTGCTTTATGCCTTCGATTTTCCTCGGACCACCATCCATCGCGTCGGCCTGTGACCGATATTGGGGGATGCAAAGACTTCACATTTCATCAGAGCAACATCTTGCAAATCGGACATCTTGGCCGACATAAGACTCGTTGCCCGCTGCAGGGGCATCACGTGGGCTGAAAGCCCAGAGTGGGCGTTAATAGTTTGAGGGTATGGGTTTGATAGGTGCGGGCCAAGCGGCGCAGGCTCATCTTGAGGGATGTCCTAAATGGTGGCCGCGGCTCCTATGGCAGTGGAAACTCCGCACATAAGACTGGCCCGCACGGGTAGTGGTATCACATTGTGTTGCGACTTGGAAGAGTCTGCACGGATGACAGTGTCGCTGTTCATTCGCCCCGTGCATCGGACATCCCTCCCTTTTCGAGAGGAGGTCCCATGGACCGGGAAGTCGCTGAAGTCATCCAGCCCGTGGCTTGCGGGCTGGATGTCCATTCGGCCATCATCGTGGCCTGCTTGGTGCGCTCTGGCCCCAGTGGCGGGCCTCGCTACGAGGAGCGGAGTTTCCCCACGGCTCTACAGGGCCTGAGAGAGCTTCGGGATTGGCTCTTCGCCAGTGGCTGCCAGGCGGTGGGGATGGAGGCCACGGGCGTGTATTGGATGCCCGTTTTCGCGGCACTGGAAGGCCACGTCCAGATGACCGTGGGGAATCCGAACCACATGCAAAACCTGCGCGGCCATAAGACCGACCGCAAGGATGCGAGGTGGATCGCGGGCCTGGTGCGGCACGACCTCATTCGCCCAAGCTTCGTGCCCAAGCAGGAATTCCGCGATGCCCGGGAACTGACGCGGTTTCGTCGTCAGCTCATCCAAGCGCGGACCAGCATGCGCAATGAAGTCCAGCGGCTTCTCGCACGTCAGGGGGTCACCTTGGGAACCGTGCTGAGCAATGTGTTCGGCACATCCGGCATGGCGATTCTGGAATCCCTGGCGGAAGGACGGAGCGTCGTGGACGAACTCCCCAAGCTCATCCACCACTCTGTGAAGAAGAAACTGGGGATGCTGACGGCGGCCCTGGAAGCGCCCCTGTTCCCGGTTCCCAGGAAGCGCTGGCGCTGCAACTCAGCGGCTGGAAGTCGTGGAGGAAAACATCCAGATGTGGAGGCTCATCGCAGCGCAGATGGCCCCTCGCAAGCGCTAGCTGGAGTTGCTGATGAGTATTCCCGGCATCAGCCTCACATCCGCGTGTGTGATCCTTGCCGAGATCGGTGTGGACATGAGCGTGGCCCACCGAGAAACACCTATCCGCCTGGGCGGGCGTAGCACCTGGGTGCCGAGAGTGGAGGCAAAAATAGCGCGCCGCCGCCCGAAGAGGAACCCGTACCTTGCAGCGCCCTGATGGAATGCGCCATCGCCGCCGTGAAGGCGAAAGACTGCCACCTCGGGGGCAAATACCGCCACCTCTGCGCCCAGATTGGAAGCAAGAAGAAGGCACGATGGCGATCGCAGAAAACTCGCGGTGATCATCTACCGCCTGATGAGCAAAGGCGCCACCTACCAGGAACCCATCTCCCAACCTCCCTCTCTCAGTCCCGCCACCGTAGCATCCAGAGGCACATTGGCGACCTCGAGAAACTCGGTCTGATGGTCCAGGTCACACCCATTCCGGCGTTTTCCTAAAACCGCCCATTTCAGCTTTTCGGATTGGCTTTCATGACAGGGGCAGTAACATCTTGGGCAGAAAAGCACCGCCCAAGACGTAACTGCCCCTAAAAAATCGGCCCCCAATTGGAGGCCGATCTATTTTGAACAGTACGACTAGAAAATCGTTCAGATCTTCTGGACGTTGGTAGCCTGGGGGCCCTTCTGGCCCTGGCCGACGTTGAAGCTGACGCGCTGATTCTCATCCAGGGTGCGGAAACCCGTGGTTTCGATTGCGGAGTGGTGCACGAAAAGATCTGCGCCGCCTTCATCAGGAGTGATGAAGCCGAAGCCCTTTTCTGCGTTGAACCATTTGACGGTGCCTTGTGCCATGACTGCTTCCTATTTCTTCTTCCTGGATTGGGTGGTGCATCGTCCCTTCCAGGCAAGGTGGCAATGCTGTTGTGTACGGGCCCGCGAATGCGAACTTCTTTTCAGTATGCGGGGGTTAAACAAAATGCAATAGGTATTTCTTTGGATGGGCCGGGTTGCGGGCTGAAGGTCGCTCGGCTATCAGCTAATTTGGAGGCGCCTACGGCCGCATCCCCATGAACCTCATGGCTCATGGCCGTTAGCTCATGGCCCACGCCCTCAATATGTCCAACTCAACGCGCACCCGGCTTCCTTGGCCAGCTTTTCCGCCAAATCGGCGTCGAACCGCAACCGGATCTCGCTTCCCGCTTTCACCCGGGCGACCAGGCCCTCATGGCTCCGGTATTCAAATTGCACGGGCAGGTCGCCTTTGTATTGCTTCAGCAGAGGCCAGATATTGGGCGGGCATTGGCCCGGGGGCAGGCGCACCACAGCGCCGCTGAAGCCCTTTCCCTGGAAGGTTTCCAGGTCCTCCAGGCTCGTGGCGAACACCTTCAGCACCGTCCTGTCCTCTTCATCTTCATCGTTGCTGGTGATGGTCTCGATCTTCAACTCGCCGGTGATGCGCAACAGGGCATCGGGCAGGCAGAGGTGGCGGAAGGTTTCGAAAGGGCGGCTGCGGAGCTTGGTTTGGGAGTTGAATAACCCGGCCATGAGCAGGACTTCCAACTTGCTGGTCACGTCCTCGATCTGAAGGATGCCCCAGGGCTCGCCTTTCTGGTTGGTCTTGAAGGTCACGTTGCTGACCATGCCCGCCACGATCACCTCATCACGATCCTGCACGTGCCCACCTGCGGCCAATTCGGAGATCTGATCTATGGTCCCTCGCGTATGGACGCGGACAGCGTCGGCGAATTCCTCCAAAGGATGGCCGCTGACGAAGAGGCCAAGAGTCTCCCGCTCTGCGGCCAGGCGCTCACGGCGGCTCATGGGGGCGATGTCTTCGGGAAGATGCCAATCGGCACTGCAGCTGGCGATCTCAGCTTCATCAAAAAGGCTCATCATTCCGAGATCAGGACTGGATCCCTTGGATGCGCTTTCGATGGCCGAGGCCAGGCCAGCGAGCAACGCGGCCCGATGGGGCTCCAGACTATCCAAGGCCCCGGCCTTGATAAGGGATTCCCAGACTCGACGATTGGCCTTGGACAAGTCGGTGGCCTTCAGGGCGTGGAAGAAATCCTTGAAGCCTCCTTCGGCCTTCCGGGCTTCCAGAATGGCCTGGAGCGCCGCTTCGCCGAGCCCCTTCACCGCCGCGAACCCGAAGCGGATCTGCTTCTCGCCGGTCACCGTGAAGTCCATGCCTGAGGCGTTGATGTCCGGCCCCAGCACTTCGATGCCTTTTTCGCGGCAGTTCTGGATGTACTTCACCACGTCATCGGTGCGGCCGCTCTTGGTGCTGAGCAGTCCCGCCATGAATTCCGTGGGGTGGTTCGCTTTCAGGTAGGCGGTTTCATAGGCCACCATCGCATAGGCCGCGCTGTGGCTCTTGTTGAAGCCATAGCCCGCGAAATACTCGATGAGGTCGAAGATCTCGCCCACTTTCCGTTCATCAAAGCCGCGGGCCACGCCCTGCTCGATGAACTTGGATTTCTCCTTCTGCATCTTGAGAAGATCCTTCTTGCCCATGGCCCGGCGGAGCATGTCTGCCTCGCCCAAGGAATAGCCTGCGATGGCGCTGGCGATCTGCATGACCTGTTCCTGGTACAGGATCACGCCGTAGGTGGGAGCCAGGATGGGCTCCAGCACCGGGAATTGATAGGTCACGGGTTCGGCGCCGTGGCGCCGTTTCACGTAGGTCTCGCCCATGCCCGCGCCCAGGGGGCCGGGGCGGAAAAGCGCATTCAGCGCGATGAGATCATCGAAGCGGTCGGGCCCCAGCTGGCGGAGCAGCTGCTTCATGCCGCCGGATTCGAACTGGAAGATGCCGTCGGTGTCGCCGCTGGCGAACAAGTCGAAGGTCTTCTTGTCATCAAAGGCGCGGAGGGCCTCCATGTCCACGGGCTTCCCGTGGCGGGCCTCCACATAGCTTTGGATCTTCGCGATCTGGGTCAGCGTTTCCAGGCCCAGGAAATCCATCTTTAGGAGGCCCGCGCGCTCCGCCTCCATCATGGAGTACTGCACCATCACCTTCTTGTCGCGGTCCATGCAGAGCGGTGCGAACGTGGTGAGATCGTCGGGCGCGATGATGACGCCAGCCGCATGGACACCGGTGTTGCGGGCCAGGCCCTCCAGCCGCGCGGAGATGTCGAGCACGTTTTTCACTTCGGGATCTGTTTCATACATCTCCCGCAGCTTGTCCGACTTCTGGAGCGCCTCGGCCATGGTGATGGGCTTGCCCGGCTCCTGGGGCACGAGCTTTGTCAGGGTGTTGGCCCAATTGAAGTCCTTCTCGAAAACGCGGGCGACATCCTTGATGACGGCCTTGGTCTTGAGCTGGTTGATGGTGATGATGTTGGAGACACGGTCCTGGCCGTACTTTTCGGTGACGTAATCAATGACTTTCTGGCGGCCGTCCCGGCAGAAATCAATGTCCACGTCGGGCATGGACACCCGCTCTGGATTGAGGAACCGTTCGAACAGAAGATCGTATTGCATGGGATCGATATCAGTGATCTTCATGGACCAGGCCACGATGCTCCCCGCCGCCGAACCTCGCCCGGGGCCTACGGGAACGCCCATATCACGGGCCTTGGCGATGAAATCCCAGACCAGCAGGAAGTAGCCAGGAAAGCCCATGCTCAGGATGGTGTTGATCTCGAATTCCAGACGTTCACGGTATTTTTCTTCGGGATATTTCAGCGCGCCCGCGCCCCAGAAAGGCCGGCAGCCCTGCATCCGCATCTCGAAGCATTCCCTCGCCGTCTGGACGAAATAACTCTCAAGCGTGTAGCCTTCCGGGACCGGAAAGGACGGCGTCACGGGCTTGCGCGTGATGGGGAAGAGATCCACCTTGGCAGCGATCTCCAAAGTCCGTTCCAGATATTCGGGATGCTCCGGAAACACCATTCGCATCTCATCGGGTGTCTTCACGAAAAATTGGTCCGTGGCGAAGCGCATGCGCTTCTCCTTGGCCTTCGTGGTCTTGGTGCCGATGCAGAGCAGCGTGTCGTGGAGATCCGCATCTTCATGGTTGAGATAGTGGGCGTCGTTCGTTGCGACCAAGGGAATACCAAGTTTTTTGGAAAGCTCCATCTGGTAGGGAATGATCTGCTTTTCCTTCTCGAAGCCCTGGTCCTGGATCTCCAGGTAGAAATCGTCCCCGAAGATGTCCCGGAATTCCCGCGCCACGCGCTCCGCCTGGTCCAACCGGTTTTGCAGGATGCGGGCCTGGACCTCGCCCCCCAGGCATGCGGTCAGCGCGATGAGTCCCTCGCTGTGCTCTTTCAGCAGTTCTTTGTCGATGCGCGGTTTGTAATAGAACCCTTCGGTGAAACCCTTGGACACGAGCTTGCTGAGGTTCGCGAATCCAACCGGATTCTTCGCTAGCAGCACCAAGTGGTAGCCCGCATCCCGGCTGCCGCTGGGATCCACACAATCCTCAAGGCCCTCCTCGGACGTGTCGGAATTTTTCGCATCCAGCTTCTTGTCAAAGCGGGTGCGCGGGGCCACATATACTTCGCTCCCAAGGATCGGCTTCACCGCCCAATTACCATCCTTATCTGCGGTCTTCTCGCAGGCATCGAAGAGCCGCATCATGCCGAACATATTTCCGTGGTCGGTCACGGCCACCGATGGCATCCCCGAGGCCTGGCATTTCTTCACGAGATCAGGAATGCGCGTGAGCCCATCCAGCAGGGAATACTCGGTATGAAGGTGCAGATGGGCGAAACTCATGGAGCTATTGTCCCGCCCATGCCTGGACTTTGGAGAAGTTCCCAGCTGTCAGCACAAGGAGGGCCCGTTGCCCTGGAGTGCTGTGAAACCAGTGCAGCCGCGGCAGACCAAAAAGGACTCAGCCGGGTCTGCTAGGCTGACAAAGCTTCAGCCGTTGGACCAGGTCCGTGAGTTCTCGTTCGTCATGGGCTCCGAAAGCAAGCCGAGCCGCCGAGCAAGCCCTTTTCCCAAGATCGAAGGCGCTGGAGGATCGAAGCATGACGCCTTGACGTGCAGCTTCCTTGGACCAGGCGTCCATATCGGTATCGCCTGATGCGCGTAGCCACAAGGCCATGCCCCCTGAAGGTGGCGTAAAGGTGAATATGTCGCCAAAGGTCTGAGTGAGCTGCGCGGCCAAATGGTCCCGGCGTGCCTGATAAATGCGGCGGGTCCGATTCAGGTGGCGCAGGAGTTCTCCGCTTTCCAGCAAATCAACAATGGCCCACTCAAGCACTGGATCTCCCGGAAGATCCGCAGACTCCCGGGCGGAAGCGATGCGATGGATCAGGGCCGCGGGTCCGTGGATCAAGCCCAACCGCATTCCGGGTGCGAAGATTTTGGAAAGCGCGCCTATGAACACCACGGATCCTTGGTTCTCACTGGCCAAGGGCAATGGGGGCACGCCCTCGAACTGGAATTCGGTATCGTGGTCGTATTCCAGGATGAGAAAACCGTGCCGCCTAGCGAGGTTCAAAAGCTCCATGCGCCGGGTTTGGGCCATTGGGACTGTAGTCGGGTATTGGCGTTGCGGAGTCGCGAACACAGCTCGTACATTCCGTTCGCCACAAATTTGTTCGAGCGCTTTGGTGTCCAACCCCTGATCGTCCACCGGGACCGCCGACAAATTCACGCCGCGTTTCCGAAGAACGTCCCAGCCCACCGGGTAACCCGGAGATTCCACCACGACTTCATCACCTGGCGAGAGCAGGGCATCGGCGACAAGGCCGAGCGCCGCGCCGCCGCCTGGGGTCACCATCAAGGACTCGGGTTCCGAACGCAGTCCGCGGCTGTAGGCCAGCATGTCCACAAGCGCCAGGCGGAGCCGAAGCGGGCCGTAAGGGTCCGGCGGGGCGCCATCCCGATTGACCATCCGGAGCGCCCAGCGATAGGCGCGGGCGAAGGCGCCAGCGGGAATGAGCCTGCCATCGGGAAGCCCGGTCTGGGCCTGGAAACGTGGCACTGGGGCAACGGAAGGCAGCTGAGGAGAAGAAGATTGCTGGGGCGCCCTGGGCAGGGGCTTGGCCAAAGGAGGGGTCAGGCTCACGAAAGTCCCATCTCCAACCTTGGTCTCGATCCAGCCTTCGGCCACAAGCTCCCGGAAGGCCGCCAGCACGGTATTCCTGTGGATGCCAAGCTGCTCTGCCAGGGCCCGCGTGCCAGGAATCGGATCGCCCGGTTTGAGCGATCCGCCCTGGATGCGTGTGATGAGGCCTGAGACCAGTTGGAGGTATAGCGGTTCAGAAAGGGCTGGGTCCAGGGGAATGGAAAGGTCCCAAAGCGGCATAGTTAATCCTGGATGAGCATCCCAGTATGACCTTCCAGGAAGCGGTGATGACCTTCATATCAACTCCCGGAAAGGGACTTGGAATTCGGTGGATCCAGCTTCAAGCGCTAAAGAGATCTCAGGGATTGAGCAGGATCAGGCCGTTAGCGGTGCTGAATACGAACCTTCCATCCGGAAGACGGGCGATGCTAGCCGCCGGGGTGATCACGCCAGGGAGGGCTCCCAATAAATTGCCTTTCTTTCCCGCTTGACCGGCGAGGGTGCTCACCACACCCGAGGGAGTCACCAGGCGGATGGTCGAGTTCCCCGAATCCCCCACCAGAAGATTGCCAGAGACAGGATCGAGAACCATGGCATAGGGGTTGTTGAAACGTGCGGCTGAACCCGTGCCATCCGCAGCCCCAGGCTGGCCAGCGCTTCCCGCCAATGTGCTCACCGTGCCGTCCGGCGTGATCTTGCGCAGGGTGTGGTTGGCATAATCTGCTACATAAAGATTACCGGCCAAATCCATGGCGATGCCGGACGGGAAATTGAACCGGGCCGTGGCGCCAGCTCCTTCGGCGCTGCCAGGCTGGCCTGCGCTGCCGGCCACGGTGCTCACCACCCCAGCGGGAGTGATCTTGCGGATCGTGTGGTTCATATTGTCCGTCACATAGGCATTGTCCGCGGCGTCCAGGGTGATGAATTCCGGCTGGTAGAATTGGGCCGCCGTTCCGACCCCATCAGCGGACCCTCTGCCTGAATAGGACCCTGCCAAAGTTGTGACGACACCGGCCGGAGTGATTTTCCGGATGCGGTGGCCAGCGGCTTCGCAGGCCAACAGGTTTCCGGCCCCATCCACAGCCAAACCGAATGGATATCTGAATCGGGCTGCAGTACTCGTGCCGTCGGCATCGCCGGCTTGCTTGGGGCTGCCCACAAAGGCGCTAACAGTACCGTCCAGAGCCACTTTACGGATCGTCTGATTTCCCATTTCCGCCACAAAGATGGCTCCAGTGCTATTTGATGCGACTCCGACAGGCAACCAGAATCGGGCCAAGGATCCTTGGCCATCCGCGCTGCCAGACAGTGGTGGAGATCCGGCCAAGGTGCTCACCAGACCGCCGGGAGTTATGGCGCGGATCGTCATGTTGTATGAATCAGCAACCAGTATCCGGCCAGTGAAGGAATCCCAGGCCAGGCCCTCAGGATAGTAGAAACGGGCAGAGCTTCCTTGTCCATCGTCCGCTCCCTCTATCCCGTAGCCACCGGCCAAGGTGGTCACCTGGGCGGCGGGCGTCACTTTTCGGATCGTATCCCCGGCGTCGGCCACGAATAGGTTTCCAGCAGGGTCGAGGGTAATTCCAGCAGGGAAAAGGAACCGAGCGGCGCTGCCAGTGCCATCAGTGCTTCCTCCCGAACCATTGCCAGCAAAGGTGCTGACCACCCCAGTGGGCGTGATTTTCCTAATGGTGTGGTTGTTATACTCGGTCACGAAAAGATTCCCGCTCCCATCGATCGTCATGCCATTCGGGTGGCTGAAACGGGCGGCAACACCGGAACCGTCCACAAACCCGCTTTGGCCCAGGCTCCCAGCAAAGGTGCTGACATCTCCTGTGGGCGTCACTTTGCGGATGGCCTCGTTCAGAAAATCCGCAACATAGAGATTTCCGGCTGCGTCCAGTGCGAGTCCGCGGGGGTACTTGAAGCGCGCCGCGGCTCCGTTGCCGTCCGCGGCGCCTGATTGGCCGGGACTTCCTGCGATGGTCGTCACGACCCCACCAGGGCTCATCTTCCGGATGGTGTGATTGGAGGTGTCCGAGATGTACAGGTTGCCGGCGCCATCCAGGAGCAGGTTATGTGGGTTAAAGAACCGAGCAGCGCTAGCGGGGCCGTCGGTGGAGCCCGATTGTCCCGAGGATCCCGCCACGGTGCTCACAGTGCCGTCGGGCCAGATCTTCCGGATGGTGTGGTTGCTGGAATCAACGACCCAGGCATTACCCAACGCATCGCTCGCGACACCATTAGGCTGTGTGAACCGGGCGGCGCTGCCCGGCCCGTCCAGATTGCCGCCACCCCCTAGGTTTCCGGCAAGGAAGCTGAGATTGTGGGCGGCGGTTTGCACCGTCACAGTGGCCGACTGGTTCACCGAACCATTGGCATTGGAGGCCGTGAGCGTGTAGATCGTGGATATCAGGGGATTCACCGTGGTGGACGTGCCCGTCACGATTCCCACGCCCTGGTTGATGCTCAGACTGGCGGTATTCGCCACCACCCAGGACAAGGTGACGCTTGCTCCCGGACTGGAAATGGCAGGTGTGGCCGTAAAGCTCAAGATCGCCGGCATGGAATTGACACCGATCGCCGCGATGGCGCTCTTAGTGCTATCCGCAACGCTGGTGGCCACCACATGGAACGTGGCGCTCGCGCCACTGATGGCCGCAGGCGCGGTGTAGAGCCCTGATGTGTTCACGGTGCCCCCTGCCGCGCCTTCCTGCACGGCCCAGGTCACGGCAGTATTGCTGGCATTGGAAACCGTGGCCGTGAACTGTTGTGTGCCGCCTATCACCACGGTCGCTGCGGGCGGATTGATGGCCACGGACGTGGGCATGTTCACTGTCACCGTCGCAGTGGCACTCTTGGTGCCATCCGCCACGCTGGTGGCCACCACATGGAATGTGGCGCTTGCACCGCTGACCGTTGCAGGCGCGGAGTAAAGGCCTGAGGCGTTCACGCTGCCACCAGTAGCGCCTTCCGTCACCGTCCAGGTAACGGATGTGTTCGAGGCATTGGCCACCGTGGCGCTGAATTGCTGGGTCGCGCCGGGTGCCAGCGTGGCCGTGGACGGATTCAGGGTGACGGTGGTGGTTGGAGGCTGGGGTTGGGACCCGCCGCCGCTGCTGCACGCCAGCAGTCCCAGGACGCTCAGGGTGAGCGCAGATGTTGGAAACAAGAATCGGGTCCGCATGGGTGGCTCCGGAGTGAAGGGCAGATTCAGATTCGCAATCCACGTGCAAGGTGTGCAGGTCCGCTTTGAAAATGGAGGTTGTGCCACTGGACCGAACCAGTAGAATCAAGTCCATATCGTGAACCAGAATCCTGAATCAAATCCAAGCCCAGCCTCATTTCGCGTGGAGGAAGGCGATAGCTTGGCCCTGGATTCCCGCATGGGTGGCCGCCGGGGATTTCCCCCCGGTACGCGGTTCAGAAACGTGGAACTGCTTGGTGAAGGTGGCATGGGGCGCGTGTACCGTGCCGAAGACCCCGTGCTGGGCCGGAGTGTGGCGCTGAAACTCGCCAACGACGATTCGGACCTCGCGCTCATGCGGTTCACGGGTGAAGCCCAAGCCCAGGCCCGCATCGACCACCCCAACGTGGTCAAGGTATTCGAGGTCGGAGAAATCCAGGGAACTCCCTTCATCGTCATGCAGCTCGTTCAAGGCGCCGACCTTGCCACGGCTTGCGCCAAGCTTGATCTGCGGCAGCTTGTGCGGATCATGCAGCAGGTCGCGGAGGGAGCCGAGGCCGCGCATCGGCTGGGGCTCCTGCATCGGGACTTGAAGCCCCGGAACATTCTCATCGAGGGGCTCAAGGGGCTCGACGCGCCCGAACCGCATCCCTTTGTCTCCGATTTCGGGTTGGTGAGAATCATGGACAACCAGGGGCTGACCTCGACGGGCGTGGCCCTGGGCACTCCGAGGTACATGAGCCCCGAGCAGGCCCAAGGGATGATCGACAAGGTGGACGCGCGCAGCGACGTCTACAGCCTCGGCGCCACCATGTACGAAGTCTTTGGAGGAGGCCCGATCTACGGGGACGTCTCCGATCTTCCCTTATTCCGGAAAATCGTCGAGGAGGACCCACCTCCACTGAGACGAATGGCGCCAAAGGTGCCCGAGGATCTGGCCGTGATCGTGCACACTTGCCTTGCGAAAGATCCAGCTCAGCGCTATTCCTCGGCCCAGGCCCTGGCCGAGGATTTGGGGCGGTATCTTCACGGGCAACCCATCTGGGCGCGGCGCCCTTCATTGGACTACCGCCTCCGCCGGTTCCTTCGGCAACATCGGGCTATCACCATTGTGGTCGCAGCCGGTCTTTCCGCACTCCTGATCCTAGGTGCATGGTCGGTGCGCAGCCTAGCCCGCTCTGGGCGTCAAGCCACGCTGGCTGCGGCTTTCGGTCAGCGGGCCCAGCGCATGGAAACTTTCCTGCGCCTGGCCTTCATGTCCCCAGATCATGGCGTTCGTCCTCAGATAGATGAGGTCGAACGAGAAATCGAGCAGCTCAAAGCGGGCATCCAGCAGGGCGGGAGCCTTGCTGTAGGGCCAGGAAATTGGGCCCTTGGCGAGGGCTACCTGGCGCTCGGGGCCACCGACGAAGCTCTTCACTGCCTAAACGAGGCTTGGGCGGCGGGGTTCCAAACACCTGAATCGGCTTTCACCCGGGGGAAAGCCCTGGTTCAGAAATTTATCGCCGGAAAGAATGCCCTGCCTGGTATCGAGGATGACAAAGTTCGGGCCGCGGAATCAGCGAAGCTGGAGGCCCAATACAAGCAGCCAGCCCTAGACATGATGAAGCAGGCCCGAGGCCTTGCTGGATCGGGCCCAATGCTGGCAGCACAGATCGCCATGCTCGAAGGAAGGCAGGATGACGCCCTTCGTGAGTCGGCCGCCGCGCTTTCGGCGGAACCCTGGCGATATGAAGCCTGTATCCTCCAGGCTCAGGTCTGGAAAGAACGGTGGGACCGGATGCGGACAGCTGGAGATCAAACCGGCGCGCTTCGGGCCCATGAAAAAGTGGAATCAGCCTTCCAACAGGCCTTGGCCATCGCGCCAAGCAGCCCGGAAATCTGGACCAACTATGGAACGGATTGCCTCGACCGGGCGGGCGGGCCCGTGGCGCTCTCGAGGGAGAAAATAACCGAGGAATTGCAAGAGAAGGCACGCACCAGCTATGACCATGCCCTGGCCCTCGACCCCAAATGGGTAGTGGCACTCAATAACCGATCGCAATTGGGCTGGCGTTATGCGGTCCTTAGCCAGATGAAGGGAGAGAATCCCGAAATATGGCTTCAAAGGGCCATCTCGGATGCCGAAGCTTCGCTAGCCATTAACGCGGAACAGCCCAGGGCCCACCTCATGTTGGCCCTGGCGCTGCTGTTAAAGGCCAATGTGCTGGTTGACGCGCACCGCGAGGCCACACCAGAACTCGATCTCGGTGCGGCATCCCTGCTCAAGGCCAAAGCACTAGTACAGAAAACCGGCGCTTTTCTTGGGTGGGATTCTTTCTACAACGCAGAAGCGCAATTCTCCGCGCTGAAAGGCCTCAACGCGATGAACCAGGGTGGCGACGGCCGTCCAATGTTCCGCGAGGCCGTCAAGTCCGCCCAGAAAATATTGGACGTGAACCCTGAATCCATATCCTCCATAGGATTAACCGGCAATATAACTATGATGCTGGCGGATGCCGAAGACCGGCTGGGGGGCGATCCCATGGCCGCACTAGACCACGCGCAACATAGCTTCGATGGCCTTCTTGAAAAAATGCCGGGCCATGTGCAACTCCTGCGGGACTGCGCCGAGGTCCACCGCATCCGTGCCAGCCAGCTTGTCCGGCGGAATCAGGATCCCGGGATTGAGCTTGCTGCAGCCCATCGGATGCTTGCAGAAGGCCTGGTCCAGGCTCCGGAGTTCCACGAATTGCATCAGGTGAAAGGCCGGGTTGGCCTCGTAATGGCGCGATGGGACCGGCACCTGGGAAGAAATGAATCCGCATCTCTCGGAATGGCCCGCACTGAGATCCAGAAGGCCAAGGTCCTCAATCCCAGAATTGCGGATTTGGACTCGGACCTACGCGAGGTCCTGGAGTTCCAGGCGAACCGAACTCGACGCCCCAGGAAATCCTGACTTCAATTTGTGGTTCCCGCTGAACCTAGGTGCCAAGTTCGTTGATTTCCCGGCTCTCCAGCACTGGCTTTGGCGCGCCCTCCCGGGCCGCCCTGAGCATGGCGCGGCCAATGCGCTCAGTGGTGGTCATCAGGGAGGGGAAGCAGGCCAGAAGCGGGAGCAGGGGCCAAGCCAGCACATAGAAAATGCGATAGGCGCGGGTCTTCGACTTGACGTCGTGCAAGGGCCGGATGAGGCCGGGACGGAAGAGGTATACAGCCTTGAAGGGCAGGCACAACAGGGCATTCTCGGTCCTGCCCTTCACCCGCGCCCACATGGCGCGGCCCTGTTCGGTGCTGTCCGTGCCCGCGCCGGACACATAGATGAAGGTCATGCCTGGATTCAGCTTCACCAAGATTTCGGCGGCGGCCAAGGTGTAGCCAAAGGTGACGCGGGTGTAGTCCGCCTCCGACATCCCCGCGGCTGATACGCCAAGGCAAAAGAAACAAGCATCGTAGCCGATGAGATCGTTCTCCTGCCCATCATAGGTCGAGAGATCCGGCACCGAGAGTTCCCGGAGTTTTGGATGCGCTTGGCCCAAAGCAGTACGCCCCACGGCAAGAATTTGGTCCACGCATTCATCCCGCAGGCATTCCCGCAGCACTCCCTGGCCAACCATGCCTGTAGCGCCAAAGAGAATGACTTTCACCTGGGCCTCCTAGGATGAATGATGCGCGGAACGAAAGAAGCACCCTTGCGGGCGCCTCTTCCGGTGCTTTTTGATCTGCTTACTTTGAAGCTACGTAAGCCTTTAGTCCAGCGGCATCCCTACTCGGCGGGGGCAATCGCGGGGCCCCTCCGGTGTCCCCCTTCTGCTGGCGGCCTCCTTCCAGGCCGGCGGCATTCGCCTTCATGGCCTTCTCGCCCTTGTGCCAGTTGGCGGGACAAACTTCGCCGTGCTCTTCGCTGAAGTCCACGGCATCCACCACGCGCAAGACCTCTTCCACGTTGCGGCCCAGGTCGTTGTGGTTGATGGTGATGTGCTTCAGGACGCCTTCTTTGTTGATGATGAAAAGTCCGCGCAGGGCGATGCCGACAGGCAGCAACACACCGTAATCGGCGGCGATGGTCTTGTTGAGGTCAGCCACCAATGGGAAGGTGATGCCCTTGATGCCGCCCTCTTTGCGGTCCACTTGAGTCCACGCGAAATGGCTGAACTTGCTGTCTACGCTCACGCCGATCACCTGGGTGTCACGGGCTTCGAATTCCTTGATGGCATCCGAGAAGGCCAAAATTTCAGTAGGGCAAACGAAGGTGAAATCCAAAGGGTAGAAAAACAGCACGATTTTCTTGCCCTTGTAGTCCGACAGAGAGATGGTCTTGAATTCGCCGTTGACGAGGGCGTCGGCCTTGAAATCGGGGGCTGGTTGAGTCACGAATGCGGTCATATTAATGCTCCAATGGAAAGGGGCCGTGCCCCGGAGATGCAGAATATCCAGGATACGCACGGCTTCGAAGGCCTTCAAGGATTAAAACCTAGTAAAACGGTAAAGATTTTGTTACTTGGATCAAACCTTCAGAGTTGTACGAATTGCCTCTTCTAACTGGCCGACCTTTACTTCGGCGAGCGCATAGGTCGCCCGCACCATGGGCTTGTTCACCTTCAGCACGCGGGTGATATCGATGGGCGTGGCGCTGATGACCACGTCGCACGGCGTCGCCTCGATGGTGGCTTCCAGATCGTGGATCTGCGAATCGCCATAGCCCATGGCTGGCAGGATGCCCTTGGCGTTCGGATACTTCTGGTAGGTGGCGGCAATGGAAGCCACTGCATAGGGGAATGGATCCACAATTTCCGCAGCCCCTGCATGCTTCGCGGCCACGACGCCCGCGCCGAAACTCATGGAGCCATGCGTCAGGGTCGGGCCGTCCTCGATGACAAGGGCTTTCTTGCCCTTCACCAGCTCAGGCTTCTCACAAGTCACAGGGCTGTTGGCGCGGATCACCACCGCCTTCGGATTGAACTTGGCGGCATTGGCTTCGATGGCGGCGATGTTCTCCTCGGTGGCGGTATCGCATTTGTTGATCACGATGACGCCGGCCATGCGGAAGTTCGCCTCGCCGGGATGGTACAGCAGCTCGTGGCCTGCGCGATGGGGATCGGCGACGCAGATGTGCAGATCGCTGGCATAGAAGGGCAGATCATTGTTGCCGCCGTCCCACAAGATCACGTCGGCCTCTGCCTCGGCAGAGCGGATGATCTGCTCATAGTCCACGCCGGAGTAGATGATGAATCCGTTATCGATGTGGGGCTCGTATTCTTCGCGTTCCTCGATTGTGCATTTGTGTTTGTCGAGATCCGAGTATTCCGCGAAGCGCTGGCAGGCCTGGATCGCCAGGTCGCCATAGGGCATGGGATGCCGGATGGCGACGACCTTTTTGCCCAACTTTTTCAAGATGTTGCTGATGTAGCGTGTGGTCTGGCTCTTGCCTGCGCCGGTACGGACCGCGGTGATGGCAATGACAGGCTTGGTGCTTTTGATCATGGTCTTGTCCGCGCCCAGCAGCTCGAAGTCCACACCAAGCGCGATGCAAAGCGCGGCGAGGTGGCCGATGGTGTTGTAGGTGACATCGGAGTACGAGAAAACGGCGACATCGGGCTTCTCGCGCTGAATGACTTCCGCCAGCTCACTCTCGTCATAAATGGGGATCCCGCCCGGGTATAGCTTCCCCGCTAGGACGGCTGGATAGCTGCGCCCGGCGATATCTGGGATCTGGGTCGCGGTGAAGGCCACCACATGAAAGGCGGGGTTGTCCCGGTAGACCGTGTTGAAGTTGTGGAAGTCGCGGCCAGCGGCCCCCAGGATGATGACCCGTCGAGGTGTCTGAGACATAACACTCCCCATGCTTCCAGAGGTTGCCGACACGCACGATGGTGGCAGTCCTGGCACACTCCGGACCCAGCCATGGTAGCCCAACCTTTCCTTGAATCCAGACGGGAAGTGGCAACTGTCACAGGAGCTAGTCCGGCTTCGAAGCTCCCCACGACTGGCATGCGTCCCAGGGCGCCTATGCTAGGCTCTGAGGGGGCGGCAAACTGGCGTCCAGGGCGGCTGGCCCCTGCCCTTCGTTCGCGAGCGGAGCCCGGGGCACGATACATTTGCGACCTACTTAGAAGGCGCCTAAGAACTTATGAACCCCATCCAACTCTCGGTTTTTTCTGAAATCCACCGTCTGCGGCAGGTGGTGGTCCACCGCCCCGGGCCCGAAGTGGACCTCATGGTCCCCGCCATGATGGAGAAGCTGCTCTTCGACGACATCCTCTTCGGCGACCACGCCCGCACCGAGCACGATGAATTCCGCCACGTGCTGGCTCGCGTGGCGGACGAGGTGCTGGATGTGCAGGACCTATTCCAAGAAGCTTTGGCCGATGAGGTGGTGAGGCTGGCTTTCATCGAGGACCTGCATCGCCTTGTGGATCTGCCCGATGAGACCTGCGCCTTGCTGCGGACCTTCAGCGCAGATGAACTTGGCTCAAGCGTAATCACGGGCATTCCTTGGCCGGATATGGCCCATCACATGCACTGGATGCGCGAGTTCGAGTACCGTCTCCGCCCCATCCCCAATTTGCTGTTCATGCGGGACCCCGCCTCAGTCGTTGGAGATGGCTACAGCGTCAATGCCATGGCCACTATCGCCCGGGAGCGCGAGCCCTTGATCCTGAGCTACATCTTCCGGCACCATCCGCGGCTGCGGCATCTCACGAGCCAGGACAAATGGTTCGATCAAGTGACGCCCCTCTTGCGCGGAGAAATCAAGATGCCCATGAGCCTCGAAGGCGGGGACATTCTTGTGCTTTCCGATAAGGTGTTGGCGGTGGGATGTTCCGAGCGCAGCTCCACGGATGCCATCCACCATCTTGCCGAGAACCTGCGGGCCGACCACCAGGAGTCTGGGAATACATTCGAACACCTCCTGATGGTGCTCATGCCCAACAAGCGCAGCGCCATGCATCTGGACACGATCTTCACACGCATCAACCAGGATGAGTGCCTGGTGTACCCGCCCTATTTCACCGACGGATCACGCGAATTGCTGAATGTCGTAAAAATCGATCTGCGCCATGAAGAGCTGCGGTTCACCACCCGGCCGAACCTGTTGACGGTGCTGAAAGAGGTCGGCATCGAACTGAAGCCCATCTTCTGCGGCGGCAATGACTACATCATGCAGCAGCGCGAGCAGTGGACCGATGGCGCCAATGCCTTCGCCCTGGCGCCGGGCGTCATCGTGAGCTACAGCCGCAACATGGCCACCGCCGAGCAACTCTCCAACAATGGATATCACGTTCTGACGGCGCAGGAACTGGTCTCGCAGCCGGACATCAACCTTCTGGATGGAAAGAAATACATGATCATGCTGAAGAGCGCCGAACTGAGCCGGGCCCGCGGTGGCCCCCGCTGCATGACGATGCCGCTGAGCCGGGCGAGAGGCTAGTTCCAAAGCCCAGGCTTCCGGGATAGAATTAACTTCAAGCGCCTCGGCTCCCCGAGGCGCCCTTTTTTATGCCGAACCTATCCCAACCCACCTTCCGCCACCGTGTCGAGTTCCGGCTCTTCAGGGCCTTTGACCGCCTGCTCTCGGCTTTTCCGGATTCCACGGTGCAAACACTGGGACAAGGGATGGGGCTCCTGGCGTTTCATCTGGACCGGCGGCACCGCAACGTAGCTTTAGATAACATCCGCGCTTCAAACCTGGGTCTCACGGAAAAACAAGCCTACGGCATCGCCCGTGAGTCCTTCCGTCATTTTGGAGAGCTGCTCTTCTCGAGCATTCCATTGATGCATGCAGAGGCCGCGCAACTGGACCATCTTGTGCATGTGGAAGGACTGGAGCACTTCGATGCCGCCGCCGCAGAAGGAAAAGGGTTCATCCAGCTCACGGGCCATTACGGGAATTGGGAGGCTATCGCCCTGGCCCAAAGCCGTCATGGCCGCGGGTTGGCGGTCATCGCAAGAGAACTCGACAATCCATTGTTGGAGCCGGTCCTGACGGGACTTCGCACTCGATTCGGAAACACGGTCATTCCCAAAGATGGGGGTGTCCGGGGTTCCCTCAAGGCCTTGAAAGCTGGCCAAGGCGTTGGCTTTCTCATGGACCAGGATGCCCTGGGTATGGGCGGATTCGTCCGGTTCATGGGCCGTTGGGCCTCGACCTTTCTCACGGCGGGGACATTGGCGGTGAAATTCGATTTGCCCATTCTTCCGGTCTTCAGTTGGCCCGAGGCCGACGGCACCACCACCGTCCGTTTCGAACCGCCTTTCCACGTTCCCAACTCTGGGAACCTGGACCGCGATATCTGGGTAGCCACCCAGCTCATGGCCCGCCGGATCGAGGACCAGGTCCGGAAGGATCCACGCTGGTGGTTCTGGATGCACCAACGCTTTAAAACCCAGCCCCGGGACGGCCACCCCGTTCCTCCCCCGGAGTGGATAGAATCCTATTCCGCCGCATTTCCACCCCAGCCTTGACTCATTGAAGTCTGGCCCTTTTGTTGGATAAAAACGAAATGCCCAAGCATGTCCTAGCCAAGCTGGAAACCGACCTGAGAAATCTGAAGCAGGCCCTGCTCGTTGACATCCCCAAGGAGATCGCGAATGCGGCCAGCCAGGGGGATCTTTCTGAAAACGCAGAATACGAGCAGGCGCTCGCCAAACGCGACATGTACCAGTCCAAGGTCGTATCCATGGAAAAACGCATCGCCGAAGTGGCCACCTTGGACATCACCCGGCTTCCCAAAGACCGGGCAGCCTACGGCTCCAAGGTGACGCTGCTGGATCTGGACACAGAACTGGAGGTCACCTACCACCTGGTGCTGCCTGAAGAATTGGGTAGCAGCAAGGATCAGCTCAGCATCAACTCACCCATTGGCCTGGCCCTGGTGGGCATGGAGGAAGGCGCCGAAGTCCGGGTGCGCATCCCCGCGGGCACTAAGCGGTACGAGGTGCTGACCCTTGTGACCATCCACCAGTTGGCCATCCACAAAAAGAAGTAACCGCCATCAACTCGTGAGAATTGACTCATAGGCAATCTGCACGCGACACATGAAGACTTGAGTAGTAGTGTGTCATCCCGGGGAGGCCCCCATGAATAAAACCAAAAAAGACCAGCGCTGCTCGTTTTGCGGCAAGGCCGCCGCCGATGTGGAGCAGTTGCTCGCGGGACCCGAACCCCTGGGCTTCGCCTTCATCTGCAATGAGTGCGTGGACGCTGGCCAGCTGCAGATGCGCATGAGCCGCCAGGGCCGCGCCACAGGCCGCGTAGAAACCCGGCTCGCCCGGCCCAAGGAAATCATGGGTTACCTGAACGATTACGTCATCGGCCAGGAACAAGCGAAAAAGCGTCTCGCGGTGGCGGTCTACAACCATTACAAGCGCATTCTCGTAGCCAAACGCCCCATCTCCGTAAAGGATGAAGTTGAGCTGGCCAAAAGCAATATCCTGCTTCTCGGCCCCACGGGTACGGGGAAGACATTGCTGGCGCAAACCCTTGCCCGGGTGCTGGATGTGCCCCTGGCCATGGCGGATGCCACCACCCTAACCGAAGCCGGCTATGTGGGCGAGGATGTCGAAAACATCCTGACTAAGCTATTGCAGGCTGCGAATTACGATGTGGACCGGGCCCAGAAGGGCATCGTTTTCATTGATGAAATCGACAAGATCGGACGCAAGAGCGAAAACCCCAGCATCACGCGCGATGTGAGTGGCGAAGGCGTCCAGCAGGCTCTGCTCAAGCTCGTGGAAGGCACTGTGGCGAACGTACCGCCCCAAGGCGGGCGCAAGCACCCGCACCAGGAATTCATCCAGCTGGACACCAGCAACATCCTGTTCATTTGCGGCGGCGCCTTCATCGGCATCGAGGACCTGATCAAGCAGCGGGTCCACGCCAAGGCCGTGGGGTTTGGCGCCGCGGTGAAATCCAAAGAAGGCGGCGAAAACCTGCTGAAGCTAGTGGAGCCCGAAGACATCATCAAGTACGGCCTCATCCCGGAGCTCGTCGGACGCATGCCTGTGGTGGCGGCCCTGGATCCCCTGGATCAGGTGGCGCTCATGCGCATCCTCACCGAACCAAAGAACTCCCTCACCAAGCAGTACATCCGCCTGTTCGACATGGATGACGTGGACTTGACCTTCGAGGACGGCGCCCTGCAAGCCATCGCCGAGCAAGCCATGACCCGCAAGCTAGGTGCCAGGGGCTTGCGCAACCTGATGGAACAGATCCTCATCGAACCCATGTACGAACTGCCCAGTGAAGAGCGTGAAAATCGCGAAGCCCTGCGCATCACGCGACAGAAAGTTGAAGAGATCCTTAAGATTCCGAGCCTTCCCATTTCCGCAGCGGGGTGAGTGTGCCCTTGTCCGATAAGCGTTTGACCCTGCCCGCCATACCCATCCGGGACATGGTGCTGTTTCCCAACGCTCGTGTGCCCTTCGTGGTGGGTCGGCGATCCTCTGTGAAAACGCTGGAATCTTCCATCAAGGCAGGGGACCACCTTGTCTTGCTGACTCAGAAAGATCCAAAGATCGAAGAGCCGGAAACTGCAGATCTTTTTGAAATTGGGACACTGGCCTTGGTCGAATCCTTGATCGCGCTGCCCAAGGAGTACTTCAAAGTGGGCGTGAAGGGCATCGCCCGCGTCCGGCTCGAGCGATTCATCACCGATACTGAAGCCATCCAAGCCGATGTGACCATCCTGCAGGAGCCACCTTCCGTATCGAGTGAAGCAACCCTGTTGAAACCATTCCGCCACAGCGTGGAAGTCTTCCTGGGCCGCAATCCGGATGCCTCCAGGCTGCTGAGCATGGATCAGATCCGCGAATTGCCCTTGGGCAAAGCCATCGACACTGTTGCGGCCCTGATCCCGGCAGAGGTCAAAGAAAAGCAGCCCATCCTGGAAGCCCTTGAGATCGAGGCCCGCCTGGATGCAGTGCAGAAGCTCCTGGAGATTGATGCCGCACGGTTCAAGGTCGAGCGCGAAGTGGATGAAAAAACCCGGGCCCGCTTGGACCAGGACCACAAACAGTACGTATTGAACGAGAAAATGCGGGTCATTCAGCAGGAGCTGGGCAAGCCCGATGAAAAGAGCGAGACCAAAAAACTGAGGGAGCAGATCCTCACCGCGGGCATGACCGACGAGGCCGAGAAAAAAGCCCTTGAAGAACTCGACCGCATGGAGGCCATGCCGCCCCAAAGCGCCGAGGCCACCGTCAGCCGCACATACATAGACTGGCTCCTGGCCCTGCCCTGGAAGAAGCTGGCGGACGAACGCCTGGACCTGGATGAGGCCGAAACCGTATTGGATCAGGACCACTCGGGGCTGGAAAAAGTGAAGGCCCGCATTCTGGAGCACCTCGCCGTCATGCGCAAATTGCGAGAACGGCAGCCGGAATCCGTTCCTGGGCAAGAACCGCCGGAACCGCTCCCGATGCGCGGTCCGATCCTCTGCCTGGTAGGCCCTCCCGGGGTCGGCAAGACCAGTCTGGCCCGCAGCATCGCCCGGGCCCTGAACCGGCCCTTCGTGCGTTTTTCCCTGGGCGGCGTGCGGGATGAAGCGGAGATCCGCGGCCACCGGCGCACCTACATCGGTTCCATGCCTGGGCGCATTGTTTCTCTGATGAAAAAGGCCGGTGTCCGGAATCCCCTCATGCTGCTGGACGAAATTGACAAGATGGGCAGCGATTACCGCGGCGATCCCAGCAGCGCGTTGCTGGAAGTCCTGGACCCTGAACAGAACGCCAACTTCCAGGATCATTACCTGGACCTTGGCTACGATCTGAGCCAAGTGCTTTTCATCGCCACCGCAAACGTCAGGCACAACATTCCAGAGCCGCTGGATGACCGGTTGGAGGTCATTGATCTGGCCGGATACACCACCCGGGAAAAGCTCGCCATCGCCAAAGGGCACTTGATCCCAAAAGCCATCGAACGAAATGGGATGCAGGACATGGGCATCAAGTTCGAAGACCGGGCCATCGAAAAATTAATTCAGGGTTACACCCGCGAAGCCGGTGTGCGCCAATTGGAACGCGAGCTGGTGAGCGTGTTGCGCAAACTCGCGCGGCACAGCCTCCAGCCTGAAAAAATGAAGGAACAAGCCGGTGATATTTTCGATCCCATCATCACCACCAAGCGCATCCCGAAACTCCTGGGGCCGGAAAAAATCACTGAACAACGACCGGACGATCAGGCCCTGCCTGGCGTAGTGAACGGCCTGGCCTGGACCCCCACCGGCGGCGATCTGCTCACCATCGAAGCCGCCGTGCTGCCCGGCAAAGGCAACCTGAAACTCACCGGCAAACTGGGCGAGGTGATGCAGGAAAGCGCGAACCTGGCCCTCAGTTTCGTGCGGGCCCGAGCCGAACGGCTGGGCCTGAAGAAAGACTTCCTGGATACTGTGGATCTCCATGTCCATGTGCCTGAAGGCGCCATCCCCAAGGATGGCCCCAGCGCCGGCATTTCCCTGGCCACCGCGCTGATCTCGGTGCTGACGGGCATCCCTGCGCGGTCGGACATCGCCATGACCGGGGAACTAACGCTACGCGGCCGGGTGCTTCCCATCGGCGGGTTGAAAGAAAAACTGCTTGCCGCCCATCGGCTGGGCCGCAAGGCCGTGCTCATCCCCGCGGAAAACGCGCGGCACCTGGATGAAATCCCAGCCGAGGTCCGCGAACAACTGAGCATCCATCTGGTCAGCCACATGGATGAAGTCATCCAACTCGCCCTCCTGCGGATGCCCACCCCGTTGGAGGCCCAGCCGCCCTCAATCCAGGGGGCCGGGCCTTCAGGTCCAAACCAGGATCAGAATCCACCGGCGGCTCCGGCAGCCCAATAAGGGCCGCCGGAGTCGTTGATCGGAAATCCGCTCAGTCCCGGTCCTGTTCCCCTGAGCTTGGAGGCGGGATGTCGCCGGGGGCCATCAAGGCATGAACCCCGAATTGATGGACCAGACGCCCTCCTTGGTGGGCAATCTGGACAAGAAAACCTAGGGACCCCAGAACGATCAGCAGGAATACCGCATGGGCCGATCTATGGCCCCAGCGTGGCAGTTCGCGCTTGAGGGCGATCGGTGTGAATACCAACGCCGCGAAGGCCAAGGTGAGCCCACTGAATACACCCTGGGCCGCTTCGGCGAGGTGTTCATGGCGTTCCAGAACAGCATTGATCTCGGGGCTCCGCTCGGCAAGCTTTCCTGCGGCCTCCCCGCTGGCTCCTGCCACAAAGACGCCCACCGTCCCCAAAAAGAGCAGGATGAGGGCGGTGAAAGCCCAGACCCGGTGGCGGCGCCCCAGCACAAGGGCCAAGACAAGGAAAATCGGCAAGGTGAATAGAAGGGCGATGGGGAAGTGCACCAGTAGGGGATGCATTCCTGCCCAAGGGGGAAGGCTGGGGATCATAGGTGCCTCAAGCAACGGTCAGGAAACGGCTCTTGGGTGTGAAAGAGGAAGGGCATCGCTCGGCTGGCATCGTCATGGAGGTCCAACCGCAAACCGGGCAGACGTAGAAGCTTGCAGTGGCCCCTTTCCAGCTTTCGAGTTCAGCCAAAGCTTGCTTGTACAGCTTGGCGTGCTCGATTTCCGCGGTACGGGCCAGGTTCAAGGTCTGGATGGCGTCGCCATTGCCATCTTTCCGGGCCCTGGCCAAGAAATCGGGATACATGGTGTCCCGCTCGTAGCTCTCGCCCTTCAGGGCGGCTTGGAGATTCTCTTTGCTGGAAGCAACCTGGGGTTTCTTCACTTCAGCCTTGGGTTCCGCACCCATGCTCCGGATAACCTTGGCATGGTTCGCCGCATGGATTTCCTCGGAGCGGGCTGCCGCTGCGAAAAGGCTCGCGACCTTCTGATGCCCTTCAGATTTGGCCTTTTCCGAATAGGCCAGATAGGTCGCGTGGGCGTTCGACTCTCCGTTGTAGGCGGTCTGGAGGTTTTCCAAGGTGCTCTTCGCAGTGGTCGGAGCTGCGGCTGGGAGGGCCGATGTAACCGTTGCCAGGATGGCGAGGCTGGGGATGATGAATAGGCGCATAGTATTTCCTTTCGATGCGGGACGAAGCCCTGGCAATGCATAGAGCATCGCTAATGCCAAAGCAGAAGATGCTTGCCCTGCTTGGGTTTACAGGTTTTCACGAACCCAGGATTGTTTGGATTTGTATGAATCCTTGAACAATCCGTCAGGATTCTCGAACACGCCGTTTGACCTTGTAGTGCAGATCGCTCCGCGAGATTCCGAGACGGCGGGCAGCCTCCGCCTGGACTCCGCCGCTTTGAGCCAAAGCGCGTTCAAGCAACGCCCATTCCAGATCGGCGATCACCACTGGCAATTCCAGTGTGGGAGGAAGGGACTCCACATAAGCTTCGACTCCCTTGGCTTTGGGGGCAAAAACCCCACCAAGGGGAAAATCCTCAGGTCCGATGACCTCCCCGGTGGCCAGGATGCAGGCTCTCTCGATGAGATTTCTAAGCTCGCGCACGTTTCCGGGAAACGAGTAGGCTGATAGCCGCTCCAGTGCTCCGTCTCCCAGACCTCGTGTGGGAAACCCCATCTCCTGGGATGCCTTCGCCAGGAAGTGGGCCACAAGAAGCGGCAGATCCTCCATGCGCTCCCGGAGCGGCGGAACCCGTAGGGGAAATACAGCGAGCCGGTAGTAAAGATCCTCCCGGAAAAGCCCTTCCTGGACCCGCTCTTCCAGGTTCCTATGGGTAGCTGCCAGCACGCGCACATCAACCTTCCTGGTGGTACGGCTGCCCACCCGCAGCACCTGCCCATCCACCAGCACCCGCAATAGCTTTGCCTGAAGCGTGGGTGGCATTTCGCCGGCTTCATCCAGGAAAAGAGTCCCACCGTGCGCCGTCTCGAAAAGCCCAGGTCTCGCCCGGTCTGCACCTGTGAACGCGCCCTTCTCATGGCCGAACAATTCGCTTTCCAGCAGGGTTTCCGGCATGGCGGCGCAGTTCAAAGCGACGAAAGGCCCGCTGGACCGCAGGCTGCGGGCATGGATGGCCCGGGCGACCAGTTCTTTCCCTGTGCCGGTTTCCCCTGATATGAGAACGGTCGCGTGGGTCGGCGCCACACGTTCGATGGCATCGAGCAGCTGCAGCATTTTCCCGCTGTTGCCCAGCAAATCCCGGTCCCGTGCCGCCCTGCCAGCTTCATCCTTCAGGCGCCGGTTCTCCCTCAACAGGCCGCCATGGGCAAGGGCCCTCCGCACCGCCGCCTTCAATCCTTCGGGATCGAAGGGCTTGGGAATCACGTCGAAAGCCCCTTGGCGCAGGGCCCGCACCGCCAGCTCGACGCTGGCGAAAGCGCTCAGCATGAGTACCGGCACAGTCCCGTCTGCGCGGCGAACCCCATCTAGCACGTCAAGACCCTCGCCATCTCCCAGTTTCTGATCCGTGACTACCAAATCAGGAATTTCGGTCTCGAGGCTTTCCCGCGTCTCCAACAGGCTTCCAGCCTCGGAAACTGAATGCCCTTCCTCCTCTAGAAGAAGCCTCACCAACCGCCGGAGGTTTGCTTCGTCGTCCACCAACAGAATCCGGCTCACATCGTCTCCAAGGATCGGCCCATGGGCAGATTCAGCGCCAGCCGGACCTGCCCTTCAGAATTATCCTCCAGGACCAGATCCCCCCCGTGGCCCCTTGCGATGGAGCGTGTGATGGCAAGGCCCAGGCCCGTTCCCATGGGCTTCGTAGTCTGGAAGGGTTCTCCAAGCCGCTCGGTGATGGCGTGGGGAATGGGAGCCCCGGTGTCCTCGACCCACAAGCGGAGTCTCCCGCCTCCGGCGCTGCCGCCCAGGCGGATGCGTCCACCGCTAGGCGTTGCATCCAGCGCATTCATCAATAGGTTCAATAGAGCTTGCTGGATCTGGAAGGGGTCCAGCTCGCATTCCGACTCTTCCTCGCCTTCCACCGGCGCCAGGACCAATTCGATTCCGGCCTCCTCCGCGCGCTGGCGGGCAAGGCCCCAGGCTGATCCAAGCGTGGTGGCAAGAGCCACGCACCTCAGCTCTGGAGGGCGTTGCCGGGCATAGGACAGGAAATCCGTGGTGAGCCGCTCGAGCCGTCTAGATTCCTGGGCAATGATCTCCAGGGACTCCGCGCGAGCCTCCACTGGTGCGTTGGGGCGGCTGGCGGCCGAGGCGGAACAAGCGATCATTGTCACTGGATTGCGGATCTCATGGGCGATGGCGAAGGAGAGCTTTCCAATGGCGGCCAGGCGCTCCTCCTTCACCAGCAAATCCCGCGCAGCGGCCAGCTGTGAAAGGCTTTGCTGAAGGGCCTCTTCCCGGCCCCAAAGCTGGTGGGCCAGGATGCGCACCACTCCAGCCACAAGGATGAAGATCAGCGCCACTGTGGTGGCTTCAAAATACTCCACCAGCTGTCCCTGCGGGAGGACCCCCAAAGGGATCCATACTTGCAGGACTGTCAGTCCCGTCACCACGGCCGCCGTCAGGACCAGCCAGGGAAGCCGGAACCAAAACGCGGCCGCGATGATCGGGATCACCAACAGCACCACATGATGGCTTTCCTGGCCAGGGCTGAGACTGGACAGCAATGACGCGAAGGCGATATGGGCCGCCACCGTGAACGCCGCATAGGCTTCGGTCCCTCTCTGTCCCAATTTCACCGGAGGCCGCGTCAGCAACGCCAGCTCGCCGAGCTGCATCAGAAATCTGGCCGACAGAGCCAGGGCCCCGCCCAAGCTAAGAGCACCCAGAACAGGCCTGAATACCAGATGGAGCACCAAAAGCCCCAGCATCACGCCCAGGTTCAACAGGATGAGCACCCCATTCTCCCGGCGGAACGCATCGAAATCCATGGGCGGCGGCAGGGACCGGTCTCTCATGTCCGAAGGATCCTATATTTGCGCGGTCTCATGGGACAAAGTTTGATCCGGCTGCCGCCGAGGGCACGAAGGGTTGTAACTACTCCATTTCCACCGAGCGGGCTGGTAGCCTGAAATCATGCGTTTCCTATCCAGCCACGTCATCCATTTCTTCCTCATGGGCCTCGGAATTTCCGTGGTGCTGGGGATGATCACACCGACAACGCGGCCTGAGCGTACGCGGATGAGCATTCTCAAACATCTGGGCGGCTTGGTGGGTATCGGCTTGGTGCTGGCGTGGGTGATGTACCTGCTCCCCAGACACCCTGTCCGTTTTTAAGCCGTGTTGGAAGCCTCGCGCGTTCGAGTGGAAGCCCATCTTCAGTCGGTTTCCAACCGGGGAGAAGCGCTGTGGCGGCTCCTTGCCCGCCGTTTTCCCCGGCTAGGCCGGGTAGGCCGATTCACTTGGGATGTTGGTAAGAAATTCGACCACGACGACTGCTTCAGCTATGCCGCCAGCTTGTCGTTCTGGCTGATTGTCAGCCTTGTGCCCCTGTTCACGCTGTTGTTCAAACTGTTGGGACTGTTGCTTGGTTCCAAGGCCCACGGCAAAAGCTTTATTGATGGTGCTCTTCAATCTGTTCCCCTACCTGCCCACGGAGTTTCTGCGCGATACGATCCAAAGCAGCCAGAAGATCGGCGGCCTAGGGTTTTCATGGTTGGTATTGATGGCTGGCGGTTACTGGAGCGTCAGCCAGTTGGACACCAGCTTGGCGCATGTGTTCGGCATCCGCCGCCGCAAGCATCGCCAGACCCGGCGGTTCCACCTGATGCGCCGCACTGTCTTGATGGTGGGCGCAGTGCTTGTGCTTGCTATCTTCATGGCCTTGCTTACCGGCAGCTTCCTGGGCAGCCTGATGGGTCTATCCAAAGCCATGCTGCTTCCGGTTCTGACACCCCTCTTCGGGCTGCTGGTGGTCACCATGGTGCTTCAGCACCTGCCGCGCTGCCACGTCCGTTTCCGCCATGCGTTATTAGGGGCCTTCGTGTCCACGCTGCTTTGGTGGATCGCCAAACGGATTTTCGCCATCTACCTGAACCACACCCTCACGTTCGGCATCATGTATGGATCGTTGAGCAGCCTCATCGCCGCTTTGATATTCCTGTACTACAGCTGTGCGATCTTCCTGCTCGGCGCTGAAATCACAGCGGCCTTCTACCGCCAGGAAACCGGCGCGTTTCCGATCCCTGCGGAACTCCGGAAATCCTAACTCAGAGCGTGTTTTAAAATTCCCCGCGCTGCGCTGGGAGCGCCGGGCGAGCAGGGCAAGGCAGCCGACCACGGCGTATCGCCTATACGCCACAGGAGGGTAACGCAGCCCTGCGAAGCCCGCCGCCCCAGCCCGGAGGGACGGGGCCAGCCGCGCGCATCGCGGCGTCACGGGCCTTGTGCGTATGATCTATACGCCGCTGCGGCCCCTTCCTTGCGCTGCATCGCGGCTGACCTCCGTCGCGGCGCGGGGGAATTATAAAACACGCTCTCACTCCTCGTCCCGGTCCCTTCCAGCAGCCGGGATGGTAAAGCCTTGGGCCCGGTATTCATTGAGTTTGTTGCGAACCGTACGCAGGGCCACGCCTAATAGTTGTGCGCACCGGGTCCTATTTCCATCCACTGCGGCCAAGGTTGAAAGCAGCCAGAACCGTTCCAGGTCCGGCAAAGCCAAGCCTAGCGGCAGGGCCACGAGCGTACCCAATTGGGTTGTAGTGGTCGGCACCTTGGGATCGGCAAAAACAGCTTCCTGTTTCAACTCTGATATTGGCCCTCGCTTCATAGATGGCGACGGCGCGGAAGGCTGGGAGGGCTGGAACTCTGTCCTGGGGCGGAAGAGCAATTCTTCTGGATCAGGTGGTATGCCGGCCAGGACATTGGGAGGCAGCAGCCAAGCCAGATCGTCTTTGGTTAGGAAGGCCGCTTTTGCGAGCGCCGCAGCCCGCATCACAGCGCTTTCCAATTCCCGCACATTGCCAGGCCATTCATGCCTAGCCAGCGCCAAAAGAAAACTCGGCGCCAAACGGATGGCTGGCCGCGCGTTGGTCCTCGCAAAATGCTCCGCCACATGCGAAGCCAGCATCGAAACATCCTGCAACCGCTCCCGCATGGGTGGAATCCGCACGGGCACAACGTTCAGGAAATAGCGGAGTTCTTCCTTGAACCGCCCTGCTTCAACTTCAGCCACCAAATCCTTGGAGGTCAGCGCGATCACGCGGATATCCCGCGCAGGCGTGCGCCCCACGCCACGTTCCAAGCGGTCCCGCAGCCTATGCAGCAACCATTCCTGCTGGGCGCTGCTCAACGCGCTCACTTCGTCCAGCAGCAAGGTTCCACCATCGGCGCGATTAAGCAGGGACACAGCATCGTCATCGCCATGAAAACCACTGGGATAGGAGCCGGGCAAACCAATTGGATCGCGGATGATGGGGAAAGAGTCCAGAGAGGTATCCACCCCGCACCGGACGGTCACCCACGGACCCGCTTTGCGGTTGCCGGCCAAGTGGATGAGCCGGGCTAGGCGCTCCCCGTCGGAACCCTGCTCGGCTTCAATGACGACATTGGCCCTGCTTTCCGCAGCCCGTCTTGCTCGATAAAGATTTTCAGCGTAGGCCTTGTCCTGGGTCAGCAGCACCAATCCATCACCCCAAGTTTCAGCCTTGAGGTGATCGTCTCCTCGGATGGTTCGCCAGAGCGCAGCCACAAGGCTTTCAGGGCTGAAGGGCTTCACGATGGATGCGAATACCTGCGTCAGATAAGGATGTTCGATGGGGTGGCCCACCGCTGGGGGTGTCAGAACATGAAGGATGGGCAAGCCCGTGATGACCGAACTAAGGCGGCTGGAGAGCAGAAGGCTATCAAAGAATGCGGCTCGGCCTGGTTTCAGGGACGGGCTCCATTTGGCCCCCGACACCACCGCGTCGAAAGCTCCCGGCCTCAAGAGGTGCAAGGCTTCTTCCCCATTACGGGCCTGTTCCACCACGAATCCTGCCCGTTTCAGGCTGAACGCCATTCCGTCCCGGATGCCCGGTTCTTCATCAACCACCAGCACGCGCAAAGAACTCGCCATGTCTTTTGTTGCCCTTTCTGAACGACTCAAGAAGCGTTGAACATCATTCTCCCGGAATCGTTTGCCTTTAGGAAGTTTTTACCTGATATAGACGAGGGGGACCGCCCGCTCACTTCGCTCGCTCTGCTCCCACCTATCGGGCGCTCGCGCGCCCTCCCGCTCGCAAGCTCGCGGAGGCGGAAACCCTCCCCTCGTGCTCCCCACGTGGTGACGGGCAAAGCCCGATCACCGCGTCTGTCGCTTTAATAACCGCTTAGGCCCAGGCATGGTTGGAATTTCTCCCCGGAGCGGATCACCATGGCGCCCGATGAGCAGGTAAAGCTGGCGGCGGCTGACACCGAGCCTTCGGGCAGCTTATACCCGATTCCCAAAACTCCGGCGCAGGGCACGATGCAGCAATACCCGTTCGAGCTGGTGTAGGTGTGTAGCCAAATCTTCAGCCTCGAATTTCTCAGTGCCAGCGCTGGAGCCACCTTCCAGTGGCTCAGGCAATTGCCCGAGCAGCTTCCAGCGCACCAGGCGATTCCGCAGCCCCCGGAGATTGCCGGGACAGGGCAAGGCTCCCAAGGCCCGCATCACAGGGTGAAGCGAATCCGGGATGCCTTCTTCTGCCGCCAGATTCGTCAGACACTCCAGGATGGCATTTGGATCCTCGTCCAAGCTTTCCAGGCGGAGAGCCAGGCATCGGCTGCCCGCCTCAGAAACATCTCCGCCTCCGGCGACAGATGGGAAGCAAAAATTCCCCGGGGATTCTTCCCTAGCCAGCGCGATAGTTCGGATGAATCAACCCGCTCTGCATCATCGAAACACGCCACCTGCCGGCGCTCCGCCAAGATTCGCGCCAGGGTGCTCACGCCGCTGCCCAAGGCGCCGAATACCCAGATTGGTTCGGCTCTTTCCACCAGAGCATCCAGGCCAGTGCCCCAGCGGGCATAGCCTGGCATATGCTCCAGGGGGATCATGGGGCTAGGGCCGGAATAATTAGCACACCTCGTGCATCCAGCCGTGGGTGTCCGGCATAAGTCCGTGCTGGATGGCGAGCAGTGTTTCCCTCAATTTTGCGGCGACGGGTCCTGTTCCCCCACCGTTCACAATCCAATCGCCCTGTTTGGATTTCACCCGGCCGATGGGAGTGATGACTGCCGCCGTGCCACAGGCGAATGCTTCCGTCATGCGGCCTTCCTTCAACGCGGCATCCCATTCATTCACGGTGATCTTGCGCTCTTCAGCGCCAAAACCCAGCTCTGAAGCCAATTCTAAAATGCTGCGGCGGGTGATGCCCGGCAACAGTGTGCCAGTGAGTTCTGGCGTTACCACCACGGACCGGCCGCCTTCGTTGTACACGAAAAAGATGTTCATGCCGCCCATCTCCTCGATATTCGTGCGGTGCACCGCGTCCAGCCACACCACCTGGTCGCAGCCTTCGCTCTTCGCCTGTTTCTGGGCCACAAGGCTCGCGGCATAGTTACCCGCGCATTTCGCGAACCCCGTCCCGCCAGGCGCGGCCCGCACATAGTCCTCGCTGATCCAAACCGTCACAGGTTTTACGCCACCGGAAAAGTAAGCGCCAGCGGGGGAGGCAAAAAGCACAAAAAGGTATTCACGGGACGGCCTGACTCCCAGCGCGGCATCAGTGGCGATCATCAGGGGTCTTAGATAAAGGCTTTCTCCGATGGCTGTGGGCACCCAGGTCTTGTCTTCGCGGATCAGCGCATCCGCCGCCTCCACAAAAATCTCTTCCGGCAGTTGCGGCATGGCCAATCTTTCAGCGCTGTGGTTGAACCGTTGCGCGTTCGCAAGAGGGCGGAAGGTTTTTACACCGCCATCTGGTTGGCTGTAGGCTTTGAACCCTTCAAAAATCGCCTGCCCATAATGCAGCACGGATGAAGCGGGATCCAGCATCAGCGGCCCATAGGGTTGCAGCAGCCCACGCTCCCAACCACTCTCCTCGGAATAGCGGACCGTCACCATGTGTTCTGAGAAAACCTTTCCGAAGCCGGGATTGGCCATGCGGGCTTTGCGTTCCACTTCTGAAACGCGGTGTTCGGCAGGACGGACATCAATATGGGACAACACAGAGAGGGCCACGAAGACTCCTTTTCAAACAACCGCCGGCAAAAGCACCGGCAGGAGACGCGAAAACCACTGAAGCGATTCTCGGGCAGGGTGGGGCGCAGGACATCTCCAGCATGGCCGATCCCATCAAAAATTTCATGCCCTCTGAGGAAATGAGGAGATTGTCACAGACTGGATGAACCGCCCCCGCAAACGGGGGGCTTCCGGCAAGGTGTGGTATATCTCGGTAATTGTTTACTCGTGCGCCCATCCGTGAGAGCGCCCCATTCCGGGAACCGTGACCATGCCTCGACTTCGAACGCTTTTGATCGCCTCCAGCATTCCCCTTGCCGCCTTCGCAGTGCCGCCGGGCGATTCCAATCTCAACCGTCTCTCCAGCAAGGCCGCTCTTATGACTGAACCCATCGCCGACAACCCGTTTTTCAAGCCCAGCGCCCTGCCCTTCCACGCGCCGCCCTTCGATAAGATCAAGGAAAGCGACTACCGGCCGGCCATCGAAGAGGGGATGAGGCAGCACATGGTGGAAGTCGAAAAAATCGCCAACAACAGCGCGCCGCCGACCTTCAAAAACACGCTTGTGGCGATGGAGCGGTCCGGTGCGATGCTTGCCCGTGTGATGCTGGCCTTCGGCGGAGTCACAGGCGCCAACACCACGGACTCGCTTCAAAAGCTGCAAGAGGAAGTCGCCCCGAAACTGGCCGCGCATCAGGATGCGATTTCACTGAATGCCAAGCTTTTCCATCGCATTGAATCGGTGTACAACAAGCGCGCTTCGCTGAAGCTTGATCCGGAATCCCTGCGCCTGGTGGAAGTCACCTACCGGAATTTCATGCTCAGCGGCGCCAAGTTGTCCGATGCGAAAAAAGCCCAATTGAAGGATCTCAACAAAGAGGAATCCACCCTCAGCGCCCAATTCGTCAACAAGCTGCTGGCCGCCGCCAAAGGCGGCGCGCTGGTCATCGACGATAAATCCAAGCTGGCCGGTTTGTCCCAGGGCGACATCGCCGCCGCCGCCCAAGCCGCCAAGGACCGCAAACTGGAAAACAAGTGGGTGTTGACTCTGCAAAACACCACCCAGCAAGCCAAGCTACAGGACATGAGCGACCGCGCTACCCGTGAAGCGCTGTACAAAGCTTCCTGGAACCGCACCGAAAAGGGTGATGCCAACGACACCCGCGAACTGATTTCCCGGCTGGCCCAATTGCGTGCCCAGCGGGCGAACCTGCTCGGATTCCCAAGCTACGCCGCCTGGAAGTTGACGGACCAGATGGCCAAGACGCCCGAAGCGGCCATTGCGTTCATGCAGAATCTGGTTGCCGCCGCCACAGACCGTGCGCAAGCCGAGGCCAAAGATATCCAAAGCATGATTGATGCGCAAAATGGCAGCTTCAAGCTTGAACCTTGGGACTGGAGCCACTACGCCGAGCAAGTGCGCAAGGCCAAATACGATCTGGATGAAACCCAGATCAAGCCCTACTTCGAAGTGAACACCGTGCTGCAGGACGGTCTGTTCTACGCCGCCAACCAGCTCTACGGCATCAGCTTCAAGGAACGCAAAGACATCCCCGTGTACCAACATGATGTGCGTGTATTCGAGGTGTTCGACAAGGACGGCAGCTCCATGGCGCTGTTCTATTTCGATCCTTTCAAGCGCGACAACAAGAACGGCGGCGCGTGGATGGACAACTTCGTCAACCAGTCGAGGCTGATGGGCAACAAGCCCGTGATCTACAACGTCACCAACTTCACCAAGCCTGAAGCGGGTCAACCCGCGCTGATCTCGTTCGATGATGTGACCACGCTGTTCCATGAATTTGGCCACGGCCTGCACGGCATGTTCGCCAACCAGCAGTATCCGTCGCTCTCCGGCACCGCCACCGCACGTGATTTCGTGGAGTTCCCCTCCCAATTCAATGAGCACTGGGCCACCGAGCCACGGATTTTCGCCCACTATGCGAAACATTTTAAGACCGGCGAGCCCATGCCCCAGGCCCTGGTGGACAAGATCAAGAAGGCCGCGACTTTCGACAAAGGCTATGGCATGACCGAAGTGATCGCAGCAGCCCTGCTCGACATGAAGTGGCACAGCCTCGGCGCCCAATCACCCAAGCAGGACGCGGACAGCTTTGAAGCCCAGTCGCTGAAACAGGACAAAATTGATCTGAGCTATGTGCCGCCCCGCTATCGTTCCAGTTTCTTCCTGCACATCTGGGGCAATGGCTATGCGGCCAGCTACTATGCCTACCTTTGGACCCAGATGCTGTCAGATGATGGGTTTGAGTGGTTCAAGGAACATGGTGGTCTGACCCGCGAGAACGGCGACCGGTTCCGCGCCATGGTGCTATCCCGCGGCAACACGGTGGAATTGGACAAGCTGTACCGCGATTTCCGAGGCAAGGCTCCCAGCGTGGAACCGATGCTGGTCAGCCGAGGGCTGAAGGCCGAAAAATAACAAGGCCCGGCCAGATTTAAAGATCCAGTAGCCTCGCGACCTCAAAGCGAAGTTCAGGAATTCCTGTTCCTTTGGCAGCGCTGACCCAGGCCATATCGCCGGGCAGGATGTTCAGAATCGCCGCGACATCCTTGCGCTGTTTCAGGGCCTTGCTGGGTTTGACCTGATCGGCCTTGGTCGCCACGATGCGGTAAGGCAGGTCCATGGAGCGAAGCCAGTCCAGTGTTTGCAGGTCGAGTTTGGTGGGACCGACCTCCGCGTCCACCAGCACGAAGACCATCCGCAAGGTTTTACGTCCTGTCAGATAGCCGCTGATCATTTGCTCCCAGCCCGCGCGTTCTTTGGCCGGGCCTGTTGCGAAGCCATAGCCTGGCAAGTCCACGATCCAACGATCTTTGCCGGTCAGAAAAACGTTGATGAGCCGAGTTCGTCCTGGCGTCTTGGATACGCGAGCCAGTTGTTTGTGGTTCGTCAGCGCGTTCAACAGCGAGGATTTCCCCACATTGGAACGTCCGATGAAAGCCACTTCCGCGTGGCAAACGCCGAGTTGCTTCATGTCAGAAGCGGAGATTAAGAAGCGTGCGTCAAAAAGAGGAGTAGCCACCATTCGACCGTAGCACGGCGGAGGGAGAATAGGGCCGCATCCGAGTAGCGGATGGCGGGGGCGAAGCCCCGAAGGCCGTAGGCCTGAGCCACCATTCGACCGTAGCACGGCGCAGAGAGAAATAGGGCTGCACCCGAGCTGCGGATGGCGGGAGCGCGCCATGAAGGGCCGAATTGTTAATTGTTGTTAAGAAGCCGGATATTCCTTGTGGATTCCAGTGCCCGGTGATATTTCAATTAGCAACTCCCAAGACCCAACCTGACAACTCGATTCCATCCCCTTTTCCGGAGGCGCCATGAAGGCCCTGCTCTGCTTTGGTTTTGCTTTGACTCTGGCCGCCGGCCAGCCAGGCAATATCACCTACGGTCCAACGCCTGCTTCGCCCGTCAAACCCCAGGTGCTGGTCTATGTCCACGGTTGGAGCGCAGGTTCGGATACCTGGACTTCGGGCAATGATATGCCCAGGCGCGCGAGCCAAGCAGGCTACCGCACAGCCTTCGTGGATCTCTACTCTGACCGGAGCATGTGGGACAACGGAACGTTGCTGGCTCAGGAACTCGGACAGATCATGACCCACTACGGAACCTCCAGCGTGACCGTGGTGGCCCACAGCAAGGGAGGTGTGGATGCCCAGACGTGCGCGGTCTACAACGGCATGGCCTCCCATATTTCGCAGATCATCACGCTCGGCACGCCGCATCGCGGGACCCCCTTGGCTGATCTTGCCTGGAGTTCCTGGGCGGGCTGGCTGGCGGGTCTCATCGGCCAGAAGAACGAAGGCAACCGTGTGCTGCAAACCGGCTACATGGCCTGGTACCGGAGCCAAACGGATGCGCGGCCCGAAAGCGTGAGCGTCCCCATGGCCACCGCCGGAGGCACCAAGGCAGGCCCATTTTTTTCAATGTACTACTGGGGAGGTCTGGCCATCAGCGGCACGTCCGATGGGGTGGTGGGCCTAGGCTCAAGCCACAACCCGCATGAACGGAAACGCCTCTTCGACCGCAATTGGAACCATGGTGAGCTGCCCCTGGGCGTCAATTCATGGGCCTATTTGCAAGCCCAAATCCCGACCTACAGCCTGACCTCGCAGGCCCCCGTTCGTTTCATGGATGAAGAAACTCCCATGGTGCCGGCGGCTTCTTCAGCCGAACCCGAACAGCCACTGGACCGGATCTATCGGGGTGGCCGGACCTCGTCGGGCCTTGCCAGCTTCGAAGTGCCGGTGGATGCAGGCCAGCCCCTGGTCCACTTCATCCTGCAAACTTCCGCAGCCCCTATTTGGGCCCGGGCCATATCGCCCTCGGGGCGTATCCGCGTTTTGCGCGTCCAGGGGAAGCAAGGCCCCCTTTCCGGAGCGCACACCCTCACCCTCACTACGCCATCGCCTGAGGCTGGCATCTGGCGCGTATCCTTCATGTCGGTGGAGGAGGACGCCTATTTCTTCATGGCCCAATTCCCAGGAGACCGGCGCAGCCTCGCCGGCGCCGAAGCCCGAGCGATGGTTAAAGGCAATCTTCCTCTGCGGTCTGAAATAGCCCAGGATCTTGGCATCCGCAAAGAGACTCTGCGCAACGCGCCCCTGCGCCCCAGTCTCAGCGAACCTGCTGTGCTGAACCACTCCCTGACGCTCACGTGGCCCGGCGGCCGCGAGCGGAGTGTGATCCTGACCGAGGCGGAAATGCCCTGAGGATGCGTGGCTCTAAATCACCACCGTGCTTGCAGGCGCTGGTTGATCGAAGGCCACCCTGCCATGGTCCAGCCCAAGTACCCGCTTGCGCATTTTCTGGATGAGGTTGCGGTCGTGGGTGGCGACCAGGACGGTCGTGCCCTGGACATTGATGCGTTCGAAAAGAGCCATGATCTCGGCCGCGAGATCAGGGTCGAGATTGCCCGTGGGCTCATCCGCCAGCAGCACCAGCGGATCGTTCACCAGCGCCCGCGCGATGGCCACCCGCTGCTGCTCGCCACCTGAAAGCTGCATGGGGTAGCTGCTCAATTTATGCTGCAATCCCACCAGCTTGAGGGCGCGGAAGGCGCGCTGTTTCTGTTCCATGAATGGCACGCCCAGGATGCGCAACACGAAAGCCACATTCTCGAAGATCGTCATATTACGGATCAGCTTGAAGTCCTGGAACACAACGCCCAGTTTGCGCCGCAAATAGGGGATCTCACCGGTAGGCATGGACGCAAGCCGGTGCCCCGCCACCACGATCTCACCAGAACTCGGCACCTGCTCCCGGAGGATCAGTTTCAGCAGCGTGGACTTCCCTGCCCCCGAAGGCCCGGTGAGAAAAATGAACTCGCCTGGCTCAATGGCAAAGCTCACATCTGACAAGGCGATGTGGATACGGTCGTACTGTTTGCCAACGTGGGTGAAGGTGATCATCGAATATGATTTAACCGCGAATGGCACGAATGTACGCGAAAGAGAATGAAATCGGGAATGCCTGCCTGGGCTGGCACTTCCTTCACAGATATCCGCGGTTCCAATTCTTCAGAGCCGCTCGACGAGCATGGCGACGCCTTGGCCGCCGCCTACACAAAGCGCAGCAAGGCCCAGCCTCTTGTTTTCGTCTTGCAGGATGTGCAGCAGCGTAACCAGAATGCGCGTGCCACTGGCGCCAACCGGATGGCCGATGGCAATGGCGCCACCCCGTAGATTCACCTTGGATTGATCCAATTCCGGCAAATCATGGAGCACGCCGAGGCTTTGGGCGGCGAAGGCTTCATTCAGCTCGAACACATCAATATCGCTAAGTTTCACTCCTGTTTTGGCCAGTAGTTTCTGGATGGCTGGCACCGGCCCCAGGCCCATGGTGGCCGGGTCCACACCCGCCTGGGCGAAGCCGAGAATGCGGGCGATGGGCTTGTAATTTTTTGCTGCGGATTCCGACGCAAGCACCAAGGCCCCCGAACCATCATTGATGCCCGAAGCGTTGCCCGCGGTCACAGAGCCATCCTTCTTGAAGGCGGGTTTGAGTTTGGCAAGCCCTTCGGCGCTTGCATCCAGCTTGATGTACTCATCCGTTGAAAAAACCGTATCGCTCTTCTTGCCTTTGATGGTGATCGGGAATATCTCTCGATCGAATTTCCCTGCGGCTAGCGCGGCGGAGGCTCTTTGCTGGCTCTGAAGGGCGAAAGCATCCTGAGCTTCTCGGCTGATGCCATAGTTCGACGCGATGGCTTCGGCGGTGATGCCCATATGGGTATCGCCATGGCCGCACCAGAGGCCATCCTGGATCATGCTGTCAACAAGCTGGACATGGCCCATGCGGGCTCCCCAGCGGGCAGATGGCAGTAAATACATGGCGTTGCTCATGCTCTCGGTGCCGCCGCCGATGGTGATGTCCGCGTCGCCTGAGCTGATGCTCTGGGCTGCCAGGGCCACAGCCTTGAGACCGCTGCCGCAAACCTGGTTGGTGGTGTGGGCAGGAGTGCCGAAGGGAATGCCCGCCTTCAACGCCGCCAGCCGCGCGACGTTCTGGCCGGATCCCGCTTGAAGCACGTTCCCCATGACTACATCGCCAATCTGACTGGCCGGAACCCCCGAACGATGGAGTGCCTCCTGGATGGCAAGGCTTCCCATCTCCACGGAATTCAATGGTTTAAGGCTGCCCCCAAAGGAGCCCACGGCAGACCTCGTAGCAGCGAGGATGTAGATAGACATGAATTCCTCCAGATAATCCCTAGTCTAGCGCCTCCTGAAATCACGCTCTAAGCCCCTATGATTTGATCCCGTAGACTGCTCACGAGGTTTCCCCCTCGATTCCCTGCTGGATGGAACAACCATGCGACTCAAAACCTTGCTCCCACTTGCCGCCCTGCTCGCCGTTGGCGCCCTTCAAGCCCAAAAATCGCCCACGCCGCCCACCCCACCGACCCCCCCCACCCCGCCATCGCCTCCATCGGCACCATCCTGGGCAGTCAGTGGCCCCACCCGGACCGAGCAGCGGACGGAAAAGCTGCAATATGGATCGAAGCTGTGGGTCAAGAACCGCAATGGCGGTATCAAAGTCATGGGCTGGGACAAAGAAGAGGTGACACTCACGGCCCTGATCCGGGACTCCGAACGACGGAAAGTGGAATTGGTCCTGCAACATATCGGCACAGATCTCGACATCGAAGCCGTTTTCCAGCAGCCCTCGTGGTCCTTTGGTTTTGTGACTTCACCCCGCTGCGAGATGACCCTGAACGTGCCTCGTAAAGTGCTGGGATTTTTCCACACCACCAACGGCGGTGTGCAGGCCTCCAACCTGGAAGGCTATGCGCGTTGTGAAACCACCAACGGCGACATCAAGGTGCGCGACATCAAGGGCGAGGTGCAGGCGGACAGCACCAATGGCACGATTGAGGCCATCAACCTGAAAGCCCGCATCAAGGGCGGCACCACCAACGGCAGGCTGACGATTGAAAACGTCGAAGGTGGCATCAGCCTGGAAACCACCAATGGCGGCATCTCAGCCAAGAATCTCGATGGGTGGGGCGAAGGCATCAAGCTGGAAAGCACCAACGGCGGCATTGATGTCGAACTGGGTTCCGCCAGCGGCGACATTCTGCTGGAAAACACCAATGGCTCCCTTGAGATCAACCTCCCAGGAAGCCAGGTCATCGAGAAGGAAAAGCACAGCGCCCACATCAAGCGACCCGGCAAGAATCAACGCATCGAACTGAACACCACCAACGGACATATCAGTATCAAGTAAGACGTCCTGCATCCGGCACAGACCCCTGAGTGATCGAATCAGAAAACCGCCGATTATTTCGTAACGGCCGCTAAGCTGAGCGGGTGAGATATTTCCTCTGGATCGTCACCATCGTCATCACTGCTGCATTGCAGGGCCAGGGGCCGGAAACGACCGAGCGCCGGCTCTCCAACGGCATGCGCGTGCTGGTGGTGGAGCGTCCCAGCAACGGCATGGTCCACGTAGCGCTTTTCGTGCGGGGTGGGCGCAGCGATTCGGGGGGGCTTCCGCCCGCTGCCGTGGAGCTCTTGGCACGCAGCCTTTTCGGGCGCTGCATGCCTGCCGATCTCTCAACTCGAGCCGAGGCGATGGTGCGGGAGGAAGAGGCCCTATGCGAATCCGTGCGGCGGGAAACCCTCCAACGGTCCCGCTTTGGCCCTGGGGCTGACCCCCCGGAAGTGACAGCTTTGCACGCCCAGGCCATGGCGCGCTTGAAAACCGAGTTTGGGGATGAAACATCCCTGGATCTTATGGAACAGCTGGGTGTCACGGGTCGAACCACCCGGACGAACGCGGATTTCATCACCACGTCCTTTGATCTTCCAGCAAGCCAACTGGAGCCTTGGGCACGCGTCGAAGCCATGCTCCTAAAGGATTTTAATATTTTCCGCTTCCCATTGGAAAGGGAGCGCTGGCTTGAAGATTTACGAAAGTCCGACCAGGCAGATGTCGGCCTTTCCCCCTTGCTAGGCAGCGCTTTCGTAGGACAACCTTACGCTTCGGCCATGGATGAAAATCCTGGAGCCATCGCATGCCTCACAAGAACTGATGCCAAAGCTCTAGCGACCCGGTTGTTTTCTCCCGATCGCCTGCTGATGGTGCTGGTGGGGGATATTTCGGCCGACTCCATCCTGCCGATCCTGGAAACGAATTTTGGCCAGTTGCGAAGCAGTTCTGAACCCGAATCCATCATGTCGGGTTCCATTCCATCCATGTCTGCCCTGCGATTGCAGGTTTCCCGGTCCAGACATTCGCGCATCTACCTGGGCTGGCGCATTCCACCCGCTTCCTCTCCGGACACGCTGGGTTTGGCGCTGACCGCCAGAGTGCTTGGCCAGGGCTCCAGTGGAAGGCTTCAAACCCTCGTGGACCGCGGCATCGCCCGGAATGTTAAAGCAGAACTCGGCATCCCCGGATCAAGGGCGTTGAATCTGTTGATCATCACCGCGGAACCAGAGGAAGGGCACAGTCTGGCGGAGCTGGAAATAGCCCTGCGCGGTGAAATACTCAGGCTCATGGAAGAGTTGGTTCCGGGAGATGAATTTCAGAAAGCCTTGAATCAGCTCGAACTTCAGGATCTGTCTGCCGAAGAAGATCCGGCCACACTGGCGGCAACTCTTGGTGTCGGGTGGGCGGTGCTTGGAGATTGGCGTCAAGCCTTCCTGCCAACCAAACGGCGCCAGCAGGTCCGGCCAGATGAAATCCAACGGATGGCCCGGCTCTATCTGCCCATGGATCGCCTGATTGTCGGAGTTGTCGAGCCGGACCAAAGCCTCAATGAAGATCCTTTGGACCGGAAATTAGCGCAGGCCCTGCGAGCTCTGGCACTGCGCAAGGGCGTAGAACCCGCTAAAGCTGAGATCCTGGTTCAGGAGGGCATGAGGCAATTGCAGATGCTTCCGCGGGATCAGCGCGCCACCACATTGAGGCTTCTCGATCCAGCGTTCAAGGACTTGAAATCAAAGGAGGCCCCATGAAAAGGCTCGTGGCGGCTCTCCTGATGGCGCTGCCGCTGGCCGCCCAACCGCAAGGCGACAAGGCGGAAGCCGTCCAAACTTTTCAGCTTCAAAATGGGTTGCGGGTTCTGCTCCTGGAGAATCACCAGCACCCCTTGATCCGCCTTCAACTGAGGGCCATCTGGGCGCCCCTTGAACGCAAGGAAGCACGCCCAAATCCAGAGATCAAAGAAAATGTTCCCAAGGTTGCACCGCAGGGTCCAATGCCCCTGGAATCCTTGGCGTTGCGCGTGCTGAGCCAGTGCGCTGTTGGAAACCGCAGCCGGAAGGCTTTCAACCGCGCTGTGGAAGAGCGGGGGCTCAACCTACAGCTTTCGGGGGTGCCTGATGGTCCTGTCTGGAATCTATCAGGCGGAAGTCCTGAGGCCGAAACCGCCTTCGCGCTCTTGGCAGACGCAGCGACCCGCCCGATTCCAGATGGGGGCGACCTGGATGCGCTGAGGCTTCGCCTGATCCACGACCTTCATGAACAGGGAATCCAGGAGACCGCAAGAATTGATTTCTTTCGCCAAGGTGAAAGGCCGGACGTGGCACTGGAGCCTATTACGGAAAAAAATCTAGGTCAGATCTACCTGGAGGACCTACAGCGTTCCATCATGATGACCCTCCGGCCAGATCGAGCAGTGCTCGCCATCTCAGGTGATCTGAACTTGTCTCAAGCGAGGCAGCTCGTTCAACTCAATTTCGGGACCTGGAATGAATGGAGTGGTAGACCTGCGCCCATAACGCCGAAGCCAACCACCACCGCCTTGGTGTCCCAACGGGTAATTGTCGCTGCGGACCGCCCAGAAACAATCCTCGCACTGCCCCTCGGTCCCAAAGATAAAGGGCAACGGGCCGCGCGGGACCTCTTGAGCCTCTGGTTGCCCCGATTACTGGGATCGCATCGTTGCCGGATCCATCCAGGTGCCGCAGGCTGGCGCTCCTTGATTCTGACCTCTGAGGCTTCTGAAGCCTCCCTCCGCGAAGAGCTGCTGGCCGTCAAGCATTCAGGAGTGAAAGCTCGGGACCTGGAACAAGCGAAGAAGCTCTGGATCTCCCGCTACCGGGCCCTGGCGTTGCACCCCCAGGAACACCTATCCCGCACGGCAGAAGCAACCCTGATGGGCGCAGAGCCAACTGAACTGGAAATCCAGAACGTAGGCCTTACTGGCATCAATGAAACCTTGCGGTCCTGGTTGGATCTCGATTTAGCCCGCGTTCTGATTTTAGGCAGCGAGCCATCGCGCGTACAAAAGCCGAAGTGAGCTCGCCATAAAGACTCGGGGGCTGCGGGCGTAGTAAGCAGGAAGACGCCCACGGAAGCAAGCATTGTGTAAATAATTGGAGGGGTCGAAGCACCTTCGATTTATGGCAGTCCACCATCCATCGTGACTCCGAACCGCGTGGCCAGGTCCATGTAGCGGGAACGCACACCTTCGATGATATTGGAGGGCAGATCCGGTGCGGGAGGCTGCTTGTTCCAGTTCGGTAATCGCTCAAGGTAGTCCCGCAGGAATTGCTTATCCAGGCTGGGAGGTTGCTTCCCCGCCTCCCAGCGGTCCGCAGGCCAATAGCGGCTGGAATCGGGTGTCAGGGCTTCATCAATGAGTATCAGCTGATTGTCGCCATCCACACCGAATTCGAATTTCGTGTCGGCCAGCAATATGCCCCGGCTCAAGGCGATCTCACTGCCACGGCGGTAGAGCCGCAGGCTCAGGGAGCGCAAACGCCCTGCCACGTCATCACCAAGCAGTTCCTGGAACTGTTCGAAGGAAATATTCTCGTCATGGCCCGTATCGGCTTTCGTGGCGGGCGTGAAGATGGGATCTGGCAGCTTCGATGCCATGGGCAGATTGGGCGGTAGCGGAAGGCCGCAAACGGATCGAGTAGCCTGATATTCCTTCCATCCAGATCCCGCCAGAAAGCCCCGTACGACGCATTCCACGGGCAGAGGCCTGGTCTTCTTCACCAGGATGGAGCGACCTTCCAGTAGATCGGCGTGGGGCTGCAGCACTGCCGGATAATCCTCGACCCTCGTGGCGATGAGATGATTGGGAATCAGATCCGCCGTGGCGCCAAACCAGTAATTCGCTACCGCCGTAAGGATCCGCCCTTTGTCGGGAATGCCCTGGGGCATCACGCAATCAAAGGCCGAGATGCGGTCCGTGGCCACAATGAGCAGCTGCGCGCCCAGATCATAGACATCGCGAACCTTTCCGCGCCGGAACACGGGAAAAGGGAGATCGGTGGTGAGCAGGGCAGCCATGGAAACATCATCGCATTTTCGATTAGGGACCGTTACTGAACAACCAGCGCTTTTCTGATTGTTCAGTAACGATCACTCCTGCGTATGGGTGCTGCCTGTGGTGAGGCTGGGGCCTTTTACTGCGCCAGCAATGTTCCTACCGCCACCGCGATGGCGCTGGGGCCACCGCTCGCCGGAAGCTGGTTGCCACCGATGAAGGCCATGGGAACCGAAGTATTCACAGGTATGTTGGACTTCAAATCCAGGCTGATGCGCATGAGCGGTTGCGCAAGGTTCACCGCCGCGGCGCCGGGTTTCTGAAACGCGGCGCCATGCAACTGATCACCAGTCACCTTCCCCACGATGGCCTGCGTGCCCGATCCCAGCGTGTATGCTACGTTCCCGGCCAAGGAACCGGACGAGGGAGGGTTCGACCAGGTGACCTTCGTCTGATCGGCGCTGACGATGAACGCCACGCCCTGCCCCGTGCCCGTTGGACCCGTGAGATCGAGCACCAGCTTCGAAGCAGTCGAGAGACCCGCGTTGCGCACCAGGCGGAAGCCTGTCCCGCCGGGGTCAGTGTAAGTCAGGGTGTCGGCGATTGTCTTCGCAATGACGGTGATGGTAGTGGAGGAAGTCGTGCTGCCCCCACTGCCGCTCACGGAAAGAATAAAGGTCGTGGTGGATTGAAGCACGCCGGTGGAGATGGCCACCCCCGACTGGACGCTGCCGACGCCATTGTTGATCGTCCCAGTTCCATTGGTGAACACGCCCGTAAGTGTCGTGAACCCGCCCTGCGAGATGCTTCCCTGGGCTGCTGTAAAGCTAGTGATAACGGGGGCTGGTGGTGGAGGCGTGGGGGTCCCGCCGCCACCGCCGCCACCACAGGCCAGGGAAAGCGTCGCGAAAAGAAGACTGGCCGCTGTGAATGCATTTGTGAATCGCATGGGTTCTCCTCAGATTCCAGCAAGCAGAAGCGCGAGGTCGGCGTCGTCGCAATCTCCGTCGCCATCCAAGTCGGCGGCGGGGTTGCTGGTGGCAATGCCGGATCCGGAGTAGGCTGCGATGAAGGTAGCGAGGTCCAGGACGTTGGCCTGGCCGTCGCCATTGAGATCACCACTCTTGGAATTCACGGTCAGGGTCGCGTTGGCGCTGGTCGCGTTGCCCGACCCGTTGCTCACTACCACTGAGTACTGCGCCCCATTGTCCGCCAGGTTTGCGGTGAAGGTGTAGGTCGCACCGGTGGCGCCCACGATGTTCGTCCCGTTGCGCCGCCACTGATAGGCCAGCGGCGCCGTGCCCGTAGCGGCCACCGTGAAGCTGGCGCTCTGCCCCACCGTGACCGCATGGCTCACCGGTTGGATGGTGATGGTGGGCCCGGTGGCGCTGGTCGTCGTGGCGTTCAGTTCGAAATCATCCACAAAGAACGAGGTCCCCAGGGACGCATCCTCCACGCCTTCGAGGTACACCCGGATGGTCTGACCTTTGTACTGGGTCACGTCGAAAGACTTCTTCACGAAGGTGGAATGGGTCGGCGCGTCGAGGTTCGAAAGGGTCGCGAGCGTCCCGAGCAGACCTCCGGAGGTGTTCCTAATCTGCACCTTCAGCGTATCGGTCGCCACATTACCCGGCCCATTGGTCACGATCTTCAACCAGAAGTTCAGTTCTACATGCGTTGCGCTGGCGGAGAGGGCGACATCCTGGGAGAGGGTGTCCGTGTGGACGACCCCGTAGCCGCTCATCCAGGCGCCCCAAGTCCCGTTTCGGACCTGCATATTGCCCACCGATGATGCGTTGATGATGTCGTTATTCGATGGTGTCCAGATGGTGTTTCCGCTTTCGAATCCGGGATTGAGAAGCAGCTGGGTGGTGGTGTCGCCGCCGCCTTGCTCGCTGGAATCCCCGATCTCCCACACGCCCCGCCCGAAAGTGGCGGCGCGGATGAACTTGCCATCGGGGGCGATGTAGAGATCCCGCACCGCCACCATGGGCAGGCCCTGGCCGTAGCGGGTCCAAGTCGTACCACCATTGCTGGAGCTGAACAAACCGTAGTCCGTGCCCGCCAGCAGTGTCGAAGGATTGGTGGGATCGTTCTGGATCACGTGGACGGGACCCGCCGGAAAGCCGCTTCCCCCGCCATCCAGGGCCGTCCAATTCTGTCCCTGGTTCGTGGACTTCCAGAGGTGACTGGCATTGAAAGTGAACGAGGCCGATGCGACGTAGAGCGTGTTGGCGTTGGAGGTGTCAAACCAGACGTAGGATGGGGCGTTATACCCGTTATCGGAGATGGGGCCTTCAGGGCTTGAAATCCCAGGGAACGCTCCAAAGTTCTGCCAGGTGCTCCCAGCATTCGGTGTAATCGCACCTGTACCGCCACTGGTTACAACGGCCAGTGCGTTGGATGATGATTTAGAAGATGCTATGTGTCGAATATTGTTAGTAAATCCGATGTTATTAAGTACATTGAACCATGTCGTTCCGAAATCTAATGAACCCCATAATTTCCTGTTCGTAGCAGTAAATATTAGATCACCAGTAGGATCAGAAAGCCCCTGGACGATGCGCGTCAAAAATGGTGCCTTTTGTGGATCGGTTAAAGGGTTATCTAGCATAGCGATTGCAGTAAAACTATTACCTCCGTCTGTGCTTCTATATAAATAAGTATTTGGACCAGAGCCAATAATTTTATTACCATCAACAAGGTGCATTATTGTTCCGAATCCATCTCCGCTAGTTTGAATATTGTTATTGAATAGTGTAGATCCTGAGCTAGCACGAATTCTAGTCGCGTTGTCTTGAAGTCCGATTGACACGCGCCACCGCGAATTTGCAGCAGTGGTGGATCCAAGGCTGTAAACGAGATGGGTCGCGATCCCCTTGCTTCGACGGGAGTCGAGAAAAGTTGGATCCGACGCCACCTGGCTTCCGAATACAGAATTAGGAACTGACGCAGTGCTGGGAATGGGCGTGCGGTATGGGTCTCGCAGTATGCTGAGCCCACCATCATTTCCAAAGAAAAGCACCTTAGTTCCAGTCTTCGACCATGTGGCGGTGTGGAAATCCGCGTGGGCGTACACACGACCACTGGCAACCCAATGCGTCAACTGTTCCCAACCAACACCCCCGTTCTGAGTGCGGTAAAGGGACAGGTTTGAACCCACAATGAGTTTGTTGGCGTCCAGGGGATCAACTGAAATGAGGTGGTCGTAAAAAGCCTGACCACCATCCCCATCTGGAAATGAACCTACGCTTTGGAAAAGGCTTCCAGAAGCCACAGGAGCCGGGACATAAGACCATGTAGCACCTTTGTCGATGCTCTTTAAAACCCCCGTGAAAAATTTTGTTCCATTTGAGGGAGCCGAAGCATCTTGTTCAATTCCCCAAACTGCGGTACTCGATGCTGGAGAAGTAGCAAGAGTGATCCGCCCCGATTGTGTATTCCCTGTTGCTACAGTGAAATTCAGACCACTATCCGAGGAGTAGTAGATCTTCCCATTGGCATACCCAGCATCAGTCAACGAGAGCACCAGATCCTGAGCAGATAACCGAGCCATGGACCAGGTCCACTTACCTGCGGAACCACTGAGCTGGTTGAAACTTGCCCCCCCATTGGTAGAACGCCAAATCCCATCGCTTCCACCCACCAGAACCACATTGGCATCGAGGGGCAGGATGCTGGTGATGAAGGTGGTGTTGCCAAGGGCGCCCAGTTCAGCCCAGGTACTTCCACCATTGGTGCTCTTGTAGATGCCACGGCCCTGGGCAGCGAAGGCATCGCCCAGGCCCAGGTAGATCGTTTCGGGATCCACGGGGCTCATGGCTATGGCGCCCACGGCGCAGTTACCCGTTCCCGTAGCCACAGGCAAGTTGTCGGTGATGCAAGTCCACGTCCAGTCCCCGGCGGCGAGGAGGTCCGCGTTGATGGTCTTCCACACGCCTCCACCCGCGGTGCCGATGTAGAGGATCTGCGGATTAGTGGGGTGGGTCAGGATGCCCTGGATGGCCAGGCGTCCCGAATCCACATCGCCACCGCCGGTGGGGGCATAGTAGCTGCTGCCGCCGAAGGGCCCGATGTTCGTCCACGTCAGATTGGAACCGGGCACAGCCGGAATCGCGCGGCCCGTGGCCTGGTAGCCGGGGAAAGACCAATCAAATTTGCGAAGCACTTCCTTGGCGACTTCTTTCTTCGCATCCAGATATTCCGGGCTCGGGTCGCCCCCGAACCAGGCGCGGGTGGCATCCAGCCGGGCTTGGGGATCGTCCTTTTCGGGGCGCGGGGCTGATTCGGTGGCAGCGCTTTGCGGGAAGGTGGGCTTCACCTGTCCGTGCAGGCTGCAAGGCAGCACGCTCAGAGCGAAAACGAGGGCCGAGGCCCATGAGCGGACACGCAGGGAACGGAGCATTCGTTCCTCCTTTGGTCACTGATGGTGGGGTATAGAACGCAAAGCTACCCCTCAAGCCACCGTGGCGTCAACGAGGACTTGAGAAATTTTCGCTACTTGTTAGCGACCGTTACGAAATAACCAGCGCTTTTCTGGTTAGTTCGTTACGGTCGCTTATGCCGGCGCGCCATCGTGATGGCCGAGTTATTACTTCCCAAACGGCTTCCCGGAGCGGGGTGAGGCGGAGGGAAGGGAGATCTCCCGAATCAGCCCCTCGACCTGTGCCCAGGTGCGGCCCCTGCGTAGCACCACCACCCGGACCTTTCGCCCCTCCGCTGCTCCGCCAGGCCATGCAGACTTGAAACGCCACTGCTCAGGATTAAGGGGATCCGCGGGCTCCCAGGCCTTCAATGCGAGGCGGCGGGCACGCGTCCTGCCCTTGCCAGGGACATCCAGCAGATACAAACGGATCTGGCCCCGCGTGAGCTTCCCCCTTCCATGCCAGGCGACACCGCCGCTGAAGTAGGGAAAACCGGGATCCACCTTGCCGTCCTGAGGTTGGATGCCAGGGCCATTGGTCAGCGAGGCCGATAGAAATTCCAGGAGTGGCGGCTTCGCGGGTTCGGCTTGTATGCCGATGCTCAAGGCGAGTGCAGGCAGCAACCAGATCATGGGATGTCCTTTTCGGTTCGCGCAGTGAGTATAGGCAGGGGATGGTTCGCGGGCCAAGGAATCCCTGGGGACATCCTGGAGCGCAATATCCAACTGAACCAAATTTCTTGCCAGGTAGAAATCCTCAAGCTTGTTAGCGCTTGAGAGAGTCAAGAACTATTCCGCCGAGTACTGAGGCAAACACGCCAAGGAGAAAGCCGATCGCTCGTTCTTTCCATGCAGTCGAGGCTGCCCTACCTGACTGCGCAGCGAGAATTGCATCTACAGTTTTGCGTTGAGCGAGCACAACTGGTTCAAGCTCTGCCTTGGTGTCCTGCAATTTTCGCAAGTTATTTTCGGTGTCAACAATGAGCTTTCGTTCCTGTTCAAAAAAAAATTGCAAGCTCAATAGTTCGGTTTTGAGGCTGTTCAACTGCGCAATTACGGTTGAATACCGATCGACATTTTGCTCCGAAGGCTGGTCCCCAAAAAGGTAGAGGAAAACTATGCCAAAAACAGCAATTAACCCAAAAGCAGAGGCAAACCAATAGTGTCCTAACAATTGGTAAAATGGAATCTGAGCCAAGCACAGGGCGACAGTCCAGAACAGCCGCCTATCAACATTGCTGGTTGGGTAGAGTGTTCGCTTCATCCTTCCTCCACCTTGTGATGAGAGTTAATCACTTTCCAGACATCTATGTAATCACCGGTGTCTTCGCGTGTTTTTGTAATCCGTGTTCATCCGTGCGCATCTGTGGCGGAAATGGATTTTTCTTTTCATCCCCGTTCATCCTGTGAATCCCCGGCTAGAAAAGCTTTTAAAGCCACAGATGAACACGGATTCACACGGATCCACACGGATTTCGCCCACCTTCACCCCGGCAGGCTCCGTGGCGTGGGGGCAGTCCAATGCAGGCCCGTGGGCAGGAGCTGGTAGCGGTTCTGGATGCCCACCCAGTGGGTGAGCTCCACCTCACGCACCGCCTCACCGCTCAAGGGAAGGTGCCGCTCCTGCACGTAGGTCCTCACTTCGGCCGATGAGACGCCAAGCAGCGCGGGCAGGTCATCCACCGCGTAGCCCCGTTCTTCCCCACGCCGCGTGATGACCCTGAAATCGAAGGTCTCTTGCAACACGGATAGGGTGGTGGCCTTGTCCAGCTCCATGGCCGCATCAAGGTGGGGAAAGGGATCGCTCCCTTGCAAACTTGCGGCCTGGGCCGCGCCCAGGTGGGCAGCCGCATGCAGCGGATTGCCTTTCAAGATGGACTGGAAGGCATCCATGGCATCCCGAGGTTGCTCCAGATAGACCAAGGCCTCGCCCCGCCGCAGCAAAGCATCTGGATTGTTGGGCTCCACCGCGAGCCAACGCTCGGTCACGTCGAGCATTTCGTCCACCATGCCCTGATTGCGAAGCAGCGTGGAAAGCCATTCCAGTGCGCTGCGATGTTTCGGCGAAAGCAGCAGCAGACGCTCCACGAGCTCCATGGCCCGGGGGCCGTCACCTTCCTGATCCAACCGCTGGGCCCAATCCCAAAGGATTTCCACCTGCCGCTGCACAGGATGGTTCAGGGTGCTGCGCCGCTCGTCGGAAGGATGCAGGATCTGCGTCTGCACCCACATGTACCGGCGTGGATCGCGGCCCTCGGGCTGGCCGAGTTCGTCCTCGATAGCCCGGATGAAGAGCTTGAGACCGCGGTCCCATAGCGGCGGCAGGGGCATTTGCACCAGATTCGTCAACTCCCGCCGCAACGGTTGCAGCGCATCTCCGTGGCGGCCCAGGTGCAGCTTGAGGCGCAACAATTGAGGTCCCAGCGCGTCGCCACCATGCGCCGATACCCTTAATGCCAACTCTCCCGTTTCAGGATCGAAACCATCCAACAATAGGTAACGGAGGTGGGAGCGCATATGTATTGAAGCTTAGCGGCCGTTACGAAATATTCAGTGCTTTTCTGAATAGTTCGTTACGGCCGCTAATGCCGGACGTAGGAGGGCTTAGGGGCCGTTACGAAATAACCAGCGCTTTTCTGGTTAATTCGTTACGGTCCCTCCAGCTATCGGGCGCAGAGCGTCCTCCTGCTCGCTACGCTCTCAGAGCTGGAGCCTCTATGCCGGTCCACTATCGAGATGACCGAGTTGCTACTCCCCAACGGCTTAGCAGCGCCTTGACTATGCCTTTGAAGGCCTTCTAGTGTGAGTTGACATCTTCTTGGAGAAAATCATGAGCCTATTTCATCGGATCCAGGTCATTGCCTTCGCAGTATGCGTTCTTCCCGTCTCTGCTGGAGAGTTGGGGCTGCTCTACACCAAACAGTTCGGCAAGGCCCAAACCATCGCCAGCACCGATAAATATGACGCGGTAGACACCGCCAACATCGGCCTCCGGGGCAGCTTCAGCGTGGTGGACCTCAAGGTCGTGGAATTCTCCTTCACTGGCACCTACCAACCCAAGGCGGAGCAGGATCTGATACGCAATGGCGCCAATTTCGGCAAGTATGGGGTCGGATATGCGGCGTTGGGCGCCCAAGTGGATTGGAAGCTACTCCTGAACCTCAATGCGGGTGTAGAGATGCGCCGGGAGACCCTGTCCTGGGATCTGGGCGCACTGGGCAAAGATGAATCCACCTTGACCCGCCCCTGGGCACGCGCAGGCATTGGCTTTTCCGTTCCGCTGCCTGTGGTCAGCCCCTTCGTCCGCCTGGAAGTGGCAGTCCCTTTAAGCAAGGAAGATAGGACCAGCACACCGGACTCCATTCGGAAAGCCTTGGCCCCGCAACTCCAAGTGGGGCTCTACGCGGGCATTCGTTTTTAACAGCCGATAAGAAATCACCCGTGCTTTTCTGGAGAGCTAGTTACGGTCGCACATGCCGTTCTTCCCGCTAGAAGCGGAAGTCAATTTTTGAAAAACGGGCTAAAGCCTGTTCACCGCCCTTTTATTCCAGTTCATCTTGTGGGTATCATTCGGGATTCTTGAGGGTCCATGCAGCTTCGCATCATGGGTTGTTCCGGCGGTGAAGCCGAGGGGGAGCGTCTAACGGGGCTTCTCATCAACGGCACTGTGGCCATTGACGCGGGCTCCATCACCCAGGCGCTCTCCGTGGCCGAACAGATCCGCATCCGCCACATCTTCATCAGCCATTCCCACCTGGACCACATCTGCACCCTGCCCTTCTTCACGAAAAACGTCTTCGGCCACACCACGGGACCAGTGGAGATCCATGCCCTGCCCGAGACACTGGACGCGCTGCGCCGCCACCTTTTCAATGACGAATTGTGGCCGGACTTCAGCGTGATCCCGACCGCAGACAACCCGACCATTCGCTACACGGAAGTGGAGCCGGAAAAGGTCTACCAGGTCGAAGGCCTTTCCATCACGCCCATCCGCGTGAACCATCTGGTGCCCTGTGTGGGCTACAAAGTGGAGGACGGCCACAGCGCATTCATCTTCACATCTGATACCGCACCGACAGAACGAATCTACGCATTGGCCAACAAGACGCGCAACCTGAAATTATTCATCACCGAAGCCAGCTTCCCCAATGAGCAGGATTGGCTTGCAAAGGCCAGCAAACACATGACGCCCAAGATGCTCGGGGAACAGCTGAAGAAATTGAAGGTGGATGTGCCAGTGGGCATCTACCACCTGACTCCCGGCGACAAACCCGTGATGCTGCCCCAGATCCTAGCCATTCCCGATAAACGCATCCGAATGCTAGAACAGAACGCGGTGTTTGAGTTCTAGTCAAAAAGTTGAAAAGTTGAATGAAGAAAGAGAAACGGCCCCGAAAGGGGCCGCTTTTTTTACTTGAGACTTGGGACTTGTTGCTTGGGACCGATTTAAAATCCATGTCCACCCGGGTGTCCTGCGGCCTGGATGCGAATGATGCTGCGGTCCAGGGCGGCTTGGGCTCCATTCAGGTCAGTCTCGGTCTGGGCTTCCTTTAGAATCTTAAGCGCCCGCTGACGAGCGGATTCGGCACGGTTGAGATCAATTTCATCCACTGTTTCTGAATCCCGGGCGAGGATCGTCACATGGTCCGAGCCGACTTCCGCAAAACCGCCAAAGGCGGTGATCCAGTGCTTTTCCCCACCCTGCACGTAATAGATCAAGCCTTGGCCAAGGGGTGTCATGACAGGCGTGTGGCCCGGCAAAATACCGTAGTAGCCATTGGCTGCGGATGGAAAGGAGACCTCTGAAACCTGCGCGCTAAAGACGCGCTTGTGCGGCGTGACCACTTCCAAAAGGATGGGTTCGGACAAAGACATTTAGGGATTCCTTAAACTGATGCAGCCATTTTTTCTGCTTTTTCCGCAGCTTCCTCGATGGTGCCGACCAGATAGAAAGCCTGCTCCGGAAGATGGTCCCACTTGCCTTCGCAGATTTCGCTGAAGCCTTTGATGGAATCTTCGAGCTTCACGTACTTGCCCGCCATGCCCGTGAACTGCTCGGCCACGAAGAAGGGCTGGGAGAGGAAGCGTTGGATCTTGCGGGCCCGCGCCACCACGAGCTTGTCGTCGTCGCTCAGTTCATCCATTCCGAGGATGGCGATGATGTCCTGGAGCTCCTTGTACTTCTGCAGAATGGACTTCACGCGCATGGCGGTGCTGTAGTGGTGCTCGCCCAGGATGCGCGGATCCAGCAGGCGGGAGCTGGAAGCCAGCGGATCCACCGCAGGGTAGATGCCCAAGGACGCGATCTCGCGGCTCAGATTGGTGGTGGCGTCCAGATGGGCGAAGGTCGTGGCGGGCGCGGGATCGGTGTAGTCGTCGGCAGGCACGTAGACCGCCTGCACCGAGGTGATGGAGCCCTTCTTGGTGGAGGTGATGCGCTCCTGCAACTGGCCCATTTCCGTAGCCAGCGTCGGCTGATAGCCCACGGCCGAAGGCATGCGGCCCAACAATGCGGACACTTCCGCGCCGGCCTGGGTGAAACGGAAGATGTTGTCAATGAAGAGCAGCACGTCCTTGCCTTCCTGGTCGCGGAAATATTCCGCCACGGTCAAGCCGGAGAGCGCCACGCGGGCGCGGGCTCCAGGAGGCTCAGTCATCTGGCCGTAGATCAAGGCCACCTTGGACTTCGATAGGTCATCTTTGTCAATGACGCCGCTGTCCATCATCTCGTGCCACAGATCATTGCCTTCGCGGGTGCGCTCACCCACGCCAGCGAATACGGAGTAGCCGCCGTGGCCCTTCGCGATGTTGTTGATGAGTTCCATGATGAGCACCGTTTTGCCCACACCGGCGCCGCCGAAGAGGCCGGTCTTGCCGCCCTTCGCGTAGGGTTCCAGCAGATCGATGACCTTGATGCCCGTCTCGAACATCTCGGACGTGGTATTCAGTTCATCGTACCTGGGCGCATCGCGGTGGATGGGGAGGGTCATCTTGTGGCCGATGGGGCCTCGTTCGTCCACCGGATAGCCCACCACATTCATGATGCGGCCCAGGGTCTCGGGTCCGACGGGCATGTTGATGGGCGTACCGGTATCGGTCACGATCTGGCCGCGGATCATGCCCTCCGTGGGCTGCATGGAAACGCAGCGCACGCGGTTCTCGCCCAAGTGCTGCTGCACTTCGAGCGTCACGGTGGACTTCACACCTTGACCATCGGTGAGTTCCGTCAGCAGCGCGTTCATGATCTCTGGCAGGTGGCTGTCGAATTCGACGTCCACGGCGGGGCCGACGATGGCGATAACTCGGCCGGTGAGCTGGTTGGACATGGGTGACCTCGAAAAGAAATATTTTTAAGCGTTGGCGCCGGACACGATTTCGATGATCTGGTTGGTGATGGAGGCCTGCCGGATCTTGTTCATGGTGAGGGTCAGCCTGGCGATCATGTCGCCGGCATTGTTGCTGGCTTTATCCATGGCGGCCATGCGGGCCCCGTGTTCGGAAGCGCTGGATTCCAACAAGGAGCGCAGCATTTCCGTTTCCACGAAGCGGGGCAACAGCGCCTCCAGCGTGGTGTTGGGATCCGGTTCCAGCAGGTGGGCAACACTGCTTTTCCCATCGTTGGCAGGCGCGTCGAGATCCAAGGGAAAAACCTTGGTGACCACGGGTTCCTGGGCCACTGCTGAAAAGAAGTGGTTGTAGATCACATAGAACGCATCAATTTCACCATTCTGGTATTGTTCGGCGGCCCCATCGCAAACCTCACGGGAAACTCGCTCCACGCCGGTCAAGGGGATGCCCAGGTACTCACGATTGGATTTGAATCCATTCTTGCGGGCCCAATCGGCGGCACGCTTGCCCACCACATCTAGGACGACATCAGCCTTGCTCCGGCCTTCAAAAAAAGCGTTGGCCTTTTTCAGCACGTTCGCGTTGAAACCACCGCAAAGGCCTTTATCGGACGCGATAAGCACCACACGGATGCGTTTTTCTTCCCGGGGATTCAGGAAGGCCTGCGCCGAAGGCCCAAGCACAAGTTCATCCGCAAGATGATGGCCCTTGATGCGGCCCACCACGCTCATGGCCACGGATTTCATCTTGTCCGCATAGGGGCGCAAGGACACTAGGCGCTCTTGGGATTTCCGCAGTTTCACCGCGGAAATCATCTTCATCGCTTTCGTGACCTGCTGGGTATTTTTCACCGACCGGATGCGGCGGCGAATGTCCTGGAGACCGGCCATGGAATTAGGCTCCGGCTGGCGTGTTCAGGTCGGCCATGAAGCCTTCCTTGAACGCGGTGATGTTGGCCTTGAGGGCCGCTTTGGCATCGTCGGAAAGGGTGTTGGTGTCCTTGATGCCCCGCAGCACCTCCGGCGCGCTGACTTCCAGGAATTCGACGAATTCCTTTTCAAAGGCGCGGACCTTGGCAACTGGCACATCGTCCACATAGCCCATGGTGGCCATCCAGATGGAAGCCACCTGCTTCTCAACCGGCATGGGCTGATATTGGCCTTGCTTGAGGATTTCCACCAGGCGCACACCGCGGTTCAACTGGGCCTGCGTGGCCTTGTCCAAATCGGAGCCGAACTGCGCGAAGGCTGCTAGTTCGCGGTATTGGGCGAGGTCCAGCTTGATGGTGCCGGCCACGGATTTCATGGCCTTGATCTGAGCCGAACCGCCCACGCGGCTCACGGAGATGCCCACGTTCACCGCCGGGCGGACGCCCGCATTGAAGAGATCGCCTTCCAGGAAGATCTGGCCATCGGTGATGGAAATGACATTCGTCGGAATATAGGCCGACACGTCGCCAGCCTGGGTCTCGATGACCGGCAGGGCCGTAAGCGATCCTGCGCCGCGCTCTTCGCTGAGCTTGCAGGCCCGTTCCAGCAGGCGGGAGTGGAGATAGAACACATCGCCCGGATACGCCTCGCGTCCTGGAGGACGGCGCACCAGCAGGGAGATTTCGCGGTAGGCAGCAGCCTGTTTGGAAAGATCGTCATAGATGCAGAGTACGTGGCCGCCGGGATTTTCTTTGCCTGCGGGCTTGCCGTCCTTGCCGGTGTGCATGAAATATTCGCCCAGCGCCGCGCCGGTCATGGGGGCGAGGAATAACAGCGGAGCCGGTTCCGAAGCGGTGGCGGAGACCACGATGGTGTGCTTCATGGCGTCATACTGCTCCAGCGTCTTCACGACCTGGGCCACGGTGGAGCGCTTCTGGCCGATAGCGACATAGATGCAGATGACGCCGGTGTCACGCTGGTTGATGATCGTATCGATGGCCACCGCGGTCTTGCCGGTCTGGCGGTCGCCGATGATGAGTTCGCGCTGGCCGCGTCCGATGGGGATCAGGGAATCAATGGCCTTGAGCCCTGTCTGCATGGGCTCGTGGACGCTCTTACGGTCCACGATTCCCGGCGCGATGCGCTCGATGGGGTTGGTGGTGGCGGCCTGGATCGGTCCCTTGCCGTCAATCGGCAGCCCCAGCGCGTTCACCACGCGGCCGACAAAATTGGGGCCCACGGGCACGGACATGATCTTGCCGGTGCGCTTGACGGTGTCGCCCTCTTTGATGACCTCCGCATTGCCCAGGATGATGATGCCGACATTGTCTTCTTCCAGGTTGAAGGCGAGGCCCATCACCGATTCCTTGCCGGAACTCAGTTCCAGCAGTTCACCAGCCATGGCCTTCTCCAGCCCATACGCGCGGGCGATGCCATCGCCGACGCTGATGACCGTGCCGACCTCGGCCACATCCACATGGGCGTCAAAGCCCTGGATTTGGCCGCGAATGATGCGGGAAATCTCTTCCGCGCGAATGTCCATGAATTCCTCCGAACGACTGGATTAGAGCAACTTGATGCAAATGGAATCAAACCGAAAGCAGTTGGGTCTTCAATTGGTGCAACTGGCCTTGAATAGAAGCGTCGAGCACCGTCGAGCCCACCTGCACCTTCAGGCCCCCGATGAGCTCCGGGTCCTGCTTTTGGATCAGGCGGATGCTCTTGCCCGTGCGGCGGCCCAGGGTGGAAGTGAGCTGTTTGGCCTGTTGATCGCTCAAAGGAGATGCCGATACAACCGTGGCTTCAACCACGCCGGCCTTCAAATCCACCAACGCGTTGAAGGCCTGTTCGATTTCGTAGATCAAGCCCAAGCGGCCGCCCTCGGTGACCACTTTGAAAAAATTTCCCAAGGTCATGGAGATGCCAGCCTGGCGCATCACGGCGTCGAACACATAGGCCTTATGGGTCGGCAGCACCAGGGGATTTGCGATGAGCCGCTGAAGATCGGTGTTGCCACGCACCAGAGCGACCACCTCACTCAGTTCATGCTGTAGGACGACGAGATCGCCGTGCAGATCCCCGATTTCCACCAGGGCCTTGGCATAGCGGTTGGCGACGAGGCGATTGCTCACTGGAGGCCCCCGGCATGGCTGATCTGCTCGATGGCGCGATCCATGGTGGATGATGCTGTGGCACCTTGAAGCTGTGCCTTCAATTTCTTGGCGGCTCCTTCGGTAGCCAACCCTGCGACAAGAGCGCGAAGCTCCGCTTCGGCGGCCTTGTGCTGGTTTTCGATATCGGTCTTGGTCTGAGCGAGGATCACTGCCGCCTCGGCCCGGGCGCCTTCAAGGATGCGCTGTTTCTCGGCTTCGGCATCCACTTCGGCTTTCTGGAGAATGCCGCTGAGTTCCGCCTGAAGCCCGGCCATCTTGCCTTCCAGTTCCTTGATTTGCGCCTCGCCTTCAGCCTTATCCGTCTCAGCCTGGGAGAGCCGATCTTGCAACTCTTTGGCCCGCGCCTTGAACGCCGAACTCAGGGCGCCCTTGGTGAGAAAAATCAACCCGCCAGCGAAAATGAGGAAATTGATGACCTTGATGGCGAATTGCGCGCCAGCTCCCAACACGATGCCAAATAGTTTGATAGGCGGGCCGTGGTGTTCGGCTCCATGGGCGGCGGCTCCTTCATGGGTCGCGCCAGCTTCATGGGTGGCGGCGCCTTCATGTGGCGCGGTGGTTTGTTCATTGGCGCCGTGGCCAGGGGTGGGGCCGTGTTGTTCTGTTTCTTGAACTTGATGGGCTTGCCCCGCCGCAGCAGGAGCCTTATGTTCCTGGGCAAGCAGGGAGCCGGAATTGAGCGCCAGGATCGAGACCATGGCCCCAGCGGTCATCAAGGAGAGGAGACGGGATCGCTTCATCTATACCCCTCAGGCTTGCTTCAAAAGGTTCTGGGCCATGGATTCCGCAAGGACATCCACCTGTGCCATCAATTCACCTGATGCAGCCTCCGCCTGGGATTTCAGCTGCGCCAAAGATACTTCACGCTGAGCCTGGGCCTGGGTGCGGGTTTGGTCCAGCAGCGCCTGCTTCTCTTTTGAAGCCGCCTCCGCCAGGATTTTGCGGTGGCTGAAAGCCTGGGCTCGAAGGTCCCGTAGTTTGGATTGGTATTCAGCCTGGCGCTGTTCGATCATCGCCATGGCGAGGGCTTTGGCCTCTGAACCGGCGTTCATGTCCTGCTCACGCTGATCCATTACCGCGATCATGGGCTTGAAGAATGATGCCTTCAGGAAAAAATAAAGCAGCGTCACGAGCAGCATCACGACGAGCAGTTCCCTCCAATTGATCTGCATGGGGGCCGGAAGGCTCTCGATAAAGCCCTTGGGCTCACCCCCGAGCATCTCTAGCAACCCGAAACTCGCCGCTTGCCATAAGACCACAGCTTCCCCCTGAGAGACTGCCGGGTCCCTAGGTGGCTTTCCGATGGGAACGCCGCCTGGAATCCACGCGAGAATGATGTAGACCCATGTCCCCGCGCATGCAGACCTATAAATCTACCAGCAGACTCCTCCTCGCTCAATTGAAGGTTTTGAGCTTGACGCTTTGAATCTCGGATGCAACCATTTGGGTTCGGCGATACGGGCGATTAGCTCAGCCGGTAGAGCAGCTGCTTTACACGCAGCATGTCGGCGGTTCGAGTCCGTCATCGCCCACCAGCAATGGTGAAGCATCACAAATGGGGTTGTAGCTCAGTCGGTTAGAGTGCCAGCCTGTCACGCTGGAAGTCGCGGGTTCGAGCCCCGTCAGCCCCGCCAAAAAAAAGCGCCCCAGGGCGCTTTTTTATTGGGCGGGGCTGACGGGGCTCGAATATGAGCAGTGCTCGCAGGCTGACTGACGCCGGAGGAATGGGCGGTCTTGATGTACAAACATCTGGACCACCATCTACGGCAGTTTGGGGTGTGCCGACACCTCGGCCCTTGCTTGAGCGTGTTTGGATCCTGTTTCAAAATCATCCCAAGGCATTTCCTCCTTTAGGCGATAGACTGAAAGGCTTGGATTACCTATGAAACTCCCCCTCGTCGCCCTTTGCGGACGCCCCAATGTGGGCAAGTCCACGCTCTTCAACCGGCTCACCCGCAGCCGGGCGGCGCTCGTGCACGATCTTCCGGGCATGACCCGGGACCGCAGCTATGGCCGCGTGACCTGCCTTTCCGAAGAAGGCGATCCCGAAGAAATCTTTGAACTGGTGGACACCGGCGGCCTGGATTTCGAGGGCGACGACGTCATCACCGCCGGTATCACTCGCATGGCCAACGCCGCTCTGGCCGAAGCCCATGTGGTGGTGCTCCTGGTGGATGGCCACGATGGCTGCACCACCGGCGATGAAGAAATCGCGCAGCGCCTGTTGCGCATGGGCAGGCCGGTGATATTGGCCGTGAACAAGGTGGATGGAATGAAGGGCGGCGCCCCCGATGGCGCCTTTTATTCCCTGGGCTTTGATGAAATCCTGGGCATTTCCGCCAGCCATGGCAGCGGCGTGGCCGAATTGCTGGAGGCCATCCGGACCCGCCTTCCCTTCCATCGCACACCCGAAGAAGCCGAGCACCACGAGTTGGACCAAGAATTGCGCTTCGCCATCATCGGCCGTCCCAATGTTGGAAAAAGCTCCCTGGCTAATCGCCTGCTTGGCTACGAGCGCAGCCTAGTCAGCGATGTAGCGGGCACCACCCGGGACACCGTGGACACGGTGTTCACCGTGGATGATCAGGTTTACCGCCTGATCGACACCGCCGGTATCCGCCGCAAAGGCAAGACCCACGAAGGCGCCGAGAAGCTCTCCATCCTGAAAGCCAAGCAGGCCATGGCCCGGGCCGATGTGTCCCTGCTGCTCATCGATGCCGTGGAAGGTGTGACCCATCAAGATGCGGTCATTGCGGGCTACGCCCATGAAGCGGGCGCAGCGGTGATCCTGGTCGTCAACAAATGGGATCTGGTGGAAAAGGATGGCTTCACGTCCTTAGCCATGGAGGACAAGATCCGCCAAGACTTGGGGTTCCTGGCCCATGCGCCGATGATCTTCATTTCAGCGCTCTCTGGCCAGCGCGTGACGAAGCTCTTCGCCCACATCCGCGAAGTCGCCGCCACCCACGCCCTGCGCATTCCCACCGCCAAGCTCAACGCCTTCCTGAAAGATTGCGTGGACGCCATGAGCCCCCACATGGTGGAAGGCAAGCTTCCCAAGCTCTATTTCATGGTCCAGGTCGGCATGCGGCCGCCCAGCTTTGTCATCAAGACCAACACCGACCGAGGCCTGCATTTCAGCTATGTCCGCTATCTGGAAAACCGGCTTCGGGAAGTCTTCGGCTTCATCGGCACACCCATCCGCCTGAGCATCCAGAAGAAACAAAAGGGGGATGAAGCGCCACTCGAGGAAGCCAAGGTGCGCCGCATTTTGGATCCAGGAGAAGGCCTGAAACCGGGCTTCCGCAACGAAGCTTTCCGTGGCCAAAAAGAAGAGAAAGCCAAACCGAAGGTGAAACGGAAAGTCGTGGAAAGACCCAAGCCCGCCGCCAAGCAGGCGCCCAAAAAAGGCAAGGACCTGCCCCGGAAACGGGTGCGGCAGAAATCCCTGAAGCGGGGATAGGCAGCTCAAAAACTTATTTCTTGCCGCATTCCATTTCGCAGGTATCGTTGGGCCAGTTTTACCGGAAACCCAGGGACACTATGCGCACTGCGTTGACAGGTTTGATGTGTCTGATCGCCGCAGGCCTTTGCGCCCAGGATCATCCAATCCTCATCAAAGCATCCCGGATGCTGGATGTGCGCACCGGGAAAATCACCTCTCCGGCCCAGGTGTGGGTCAAGGATGGGCGTATCCAAACGGGTGCGGCGCCGACTGGGGCCGAGGTCATAGACCTGGGCGACCGGACCCTTTTGCCAGGACTCTTGGATTGCCATGTGCATCTTACCTTTCAGGCTGGCTTGGCAGAGATCGCGCAGCTCAAACATTCGAAGGCGAGCCAAGTGATCGATGGCGTCGTGAACGCCAAAAAGGTATTGCTGGCTGGTTTCACCACCGTGCGGGATTGCGGCAGCAGCACGAATTTCGGCGATGTGGCGTTGCGGGATGCCATCAATCACGGCGAGGTTGACGGTCCGCGTCTTTTTGTATCCGGCAGCGCCCTGTCCATCACAGGCGGACACGCAGACACCAACGGATTTCCATGCGACATCCACTTTGATTCAAGCAATCTTGTGGATTCGCCCGAGCAGGCCGTGCGCACTGTCCGCGAGTGGAAAAAGCGCGGGGTGGACCAGATCAAGATCATGGCGACCGGCGGCGTGCTTTCGAACCACGATGATCCGGGTGCGCCGAGTTTTTCACCTGAAGAATTCCGCGCCATCGTCCAGGAAGCCAATCGCCGGGGCATGGATGTCTGCGCCCACGCGCACGGTGATAAGGGCATCCTGGAAGCAACCCTGGCGGGCGTCCGCAGCATCGAGCATGGTTCTCTGCTGAGCCCCGCCACAGCTGCGGAGATGAAGAAGCGCGGCACCTTTCTGGTCCCTACGCTCTACGCGTTGGAATCCATCCTGCTGCCGGGAAATCCTCTTCACATTCCCGAGGGCAGCCTTGCCAAAGCGCGCGCCCTGCTGCCACTGCGCCGCGCGGGCTTCAAGGCGACTTTGGATGCTGGGATTCCCGTCGCCTATGGCACAGATATCGGTGTATTCCCCCACGAGCAGATCGCCTTTGATTTCCGCTATCTCGTCAACTACGGCATGACGCCACTCCAGGCCATCCAAAGCGCCACGGTGACTGCCGCTCAATTGTTACGGCTGGAAGACCGGGCGGGCACATTGCAACCCGGCAAGTGGGCCGACATCATCGCCGTGGACGGAAATCCGCTGGACGATGTGAGAACTCTGGAACAAGTGCGCTTCGTTATGAAAGAGGGCCGGATCATCAAACATCCGTGATGATTTCCGTGAAAGAATTATCGTTTTTTTCATTCACCTTCATATTGATCCAGTGTTTTTGCATTCAATGCAGAATGAATGAAAAACAGTTCTCATAAAATTAACAATACTTAACTAGGCTCCGGAAGGGTGAAGGCGGGAAGGTTGTCTTCGAATCTCCGTTCCTTCTCACAGTCTGGTCCATGGGCTCCTTTTATCTAAGGATTTCCAGAGTGACCGCAGGCCCGACCCGGCCGCTTTGAGAAAGAAGCGGACCGCATTCGGGGCTTGAACCTTTCCTTCTTCTTTTAAGGAGTTGCCAATGGCAACGAAAGGCCGTCTCGCAGTTTCTTTCCTCACTGCCGCCCTGGCCTCGGGCGCACTTCTCGCCGCTGTACCACAGACCGTGGCAGCCCAGCGCGCCACCAACCAATTGATGGCCCAACGGACCCAGATGGGTCTGGATGCGGACCACAGCTTCTCCGTGCGCACCATCCAAAAAGATGGTGATCTTGATCGCACCCACACCCGTTTCGACAAACTCTACAACGGCGTCAAGGTCTGGGGTGGCGATCTCATCGCCCATTCCGGCGCCGATGGAGAGCTCCTTGGCATCACCACGAACCATAAAGAAAAGGTCCGCATCAATGTGAATCCAACCTTGGGCGTCACCGAGGCTCTCGCAGTGGTCCACCAAGACCTGAACCCCATGGGACCCTACGCCACGGAGCCCACCGCTGAACTGGTGGTCTATCCCATGTCCGTGGAAATCCGCCGTCCCGGCCGCAGCCGCGTCGTGGATCAGGATTTGAACGCTGAGGATGTGGTCCGCACCGTGGTTCGCAACGCACTGGCCTACCACGTTCATGTTGCCCTTGAAAATGGCACCCCCGAGACCATCCACCGCGATTATATGGTTGATGCCCACACAGGCCGCATCCTGAAACAGTGGAACGACCTTCACACCACCGCAGCTGTTGGCTCGGGTAATTCCCAGTACAGCGGCGTGGTGAGCATGGACACCAACAGCACGGCTACGGGTTTCGAACTTCGCGACATGACCCGCGGCACCGGCGGCACGTTCGGCAATAACGTGGTGACCAACCTGAACCATGCCACCACCGGCAACGGTACAGTCTATGCCAATACCACCAACAGCTGGGGCGACGGAGCCAATTATGTGGAAGGCTCCTCCACCACTGCCGCCAATGGCCAGACCGCAGCCGTGGACGCCCATTTCGGCATCATGGAAACCTGGGACTATTTCAAGAAGGTGCTCGGCCGCAACGGCATCGACGGCACCGGCAAGGCCTCCTACATCCGCGTCCACTACAGCAACAGCTATGACAACGCCTTCTGGTCCGATGCCTGCTTCTGCATGACCTTCGGCGACGGCAGCAGCTTCACCACCTTGACATCCATGGACGTCGCTGGCCACGAGATGAGCCATGGCGTCTGCGCCACGACTGCCAATCTGACTTACAGCGGTGAATCCGGTGGCTTGAACGAAGCCAACTCCGATATCCACGGCACGATGGTTGAGTTCTACCGCACCACGCCCGGCGCCACCACGGTTCCCGCCACTGGCGGCAACTGGACCATCGGCGAACAGCTCTCGGCCACCCCGCTGCGCTACATGTACAAGCCCAGCTTGGATGGTTCCTCGCCCGATGCATGGTCCTCCACTGTCGGCAACCTCGACGTGCACTACAGTTCAGGTCCTTCCAACCGCGCGTTCTACTTCCTGAGCCAGGGCGCCACGACAACTGGCAACACCTCTACGACCTACCTGCCCACCGGCATGACCGGCATCGGCAATGATCACGCGGCCCGCATCGCCTTCCGCGCGCTCGCAACCTATATGACCGCCAGCACCAATTATGCGGCCGCCCGCACCGCTTACATCAGCGCCGCCATCGACTTGTACGGTGCCGGTTCCGCTGAGGAGCAGGCCGTCTGGAACGCCTTCCACGGCATCAACGTGGGTGCTGCCTGGGGCAGCGCTCCTCCGCCTCCGCCTCCTCCCGCCAATACCTTCACTGAGGTTGAAGCCAACAACAGCATCGCCGCCGCCAACACTGTGGCCCATACCTACACCGCCATCCAGGGCAATCTTTCCGCCACCGGCGACACCGACTTCTTCGGCCTGACCCTGAACCCAGGTGAGAACGTCGCCATCGCCATGACCGGCCCCAGCGGCGTGGATTGGGATCTCAAGCTTCTGAATTCCGCTGGCACCCAGCTGGCCATCTCCCAGGGCAGCACCGCGACAGAAAACGTGACCTACACCAATAGTGGCGCAACGGCCATCACGGTCTACCCGAATGTCTACATCTACAGCGGGACCAGCGCGACTCCCTACGTCCTAGGGCTCACCTACACGGGCGGCACGCCGCCACCGCCATCTGATACGACCGCTCCAACGGCTTCGGCCACCGAGACCGGCACCAGCGGCACCATCACCTTCAGCGCCACCGCGACGGACAACGTCGGCGTCACCAAAGTCGAATTCTACGTGGACAGCGTACTGAAGGGCACGGACACCACCTCGCCCTACAGCATGACGCTTGGATTCCACGACCCTGACCAACGGCACCCATTCCCTCGTGGCCAAGGCCTACGACGCCGCCGGCAACATCGGTTCCTCGACGGCGGTTTCCTTCAGCGTCAGCAACACGCCACGCCGCCGCCTCCCGCCACCTACAATGAGGTCGAGAGCAACGGCACCACCGCCACCGCGAACGTTGTGCCCACCACGGCCACCGCCATCCAGGCCTACATCGGCACCTCCACGGACAAGGACTTCTTCAAGATCACTGTCGGCGCAGGCCGCACGCTGGTCGTCAATATGACCGGACCCGCCAAGGATTACGATCTGTACCTGCTCAACAGCGCAGGCACTACCTTGAAGAGCAGCCTCGGCAGCACCGCCACCGAGTCCGTGACCCAAGCCAATACCGGCACCACCACCGCTACCTACTACATCAAGGTCATCGGCTACGCGGGCGCCTTCACGACTACAACCCCCTACAACCTTGCCCTGAGCCGCTAAAGCCTGAAGCAAGCCGTTGTTGTGAAAGGGCCGCCTCCGGGCGGCCCTTTTCATTGCTTCATCGGTGGCCGCGGCCATGGGATTGGATCCCTTCGTTCTTCACAATATTTAACAAAACTTCACAAAGCTTAACTTTGAGTGGCGATGGAAACGGGGGAACCTGAACATCACTTCCCGTTCCTTGCACATCTTTTCCGCAGTCCCCCAGAAGCTGATGGGCTTCCGAGGCTCACTGTTTCCCGCATCCTTCTTCTTTCAGGAGTTGCAATGCAACGCCGCACCCCGATCCTTTCCATCCTGGCCTCTGCCTTAGTGGCTCTGCCTTCGCTAGCGGCCGTGCCGGACCAGGCCCAGGCCCGTCGCGTGGCCGATATCTCCGCCGAGATTCTGGCTTCCAAGGCCCCGGCATTGGGTCTAAACGATCAACATGCTTTCGCCATGAAGAACCATATCGGCGATGAAATGGGCCAGGTCCACACCCGGTTCCAGCAGTCCTACAACGGCGTGAAAGTGTGGGGTGGCGAAGCCATCATGCACCTGGATTCCGAAGGCCGTGAATTACCCATGACCGACGCATTGATGCGCAATCTCCACATCAACACCAACCCATCCATGGAAGCCCGCGAAGCGCTGGCGGTGGCCCATGCCGACATCGCCCCCAGGGGTGCCTACACCGAAGAGCCCAGTGCTGAATTGGTGATCTATCCTCAATCTGTCAACGCGCTCGCTGCTCATGCGCGGTCCAAGAACGAGGCCGATATCGATGCCACTGACTTGGTGCACCAGGTCACCCGTTACACCCTGGCCTACCATGTCCACGCCACGTTGCTGAACGGCACTGAGGAAACCCGCAGCCAGGACTACCTGATCAACGCCCACACCGGCGAGATCCTGAAGAGCTGGGACACGTTGCACACGGCCGCGGCCAATGGCACCGGCAAGTCCCAGTGGTACGGCACCGTGGCCCTGAACACCAACAGCACCGCGAGCGGCTTCGAGCTGCGCGACATGACCCGCGGCACCGGCGGCACCTATGGCAACAACATCACCACCAACATGAACAATGGGACCAGCGGAAACGGCTCCATTTTCACCGATGCTGATAACGCCTGGGGCGATGGCCTCCAGTACAACGGCACCGCCGGTATGAGCGCCAATGCGCAGACCGCAGCTGTGGATGCCCACCGCGGCCTCCAGGCCACTTGGGATTTCTACAAAAACGTCTTCACCCGGAACGGCATTGATAATACCGGCAAGGCTACCTACAGCCGCATGCACTACAGCAGCCAGTACGACAACGCTTTCTGGCAGGACACCTGCTTCTGCATGACCTACGGCGATGGCGCTACGGGCGGTTCGGTAGGCGAAGCCGATCTCGATACGGCTGGCCACGAAATGACCCACGGCGTCTGCGCCGCCACCGCGAACCTCACCTACAGCGGCGAGAGCGGCGGCCTCAATGAATCCAACTCCGACATCTTCGGTACCTGTGTGGAATTCTACGTTCTGGGCGCTGGTGGTGTCGGCAGCGTGGTCCCCGACAATGCAGGTTCCGGTGCTATCACCGCCAACTACAACATGTTTGAAAATTCCTGGGGCCATGCTGGCCAGGCCCTGCGCTACATGTACAAGCCCAGCCTCGACGGTGGATCGAAGGATGCCTGGTACAGCGGAATTGGCAGCATTGATGTGCACTACAGCTCCGGCCCCATGAACCGTTGCTTCTACTTCATGGCCCGCGGCGCCACGACCACTGGCGACACCAGCACCACGCTCCTGCCCAGCGGCATGACCGGCATCGGCAACGACAAAGCCGCACGCATCTGGTACCGGACACTCACCACCAAGCTCACGGCCAGCTCCAATTACGCCGCGGCCCGCACGGGCGCCATCGCAGCCGCCCAGGAGCTCTACGGCGCAGGTTCAGCGGCAGAGCAGGCCGTTTGGAACGCGTTCCACGGCATCAACGTGGGTGCCGCCTGGACCGGTAGCACACCTACCGCACCAGCCATCACCACCCAGCCCACCAGCAAGACTGTCGGTGTGGGCACGACGGCCACCTTCAGCGTGGTGGCCACCGGCAGCGCGACCCTAGCCTACCAATGGCGCAAGAACGGCACCAACATTTCCGCAGCCACCGCGGCCTCCTACACGACGCCCGCCACCACCACCACAGATAACGGCGCTACTTTCTCCGTGGTCGTCAGCAATTCCGTGGGCAGCGTCACGAGCAACAACGCCACACTGACCGTGACCACCGCCCCGCCGCCACCCCCGGGCAACGCCGAAGTGGAACCCAACAACACCCAAGCCGCCTCCCAGAATATCGCCACCAGCGGCACCACCATCAACGCCACGATGGCCAGCAGCACAGACATCGATTACTTCAAGTGCACGCTTGGAGCAGGCCGCACCGTTGCCGCGACGATGACGCCTAACAGCACCTCGGACTACGATCTGTACCTGTACAACAACAATGGCACTCAGATCGCCTCCTCCACCAAGGGCACTGGTCTGGTGGACACCGTGAGCAAAAAGAACACAGGCACCTCTGCCTTCACACGCTATGCCAAGGTGATCTACTACTCCGGCAAGACCGGCACCACAGGCACCTACACCATCAAGCTCACCTTCTGATCTATTTCGAAACCGGAATAATAATGGCCGCCTTCGCGCGGCCATTATTATTTCGTCCCAACGGCTTACACTTGGATCCATGCATATCCTTGTCGTGGAAGATGAACCCAAAGCCGCCCGGCATCTCGAAAGGGGGCTGCGGGCTGCCAGCTTTGAAGTCCAGACCTGCGCCTCGGCCGAGCAAGGACTCGTAGCTTGCGCTTCGCACCCTTTCGACGCTCTGGTGCTGGATGTGATGCTGCCCGGAATGAGCGGGCTGGATATGGTCCATCAGCTGCGGAGCCTTGGCGTCGCCACGCCGGTGCTCTTCCTTTCCGCCAAGGACGCCACCGAAGACCGGATCAAAGGCCTCAACGAAGGTGGCGATGACTACCTGGTGAAGCCCTACTCATTGCCAGAAGTGGTGGCCCGTCTGCGGGCCCTGTTGCGCCGTGGCAGCCAGACGGGAAACATGCAGAGGGTTGAAATCGCGGACCTGGTATGGGAGCCCGCAAGCCGGCGCATCAGCCGCATGGGAAAGCGCATTGATCTGACACCTAAAGAATATGCCCTGGCAACTTTGCTGCTGAACCACCAGGGCGAGGTGGTTTCCCGCAACCAGATCATCCAGGCGGTCTGGGGACTCAGCACCACGGTTGAGGGCAACAGCGTGGATGTGCAGGTGCTGCGCCTTCGGAAGAAACTGGACGATCCCTTCGAGACCAAACTCATCCGCACATTGCGCGGAGTAGGCATCGTGCTGGAAGCGCCAGGCGCCTGAAACCATGATCCCCACCCCCCACAGCGGTTCCCACAGTGGATCATTGCTCCGACGTCTCCAGGTAAGCTTCGCCTTGGCTACTTTGGCGGTGGTGGGCCTCCTCGCCCTTTTCATGGACGTGGCCCTACGGCGCAGTTTTGAAGCAGAGGATGCGATAGTCATGGAAGCTCAAGCCGATGCCCTTGCTCGGCCTGGGGGCACCCGGAAACTCCCTGGCGGGGACCCAGAGAGACGACCCGAAAAGGCAGACTGGCGCTTGCTGGACGGGCAAGGGCGTGTCCTTGTTCAAAGTGCGGGGATGGAAAACCTGCCTTCCATTTTCTGGCCCATTGAGGCCCGCTCCCCGTTGGAAGTCAAAGCCTCCAATGGGGAAGCCTTCTCCATTCTGGTCCGTGCGATTCCAGAGGGCACCTTGCAATTGGCCATGGACCGCAGCCATGAACAAACCTTGGTGGCGGGATTCCGCCGCACACTAGGGGCCGCCATCGGGCTCGCGGCCCTGCTGGCAGCGCTGCTCGGCAGATGGGTGGCAAAGCGGGGACTGCGTCCGCTGCATCTCATTGCCATTGAGGCAGCGGATATCGCCCCTTCCAGGCTGGACCACCGCCTTCATGGCGAGCATTTTCCTGAAGAATTGGGTGAGCTGGTCGCGACGCTCAACGGAACCCTCGCCAGGCTCCAGGAAGCCTTTGATCGTTTGGCCCGCATGGCTTCCGAATTGGCCCACGAACTGCGCACACCTTTGCAAAACCTCCGAGCCGAAGCAGAGGGGATATTGCTCGGTCCGAACGATCCTGAAGCATCCCGTGAAGCCCTCGGCTCGGTGTTGGAGGAATGCGACCGCCTGGCACGGCTCATTGAGCAGATGCTTTTCCTTGCGAACACCGATAACCCCTCCACGGCCATCGAAAAAAAATCGGTGGATGTTTCTTCACTGCTGCAAAGTGTCGCTGATTTCTTCGAAGCCGAGGCCGCTGAAGCCCAGGTGAACCTTCGCGTTGAATCAGCCGCAGGCCTTACGATCAGCGGCGATGAACCCCTGCTCAGCAGAGCGCTTCACAACCTGGCCGCCAATGCTTTGCGCCACACGCCTGCAGGTGGGACGATCATTCTGGGCGCCAACCCAAGTGCATCAGAGGTCAGGTTTTTTGTCCGGGATGACGGCCCAGGGCTGCCCCTCGAAGTGCTGGCGCACCTCGGAGAACGCTGGATTCGAGGCCCGTATGCCCAAGGACCTGGCCTGGGCCTGGGCTTGGCCATCGTCAAGGGCATCGCGCAATTGCACGGAGGCAAGCTGCAGGCGCAAAACCAGCCCGGCGGCGGTGGCACCGGTGCCGAAGTGTGCATCTGGCTTCCTCGATTTTCTTGAATTACTTGTTGCAGGCGTCTTTGCAGCCATTGTGATGGTTGTGGCAGGTGCTGCAATTCTTGTGGGTCTGCTTGCAGGCCGCGCAGGTTGAATGGTGGTCCGCGCACCACTTGCAAGGCACTGCGCTGACCAAAAATGCGGATAAAGCAAAGGCGGCGAATAGGGTTCGCATGGCAACTCCTTGGGGAAGGTTGCGGTGATACTCCACCCATTCGCGTGGCGAGTCAACGAACAATCTTCTCGCCCAAAATACTGGGGGTATTTTGCATACCGCTAGTCCGAAACCAGCACCCGTGCATGTTCCAGCGCTTCGGGGCGATCAGGATGGCCAGACAGCAGCCTCGCCAGTTCACGAAGCTTCAAGTCGCCATCCACCCATGAGAGTTCACTGCGGGTGCGGCCATCTTCTGTGGATTTGCTCAAGAGACCGTGGTGGTCGGCGCGGGAGGCCACCTGGGCCAGATGGGTGACGGCGAGAACCTGATGCCGCACCCCAAGCGCCTGGATGGCCGCGCCCACCTCCAGTGCGGTTTCTCCACCGATGCCCGCATCCACTTCATCGAGAACCAGCGTCAAGGCCGGTGCCCCGTTCCCCTTGCGCAGCGCAATGCCCGCACCCAGCAGCGACAACATCAAGCGGCTCAGTTCCCCACCAGAGGCGATTTTGGCCAGGGGCCTGAATCCTTCGCCTGGATTGGACTCGATCCAAAAGGCCACACCACTGAAACCCGAGGGAGCCACGCGCACGGCGATGCCCTGATGGATGACGGGACTGCCGGAATCCTCGGCAAGGGAAAGCCGGACCTGGATGCGCGCGCCCTTCATGCCCAGTTGCGCGAGCCGGCGATGCACCTCGGATTCCAGCTTCGCCAAAGCATCAGCGCGGCGTTGGTGCAGGGCTTCGGCCTTCAGGCGATACGCCTCGGCAACGCGCTTTAACGCCACTTCCAATTCCGCGATGCTGGCTTCTCCACCCAACAACTGCCGCTGTTCTTCCCGCAGTTCTTCTGTTTTTTTAGCAAGTTCTTCAGGCTCGCAATGATGGCGCCGCGCCTGTTTTTCGAAGGCCGCAAGTCGCGTTTCAAGGGCGTCCAGGGCATCGGCCCCCCGCTCCGCAAAATGGATGGCCTGGTCCTGAGCCAAGGCCTGGAGATCTTCCAACTCCAGCAGCAGGGACCGCAGGCGGTCCAGTTGATCCTGCGCCGCGGGCATCACCATCGCCGCCCGGGCCACGGCGCGGCTTGCGGTCTCGGCCTCGGGGATGACAATACGCAAACTGTCGGCGGCTTCACGGAAGGCTGCTTCCAATTGAACGCCATGGCGCAGGGGTTCCCGATCGGCGCGCAGCTGTGCCCACTCCCCGGGTCTGGGCGCGAGGTTCTGCAACTCCGCAAGTTGTTCCGCCAATTGCTCTAATCGCCGGGCGCGGTCGGCCTCGCTGCGTTTGCGTGCCTTCAACGCGCCTTCGGCTTCGCGCACAGCCGTGGCTTCGGCCTCCAGTTTCGCCTCGATGCCCAGCACTTCATCAAGCAGCGCGAGATGCCGGTCCTCGCCCAAAAGGGACTGATGGTCGTGCTGGCTGGTGAGGCGCATCCAGATGCGGCCGGCCTCTTTCATGTCCGCCAAAGAACAGGGCGCGCCATTGATCCAGGCGCGCGAACGCCCGGCGGCGTTGACTTCCCGGCGCAGCACCACGGGATGTTCTTCCGGCAGGCCGTGCTCGTTCAGAAATTTCAGCCACTCGGCACCATTTTCTTCGACCACGCCTTCCACCATGGCGCGGTCCGCCTCACGGCGCACGGTGTCCGCATCTCCGCGGGCCCCAACCAGCAGTGCTAGAGCATCCACCAGCAGCGATTTCCCTGCGCCGGTCTCCCCGGTGAGCACAGTAAAGCCCGAGGCGAGATCCAGGGACAGATCCTCCACCAGGGCCAGATTCTTGATGCGCAGCGAAGACAACATGGCACAAGGATACCGTTATTCCGCATTCAGACTGGCCAAGCGAGCCGTGAGATAGCGATTCTGAAATAAATGTTCAGCGGCACCTACCTCGAAGCCATCAACCTCGCCCTCCACGACGCCATGGAGGCCGATGCCCGCGTGTTCTGCCTGGGCGAGGATGTCGGAGCCTACGGCGGCGCTTTCCAGGCCACCGCCGGATTGTTCGAGCGGTTCGGCGCGGACCGCATGATCGACACGCCCATCGCCGAGCAGGCCATCGCGGGTTCCGCCATCGGCGCGGCTTTGATGGGGCAACGGCCCGTGGCGGAATTCCAGTTCATGGATTTCGCGCTGCTGGCCTCGGACCTCATCTGCAACTTCGCGTCCATGACTTCCTGGCGGTGGGGAGAATCCTGCCCCGTGGTCTTTCGCGGACCCGCAGGTGCGGGCGTCAGCGGCGGGCCCTACCACAGCCAGAATCCCGAGCATCATTTCCTCGGCAGCCCGGGCCTCAAAGTCGTAGCTCCGGGTACGGTCGCCGATGCCTATGCATTGCTACGAGCCAGCATCGAAGACCCTGATCCCGTGCTTTTTTTCGAGCACAAATATTTGTACCGCCGCTTGAAAGACTCCTGGGAAACAGCTCCCACGGCGCGTCTCGGCGAGGCAGCCCTGCGCAAAGACGGCACGCGGGCCGCCATCCTCACCTACGGCGCGATGCAGCACCGCGCCCTGGAAGCCGTGGCCGACATGGATGTGGCGGTGATGGATCTGCGTACGCTTGCACCTCTCGATCTTCAAGCCATCGAATCCATCGCGAAGCGCACCCATCGCGTTCTGGTGCTCACCGAAGCCCAGCGCACCTACGGACCGGGCGCGGAAATAGCAGCAAATGTTTCCGAGGCGTGTTTTTCGTGGCTGGACGCGCCCGTCATGCGAATGGGAAGTGCCGATACGCCCACGCCCGCGGCTCCTGCCTTGGAGGCGGAATTCCTGCCGAGCGTCGAGAAGATCCGCAAGGCCGTGGAGAAATTGCTAGCCTACTGATTCAGTCAAATTTCTCCTTGCGTGTTTTTCCCAGCGATCCTACATTGGATTCTTCACGAGATCTTTGTCAGTTCCATAGCGCGATATCCAGAAAGGTGGAGGGACGGGCCCTATGAAACCTTGGCAACCTGCTGCAAACGCAGTCGTGGTGCCAATTCCCACCGGTTTAACAACCGGAAAGATGATGAGCTGATGTGAACTGACTCAAACGATCACACACGCTTTGAAGGGGCCCGATGTACGCGAAGTTCGCTTCGCGTTCCATTCGGGCCCCTTCAATTCTGTATCTCGCAGCGGACTGACGAGGGGCTCCCTCGCCGTGCCCAGAGGATCCGCATCCGCGGATGACAAGGGCGCACCAAACACCTCGCCGACGGGGTCGGCGAAGCCTTGCACGGAGTCCGCCATGAGCGACACCACCACCGAAAACCGCACGACCCCGAATATCGCTTCGAAACCCTCGCCCTCCACGGCGGCCACACGCCCGATGGGGACACGAAATCCCGGGCGGTGCCCATCTACCAGACCACGAGCTACGTCTTCGACTCCGCCGAGCACGGCGCCCAGCTCTTCAACCTGGAAGTGCCCGGCAACATCTACACGCGCATCATGAATCCCACCCAGGCGGTGCTGGAAACGCGGCTGGCGCAACTCGAAGGCGGCATCGGCGCGCTGGCGGTGGCCTCGGGGCAAGCCGCCATCACGCTTACCCTGACGACGCTCCTGAAAACCGGCGATCACATCGTGGCGGGCAACAACCTCTACGGCGGCACCTACAACCTGCTGCACAACACGCTGCCGCGGAACGGCATCACCACCACCTTCGTGGACAGCCGCGATGTGGAGACCTTCCGCGCAGCCATCCAACCCAACACCAAGGCCATCTACATTGAGGCCGTGGGCAATCCCAAGCTCGATATTCCCGGAATTCGAAGTGCTGGGCCGCATCGCCGAAGACGCGGGCATCCCCCTCATCGTGGACAACACCATCCCCACGCCCTACCTGCTGCAGCCGCTCCAGCACGGGGCACATATCGTGGTGCACAGCGCGACGAAATTCATCGGCGGGCACGGTACGGCCATCGGCGGCGTCATCGTGGACGGCGGGAAATTCAATTGGGCCAACGGCAAGTTCCCGGAATTCACGGAGCCCAATCCCAGCTACCACGGCGCCAGGCTCCATGACCTCGCCGGCCCAGCCGCCTTCATCACCAAGGCGCGCATCGAGGGGCTCCGCGACACGGGCCCGGCCATCTCGCCTTTCAATGCCTTCCTGCTCATCCAGGGATTGGAGACGCTGCCCCTCCGGCTCGAAGCCCACGGCCGCAACGCCTTGGCGCTGGCCCAGTGGCTGCAGAAGCATCCCAAGGTCGCGTGGGTGAATTATCCCGGCCTCGAAGACCATGAAAGCCACGGCGCTGCCAAGCGCTACTTCAGGCCCGGCGCAGGTTTCGGCGGCATCCTGACCTTCGGCGTGAAGGGCGGATTGGACGCGGGCAAGACCGTCATCAACAAGGTGCAGCTCTTCTCCCGGCTCGCCAACATCGGCGACGCCAAGTCGCTCATCATCCATCCCGCCAGCACCACCCACGCGCAATTGAGCCCCAGCGAGCGCGCCACCACCGGCGTCACGGAGGATCTCATCCGCCTGAGCGTGGGCCTGGAGCACATCCAAGATCTTCAAGAGGATCTGGACTACGCCTTGGCTGAGGTGCATCCGTGAGCACGGCCCTGGAGTCCGATACGCTGGTGCTGGAAAACGGTCAGCCCCTCACTTGCCACATCGCCCATCGCCGCATTGGCATTGGGTCTGTGAAGGTGCTGCTGCTGCACGCCCTGACCGGCAGCCCCCAACCGGAAGGCGAGAAAGGCTGGTGGGATCCCCTCTTCCATCCCGGCGCGCCCCTGGATCCCGCGGCCTGTACGGTCTGGGCGCCGAATCTCCTGGGTTCCTGCTATGGCAGCACCGGACCCGATGGTGTGCATGATTTCCCCCGCATCACGCCCCGGGACCAGGCCGCGGCGCTGGCGCGTTGGATCGAATCGGAGCATCTTTCCTTCGATGCCTTGGTGGGCGGAAGCCTTGGTGGCATGGTCGCCCTGGAACTCGCGCTGCTCGCGCCGGAGCGATTCAGAACCGTGGCCGCTATCGGCTGCGGAGGCCGCAGCGATGGCTGGATCTGGGGCACCCATGAAATCCAGCGGACCATCCTGAACAGCGATCTGCCGGACGGCCAGGCCATCGCCTTGGCGCGGCACGCGGCCATGCTGACCTTCCGCGGACCTGAAGGCATCAATGCGCGATTCGGAACCAAGGACGAAATCCAGGACTGGCTCCACCACCACGGGCAAGCCTTGTCAGCACGATTCACACGGGCTAGCTACTTGACGTTGCTTTCCGCCATGGACGACCACGACATCGGGCGGGGACGCGGTGGATTGGCGCAGGCACTTAAAATTTTACGGAGCCCATTGCATATTCTGGGTCTCAGCAGTGACCAGCTATTCACGCCACCCTTGATACTGGAATTAGCCCGCGCGGCCGAAGAAGCTGGTGCTTTGGGCAGTCTGAAATGGATCAATAGTCCTCATGGCCATGATGCATTTCTCGTCGAATGGGACCAAGTGGGGCTGTGGCTCCAGGGTGTCTTGAAAGGAGCCGCCTAATGGCCCTGAAGGTACTGAAATTTGGCGGCACCAGTGTGGGCAGTGCTGAAGCCTTGTTGCGCGCCACCGCGATCGTAAGAGCCGAGACACCCGAAGGTGGCTTGGTGGTGGTGTCGGCGCTTTCAGGCACCACCGACCGCATCCTGCAGGCCCTGCGCTTTGCCTCTGAAGGGGATTTTCCTGAAGCCAAATCCAGCATTCAGGCGCTGCGGATCCATCATGAGAGCGTGGCCCATGATCTTGGTTTGCTCCCTGATATCGCGGAGGTCTGGACACCTCTCTTTGGCCGTTTATCGGGATTGCTGGAAGGAGTAGGCGCGTTGTGCGAGGTCCGGCCGAAAACCAGGGATGCGGCCCTCGCCATCGGGGAGACCCTGTCGGCGCACCTGGCCGCAGCCCTGTTCCGCGCCTCGGGATTGGCAGCCTCCTTCGCCGAAGCCAGGGATGTGATCAAGACCGATGGCCGGCATGGCCGCGCCACACCTCGGCCCGCAGCCATCCGCGCAGCAGCCGCTCCCTGGAAGTTCCGCATTGAAAAAGGCGAATTGCTCGTCACCCAAGGGTTTATTGGCACCGGACCCGATGGAGCCACCACGACGCTTGGGCGTGGTGGCTCGGATACTTCCGCCAGCCTGCTGGGTGAAGCGCTCGATGCCACAGAGGTGCAGATCTGGACTGATGTGGATGGCGTGCTCAGCGCCGATCCCAGCCTGGTTTCCACGGCACGGCTGATTTCCCGGATGAGCATCGCCGAAGCCCAGGCACTGTCAAGTTTCGGAGCCAAGGTGCTCCATACCGGATGTCTGGCGCCCGTGGCCCGCGCCCGTATTCCCCTGGTGGTGGCCAACACGCACCGTTCAGAAGGTCCGGGGGCATTCCGGACCACCATCACCGTGGAGGCGCCCCGGCGGGAGCCAGGATCGGTTCTGTCCGTCGCCTACAAGGAAGATCTCGCCATGGTGCGTCTGCCACCCGAAGAAAATCTGGCGCGGGCCTTCCGATTGGAAGCGGAATTGCGCGATGCGGGCGCCACGCGCTTCGCCTTCCTCGCAGGGCCCGAAGGCACCGTGTTGGTGGTGAGACCCGAAGGGCCGCACTGCGAAGCCATCCTGGCCAACCTGGGCGAGGATGGCTTCAGCGTGGAACGGAACTGGGCGCTGGTCGCCCTGGTGGGCGAAGGTTTGCGGGCCACGCCGGACGCAGCCCTGCGTCTCTTGGCGCCCTTCCAGCTCGATCGAATCGGCGGCGTCTTCAGCGGCGCATCGCCCATTTCCTTGGCTTTCCTCGTTCCCCAAGAACGACTGCTGGACCTGGTCCCCCGGCTGCATCATCTTTGGATCGAACAACCTGAATTGCATTTGGAGACCGCATGAGCCCCAGCCTTCCCTTGACGCTCCCAGAAGTAGCAAAACCGTTGAACCTGAACGGCAAGCGGATCCTTATCACCGGTGGCAGCCGCGGCATCGGCGCGGCTGCTGTGCGGCTGCTCTCAAGCCTGGGCGCCTGCGTAGCCTTCACCTACAAGGAGCAGGAGGCAACCGCGGATTCCCTGGCGCGAAGCATCCAGGAGGAGGGCCACAAGATCCTGGCCCTGCGTTCGGATCAGCGAAGCGCTCAGGACGCCGAGTCTGCGGTGCGACAGGTCGAGAAGACCTGGGGTGGTCTGGATGCCTTTGTCGGAAACGCGGGTGTTTGGTTGCCCACTCCAGCCGAAGCACCAGACCTCGAACTCCTGGATGAAGTGCTGGAGACCAACCTGAGGGGCGTCATCCTATGGAACGCCGCGGTGATTCCAGCACTCAGACGCAGCGGCGGCGGGAACATCGTGCTCATCAGCTCCACGGCAGGACAACGGGGCGAAGCGGGTTATGGCGTTTATGCAGCCACCAAAGGCGCGATCATTTCACTGGTGAAATCCCTGGCACCGGAATTGGGGTGCGATCACATCCGCGTAAACGCAATAGCTCCAGGGTGGGTGGATACGGATCTCTCAGCGCCTGCCCTGCGTGCCGATCCAGCGGCGCGCAAGCGCATTGAAGGCATCTTCCCTGGAAATCGCATCCCCGAAGCCCAGGACATCGCGGGCCCCATCGCTTTCCTGTTGAGCGACTGGGCGGCCTCCATCAACGGCGAGATCCTGAATGTCAACGGTGGCACGGTGCTCTGTGGATAGCTCATCATGCCTTGACGTTCCCTGTAGTGGCGTCAGGCTGGAAGCCTCGGCCCAGGGGATTCACGCATGACCCTTTCCTTCCGCCACGCCCTCAATAGCGGGCATCGCTTTCTTTTCGATGGTTCCGTGCCCACGGTGCTGTTCGAAAAAGGCATCTTCATCAACCGCTCCTTCGATGAAGCCAATCTCGCCACGCCGGATCTCGTGCGCACGGTCCACGAGCAGTTCCGCGGAGCCGGCGCCGATGTGCTCACCACCAACACCTGGGCCGCCAACCGGGTAAAACTCAGCGGCTACGGCTTCGCGGAGAAATTGGCTGAGATCAACCGCGTGGGCGCGGAGCTGGCCCGCACAGCTTTGGAGCAGGCCGGAAGCAATCATTCCCATGGCCAAGGCTTCGTGGCGGGTTGTATCGGGCCCCTGGGCCTGCGCATTGAGCCCTGGGGGCCAACCTCTTTTGAAGAAGCCCGCGCTTTTTTTGCTGAGCAGGCCAAAGCCTTGCAGGACGGCGGAGTGGACCTTTTCGTGCTGGAATCCTTCGCGGATCTGAACGAAATCCAGCAAGCGATCCTCGCCATCCACGAAATCTCCGATCTGCCCATCGCCGCCATGATGACGCCCAATGACGAGGGCGCCACGCTGTATGGAACCGAGCCGGAATGGTATATCCAGAAGCTGCGGGATTGGGGCGCGGATCTGGTGGGGGTGAACGGAGGCAATGGCCCAGCACCGATTCTGGATTTATTGAAACGGTTCCGGGCCACGACGGATGCGCCCATCATCCTCAATCCTTCGGCAGGTCTGCCCAGGCAAGTGGATGGCCGGCTGCTCTACATGGCGAGCCCTGAATACCTGGGCGAGTTCGCGCGGCAGGCGCTTTCGCTGGGCGCCATCGCCGTGGGTGGGTGCAGCGGCACCACGCCCGCCCACACCCGAGCCATGCGCGGCGCCATGCGGCAGGCCGAGGCCTTCGACCACGGCCGCGCGGAAATCGTGCAGAAGGATGTGGCAGCCCCTTTGACGACGCTTCCATTCGCTGAACGGAGCCGGTTCTCGGCCAAGCTCGCCAAGGGGGAATTCGTCACCACCGTGGAACTGGTCCCGCCCAAAGGCACCAGCGCTGACAAGCTGCTGGAAAAGGCCAAAAAGGCGAAGGCCATGGGTGCGGACGCCATCAATGTTCCCGATGGCCCCCGCGCCATGGCCCGCATGAGCGCCCTGGCGACGGCACTTCTGATTGAGCAGCGGGTGGGCATGGAGACCTTGCTGCATTACGCCTGCCGGGACCGCAATCTGCTGGGAATGCAAAGCGATCTGCTGGGCGCGGCAGGGCTCGGTCTGCGCAATCTGCTGGCGGTTACAGGTGATCCCCCAAAACTTGGTCCTTATCCTCAAGCCACCGCGGTTTTCGACATTGATTCCATCGGGTTGGTGAACATGCTGTCGCGGCTCAACAGCGGCCAGGATCTTGGCGGCTCAAGCATTGGCCAGCCCACGGCCTTCAGTGTCGGCGTGGGCGCGAACCCCGTGGCCATTGATGTGCAGCGGGAACAAAGCCGGTTCCGCTACAAGGTCGAGGCGGGCGCTGAATGGGCCATCACCCAGCCAATTTTCGATCCGGAATCTTTGTTCCGTTTCCTGGAATTCGCTGCGCAGTTCAAGATTCCGGTCATTGCTGGCATCTGGCCTTTGAAGAGCCTTCGCAATGCCCAATTCATGGCCAACGAAGTACCGGGCGTTTTTGTCCCGGATGCAATTCTTGCGCGCATCAGCCGTTTCGATTCCGCCGAAGACCAGCTGAAGGTGGGCCTTGAGGTCGCCAGGGAAATCATTGCTGCCGTGCGTCCATCCGTGCAGGGCCTGCAGCTTTCAGCGCCCATGGGTCAGGTAGAGCTGCTGGAAGGACTCCTGAATTGAGCAAGGACACCGCCACCGTGCATTTTCTGTTGGAGGACCTGCTGGTGCAGGCGCCCGTGGGGACCTCGCTCCAGGCCGTCGCCGATGCGTCGGGCGCTGATATCACCTTCGGCTGTCGCAACGGCTCCTGTGGTACCTGCCGCATCCGCGTCACCAAGGGCCTGGAGCACTGCTCGGAAATGAGCACCGAAGAGCACGATTTCCTGCAAGGTCTATGCGTCTCGGACAATGAACGCCTGGCCTGCCAAGTCAGCGTATTGGGCGATATCGAAGTGGATTACTTGGGACTTTAGCCACGGATGGACACGGTAAAAAAAAGGAACCACAGATGAACACAGATGAACACAGATACTTCGAAATTCTGAGTGGAGCGCACATCTCGAATAGGGTCCCTCATCTAGCAGCATGGCCAAAATCACTACGCGAAGGTTGCAAAGGGAAAGAAGATCACGAAGGAGAAGCGACTTCCCGTTGGCTCCGCACGGGCCAAACGGTTTTCGGGGCGGCGGCTATTCCGCACCGTAGGCGCGAGGTCGCCGCCGCCCTGAAAACCCGCGCGACGAAGGTCGCACGGCCCCGGCTTCGCCGGGGCGGCCCATGCTCAATGCCGGGTTCGATCTCCATCCGTGTTCATCCGTGTTCATCTGTGGTTCGAATTTTTTCTTAGGTTCTTGACCCATGCCGACCCTGACCGACATCATGCGCGACCGCGTCCTGCTGCTGGACGGCGGGATGGGGACGCAGATTCTCGCCAACAATCCGACGGTGGAGGATTTCGGCGGCAAACTCACGGATGGCTGCATGGAGCTGCTCAACGAGCGACGGCCCGAGTGGATCCGCACCATCCACGCAAATTATTTCGACGCTGGCGCTGATGCAGTGGAAACCAACACCTTCGGGGCCAATGAGGTGGTGCTGGCGGAATTCGGCCTCGCCCATCGAACAAGGGAGATGAACTCCATCGCCGCCCGGCTGGCCAAGGATGTAGCCCGGCAGTACGACACGCCGAAATTCGTCATCGGTTCCGTGGGTCCGGGCACCAAACTGCTTTCCCTGGGCCAGATCGAAACCGGCGCGCTCTTCGAGAGCTACCGGCAGCAAATGCTCGGTCTCTTGGAAGGCGGCGCTGACGCCATCCTCATCGAGACCTGCCAGGACCTGGGGCAGATGAAGACCGCTACCCGCGCCGCCCACGCGGCCATGGCTGAGTTGAAGGTAAAAATCCCGATCTGGGTCCAGGCCACGGTGGAAACCACCGGCACCTTGCTGGTGGGGACAGATATCGCTTCGGTTCTGACCACGATGGAACGCCTGGGCATCAGTGTGCTGGGCATGAATTGCGCGACGGGTCCCGACGAAATGCATGCGCACTTGGCGCACCTGGCCGAGAATTCTCCGCTACCTATTTCCTGTCTCCCCAATGCGGGATTGCCCGCGAATGTGGGCGGCCAAGTTGTCTACCCGCTGGGACCCGACGCCTTCGCCGAGCGCGTGATCCATGCGGCGAAGGAATTCGGATTGAACATCATCGGCGGCTGCTGCGGCACGACGCCAGCCCACATCAAAGTGCTGGCGAGCCGCATGGGCGAACTCCGTGCGCGTCCCCGGCAAGGCGCATCAGAGCGCAGCGTTTCGAGCCTGTACCAGAGCGTCACGCTGCACCAGGAACCGGCGCCCCTCATAGTGGGCGAACGCACCAACGCCAACGGGTCGAAAAAATTCCGGGATCTGCTAGCCATCGAGGACTACGACGGGCTGGTGGGCATCGCGCGCGACCAGCAGCGCGAAGGCGCCCACATGCTGGATGTCTGCACCGCCTACGTGGGCCGTGATGAAGTCCGCGACATGGAGCAGTTCCTGCGCCGCGCCATCACGCAAACCACACTGCCCCTGATGATCGACAGCACGGAAGTGAACGTCATCGAACGAGCCCTGCAGCTCGCGCCGGGCAAGTGCGTGGTGAACTCCATCAACTTCGAGGATGGCGAGGGCAAGGCCCGCAAGATCCTGGATCTTTGCCGGGATTACGGCGCGGCAGTGGTGGCCCTCACCATTGATGAAACGGGCATGGCCAAGACCCGCGACCAGAAAGTTGCCGTGGCCAAACGACTATATGACCTAGTGGTCGGCGAATACGGCTTCCCACCCTCGGATCTCATCATTGATCCCTTGACCTTCACACTGGGCAGCGGTGATGAGGAATTCCGCCGCAGCGCCGTGGAAACCCTGGACGCCATCCGCGACATCAAGGCCGCATTCCCCGGCGTACTGACGATGCTGGGCGTCAGCAATGTGAGCTTCGGCCTCAACCCCGGCACCCGCCACGTGCTCAACGCGCTGATGCTCTACCACGCGGTGCAGGCGGGCCTGGATCTGGCCATCTTCAATTCGTCCAAGGTGCTCCCAGTCGCCAAGATTCCCCCCGAAGAGCGGCGTCTGGTGGACGATCTCATCTTCGATCGGCGGACCGGAAATTACGATCCGCTGAAAGAAGTGCTGGCAGCCTTCGCATCGGGCCAAGAGGTTATGACCGCGAAAGTGGATACCGCTAATCTCAGCACCGAAGCGCGGCTGCAGGCGGACATCATCGACGGCGAAAAGGGCGCGATCCTCGGCCACGTGGACGATGCCCTGCTGGCCTTCGAGCCGCTCCACCTCATCAACCATGTGCTGCTCCCGGCCATGAAAATCGTCGGCGACCGTTTCGGCGCCGGAGAGATGCAACTACCCTTCGTGCTGGAGAGCGCCGAGGCCATGAAGGCCGCCATCGCCCGCATCGAGCCCCATCTGCCCAAGGATGCCAACCACAAGAAGGGCCGCATCCTGCTGGCCACGGTGAAAGGCGACGTCCACGACATCGGCAAGAATCTGGTGGACATCATCCTCACCAACAACGGTTTCGAAGTGAAGAACCTCGGCATTAAGCAGCCCATCGAAGACATCCTGAAGGCCCTGGAAGCCTGGCCTGCCGACGCCATCGGACTGTCGGGCCTGCTGGTGAAATCCACCGTGGTCATGCGCGAAAATCTGATGCTGATGAAAGAGCTGGATTTGAAAATTCCCGTCATTCTTGGCGGCGCGGCGCTCACCCGGGACTACGTGGAAAAGGATTGCCGCGCCGTCTATGGCGGTCCGGTGCTTTACGCGGCGGATGCCTTCGAGGGCTTGGCGCAAATTCGCGCCATCAGCGAAGGCCGAGTGGCGGAACTCATCACCAGTTCGGAATCATCACCTTCGGAATCCATTGGCATCAAGGTGCTGCGCAAGGGTGGCAACTCCGTGCCGCTGACCCCGGAGGGCCAAAGCTCGTGGGTGCGCATGACTACGGACTCTCCCAAGCCGCCCTTTTGGGGTGTGAAAGAAACAACTCATCCTCTGCCTGAATTATTCGATTTTCTGGATGAGTTTGTGGTGCTTCGGAATCGCTGGGGATTCACCCAGGGCTTGCTCAGCAACGAGGTTTTCGATGCCACGTTGCGGGAAAAAGCCCTTCCAGTGCTGGCGCGATGGAAAGCGCGGTTGCTGGCCGAAGACATCCTGCGGCCCAAGGCAAGCTACGGGTATTTCCCCGCCTGTGCCAAGGGTGATGTGTTGCTTGTTTACGCGCCTGGCACCGACCCTGCCACGCCAACCAACCAGCGCCGGATCATCGCAAGGCTTCCTTTCCCCCGTCAGGCAGCGGGCCGCCGTCTTTGCATCGCTGATTTCTTCCGACCGGAATCCAGCGGGGAACTGGACGTGCTTGCCCTGCAGGTGGTCACGTTGGGGCAGAATGCCGCGGATTTCGCGGCGCAGCTCTACAAGGCAGATGCCTATGGCGATTATTTCTATTTCCATGGCCTCGCCACCGAGCTGACCGAAGCCTACGCCGAACTGCTGCACGCCCAAATCCGGCGGGAGCTGGGCATCCATCACCTGGATTCCGGAAACCTGCGCCAGCTCTTCAGCCAGGGCTACCAGGGTTCGCGCTATTCCTACGGCTATCCGGCCTGCCCGGACCTGGAGGGCAACGGCCCCATCCTGGAACTGTTGGAGGGTTCGCGTATCGGCATCCACATGACCGACAGCTTCCAGATGGACCCGGAGTACACCACCTCGGCCCTGATCGCATGGCACCCGCAGGCGAGGTATTTCTCGGTCTAGTTGGCTTAACGAATCAATACGACTCAAGGCTCCGACCCCGAACAGCCAATGTCGGAAAGTGTTTGGAGCGTTTATGGTGTCGGTGGTTGGGTGTATAGGGCGACCGAGGTCTTGGGTTACTGATGTCAGAGAATCTGCCCCAATCGCTCTGGCGCGATTTTAGGCAGGTTCAATTTTTGAACGGACTGCGAGCAGGATTTGAAAGGATTGGAGTTCGGGTATGAGCCGAGCGGGTCTTGATGATGCTGAAATCCTTTCATGGCCCTGCGTTCTGTACCTTCCGCAGGTTCTTGATCGGTTCAGGATCCGGGCCGGGGCCGCTGATGAACCACACGGGCCACGTGGGCAGCATGAGGGAATACAAGGACAGAGGTACGGTCGGGATCGGCTTGAGCCGGTTCAGCACCGGCACCAGATCGGACGGGAACCAGTTCTGGATCGGCACATCGTCGTCGAAGCGGACGATGGCCTGCTTGGCGCCCCCTGCGGTCTCACAGTTCATGCAGTACAAGTAGTTGGAGTCCGGCGTGGTCGGGAAGCGGCCATCCGTGTTGACCATGGCAAGCAGCATCTCTCCTGAAAGACTGGTGCCCACACCGTCATAAATCCGGCCGTTGTGATCCATGTGAAGTATCCCGAACAGTCTTCCCCCGATCCTGACCGTAACTTCCGCCATGGACACTGGACTTTCGGAGATAAGGTAGCCGGATGCGACATTTTCTATGAGATTCAAGGTGCCACCAGACGACAGCAGTTCCGTGCGTATCAGCCTATGGGGGTAGACGAACTGATGGTACCCGGCGGAACTGAGCGGAATGTAATGAAACGATTCACTGTCGCTACGACGATGCAGGAACCGGGAAGCCACATCGCCACTGACCAGCGGCCCGTGCCCGTCCATCGCGAGGGAAAGAGTGACTCCCAAGTCGCTGATGCCGGAATGCCCCAGAGTCTCCCAATACCCCCGGTTGGCAGGCAGAATGTTCGCCTCGATGCGGACACGCACACTATTGTTTGCGAAGTTCGTATCGGCGCCTCCTGGAATGCTCATCGAAAGGACACCGTTGAACCGGGAAACGAGCGGCGTGATGTTGTGAGGCACATCGACATAGCCATCGACGTAACTGCTGGGCTGGATTGTCGGCGTGAATCCTCCCTGGACGTAGGAGATCGCACCGTCGGAACTGCAGAAGTCGAAGTTAACAACATCATAGAACCGAGCCGTGCCGCGATTCGAGATGCGGTAGGTAATTCGCGTGTACGGATTTCCGTCATCGCCAATCAGTGCCTGCTGGCTACGAACCGAAAGCGCGAGATCCACCGGATATGCACTCACCGGAAGAAGTCCCGTCGCGATCAGCGCATCATGAACGGTACCCGATTTGGCATTCGCGCTCGATCCATAGCTTCCGAACAACGCGGCTTGAGCTCGGCACCAGCTGTACAGTCCTGCGCCATACTGAGGCAAAGTCGCATTGCTCGGAAAGAGCCGCGCGAAAAGGGCAGAGGTCACGAGATGCGAAGCCATGTCCGTGGAGCGAGCGAGATCGGGATCGAGCGGTTCCACCGCGTACCCGTGGAAGGGAAACCCAACGGACCCCTGCACCATCAGCCAGTGGGCCTTGTTCACGATGCCGGAATTGTAGTGCACGCCCGCATTGTCGTCGCTGTCAGCCAGGGTGGCGAAATTTGAAAAATGGTCAGGGTGACCGAAGGTCGGAGGGTTCGACATGTCGCGGATCCCGGCGTTCTGTGCGGCAGAGCAGTCGATGGCGAGAATCGGCTGGCTCCAGCCCCGGATCGTCTCTCCCGAAAAATCCGCCAGCGCCTCGTTCAGCGCGCCCGACTGGCGGGAATAATTCAGGGGATTGATGGCCTCGAGAACGTTGTGCATCAGTTCATGTCCCACGATATCGAGCGCGACACCGGCTGGTCGTACCAGACTGCCCGTAACACCCGCCGGCATATAGATGTTCCCTGCCCAGGCATAGGCATTCCAGCTACAACCCCCAGTGAGGGAACAGTAATTCACTACCAGGTTCAAGTCGCCGCCCCGGCCGTTCCATCCCATCCAGCCGAAATTGTGGCGCCAGTACTCCAGGGCGGTCTGGGCGTTGCGCAAAGCTTCAGTGCCATAGCGCATGGGAAAGTATGAGGTGTCCGCGAAGTTCGGAGTGGATCGGGTGATCAGGTCGCCGTAGATCCAGCTGCCGTAGCCGTTGTAGACTTTCACAAGACCTCTCTCGCCGACTGCCAGATGCGCGGCCAGGGCATAACTTGAGCCGTCCTGCAGCAGCGCCTGGGAGATTGCTGGGGCCGAATTCCAGGCCCAGGCGGTACCGGTGACCGTGGTTGTGCTGTCATGGAAATCAGAAGGGACCTCATCCTGGATATCGATCAAGGCTCCCGTGTTTGCATCCGCGAGCAGGTTCACTCGGGCTCCATCTCCGTCCCATGTGGGAGAGGCGAACACCCGGTAGCAGAGCCGCAAGGACCCGCTGACATCGCTGAACAGAAGCTTGGCCTTGTGGGGCCAGGGCGGAACGAATTTCGGAACGGAGGCGCCGAGAATGTCAGGAAAGCGAGAAAGCACCCGTGGGTCAGACGCGGCCTTCAGGAAGGCCTGCTCATCGGTCAGTGCGGCCTGGGTCGACGGCCCGGTGTTGGGATCGGGCTGGGGCCCAAGGTCCCCCATGTACCCGCCGATGACGAAGCCCGATTCCAGACTGTGAGTGGTAACGAGGATGCTGGCCTGTCTCGTTTCGATGGGGACGCCATTGAAGGTCTGGACGAGCAGGACCGGGTTCATGGTGAGCGAATTCCCGTTGTCCGCTTTCGCGACCGGAATGGTTTCGTAACATGGGGTGATCACTCCGATCGCATTGCCGGGGTCCGTCCAGCCCCAGGCCTGCGCGCCCAGGTCCTGGATGAAACGGACCGCGGCTTCTGGCTCCGTCGTGGATTTAAGGTCGTTGGGGGCTAGGCGGCCGGACAGTCCGAGCATCTCTCCCTTGTCATTCTCGATGACCTCCACGTCCGGATTTCCTGGACGCAATGCGATCGCAGCAAGTTCGAGAGGAGTGAAGGGCGTGTGGGGTAGCGGCGCCGGAGGTGGAACGATGATCGTCACGGTCAGTAGTGCTACGGTACTGGTAGTGGTGGCCCCGACCGCGTCTGTGACTCCCAGGGTAAAGACGGCCCCGTTGTCGTTTGAGGAGGTGGGGTCAAGCGTGTAGGTCGAGGATGTCGCAGAAGGTATGGGGGTTCCGTTGCGCTGCCATTGGAAAACCAGGGGCGCGGTTCCACCCGTGACGGTGGCCGTGTAGGTGGCTGGTTCGGGCGCATAAACGGAGACCTGGACGGGCTGAACTGTGAACGTCGGCTCCGGGTTCACGGTGAGCGATGCCGCATCGCTGGGTGTGCTCCCCGAGGAATTCGAAGCCACGGCCCGGAATGTGGAACCGTTCTGGTCGAGGGTCGCCGACTGAACGGTGAAAGACCTAGAGGTGGCGCCCGCAATGTTTGTCGTGCCCACTTGCCACTGGTAACTCGTGGCCCCTTCGGCGGTGACCGTGAAGATCGCGGAACGGCCGAGGGTGGTGATCTGGGCCAATGGCTGTTGGGTGATCGTCGGCGCGGGTCCGCCACCCCCTCTGTTGGTTGTTCCTCCGCCCCCGCTACAGGAAATGAATGCAACCATCGCCGTGCAGAAGACCCAGGAAACAGCGGATCGGAGTATGGCAGGGCCTGTATTCATGTATGCCTCCCTGGGTGTATAGCTTGTGGACCGATCGACCAGAAACTCATCGAATGTAGATCAATGCGTTCGCATCAAATGTGGTGCTATCGGGGGCGCTGCCGGGAAAGACCTGGAGTCTGATGCGTGTATCATCCAACATCTGGATGATCATGAGGGCGCCACCGGTACCGGTGCCAACACCGAGGTGGAAGGCCACCCTGCCGCTCGCTACAGAGACACTGGCAGGATCCGGATCACCTGGACGGGGACTCCAAAGGCCCACGAAGCCGCAGAAGCCACCGATCGACACGCGTGGTTGGGTAGGTTCATGGTCATCTGGGCAGAAGGCGACCTGTTTGGGCCAGGCACTCGGGCCCATGCTGTCCGCCACAACGACGCTTTCGTGGAACCAGTTGCCAATGAGCCGACCGCGCACATCGTAATCAATCTTGCCGTCCTTGTCGGGCCCGCTGCGCCTCACTTTTGCGTAAATCTGGGTCTTGAGGGGTTCGGCAAAATACTTGAAAGGGCTGTCAGCGTGTACCGTCTCCCCGTAGCGGGCGGGATTGACAAACCCCGTCAGGGTGATGGCGCTGTAGAGCACACCGAGGTCCACCGCCGCGCTGCCTGATCCGGTCTGCCCCACCCTCTGACCCGCGGTGATCGTGGTGCCCACCTGGATCGTGGAATCCAGGACCACATGATCGAGGTAGTAAGAGAAATTTCCGGTCATCTGGACCTGCACTTTCTGGTCCGGCAGTCCCGGAGTGGCCAGGATCCAGATCACCTTTCCGGTTCCCGGGGCAACCACGGGCAGCACCGGCCAGGGTCGGTGGTTGGGGTCCGCATAGTAGAAGTACACATGATCCGTGGGTATGGTGTGACCAACCGGATTCATGGCGCCTAGGGCCTCCAGGTCGGCGACTTGAGGCAATTCCAGAGGCGTGAAGGTCATGACGCCGGGGCCCGGAGGAAGCGTGTTGGCTCCCCCGCTGTTGGCGGAGCCATCACCGCCACAGGCTAGGCCCAGCAGAGCCATGGCAAGGATGAGAAGGATTTTAGATCGGATCATGTGAGGCTCGGAAGGATCATTCCACAGAACGGTGGATCCGCTGCAACTCGAATCTCTTGGTATCCACATACCCCCTAGTGGACATAGATGAAGAGCCCTTCGGCGATGGCGTAGTTGGTCCCGTCAGTCAGGGAGGTGCCGATGCCGTTCTTCCATACCTTGGCGACATATTTCGTTCCATTGAATTCGTAGCCCGAAATGTAGACATCGCTACCGGACAGGCCCACACCAGAGGCAAAGGCATTGTTGCTCCCATCAGTGAGGGAGGTGGCGGCACCGTTCTTCCAGAGTTTCGCAATGTATTTGCCGGCGGCATTCTGTACTGCCCCTGTGGCATAGGCATCGTTCCCCGATAGAGCCAATCCCGCAACGGAGCCGTTTAGGGTACCGTCGCTTAGCGTCGTGGCGACGCCATTCTTCCAGACCCTTGCTGCGCCGTTGCCTCCATCGACCAGCTGCATGCCGGCCACATATACGTCATTCCCTGAGACGATCACGGAGTAGCCGTAGGAAGAGTAAGTGCCATCCCCGAGCAAAGCAGGGACGCCGTCCTTCCAGACCTTGGCCACATCGATGCTTCCGTTGTTCTCAAACCCAGTCATGTACTGGTTGCTTCCAGCCACAGTGATGCCGTAGGCGGCAGCGTTTCTGCTGCCATCCGTGGAATAGGTGGCAACACCGTTCTTCCAGGCTCTGGCCTTGTAGGGTGTTCCGCTGCCCCCGGTCTGCTCGTACCCACTGGCGTGGACGTCACCACCGACCACCGCCACGGACCAGGCCATCCCGGCTTTCGTTCCATCCGTGAGGGAGGTAGAGACGCCGTTTTTCCAGACTTTCGCGACAGGTAGGCCCGTCGTGCCGTTGTATTCATAACCCGCGACATAGATGTCGTTGCCGGAGACGGCCACAGAGTACCCGTCGGCGTTCTGGGTCCCATTCGTGAGGGATGTAGCCACGCCATTCTTCCATATCTTCGCGACATTGATGGATGCTGCGTTGCGTTCAAAGCCGACAATGTATACATCGGTCACCGTTTGGCCCGGCGGGGGCGTGGATACGGAGCTTCCGCCACTGCACCCTAAGAGCCCGGCGGCGGCGCAAAGGGCGAGGCCGAATACTGCAATCCGACGATTCACTTTAGTCATCGATTCCTCCAGCTAGTGAGTTGTGCAACAAGTGGGCTTGCAGGAATGCTTGTGGGAAAAAGGTAATGCTTCCGGCCTGCTTGATTCCTGAATAATTCCTGAATTATTCCGGTATCATCCCGGCCATGCTTCCTCGATCGACGTCAATTGAAATGTATGAGTTCGGATTGTTCCACCTGGACGCGGGGAATCGCCGACTGCTATGCGGGCGCAATCCTGTTCCATTGACTCCGAAGGTGTTCGAGATGCTTCTCCACCTGGTGCGCCGCAGCGGCCAGCTGGTCGAAAAGGAAGAACTGATGCGCCGGGTGTGGCCTGGAATCCACGTCGAAGAGAGCAGTTTTTCGCACAATATTTCGGTGATAAGGAAGGCTCTTGGCCGGCAGGCGTCAGGAGAATCATTTATCGAGACTGTTTCGAAGCGGGGCTACCGGTTCGTCGCGCCGGTGACGAGCTTGGATCGCAAGCCGCAACCGTTGTGCATAGCCGTGATCCCATTCCGCAGCCTTGGTGCTGCGAACGGAGACGATTATTTTGGCGTGGGGTTAGCGGATACCCTGATCAACCGGTTAACCAATCTGGCCGTGCTCACCGTCCGTCCCACCAGCGCGATCCTGACTTTCGGCGGGCCCCACCAGGACGCTCTCGAGGCGGGACGGGCCCTCAGGGTGGATTCCGTCCTGGACGGCCACTATCAGCTGGCGGGTGACCGGTTACGGATCACTGTCCAGTTCATCCGGGTCAGTGATGGAAAGCCCCTCTGGGCGGAAAAGTTCGACGCGCGCGTCACCGACGTTTTCGAAGTCCAGGACGCCATCTCCGAGCAATTGGCAAAGGTGCTCGAGCTGAATCTGACTCGCGAACAGGAAGGAATGCTGTCCAGGCACTCCACCGCGAGCCAGGAGTCCTACCATCTCTATCTCAAAGGCCGCCATCTGCTGAGAAAATACGCTCCCGGAACCTTGGCGATCGACTGCCTGAAGCAGGCCCTCGAACTGGACCAGGACTATGCGTTGGCCCATGCCGAACTGGCGTTTGCCTATATCATCCTCGGCCCGTCGCTCATGCCCGGAGGTGAAGCCATGGCTGAAGCGAAACGGGCCGCAGTTCGGGCGCTGGATCTCGATCCGGACCTCGTGGAAGCTCGGACGACCATGGCCATGCTCAAATTCTGGTACGACTGGGATCGGACCGGCAGCGAGGAGCTGTATCTTGGTTTGCTTTCCAGGAATCCGAACTATCCCATGGCCTATGGTGGATACGGATGGTTCCTGACCGCGATGGGGAGGTTCGAGGAGGCCCAAATCGTTTTGGAAAAGGGCTTGGCCCTTGATCCCTTATCGCCAACGGCCCTGACGGATATGGGGCTGCCCTTTTATTTCGCGAGGCAATACCGCAGTTCCATCGAGTGGTTCGAGCGGGCGCTCGAGCTCGATCCGTATTTCTGGTATGGCCATTATCGGCTCGGCATCTCGTGCGTAATGGCCGGCGATCTGGATCGCGCGATCCCCACCCTGCAGAGGGCGCAAGAGATGATGGGAAACGTGTCCCCGGACTTCGCAACCGCCCTGGCCTGGGCCTACGCGATGGCCGGAAATCGACCTGAAGCGCAAGGGCTATTGACACAGATTGGATCCATGGAAGGTCCCAACAACCTCGGTGCCTACGACCTGGCTGCTGTTCACCTGGCCCTGGGAGATAACCGAAGGGCGCTCCAACTGTTGGCACTTGCGGTGGACCGCAGGGAGAAATGGGTCAGCTGGATGAAGGTCGATCCTCGCTGGAAGCGCCTCGAAGCGGAGCCATCCTTCACAGACCTGCTGGCGCGCATCGGTCTCTCGCCCTCCATTCGGACAACCTCAAAAAATTCCGGGCGAGGCAAATAGCGTACGGTGGACGGAAGAAAACCTCCGTCCCCCTTCTCCCTTGACCAATCCGTATCCAGTCACGGCGCCGTCTGCTCTCACCCCATCGCGATACACCTCAGCACGAAACCATAAAAGGTCCACGGCCCGCGTGTATAGGGATATTAATAGCCCCATTTTGTAGGCTGTGGTGCCTAGTGTATAACGGTCACCTGGATGTACTTCCAAGACTCGATTTTCACCTTCTGACTGATTTGGTTTGGGGCCTTGAGTCACCTCAAAGTTCGTCCCATTTTTGAAAGTCGGGTGGCTCAGATGGAAAACCGGCCGACTCCCTTCAGCCGCCCTTGTTTTTCCCTATCGCATTCTGACCAGGAGTCCAACAATTCGAGTTGCGCTACCAAACTCAGGACTCGACGGAAACGCCTGGACCGTCATGGAACGTACTGGGCTAGCCCCAATACCGTTCATTTTGAGAGAAAGAAGCCACGAACCAGACACGAAATTTTTTTATTCGTGACCTTCGTGGCTGCATAAAATCAACGGTAGTAGATCTAGGCCAGTCTGCGGTGCTTTAGTGCTGTTTCATCAGCCAGGCGGCTAGGCGCTCGTGGAATTTCTCGGGTGCGGGCAGGTCATTGACTGTCAACATGGGCGGTGTTTCGCGATAACTCATCCGAATGAAGAACATGGGCGGAAGACTTAATTCCGTGAAACGATGCGATCTAGCTACAGCCCGGTAGGTGTCTGATCCATGAATGCTGGTGCTTGCCATTGGGGGAGCCTCCGTTCCCGTGACCTAGAACATAGGCATGTGGCACCCTTGTGCCATGCCTCGAATTCAACAAACCCCAGTCCCCCCACTTTTTCCAACCAGCGGTCCGGTATGGGTCCTGCTTGTGGGGGAAGCGCCTGGCCCAAGGGGCGCGGATCAATCGGGCATCCCTTTTTGGGGCGACCGGGCGGGCAAGATTGTTTATCAGGCGCTTTCCAAGGCAGGTCTTGCCGAAGTGCCAGCTGAAGCATGGGAGTCATGGGATGGCAAGGCATTAAAAGAACGCGGGTTGAAGCCGATTCTTCATGGCGCTGCTTTAGGCAATGCTTACCCGATCTGCCCCACGAAAGACGGTCAGTCCTTTCGGGCCCCCACCGACGCCGAACTCAGGTCCCCAGAGAACCTGGCCCGAATTCAGTGCGATGTATCACAAGCCGCCGCTCTATGCCCAGGCAAGCTCAGGCTTGTGGCCATGGGCAAAAGGGCCCTATGGCTGTTCGGGCGCCTGGAACACGCCCCGGAGTTCGAGCTGTGCGTCCTATCACATCCATCAGCCCAGGGATTGCTCCAGGCCGCACCCAACAAAGGTAAAGGGCTTCATCTGGCTGACCTTGAATTGGCCTGGCGGACCCGCCTGGCAGAATTACTGGCCTTTCCTTAACACCAATTAACGTTGGCTTGCCCGGCAAGTCGTGGGAATCTGGGTTTTCGTGCCTTTGCGCCGTATCTTTGGAGCCCCTATGACCTTTGCAACCCGAGCAAAGCTTTCGATTCTTTCGACCCTTTTGATTGCGGGTTTGCCAGGCTTGGCTCAAACCGCCGCTCCCGCCAAAAGCCCGAACCGGAAAATCGTCGTCACCAAGGCCATGGCCAAACCTGCCGCCCGGCTGGCTGCGCCCGTAAAGGTCACCTCCGTCGAAGGCATCACCGAATATCACCTGGCCAACGGTCTGCGCGTGCTGATGTTCCCAGATCCATCCAAAGCGACCGTCACGGTGAACGTGACTTACCTGGTGGGCAGCCGGCACGAGAATTACGGCGAGACGGGCATGGCCCACCTACTGGAGCACCTGGTCTTCAAGGGAACGCCAAACCACAAGGACATCCCCAAGGAATTGACCGAGCACGGAGCGCGGCCCAATGGCAGCACCTGGCTGGATCGCACCAACTATTTCGAGACCTTCCAATCCAGCGATGAAAATCTGAAATGGGCCCTGGATCTCGAATCTGACCGCATGGTCAACAGCTTCATCGCCAAAAAGGATCTCGATTCTGAGATGACTGTAGTACGCAACGAATTCGAGTCAGGGGAGAACAACCCCATCGGCGTGCTTCAGGAACGGGTGATGTCCACGGCCTACCTGTGGCACAACTACGGCAAGTCCACCATCGGCGCCAAATCAGATCTGGAAAACGTCAACATTGAGCGCCTGCAAGCCTTTTACCACAACTACTACCAGCCGGATAATGCCGTCCTGCTGGTCGCAGGCAAGTTTGACGAGCCTAAGACGCTGGGCATGATCAACGAGCGGTTCGGCCGCATCGCAAAACCCGCCCGAGCGATCCAGAAAACCTACACGCTGGACCCCACCCAGGATGGCGAACGCAGCGTGACCCTGCGCCGCACGGGCGATGTCCAGGTGGTAGCAGCGGTCTACCACACGCCATCTGGCGGGGACTCCGACGCACCGGCCCTGGATGTGCTGTCCCAGGTGCTTGCGGATACGCCCTCGGGCCGCCTGCACAAGGCCTTGGTGGAAACCAAGAAGGCCAGTTTTGTGTTTGGTGACAACGCCACCTATTTCGAGCCTGGCGTCATCAGTTTCTTCGCCCAGGTTCCCAAGACGGGCAATCTCGATGAAGCAAAAGATATCCTTCTCAAGACCGTGGAGGAATTCACCAAGAACCCCGCTACCCAGGAAGAAGTTGACCGGGCAAAGACCTCCCAACTGAAGCAGTACGAACTCATTCTCAATCAGTCTGACCGCTTGGGCCTTGGCCTCAGCGAATACATGGCGGCTGGGGACTGGCGCTTGTTCTTCCTGCAACGGGACCGGATCAGGAAAGTCACGACGGTGGCCGTGCGCAATGCGGCAGAAAAATACTTGAAGGCGTCCAACCGGACCTTGGGGCTCTTCATCCCCACCGCCGCGCCTGAACGCGCTGAAATTCCCGCACCTACGAGCGTCGCGGAGTTGGTGAAGGATTACAAAGGCCAGGCCGCGGTGGCTCAGGGCGAGGCCTTCGATGCGAGCCCGGCAAATATTGACGCTCGCACGACGCACTTCAGCACTCCTGCGGGCCTTAAAGTGGCTCTGCTTCCCAAAAAGACCCGCGGTGGTTCAGTGCAGGCAAGTCTGACCCTGCGGCTGGGCAGCGAAGACGCCCTGATGAACAAGGGTGCTTCTGGATCCTTGGCCGGCAGCATGCTCATGCGTGGCACCAGCAAGCTGAGCCGCACGGAAATCAAAGACCAGTTCGACAAGCTCAAAGCCCGGGTTTCTCTTTCCGGTGGGAACGAAACCGCCACCGCCAGCGTGGAAACCACCAACGAAAACCTACCTGCTGTGCTCCGCCTGTTAGGCCAGGTGCTACGCGACCCCGCCTTCCCCGCTTCAGAATTCGAGACACTTCGCAGTGAGCAGATCGATGGTCTCGAACAGCAGCGCAGCGAACCCACCTTCCAGGGCAGCATGGCTATCCAGACCCACATGAATGCCTTCCCCAAAGGCCACCCCCGGCATGTGGATTCCATTGATGAAAGCCTGGCGGAGATCAAGGCCGCGAAGCTGGATGATGTAAAGGCCTTCTACAAGACGTTCTACGGAGCGTCCTCTGGCGAGTTGGCCTTGGTGGGCGATTTTGACGCAAAGGCGATCCAGTCGCTGGTCAACGAGACCCTGGGCGACTGGAAGAGCCCTGCGCCCTTCACGCGGATCGCGGATCGCATCGCCAAGGTCGAGGTGATCAACAAATCCATCGAGACACCGGACAAGGCCAATGCCTTTTTCCTCGCCGCCATGCCCCTGGCGATCAAGGACACCGATGCGGATTACCCCGCCATGGTGCTCGGCAATTTCATGCTTGGGGGCGGGTTCCTGAACTCGCGCCTGGCGACCCGCATTCGGCAGAAGGAAGGTCTCAGCTACGGTGTGGGATCCCAGTTCCGCGCTGGCGCCCAGGATGCCGTAGGCGGGTTCTTTGCCTACGCCATTTACAATCCCGGCAACGTCGCGAAGCTGGAAGCCGCCTTCATGGAGGAGATGGGCAAAGCCGTGAAGGATGGATTCACCGAAGAAGAGATCAAGGCCGCCAAGAGCGGCTGGCTCCAGTCCCAGCAGGTGAGCCGTTCCCAGGACCGCGAGCTCGCCTCGCGCCTGGCTGGCAACATGTTCAATGGCCGGACCATGGCCTTCAGCACGGACCTGGAAAAAAAGGTTGGAGAACTAACTGCAGACCAGATTCTTGCATCCATGCGCAAGTTCCTCGACCCAGTCAAGCTCAACATCGTCAAGGCCGGTGATTTCGCCAAAGCGAATAAGAAATAGCCTGATCGGCGCTCTTCAGAAAGCGGCGCCCCATATCAGGCTTGGGGCGCCGCTTTTGTGCTTGGGGAATATGGGTTTGAATGTTCTGCTGGATGGTTGGCTCAGCGTTTCAAGGACGCCGGGCACTGGGAGGCGACGATGGCGCGTTTGGATAAGACTTGGAAAGCCGAGGTTGAAGACGAAGCTTTAGCGGCGGAGCTGCACCGGGTGCTGGAGGTCAGCCATCGGCAAGCCAAGGGCCTGCTGGATGCCAGCTGCGTCACGGTGAACGGATTGGCCGCCACGAAGTACGGATTGCGGCTCAAGGTTGGTGACACCGTATCCGTACGGTTCGACGACTCGACCATCTACAAGGAACTGCCCAAAGCCAAGCGCAGCGCAGGCGGGGATTTCAAGGTGCTCTTCGAAGACCGCCATCTGCTCTTCGTGGACAAGCCCGCGGGATTGCTCACGGTACCTGCCGAGAAGGGTGGCGATCCCAACCTCGCCGATGCCATCACGGACTCGTACCGCCGCCGGGGCTTCAAACGGTTTGATCTCTTCATCGTGCACCGCCTGGACCGCTTCACCTCCGGCGTGCTGGTCTTTGGCAAGACTCCCGAGGCCCTGCACGGACTGAAAGCCATGTTCGAGGAACATAAATTGAACCGCGTGTACAAGGCCATCCTGGTGGGCGAACTCCCCGAAAACAGCGGCACCATGACGGGACATCTGGTGGAGCATTCGAAATCCCTCCGCATGTCCGTGGACAAGCGCGGCGACACCAAGGGCGCCAAGCAGGCCATCACCCATTACCGGGTACTGGAGCGGCTGCCCGGCCATACGGTCGTCGAAGTGAAACTCGAAACCGGACGCCGCAACCAGATCCGCGTGCAGTTCGCAGACAAGGGGTTTCCATTGCTGGGAGACCAGGTGTACGGCCAGGAGAGCGAACTCATCGACCGCCAGGCCCTCCATGCTGAATTGCTGGGGTTCCGCCATCCTGTGGAAGAACAGAACGTTTCCGTCACAGCACCCATGCCGCCGGACATGGAAGCCGCCTTGAAAGTGCTGCGCACCGCATCCCGCGTCACCCGCGCCGAAGCCGGTGTGAAAGGAGAGACGGGCATCTTCAAACCGAAAATCACAAAAGCCAGGAAAGAAGACCGGATCCATCGGGCCAAGGTCTACCGGAAAGGCGAAAATACTGAGAATTTCGGCGCCGTCCCGGAAAGCCTTGGACGGGAAGAGCGTCCCCGGCGCCCGCGAGTGGGGGGTCCTCGGGATGGTGGTCCTCGGGATGGGCGCCCTGCGAACCGGGATTCTCGACCCGCTTCCCACGATACACGTCCCACCGGCCCCCAAGTGGCCCGGAAGCCTCAGGGTGAAAGGCCTGAAAAGGAAATGAGCGAGGGGCCCCGGTACCACCAAGCGAAGGAGCCGCGCGCTGACCGGCCCACCGCACCCCGCGACGTGGAAGAAAAAAAGCCACGCAGCACCTACGCAGGGCCCCGCAGGGCCGAAGGCACCGGACCCGCTGCTGTGCAGCGCCCGCGGAAGGAAGGAGGGGAAGAAACCCCCGCCCGCAGTCGTTATGCAGGATCGCGGGAGACCCGTGAAGATCGGCCAGCAGGTCCGCGGAAAGACCGGCCGTCCAGCCCGGCAGGGGAACGGCCTGCCGCTAAGCGCGGCCCAAGGACCACGACCTCGACCCCGGCCACCCGGGAGGCGAGCCCCAAGCCCCGTTGGACCGCTGAAAAACGCGAAGCCGCCCAACGCGGCAAAGGCCCAAGTAAATTCTCCCCAGCCAAGAAAAAGCCTCGTAAGTAAGTGCTCAGTTTTTTCATGCCATCGGAGCCCTGATGCCCTTTGCTAATCCACCTCTTCAAGGCCGCGTCGCGTTCGTCACGGGTTCATCTCGCGGCATTGGCAGGGCCATCGCGTTGGAACTGGCCACCTGGGGCGCGGATGTGGCGGTGCACGCTCTGCAGAACGCTGATATGGCCGAGCAAGTCGCCGCAGAGATCCGTGCTATGGGACGGAAATCCATCGCCGTCTTGGCGGACGTCAGCAACAAGGTGGCCATGAGCCAGTGCGCCGACCATGTGAAGCAGGAACTGGGACCCGTGGACATCCTGGTGAACAACGCTGGAACGCGCAGTGATGGCCCCTTCATCCTGATGGCCGACGAAAAGTGGGAACGGGTCATGAACGTGAATCTGAAGGGCACGGTCATCGCCACCAAGGCTTTCGTGCGCGGCATGATGAGCCAGAAATGGGGCCGCATCGTCAACATCGTGAGCCCTTCTGGCATCGTCGGAATGGCGGGCCAGACCAACTACGCCGCATCCAAAGGGGCCATCATCGCCCTTTCAAAAAGCCTGGCCCGGGAAATGGCGGCCTTCGGTGTTCTGGTGAACTGCGTGACCCCAGGATTCATCCATACGGAATTGACCTCGGACTTGAATCCTGACCAGGTGCGTGAACTCCTGGCCCCCACGGTTCTGAAGCGTGTTGGCGAGCCCGAAGAAGTGGCCCATGTCGTGGCCTTCCTGAGCAGCGACTGGGCCAGCTACATGAGCGGCCAAGTGGTGAACGTGGATGGCGGGTTGTGCCCCTGATGCAGGCTGCGCGCTGAATGGCGGATCTCATCTCGCCGTGACGTAGTATCTCGGGTCTTCCCACGCCAGTTCCGGGCGAGGCCCGTCTGTGTTTTTCGGGGTGACGATGGGTTTGAGAACGTGGATGACACGTCCCCGGCCAATGGTTTGCAGGGCCGGATATTCTGCGCCGGGCCCGTGATAGGTCGTAGGTGTGGTTTCCCAATTCAATTGATGGAAACCCCATCCCAAGGCATTCAATCGGCGTTGAAACGATTCCTGGGACATCAACCAAGTCCGGGTTCGCACAGCGCCCACCACCGCAGGCACATCGCCACCCGGATAGACCGCCGTCCATTGAAAACGCACGGGGGATTCGTAGCTGAAGGCAGCTTCAGGTGTCATTGGAAAGGGATGGCTCAGGGCTTCGGTGAGATCGAAATCCGCTTTGGGATATTTCGAATGCAAGCGTGTGGCCAGCACCGAATTCGAGGGCCGTTCTCCAGGGCGGAACAGGAGCTTCCAGGATTCGCAAAGGAAGCGCACTGCCCGCCGTCCGGCTGGGTCGAATTGGAAACAGGTGAACCACGGGGTCGCCCGCACCAGGGGTCTTTTCGTGTCGTCGCCGCCGAAAGCCACTGAAAGCGCTTTCATCAACGGGACATCCTTGCCCACGGAACACCCTTGGATGCGAAGTTCGCTCCGCTCATCGAGGCATTCATCGGACAAGGCCTTGAAGGTGCCCTCCCGGATGCTCTTGGACACCGACTCCCAAGTGGTTTTCGGCCCCCCGGGCCGAAGATCCACATCGAGCATCCCGTTTTCATTCGCATGGGCCACAAGGTTGACCACCCCCCAAGGCAAGCCACTCGACGTGGGGTGCTGAGCCAGGTATTCCCTCACTTCACTCAAGGACCGGAGGTTCGAGACGACCTGATCCGTACGCTCCAAGGGGTCTTCCTTGAAGTATCGCTCCGCCACCGGAAACATGGGTTGGGCTGGGTCCTCGTCCTCGCCAAGGATGAACGTGATGCTTTTCCGCTCCCCGGCCCGCGCCCCTTGCGCGTGGGCCGGGATCAGCATTGCCGTCCCTAGGAGGAGGACGCAAAAGGAGCCTTTCACCGGTTCACATGGACTGGAACATTCAATATCGTCGTGCCAGACATGGTCCAGGTTTCAAAGCGCCAGGTGAGGAGCCTTGCTTCCAGGATCTGCCCCGCCCCGCCGCAGGCGCGGTCGAAGCTCACCGAGGTGACAGCGCCCGAAGCCTCCACGCGCAGTTGCAGGTTGAAGGTCTCCGGCAGGCCCTTGAGCAGTCCTGCCTTGGCCAGTTCCTTCATCTTCTGTTCCACCAAGGCCGCCGTGCGGAGCAAGGGTACGCCCTCGCGATCCGCGCTGACCTTTCCGATCTGGAAGGAAGGAATTCCGGCAGGTCGGCGAACGGGTTTCTCAACCTTGCGGGGAGCAGGGGGAACCAATTCTTCGTCCGAATAATTCATGGCCGCGCAACACATCGCGGAGGCGCTGACGGTGACCGTGGTGGAAGCCGAGGTGGCCAAGCCCGGCGAGAGGGTGGCCATGGTGGCGGAGTTGCGGGAAACCGGCATGGCGGACAGGGTTCCCACCGCGCTGTTCGGCACGCCTTGGGGCATGGGTAAAGGCTGCGTGACGGACGTGGGCGCGCCTTCCTTGGTGCGGACCTCCGAATCCACCGCGACGAAGGAGGTGTAAGCCGTGAGCAGGTTGTAGGTCAGGCCCAGGCTCGTGATCTCGCGCTTGCGCTCCTCGCTTTCCCCAAAGTGGTTGTAGTCCGACAGCAGCTGGATGCGCTGCCGGGCCCAAAGTTGGCGCAGGGCTGCGTTGCCCGTTCCGGCGGTCACTTCTGCCGCGTTGAAGTGCTGCTTCCAGGGGCCGCGGCCGCTCACGCCGGAAACCGTGAGACTGCCGGTAGGCTCTCCTCGCCACTTCCCGAAACAGATCACCGGGCGGTCCGCCAGCACATCCGGCAGGTGCAGGGGCTCGATGTCATAGGTCTGGAATCCGTTGCTGGTGAGCTTCACGTTGGCGAGGGCGGGGCTCGACACATAAGCCCTGAACCGCTCAGCCTCCCGCGGCGCCTGGGCCTGGCTGGTGACCACGAAGGCTTCGCCCTGCCCCGCGTGCGCCATCCCCTCGATGAGGAAGCGATTCACGGAAGAGCCGATGCCGAAGGCGAAGAGGTTGGCATCGCCAAGGTTGTCGCGGATCAAGTCGAATATCTGTTTGTCCGCGGAAATATAACCATCCGTGGACACCACGAAGCTGCGGGAAATGCCCGGCACCCTGGGCAGCGCCAGGGCTTTGCGCATGGCGCTGGCCAGCTCGGTGCCACCGCCGCCGTTCTGGCTATTCACGAAGGCCAGGGCCTGTTGCAGATTCTCCGGAGTTCCCGCCTTGGAGCCCTTCGGAGACCAGAACGCCGAAGTCCCTTCGAACACCATGACGTTGAACAGATCCTGAAGTCGCAGTTTCTCGATCATCTCCTTCATCAACACCTTGGAGACTTCCAGCGGAAAACCGCATTGGCTGCCAGAGACATCCATGATGAAAACGTATTCACGGGTCGGCATGTCCGCGGCCATTACCCGCTTGGGCGGCTGCACCATCAGCAGGAAATAGTTCTCCTCCTTGCCCTTGTGCAGCAGCAATCCCGACTGGACCTGGCCCCCGGCCAGCTGGTACTTCAGGATGAAATCGCGGTTGCCGCCCTGGCCCTCGCTGCCATCCAATTTGATGTCTGCGTTGGCAGGTCCATCGTAGGCGATGGCCGTCTTGTGCGACCCGCACACCATTTTCTGGATGGGCATCCCCGCGGCAAGCCGCACTTCCATGTCGAAGGTGGAAAGCGGCGCTTCGCCCGCCTTGGTGTAAGGATTGGCCACCCATGTTTCACCGGTGGAAGAGCTGGTGCCGGGCGTGCCCGCGTAGCGTGGCCCCACCACCGTGGGATACACGAATTCATAGGTGCCCTCCACGGGGACCAGCAATTCGGTGTAGGAAAGCTCCACGATGATCTCGTCGCCGGGCAGGATGTTGGCCACGTTCATCTGGAAGACGTTGGGGCGCTGCTGTTCCAGCAGCGAAGCGGTGCGCCCGCTCTGCTTGGCCTGCTCGTATTCCTGCCGGGCGGCTCCTTTTTCACGGATGTTCGCCTGGATCACCCGGGCGCCGATGGTCATTTTCATGCCGTGCACCGCCGCGCGGGTGGAGCCCGGAAATACGTAGATCGCCTCGATGGGTTTCTGGCCTTGGTTCTTGTAGACCTGGGTGACCCTCACATCGGCGATGACTCCCGCCACATCCACCTTCACCAAGGTGGATTTAAGCGGGAGCTGTTCCGTGGAAGGATCCGCGCTGTTCACAAAGAAGTAGGGGGAAAGTGTCCTGTCCCCGGAGTCCTGGGCGGCTCCAGCGCTTTGGGCGAAGGCCGGCAGGGCTGCGGATGCGACGGCTGCCAATACGGATGGAATTAGGGCAAAACGAGTGCTGAGCCTCATGAGAAGCCTCCTAGAAAGAAGTAGATGAGAGGGATAAGCGTGTCGGCGGCCATCCCGGGAAACGATGTTTGAAGTATTGGTTTCTTTCGGACCTGGGATTGTAAAAGGACCGTCACAAGCCTTTTTAGAGGATCCGCATCTGCGATCATGGGGATCCCGAACCAACCCTCGCGTGAGATTCCGCCATGCAAAAGCAACGCATCCTGGTCATCGAAGACGACCCCGCCATCCGCCGGGGAGTATTGTCCAGCCTGCGTTTCAACGGGTATGAAACGCTCGAGGCAGCGGATGAGATCGCCGGGCTGGAATTGGCCCGCGGGGAGAACTTCGATCTGTTGCTTTTGGATCTCAACCTGCCTGGCGGAGATGGACTGGAAATCCTTCGGGCGGTCCGGGAGCACTCGAAAACCGTTCCGGTGATCATCCTCACCGCCCGGGGCGAGCAGGAGGACCGGGTCAAGGGACTCAAGCTCGGCGCCGACGATTACGTGGTGAAGCCCTTCGGCGCCCTGGAGCTGCTGGCGCGCATCGAGGCGGTGCTGAGGCGCTCCCCTTCAAGGCCCTCGGACCCCCTGGAGATCGCTTTTCCGGGAGGCACCCTAGATTTAGGCAAACGCGAACTGCGCTTCGACGATGGGATGGTGACATCCATCTCCGAGCGCGAATCAGAATTGCTCGCCTATCTCTCGAGCAACGCAGGCCGCGCCATAAGCCGCGACGAAATCCTGGCGCGGGTATGGCACCTCAATCCTCAGGCGGTGGAGACCCGCACCGTGGACATGCACATCGTGCGGCTAAGGGAAAAGCTCCGGGATGACGGCGCCGATCCGCGCATCATCCTCACCCTCCGCGGCCGTGGCTATCAATTCGCAGAGCCTCCCCGGTGAAACGGCTGCTTCGCCCCTGGGCGCTGTTCGCCCTTTGCCTGGCCCTCGGCCTGGGGGCCATGGGCTGGATCACGCACATTGCCCTGAAGACCGAAAAAGCGGAAGCCGAAACCCAGCGGAAAACCATGCTCGATGAGCGGGTGCGGCTCTCCCTCTGGTTCATGGATTCCACCTTCGCGCTCTTCCTGAACCCCGAAAGTTCCAGACCTTACTTTCACTACAACGCCTTCCATCCAGCGGAAGGCGCCTACAACCGGAAGCTCGTCCAGATGGGCTCCGGGGACATCCTCATCCCCTCCCCCATGCTGTTCATGGATGATCCCCTGGTGCTGTTGCGTTTCCAGATCGACCAGGACAACCGCTTCACATCTCCGGTGGTGCCTGAACCATCCATGCGGAAATTGGCCGAGCGATTGAGCCCCGATCCCAACCGCATGGCTGCTGGCGAGGCTCGGCTTGATGAAATCCGGCATCGGCTGAGCCGCGGAAGCGTGCTCAAATCCATGGTCCAAAAGAGCGATGTCCTGCTCCCCCGGGAGCAGATCAAGATTTTGCAGGCCCAACCTGGACGGAGCAGGATCAATTCTGCGCCCCCTGCACCTTCGTCTGAGAAAACTCAGCGACTGAGCTCCGGAGTTCATCTGTTGTCGCCCTACATGGTGTATGAAGGCGCCTGGATACCTTTTTGGCAAGATCAATCGCTATTTCTAGCCCGGCAGGTTTGGGTCGGCGACCGTGAATTCCTACAGTGCTGCTGGCTGGACTGGCCCGCGGTGAAGGAGCTGCTCTTGGGCACAGCCCGGGATCTGCTCCCTTCGTTGGACCTGGCTCCCGTCCTGCCAGGAGCCCCTTCCGGAAAAGACCGCACCTTGAGTTCGCTGCCGGTGCGGATCGTTCCGGGAACCATCAGGCTGCCGGGGGCCGATCACAGGCCCGCCCGTGCGGCGCTCATCTTTGGGTGGTGCTGCCTGTTGATCGGGGGACTGGCAGGCGCCCTGGTGCTGCGCCATGCCGTGCGGCTCAGCGAGAGCCGGGGCGCCTTCGCCTCCGCGGTGACCCACGAGCTGAGATCGCCGCTCACCACCTTCCGGCTTTACACAGAGCTCCTGGCCCACAACATGGTTCCCGAGGAAGAAAAACCTTCGCTGCTGAAAACGCTGCTCTCGGAAACGGACCGCCTGGACCATCTCGTGAAGAATGTCCTGGCCTTTGCCCGGTTGGAGTCCCGTCGGGGAGCGAATTTGGAACCAGTCTTGGTATCGGACCTCCTGGATCGCCCCCTAGCCAGATTGCAAGAGCGCGCCCTGCAATCCGGAATGGAATTGGTCCCGGATCTACCCCAGGACCTGGCGCAACAAACAGTCCACACGGATCCACTGCTAGTGGAGCAGATCCTGCTCAACCTGGTGGACAATGCCTGCAAGTACGCGTCGAAGTCGGTGGACCCGCGCATCCATCTGGATGTGATCCGGGAAGAAGGCGAACTCCACTTTCGAATCCGTGACCACGGACCCGGCATCGCTGACCAGGACTGCCGCCATCTCTTCCAGGCCTTTCATAAATCGGCCCAGAAAGCCGCCCGCAGCGCTCCGGGTGTGGGCCTTGGGCTGGCATTATGCCGACGACTCGCCCGAAGCCTTGGGGGTGACTTGACCCATGATGCGGCATCGGCCGGCGCTACGTTCTTGCTCCACCTACCCATGAAATCCAACTAGCCTGCCAGGTGCTCAGGCCCCGCGGTTTTCGCAAGCCTCCAGCGTATTCATCATCAATCCTGCAATGGTCAGCGGGCCCACGCCGCCTGGAACAGGTGTGACGGCACCAGCTACCTGCATGGCTTCACCGAAGCGCACATCGCCACACAATACGGAGCCTTTCTCGCGCAATTTTTCGAGTTTTCCGGGCTCGGCGACAAAAATGCGCTCACCGAGCGGCACATCCATCACGCGGTTGATGCCCACATCCACGACCACCGCGCCTGGCTTGATCCAGCTGCCCTCCACCAGGCCCGGTTTCCCGATGGCCGCGACGAGAATGTCCGCTTCGCGGCAGACTCCTGGAAGATCCACGGTGCGGCTGTGGGCGATGGTGACAGTTGCGTGTTCTTCCAGCAGCATCAGCGCCATGGGCTTGCCCACGATCTCGCTGCGGCCCAGCACTAAAGCGCGCTGGCCCTTCATATCCACGCCATAGGATTTCAACATCCGCATGCAGGCCGAGGGTGTGCAGGGCCTCAACCCCGGCAGACCTTCGAAGAGGTGCCCCTGGTTCAACGGATGGAAGCCATCCACATCCTTGGCAGGACTGATGCGATGGAGCGCAGCCTTGGAATCCAGATGCTTGGGCAAGGGAAGCTGCACGAGAATCCCATCCACGCCGGGATCCGAATTCAGGCTTTCGATGAGAAGGTTCAGATCGCTTTGGGAGATGTCGGAAGGCGGACGGCGCTCCACAGATCGAATGCCGGTCTTGGCGCAGGCCGCGACCTTGCCCTTCACATACACCTGGCTGGCCGGGTCCTCACCCACCAGCACCACGGCGAGGCAGGGCGGCGCGAGGCCATCCTTCTTCCGGGCCTCTACGGCAATGCGCACTTCCTCCAACATCTGATCCGCATAGGCCTTGCCGTCGAGCAACTGCGCCATTGGAGGCCTCCAACTCCATTGAATCATTTGAGCGGCGTGTCTCAAAATTCCTTATTTCTCTTGAGAATTCACCCCAGCACCAGTACGCTTGAAGGTTGAGTACGGCTAGGCCATCCCATCCCAAGCAGCACCTCGGATCGGAAGGGCCCTGACGGGTGGGTTCGACCCACCCTCAAGGTTTTTCTCCACCCGGATTTTTAACGAAGGCAATCTTGGATCTTCAGAAACTTCAGCCCCCCATCGAAAAGCAACTGGAGTTGCTCGGGTTTGAATTGGTCCATCTGGAGAGCGTCAAAGAGGGCCGGGACTCGATCCTGCGGCTCTACATAGACCATCTGCACGGCACCGCATCCAAGAGTAAAAATATAACGCTGGATGATTGCGTGGCCGCCAATGACGGGTTGGTGACCTGGCTGGACGTGGCGTTTCCTGACCTGCGCGAAACTACGAATCTGGAAATTTCCAGCCCGGGCATGGAACGGCCTTTGACCAAGACCGCCCACTACCATCGCTTTGCGGGTCGGCTCTGCCGCATCCAGACGAAGCAGCCCCTGAATGGCCAAAAGCGGTTCAAAGGGTGGATCGGCGAAGCCTCCAGCGAATCCGTGACCATCGAGGAAGACGGCGTGCTGAAGACGATCCCTCTCGACATCATCCAGAAGTCCCGTCTGGCACCCTTTGACGAGGACAAGACCCCGCAGCCCAAACATGTCGTGGCCCTGCGTTCTGACATCCCAGACATGCATGAAGATGCAGGCGTAGAGACAAACGCCGGCAACCAGGATCAGGAGGAATAAACCATGGCTACCGTAGCAACCACATTTTTCGACAGCGTGAAGATGATCGCCACCGAGAAGGGCATTCCCGAAGAGGAAGTGTTCCAGGCGGTGGAGGAATCCCTCGTCAAGGCCGCCGAAAAATATTTCCAATCCCAGAATTTCTACGGCAATTTCGAAGCCCAGATGGACCGTGAGACCGGTGAGTTCCACGTTTACGCGCTGAAGCAGGTCGTTCCAGAAGTCGAGGAAGAAGACTTGGAAATCAGCCTGGCTGAAGCTCAAGGGTTGAACCCCGATGCCGCCGAAGGCGACACGCTCTGGCTGCCCCAGGACACCACGCAGCTGGGCCGCATCGCCGCCCAGGCCGCCAAGCAGGTGCTCGTGCAGAAAGTGCGCGAAGCCGAGCGCGAACGCATCTTCAACGATTTCGTGAACCGCATCGGTGAAGTGGTGGTGGCGGAAGTCAAGCGCTTCGAGAAGAGCGCCATCATCCTCGAGATCGACCGGGTCGAAGCCATGCTGCGCCGCAGCGAGGCGTTGCGCGGCGACCGTTTCGACAAGGGCCAGCGCATCAAAGTGGTTATCGCGAATGTGGACCGCGCCAGCAAGGATGCCCAGGTTCAGGTGAGCCGCACGGATCCAAGGCTGCTCATCAAACTGTTTGAAAGCGAAGTGCCCGAAATCCACGATGGCACCGTGGTGATCCGCTCCTGTGTTCGCGAGGCTGGCGACCGCGCCAAGGTGGCGGTGCAGAGCCTTGATCCCGATGTGGATCCCGTGGGCGCGTGCGTGGGCCTTAAGGGATCGCGCGTCCAGGCCATTATCCGTGAACTGAAGAACGAGAAGATTGATATCGTCCGCTTTGATGAAGACCCGCTGATGTTCATCGCCAACGCATTGAATCCGGCCAAAGCCATCCGGGTGGGCATCATCGACCTGGAAGGCCGCCGCGTGGAAGTGGTCGTGGACGACGAACAGCTCAGCATCGCCATCGGCCGCCGTGGCCAGAATGTGCGTCTGGCTGCCAAGCTAACTGGCTGGAATATAGACGTACGCAGTGAAGGCGAGAAACGCAGGGAGGCCGAAGTGGCTATGGGCGCCGCCATGGACCAAGCGCTGCCGGAAGCCTCCAGCGAAACCAGCGAAACCGCCGTCGACACGGCCCCGGATGTTGCGCCTGCTTCCCGCATGCTGGAAGAACTATCCGGCGTAGAGGGCTTGGATGAAGCACTGGCTGAAAAGCTGGCGGCGGCAGGCTTCCTGGATGCCAAATCACTCTACACCGTCACCGCTGAACAACTCCTTGCGGTTGATGGCATGGACCAGGAAACCGCCTTCCGAATCCTCGATGCGGTACACGAGCGTTTTGGCAACTAAGCTCCCCGATTTCCCAACCGTCTTTTTTCACGACCATCAGGCTTTTTTCGCTTCACCGCTCCACCTTTTCCAGGACACACCTTCATGCTTCGCATCAACCAACTCGCCAAGGAACTCGGCGTGAGCAACCACGACGTACTGGATGCCGCTGAGAAGAAGCTGGGCCTCACAGGCAAGAGCCACAGCTCGAACCTCACCGAGGACCAAGCCAACCAGCTGCGCCGCGTCATCGAACCCAAAAGCGCCAAGAGCGCAAAAGGCGCGAAGGGAGTGAAGGATAGTGAGACCGCGCCGGCGTCCCTGGAAGAGCGCACACCTTTGGCGATGCATCGTCCCACTGCCGCTGTGAAGATCGTGAAAGCCCAGGTCGCCCCGGCTACTGCCCCAGAGCCCACTCCGGCCCCGGTTTCCGCACCGGTATTGGTCAAGAAAGCCGAAGCCAAGCCCGAGGCTCAAACGGCGCCCGCGGAGCAGCCAATCAAATCGGAACCAACTCAGGCTCCAGCCCCATCTCCAATCCAGAAATCAGAAAAACCTTCGGAGGAGCAGCCTAAAGCTGCGGTACCCGTAGCTCCAGTCGCGTCTGCCTCGACCCCAGAACCTGCAGAAACGTCCGCTGCCGGAGACACCCCTAAAGCGCCAGCTCAAGGGTTCTCGCACATCAGGATTTCTTCCGCGCCCGCGCCCGCGCCCAAAGCCCAGGAACCAGCCCGATATATCCAGCTTCCACAGGCGCCCCAGAAAACCTCCACAGGACCTCGCCCGGAACCTGGCGCGCGCGCTGTCCTTCAGCGTCCCGCTCAGGCCTCGGTGGCGCGCTCAGGCATGCCCCAAACCGAGCGGACCGTCCTGCCCATGGCCAGCAACACCAGCAGGGGCGAGGTTCGCCACGACCTGCCGCAACTCCCCCACTAAACGCACTTTTCTTCCACCTTCCATCTCGGAACTGAAGCCCGACCAGGGCTTCTCCAAGATCACCCTATCGGACACCCCCGCGCCAGCCCCCAGGGCTCAGGCACCGGCCCGCTATATCCAGCTGCCTCAAAGCCGCCCGTCGGGCGGCCCTAGCCGGGGTCCCAGCAGTGGGCCGAGCGGCCCCAGTCGTGGCCCCAGCAGCGGTCCTGGCGGCCCCAGCCGTGGACCGGGCGGTCCCCGTCCTGGTGGTCCCGGAGGTCCCAATCGCGGACCCGGCGGACCCCGCCCTGGCGGCTACCGTCCCGGTGGGCCCGGCGGCTCCAGCCGCGGGCCAGGCCTTCCAGCTGCGGGTCCCATTGATCCGAATAGCCAGAAAGGCCCCGGCCGGGGCGTTCACGTTGGCGGCAAAAAGAAAAAGGGCTACACCAAAGTCCAGCAGGAGATGGATCTCAAGCTGCGCCAACCCCGCTCCCGCGCCCAGATGATCGCCACCGAATACGTGGATGAAGAAGTCGGTATCGTGATGCTTTCTGAAGGCGTGTCCGTGAAGGAGCTTGCCGAAAAGTGCAATCGCCCCGCCAAGGACGTGGTGGCCAAGCTGCTCCACCGGGGCATTTTCGCGACCATCAACCAGCCGCTCGATACGGAATTGGCCAAGGAAATCGCGCGCGAATTCGGCTACCTGGCTGACATCGTCACCTTTGAAGAAGATGTGCAGATCAGCGCCGAGGAAAACAATGACGTGCAGGGCGAAAAGCTGCCCCGCCCACCGGTGATCACGATCATGGGCCACGTGGACCACGGCAAGACCTCGCTGCTGGATGCCATCCGCAAAACCAAGGTGGCCGCTGGCGAAGCTGGCGGCATCACCCAGCACATCGGCGCCTACCATGTGGACGTGAAGGACAAGAACACCGGCCTGATGCGCCAGGTGGTGTTCCTGGATACGCCCGGCCACGAAGCGTTCACGAAGATGCGCGCCCGGGGCGCCAAGGTCACCGACATCGCCATCCTGGTGGTAGCTGCGGATGACGGCGTGATGCCCCAGACGATTGAATCCATCAACCATGCGAAGGCGGCGGATGTGCCGCTGGTCGTGGCCATCAATAAGATCGACAAGCCCGGCGCCAATCCCGACAAAGTCCAGCAGGGCCTCTTGCAGCACAATGTGCAGACCGAGGCCTATGGCGGCGATGTGCCCGCGGTGGCAGTGAGCGCCAAGACCAAACAAGGTCTGGATGAATTGCTCGAAACGCTGCTGCTGGTGGCGGACATGAAGGAACTCACCGCTGTGTATGATTGCCCCGCGGCGGGTTCCATCGTCGAGGCAAGGCTGGACAAGGGCCGCGGCGCGGTAGCCACGGTGCTCGTGCAGCAGGGCACGCTCCACCAAGGCGATATTTTCGTCGCTGGCGCCACCATGGGCCGCGTCAGGGCCATGTTCAACGACCTGGGCGCGCGCATCACGGAAGCCGGTCCCTCGAATGCTGTCCAGATCCTCGGCTTCGAGGATGTGCCTTCGTCCGGCGACAATTTCCAGATCGTGGAAAACGAGAATAAGGCCCGCACCATCGTTGGCTTCCGGCAAGAGAAGGCCAAGGCCGCCGCACTCCAAAAGCAGCGGGTCACCCTGGAAAACATCTTCAGCACCCTGAAGGATGGATTGATCAAAGAACTGCCGCTCATCATCAAGGCCGATGCCCAGGGTTCCGTGGAATCACTGGTAGGCCAGCTGGAGAAACTCAGCACGGACAAGGTGCGCGTGCGCATCATCCACGCCGCCGCTGGCACCGTGAACGAGAACGACGTGCTGTTGGCTGAAGCCTCGAAAGCCATCGTCATCGCCTTCAATACCAAGGCGGAAAAGAAGGCGGAAGAACTGGCCCACGAGGAAGGCGTCGATATCCGCTTCCACGATGTCATCTACAAGATCACCGAGGAAATCGAAGCGGCCATGGTCGGCTTGCTGGATGCCACCGAGAAGGAAACCATCCAGGGCCAGGCGGAAGTCCGCCAGATCTTCAAGGTCAACAAGACGGTCATCGCCGGTTCCTTCGTCACCGAAGGCAAGGTCCAGAAATCCTACAAGGCGCGCGTGAAGCGCGGCGAAGACGTGATCTTCGAAGGCAGTCTCAAGAGCTTGAAACGTTTCAAGGACGACGTGCATGAAGTCAAGAACGGCCTTGATTGCGGAATCGCCCTGGAAGGCTTCGACGGACTGAAGGAAGGCGACATCATCGAGTTCTTCACCAACGAGAAAGTTATCGCCACAAGCCTGTCCTAAGGGCGGTGGGTTCAGCGGGTACAGTCCCAGCAGCAAGTCCCAAGCAACAAGTCCCAAGTCTCAAGTAAAAGCAAGAGAGGCCCCATTCGGGGCCGCTTTGCCTGAGGCTTCAGGTTTGGCCCTTGAGACTTGAGACTTGAGACTTGGGACTTGAGACTTGGGACTTGGGACTTGGGACTTGAGACTTGAGACTTGAGACTTGAGGAACCCGGGGTACGAACACTCAGAAGCTGCCCTGTGACCCAGGTCACAATTTCCGCCTGAGATGCTGACTCATTATCTTTTCAGGAGGCCCCGTGTCCACACCGACCTTTGCCCTTACTGCCGTCGAAGCCAAGGAAGCCACCAATCCTTTGGGCATCATCCGCTTGGACCACATCCAGTTGACCGGCTCCATCGATAAGCTGGAACCCTTGTACCGCCGCATGGGATTCGCCCGTGTGGCATCCAGCCAGGGTGCGTGGGGCCGGATGGTCCACTTGCGGCAGAACAAGATGGATATCGCCATCGCCGAAAGTGATGGAAGCACCCAGTTCGGAACCTACTTCACGCAGCATGGCGAAGGCGCCAATGCGCTGGCCTTCGAAGTAGACGATTGCGCTGCGGCCTTGCAGGAAGCCGCCAAGCGCGGCGCCCAGATCCGCCTGGAACCCAAGACCCAGGATTTCCAGGAAGGCCACTTGAAAGTGGCTGCCATCCAAGGTTTTGGAGACGTGTGGAACTACCTGGTGGAGCGTCGTGGCCAGCAGGACTGCTTCATCATGCAGACCGCCAAGGATGAGCTTCCGGCCCTCTCCAACCCTGGCTTGCTGCGCGTGGATCACTTGACCAACAATGTTGGCGTGGGCGAGATGGATCGTTGGGTGGAATTCTACGAAAGCATCTACGGCTTCGTCGTCACGCGTGAATTCAAGATCCGCGGAAGCCTCGGCACAGGGCTGAATTCCAAGGTGGTCCAAAGTTCCAATAACCGCATCATCATCCCCATCAACGAACCCACCGACGACAAGAGCCAGATCCAGGAATACGTGAACCGGCATCGCGGCCCAGGCGTGCAGCATATCGCCATGGGAACCGCCGACATCATGGACACCCTGCCCAAACTCCAGAGCCAGGGCTTCAATTTCTTGAGGACGCCCGGCACCTACTATGAATTGCTGCCGGGGCGCATCGCCCGGAGTGGCTACACCGTGGCGGAAAGCCTGGATCTCGTTAAGCAGCTGGGGATCCAGATTGATGGCGACACGACCGGCTACTTGCTGCAGATCTTCACTGAGGATCAAATCGGTCCTCTCTTTTATGAAGTCATCCAGCGGCGCGGCAACCGCGGTTTCGGCGAAGGCAATTTCCAGGCGTTGTTCGATTCCATCGAACTGGACCAGAAGCGGCGCGGCGTGCTTTAAGAGCGGGCAAGGCTGCTAGCCTTGAAGGGATTCTGTGGAGTCCCCATGCAACTGCAACCCGCCCTTCATATTCTGAAATCCCGCGCACCTTTCGTCCCTGACCTGGCCATCGTGCTGGGCTCGGGGCTCGGCGGCCTCGCCGAAAGCGCCGAAGCCAAGGCGGGCACGTCCATCTCCTTCACCGAGCTGCCGGGCTTCCCGGAGCAGAGCGTGGCGGGCCACAGCGGCAAGATGATGTTCTGTGAATTCGAAGGGAAGAAGGTTGTCCTGCAGGCGGGGCGATTCCACTATTACGAAGGTCATCCCATGGATGTGGTCACAGCGCCCATGCGACTTTATGGTCGTCTGGGTGTGAAGGCCGTGATGCAGACTAACGCTGCAGGCGCCATCAATCCGGACTTCCATGTGGGCGAGCTGATGGCCATTTCAGATCACATCAATTTCATGGGGACGAATCCTTTGATCGGACCCAACGTGCCGCCGGGACCGCGTTTCCATGACATGACAGAAGCCTACGACCGGAAACTCCGCGAGCAGCTCCACGCCGCGGCCAAATCCATCAATATGCGGATCCAGGAAGGCACCTACCTCGCGGTCACCGGACCCAATTACGAGAGCCCGGCGGAAATCCGCGCTTTCCGGATCTTGGGCGCCGATGCGGTGGGCATGAGCACCGTGCCGGAAGTCCTGGTGGCCCGCCACGAGGGCATGCGCGTGGTAGGAATCAGCGGCCTGTGCAACATGGGCGCGGGCATCATGAAGGTGACCTTGACCCATGAAGACGTATTGGCTGCGGGAGCCGCCGCCGCCAAGGGGTTCGAGGCCCTGGTCCGGAAATTCGTGAAGGACCTCACCCTCTGATGGAGTGGGCTTCATCGGTTGCCTTCGTCGCCTGGCTCCTCTGTCTGCTCTTCCTGGTGGTGGGCTTCCTCGGCATCTTCCTGCCTATCATCCCCGGCCTGCCGCTCATGGCCCTCGGGGTGGTCATCCACAAACTGCTGTTGCCGGATGTGCTCAGCTGGTGGACCGTGGCGCTCTTCCTTGTCACAGCGGTCCTCGCCTACGCCTTGGATATCGCCGCCGCGGCCTTCACTGCGAAGTTGTCAGGGGCCAGCAAGGCGGGAATCTTCGGTGCCCTGCTTGGTGAAGTCATCGGACTTTTCTTCGCCCTGCCAGGTCTGATCCTGGGACCATTCATCGGCGCCTTTCTCGGGGAGTGGCTCGTCTCCAAACAGGCTTTCAAGCAGGCTCTGAGATCCGGAACTGGCGCAGCTTTGGGGCTGATCGCCAGCAGCCTTGGCCAGGGTTTGTTGGGATTGTTCTTGATCGTGGTGTTCCTGCTGGATGCCTTCATTTTTTAAACCGCAAAGGTACGAAGCTTATAAATCCATCCTTGTGTCCCTTCAACCCTTTGTGGCTTTGTGGTTCAGTTTTTGTCTTTGTGGTCCCTTTGAGCCTTCGTGGCCATGCGGCGTTCGGCGATGAGCAGATCCACCACGCGGCCATAACTACGGACTCCATCCACCTGGCCCTGAGCCTTCAGGTATCCATCGTAGACCCTGCCCTGCGCCCGGCTGAATCGCCCTTTATGAAGGTGCAGCCAAGCGGCCTCCGCAGCCTCATCCGCCAGAACGTCTCGCGTGAGCGAAGCGCGGATGGCTTTCGCTGCTTCGGGGGCCACAGCCCACAGCTGAGCCATGGCCTCACCCAGAACCGCACGGGCGCCGGAGTAACGGAACAGAGGATCAGGATGCAGGCGGCAGGCGAGGTAGCCGATGAAATTCGCTTCATCCTCCCGGGCGATGCCATGTTGATGAGCCATCTCATGGCAGACGCTGAAAGGCAGTGCCGGTGCGGGCGTGCTTCCATTCAACAGGGCCTCGCCGGTCCATGGAAGGTACATGCCGTAGGTGAGAGACCGGGACATCAGCGGGCTGAAGATTGCGATCTTGGGCCGGCTGGGCTCATGCATCGAGGCAGGCAGTACCGGCATCAGCTGCCCGCGAAGTCGCTCGTAGCCATCATTGCGGCGATCCAACACGAATTGGCGGTCCACCCGCAGGACTCCCCTTTCATCCGAGGGCAGCTCCTTGCGCAATTGATTTGCGTCCAAAGCAAGTGCTTCACACAGACCCTGTAGCTCAACAACATTGGGCGGTTCCGAGGGCCATTCCAACGTGTTGGCGATAGGTGGACGCAAATAATTCAAACCCCAAAGCAGGACGAAGCTGGCGTAAAGCACCCCAGCGAGGCCAAATAATCCGCCTGCGCGCTTCAGCAACAGCAACATCCATGGAAAGTCCGGCGTTCGGGCCATCAAGCCGCGCACAAAACCCATCAGCGATAGGACCATCCCGGCGAGGATGAGGATCAGGAGCAATTCTCCCAAGGACCACGGCAGCAGCCGCGCGGGCCAAGATATCAAACGTGAAACTGGAGGAAATACCCGCTCCGCGTAAAGCCGCTCCACCAACTCAGGATCCCACCCCGCAAGCCAAAATATTCCATACCCAAAAGGCAGGAGCAGCGATGTGATCCAGGGGCCCCTTTGATGTTTTTTTTTAGCTAGCTCGGTTTTCATTTGGCTATGGACCTCAATAGCATTCCACCACATCGAGCCAAAAGGGAAGGGATCCCGTGCCATGGCCATTCCAGCCTTCAGCAAGGATTGGCCAAGCCGTCGATCCACAATTCAGAATCCACAATGCCGTTACAAGGCTGTCACCGGTTTGTTCTGCTTCTTCGGTGGTCTCCCACACCTGCACCAGAAAATCAAATGACCTTCACAAGTTCGTTACGCGAGATTGGGAACCTTATTCCCATGACCGAATGAATCGGTAATCGGAGATGAGATGAAGCGCTCAACAATGATATTTGGCCTGGCCACGTTGCTCCTCGCAGGAGGATCCACCCCAGCCATAGCCCAGGCACCCAAATTCAGCGGTCTTGTGCAGGTCTGGTACACCCAGATGCTCGATAACAACCTTCGGTTGAATCCGACTTATAGTGGAAATTATTTCAATCTCCGTTCGGAGTTCAAGGAGAATACCTTTTCCATCCGCCGTTCGGAAATCAAGCTTTCGGGTTCCATCACTGAGGATGTGGAATACGAAGCGATGCTGGACCCTTCCATCAACACCAGCGGGGGCAATCCCTCCATCCTCCAGGATGCGGCCATCGTCTACAAGATGGGCGGCGGGTTCGAGGCGAAGCTCGGCCAGTTCAAGAATCTGCAGACCCATGAAGGGGTGACGTCCTCCAGCGAAATCATGTTCGCCGAACGTGCGCAACTCGCACGCCAATTCGGGGATAAGCGGGACCGCGGCGTGGCGCTCGGCTACAAGTTCGGCGACCCCAAGGAATTCGGCGGCAAGGTGACGCTGGCCATCTTCAACGGTTTGAACGACTCTGTGGCTGGAAAAGGAAACGACACCAATGGTCAGAAAGATTTCGTCGCTCGCCTGGACCTGAATTATGGCAAGACCATGAAGTTCGGCTTCTACACCTTGCAGGGCTCCACGGACCAGGCCGACAAGGGGCGCTCTGGCTGCCAAGACCTTCGTCGGAGACGCCGCGGCGCTTCCCACAGCCGCCCAGATCCTCGACAACAAAGACAAGACCAGCAACATGGGTGCCTTCTATGTCTACCAGGACTCGACCTGGCTGCTTTCCGCGGAAGTGATGACCGGGCTGCTGGGCCGCCGCTTCGCCTCCGTGGGTGCTACCGGTGCTGCCTCACGCCAGCACCTTGATCAGAAATACATGGGTTACTGGGTGACGGGCGGCTACACAACGGGCAACCACACGTTCCTGCTGCGCTACGACACCGCCAACTACAATTCCGGCGACAACTGGTACACCGCCTTCAACCCGTATATGAACAACGCAACCGGCTCGTTGGGCGCAGACTATTCGCCAAAGTATACGGAGATCAGCGCTGGCTACCTCTATGCATTCAAGCCAGAAAAGCTCAAGGCCGCCAACATCAAGATCAACTACATCAACCGCTCCAAGAACTTCCTCCAACCGCACGCCGGACAATCCGGGGAACAGGGTGGGGATACGGTGGTAGTGGCTTTCCAGGTGGCCTTTTAAACTCCTGGCATTTCAGCCAAACCGAAAACGAAAAGAAATGGGCCCCGGATGGGGCTCATCTCTTTTACCGCAGAAACCCTAGCTTAAAACCCTATCTGCAAAGACGCCACGAGGCTGTCTCCGCCCTGTTCTCCGGTCTGGCCCGCGCGCGGAAGCAGGAAGTTCTTGCTGCGATTGACATAGTTCAGTTTCAGCTTGCCAATAGAAGATCTGCCGGCATTGAATACGTAGTTGTAGCCAAGATCGACTTCAGTGAACTTGGGGGTCTTGTCGACGCCGGTGGCGGCACCCGTAGTTGTGTTCTGCGTATAGGGATTGTAGGAGCCGTACCAGTCATCACCGGAGTTGTAGTTCATGAAGTCATAGCGCGCCGTGATCCAGTGTTTGCCCATCTTGTAGGCACCCTGCACGTAATAGCCAAGGTACTTTTGGTCCAAATGCTCACGCCCCATGGCGTTGGTGCCAGAGGCGAAAACTGAAGGGAAGCGGCGGCCCAGCAGGCCGGTGATCACTTCGCCGGAGGCATGGTATTTCGGGGTATCCATAAAATAGTAGAGTCCTAGGTTGGTGGCGTGATCCTTGTTGTCCAGGATCTCGGAAGCGGTGGGAGCTCCAACGCCGGTCCAGGGAGTGCCCGTGATAGTCCCTACATCTTTCAGCTGGGTGGAGCCATCCCGGAAGTACATGCCGAATTTGTGGGCGCCGGTGATCAGATCCAATCGGGCGTGGAAATCCTTCTGGGCATTGACTTCGGGTTGCTTGCCTCCGCTGCCGTTATCCGACATTCCATTGGTGATGGCGAAGTGGACCTTCCCGTTGAAACCCTTTGGATCTCCGAAGTCGTAGGTGGCCATGATCCCGCGGTCCCGGCGATCACCGAACACCCTGGAAAGCTGCGCGCGATCATAAAAAAGAATGTCCCGGGCGGACACAGTGAAAGCTTCATAGGTTTGCAGGAACTTGAACTGTCCGGCCCTGATCGTGAAGCTCTTGTTCACCTTCCATATGGCTGCCGCATCCTGCAAGACGGCTCCAAAAGTAGTGGCGGTTCCAGAAGTATTGTTGGGATCGAACATCATGGCCCAGGAGATGTCGTCAGAGACCTTCCCGCTGAAGTAGAGTTCGGCACGCTTCACCAGGAACTGATTCTCGGTCATCCCAGCTACAAGGCTGTTGTAGCCACGAGCGGTATTCAGGCGGAGGTTGTTGTCCATCATCTGGGTGTAGTAGAGCTCGACCAAAGCACCATTGAATTTCACATCCTGAGCGCAGAGGGTTGAACCCGCCAGCACCAGGCCTACCAGGGGTAAAACCGATTCCCGCATCATGGCTCCAATGTATGATCGCCTTGTCTGTAGGACAGCGATTCAAGACGGACGGCCGGCCGGAAATCGGCAAACCCGCAATGAGAAATATATGCACCCGTAAAGCAATATAGCCGCTCGATTTTTAGGCTGGTGAATCCACCGATGTTCTGGATCGGAAGTGATAGGGCCATGAGCGCACCCGGCGTGATGCGACCCGGGCCACCCCCTCCGCCAAGGATCGCGGAAGGGGGTGGCCCAGAAAGACGGAGAATCCCTTAGAAAATGAAGTATTGCAGCTGAACGTTGAACTGATTGTAGGAGTGTTGTTTGGTCATCGCTGCAGGAGTTCCAACAGTGACATTGTCAGGCTTGATCTGGTTGTAGAAGATCTTCACATTCGCATTGTTGCCCTTGAGCCAGAAAGCCAGGCCGCCGCCAATACGGGTCTCGTCCAGATTGGTGGTGGTGTGGATATCGAAGGTCTTCTTTTCCCAGCGGAGGATTGGGCTGAATTTCATGCCGCTGAAGCGGTATCCAGCCTCAGCGGAAGTCCCGCTTTGTTTGGGCAAGGCGATCCAAGTCCCTCCGTCATACTGGACATGGTTCAGCTGAAAGGTCACCACGTCCTTGTTGGCAAGGGGCCAATCGAAAAAGACGTCATAGGCAGTGCCGGTGTAATCATCCTGCTTGTCGTAGCCCACACCGAAGGAAAGGATTTTCTTGGCGCCGGCATAGCTCCCCGCGTAGAACATGCCATTCTCGGCATCGAACACGTTGTACTGGAGGCGCCCAGCGATGCGCATGGCGTTGCGGGACTGCACGAGACCGTTGGGAGCGTTGGGATCCGGAGGCGTGGTGGCGGCGATTTCCTTGTTCCGTTTACCTTGGAAGGCGCCCAGGCGGTACTCGAATTTCTTAGCGATGAGCCCCCTGAACTGCACACCAAGATCCCTTCCAACGTTCGTGGCGAAGGGTCCGTTCTGGGAGAAGGAGTAGCTGTAGTAGTCCCAGGAGAGGAGGGAAGCAGCGCTCTGCAAGCTGTTGTGCGCGAAGGGAATCAATATCAAGCCCGTGTCGACCTTGAACGCATCGTTTGCCTTCCAGGTTATGACAGCATCTTGGACCACCATGGTCGCGGAGGTCTTCGCGCCGGCAGCATCTGACTTGCCCATGTTGGCGCTTTCCGTCTCGAAGAAGTATTCGAAGTCCGACCCGAGGGTCCCCGCCATCAGAAAGCGGGTGCGCCGGAGGAAGAAATTCTGGCTTTCTCCGTCCTTGGTGGGGCTGCCCACAGACTCGTACTGGGGCTGGAAAAGGAACCCGAACTTGATCGAAGAATTGTCCGTCTTGATCTGGAGGGGGCTCTGGGCCATTGCCGGCAAAGCCAATCCCGCTGCCAGGATCCCTCGCAGCAACACGCTTGGAGATGGATGAATCGAAAAAGACATTTAAGCCTCCGTGGCGCGAACTGCGCCGGTTTGTGGAATGGGATGGGTAGATCCGATTAGGTGGGAAAAGTTGGCCGAATATAACTTAAATCAGGCTTTCAAACCAGAATTCTGATCCGTTTGATTTTTTCAACCTAAGTGCAGCTCGTGCATGCGCTACCGGAAAGCATATAAGCAGCCTCAAAGACGGCGCTCCCAATTAGGAGGAGTTTGAAGATTCCGACAGGTATCAACCCTGAGTGGCTCGGTGTTCCTCGATGAGGGAATTGACCACATCGGGCTCTGCCAAGGTGGAAACATCGCCAAGGCCTTCATATTCACTTGCGGCGATCTTACGCAGGATGCGGCGCATGATTTTTCCGCTGCGAGTCTTGGGCAATCCGGCGGCAATGTGGATGACATCAGGTGCGGCGAAGGCGCCGATGGCTTGGCGCACTTGCTCCTTCAGCGCCCCGATAAGCTGCTCGGGGTCCTCTTTGCCGAAGCCTGAATTAAGCAACACGTAGCAGTAGATTCCCTGGCCCTTCAGGAGGTGCGGGTAGCCCACCACCGCCGCCTCGGCCACCGCCTCATGCGCCACTAACGCGCTTTCCACTTCGGCGGTGCCCAGCCGGTGCCCGGAAACATTGATGACATCGTCTATGCGGCCCGTGATCCAGTAGTAGCCGTCTTCATCGCGGCGGGCTCCATCACCGGTGAAGTAATAGCCAGGATACTGGGTGAAATAGGTCTCACGGAATCGCTTGTGGTCCCCAAAAACGGTGCGCGCCTGGCCTGGCCATGGCGTGCCTAGACATAGGGCCCCTGAGACATCATTGCCTTCCATGACCGCGCCCGTAGCTGGATCCACGATGACGGGCTTGACGCCAAAAAATGGCAGGGTCGCAGAACCCGGTTTAGTGGGCGTAACGCCCGGCAGCGGCGTAATGAGGATTCCACCGGTTTCAGTCTGCCACCAGGTATCCACCACCGTGCAGCGGCCTTCACCGATGACATCGTGATACCAGCGCCAGACCTCAGGATTGATCGGTTCTCCAACAGTCCCAAGGATACGCAACGATTTGCGGCTGTAACGCTTGATCCACTCATCCCCCGCTTGAGCGAGCGCCCGGAGCGCCGTGGGTGCGGTGTAAAGAATGTTCACGCCGAGATCATCCACGATCCGCCAATAGCGGCCGGCATCCGGATAGAGCGGCGTGGACTCGAAGATGACGCTGGTCGCTCCATTCGCCAGGGGTCCATAGACGATGTAACTATGGCCTGTCACCCAGCCGATATCCGCCGCGCAGAAAAAGATGTCGCCGGGATGATAGTCAAAGACCAATTTATGGGTATAGGCGGCGTAGGTCAGGAAGCCGCCGGTGGTATGCAGCAATCCCTTGGGCTTGCCAGTGCTTCCGGATGTGTAGAGCACAAAAAGCGGATCTTCCGAGCCCATCCATTCATGCGTGCATGTGCTGCGCTGCTTGGAGCACTCCTCGTCCAGCCAGTAGTCCCGGCCAGGTTCCATGTCTACCTCGCTATCCGTGCGGCGGGCCACCAGCACGGTTTCCACGAAGGACATACCTTCCACGGCACGATCCACAGTTCTCTTGAGCGGCACCTTACGGCCGCCCCGCAGTCCTTCATTGGCGGTCACCACCACTTTGCAGTGGGCGTCCACGATGCGGTCCCGGAGGGACTCCGACGAGAATCCGCCAAAGACCACGGAATGCACCGCGCCAATGCGGGCGCACGCCAGCATGGTGTAGACCAGCTCAGGGATCATCGTCATATACAGGCAGACACGGTCACCCTTCTTGACGCCGTGGTGCAGCAGCACGTTGGCGACACGGCACACGTTATGTTTCAGCTCCCGGTAGCTGATGTGGGTGTAAACGCCTGGCTCATCCTGCGCCCAGATGATGGCGGTGCGCTCGGCCAACGCTGGCAGGTGCCGGTCCACACAATTGAAGCAGGCGTTGAGGCGGCCCCCCGAGAACCAAGCGAAATCAGCCTCTTCGTAGTCAGCATCCAGCACCGAGGTCCATGGATGGAACCATGTGAGCGTTTTCGCCTGCTCGCCCCAAAACCATTCCGGATTATCCATGGAAAGGCGGTACAACCGGTTGTACTCCTCCATGGACTGGATGTAGGCGCGATTTCGGATGTCGTCCTTAACGGGAAACATGGCCTCGGACATGCGCAGACTCCTTGCAATTCAAGGTGGACACTCGCGGGTAGCAGGCACAACGCAATGGAATTGGCCAGATCGGCGAAATGTTTGTGGGGAATTCGAGAAGAAGCATACATCTTTCTTGGAATCTGCAAACACTTTCCTATCAGCCCACAGTCCAGGAATCCTCAGATTTTTCATTTGGTCCGTCGCCGTAGTCGGTCCTTCGGTGGCGCCTAGTGCGAACCACCGTCACGGTGCAGGGCGCATGGGTGGCCACCTCGCCCGATACGCTCCCGAGGAGGGTGCGTCTGGCGGAGCTGGCCCGCGCGCCCATGACTATATGATCCACAAAATTGGCCCGCGCATAGCGCAGGATGGCAGCCGCCGTTTGAGGGGCCTCCAGGACCTGGAAACTCACCCGGCCATCTTCAAGCTTGAGCGGTTCAGCCCAATTTTTTAATTCCACAAGCCTCTGGACATGTTTATTGCGGCCTTCGTCATCCAGCGTGGTGTCAATGGTGATGACGCCCTGCTTCAGCACATTCAAGCAGGCTACCCGCGCCCCTGGCAAGGATGCCAGAATTTGCGCCACCGTCATCCGCAGCGCTTCAGCCAACGGTCCTGAGGTCTCTGAGAGATCAATCGCAACCGCGATGATAGGCCCATTGGCTCCAAAGCTGGCGATTGAGCCAACCCTCGCTGGCGCGGATGAATCTTCACTGAACCGGCGTTTGAGTGTCGTAGTGAAGGAATCACGTTTCAACCGTTCCGAGCGGCCCGTGAGCTTGACATGATCCGGATTCAGCAATTCGAAAGCCAATTGCGCGCCCGTCGGGTAGCGCCAGGCGGGATTCACTTCGAGGCAACGCAGGATGATTTCCTGCAGCCAGAGAGGGCAGTCGGGCCGCAGCGCGCGAGGGGGTGGTGGATCCCACCAAAGCCTGCGCTTCAACCCCGAGAGCCGCTGGGGATCGCCAAATGGGCGGGTGCCCGTAGCAAAGAAATACATGAGGACACCCAACGCGAATTGATCGCTCCGGGGATCGCCGCGGTGGCCCATCACCTGCTCAGGCGCCATGTATGGAGCGGTCCCGTAGGGCAGCCGGAACTGCTCCGCCATGAGGTCCGGCAGTTCATCATGATGCGACAACCCATAGTCGATCAGTACGGCCTCGCCGGTGGGACGGAGCATGATGTTAGAAGGCTTCACATCCAAATGCACCACATGCTGGTGGTGCAGGCTGTCGAGCGCCACCGCCACTTTCGCGCCTATGGCCGCCACTTCGCCGTAGGGCAATGGAAGCCGTTTGATCCAAGGGAGAAGAGGATCTCCTGGAATCTGTTCCATCACGATATAGGGCTGGACCATGAAGCTCCCAGCTTCGATGAACCTGGGGACATGCGGGCCTGCAAGCCGAGGCAGAATCATCTGCTCCATTTCAAAGCCGACGATAGCCGCTGGATCAGCGCCCTCGTCAAGGACGGGCGCCTTCATGAGCATGGGCAGGTTGAGATCGGGGTGCGAAACCTCCCAGATGGTGGCCATGCCACCGCTATGGATCAGCTTCCCAATTAAAAAACCATCCACCGTGGCGCCCGGTCTGATCCGCCTATTTCCCATGGCTTCAGTGCCCCCTTCGCAGGCGGTCAGCTAGGCTATCCGGGAGTCCTGCGAGGCGGATTTTTGCCGCTGCGGCTTCGATGTCGTAGGGAATGCGAAGGTAGGTGATCTCCGATTTCTTGGTATCCAACAGCGCATAGGATGCCGCTGGATTATCATCCCTGGGCTGACCTACGGCCCCCAAGACAGCTAGCCAGCGGCGTTGAGGCGACAGGGGCACCGCCACGCCAGATACAGGATGGAAGGTCACGATTTTTTCGGTGGCGGTGATGCCATAGATGGCTGGAATGTGCACATGACCACAAAACACCGCCTGGGCTTGGCGTGCATGAAGTGCGCGGGTGGCCGCGTTGCGGTCATCAATATAAAGCCATCGCCGGTCTGCCTGGACATTCGCGTGCACGTAAAGCCGCGTATCGTCTTCGATTCTCATGGGCAAACCCGCGAGGAATTCCCGCGCCTCTGACCCGAGCTTGCCGCGCGTCCAGGACATCGCGACGAGTGCATCCGTCGTCAGGCTTTCCCTCAGGTCCGACACAGCGTTGTCGTGGTTTCCCATCAAGGCTAGCGCGCCTTTGGCAACAAGTCCCATGACCGTGTCCACCACCCACACCGGGTCGGCCCCATATCCCACCAAGTCCCCGAGAAAGACCATTTTTTCGATGCCCCGGCCCTGGGCATCCCGAAGGCAGGCCTCGAAGGCTTCCCGATTGGCGTGGATGTCTGCCATAAGGGCAATGAGCACGGTGTCGTCCTCAAATCTCGAACGGCAGAGCCGCCTGAGCTATCTTACGTGACTCAAGGCCCCATGCACGCCTGTTACAACCCCAAAGGCAATCAGCGACCGTTATGGATCCTTTGCCGCCAATTATTAATTATAATTGTGATGATCATCACAATGCCCATATATCACTAGACTTATTCAATGTGGTGTTGGATGAATGCATCCCCCGAATTCGACGAGATATCGAGACCCTTCGTTCAACAACAAAGGACTATCTTGACCCGAGGTATTTATGGGATAGAGTGCGGTAGATCCATTCTCAACCTATCCCGAGGAAAGCGATGTTCGATCAGCGCGGTTCTCTTTGCATTTTCTGTGGAAACTCTTGCCTTAGCGTGGGGGCCCAGAAAGGTCTCATCACCCTGGTAAAGCCACGCCAAGCCTTATTTCAAGGTTCGGTATATGGTGGCGGCATATTTCACAACCCAATCATTGGCCGGACCCGTGGCAGTCTCAACACGCACCCGCAGGCCAGAAAAGGGGGAACGTGAGATCAGAACCCAACCACGATAGCCACCCCAAACAGCCGATGGCCGAACCAAATCGCAACCAATGCCTGAACCAAGCTACGGAGGCTCACCCAAATGGCAATTGTCACTGAGAAAGTCGAAACCAAGGCCGCGATAACCCAGGAACAAAAACTGGTCATCACCGCTTCATCGGTAGGGACCATCTTCGAGTGGTACGACTTCTATCTATACGCGACCCTCGCACCGTTCTTTGCCACACTCTTCTTCCCAAAAGGCAATGAAACGGCTGCCCTTCTTTCCGCCTTCGCAACCTATGCGGTGGGCTTTCTGGTCAGGCCTTTCGGCGCCCTGGTATTCGGTCGAATCGGTGATTTGATCGGCCGCAAGTACACCTTCCTCGTGACGATCATCATCATGGGCCTCTCAACCTTCGCTGTTGGCCTGCTGCCGACCTTCGCGATGATCGGGTGGTGGGCCCCGATCATCCTGGTGACCCTTCGCGCGGCCCAGGGTCTTGCCCTCGGTGGCGAGTACGGTGGTGCTGCGACTTATGTCGCCGAGCACTCCCCACATGATAAGCGCGGGTTAAATACCAGTTGGATTCAAACCACAGCCACTGTCGGCTTCTTCCTAGCGCTGGCAATCATCCTCGCCTGCCGTTACTGGATGGCTAAAGAGGCCTTCGCCCAATGGGGCTGGAGAATTCCATTCTGGCTGTCGCTGGCACTGCTCGGCGTCTCCATCTACATCCGCCTCAAACTGAATGAATCCCCGGTTTTCAAGAAGATGAAGGAAGAAGGCAAAACGTCCAAGGCACCTCTTTCCGATGCCTTCCTGAAATACCCCAACAACAAGTACACGTTGCTCGCCCTGCTCGGCGCTACTGCGGGCCAAGGCGTCGTGTGGTACACGGGTCAGTTCTATGCTCTGTTCTTCTTGCAGATCACATTGAAACTCGACTACCAGACCACGTACATATTGATTGGCGCATCGCTGCTCCTCGGCACGCCATTCTTCATCTTCTTCGGCTGGCTGTCGGACAAGATCGGCCGGTTGAAAATAATTCTAGCCGGCTGTCTGATCGCGGCAGTCACCTTCTTCCCGATGTTCAAGGCCCTTACCCACTACGTGAACCCGGCTCTGGAAGCATTCCAGAACAAGACCACGATCACGGTGGCTGCTGATCCAGCGAATGAGCATTTCAACCTCTTCGTTCTCCCCTCCACCAAGTATTCGGATGTGGACCGGGTGAATGATTTCTTCGCCAAGAATGGCCTTAGTTTCAATAAGATCGCCCCCGTCCCTGGCAAGACGGTTGTGACTTACATTGGAACAACCACCATTGAAGGGCTGGATGCAGCGGCCATGACAAAGGCCTTGGCCGATCAGGGCTATCCGGTAAAAGGCGCCGACCCAAAGCAGGTGAACTATGCAATGACCTTGCTCATTTTATGGATCTTCCTGATCTATGTCTGCATGGTCTACGGTCCCATTGCAGCCTTCCTGGTTGAATTGTTCCCGACCCGGATCCGCTACACGTCCATGTCCCTGCCCTACCACATCGGCAATGGCTGGTTCGGCGGCATGCTGCCGCTCACTGCTACTGCGATGGTCGCCCTCAAGGGCAACATCTACTACGGCCTTTGGTATCCAGTCATTGTCTCGTTGATTACCGTCGTGATCGGTGCCCTCTTCCTGAAGGAAACGAAAGACCGCGATATCACGACGTACGACCACGGTGCTCACTAAGCTTTTTAGCATCGTTGTTACAACAATCGCCCGGCGAATGGTTCTACATTCACCGGGCGTTTTTGTTTACTCAGAATCGAAAAGTTCCCCAAAAAACAGCGCCCTCATCAGAGGGCGCTGTTCAGGGATTTCCTATTTATTTACTCGCCTTCGGGTTCAACCGCATCGGGCAAGGTGTAGTCCACCAGCTCGATGAGGGCCATTTCGGCGCCGTCACCCAGACGGGTGTCCATCTTCAGGATACGGGTGTAGCCGCCGGGCCGGGCGTCGAAACGCGCCTTGAACTCGGTGCTGAAAAGCTTTTGCACGGCAGTCCTGTTGCCGAGCCGGGACATCGCCAGACGGCGGTTGGCTACGGAATCAGTCTTGCTGAGAGTGATGAAAGGCTCTGCGAACTTGCGGAGCTCTTTGGCCTTCACGATAGTGGTCTCGATGCGCTCATGGGTGATGAGGGCAATGGCGAGGTTCTTCATGAGGGCTTTGCGCTGGTTGCTGGGACGGCCCAGGCGCTTGCCGGCGACGTTATGACGCATGGTGTGGCTCCTTAGACTTCTTGCTCAAGCCGCATGCCCAAGGACAGGCCGATACGGGCCAATTCGTCCTTGATTTCTTGCAGCGACTTTTTGCCGAAGTTCTTGGTCTTCATCAGTTCGGCTTCGGTGCGCTGCACCAATTCACCGATGGTTGTGATGGAAGCGTTGCGAAGGCAATTGTTGGCGCGAACCGACAATTCGAGTTCTTCGACGGACTTGCCGAGCCAGGCATTGACCTGCTCACCCGACATGACCGGAGCGGACATGTCGATGTCGGCAAAGTCTTCATCCTGCCTTGCGAACACCAGGAAGTGTTCGCGCAGGACAAGGGCCGCATCCGACACTGCGTCCTTCGGGGACACGGTGCCGTTGGTCCATACCTGGAGCGTGAGCTTTTCATAATCGGTGCTTTGGCCCACGCGGGCCGGCTCGACGATGTAGTTCACGCGGATCACTGGGCTGTGGTTTGAATCCATGGGAATGAAGCCCAGGCCCAGGGTTTCGTCGTGATTGCGGTCGGCGGTGACAAATCCACGGTTCATGGATACGACGATCTCCAATTCCAGGTCGCCTTCTTCGCCTAGGGTGGCGATGTGGATGTCGGGATTGACGACGTCCACGTTCTGGTTGGTGCGGATGGCGCCAGACTTGACGATGCCTTCGCCCTTGGAAGAGAGCGTGAGGATCTGGCGTTCGCTGCTGTGGACCTTGAAAGGAACTTCCTTCAAGTTCAACAGGATGTGGGTGATGTCTTCCCAGACGCCAGGCAGGGTCGTGAATTCGTGCTGCACGCCCTTGATGCGCAAATGGGTGACCGCACCGCCCTGGATGCTGCTGAGCAGCACCCGGCGCATGGCATGGCCGACGGTGGTGGCAAAGCCACGCTCGAAGGGAAAGGCCACGAACTCGCCGTAGGTGTCGCTCAGGTTGGCCTGATTGACTTCGGCGAAACGCGGGCGCTGGAAATCGCTGAGGTTCAGCATGTATTCCCCTCCCTTACTTGCTGTAGAGCTCGACGATCAACTGTTCGTTGATGTCAAGCGTGATGTCTTCCCGAGTGGGAGACGCGATGACTTGGCCCTTGAAGGCGCCGCCGTCGAGAGTAAGCCATTTGGGAATGCCCCGGCCAGCCGCGGTTTCCACTGAGGTTTTTACGCCCTCATTGGCTTTCGCACGCTCACCGAGTTCGATGCTGTGGCCGGTCTTGGTTTGGAAAGACGGGATATCCACCCGCTTGCCATCCACCCTGACGTGGCCGTGCATGACCATTTGGCGGGCAGCGGCCCGGCTGGCAGCGAGACCCAGACGGTAGACAACGTTGTCCAAACGGCTTTCAAGGAACCCCAACAGGTTGTGGCCCGTGACGCCCTTTTTGGCATCGGACTTTTGGAAGTAAAGACGGAACTGCTTCTCTAGCACACCGTAAATACGCTTCACTTTCTGCTTTTCGCGTAGCTGAAGGGCATAGCCGGTGGGCTTCTTCAATTTTCCCGCGCCGTGCTGGCCGGGGAGTTTGCCCTTGCGGGTCTCGAAAGAGCACTTCTCTTTGAAGCAGCGTTCGCCCTTCAGGTAGAGTTTCATGCCTTCGCGGCGGCAGAGGCGGCAAACGGCATCATTGTAACGAGCCATGGAATGTCTCCTCTAGTTAGACGCGGCGCCGCTTGGGCGGGCGGCAACCATTGTGGGGAATGGGGGTGACGTCGCGGATGCTGGTCACGGAAATACCGGCGGCATTGATGGCGCGGATCGCGCTCTCACGGCCTGCGCCGGGTCCCTTGACGCGCACATCGGCGCTGCGGATGCCATGTTCCTTGGCGGCCTCGGCGGCCACACCTGCGGCCACCTGGGCGGCGAAGGGCGTGCCCTTGCGGGTGCCACGGAAATTCTGGTTCCCGCTGGAAGCCCAGGCGAGCATGTTCCCCATGGGGTCGGAAATCGAAATGATCGTGTTGTTGAAGGAAGCCTGGACATGCACCACGCCGTGGGGCACGTTCTTTTTTTCCTTCTTTTTGACCACCTTCTTGCCGGCGGTCCGGGTCTGTGTCTTAGCCATGTCGGATCCTTAAGCTCTACTTCTTCTTGCCGGCGACGGTCTTGCGCTTGCCCTTGCGGGTTCGCGCGTTGGTGTGCGTGCGCTGGCCGCGGACCGGTAGGCCCTTGCGGTGGCGCAAGCCGCGATAGCTTCCGATGTCCATCAGCCGCTTGATGTCCAGGCTGATGTTCTTGCGGAGATCGCCTTCGACGGTTTCGTCGGTGGTGATCACCTTGCGGATGCGACCCACCTCGTCCTCGGTGAGATCCCGCACCTTCGTGCCGAACTCCACCTTGGCCTTGGTGAGGATGGTGTGGGCCTTGGCGCGGCCGATCCCGTAGATGTAGGTCAGCGCGATCTCGATGCGCTTGCCGACGGGAAGGTCAATGCCTGCGATGCGTGCCATTGATGCTCCTTATCCCTGACGCTGCTTGTGCTTGGGGTTCTTCTTGCAGATGATCCGGATGATGCCTTCACGGCGGACCACTTTGCAGTGTTCGCACAGCTTCTTGACAGAGGGCCGAACTTTCATGGGTGACCTCTCGATTAGGGGTTATTTGAAACGGTAGATGATGCGGCCACGGGACAGATCGTACGGGGTGACCTCAACGAGGACCCGATCGCCCGGAAGGATGCGGATGAAGTTCTTGCGCATCTTGCCACTGATGTGTGCGAGCACCTGATGCTTGTTCTCCAGTTCGACGCGAAACACCGCGTTGGGCAGGGATTCCACCACTGTGGCTTCGAGCTCAATGGCTTCTTCTTTGCTCAAGCGGACTCCGCGAACAGCTGAACCAGGGATTCAAACACCTGTTCCGGGGCGAGATTGCCATCCACGGAACGGAAGTTCGGTTTGCGCTCGTAGAAGCCCAGAAGCGGCTGGAAGGTGGCGTTGAATTCCGCCATCCGGCTACGAAAGGCTTCCGCGGTATCGTCGGAACGGTGCTTCAGCGGACTGCCGCACAGATCACAGATGCCGTCTTGCTTGGGGGGCTTGGTTTCCATGTGATAGATGGCGCCGCAGTCGTTGTTGCTGCATACGCGGCGGCCCACCACACGGGCTTCAAGCGCTCCATCGGGGACTGCGACGCTTAACACGTACCCAAGTCCGATCAGTTGGGTGGAGAGGAATTCCCCCAGTGCCTCGGCCTGTTGAAGAGTACGTGGATAACCGTCGAACAAGACATCGCCTTCGAACCCCTGTCGCAGCCGCGCAAACACGAGTCCGTTAACGGTGTCATCATCCACCAATTTGCCACTGGCCATGATCGCTTTCGCTCTCAGGCCAATCTCTGTTCCTTTCGAAACAGCGTCTCTTAGAATATCACCAGTGGATAGGTGATTCAATTTGAACTTTTCCACCAGACGTTTCGCCTGGGTTCCTTTTCCCGAGCCCGGAGGCCCTAGCAGGATATGCACCTTCATCAGGCGTTCTCCGACCGGGTGCTCAGGCGTGAACCCGGACCCGCGGTAGGAGCGACACCAGAGCGCGTGCGGACACGGCCCTTTTCCAGGAAACCGTCATACTTGCGCATGATCTGGTAGCTCTCGATCTGGGCCACGGTATCCAGCGCCACGCCAACCACGATCAGCAGTGAAGTCCCGCCGTAATAGAAATTGATGCCCGAGATGCTGTTCGTGAGGATCAGCGGCACGATGGAAACCACACCCAGATAGATGGCGCCGACGAAGGTGAGCTTCGACAGGATGCCGTCAAGGTAGGCCGAAGTCTCCTTGCCTGGTCGGATGCCGGGGATATACCCGCCGGATTTCTTCATGTTGTCGGCAGTCTCATCGGGGTTGAACACGATCGAGGTGTAGAAGAACGCGAAGAACATGGTCACGCCGATGAAGATGAGCGTGTAGACCCAGAAGTGGCTCCTCGGATTCACCCAATCGGAGGCTTTCGCAAGGAATTCCCATTTGAAAAACTGGGCGATGGTGGCCGGGAAGAAGATGATCGAGCCCGCGAAGATGACCGGCATCACGCCAGCGGTGTTCACTTTCAGGGGCATGTAGGAACTGCGCTGGCTCGCCATGCGGCTGGCATCGGCCCGCCTCGCATAGTGGATGGGAATGTTGCGGTAGGCGCTTTCAATCATCACCACAGCGATGAGCACCGCGAACATGGCGGCGAAAAGCAGCAGGAAGATGCCGGGCGGCGGAACCGTGCCGGTATTCGCCAGCGAGTCCTTGAACAATTTGCCGAGGGTCGTCACGCCGGCCGGAAGGCCCGCGACGATGCCCGCGAAAATCAAAAGGGAAATTCCGTTCCCGAGCCCGCGCTGGGTGATCTGCTCACCGATCCACATCACGAAGATGGAACCCACCGCGAGGGTGAAGGCCGCCATGATCTTGAAGCTGGTGCCGGGGTGGGAAACCACATCAGGACCCAGGCCCTGGGCCAGGGAAGCCACGCCAAGTCCCTGGACAAAGGCCAAGCCGACGGTGATGTAACGGGTCCACTGGTTGATCTTTTCGCGCCCCGCTTCGCCCTCTTTCTTCTGCAGCTGCTCCAGCTGCGGGATCACAGCGCCCATCAATTGCAGCACGATGCTGGCCGTGATGTAGGGCGTGATGCCCAGCGCGAAGATCGAGAATTTCTTGAAGGCGCCGCCCGAAAAGAGATCCACCACGTTGAACAGATCCCCGGCTTTGCCGAGGTTCTTCACGAGGTTTTCTGCATTGACGCCCGGCACGGAAACGTGGACCCCAAATCGATAGAGGGCCAGCATCGCAAAGGTGAACAAGATGCGCTTGCGGAGTTCGGGGTTTTCCCAAAGCTGGCGGAATCGGTTCATCCGGAGGTGGCCCTTTTAGGCCTGCGCCGGGGCGCAGGGCTCTTGGATTTCTTCAATGGTGCCGCCCTTGGCAAGGATGGCTTCGCGGGCGCCCTTGGTGACACGATCTGCCACCACAGTCACCTTGCAAGTGAGCTCCCCTTTGGCCAAAACGACAATCTTCTGGATGCGCGATTTGAGCAGTTTCTTGTCGCGAAGCGCCTCGATGGAGACCTTCTCGCCATCTTTGAAGTAGGTCGAAATGAAGGCCAGGGTCACTTCCTGGGTGGGAATCGCGAAAATATTGGTGAATCCACGCTTGGGGAGCCGGCGATGGAGCGGCATCTGGCCACCCTCGAAACCGCGCTTGTGGCTGTAGCCACGACGGGATTTCTGGCCTTTCTCGCCGCGAGTCGCGGTCTTGCCCATGCCAGAGCCCTTGCCGCGGCCCACGCGCTTGCGGGACTGGGTTGCGCCTGGGGCTGGGCGGAGTTCGTTGAGTTTCATGACGTTCTCCTCTAACCCTTGACCGTTACGTCAATAAGGTGGGGCATCAGCTTGAGCATCCCGTGGACATTGGCGGTGTAGACACACTCGCGGGTGTCGCCGGGGCGCTTGAGGCAAAGGGTCTGAGCAAATGCCTTGTGCTTGGGCACGGTGCAGATGATCGAGCGGCGCAGCGTGATGACCACGTTCTTGCCGATCAAAGCTTTGCTGGGGGGATTCTGTTTAGGTTGGTTGGGCATCTTAGGCCTCCACCTGATCCAGACCGCGGTTGGTCATGACCGTATAGGGGTCCATGAGAGCCGCAAGCCCCTGGAATGTGGCGCGAACCACGTTGTGAGGATTGCTGGAGCCAAGGCTCTTGGTAAGGACGTTGTGGACGCCGGCCGCTTCCATGACGGCTCGCACCGCGGCGCCGGCGATGATGCCGGTACCCTGGGGAGCGGGCTTCATGAGCACCGAGCCCGCGCCAAAATGGCCCTGGATCGGATGCGGCAAGCTGCCGTTGGGGGTCACGGGGACCTTGATCATGTTGCGCTTGGCGCTCTCGATGCCCTTCTTGATGGCGGAAGGGACTTCGAGGGCCTTGCCCAGACCGAAGCCGACCCGGCCATTGCCGTCGCCCACCACCACCAGCGCGGAGAAGGAGAAATTCTTGCCCCCCTTCACGACCTTGGTGACACGGCCAACATAGATGACCTGGTCCTTGAATTCGCTCTGCTGTTCTGAGGCGCCTTGATTGCCGTGCCGATCGCTTCGCTCGTTCGCCATTCCCTGGGCTCCTCAAAACTGCAGCCCGGCTTCGCGGGCGCTGTCGGCCAGCGCTTTCACGCGGCCGTGATAGAGATAACCATTGCGGTCGAAGACCACCGCCTTGATGCCTTTTTCTTGTAGACGGGCGGCAATGCTCGCCCCGACAGCCTTGGCGGCGTCGATGTTCGCACCGTTGGAAAGCTTGGCGCGCAGGTCCTTCTCCAGGCTGGAGGCGGAAGCCACGGTGACGCCCTTGGCGTCATCCACGGCCTGCACATAGATGCGTTTAAGGCTCTTGTAGATCGTGAGCCGAGGACGCTCCGCGGTGCCGGCGAGCCGGCCGCGGATGCGGGCCTTGGTCTTATCGCGCCGCGAGGCGAGGTTTCTGAGTTCGGTTGATGTGGCCATGGCTCCCCCCTACTTTCCGGTCTTGCCGGCCTTGCGGCGGATGACTTCGCCGGTGTACATGACGCCCTTGCCCTTGTACGGCTCAGGTTTGCGGAACTTGCGGATGTCGGCGGCCACCTGGCCCACCAGCTGCCGGTCGCTGCCAGTCACCACGATGTGGGTGGCTTTTTCGACCACCAGGGCGATGCCCTCAGGCGCTTCGTAGAAGATGGGGTGGCTGTAGCCCAGGTCCAGGCGCAGTTTCGCGCCATCCATGGCGGCCTTGTAGCCGACGCCGACCATGTCCAATTCCTTCTTCCAGCCTTCCGTGACGCCCTGAACGGCGTTGTTCACGAGAGCGCGGGCCAGGCCATGGAAGGCACGGGTCTGGGTCTGTTCATCAGCCCGCAGGAAGGTGATGGAGTCGGCCTGGATGTCGAGGCTGATCCCTTTCGGGATCGGGCAATTGATTTTGCCCTTGGCGCCTGCGACCACGGCCTCAGCCCCGTTGACTGTGACGGTCACGCCCTTGGGCAGAGTCACGGGCATTTTTCCGATTCGAGACATTTTGAAATCCTTAGATGAGGGCTCAGATCAAGACCTGTCGCCCATTTCAGGAAAATGGGTTAGAAGACGACTGCGGGAGAATTACCAAACGTGCGCGATGACTTCGCCGCCGACATTTTGCTTCTGCGCATCCTTACCGGTCATCACACCCTTGGGCGTGGTGAGGATGGAGATGCCGAGGCCGCCATGGACCGGCAGGATTTCATCAACCCCGGCGAAGATCCGGAGGCCTGGGCGGGAAATCCGCTTGATGCCGTGGATCACGTTGGCCTTGTCTTTCAGGTATTTGAGATTGAGAACGAGGTAGTTCCGGCCCTCATGCTCGACAGCCTTGTAGGAGTGGATATATCCCTCCTGCTTCAGGATGGCGGAGAGGTTCTCCTTCATCTTGCTGGCGGGCACCACGACGGCCGTATGGCCGGCCATGATGCCGTTGCGGATGCGGGTCAGGTAATCGGCAATAGGATCTGTGTTCATGGTTGCCCCCTTACCAGCTGGACTTCTGCACGCCCGGCAGTTCGCCGGCCAGCGCATGTTTACGGAAGCAGATACGGCACAGACGGAATTTGCCGATGTAACCCCTTGAACGGCCGCAGCTCAGGCAACGGTTCCTGTGCTGGGTCGAAAACTTGGGTGGTTGGCTATCTTTATAGATCTTCGCGATGCGGGCCATTTGGTCTCCTGCTACTTACGGAAGGGCATACCGAGCTGGGTCAGCAGGGCACGCGCTTCGGCGTCGTTCTTGGCAGAGGTCACGAAAGTGATGTTCATGCCCTTGAGCTTGTCCACCTTCGAGAAGTCGATTTCCTGGAAGATCAATTGATCCTTGATGCCCAGCGTGTAATTCCCACGGCCGTCAAAGGAGCGGGTGGGAACTCCGCGGAAGTCACGCACACGCGGCAAAGACAAGCCGATGAGGCGGTCCATGAACTCCCACATGCGGGGTCCGCGCAGGGTGACCATGCAGGCGATGGGCATCCCCTCGCGCAGCTTGAACTGGGCCACGCTCTTTTTCGACTTGCGGACGATGGCCTTCTGCCCGGCGATGGTGGTGAGTTCTTCCACGGCCACATCCAGAATCTTGATGTTCTGGATGGCTTCGCCGACGCCCATGTTCAGGACGATCTTCTCGAGTTTCGGCACCTGCATGATGGAGCCGAAATTGAACTCCGACTGGAGCGCCGGAACCACTTTGCTGGAATAGTGAGCTTTCAGGCGGGGCACAGAAGGCTCAGGTGCTTTAGACATTGCTTCCTCCATTTCCGAGGGCGCATAAGCCCCGGGGTTCGGGAGAGCGAGAGGGCTTGGGTCGCACGCCGGGCACCGAATGGTGGCGCGGCCGCTTCCCGTTTCCCCTCAACCTCAGGTTTTCAAACGAGTCCGCCCCGTTTAGGGACGGAATGACAATCCTCTCACGACTAATGCTGGAGAAGAAAGCAGAATAATCAGGCTGGGCGCTTGCGCGTCGGCTTGTTTGTTGTAGGGTCGAGCATCATCACATTCGAAGCATGGATGGTGGCTTCCTTGGGAATCATGCCCCCCTCCTCACCGGTCTGGGGATTGGGCTTGGTGGCCTTCTTGATCATGTTGATGCCAGCGACAAGCACGCGGTTCGTGGAAGGATTGACCTTGGAGATCAACCCGACTTTGCCTTTGTCCTTGCCGGCGATCACGACGACCTGGTCGCCCTTTTTTAGCTTCATCTTCATGGTAGGCATTAGATCACCTCAGGAGCGAGAGACACGATCTTCATGTATTTGCGTTCGCGAAGCTCGCGCGCCACGGGTCCGAACACGCGGGTTCCGACGGGTTCCCCATCCTTCTTGATGAGGACGGCGGCGTTTTCGTCGAAGCGGATATAGCTTCCGTCCTTGCGGCGGAAAGCCTTGCGCTGCCGGACGATGACCGCCTGCACGACAGCCTTCTTTTTCACCGTGCCGCCGGGAATCGCTTCCTTGACGGAAGCGGTGATGACATCACCCAATTGGGCGATCCGGCCGACGCCACCGCCTAGCGGCAGAATGCAGCAGATCTTTTTCGCGCCGGAATTATCGGCGACAGTGAGCATGGATCCCATCTGAATCATTGGGTCTCCTTACTCGCCAGCTTTTTGGACGATCTCGAGGACCGCCCAACGCTTGCGTTTGGACAAGGGACGGGACTCCACGATCTTCACCAGGTCGCCGATGCCGCAGGCGTTGGTTTCATCGTGGGCCATGAATTTCTTCGACTGCTTCACAGTGCGGTGATACAGCGGGTGCTGGAACTTTCGCTCCACCTTCACGACCACGGTCTTGTCGGCCTTGCTGGACACCACGATGCCACTACGGATCATTTTTGTTTCGAGGCTCATCCCAGTCTCCTACTCTGCGGCCATTTTGGAGGCCAGCGCGGTCTTGACGCGGGCCAAGTCACGGCGGGTCTTGCGGATCTCGGCGGAATTCTCCACTTGGCCCACGGCATGCTGAAAGCGCAGGGTGAACCGCTTGGCGGCCAATTCGGCCTCGAGCTGCGCCAGCTCTTCGGTGTTTTTTTCGGTGAATGCGCTGAAGGGGTTCTTTTTGCTCATAGGGTTCCTCTATTCTTCAGGCGGCGTGCGGGTGATGAACTCAGACGCGAAAGGGCAGTTTCTGCTGCGCCAGGGCCAGGGCTTCGCGAGCCAGGTCCTCGGATATGCCTTCCATCTCGAAGAGGATGCGACCCGGACGGATCACGCAGACCCAGCCATCAGGCGCGCCCTTGCCGCTGCCCATGCGGGTTTCAGCTGGCTTGGAGGTCGTGGGCCTGTCCGGAAAAACACGGATCCAGATCTTGCCGCCGCGTTTCACGTGGCGGGTCATCGCGATACGGGCAGCCTCGATCTGGCGGTTGGTCAGCCAGCAATGATCAAGCGCCTTGAGGCCGAAATCGCCAAATGCGAGTTCCGCGCCACGGGTGGCTTGACCCTTGACTCTGCCCTTTTGAACCTTGCGGTTTTTGACTTTCTTGGGCATCAACATGGTGGGTTACCTCAGCGCTTCACGGTTTCGACAGCCGCATCCGGCAGGTTCACCCACACCTTGACACCGATGATGCCGTAGGTGGTCTTGGCTTCGGCGAAGCCGTAGTCCACATTGGCTTTGATGGTTTGGAGGGGCATCTGACCAGAGAGGTAGTCTTCAGTGCGGGCGATCTCGGCGCCGTTCAATCGGCCGGAGACCTTGATCTTGAAGCCCTTGGCGCCGAAGCGGATGGCGGCTTCTTCGGCCTTGCGCATGGCGCGGCGGAAGGCGATGCGGCGCTCGAGCTGCTGGGCCACGCCCTCGGCTACGAGCTGCGCGTCGATCTCGGGCTTCTTGATTTCCTGGATGTCAACGGCCACGGGGCGCTTGAGCTTCGCCTGGAGATCTTCACGGAGCTTGTCGATCTCTGATCCCTTGCGTCCGATCACAATGCCGGGGCGCGCGGTGAAGATGCGCACGGTGACCTTGTCCGCGGCGCGCTCGATGTCGATCTTGCTGATCATGGCGTTGAGCGCGTGCAGCTGGGCTTTCAACTCTTTGCGGAGTTTCAGGTCCTCGTGCAGCATGGTGGCGTAGTCCCGCTTGGAGTACCACTTGCTGTGCCAGTTCTTGGAATAGATGATTCGGAACCCAAAAGGGTGGACTTTTTGACCCATGACTACGCCTCCTCGCCGGTTACGGCGGCGAGCTGAATGGTGATGTGGCAGGTGCGCTTCTGCACCCGGTAGGCGCGGCCCATGGGCGCAGGGCGGACGCGCTTCATGCGGAAGCCCTCGTCCACGAATACGGACTTGACCATCAGTTCGTCGGGGTTCACGGAAGGATTCTTGTCCAAAGCGTTGGCCACGGCGGAATCGAGCAATTTGCGGATGGGTTCCGAGGCGTACTTCTTGGTGCTGGCGAGGACCCACTGGGCTTCGCCGATATTCTTGCCGCGGATGAGGTCCACCACGAGCCGGGCTTTCTGGGCCGAGCCGCGGAGGTGCCGGATGGTGGCGCTGGAAGCGATGTCAACCTGGACGGCCGATTTCGAGTTCATGGTCATGGCCTATTTCCCCTTCGCTTTGGCGTCGGACTTGCCGGCATGGCCCCTGAAGGTCCTGGTCGGAGCGAATTCGCCCAGCTTGTGGCCCACCATGTTGTCCGTGATGTAGACAGGGATGAACTTGTTGCCATTGTGGACGGCGAAGGTGAGGCCGATCATTTTCGGCATGACCGTGGAACGGCGCGACCAGGTTTTGATGATTTTGCGGTCATCCGCGGAAACAGCGGTGTCCACTTTCTTGGAGAGGTGCCCATCGATAAACGGGCCTTTTTTCAGAGAACGGGCCATCGTGAATTCTCCTAGTTGATCCGCTTGACGATGAATTTGGTGGTGCGGTTGTTATGCCGCGTCTTGTATCCGCGAGTCGGCTGGCCCCAAGGGGTGACCGGATGACGGCCACCGGAAGTGCGGCCTTCGCCACCACCGTGCGGGTGGTCCACCGGGTTCATGACCACGCCACGGACCGTCGGGCGGACGCCCAGCCAGATCGTGCGGCCGGCTTTGCCCAGCGCGATGTTCTCGTGCTGCAGATTGCCGACTTTGCCGATGGTCGCCATGCATTCCAGATGGATCTTGCGGATTTCACCGGATTTCAGGCGGAGCTGGGCGTATTCGCCATCCCTGGCCACGAGCTGCGCGAAAGCGCCAGCCGCGCGGGCGATCTGGCCACCCTTGCCGGGCTTCATTTCGATGTTGTGGATTTCGGTACCCACCGGGATGTTCCGGAGCGGCAGCGTGTTGCCCACCAGGATGTCCGCGTTTTTCCCGGAAACCACGATACGGCCGACTTCCAGGCCATCGGGCGCCAGGATGTAGCGCTTTTCGCCGTCTGAATAGACCAGCAGGGCGATGCGGGCCGTGCGGTTGGGATCGTATTCGATCGTCGCGACCTTGGCGGGCACGTCGAACTTGTTGCGCTTGAAATCGATCATGCGATAGCGCTGCTTGTGGCCGCCGCCGATGTGGCGCGTGGTGATGCGGCCTGTGTTGGAACGGCCGCCGGTGCGGGTCTTCTTGGAGATCAAGGAGCGCTCAGGAGTGTCGCTCGTGATTTCCTCGAAGCCTGACTTCGACATGCCGCGCTGACCTGGTGTGGTCGGCTTGAGCATTTTTACGCTCATGTTTTTGCCTTTAGAAAAGTGTGGGCGATAGTGGCAGTGCTTGTCCGTCCACGGGGTTTGAAATTTGGAATCCGGGCCTTTAGGCCTCGGTGGCGGGAAGAGAACCTTCCGCCAATTCGACATAGGCTTTTTTGGTTGCGGTGGTCTGGCCCATCCAGCGGCCCAGGCGCTTGGCCTTGGCGTGGACCTTGACGGTCCGGATGGACTTGACTTTGGCCTGGAGCAGGAGCTCCGCAGCCTCTTTGATCTGGTGCTTGTTGGCCCATGGGGCCACTTCAAACACCTGGACATTGCTCTCCCGCAGGATCTGGCCTTTTTCGGTCAGCAGCGGCTTGCGGATCACTTCGAAAATCTTAGTCATGGTTTCACCACTTCCTGCAGGGCCAGAATCGCATCCTTGGAGAAGACAACCTGGTCGTACTTGAGCAGTTCATAAACATTCACGCCCAGGCTCGTCACCGTCATGAACCTGGGATGGTTGCCCGCGGCAAGCGACAAGTTGCGGGAAGCTTCGGAGCCCACCAGCAGGGCGCGGTCGCCCACGCCCAGCTTGGCCATGGTCCCCGAAAGGGCCTTGGTCTTGTGGGTGGCGAGCTCCCAGTTCTCGACGACCATCAACTGGCCCTTGGAGAACTTGACGGAAAGCGCGTTGCGCAGCGCCGAACGACGGGCCTTCTTGGGGAAGGCGTAATCGTAGGAGCGTGGATTCGGGCCATGGGCCGTGCCGCCGCCCTTCCAGATCATCGAACGGATCGAGCCGATGCGGGCGCGGCCGGTTCCCTTCTGCTTCCAGAGCTTCTTGCCGGAGCCGGAAACCTCGGACTTGTCCTTGGTCTTGGCGGTGCCGGCGCGGCGCTTGGCCAGGAAGTGGCGGACCGCTTCCCAGATCAGATGGGTATTGATGTCTTCAAGCTTGAAGACTTCGGGCAGCAGGTCCACGGTGCCGGCCTGCTTGCCGTCGAGGTTCACGACAGGGTGCTGGAAGGTCGCCATCTCAGGCCTCCTGCTTGATCACGACGTACCCACCTTTGGGGCCGGGAACGGCGCCCTTGATGAGCAGAAGATTGTTTTCGGAATCCACCGAGGCGATTTCCAGGTTCCTCACGGTCACCTGTTCGGCGCCCATGTGGCCGCCCATGCGCATGCCGGGAAAGACACGGCTGGGATCGGAGGAGCCGCCGATGGAACCAGGAGCGCGGTGGTGCATGGAGCCGTGGGTCGCGCGTCCGCCCTTGAAATGGTGGCGCTTCATGACGCCCGCGAAGCCCTTGCCCTTGCTGGTGCCGACGACATTCACTTTGACTTTGGTCTCGAACTGCCCCACGAGAACGCTATCGCCTTCTTTCGCGGGATCGGAAGAATCCACCTTGAACTCGCGCAGCACGCGCACCGGAGCGACGCCGTGCTTCTCCGCGTGGCCCTTCTCGGGCTTGTTGGCGCGCTTGCCGCCGCTGGGATCCACGAAGCCGATCTGGATGGCGTCATAGCCCTCCTTCGCGGTGGTCTTGCGCTGCACGACCACGCACGGACCAGCCTGGATCACGGTCACGGGGACCACTTGACCCTTCTCGTTGAAGATCTGGGTCATGCCCAGTTTTCTGCCGATGATTCCCTTGATCATGTTTTGCTCCCCTTCCTTTACCGGTTGCCCTGGCGGCTGAAGACCTTGATTTCGACATCGACGCCCGCGGGGAGGTCGAGACGCATCAGGGTGTCCACCGTGGTCTGGGTGGGGTTGAGGATGTCGAGCAGGCGCTTGTGCGTGCGGATCTCGAATTGGTCACGGCTCTTCTTGTCCACGTGGGGCGAGCGGTTCACCGTGTACTTGCTCGTCCGGGTGGGGAGAGGGATCGGTCCGGCGACCTGGGCGCCGCTGCGCTTTGCGGTCTCCACGATTTCGCGGGTGCTTTGATCAAGCAGGCGATGATCGAAGGCGCGCAAACGGATGCGGATGTTGTCTTTCATGTTCACTCCATTGGGACGGATGAGCCGTCCATAGACGTGGGGCGCTGGCCGCCCAACCTGAGTTGATGTCCTCCTGACGAGGACAAGGCTAATTAGAATAACAAAAGCCACCGAAAACACAAATGAAATATTTTGAGCCTCGGCGGCTTTTTTGGGCTCCCCTTTCAGGAAAAAGGGAGCGGGCTTATCAAGAGGCCAGGATCTGAAGAGCTTGGTGCGGCCTCACCCCGTGAAGGGCTGTGAAAGTATGAAGGTTGAAGTGAAGGTGCGAAGATAGGAGGAAAAGCATCCTTCATACTTCAACCTTCATCCTTGCTACTTGCTGCCCTTGACTTTGGCGATGATTTCTTCCGCCACATTCTTGGGAGCTTCATCGTAATGCGAGAACTGCATGGTGTAGTTGCCGCGGCCCTGAGTCATGCCGCGAAGGCTGGTGGAATAGGCGAACATTTCGGCGAGAGGGACCTTGGCGGAAACCACCTTGGAGCCGGCCCGCTCTTCCATGTTCTCGATGCGGCCGCGCCGGCTGTTCAGGTTGCCAATGACGTCGCCCATGTATTCCTCTGGCACCACCACCTCGACGCCCATGATGGGCTCGAGAATCACAGGATGGGCCTTCTCGCAGCCTGCCTTGAAGCCCATGGAACCGGCGATCTTGAACGCCATTTCATTGGAATCCACATCGTGGTAGCTGCCGTCGTAGATGGTGACCTTGACGTCCACGACCGGGTAGCCGGCGAGCACGCCGGATTCCATGGCTTCCTGGATGCCCTGGTCCGTGGGCTTGATGTATTCCTTGGGCACGGAACCGCCCTTGGTCTCGTTGATGAACTCGTAGCCCTTGCCGGGCGCGTTGGGCTCGACGATGAGCTTGACGTGGCCGTACTGGCCGCGGCCACCGGACTGGCGGACGAACTTGCCTTCGCATTCCACGCGGCGGCGGATGGTCTCGCGGTAGGCCACCATGGGCTTGCCCACGTTGGCTTCCACTTTGAACTCGCGCATCATGCGGTCCACGATGATCTCCAGATGGAGTTCACCCATGCCGGCGATGATGGTCTGGTTGGTCTCGGGATCGGTCTTGACCTTGAAGGTGGGATCTTCCTGGGCCAGCCGGCTCAGCGCGATGCCCATCTTCTCCTGGTCGACCTTGGTCTTGGGCTCGATGGCCACCTGGATCACGGGATCCGGGAAATCCATGCTCTCGAGCACCACGGGTTTGTCTTCATCGCAGATGGTCTGGCCCGTGAACACGTCCTTGAGGCCCACCGCCGCGCCGATGTCGCCGGTGCGGACTTCGGTGATGTCCTCGCGCTTGTTGGCGTGCATCTGGAGCAGGCGGCCGATGCGTTCGCGGCGGTCCTTGTTGGAGTTGTAGACGCTGGATCCCGCCTCAAGCACACCGGAATAAACGCGGATGAACGCGAGACTGCCGACGAACGGATCCGCCATGATCTTGAAGATCAAAGCGCTGAAGGGTTCCTTGTCATCGGCACGGCGCTCGATGGCATTGCCATCCATGTCCACGCCCTGGATGGCGGAACATCCAAGGGGCTGGGCATGTAGTTCACCACAGCGTCGAGCATGGGCTGCACGCCCTTGTTCTTGAAGGCGCTGCCGCACATCATCGGCGTGAAGATGATCGAGATGCAACCCTTGCGGATGCCATCGCGGAGTTCGGTCTCGGTGAGGTCTTCACCGCTCAGGTACTTTTCCATGAGGACTTCATCGGCCTCGGCGACCATCTCGACCATCTTCTCGCGCCATTCAGCGGCGGTCTCGAGAAGGTCGGCGGGGATCTCGCCTTCGATGACTTTGTAGCCCTTGTCGCCATCGTCAAAGGTGAGCGCCTTCATGGTCACCAGGTCCACGACGCCGCGGAAATGCTCCTCGGCGCCAATGGGGATCTGGATGGGCATGGGCCGCGCCTTCAGGCGGGTCTTCATCATCTCCACCACGCGGAAGAAATCCGCGCCCGGGACGATCCATCTTGTTGACGAAAGCCATGCGCGGCACGTGGTACTTGTCGGCCTGGCGCCAGACCGTCTCGGACTGGGGCTCAACGCCGCCCACGGCGCAGAACACCGCGCAGGCTCCATCCAGCACGCGCAGGCTGCGCTCCACCTCGGCGGTGAAATCCACGTGGCCAGGGGTGTCGATGATGTTGATGCGGTGCTCGACGCCCGTATCCTTGCCCGTCAACGGAACCCAGCTGGCGGTGATGGCCGCGGACGTGATGGTGATGCCGCGTTCCTGCTCCTGCACCATCCAGTCGGTGGTGGCAGCGCCATCATGGACTTCGCCGATCTTGTGGATCTTGCCGGTGTAGAAAAGGATGCGCTCCGTCGTGGTCGTCTTACCGGCATCAATGTGAGCCATGATGCCGATGTTGCGGTAGCGCTCAAGGGGCGTATGGCGAGCCACGGGAGACTCCTTCGGGGAATTTGAGTCAAGGAACAGGATCGGGATCCGGTGCTCATGGCACACGGAAATTCAGGTCAAAAAAACAGGACGGTAATTCAAAACTGGGGGCCGCCAAGGCAGCGGCCCCGCAAGGCGAAAGAGCCGTCTACCAGCGGAAGTGGGCGAAAGCCTTGTTGGCTTCGGCCATCTTGTGGACATCGTCCTTCTTCTTGATGGCGGCGCCGCGGAAATTCATGGCGTCGAGGATCTCGCCAGCCAGCTTGTCGCGCATGGTGCGCTCGCCGCGGGAGGCGGAATAGGTCTTCAGCCAACGCATGGCCAGCGAGGTGCGGCGGTTCTGCGGAACCTCCACAGGCACCTGGTAGGTGGCGCCACCCACGCGGCGGGATTTCACTTCCACCGCCGGTTTGATGTTGGTCAAAGCCTTGGTGAAGGCTTCAAGGGCCTCTTCGCCACTCTTCTTGGCGACGATCTCCAGCGCGCCGTAGACGATGCGTTCGGCGGTGGCCTTCTTGCCGCGCTCCATGAGGATGTTCACGAACTTGGAGACGATGAGGGAGTTGTAGATGGGATCCGGGAGGATCTCACGCTTGGGGGGTGCGGAACGACGAGCCATTTTTCATCTACCTCACTTTTTCTTCGCAGCGGCGGCAGCGCCGGCCTTGGGCCGTTTCGCGCCGTACTTGGAGCGGGACTGGTTGCGGCCAGCGACGCCAGTGGCGTCCAGCGTTCCGCGGACCACGTGATAGCGCACGCCAGGCAGGTCTTTCACACGGCCACCGCGGATGAGGACGATGGAGTGCTCCTGCAGGTTGTGGCCCACGCCGGGAATGTAGGTGGTGCACTCGATGCCGTTCGTCAACCGCACACGGGCCACCTTGCGGAGGGCCGAGTTCGGCTTCTTGGGCGTGGTCGTGAACACGCGGGTGCACACGCCGCGCTTTTGCGGGCAGGCGTCGAGCGCGGGGCTCTTGGTCTTGTTGATGAATGTCTTCCGCCCTTGGCGGATCAGCTGATTGATGGTTGGCACACCATCCTCCATAGTTGGCTCGTCCAGATGATTCCGGAGAGCAAGGCCCGAGAGGTTGCGGATGCCTTATGGAACGGACACGCAACATTGGACGAAGAAAAAATCAACCAGCCCAATTGGGCAGGGAACTTATAAGCCTATCGCACCGGCAGGAGAAGTCAATCCGGGATACCCGGAGCTGGTCAGGGAAGCTTGGTCGCCGCTTCGACTTTCGGGGAATGGCACGCGCAACCCGAGGCGCAGGCCGCCTTCGACCCGGACGGGGCATCAGCCTGTTTTTGCGGCCGGGGCGCTCCCCGGCCGCAGTCCCATCCCTGGGGCTCGGGCCGGCCTTTGGGCCTCGGCGCCCTCGGCAGGCGCCTTCCCGGCCACCGTAGCCGCCAGCGTACCAACCGCTGCCCGACAGCACGAAAGCGGTCCGCGAGATCTCGCGTTGCATGGCCTCTGCCTGGCCGCACTTGGGGCAATCATGGGCCGTCGGCGCTGAAAAGGCCTGGAGTCTTTCTTCTTTCGCGCCGCAGGCTTCACAGCGGTACTCGTAGAGTGGCATGGCATCCTTTCAAGCAAGCGGCTCAAGCCGCAATCATCTAGTTTAACTCGGACGCGCCATGAACACTCCCCCTCGATTCTTTCCTGATGCTCCAAGCTTCCTCGCTGCGCAGGCCCAGCGCCCTGCCCAGCTTTGTTTCACGAACGGGTGTTTTGATTTATTGCATCCAGGACACGTCAAATATCTGGAAGACGCGCGCGCCCTGGGGGATTTCCTGGTGGTGGGCCTCAACAGCGATGCATCAGTCGCCCGGCTCAAAGGCGAGGGAAGGCCTTTGCAGGATGAACCAGCCCGCGCGGCGGTCCTGCTGGGGCTGCGCAGCGTGGATGCGGTCATCCGGTTCGACGAAGACACGCCGCTTGAACTCATCAAAGCCTTGCAGCCGGACATCCTGGTCAAGGGTGGCGATTACACGCCGGATACGGTGGTGGGACGCGAAGCCGTGGAGGCTCGAGGAGGCCGTGTCGTGATCATTCCCCTCATCCCGGGCCACAGCACCTCGCGGATCGAGGAACGCATCCGCAGCGGGCGAGGCGTGACGCTCCCGGAATGAAAACGCGGTCCCAGAGGACCGCGCATTCATGTGACCAAGAATTTTGAAGATCGAACCTGGAAATCAGGCTTCAGCCGGCGCTTCGGCGGCCATGAGCGCCTTGCGGCTGAGCTTGATCTTGCCGCTCTTCTCATCAATGCCGATGACCTTGACCATGATTTCCTGGCCTTCGCTGACTTCATCGGCGGGGCTCTTCACGCGGTGGGGCGCCATTTCGGAAACGTGCAGCAGGCCGTCGAGGCCCGGCAGGATCGTGACGAAGGCGCCGAACTCGACGACCTTCGCGACACGGCCCATGTAGGTCTTGCCGACCTCGGCGGTCTGAGTGAGATCTGCGATCATCTTCAGGGCGATGGCCAGCTTTTCCTGGGTCGGGCCGGCCACCTGGCAGATGCCGTCATCGTCAATGTTCACGGAGCAACCGGAAACTTCGATGATGTTGCGGATGGTGGCGCCGCCCTTGCCGATGACGTCGCGGATTTTTTCCTTGGGAAGCTGGATGCTCTTCATCTGGGGCGCGTTCGAAGCGAACTCTCCGCGCGGCGCGGCGAGGATCTCGCCCATGGCTTCCAAAAGGTGCAGGCGGCCCTTCTTGGCCTGGGTGAGAGCCTTGGTCAGAACCTCGGTGGTGATGCCGCCGATTTTGATATCCATCTGCAACGCCGTGATGCCTTTGGTGGTGCCAGCGACTTTGAAGTCCATGTCGCCGTAGTGGTCTTCCTGGCCCGCGATATCCGTGAGCACCACAAACTTTTCGCCATCGCTCACAAGACCCATGGCCACGCCTGCGACCGGTGATTTCAGCTTGATGCCCGCATCCATCAACGCCAGCGTTCCACCGCAGATGGTGGCCATGGAGGACGAACCGTTGCTCTCGGTGATGTCGGACACCACGCGCACGGTGTAGGGATTTTCTTCCTGGCTAGGCAGCACCGCCATGATGCTGCGTTCGGCCAGCATGCCGTGGCCGATTTCGCGCCGGCCTGGGCCGCGGTTCGGCTTGCACTCGCCCACGCTGTAGCCGGGGAAATTGTAGTGGAGGTAGAACTTCTTCTCGTACTCCTCCTCGATGCCGTCGATGTATTGGACATCATCCTGGGTGCCCAACGTGGCGGTCACCAGCGCCTGGGTTTCACCGCGAGTGAAGAGGCAGGAGCCGTGGGTGCTGGGGAGCACGCCGACTTCGATGTTGAGGGGCCGGATCTGGTCGAAGGCCCGGCCGTCGAGGCGGATGTTCTGCTTCAGGATCGTGTTGCGGAAAAGGGTTTCCTTCAGCAGATCGAAACACGCGACCACGTCCTTCTTGGTTTCCGGGGCATCGGCCGTCAGTTCGGACACGACTTCCTTCTTCAGCGCATCAATGGCCTTGTAGCTATCCAGCTTCACCTTCATCGTGAGGGCAGCCATGAGCTTCTCGGCATGCTTGGATACTTTGGCGTAGATGTCCTGGTTGAGTTCGCCCTTCGTGGCGGCCAGCTTGGCCTTGCCGACCTTGGCCTGCAGTTCCTTCTGGAGTTTCACGAGCTGCTTGATCTGGTCGTGGCCGAAATTCAGCGCGTCCACCATGTCGGCTTCGAGCACTTCCTTGGCGCCGCATTCCACCATCACGATGGCTTCCTCGGTGCCCGCCAGGATGAGGTCCAGATCGCTTTCGGTGCGCTGGCCCACCAGGGGGTTGGCGACGAATTTCCCATTGATGCGCCCTACGCGGATGCCGCCCACGGGAGCCACGAAGGGGATTTCAGAAATGATCAGGGCCGCCGAAGCTCCCAGGATGGCCAGCGTGTCGGGCTGATGCTCGCCATCGAAACTGATGACCTGGGCCGTGACCATGGTGTCGTCGTTGTAGCCTTCCTCGAAGAGCGGCCGCAAGGGCCGGTCGATGAGGCGGCAGATCAGGGTTTCCTTGGTGGTGGCGCGGCCCTCGCGCTTGAAGAATCCACCAGGAATCTTGCCGGCGGAAAAGGCGGCTTCGCGGTAGTCCACGGTGAGCGGGAAGAAGTCAATGCCTTCCCTGGGCGCGGCGCGGCAGACGGCCACCAGGACCATGGTGTCGCCCTGGCGGACGATGACGGCGCCCGCCGCCTGCTTGGCGATGCGGCCGGTTTCGATGGTGATGGGCGTGCCGCCCAGATCCAGGCTTACGGTTGTGGGGCTGAATTGAAGTTCGTTCATAAAATCTCCTGCCCCGATCGGGGACTTGGCTGGCCCGCCCTTTCGCGATCGCTCCATGAAAGCCACTGGGCCAAAGGGTGGATTTCACGCAGAGGTCGCTGCCGCAGGGCGAGCAGATGATTGTTCGGCAACCTTTAGCCTACCAGCGCTTGAGTCGGGGGGGGGGGGTAAAAGAGCCGCTCTCGCGGCTCTTTTAATCAGGTATCAACGGGTGGATCAGTCTTCCCCGTCGAATTCCGTGAGGCCTTGCAGTTCCTCGACGTGGGCGGCCATGCGGCTGTACTCGTCGTCGAAATCATCACCCAGCACGTTTTCCGTGTAGGTGATTTCGGGGTACTGGCCTTCCTCGATTTCCAGATTGCGGTAGGCGGGAATGCCGGTGCCTGCCGGGATCAAGCGGCCCAGGATGACGTTCTCCTTCAAGCCGCGGAGATAGTCCACGCGGCCTTCCAGAGCGGCTTCGGTAAGCACCCGGGTGGTCTCCTGGAACGATGCGGCGGAAATGAAGCTTTCGGACGTGAGCGCTGCCTTGGTGATGCCCAGCAACAGCGGTTCACAGGTGGCGGGGAGGCCGCCGTCCTTCATGGCCTGCTCGTTGATGTCCTTGAAGCGGTTCTTATCCACTTTTTCTTCAACGATGAGCATGGTGTCGCCCACGTCGGTGATCATGACCCAGCGCATCATCTGGCGGATGATGGTTTCGATGTGCTTGTCGTTGATGGTCACGCCCTGGGCGCGGTAGACCTCTTGCACCTCGTTCACCAGGAAGGCCTGGAGCGCCTTGTCGCCCTCGACCTTGAGCAGGTCGTGGGGAGAGACGGCGCCTTCGGTGAGTTTCTCGCCGGAGTGGATCTCGTCGCCGTCCTGGACCTGGATGTGCTTGCCGCGCGGAATCAGGTATTCGCCCTTTTCCCCGGTCTCGCTCTCCACAATGACCTTCTGGTTTCCGCGGACGCGATTCCCGTATTTCACGATGCCCGTGATTTCGGAAATGATGGCCGGGTCTTTCGGCTTGCGGCCTTCGAAGAGTTCCGTCACGCGGGGCAGACCGCCCGTGATGTCGGATGTCTTGGCCTGCTGGCGGGGAGTCTTGGCCAGCACGTCGCCGGGGCTGAGTTCCTGGCCCTCTTCCACTTCGATGTAGGCGGAGGTGGGAATGTTGTAGCGCACGAGCACTTTGTGGTTTTCACCCTTGATGTTGATGTGCGGGTGCAGCTTGTCATCGGTGGGATCGATGACCTTGCGGCGGAAGCGGCCCGCGATGGGATCGCGCTCTTCAACGTAGGAGACGTTGGGCTCGAATTCCTTGAAGTCCACGATTCCGGCTTTTTCGGTGATGACGTAGTCGTTGTAGGGATCCCACTCGGCGAGCACCGTCTTGGGTTCCACTTCCTCGCCATTCTTCACGCGGATCATGGCGCCGGGCGCGACCTTGTAGCGTTCCCGCTCGTTGCCGTCGCCGTCCACCACAAGGATGTAGCCCGAGCGGCTGAGGGCCAGCAATTCGCCCTTGCGGTTCTTGACGGTCTTCATGCCATCCAGCTTCACGAAACCCTTGGTCTGAGCCTCGTGGGTGCTCTTTTCAGAAGCGCGGCTGGCGGCGCCACCCACGTGGAAAGTACGCATGGTGAGCTGCGTGCCGGGTTCACCGATGGATTGCGCAGCAATGACGCCCACGGCCTCGCCCTGGTCCACAAGCTTGCCCGTGGACAGGTTCAGGCCATAGCACTGGGCGCAAACGCCCCGCCTGGCTTCGCAGGTGAGGACCGAACGGATGCGGACGCTCGGAATGCCTGAGGTCTCGATCTTGAAGGCCAGATCCTCGCTGAGCAGCGTGCCGGCGGGGGCGATGTTCTTCTTTGAATAGGGATCGAAAACATCATCCAGGGTCACACGGCCCATGATGCGGTCCCGCAGGCGGGCGCGGATGGTGCCGTCGCTGTTGACGATGGCGGCGACTTCAATGCCATCCAGCGTTCCGCAGTCGCTTTCGTTGATGATCACGTCCTGGGCCACATCCACCAGCTTGCGGGTGAGGTAGCCGGAATCGGCGGTCTTCAGGGCCGTATCCGCGAGGCCTTTGCGGGCGCCGTGGGTGGAGATGAAGTACTGGAGGACGCTCAAGCCTTCCTTGAAGTTGGCGGTGATGGGCGTCTCGATGATGTCGCCGGAGGGCTTGGCCATGAGGCCGCGCATGCCCGCGACCTGCCGGATCTGGGTCTTGGAACCACGGGCGCCGGAGTCGGCCATGATGTAGACGGAGTTGAGGTATTTCTCTTCGTTGTTCTTCTTCTCCATGTTTTTCATCATGTCGTTGGCCACCTGGTCGGCGGTCTTCGACCAGACTTCCAGGATGCGGTTGTACCGCGTGGCGCTGTCCAGGCGGCCTTCGAAGGCCTCCTTTTCAATGGCGCGGACTTCTTCGGTGGCTTCCTTGATGAGCTTGGGCTTCGTGGCGGGCACGATGAGATCGTCGATGCCCACGGAGACGCCGGCCTTCATGGCCCACAGGAATCCGACATCCTTCATGGCGTCCAGCATGCGGATCGTCACTTCGGGGCCGTTGAGTTTGTAGCAGCGGTTCACTAGGGAAAGCAGGCCTTCCTTCTTGAGCAGGCCGTTGATATAGGGCACTTCTTCCGGCAGGGCGAGATTGAAGATCACGCGGCCGACGGTGGTGGTGATCAGGGCGTTTTCCACCATCTGGGAGTGGCATTCGAAAACTTCCTGCTCGCTGTTCTTTTTCGGGTCCGCGGCGTGCCAGGCTTCCGTGTCCACCAGTTCGCCGGTGTAGCGGAGCTGGATGATCGCGTGGGTATCCAGGATGCCGTAATCATGGGCGGCCACGACTTCATTCATATTGCCGAAGATCATGCCCTCGCCCTTGCGGTCGAGGCGCTTTTTCGTAAGGTAGTATCCGCCGAGCACGATGTCCTGGCTGGGCACCACGTTGGGTTTGCCGTTGGCGGGATTCAAGATGTTCTGCGTGGACATCATCAGCACGTGGGCCTCGATCTGGGCCATGGGGCTCAGGGGCACGTGGACGGCCATCTGGTCGCCGTCGAAGTCGGCGTTGAAGGCGGTGCAGACCAGCGGATGCAGCTTGATGGCCTTGCCTTCCACCAGCACAGGCTGGAAAGCCTGGATGCCGAGGCGGTGCAAGGTCGGGGCGCGGTTCAACATCACGGGATGGTTCTGGATGACTTCTTCCAGCACGTCCCAGACTTCGGGGCGGCCTTCTTCGACCATTTCCTTGGCCTGGCGGATGGTGGCCGCGAAGCCCTTGTGCTCAAGCCGGTTGAAGATGAAGGGCTTGAAAAGCTCCAGCGCCATCTTCTTGGGAAGGCCGCACTGGTGCAGCTTGAGGTCCGGTCCCACCACGATGACGGAACGGCCGGAGTAGTCCACGCGCTTGCCCAGCAGGTTCTGGCGGAAGCGGCCCTGCTTGCCCTTGAGGGCATCGGAAAGCGATTTGAGCGGGCGATTGGAAACGCCGCGCAACAAGCGGCCGCGCTTGCCGTTCTCGAACAGCGCATCGGCGGCTTCCTGGAGCATGCGCTTCTCGTTCCGGACGATGACGTCCGGCGCGCGGAGTTCCAAAAGCTTCTTCAAGCGGTTGTTGCGGTTGATGACGCGGCGGTACAGGTCATTGAGGTCGGAGGTCGCGAAGCGGCCGCCATCCAATGGCACCAAAGGACGCAGTTCGGGCGGCAGCACCGGGATCACATCCAGGATCATCCACTCGGGCTTGTTTCCGCTTCTCTTAAAGGCTTCAGTGACCTTGAGGCGCTTGGCGATCTTGGTGCGCTTCTGGGCCGAAGTTTCGGTCTTCATGATGGCGCGCAGTTCGATGGCCAGAGCCTCGATGTCCACGTGCTTCAGGAGCTCCTTGATGCCCTCGGCGCCCATCTGGGCCTTGAAGCCTTCGCCGAACTGGTGCTTGTAATCGCGGTATTTGTCTTCACCCAGGATTTCGCCTTCCTTCAGGGGCGTGGTGCCCGCTTCGGTGACGGCATAGGCCTCGAAATAGAGCACCCGTTCAAGATCCTTCAGGGGGATGTCGAGCAGGTAGCCGATGCGGCTGGGAACGCCCTTGAAGAACCACACATGGCTGACGGGCGAGGCCAGCTGGATGTGGCCCATGCGCTCGCGGCGCACGGCCTTCTTGGTGACTTCAACGCCGCACTTGTCGCAGACGACGCCTTTGAACTTCTGGCGCTTGTATTTGCCGCACAGGCATTCCCAGTCATTCACGGGGCCAAAGATGCGGGCGCAGAAAAGGCCATCGCGCTCAGGCTTCAGGCTGCGGTAATTAATGGTCTCGGGCTTGGTGACCTCGCCCCTGGACCAGGAGCGGATTTTGTCTGGCGACGCCAGGCTGACCCGGATGCACTCGTAGGCGTTGATGTTTTGCGGTTCTGGAAACATGAGGACCTCTGAAACGGAATCGGAATGGCCTTGGTGCTAAAGCGAAGGACCGTCTAGGCCTCTAGGCGTCGATGGAAAAGGCTGAGTCTTCGCTTTCGAAGCTTGGGGTCAGTTCCTCACGGGTGAGCATTTCCACGTCGATGCAGAGCGCATTGAGCTCTTTCTTCACGACGTTGAAGCTTTCCGGAAGGCCCGGATCCTTGATGGTTTCGCCCTTGATGATGGCCTGATAGATCTGCGTCCGGCCGTGCATGTCGTCGGACTTGTAGGTCAACAGTTCTTGAAGCACATGAGCCGCGCCATAGGCTTCCAAAGCCCACACTTCCATTTCTCCAAAACGCTGCCCGCCGAACTGGGCCTTGCCGCCCAAAGGCTGCTGCGTGATGAGCGAGTAGGGTCCAATGCTCCGGGCATGGATTTTGTTGTCGACAAGGTGGTGCAGTTTAAGCATATAGACGCATCCGACGTTGACGGGCTGCTCGAAAGCTTCGCCAGTCATGCCATCGAACAGCAGGGTCTTGCCCGTGACGTCTGGACCGATCTTGCCGTTCTTCTCCCAAGCTTTTTTCAGGAAGTCCTTGATGTCGCCTTCACGGGCTCCATCAAACACAGGCGTGGAGAAATGCAGCCCCAGGGTCCGTCCGGCCCAACCCAAGTGGCATTCGAGCACCTGCCCGATATTCATACGGGAAGGCACGCCCAGGGGGTTCAGCACGATGTCCACCTGCTGGCCGTTCGGCAGGTAGGGCATGTCTTCCACCGGCAGGATGCGGCTGACCACACCCTTGTTGCCGTGGCGGCCGGCCATCTTGTCGCCGACCTGGAGCTTCCTCTTGACGGCGACATAGCACTTCACGGTTTTGAGAACGCCGGGCATCAGCTCATCGCCCTTTTTCAGACGGTCCTCGCGCTCCGCGAGGATGTCGCGCAGCACTTTCAATTGGCTTTCGGTCTTGTCCAGAATGTCCAGGACCTGGGCTTCAAGGCGCTCTTTGCCGGCGGCCACGCTGATCTGGCGGAAGCGGTGGTAGGGGACGGCCTCCAGCATGTTCTGCGTGAGCTTTTTCTTGGGCAGGAAGCAATTCCTTGCCCTTGTCGTCCTTGAGCATCTCGCTCAGTTCCTTGCTCTTCAACAGGGCGACGATTTTCTTCTTGGCTTCGGCGCGGATGATCCGCTCTTCATCCTCGAGATCCTTTTCCCATTTCACGACCTGATCGTGCTCGATCGCCTGGGTGCGGAGATCCTTTTCCTGGCCCTTGCGGGTGAACACCTTGACATCCACCACGGTGCCTTCGATGCCCGGGGGCACCGTGAGGCTGGCGTCCTTAACGTCGCTGGCCTTCTCGCCGAAGATGGCGCGCAGGAGCTTTTCTTCGGGCGAAAGCACCGTCTCGCCCTTGGGCGTGACCTTGCCCACGAGGATGTCGCCGTGCCGGACGGTGGCGCCGATGCGGATGATGCCCGATTCATCGAGGTTCTTGAGCATCTCCTCACGGATCTGCGGGATGTCGCGGGTGATTTCTTCAGGGCCCAGCTTGGTGTCGCGGGCGTGGACTTCGAATTCCTCGATGTGGATCGTCGTGTAGAGGTCTTCCTTGACGACGCGCTCGGAAATCAGGATGGCGTCCTCGAAGTTGTAACCGCGCCAGGGCATGTAGGCCACGACCAGGTTGCGGCCCAGGGCCAGTTCGCCGTGATCGGTGCAAGGGCCGTCCGCCAGGATCTGGTTGGCGGTGACGTACTCGCCCTTTTTCACGAGGGGGCGCTGGTTCAGGCAGGTGTTCTGGTTGGAGCGCGCGAACTTGGTGAGCGTGTAGATGTCCACGCCGCTTTCCACGCCCTCGGTTTCCGGATCGTCCTCGACGCGGACCACGATGCGGTTGGCATCCACGGTTTCAACGATGCCCGAGCGGCGGCAGATCACGCAGGCCCCGGAATCCTTGGCGGCGACATATTCCATTCCAGTGCCCACGATCGGGGCTTCGGTGCGGATGAGGGGCACGGCCTGGCGCTGCATGTTCGCGCCCATGAGGGCCCGGTTCGCATCGTCATTCTCAAGGAAGGGAATGAGCGAAGCGGCGACTGAAACCACCTGCTTGGGAGACACGTCCATGAGCGTGACCTTGGCGCGCTCGACGATCTTGGTTTCACCGGCCTGACGGGAAGTGACGTATTCATCCAGGATGTTGCCCTTGTCATCGACGGTGGCGTTGGCCTGCGCGATGATGTGCTCGTCTTCTTCCCATGCGCTCAGATAGAACGCATGCATCTCGAATTTGGCGGGGCGCTTGCCCTCTTTTTCAAGCTTCTTGTTTTCCTTCTCCAGTTCGTCCAGGCGCACCACCTGCATGTATCCGAATTTGGAATCGCCGACGCTCGTGACCTTGGCGAAGTTCACGATCTTGCCGTCTTCCACCTTGAGGTAGGGCGACTCGATGAATCCGTATTCGTTGATGCGGGCGTAGCAGGAGAGGGAAGAAATCAGGCCGATGTTCGGGCCTTCAGGGGTTTCGATGGGGCAGATGCGGCCGTAGTGGGACGTATGCACGTCGCGCACTTCGAAGCCCGCGCGGTCGCGGCTGAGGCCGCCCGGTCCAAGGGCCGAAAGGCGGCGCTTGTGGGTGATCTCGGAAAGAGGGATTCGTCTGGTCCATGAACTGCGAAAGCTGCGAGGAACCGAAGAATTCCTTCATGGCCGCGATGACGGGCTTGCTGTTGATGAGATCGTGGGCCTGAAGCGGCGAGTTGGGATCCTGGGCCATGGAGAACTTCTCCTTGATGGCCCGCTGAACGCGGACCAGGCCCACGCGGAAGCAGTTTTCAAGCAATTCACCGACGGACCGCACGCGGCGGTTGCCCAGGTGGTCGATGTCGTCCGCGCGCACCGGGGCGATGTCGCCCATCTCCTGCCGGGTGGTGTCGTACTTCTTCAAGCGCAACAGGTAGTTGACGGTGTGGACGAAATCATCCGTGCGCAGCGCACGGGCATCCATTTCGGTTTCCAGGGCCAGCTTGGCGTTGAGCTTGTGGCGGCCTACCTTGCTGAGATCATACTTCTGGGGATCGAAGAACATCCCGTAGAGCAGCTTCTTGCTGCTTTCCATGGTCGCGGGCTCGCCTGGGCGGATCTTCTTGAAGAGTTCCTTGGCGGCTTCCTCGGCATCCTCGGTATGGTCCTTCGTCAGGGTTTCACTGAAGACTTTTCCGGTCGCGTCCATTTCGGGGAAGCAGACTTCGAATTCGGTGACATTGCCGGCCTGGAACATTTCCAGGTGGGTCTGGAGGAATGGTTCGTTGGCCTCAAGCAACACTTCGCCAGTGTTCATGTTCACCACGTCATTCAACAGGACGGCGCCATCGAGGACATCGCGCTCCACAGCCACCTGCTTCACGCCAGCCTTCAGCATGTGCTCCAGCAGGCGCCGGCTTATCTTCTTGCCGGCGGCGACGATCACCGCCTTGGACTTGGGATCCTTCACGTCCTCGGTGGAAATGTGGCCCAGCATCAGGTCGCCAGGAACCATGCTGATCTTCGAGCCCTTCAGCACGAAGCGCGCGGGTGTGTAGAAACGGCGCAGCAACCCCTGGTTGTCCGCCATGTTCTCGTCGAAAAGCCCCAGGGCGCGCAGGAAGGTCGAGCCCAGGAATTTCCGCTTGCGGTCGATGCGCGCGTAGAGCAGGCCCTTGGCGTCCAACTCGAATTCGATCCAGGAACCACGGTAGGGAATGATCTGGGCGCTGTACTGGGTCTTATCCAGGGCTGATGGAGAAGAAGACGCCAGGGCTGCGATGCAACTGGCTCACGATCACGCGCTCGGTGCCATTGATGATGAAGGTGCCGCGATCGGTCATGGTCGGAACATCGCCGAAATAGACCTCGGACTCCTGGCTCTGCTTGTAGCGGCGGTTGCCCTTGTCGTCCTTCTCGAACTGGTTCAGGCGCACGCGGATCTTGAGCGGGCTCGCCATGGTGGCGCCGCGCTCCACGCACTCTTCCATGCTCATCTTCGAATGCAGGCTCACCGGCTCGCTGCACACGTCGCAGATGGTCGCGGCGTTCTTGTTGCGCGTGCCGCACTTGGGGCAGTCCACCGAAGGATCCTTCGGGTGGTCCGTCACGATGCTGTGGTTGCAATTCCGGCAAACCGTCCGCAGGTGCTCGAGGCCCACGAATTTCTGGCACTTGCAGGCCCAATGGCCAACGGTGTAATCCAGGAATTCGATTTCCAGCGTGGCATCGGATCCGTCCGCGTTTTTCCGTTCTGCACCGGGAACATGGATTCAAAAACCGATTTGAGGCCGCGGACTTCCCGCTCGCCATGGAGCAGGTTCATCTGGAGGAATTCGTCGTAGCTCCGCTTCTGGATGTCGATGAGATTCGGGATGGGTACCAGAGAGCGGATCTTGGAGAAATTATGTCGCTGGCGGTAGATGTTCTGTTGAACGCTCATGGGTCACTCCAGGGGAGCTGCAAAAATCGAGATGCCAATATCAAATTTTCTAGCTGAACGGGCTAATGCTTGTTTTATTGCAGATATGCCGAAGGCCAGCCCCAGACCTGCAGCACCGCTGCGTCGGAGACCGGCTCGAAAGGGATGGTTCGGGTGTGCTTCGATCGTCGCAACCGGGGCCTTTTCGGAGTTACTTAAGTGGGTCGAGTGCCGGAGCACTCGAGTAGCTCGAACGGGGGGACCGAGTTCGGGCGTAAGGAATAAGCATACCACTTCAATCGAAAGACGCAAAGCGTGAAGGGTCCTGCTGACCCCTCACGCTTGTAAGTCTTCCAGATAAACTGGTTACTTGATGGTAACTTTGGCGCCAGCAGCTTCAAGCTTTTCCTTGATCTTGGTGGCTTCTTCCTTGGATGCGCCTTCCTTGACAACCTTGGGGGCGGCATCCACCAAGTCCTTGGCTTCTTTGAGGCCCAGGCCGGCGACGATCTCGCGGATCGCCTTGATGACGTTCAACTTGTTGGCGCCACATTCCGTGAGCTCAACGTTGAACTCGGTCTGCTCTTCGACAGCGGGGCCGGCAGCTGCGCCGCCAGCGGCGGGGGCAGCCATGGCGGCGGCGGAGACGCCGAAGCGCTCCTCAAGGGCCTTCACGAGGTTGGCCAAGTCGAGAACGGTCATTCCTTCAATTTCCTGGATCAGTTGATCTGCGGTGAGAGCCATTTGATTCTCCTATGATTCAAAAAATAATAAGTTCGGTTTAGGGGAAATGGGGGAGCGGGGATTAGGCCGCGCTCTCCTTTTGCTTGCGAATGCCGTCAAGGACGATGGCCAAGCCTGAAATCGGGTACTGCATGAGATAGAGCAGTTTGCTGATAAGCACTTCGCGGCTGGGAAGCTCGGCCAGGGCCTGGAGCTCCTTGGCGCTGAGGGGCTTGCCATCCATGATGGCGGCCTTGAATGTGACAGCCGGGTTGTCCTTCAGGAAACCCTGCACTGCCTTCGCCAAAGCGATGGCATCCTGATTGGTGCTGGCGACCGCCGAAGCGCCCTGGAATTTCTCGGCGAAGCTTTCGAACGCCGTGTCTTTCACCGCCAGGCGGAGCAACGTGTTTTTGGACACCCTGTATTGGCTCTTGCTGTCGCGGATGGACTTGCGGAACGCAGTGTCCTTGACAACGTTAAGGCCCTTGAATTCAACAACTACCGCGGTCGTGGCCGAGGAGAAGGTGCCCTTGAGCAACGCGACTTCAGAGATTTTCTTGTTCTTTTCCATATCTGCCCCCTTTACTTCTCAGCCAGAGCGGCTGTGACGGTGATGGAGGGACCCATGGTCGAAGCCAAGTGGATGGCCTTGACGTATTTCCCTTTGGCAGCGGAAGGCTTGGCCTTCATGACAGCTTCCATCAGGGCTTGGGCATTTTCTTGCAGCTTTTCAACGCCAAAGGACAGCTTTCCGACTCCGGCGTGGATGATGCCGGTCTTGTCCACGCGGTATTCCACCTTGCCGGCCTTGATCTCTTTGATGGCCTTGGCAACGTCGAAGGTGACGGTGCCGGTCTTGGGGTTCGGCATGAGGCCGCGAGGGCCCAACACCTTGCCCAGGCGTCCGACGCCCTTCATCATGTCCGGGGTCGCCACCAGCGCGTCGAAATCCAAGAATCCGCCAGCGATCTTTTCGACTAGATCGTCACCGCCGACCACTTCCGCGCCCGCAGCTTCTGCGTCCTTGATCTTTTCGCCCTGGGCGATGACCGCCACCCGCATCGTTCTGCCCGTGCCGTGAGGCAGGACAATCGTTCCACGGACCATCTGGTCCGCGTGACGGGGGTCAACGCCGAGCCGCATGTGAACCTCGACCGTCTCATCGAACTTGGCAAAGGCCGCGTCCTTGATAACAGTGAGAGCTTCTTTCAGCTCGTAGGGACGATCTTCGATCTTGGCCGCGGCAGCCCGGTATTTCTTTCCGGTTTTTGCCATGTTGGCTCCTATCTTTGATCTCCCGCGAGAACGGTCGCGGTGGCCGGGGATTCAGCACGATGCCTCATCACCATTGAATGAAAAAAAACTAATCGACAACCTCGACGCCCATGGAGCGCGCGGAGCCGGCGATGGAGCGCATGGCGGCCTCCAGGCTGCCGGCATTCAGATCGGGCATCTTCACCTTGGCGATCTCTTCGATCTGCTTGCTGGTGATCTTCCCGACTTTCTGCTTGTTGGGGGTGGGGCTGCCCTTGTCGAGGCCGAGCTTTTTCATGATCAGCACCGCAGCGGGAGGCGTCTTCAGAATGAAGCTGAAGGAGCGGTCGGCATAAACGGTGATGACCACGGGCAGGGTCGTGCCCTTTTCAACGGAGGTCACGGATTTCGCATTGAACTGCTTCACGAATTCCATGATGTTGACGCCATGCTGGCCAAGGGCCGGGCCGACGGGAGGAGCCGGTGTGGCTTCGCCCGCGGGCAGTTGCAGCTTGATGTAGCCGGTGATTTTCTTTGCCATTGGATTTCTTCCTTTTCCGCGACTGATTCCGGCACATGCCGGCGACTGCCGCCTTTAAGGGTGGGGCGCATGGATTAGCGCTTTTCCACCTGACGTGTTGTTGGGCTTGAAACTAGCGTTTCTCGACCTGGATGAAATCAAGTTCCACGGGGGTGCTGCGTCCGAACACCGTCACCATCACCTTGATGGTGGAGCGCTCTTCGTGGACCTCATCGACATCCCCTTCAAAGTTTGCGAAGGGGCCATCTATGATACGGACCTTTTCGCCCTTTTCAAAGTGGTATTTCGGCTTGGGCTTCTCTTGGGTCTCTTCCTGGTGGTTCATGATCTGCCGGACTTCTTCATCCGTGAGCGGCGTGGGGCGTTTCTTGTTGGCGCCCACGAAACTCGTCACCTTCGGAGTGTTGCGGACCAGATGCCAGTCCGCGTCTTCCATCTCGAAACTGTTGCCCTTCTTGGACACGGCGATTTGCACAAGCAGGTATCCAGGGAAGGATTTGCGCTTCTTGATGACGCGCTCCTTGCGGCCGGACTTGGCGTCCACCTTCATTTCTTCGTAAGTCTCTTCGGGGATCTGGATATCGCCAAAATGCTCATCCCGTTCTTCCATCTTGATGCGCTGGCGCAGATGGGTCATCACCTTGGCTTCATAGCCGGAATAGGTATGGATGATGAACCAGGCGAGCCGCCGCTCTGGAGTTCCAGCCTCGGTGCTCCCAGCATCCTGGGTCGCAGGTAACGCGGACATGTCTGCCATCTCGGTCATCCTAGGCCTCCATCAATGGGTGGGGATGATGAACTTCAGCAGCCTGGCGATCCCAAGATCCGCGCCCCAAAGAAATAGCCCCACAACGATCGAGAGAATGACCACGGACCAGGTGTAACGGACCACCTTTTCCTTTTTTGGCCAGTCCACGCGATTTAGCTCAGCAAAGAGCTCTTGGGCCTGTGACTTGAGGGTCGAAATCAATGGATGCTCCAGGAAGAAGTGCCTTCGCAAGAAAAACGTGGCCCCAGCGGTTTGCTGGGGCCAGACCAGAGTGGCAGGGGAGACAGGGATCGAACCTGCGACCGACGGATTTGGAGTCCGCAACTCTACCAGCTGAGCTACTCCCCTAGCGAAGAACCGGGTTGCGCGCCCTTAAGGGCGGGAAGGACTGATACGGCAGCCCGGGGTGGAACTATAACCTACTTGGCTTCGCGATGGAGGGTGCGCTTGCCGTCGAAACGGCAGAATTTCTGGATCTCCAGCTTGCCCGTGGTGGTGCGCTTGTTCTTGGTGGTGCTGTAGTTCTTGCGCTTGCACTCGGTGCATTGCAGGTGAACGATCTCGCGCATATTAACCTCCTTTTGAGACGCGGGCGGGACCCGCGAATGTATTCAGCCTTAGGCGATGATCGTGTCCACGTTTCCAGCGCCCACCGTGCGGCCACCTTCGCGGATGGCGAACTTCAGGCCCTTGTCCATGGCGATGGGCTGGATCAGCTCGACGGTCAGGGTGACGTTGTCGCCCGGCATGACCATTTCACGGCCTTCTTCAAGGGTGATGGAGCCGGTCACGTCCGTGGTGCGGAAGTAGAACTGCGGGCGGTACTTGTTGAAGAAGGGCGTGTGACGACCGCCCTCATCCTTGGAAAGCACGTAGACCTGGGCCGTGAACTTGGTGTGCGGGGTGATGCTGCCCGGCTTGCAGAGAACCTGGCCACGCTCCACGTCCTTGCGCTCAACACCGCGAAGCAGGATGCCCGCGTTATCACCAGCCTGGCCGCGATCGAGGGACTTCCGGAACATCTCGACGCCGGTGACGACTTTCTTGACGGTGTCCTTGATGCCGACGATTTCGATCTCGTCCTGCACGTTCACGACGCCAGCCTCGATGCGGCCGGTCACCACGGTGCCGCGGCCCGTGATGGTGAAAACGTCTTCGACGGGCATCAGGAAGGGCTTGTCAACGGCGCGGATGGGATCCGGGATGTAGGCATCCACGGCATCCATCAAATCCAGGACGCATTTGCAATCGGGGTGGTTGGGGTCGTCGGCGTGGTCAAGAGCCAATTTGGCGGAGCCCGTGATGATGGGGATCTCGTCGCCAGGGAATTTGTAGGAGTTCAGCAGTTCGCGGATCTCCATCTCGACCAGCTCGGCGAGTTCGGGATCGGCGATGTCGATCTTGTTCATGAAGACGACGATGTAGGGCACGCCGACCTGACGAGCCAGCAGGATGTGCTCGCGGGTCTGGGGCATGGGGCCGTCCGTGGCGGCAACCACCAGGATGGCGCCGTCCATCTGCGCTGCGCCGGTGATCATGTTCTTCACATAGTCGGCGTGGCCAGGGCAATCCACGTGCGCGTAATGGCGCGTGGCGGTGGAGTACTCGACGTGGGCCGTGTTGATCGTGATCCCGCGGGCCTTTTCTTCAGGCGCAGAATCAATCTGGTCATAGCTCTTGGCCGTGCCGCCGCTCTTCTTGGACAGAATGGTCGCGATGGCCGCGGTCAGCGTGGTTTTGCCATGGTCCACGTGACCGATGGTGCCGATGTTGACGTGGGGCTTCGAGCGATCAAATTTCTCTTTGGCCACGGGTGCCTCCTGAAGGTTATTGGTTGGAGTGGGTAAAAAGGGGTGGATGCGAAAGTGGAGCCCACAACCGGGCTTGAACCGGTGACCTCTTCCTTACCAAGGAAGTGCTCTACCACTGAGCTATGTGGGCTTAACTTTGTTGAGCGTGACGCTAATAGATGGAGCGGGAAACGGGGCTCGAACCCGCGACATTCAGCTTGGAAGGCTGACGCTCTACCAACTGAGCTATTCCCGCTTTGTCTGGTACGGAATCAGCACTTAAAAAAAGCGCTGGTGCCGAGAGAAGGATTCGAACCTTCGTAACGCGTTGCGTGGCAGATTTACAGTCTGCTGCCATTAACCACTCGGCCATCTCGGCATTCCGTTGTCAAACTTAAGCGCCCGGACCTCCTGACGGAGGATCCAGCAAGCCCCAATCAAGCCTTCGAAAAAGTGCTCTGCAAGGCAGGGCTTTCCTGAATAGGGAACCCCGAATGTATCACGGGAAAAGCGATCACTCCAACAAAAAATTCCAACGACGGCCGATGGATGATTCGACCACCGGATTTCTCTAGGGGTGCTCGCGCATGGCGAGCACACGGAAAAGACAGATGGCCGCGGTCGCGGAGACATTCAGGCTTTCGATGCCCCCAGGCATGGGAATTTCAAGCAGCTGGTCGCATCGTTCGGAAATTTTTTGATGCAGGCCATCTCCTTCAGAACCCAGCACCAGCGCAGTTGGGCCGCTGAAGGATTCACTGCGGTAATCCCTGCTTTTGGGTCCCGCCGCCAGTCCGTAGATCCATACCCCGGCTTCTTTCAGGTCGTCCAGGGCACGACCGAGATTCACCACGCGGACCAATGGGACGCGTCCCGCGGTGCCCGCGCTGGCACGCACCACCGTATCGTTCACCTGGGCCGAGCGACGTTCGGGAAAAACGATGCCATCCACAGCTGCGCCTGCGGCGGAACGCAATATGGCCCCCAGGTTGTGGGGATCGGTGATTCCATCCAGCACGAGCACCAACGCCGAATTTCCACGTTCCCGGACGCGATCCAATAGCACCGGCATTTCCTGCAAGCGAAGGGCGGCGCCTTCTCCCAGGACACCCTGGTGGCGACCGCCTTCGGCCCGGCGGTCCAGGCTTTCCATGGGCTCTTGGTGGACCACCGCGCCAGCATCGCGCGCGGCTTCTCGAAGGCTTGCGAAGCGGCCCCAGACCGCCGGCGCTAGGCGAAGCACATGGAGTTCACCACGCCCTAGTGCTTCCTCGCATGCATGGGGCCCCAGAAAACGCATCAGAAAATCTTTTTGAAGCCGATGGAGAAGATGTGTCCCATCCCTTCCACACGCGTGGTGGCATTAGCCCTTCGATAGCCCGAGACATCCCAGAAGCCATCAAGATTCACTGGATCCTGGTCTTGGGCTTGACGAAGCTGGTAACCGAAATTCAATTCTCCGCTCGCCACCTGCCAACCGAAGCCAATGGAGAATCCGCTGCTGCGCTGGCCGCCAAGCAGCGGTTCCACGTCCTCGTCCTTGCGCGATGACTGATCAAGGGATAGGCCACCCCGCACCACCCAGGTTTTTGAAAGCTTCAGCTCACCCAGAAGACTCAGACCTACTGAATTAGTGAATGGGCCGCTCGGATAAGCCACCCTCACAACCCCGCTGGGTGTGGCCATGGAAGGCATGGAAGGGAATTCAAATTGCGTGCCTTGGGTGTAGCGCACATCCAATTCCCAGGTGAAAACCTGATTCACGCGCTGGCGCACACCAACGGCCACGCGCGCTGGGAGAGCGATCTTATCTGTACCCGCAACCGCACGGCTCAACCCCAACACCGTTCTCGCGTCCAGCCCCGTGACTGGCGTGGAGTCATGCAAATTATCGAAGATGCGGTAAGGCTCGTCAGCGAAACGGGCTGTCTGCGTGGCGGTGCCTCGGATCGTGCTCTGATAGGCGCCGGCGAGTGTCCATCTGGGAGCGATGGCCCAACGGAACCCAGCTGAAAATGAGGGCGCAGTGGCGCTCCCTTTTTGCGTGACCCTTTGTTCAAACAGTCCTTCCGAGGGATTGGTGCCGGAGACTCCGGTGGCCCCAGTGGTCTGATCCTTAGGTATGAGCCCCCGCAGCGAGGCCCCCGAAGCGGTATCGATTTTCACAAAGCCGACGCCCAGGCCGATGGAAAAATCATTGCGCAGGGCAAAGCCCAACTGCATTTCAACGCGTTGAGCCTTAAGGTCCAGTTCATCTCCGAGGAACCGAATGGGCGTTTCGGCATTCAGGCGGCTGTGGCGGAGGAAAGGCGTGTCCACCTTGATGCCCAGCCCCACGGATTTCCCCAATTTCCACGCGAGCCCAAAAGCCGGTAAAAACCGGTTGCGGTCCGTGCTGTAAACCGTGCGCTGGCTGCTTTTTGGAGTGGTCTGGGAAGATTCCAGCTCCTGGCCGGCGGCCAGAAAGAACTGAAAGCGGCCTTCCAGTGTCGGCAACAGGGCGGGATTCAGGGCAGCTGCCTCAAGGCTCTTGCCATAGGCCACACCCGCGCCGCTGCGGGAAATGCTGACGGGGTCGGATGCCGGCGTGGCAATGGTCTGGGCAGTCAGGACCGGCGACGTCAGCCCTAGCAATCCTGGTGCAGCTGATGTGGCCAAGCCTCTGCTCATGGTGATCCGTCGCGCCATACCACTGCCTCCAAATTTCAGTGAGATTCCAGGATGGGATTCCTACGGCCTTCAATGCCGCGAGCTTCCCTCCGGTTCAATTCAATCTCTAAAGGATCGCCACTTCCATCCGAAACACCAAACGCCCTTCAGCGGATCGCCGAAAGGCGCCTGGTGCGGATCAGCAATCTCACGAAAGGGGGGCAAGCATCTCGCGGTACTTCGGCACCGGCCAAAGATCCGCATCGCAGCTTTCTTCCAAAGTGTCGAGCACGTCCCGCAACTCATCCTGGGCATGACGGACCTGGTGGCCAAAAGCGACCGTGCGCGCGTGGAGGGACTCGACGGACTCCGCGATGGCCAACTGTTTACGCAATTCTTCGATGCGCTCCTGGGCCACGCCCGCAAGGTGCGTCTGGACTTGCAGGGCCGCTTTCAGGGATTCAGGCACATCCAACCCGACTGATACCAGTTTGGCCAGGGCGCCTGCGCGGGCGCCCAGATCGGCCGTGATGGAAGGCAACAGCTGGGTTTCCGCCATTTCACGGAGCACCTGGGCTTCGATGCCCAGAGCCTTTTGGTACTGCTCATGGCGGATATGCGTGCGGGCCTCGAGTTCCCCGGCCGTCAGAATCCCTGGCTTCGTGAAGACTGCTTGGACCTTTTCCTGCTCCCAGATTGAAAGGGCCTGCACTGTGTCCTGGGCATGGGGCAAGCGGCGTTTGGCAGCTTCTTTCTTCCATTCTTCCGAGTAACCATTGCCCTCAAAACGGATGGCCTTGGTTTCCACCACCGCTTCGCGCACGACCGCCAGAACGGCTGACTTCAAGTCCTTGCCCGCCTTCAGCTCTTGTTCGAATTTCTCGTTCAGCTCGTTCAAGGCTTCGGCCACCACAGCGTTGATGACCGTCAAAGGCATGGCGATGGCCTGGCTGGAACCCACGGCGCGGAATTCGAATTTGTTGCCCGTGAATGCGAAAGGTGAAGTCCGGTTGCGGTCAGTCGCATCTTTCTCGATGGTCATGAAGTTCGCGATCCCCAGGCTTTCTTTTGCGCGGGAAACAATATCTTCACCAGCCTCAATGGCATCCAGCACACGGCTCACCTGCTGGCCCAGGAAGACTGACATGATGGCCGGGGGCGCTTCATTGGCTCCTAGGCGGTGGTCGTTGCCCGCGAACGCGATGGTGGCGCGCATCAAGTCGCCATGGCGGTGGATGCCCTTCAGGGTGGCCGCAAGGAAATAAAGGAACTGGAGGTTTTCCTCGGGCGTATGGCCGGGTTCCAGCAGGTTGTGGCCTTCATCCGTCGCGAGGCTCCAGTTCACGTGCTTTCCGCTGCCATTCACACCCGCGAAGGGTTTCTCGTGCAGGAGCACCGCCAAACCATGCCGTTCGCCCACGGATTTAAGGATTTCCATGAGCAATTGGTTGTGGTCCGAGGCAATGTTCGCCGCTTCATAGATGGGAGCGATCTCGAACTGGTTCGGGGCCACTTCGTTGTGCCGCGTCTTGGCCGGTATGCCGAGCTTGAAGCATTCCAGCTCGGCTTCCTGCATGAAGCCCAGCACCCGCGCCTGGATGGAACCGAAGTAATGGTCCTCAAGCTCTTGGCCTTTGGGCGGGCGGGCGCCTTGCAGCGTGCGGTTCGCGAACTGCAGGTCCGGACGCTGCTTGGCGAGATCAGCATCCACCAGGAAATATTCCTGTTCCGGGCCGCACTGGGCGACCACGGTGGCTGGCCTTGGTGCCGAGCAGGGACAAAGCGGTCACCGCGGCCTTGCTCACCACGTCCATGGAACGCATGAGCGGGACTTTCTGGTCCAGGGCCTCGCCGTGGTAGCCGATGAAGGCCGTGGGAATGCACAGGGTGATGCCGAGCGGCCCCTCCATCAGGAAGGCGGGGCTGGTGGGGTCCCAGGCGGTATATCCCCGGGCTTCGAAAGTCGCCCGCAAGCCGCCGCTAGGAAACGAACTGGCATCAGGTTCGCCCTGGATGAGCATGGAGCCGCTGAAGCGCTCCACCACCTGCCCCGGCTCGTCCCAGCTGATGAAGGCGTCATGCTTCTCAGCAGTGGCGCCGGTCATGGGCAAAAACCAATGCGTGAAATGGGTGGCGCCCTTTTCCATGGCCCAATCCTTCATGGCGGTGGCCACGGCGTGGGCAACATCGGAAGGAAGCCGCTCACCCTTTCGAAGGGCGGTCTTGAAAGCTTTATAGCTATCCTTGGACAAGCGCTCCTTCATGGTGCGCTCGCTGAAAGTATTGCAACCAAAGTACTGGCTGACCTTCACCTGATCCAAACGTACGACGATATCGAAGTCGCGGTTAGCCTGAACCTTGGCCATTGCATTCCCCTTGCCCAAAAAAAAGGTTGAAAAATACGTGTCCCAAGCCAAGCCAAAAAGCCCGGTGAGCCACGCCCCGTGTGCGGCAGAGCGCCAAGCCCAGGATAGACGGGAAAGCATTGAAAAACCAGAGGAAAAGGCTGATCTCAGGGCCATCATCCTCTTAAAGGAGGTGCAGGATTTCCAGAGCTGCGTGCCCCGCGCCCCGGCCCTGGCCTGGGAGCGCGTTGCCTTCGCCATGGCCTTCCTGGACAATGAACCCAGACGGCGGGTCCAGGCCTTTCTGTCGAAGGGGAAATAGAATCAGATGAGCAACAGCGCGCCCCACAACGCCAGCCTCGCGGTTGGCCCAGTCCTGAACGAGGGGGACCGCCCGGTCGCTCCGCTTCCTCTACGTCCCCCTCATGCTCCCCACGCGGTCTCCGGGCCAAGCCCGGACACCGCGTCTTATGTTCCGGACTTGGAAAGCATCGAGCCAGGCCTTGATCTGGTGGCCGAGATCCATCGGCTGCGCACCGCCAGAAAAGCCGTGATCCTGGCCCATTATTACCAGGAGCCGGAAATCCAGGACCTGGCGGATTTCGTGGGCGACAGCCTGCAGCTGAGCCAACAGGCAGCAAAGACCGATGCGGAAGTCATCGCTTTTTGCGGCGTGCATTTCATGGCGGAGACCGCCAAGATTTTAAGCCCTCTAAAAAAAGTGGTCATCCCAGACATGGATGCTGGATGCAGCCTCTCGGATCGCTGTCCCGCGGATCAGTTCGGTGAATGGCTGAAGCAGTTTCCGGACCACGAAGTGGTCAGTTACATCAACTGCAGTGCCGGTGTGAAGGCGCTCAGCACAGTCATCTGCACTAGTTCGAATGCCGTGCGCGTGGTGGAAAGCATTCCAAAGGAAAAGCAGATCGTTTTCGCGCCGGACCGGCACCTGGGCAAGTGGGTCATGAAGCAGACCGGGCGCGACATGGTGCTGTGGCCCGGATTCTGCATCGTCCATGAGCAGTTCACCGCCAAACGCATCGCGGCCTTGAAAGCGAAACATCCCGAAGCCAAGCTCATCGCCCATCCAGAGTGCGACGCTACAGTCTCCCAAATGGCGGATTTCGTCGGGAGCACGGCAGCTCTTCTGAACTATGTCGCAAAGGATTCGGCCAATTCCTTCATCGTAGCCACCGAGGCGGGCATTCTTCACCAGATGCGGCAGCGGCGGCCTGGCGCGGAGTTGATTCCCGCCCCAGCCGATAGCGGCTGCAACTGTTCCCTTTGTCCTTATATGAAACTCAATAGCCTTGAGAAGCTGTACTTGGCGCTCCGGGATCTGCAGCCCGAAATCCAACTCCAAGAGGATGTGCGTCTGCGGGCCCTGCGGCCGGTGGAACGCATGTTGGCATTGAGCTGAACACCAGATGCGCACTCGCCGGATTGCCCGGTTCAAACCCTACCGGAGCCGTGAGCAAGGACCCAGCATTTCGCAGCGGATCCTGAACTGGGGCGGCGCCGTATTTCTTGTTCTGGCTGGCATGGCCTTGGCCTATGGCCTGTTTTGGGCCCCAAGGCAGTTCGCAAGAAATCGAATGCTTGAAGTCATTCAAGATTATATTGACCACCACATCCCCGAAATGGCTCGAGTAGAGCAGCACTGGATGGACGTTCCGGTTCTCCAGGAATTCGAGCGGGGGAATGAGCCCGTGGTGCTGGACTATCTACAGAAACAACCCTTGGTGGAAGCCGTGCTGGATCGTTGGGGAAACCGCACGCTTTGGGTGCGTGAACGTGGACGGCTGGTGAAAGCCCCGGATACCCCCACCGCCCAGATGTACCGGGCCTGGATCGCCCAAGCTGAAACCTACCCCCGGGCCCAATGGACACCCCAAAGTAGTCAGGACCCCGACCACACCCGCATTCCGAGCAGCGTGGTGCGGGGGGACCAGTATATGGTTATCAAACGCTGGCGCCCCGGCACGCCCCAGGTCACCGAGGCCTTGATGCAGGTGCTGGGCAAAGATGCGCCCTTGCGTGTTGGAAGCCGCCGTTGCTCTGACGCGGACAGGCGCGACATTGCCAGCCAATCGTGGGGAGAGGATCCGAACCTCCAAGCCGATGCGGCCCGGATCAATGAAGCGCTCGTGACCGTCCCAACCCTCAGCGATTATCTTGGTGAAGGCTGGGATTTGGTGGGCATTCCCTTCGCCGCCGAATCCGCCAAATTCAAGGGGCAATACGCGCGCATGCGTTGGACAGCCTGGTCGGTGGGCTTCGCCGTCGCCATGTTTGTCGTGCTTGGTTTCTGGCTGAGGCACCGTTCCCAGAAACGGGCCTTGCTGGACGCGGACCGAATGGCAAGCATGACCCACAGCCTCAAGACGCCTCTGGCAATTCTCAAATTCCGCTGCGACACCATTCGCCTTGGACGCTTGACTCAAGATCAGGCTGATGAAGAACTGCTTAAGCTCGGCAGCGAAGTGGACAACTTGACGCTGATGATCGAAAACGGTCTTCGTGTGATCCGCGGCAGCAGCGACATCCTCCCCGTCGTGGAAGTAAGCCCAGACTGGCTGCGTGATGTTGCGGAAGATCTTGAGCCAGCCTTCGAGGCAGAGGGAAGGAAGCTGGAGTTGCGCCTGGACAAGATCAAAGGGCGGGCCCCCCTGCCCTCCCTTCGATCCGCATTGTTCACACTTTTGGAAAATGCGCTCTTCCATGGAAAAGGCGATGTCGTGCTTGAGAGCATCCCCCTCCGGAACCGCTTGCAATTGCATGTCACCGATGAAGGCGATGGTCTGGAACCGCACCAGCTGCGGGCCCTGGGCAAGCCATTCCTGAGGCTCCGGCAGCAAGGCAAGGAGGGATTCCAACGGGAAGGCCAGGGGCTCGGCCTGAGCCTTCTCTGCCAAGTGGCGGAAAAAGAAGGCTGGGGTCTCAGCTTCGCCTCGGCTCCAGGCGCTGGCTTCCACGCAACCCTGGAAATACCCATCGCTTGACCACACCTGGGCGGCTGTACGTCTTGCCATGGATTCCCATGCTTCGAGACTGTATGGTTGGAAGATCTTATCCAATGCTCAATGCTTCATCCATCCGTTGATCCATAAACTAGGCTTTCCAGATGACTCACGTTCTTGTGGTAGAAGACGAGCCTAGCCTCCGCCAGCTACTTACCAACAATCTGACGTTTGAGGGCTACCTGGTAACCGCCGTAGATGACGGTGGCCCAGCCCTTGCCGCGCATAGCGCCAATCGCGCGGATCTCATCGTGCTCGACCTGATGCTGCCCACGATGGATGGGTACCAAGTTTTGAAGCAACTTCGGGAGCATCAGGACCCTGTGCCGATCCTCATGCTCACTGCGCGGGGCGCAGAAGCTGATCGGATCCAGGGCTTGTCATTGGGAGCGGATGACTACCTGGTGAAGCCCTTTTCGGTGCTTGAATTGCTGGCGCGCATCAAGGCCATCCTGCGCCGCACTCGACCTCTGGACCGTCCAAATGTCTTAAAAAGCGGGCCCTTCCGTTTTGATCTGCCGGCCCTTGAAGTCATCAGGGAAGGAAAAACCCTGGATCTCACGCCTCGTGAATTCCGTCTTGTGGAAATTCTCATCACCCATCCCGGACGCACCCACAGCCGCCTGGAGCTGCTGAACCTGGCCTGGGACCCAGATGCAAGGCCCACCCCCCGCACCGTGGATGTCCACATAGCCAACCTTCGAAAAAAGCTTGGCGAAGAGGAGGGCCGGCCCTGGATCGCGACGGTGGGTGGCGAAGGCTACCGGTGGATCGCACCGGTGGAGCCAGACACCTAAGGCTCTGGCAGGCCGTGTCCGTAGGGTAACTTCTTCAACACGAAGGATGGGTCGGCATAAGGACCCGTAACGGACTAACATGGAAAGCACATGTCAGTCCGCAACGGATCCTCATCTAATCACTCTATGGCAATCTGGAACCCCCACTCCTGGCAAGCCCGGCCCGCCGCGCAACAGCCCGAATATCCCAACCCCTCCGAACTGGAGCGGTGCTTGGGACAATTGCGCCGCCTCCCTCCGCTGGTAGTGCCGGAAGAAGTCAATCGCCTTCGCAACTTATTGGCCGAGGCGGCTGTGGGCAAACGCTTCCTGCTGCAAGGCGGGGACTGCGCGGAACAATTCAAGGACTGCAATGCGGAGTCCATCGCCGACAAACTGCGCGTTCTGCTTCAGATGTCCGTCGTGCTGACCCATAGCGGGAGGCGTCCCGTAGTGCGGGTGGGCCGCATTGCCGGCCAGTATGCGAAACCCCGCAGCGGCACCACCGAACGTGTGCGGGCAGGTGGCCGGGAGCTTGATTTGCCGGTCTATCGCGGTGACCTGGTGAATTCATTGGAAGCCAGCCAGAAAGGCCGCAAGGCTGATCCGGAGCGCATGGTCCAGGCTTATTTTCATGCAGGCGCCACGCTGAATCACATCCGGGCCTTGATCGAGGGGGGCTTTGCAGATCTTCATCACCCCGAGCGGTGGGAGCTGCACCAGGCAAGCACTGCGTCATATCAGGCGGTCCTTGAGGAAGTTCGCGAATCGCTGGAATTCCTGGAAGCCCTTGGTGGCGTGGAACGGGGCACGCTGGAGCGGATTGATTTTTTCACCAGCCATGAGGCCCTGCTGCTGCCTTTTGAAGAAGCCCTCACCCGCTGGATACCCAACGACGAGGATGATGGGCACAACGTCGGCAGCCTGCGCCAGAGCCTTTCCTCGCTCGCCCGGGGTGGCGGCTATTACAACCTTGGCGCCCACATGCTCTGGGTGGGAGAGCGCACCCGTGATCTTGACGGCGCCCACCTGGAGTATCTGCGCGGCATCAAGAATCCCATCGGTGTAAAACTCGGCCCGACGGCCACTCCTTCCACCTTGAACGAGCTACTGCAGCTCCTGGATCCTACCCACGTCCCAGGGCGCATCACGCTCATCACACGCTTCGGAGCCGGCTTGATTCGTGAGCACATGCCTGCGCTCATCCATGCCGTAAAACGAGCGGGGCACACCGTGCTTTGGAGTTGCGACCCGATGCACGGTAACACGGTGAAAACCAGCGGAGGCCTTAAGACACGGCATTTTGAAGCCGTATTGTCCGAGCTGCGCCAAGCCTTCGAGATCCATACCGCCGAGGGCAGCCAACTCGGAGGCGTCCACTTCGAATTGACCGGCGAAGCCGTCACCGAATGCATGGGCGGCAATGTAGGCGTCTCCGAATCCGATCTGCCACGGGCCTACGAAACAGGCTGCGACCCAAGGCTCAACGGCGCGCAGAGCCTGGAAATGGCCTTCCTCATCGCAGGAATGCTGAGGCAATAAATCATTGCGACAATGTCAAGCCTTGGCAGCGGGTTCCAAAAACTGCTGCTCGAAGGTGGCCATGTCGAGATGGCCCTGGTCCGGAACAAGAGGTGCCTGCGTTTCACGCAGCCGCTTGATTTCAGCTTGGTACCATTCCACGACAGGCTTGCCAATGCGAAGGCTGGGCAATTCCCGGGTGAGGTCGCTTGGCTGGATCATGCAGATCCAACCCCGGTCGTAGGGGCTAGCGCTCACCGGCGCCGCGTCAGACTGCAGGCTGTTGTTCTCCACCGTCACGCGGCCGCTGAGAGGCGCACCGAAGTGCACCGACTCAGAGCCATGCTTCAGGGTGAAGAGCGTCTCGCCCTGCTGGACCGTCAAGCCATGGCTGGGAACCACCACTTCGTTGATGATGCCCATGGCCTTGCGGGCGAAGTCGTCAATGCCGACGCGGACCTGGCCGCTGGGCTCGATGCGCGCCCAGGTGTGGCCCGGCGCCACAAAAGCCCCCCCTGGCACACAGAACTCGTTGGAAGGGATGGATTCAGCCATAGCAGGGCTGACGATCCGTACCGTGGGCTGGCGCTGGGCTTCGAGCCGGGCTTCGCGCTTCAGCAGCAGCTTACGCGCGAACTCAGCCAGTTCATCGGCAGTGAAGGGTTTCTGCACGTATTCCGAAGCCCCGAATTGCAGCGTCTCCACAGCAGTCTCGATGGTTCCGTATCCGGTGATGACCACCACGTCCACATCGGGGCGCAGGTGTTTCACAGCCTTCACCACCTCGACGCCGCTCATCTCCGGCATCTTCATATCGGTGAAGACAAAATCGTAATTATTGCGCTGCACCAGCCCCAAGGCTTCCGGTCCGGTTTCCACCGTATCAACGTTGTATCCCTCCAGCACCAGGATGCGCCGGAAAGAATCCAGGACCACCGACTCATCGTCCACAGCAAGGATGCGTGCCTTGGGGTGGGCCACTTCCACGCGTTTAAGGGACTTGGCCTCGTCGGTGAAGTCCAGGCGCAGCGACAGGTTCAACACCGCCTCCCGGGCCTGCCGCTCCCGCTTCTCGCGGTGGCGGCGCGCGCTTTCGCGCACCAGGAAATCGATGCCTGCGAAGGCTACGAACATCAGAAGGATGAGAAGGGCGGTCATGGGGGCCTCCTTAGGTGGAGTGGGTTTCGGGTGGGGGTTTCACTGGCGCGGGCGGAGGCACTTCTGGAAGGCTGACAGTGAATCGCGCCCCATGTCCTGGCTCGCTTTGAACATCAATATTTCCGCCGTGGCTTTCGATGATTCCCCAGGTCACAGCAAGGCCCAACCCGGTGCCCCGGGTGCCTTTGGTTGAGAAGAATGGTTCGAAAAGGTGCGGCAGGTTCTCCGCAGGGATCCCCTGGCCGTTGTCCTCGATGATCAGATCGACGGATCCCCCATGGGCGCGGGAGGATAGCCGGATTTCTCCGCCCTCGGATCCGAGGGCGTCCGCGGCGTTGAGCAAAAGATTCACCATCACCTGCTGGATCTGGTTCGCATCGGCAAAGGCGGTGGGCAGATCGTCCGCCAAGTCCAGAGCGAGGCTCACGTGGCTCATTTGGAGCTGCTTCATCACCACGGCAACAGCATGGCGCACCACCTCGTTCAAATCCGTGGGCTTCCGCGAGGGTGGCGTGGGTCGCGCAAAGTCCAGCAATCCGCGGATGATGCCCCGGCATCGGATGGTTTCACGGATGATCACGTCCAGGTCCTCAGATGCCGGGACGTCGGACTCGAAACGCTTCTTCAGCAGCGACGCGTAACTGAGGACCCCCGTAAGCGGGTTGTTGATCTCATGGGCTATGCCCGCGGCCAGGCGGCCGACGGATGCCAGCTTGTCCGCCTGGGCGAGCTGGAGCTGCGTATCAGCCAACCGATGGGTCATCTGGTTGAATGCCGTCGCCAGATCGCCGAGTTCGTCTTGCGCCATGACAGGGATCGTAGTGGCCAAGTCTCCATCCGCCACGCGCCGAGTGCCTTCCAGAAGCGCGGTGACGGGTTTCAGCACCAGCTGGCGGTTGAGCCACCAGAGGATCAGGCTGCTGGCGAGGAAGGCCAACATTGCAAGGGCCATCATCATCGCGCGGCTGCGGGCGATTTCCGCATCGGCCTCCGCCATGGAGACATTCACATCCAGGACGCCAAGGATCCGTTGTGTCGGACTGTGGGCATGGCAGGAGGCGGTGTAGCAGGACGCTTCATTGGGAATGGGATTGATAATGCCCAGCACCCGTGTGCCGTCCCCCGCGGGGAAGATGCGGGCCCGCGCCTGGATGCCCAGCTTCTCCAGCGGACGGCCTTCAGCATGGCAGGCGTAGCAAGCCTCTCCACGGATATCCAAGACGGTTCCGATTTCCCCTTTGTCCGAGGAAAACATGATCTGCCCCTCTTTATTGAAGAGGCGGACCTTACGGATGCCTTCGCTCTGCAGCTCACCGATGGCGCGGATCTGCCGATGGAGATTCTCCCGGCGGTTCTCGAGCATATCGAAGTGGGTACTGCTCTTGATCGTCTCGCTGAGCTGGTCGGCACTGCGGGTGCGTTCCGAGACTAGCTGGGCCGTATGGGTGCGCACGATGGACACGGTCATCAATCCTATGACCGCCGCCGTCACCAGCCCGGCGCCAAGGATCAGTCGCGTGCCGATACGCGTGCGCATCTATTCAACTCCCTCCTAACCCGCCTTCAGTGGAAACCGTTTGCTCCGGGAAGATCTTCAGGTACCTCACCGCGAGCGCAAATGCCGCCATGCCGATGCCCACGAGGCCAACGGAAATGATGATCTCCGGGAGGGAGGGCACGTAACGCACCCCCGCGGCCCCTTCCATGCCAGTGATGCTCACGTTCAGGCGATTGACGACGAAGCCCAGCACCGCGAGGAATGATCCGGTCACCAGCCATCTGGGATTGGTGCGCAGACGGCGGAAGGAAAGCATGGCCACGGGCAGCAGCACTCCTAGCACGAATTCCACCAGGAACATGCGGCCTTCGTATGTGAAGTCCGTGATCGCGCCAAAGGCGCCGTTCCGGCTGATGGCCTGCAGCCGCATCAGGCCGTAGAGGCCCAAAGCCACGACCATGGCGCGCGCAAGGGGTTCCAGAAGATCCATCTCCAGGTGGCGGCCAAAAGCCCGCTGGCTCATGTAGGATTCCAGAATCACCATGCCGATGCCTGCCCCGATAGCCGAAATGTAGAAGAAGAGCGGCAGTAGCTGCGAGTACCAAAGCGGGTGCAGTTTCGAGGGCACGATCAGGTAAAGAGACCCCAATGAAGACTGGTGCAGCGTCGAAAGCAGCACGCCCGCGATCACCAGCGGGGTGATGATGCCGTGGATGATGCGCACCGGCGTGTGGAAACCGAACCGTTCAAGCACCACCGGCGCGAATTCGACGGCGAGGATGGTGGTGTAGAGCATCACGCACCAAGCGACCTCGAACATGACCGAGTGGGGGTTCCAATACACAATGGCATGCCAGATGCGCCAGGGCTGGCCCAGATCGAACATGAGGGCCATGATCACGAAGATGTAGCCTAGAAATCCCGTCAGGATCGTGGGCCGCACGATGGGTTCGAATTTTTTTAGATTGAAGAGATGGACGACCGCCGTAAGCGTGAAGGCGCCAGCCGCTAGCCCCACGCCGCAAAGCAAGTCGAACCCGATCCAAAGGCCCCACGGGAATTTATCGCTCAGGTGCGTGACCGCGCCAAGCCCCTTGGAAAAGCGCATCACCGTGACGATGCAGAAAGGGATGAAAAGCAATCCGAAAAAGATGGTCCAGAATCCAGGACGGAACCGTTTCGTGGGCAGCGCGGCAGAAGTAGAAGCGCTCATGACGGCCTCCCCGTGTGCGAATCATCCGTGATGCCCGGCGTTTTTTGCGTCGGATGATGGGCAGAGACCACTTCCCTGCGCGCGGTGATCCAGTGCACGCCGTAGAGGAACACACCCCACACGGCAACGAAATCTGGAATGTTCGAGAGCACCTGCCAAGTCCGCATGGCTGGCGGCTCGCTGGGGAGCCCCGTCTTGAGGCCCAGCTTTTCGAAAGGTTGATTCGAAAGCATCATCACCGAGGTGCCGCCGGCCTCTGTCAATCCGTAGATGTGGTCCAAGTAGCCCGATGGATTTTGGCGGATGCGGTCCTTGGCTTCCCGGATGAGATCGGCCCGGCTGCCGAAAATCGTCGCACTGGCAGGGCAGGCCTCAGCGCAAGCAGTGGGTTCGCCCTTCTTCACCCGGCTGGTGCACATGATGCACTTGCCGATGATGGGCACCGCGCGGTCCCACTGGTACTTCGGAACATCAAAGGGGCAGGCCATCATGCAGTAGCGGCAGCCCATGCATTTTTCCGCGTCGTAGACCACGGGGCCTTCCGGCGTCTTGTGCAGCGCGCCCACGGGGCAGACCGAGGCGCAGGTGGGCACGAGGCAATGCATGCACAAGCGCCGCATGTAACTGTCCCCTTTGGGCTGGACAGTGGTCCAGGTGTAGGCGCTGGTCTCATCCTCGACGGGGCCAGGGAGCTTGTTCTGCTCCTTGCACGCCGAGGCGCAGGCGCCACATCCGATGCAGCGGGTCGCGTCAAAAAGGAGTCCTACGGTCACGGACGCTCCTACATGAAAACATCCGATCACTCATCGGGATGTTTTAAGGAAAGCTCTACCCACACTCCATCGGAGTCAATCGAATTGGATCGTCGGAGTCCGAAAGTGTGAGCTTTGTCACTACCTCGCAGATTTCCAATCACCAATCAATGGAACCCATCTCAAAGGGGCCGTAAAAAAAATCCACCCCGCGCGACCGGTCGTCCGACTTGTGATCTTCGTCGCTGGATCAGTTCGAAAGACAGCGCCATGATGCTGGCGTCCCTCTGCCCGGATTTTGCAATTCGGATCGGGGCGAGGTGATGTTTTCCAGCACAGATGAACCGGGTATCTTGGCTCCCTGGCGCCTGCATTGGTTTCTGATTTCTGTTTTCTCTTTCGGATATTTCCCAACCCCGGTCCCCGGATTCCCCAGAGACCTTTCTCATCATCCAGGAGGCGCCATGCGTCGTTCCACCACCCTTCTGCTGGTAGCTGCAGCATTCATTTGCGCCCTGCCGGCCTCCGCCAAAATGCCCTGGGTCAAGGAAGCCCAGAAGCTCGGATTCAATAATGTCCAGAACTGCAAGTCCTGCCACGCAGGCGAGAAGAACGATGCCAAGAACCTGACCCCGATGGGCAAGTTCCTGATGGATCAAAAGGCCAAGAACAAGGCCGACAAAGTCGACCTGAACTGGCTCAAGGACTTCAAAAAATAGTTTCAGCGATAGGGCTCATGGACAAAGCGGCGCGGATGGATTCCGCGCCGCTTTTTCTTAGTGCTCAGGAAGGTCCCGGATCAGGGCTGGGCCAAGTCTTTCAGAATCTTCGGATCAGCCTCATCCTGCGCCAGCAAGGAGTGGCAGAGCGCGCAGTCCTGGGAGATCTTGCGGCCATCAGCGGTCTTGTGTTCGTCGTCGTGGCAGCGGAAACAACCAGTCGCCGCCGTATGCCCAAGGAAGCTTGGATAGGCGCCCCAGGCGATCTTCATGCTGGGCCAGACATTGGAATTGTAGATGCCCTGCACGCTCGCCACCGCCGTATCGATGGCCTGAGCCTTCGCCTTTGCGACATCAGGATAAGAGGCCGAATAGAAGCCTTGGATTGTCTGCCGTATTTTCTCGGAAGCCTCCTCCCGTGTGGCATAGGTGCCTTTAAGCGCTTTCACCGCCTCCCGGTGGATGAAAGGCAAGGTCCGATCGATCCGGCCATCCTGGATGGCGGTGTCAACCTCTCCATCAGGCAGCCGGTAAATGTGCGAAGGCCGGTTGTGGCAATCCACGCAGTCCATATTCCGCGACTCCTTGGTTGGTTTCGCGGGGGCGGTGGTGGCCTTGTAGATCCGATGCGTGCCATCGGGCAGTGTCAAATCCACGTCGCCGATGGTTTCGCGTTTCTCGTCCGACACATAGCTCACGTGGACGCCACGATCCACATGCCAGTGGATGCCTCGGGACGTGGAGCCCATGGTTCCGCCCACGTGTAGCAGCAGGGCCGTCTTCTTCTCGGTGTTCGATTCATCCTCATCGAACTTCGTGATGACCTTCAGGCGGTCGCCCACGAATTTTGTCGGCCAATGGCACTGTTCGCAGGTGTCGCGCGCTGGACGCAGGTTGTGGACGGGAGTCGGAATGGGCCTCTCATAGAGTTTGAACAACACCGATACGAGCTGCCAGGAACCGGAGAGTTTCGATTTGACGAACCAACTCGCCCCGGATCCGATGTGGCACTCCACGCACTTGACCCTCGAATGCGGTGAGCGCTGGTAGGTGGTGTACTCAGGCGCCATCACGCTGTGGCAGGCGGTGCCGCAGAATTTCGTGGATCCCATCACCTCAACCCCCTTGTAGGTTGCGGTAGCGACGATGACCACATTGATGACTGTGAGCGCCGCGATGATCAGCACGGTTTTGCGGACCCGGACCATATTCAGATCGATGATCGGAAAGTCCTCTGCTGGCGGTTCTTCACCAGCCTCCAGCGCGAGCCGGGCTTTGCGCCGAGCCCGCCAGAGTCCGAACGGAATCAGGAGCAGGCCCGCCACAAAGAAGGCGGGGACCACGAAGAAGGCCATGATCCCGACGTAAGGGCCGCCGCTGAAACCCACCAGATCGATGGCGAACAGGGTAAGGAAGATGATTGCGCTGATGGTGGTGACCACCACGCCCGCTAGGCTGATGGGATTCCGCGAAACCTTCGCGAACAGATTCTTCATCATTAGGAACTCCGTAGGATCATGTTTCAACATTGATTAGCATAGGGTAATTGGCCTGGTGAGAAGCGCCAAGATCCTGGTGGGCAGCGCAGTTGTGATGGATGCCACGGGCCATGCCGCATAGCCATGCCACGGTGGACGGTACTTGGTCACAACTAGGCTGGCATTGGGTCAATCGCCTGGACAAGGGCGTGCCGACGGGCAGAATGAAATCCAAGGGCCTCCTGGAGTTGCATGGAAGCCCTCCACGAGGCAAATATGTCCTTCGTCCTGGCTGGAATGCTCTCGGTAATCCTGTCAACGGCCGTGCCCACTGCGCCGCCGGTGAAGGGACAGGAATGCGCGGGGTGCCACGAAGTGGATATTCCGCAGTTCGAAAAGAGCATCCACGGAAGCCTGGCGTGCCGGGATTGCCACAGTGGCATCGCCACGCTGCCTCACGCGGGCAAACCACCGATGGTCAACTGCGCGTCCTGCCATGCAGACGAGGCCAAGGAATACGCCAGGAGCGTCCATGGCAGCGCGAAAAAAAGCGGAATGGCCGACGCGGCGAGCTGCACATCCTGCCATGGCGCCCCCCACGGGATTCTCCCCGCCAGCGATCCGGCTTCCAAGATCGCCAAGAAAAACATGGCCGATACCTGCGGCGCCTGCCATTCCAATCCTGATTTCCTCGCACGCCACAAGATCCCCTTCGCCAAGCCGGTGGAGGCCTATCGCCTGAGTGTCCATGGCCGGGCAGTGGCCCGCGGAGACAACAACGCGGCCTCCTGTTCCGACTGTCATGGCAGCCACAGCATCGTCTCTGGAAAAGATGAAAAGTCCGGGACGGGGCATGAATTGGTATCGAAAACCTGCGGGAAATGCCATTCAGACATATTGGAGGTGTACTCCCAGAGCGTACACGGCATGGCCGTGAAGGCAGGCTCCAAGGGCGCTCCGGATTGCACGAGCTGCCACGGCGAACACAACCTTCTGGCCCCTTCCGAGGCCGGTTCCCTGGTGAATCCCGCCCGGGTCTCCACTGTGACCTGCGGGCGCTGCCATGCGGACGAGCGTCTGGCGGCCCGCTACAACATGGCCCAGGACAAGCTGCCCAGCTTCCAAGACAGTTTCCACGGGCTCGCCGCCCGAGGTGGATCCCAGACAGTCGCCAACTGCGCTTCCTGCCACGGCATCCACAACATCCTGGCCTCCACCGATCCACGGTCCACCATCAACCCCAAGAACCTCGGCCAGACCTGCGGACGTTGCCACCCGGGCGTGGGCCAGCGCTTCGCCATCGGACCAGTGCATGTGCGGTCCGCCAGCATGAGTGAGCATTCCGTCGTGAAATGGATCCGTCTCACCTACCTGTGGCTGATCCCACTGACCATCGGCTTCATGCTCCTGCACAACGGCCTGGATTTCTTCGCCAAGCTACGGCGTGGCAGGCACATCCACGGAACCGGAGAACAGTTCCCGCGCATGAATCTGAAATTCCGCATCGGCCACGGCATGGTGGTAGTGAGCTTCATCACGCTGGTGGCCACAGGTTTCGCATTGAAATACCCCGAGGCAACCTGGGTCAAGTTCTTCTTCCTTTTCTCTCCAACCTTTAGGGGAATCATCCACCGCATCGCCGCCATCATCATCTCCGCTGGCACGCTCTTCCACCTGATCCAACTCATGGCCGTCAAGCGCGACCGAGTGATCGTCCCCGAGCTGTTGCCGGGCTGGCAGGACGCCAAAGATATCTTCAACATGTTCCGCTTCAACCTGGGCCTCTCCAAAACCCGGCCCACCTTCGGCATGTTCGGCTACCCCGAGAAGATGGAGTACTGGGCTTTCATGTGGGGCACGGTGGTGATGGCCGTGACAGGTTTCCTGCTGTGGGCTGAGAACTGGAGCCTGAGCCACTTCCCGAAATGGGTGCTGGACGCAGCCACCACGGCCCACTGGTATGAGGCCATCCTCGCCACGCTCTCCATCCTCGTCTGGCACTGGTACCTGGTGATCTTCGATCCAGATGTCTACCCCATGGACAAAGCCTGGATCACCGGAAGCACATCCGGCGACCATGTGCGCGAGACCCGGCCCGAGTACTACCGGAAAACCCTTGAGAAGCAGGGTGTCGAGCCTGAGATCGAACCAGAGATCGAACCTGACAACCCTTGATACTTGATACCTGATGCCTGATACCCGGCGCGCCTTTCGAATTCCCGCCTTCCAGTCCTTTTTCTATTCCACAGGAACACCCCATGACGCGCATCATTTCAGCCATCCAAGAACCTCCCGATGCCAAACGTCGCAGGGCGGGCCTGCTGTTCGCCCTGCTCGCGGGCTTTCTAGTTGGTGTGACGCCGCTCCATGCCGCGTCCGCCAAAACAGAGGTGAAGGAGAGTTGCCTCGAATGCCACGGCGAGAAGGACTTCACCAAGGAAGGACCGAAGGGCACTACCCTTTCGCTATTCGTAGATGCAGCTAGGTTCGGCAAGGCAGTGCATGCCTCGCTCACCTGCAAGAGTTGCCACGCGAGCATTAACAAGGATCATCCGAATGATGGCAACCCACCGCCGAAGGTGGACTGTGGAACCTGCCACACCGAAGAGTCCAAGACGTATCAGGGCAGCATCCACGGCATGAGCAAGGCCATGGGCTCGTCTGCGGCCGCGAACTGCACGGATTGCCATGGGAACCACTACATCGTCCCCGTGAAGCAGACCGATTCGCCGGTCTACAAGATGAACCTTCCCACGACCTGCGCGAGATGCCACGCCAACAAGAACCTCACCGAGGAATACAAGATGAAGTACCCAGCGGTGGGTTCCCAGTACCAGGAGAGCATCCACGGGCAAGCCCTGCTGAAGAAGGGCCTCATCGTCGCGCCGAGTTGCAACGACTGCCACGGCGTCCACGACATCAAGCGCACCGTGGACCGCAGTTCGCCCATCAACCACGCCAACGTGGCCAAGACTTGCGGCAAGTGCCACGTCACGGTCGAGGAGATCTACAACAAGAGCATCCACGGCCAGTTGCTCGCCAAGGGCGATCCCCGCGGCCCGGTGTGCATCCAGTGCCACTCGGCCCACCAGATCGAGACTCCCACGAGCGGGCATTTCAAATCACTGGCCGACCAGACCTGCGGCAAATGCCATGCGGACCGTCTGGAACACTACCGCGACACCTATCATGGCAAGGCCATGGCCCTTGGAAAGACGAATGCCGCCAGGGATGTCGCCGCCTGCTACGACTGCCATGGCCACCATGATGTGATGCGCGCCTCGGACCCGAATTCCAGGCTCTCCTCAGCCAACATCGTCCAGACCTGCAAGCAGTGCCACCCCAAAGCCAACGCCAGCTTCGCGAGGTACGCGCCTCATGCCAACCCGCTGGACCGGAAGAACTATCCCCAGCTCTATTGGGTCTTCCTGGTGATGACGACCCTGCTCGTCGGAACATTCACTGTTTTTGGCGCGCATACGCTGTTGTGGCTCTTCCGCTCGATCTGGCTATACCGCCACGACTCGAAGCAATTCCGCGAAGCCAAGATCAATATCGCCAAGGATGACGAGCAATTCACCCGCTTCCAGCCCTTCGAGCGCTTCCTGCATCTGCTCGTGGTCACGAGCTTCCTGCTCCTGGTGCTCACGGGCATGCCGTTGAAGTTCTACTACACGGACTGGGCGAAGACCATGTTCGGGATCCTGGGCGGCCCATCGGTTGCCCGCACCCTGCACCACTTCGGCGCCGTCATCACCTTCCTGTATTTCGCGCTCCATATCAGCGACACGCTCGTCCATTTCTGGAAGAACCGCGGATACATGCGCGACCCAGAAACCGGGAAGGTCGCCCTCAGCCGGCTGTGGAAGGCCATGAGCCATCCGGATTCCATGATTCCCACGAAGCAGGATCTAAAGGACCTCATCGACCACAACAAGTGGTTCTTCGGGAAGGGTCCGAAGCCTCAATTCGACCGATGGACCTATTTTGAGAAGTTCGACTACCTCGCCGTGTTCTGGGGTGTTTTCGCCATTGGTGTCTCAGGCATGATCATGTGGTTCCCCGAATTCTTCAGCCGTTTCATGCCGGGCTGGATGATCAATGTGTCATTGATCGTGCACTCCGACGAAGCCTTGCTGGCGGCCGGATTCATCTTCACTGTCCACTTCTTCAACACCCACTTCCGGCTGGAGAAGTTCCCCATGGACACGGTGATCTTCTCCGGCCGGGTCTCCAAGAGCGAACTGCTCCACGAGCGCAAGCGCTGGTATGACCGCTTGCTCGCCGAAGGCCGCCTGGACAGCTTCCGCGTCAAGGACGAATGGGAGGCCTGGAAGGGCATCGCCCGCAGCTTCGGGTACATCTTCTTCGGCCTTGGCATCGTGCTTCTCTTGCTCATCATCTACGCCATGACGTCGCGCCTGGCCCATTGACGCGCTAGTAGACCGGCCACGCAGACAAAAAGGCGCCGACCATGTCGGCGCCTTTTGTCTGCATGGCCCACCCAACTTCGGCAGAATGAGGTCTGCATTGGAGCCCAGCGATGGACATGCCGGATGAGGTCTTCAAGGATTTCGTGGCGGAGGCCTTGGGCCTGATCCCATCAGAGTTCCGCGAGCACCTGGACAACGTGGAAGTCATCATTGAGGAGGAGCCCCGCGCCGAGGTCATGCGCGAAATGAGGCTCCGGCCGGGCCGCACGCTCTTCGGGCTGTACACCGGCATCCCCCTGACCGGGCGCAGCCATGATCCTGCGCCTTTCCCGGACCGCATCACGCTTTTCAGGAAGCCCCTGCTGGCTCATTGCGAAGATATGGAGGAACTGCGCTACCAAGTGGTCACCACCGTCCTGCACGAGGTGGCGCACCATTTTGGCATCGGAGAAGCACGCCTCTCTGAGCTGGGTTGGGGGTGATGGTTAGGGGCCGTATCAAAATAACCTGTGCAGTTCAGGTTTTTTTGCTACGGCCCATATCGTGGATGGACTACTGCAATGTCGGGTGGGGCAGGGTTTCTCCGAGGATGAGTTCCATCTCTTCGACGGGCCATGACAAGTGGAAGCGAACCCCAGGCTCCAACGCTGGAAAGGGTTTGAGCCGCGAGGGCGGCAACAGCATCACTTCCCCGGCACGCAGGGAAGGCAGGTCCAAATGCTCCCACGAATCCAATCCGACGCTGCGGCGATGGCTGGCCACACGCAATTCCAGCTGGCCTGGAGGCAGCTCGAAGGTCATCCAGCCGCCAAGCACCGTGGTCTCGCCATCTTCAGCCGCAATGCAGTAGCCGCGCACATCTCCGAATCCGCCCACTACCGCGAGCATGATTTGAGGTTGGGAGGCGATTCTGGCTCCAGGACCTTTGATCTGGAATCGATCGCGATGCGTCCCATCCCCCCGGCGAAGCTGAGTGGGACGCGGTACGCAAGGCTGCAGCACCGCCATCGCTGATGCCAGGGTGGGTGCGACAAACAATGGCAGGTCCCCGCGTTGGTTCCATTTCTCCGCGTAGACAAGAGTTTGCTTTGCGCGTTGGAGGGCGCGTGGACCGCCCTCCAGCATCCTCCGCAGGCTGGGTGGCACTCGGGCATCCGCGAGGCCTTCGGGTTGGCCCTCGCCTAATTTCCGCAATCGCGCCTGCTCTATGCGGTTGAGGTCCGCCACCCGGCCATCCGAAAGCCGCGCCACCAGCGCGCGCCGTTCGACGGCTCCATCGCGGAAAAGGGCGGTGCCTAGTATCACGCCTGTCCTTCCAGCCACCTTCGCGCGGCCTCTGAAACCGGCGCGGGCCGGTTGGTGGTGAAGTCGAGCATGACCTGCACAGTCTTGGCCTCGGCCAACAGCGTTTGGTCCTGGGCCCGGAAGACCCGGTAAACGAGATCGAAAGAGGTGGTCCCGATGCGTATGCACCGGAGTTCCACACGCACCTCGTCGCTTAGGCGGATGGGGCGCCGGTAGTCAACTTCGATCCGGGCGATGAGGAAACCCTCGGTCTCGAAAGCCCGGTCCCCCAGCCAACCCTGCCACCAATAGAAACGGGCCTGCTCGATAAGGGTTACCAGGACCGCATTGTTGACGTGGCCCAGGGCATCCAAATCCCGGAAACGCACCTCGATGGCATGGACATAGGTCATGGAATCTCCTCGAATGAGCCTATCTCAGTCATCCTTGTCATATGGATCCTTCATTCGCAACCAAGCAAGGCCCATGGAACCCTGATCGTCAATGGGCGGACCCGCTCATCACCCTGCTGATGCTCCTCTGCGTGTTCTTGGGGATGGTCCATCTCCGCGTCCGTTCCACCTCGACAGCCAGACCTCCCGAACGTGTGGGGCTTTTGGGCCGGGTGGCAGAGGTACAAGCTCTCGGACAGAGCCTTGGCAAGGGTGCGGGCGCGTTCAAAGGAAGCCTTCCGGGCTTGCGGGAGCGGATGGATAATCCATGGGACAAAGCCTTGCTTTCAGTGTTGCTGGCCGAATCAAGTGACCCGAAGGAAAGGGCCACCGCAAAAGACCTCGCGCTGAGCGGACCCTTGCCCGCAGGCCCTGGCGCGGCTTTCCGCAAGGGTTGGGCCTGGGCCTACGCCGATGGTCCAGCGGTGGGTGAGCAAGACCAGAAGGCCCTGCTCCAGGCGCTTGGGGACGACTTCGGCGCCCGGTTGCTGAAAGCGAAGTGGGCGGAAAAGCAGGGGCAGGATGGCGCCCGCTTGCGCCAGGAGGCTGAAGCCCTGGCCATGGGACGCGTGCTGCTGTTCGGATTGTCGGGACTTTTTGTGGTTGTGCTGGCTTTGGGAGGGGTCGCTTTCGCCATCATGTTGATCATCACCCGGAAAGTCCCGCGGAGATTTTCTCCAATGGTCTACGGAATGAGTCCAAGGGCGGCACTGTTGGTCTTTTTTGGATGGCTTACTGTGCAGATGTGTTCAGGTTTCCTGATAGCGCTGCTGGTGGCGGTCCTGCCCTTCCTGAAACCCGTGGCGCTACCCATGGCCTATGGGCTTCAGGCCTTCATGGGCGTGTATTTTCTTTGCGCCGCTGAAGGCATCACTTTAAAGCAGCTCGCGCACCGCCTGGCGCCGGGCTCCCATGGCCGCAGTCTAACCTGGGGCCTTGGGTTTCTGGCCTTGGCCCTGGCCTCGGTGCTCGCGGTCGCACTGTTGATGAGTCCATTTCTTAGGACCGCCCAGCCCCCGCAAAAAGAACTTCTTGAACTGGTGGGAAAAACGCGCGGGCCTTTTGCGCTCCCACTCCTGTTCTTGACCGTGGCCGTGGTGGCGCCATGCTTCGAGGAACTCATGTTCCGCGGATTCCTCCTTCCGTTCTTGAGCCAACATTTGAAAAGCCTGCGCGGCGGAACATTCATGGCTTTGCTGGCCACGGGCCTGTTGTTCGGTCTTATCCACCTGCAACCCACGGCCCTTCCAACCCTCTCGACATTGGGCATCGTGCTGGGCCTCGCGGTGCTCCGCACAGGAAACCTACTCACAAGCATTCTAGTGCATGGGCTCTGGAACGGAGGCGTGTTCCTGTTCATGCGGTTCTTCTTGACCTGAGTCCCACTACGCCCGGTATGCCTCCAATTTTCCTCGGAGCATCATCCATCGCGTCGGCCTGTGATCGGTATTTTAGGCGGCACGGACCTTACATTCTTTGGAGAACCACCCGTCGCCTGGGACATCTTGGCCGACATAAGGCGCGGTGTCCGGGCTTTGCCCGGAAACCACGTGGGGAGCACGAGGGGGACGCAGAGAAAGCGAAGCGACCGGGCGGTCCCCCTCGTTCATGACAGGCGCAGTAATACCTTGGTTAATAAAACCCTGGCCTTTGCGTAGGTGATCTTCACGACTCTCTACTTTCCTCGGTCCACCAACCATCGCGTCGGCCTGCGATTGGTATTTTAGGCTGCACGAGTTTCGACTCTACCTGGAGAACCACCCGTCGTCTGGGACATCTTGGCCGACATAAGACTCGTTGCCCCTGCGGGGCATCACGTGGGCTGAAAGCCCAGAGTGGGCGTTAATAGTTTGAGGGTATGGGTTTGATAGGTGCGGGCCAAGCGGCGCAGGCTCATCTTGAGGGATGTCCTAAATGGTGGCCGCGGCTCCTATGGCAGTGGAAACTCCGCACATAAGACTGGCCCGCACGGGTAGTGGTATCACATTGTGTTGCGACTTGGAAGAGTCTGCACGGATGACAGTGTCGCTGTTCATTCGCCCCGTGCATCGGACATCCCTCCCTTTTCGAGAGGAGGTCCCATGGACCGGGAAGTCGCTGAAGTCATCCATCCCGTGGCTTGCGGGCTGGATGTCCACTCGGCCATCCTCGTGGCCTGCCTGGTGCGCTCTGGCCCCAGTGGCGGGCCTCGCTACGAAGAGCGGAGTTTCCCCACGGCTCTACAGGGCCTGAGAGAGCTTCGGGATTGGCTCTTCGCCAGTGGCTGCCAGGCGGTGGGGATGGAGGCCACGGGCGTGTATTGGATGCCCGTTTTCGCGGCACTGGAAGGCCACGTCCAGATGACCGTGGGGAATCCGAACCACATGCAAAACCTGCGCGGCCATAAGACCGACCGCAAGGATGCGAGGTGGATCGCGGGCCTGGTGCGGCACGACCTCATTCGCCCAAGCTTCGTGCCCAAGCAGGAATTCCGCGATGCCCGGGAACTGACGCGGTTTCGTCGTCAGCTCATCCAAGCGCGGACCAGCATGCGCAATGAAGTCCAGCGGCTTCTCGCACGTCAGGGGGTCACCTTGGGAACCGTGCTGAGCAATGTGTTCGGCACATCCGGCATGGCGATTCTGGAATCCCTGGCGGAAGGACGGAGCGTCGTGGACGAACTCCCCAAGCTCATCCACCACTCTGTGAAGAAGAAACTGGGGATGCTGACGGCGGCCCTGGAAGCGCCCCTGTTCCCGGTTCCCAGGAAGCTGCTGGCGCTGCAACTCAAGCGGCTGGAAGTCGTGGAGGAAAACATCCAGGATGTGGAGGCTCATCGCAGCGCAGATGGCCCCTCGCAGCAGCAGCTGGAGTTGCTGATGAGTATTCCCGGCATCAGCCTCACATCCGCGTGTGTGATCCTTGCCGAGATCGGTGTGGACATGAGCGTGTGGCCCACCGAGAAACACCTATCCGCCTGGGCGGGCGTAGCACCTGGGTGCCGAGAGAGGGAGGCAAAAATATGCGCGCCGCCGCCCGAAAGGGGAACCCGTACCTTTGCAGCGCCTTGATGGAATGCGCCACCGCCGCCGTGAAGGCGAAAGACTGCCACCTCGGGGGCAAATACCGCCACCTCTGCGCCCAGATTGGAAGCAAGAAGAAGGCACTGATGGTGATCGCTAGAAAACTCGCGGTGATCATCTACCGCCTGATGAGCAAAGGCGCCACCTACCAGGAACCCATCTCCCAACCTCCCTCCTCTAAGTCCCGCCACCGTAGCATCCAGAGGCACATTCGCGACCTCGAAAAACTCGGTTTGATGGTCCAGCTCACACCCATTCCGGCGTTTTCCTAAAACCTCCTATTTCAGGTTTTCAGATTGGCTTTCATGACAGGAGCAGTAACGTCTTGACCAGAACAGCGCTGGCCAAGGCGTAACTGCGCCTAATCGATCTTCTCCAGTTTCACGGGATTGGGGATGGCCTCTCCGGGTACCAGTACGCTGCGCCAGGGTTTGTAGCCGTCCAGACTGACGCGGATTTCCCCTACACCACCCAGAATGGCCGGCAGGCCAGTCATCGGCGTGCGCCCTACATAAACGCTGTTTAGATGGACCTCTGCGCCTGGCGGCTCTGACACCACCGCAAATCCTGGCCGTTTTGCATCCAGGTAGATCCGAAGCTTCACGTCGCCTTCGTCAAGCGCCACGAAACGGGGGACATGGCCCGGTTTGTCCAACCTCAAACTTTTCGCGCGGCCGCTCACCGTAAGGTCGTGAATTGGCGTTCGGCCCACCAGATTCCCATCAAGATAGACCTCAGAGTCCGAAGGCACTGACTCGAGATTCAGCGTGCGGCGCGGGTCCATGATCCGTGGGTAGAGCCACCAGAAGACTTGGAAGAAAATAATGATTCCGGCAGCCCACTTCATGATCCGCCAGCCGTCAAAGCCCTCGGCAGCTTGTTCATCGCGAAGATGCCTGCGCCGGGCACTGATGCCTTTGTCCGTGATGCGGCCTTGGGTGGAGCGGACTGAATCCTGGCTTGAATAGGGCTCCTCATCCAAGGCAATGCGAACAGATGATCCACCTGGGCGAAGTTTGCGGCTGGACTGGTATTCAGGCTCCGGCGGGGCTGCTTCAATCCCCATCTGGGCCTGATTGCGGCGCTGGGACATGATGTCGCCAACGTCATCCTCCTGGGCAAGGGACGCGAATAACCGGGAACGCAGGTTAGTGGGCCCCGGCAGGGCATCAATCAGTTCCTCGATGAAATCAAGCAGGGTGGCGTACCGATCATCGGGATCCGCCGCCAATGCCCGCCTGAACACGGCCGCGAGCTTGGGCGGCATATCTGGGGGTATGGCCACGGGATATTGAAGGATATGGATGAGGATGGCCGTGAGGTTGCTGCCGGGGTGGGGCAGTCTCCCCGTAAGCAATTCAAAGGTCGTGGCCGCAAAAGAATACCGATCAGAACTGGGAGTTCCATCGCTCCCTTTCAGCACTTCTGGCGGCGAATAGGCCGGCGACCCGAGAAAGTCCCCTGTGCTGGTGATGCGAAGCGCTAGGGTTTGCGCATAGCCTTGGCTCACCACCGCGTCTTCGGGATCAATGGCGGAAGGCTCGCGGAACATCGGGCGCTCAGAGGACAGGCTCATCTGGCCCAGGGTGCGGGCGATGCCAAAATCCATGAGTTTGGCGCGGCCGTTATCGCTGATGAGGATATTTTCGGGCTTCACATCGCGATGCACGATGCCCAGCCGATGTGCAGCCCGCAAAGCCCGCATGGCCTGGATGAGCACGCGGACCGAGGTCTCGAGATCGAGATCCTTATCCTTGATATGCTTCGCCAGGCTCTTGCCTTCCACGTATTCCATGGCCAGGAATGGACCCACGTCGGGTTCCATGCCCACATCAAAAACAGTCACCACGTTGGGATGGTTCAGCTGAGCGCTGATCTCTGCTTCCCTTCGGAAACGGGACATGGCGTGCTCGCGGGCTTCCTCATAAGTTGTGACGACCTTGATGGCCACCCAGCGTTTGAGCATGGGATCCTCAGCCAGGTACACCGTCCCCATGCCACCTTTGCCGAGGGGGCGTTTGATCAGGTATCTGCCTACACGTTGGGGATCCGCCATAGAACCTATAAAGAGGAGCCAAGAAGGTTGAATATAGCCAACCTTGGCGCGATTGGTGGTGAAGTCTTGTGAATTGCTCTCTGAAATAACCAAATCCTTCGATAAAATGAACCTTTTGGAGTCCCTATGGCAGCCCTCATCGAAGCCATCAGCATTAAACGCAAGATGTACTTCGAGATGGAGGACACCCCCTTTCATTGCCTGGATGCCGAGATTTCGACACCCACCGCCAGGGGTGGCCAGACCTTGGTGCGGCTGAAGATGCGAAATCTCCTCACCCGGGCGGTGTTCGACAAGACCTTCAAGGCTGGCGACAAATTCAAGGAACCGGACCTGGCCATGGTCCCCGCCAGTTTTCTCTATTCCGACGGGGTGGCTGGTCATTTCATGGATCAGGAAACCTACGAAACCCACGAAATCAACGCCGAGATGCTCGGGGATGCACTCGATTTCCTGGTAGAAGGAATGCTTGTTCAGATTCAGAAATTCAATGGCAATCCCATTGGCATCCAGCTTCCCACCCATGTGGAATTGGCGGTCACCTACACCGAACCCGGCGCGCGCGGCGACACGGCCTCAGGCAACGTCACCAAACCAGCCAAGCTGGAGACAGGAATTGAAATCCGGGTGCCGCTGTTCATCAAGGAAGGCGAAAAAGTGAAAGTCAGCACCGAGACCAGGGAATTCGCAGGAAGGGCATGACCCGCAAATTCCGCCTCGGCCAGAGCCGGGAAGCCCAGGATCTGGATCACCGGGAGGTCTATTCCCATGAACGGAAGTCCGATAGCAAACGCCGCCAGCAATCCGCAGGGCGCATTCAGACGAGTATTGAAGGCCATGATTCCGAATCCATGCTTCAGTTGCCAGATGCCGCGCCCTGGCTGCATCTGCCCGAAGCAACCCTGATCCAGCGCCATAGCCAGTGGGTAGACCTGGAGCTGGCGGATCGCAGCGTGTTGCTGGCCACACTCTCTGGAAAATTAAAAGGCGTGAAGCTCGTGGTGCGCGACCGGGTCCGCTATTCTCCCGTGCCCCTGGAAGAGCCAGAACTGGTCTTCGACAAGAAGCGGCCGCAAGCCCAGGTGATCGCCGTATCCCCACGGAGCACCTTGCTCAAACGAGGCGGCATTGATGACCGCGAACCCTGGCAGCTCATCTGCGCCAACGCCGACGAGCTTTGGGCCTGCGCGGCTGTGGTGGACCCGCCCATGCGTCCAGGACTTCTGGAACGGGCCCAGACCCTGGCTCTCGCGGCAGGCCTCGCATTCCGCATCATCGTCACCAAGCGTGATCGCGCTTCCGTCAAAGACACTTTGCCGGAGCTTGATCCCCTGCGGGAGCAGGGCCTTCCAATAATAGAGACCAGCGCCACCCAGGGCACCGGCCTGGACGACCTCAAGGCCCTGCTGGCTGGTCGCACGGCCGTCCTGGTGGGCCACAGCGGCGTGGGAAAGAGCACCCTTGTGAATGCGCTGATGCCAGGCTCAGGCATTCCCACCGGCGACATCAGCAGGTATGGCACGGGCAGGCAAACCACCACCGCTGCGCGATGGCTGCCAACACCCTATGGGGGCACGCTGATCGATACGCCAGGAATTCGCACGCTCAGCGTTCGAGGTCTTGACCGTGATCTGCTGGGCCAGGTTTTCCCTGAATTCCCAAATGGGGTCATCGAGGATCCGACCGCATTCGACCCTTTTGATGAAGCATTAGATCTCACCTATCCTGAGCGATTGCAAAGCCTACAACGGCTTTGGCAAGAGATGGATACCCGTAATCCCAACCAGAATGTCCACAGGTAATAGCCCATGCAAGATCGTATGCAAAGTGATTCCAGGCTCCTGGGCCTAGCCTACAAGATAGTTTTCGGGACGCTTTTTCCATTATTTAAATTCGCCTCCCGGACCTTCAGGCATCGCAAACGGGGCCATGAAATCGCAGACCAGATCATGACCGCGTTCATCGAACTCCGTCCGAAATACCTTGATGCGGTGAAAGGCAACGTGGCTCAGGTGCTTGGTTTAAAGGTCACCGATCCACGGGTGGATGCTGCGGCACGGAAGGTGGTCCGCAACCACGCCTACTCCTGGGTGGATTTTTTCCGTTATGCCCAACGGCCCCCGGAAGAAGCCCTTGGGCTCGTCCAATCCACGCCAACATTCGCGAACCTGGAACGAATAGTGGCAGAAGGAAAAGGCGGTATCCTGCTCACGGCCCATGCCGGGAATTACGAGCTGGGCGGCATCCTGCTGCGGTCCAAAAATCTTCCGATCCACGCGGTCTACAAGCCTGACCGCTTTGAGGCCGTAGAGCGCCTGCGCGGTGATATGCGCGCAGCGGGGGGTGTGGTGGGCGTCCCTGTGGATGGAGTGGGCTTTTCCACATTGCCCCTCGTAAAGGTGCTGCGGGAAGGCAAGCTGGTGGGCATGCAAGGTGATCGTGATTTCAGCCTGAGCGGTGTGAAAATTCCATTTTTCGGCCGCGAGGCTTTCTTCCCCAAAGGCCCCTGGGAACTGGCCGCGATGACGGGCGCGCCCATTCTCTGCGGCCTTTTCTTCATGGATGCCGAACAGGACTTCCATGGGATTTTCACGGAACCCATCTACATCCGCGGCGGGCGCGGAGAGCGGATGAAGGAGATCGAAGCAGGCATGCGCCGCTATGTCGCCATGCTTGAAGACTTCATCCGCGCGCACCCGGACCAGTGGTACTGCTTCTATCCATTCTGGGATGATCCGATGAGGGAGGCCTGAATCCGCTTCAGCCCCAGGCCATTTCCTCGTGGGGAATCTCCCCAGCAAGATTCAGTTTCAGCACTTCGAAATTCGGGGAGAGATCGAAATCGCGCGGCATGATGTAGCTCGGATGCCTGGCCATGATGCGGGTGCGGGCTGGGTCGCTGGCCGCTGGATCCGCGATGCGGATCATGGGTTGGATCGGATAGTTGGCTTTGTAGAAAGCCTTGGCGATGAGGGCCGAACAGATGACCTCGCGGCTACCTGAACTGCCGAAATAAAAAGGGCGGCGCCGGAATCTCCGGGGCAGCATGTGGAAGGGCGTCAGGTAACGGGCCAGGTCGAAAATGTTGCGGCGGTCGTAACGGACCCCCAGGTGGCTGAGCACCACGGACAAGACTCGGTCCCGGTCATCCACCAGCAGGCCGTGGGGGCGGCAGACTCGGATATTTCGATTCTGGTATTTGGAGAGCGGTCTGACAGTCACGCCATTGATCATGTCGCTTTCGACCAACAGCGAGGTGGCCTCTTCGCCGTAGAGCTCCAATGCTTCGGCGGCAAGGGGCCCTCCCCAACGCAGCAGGGCATCGCCAATGTAAATAGCCGCGTGGCTCCAGGAGCTTTGCGTCAGATACATGATCATCTGGCTGATGCGGCTGTTGCCCTCCACCAGCAGGATGTCGCAGGGTTCCATGGTTTCCCGCATTCGCGGCATATCGTTCGGCACACGCCGCTGATACCCAGGGAGTTCCCCAGTGAGATAGCGGATCAGCCAATTGGTGATGGCGTCATGAAGGCCCATGCTTCACAGAATGCCGCCAAGCGCCTGGCCAATGCGAAAAATAACGCTCAAAACCGATCCGAGAAAGGCTGCTTGCCGTATTTCTGGTATCTGCGGGCCGCCCTTCTCCGATACAGCCACACAGTGAAGTGGCTGATGCCTGGGAGGCGCAGAAGCGGTGCCACCCATCGCCAACCCGGCAGACGACCCAGCACATGCGGCAGCAGAGCCCCGCCGCTCCAGACTCGGCGGCTTCGCTCTTCCAATCCGTGGATTTCCCCGTGAAGATCCCGCCCAGCCAATTCCGGCGCGAAGAAGGCGAGATCCTTGCCCTGGATCGGAAAAAACACCAACAGCCCTTTTCGGTCCCGCTCCCTCAGACGGTCCATCATGCGGCAGCACAGGCTGCACTCGGCATCGTAGGCGAGGATCAGCGGCCCCTTAGGGAACACCTCAAACCGCAGCGGGAACGGGAACCGGTTCCTTCAGCAGGGCTTTCACCCAAAGGGGCACGGTCTTCACGCCCTTGGGCGGTTCCAACGCCTTTTGATATCGCCTCAATTCACCGGTGTGGGTGGTGACGAAATCATTTTCTTCCAGGTAAGTGGTGATGGGCAGGCGGGCCGTTGCGGCGTCTCCCAGCTCCGATGCCACCGATTCCATGACCAGGCTGAACGGCACCGTGGCAACCAATACCTTGAGCCGTTCTGTTTCCTTGGCTCCGGAAAAAGGTGCGTCGAAGAGCAGCACCAAGGCCTTCACCGAGCCATCCTTCACCAGTTGTTCCAGATCATCCAGCATCGAAAAGCGGAAACCCCGTTCTGAAAAGCCACGCCGGTTGTAGATGCCATCTGTGTGCGTCTGCAGTTTGGGCAATTGGATCGCGTAACTCTTGGTCCCGATGCCGAAACGCCATTCGGATTTCGAGGCGAGATCGCCCAGGCGCTGGGCCGCATCGCAGCCAAACACGCCCTGGGCGATGACAGCCACGGGGCCTGCAGCTTGAAGCGCCGTTTGAATGGCTTCAATGCTGCTGTCCTGGCCCTTCATCTGCGGCTCCATCAGGCGATGCCCAGGATTCAGATTGTAGTCATGGCAGGCGCTGCGCTCTTCATCGCTGATGAAATAGCTTGGTGATTTACCTTCCGTGGGCCGCGGCCTGAAACGCCAGACTTTGTTCTGGTCCACATCCGCCCAGATGGGGTTGGCCAGCGCTGAGTGGCGGCTGATGGTGGGGATGTTCTTGAGATACCAGACCCGCCGGTTGAAGCGGAAATCCCGGCTGGTGAGCGCGCCTACAGGGCACAGATCCACCACATTCCCGGCCCAAGGGTTGGCGTCCATGCTCTTCCCGCTGTAGGTGGTGACCTCCAGCTTGGCGCCGCGTTGGGCCACCGTGAGCTCGTGCGTGCCGCTGATTTCCTGGGTGAAGCGGATGCAGCGGGTGCAGTGGATGCAGCGGTTCTTGTCGATGACGATTTTTCCGCCCAGATCCTCGTAGCGATATCGACGTTTCACCTCGCCCATGCGGCTATCGCCACTGCCGTACTCATAGCTGTAATCCTGCAATTTGCACTCGCCGGCCTGATCGCAAATCGGGCAATCCAAAGGGTGGTTCAATAGCAGGAATTCCATGACGCTCGCCCGCGCATCGGCCACCACCTTGGAATTGGTGATGATCTCCATGGCGATGCCTTCGGGATTGTCCTTTGGCGCGGGGCCCACCGTTGTGGTGCAACTGGTCGCCAGTTTGGGCATCCCCTTGATCTCCACCATGCACATACGGCAGGTGGCTACGGAAGTAAGGGCCGGATGATAGCAATAATGAGGTATCGCGATGCCCGCCTGCTCGCACGCATCCAGCACCAGCGTGCCCACGGGGACGTCTCTTTCCACTCCGTTGATCAGAACCTTCGGCATGGCCTACCTCGAACCTTCAGAATGAGGCATGGGCAGGGCCTGAGGCAACTGGCAGCTGAGTGCCTTGGGTCAAGAATCGAGAGAACAGATTCTAGAGATGGATCGCCAGAGCCGCTTCCACCAGGGTGCCTGAGGCGGCCTTGCCGGAGATATTGGCGGATTCAAAGCTCACTAGGTTCAGTTCCACGCTGTATTTATCGGAGAGGCGCGCGCCCACGCCCACCACGGGCTTCACCACCGTCGTGAAAGCGCCTTTGAGCGCAGGGGAAGTGGTTCCATCGCTGTAAGAAGTCCGGGTATTGACCCGGAATTGGGAGGCTCGGAGCCCGGCGTGGGCATAAAGATCTTGGCGCCAGCCCCAGCGGTAGAGGGCCGATGCGTAGTAACCATCAGTCTTATCATCCTGGGTGAATCCCCCATTTACCGTGGTGGCAGTAGGAAAGTACCGGTAACCTCCGTCGAATTCCAAACTCTGGCGGCGGCTCAGGATGTAAGTTCCAAACATGGCCACGCCATAGTTCTTGGACTGCCCGATTCCGGCACCGTCGGCGCCGCTGAAGTTCCCAGCCACCAGCTTGAACCCCGCGTCCCAGCTTTCCTGGGCATGGGCCGCGGAGGCGCCGCAGGCGATCATTAGAGCCGGAACGAGCAGATGTGAACGAAGCTTCATGAGGAACCCCTCTCAACAGCATCCAGGAATCGCCGCGAATTTGCCAGCTTCACTCCCATGTTTCGGACAAACCATAGGTTCCGCTTGAGTTTGCCGCATGAAACAATGGGCAATTGGAGTCGAGCCATGCCCCGCGCCCTGCTTTCGGTCTACGACAAAACCGGTCTGCTTGATCTGGCCCGCGGGCTGAAGGCGATGGGTTGGGACCTGCTCGCTACCGGCGGGACCTTCAAGGCTTTGACGGATGCGGGTCTGGACGTGGTGGAGGTCGCCGATTACACCGGCGCCCCGGAATGTTTCGAAGGCCGGGTGAAAACCCTGCACCCGAAGATCCATGGCGGCCTGCTGTTCCGCAGGGAATCGCAACTCCACGCAGCCGATGCAAAACGGCTGGACATCCAGCCCATCGATCTTGCGGTGGTGAATCTCTACCCCTTTGAAGCGACCATCTCCAAAACCGGCGTCTCCCCCGAAGAATGCATCGAGCAGATAGATATCGGCGGCCCTTCCATGTTGCGCAGCGCGTCCAAGAATCACCGCGACGTGACGGTGCTCACCGATCCCAATCAATACATGGGATTCCTCGAAAAGCAAAAGGCAGGAACCTGGTCCCTGAAGGACCGGCAAGCCTGCGCGCTGGCGGCATTCAGATTGACCGCTGCCTATGACTCGGCCATTTCAAAATGGATGGAAGCCCAGCTCGAACCACGCGGCGAGGATCTCCCAGGCAGCCTGAATCTCAGGCTCTCCCGGCACCTGGGGCTGCGCTATGGCGAGAACCCCCACCAACCTGCCGCTTTCTACGTCGAGCAGGGTGCAGGATTGGAAGGCATCGCCGCATGCGAGCAATTGCAAGGCAAGGAACTCTCCTTCAACAACCTGCTGGATTCAGATGCCGGAGCGCGGCTGGCTTGGCAATTCCAGGCACCTGGCTGTGTCATCGTGAAACATAACAATCCCTGCGGCGCAGCGGTGGCGGCTCATCCCCTCGATGCGTTCTTGAAAGCCCGGGCCGGAGATCCCCTCTCCAGTTTTGGTGGCATCGTGGCTTTCAACCGGGCCATCGGAATCGAAGTGGCCCAGGCCATGGCCCAGAGTTTCTGGGAAGTCATCCTGGCTCCAGGCTTCACTCAGGAAGCACTTCAGGTATTCGCCACAAAAAAACAATTGAGGCTGCTGCGCATGCCGAAACAGTGGCCCACGGCCGCATCCGGACTGGACTTGCGCACCATCGGCGGAGGCTTTCTGGTGCAGCGCCCGGATGATCAATTCTCCGAATTCGAACAATGGGAAGTCAAAGTCACAGGCCGGAGCCCGAAACCCGTCCAGGAGGACCTCGTGTTGGCGCAGAAACTCGCCAAAGCGGTCAAATCCAATGCCATTGTGCTCGTGAAAAACGGAGCAGCTGTTGGCATCGGCGCGGGCCAGATGTCCAGGGTTGACAGCGTGGAGATCGCCTGCCGCAAAGCCGGAGAGAGGGCCAAGGGCTCGGTGCTGGGAAGCGATGCCTTCTTCCCCTTTCCCGATGGCCTGGAACTGGCCGCCAGCAATGGTGTCCACGCCTTCGTGGATCCTGGCGGCAGCCTCCGCGACGCCGATGTCATCGCCGCCGCCCAAAGACTAGGCGTGTGGCTGTTCTTCAGCGGCATGCGGCATTTCAGGCACTGAGGCCCAGGTGACTGATCCAAAGGTGGCCACGAAGGAACACGAAGCGACACGAAAAGCGCTGCTCAGAGAGGATTTGCCTTTTGCTGACGAGGTCTACCGGATCATAGGTGCCGCAATTCAGGTCCACGAGCGCCTTGGACCAGGATTTCTCGAAGCGGTCTACCAAGAGGCTCTAAGCATCGAGTTTGATCTGGCGAGCATTCCTTTCCAGGAGCAGGCTCGGCTTGGAATCCGTTACCGGGACAAATTCCTTAAACAGGAATACAAATGTGATTTTTTAGTGTTCGGCCAGATTCTCGTCGAGATCAAGGCATTAACAGTCCTCGGTAATCTTGAATTTGCCCAGATCCTGAACTATTTAGCTGCCACTCGGAAGCCTGTTGGCTTGATCCTAAATTTCGGACGTACTGGAAAACTGGAATGGAAACGCATGGCTGGCCCATCCCTGCTTACAACTTGATCGCTGTTTTATCTTCGTGTCACCTTCGTGCCCCTTCGTGGCTGAATTCTTGGAATGCCTCATGAAAACTTCTGAACTCCGCCAACGCTTTCTCACTTACTTCGAGAAGAACGGCCATCGCAAGGTGGCATCTTCTTCCGTGGTAGGCCCTGCTGATGATTTGACCGTTATGTGGACCAATTCTGGGATGATCCAGTTCAAGGATGTGTTCCTGGGCAAGGAAAACCGCGATTACACGCGGGCCACATCATCCCAGAAATGCCTTCGCGCCGGGGGTAAGCACAACGACTTGGATCAGGTGGGCTTCACAGCGCGGCACCACACTTTTTTTGAAATGCTCGGCAATTTTTCCTTCGGCGATTACTTCAAGGCCGACGCCATCCACTTTGCATGGGACCTGGTCACAGGGCCACTGGATGAAGGGAAGCTGGGCATAGACCCCTCCCGCCTCTGGGTCACGGTCTTCGAGGGCGCCGATGGAATACCCGCCGACCTGGAAGCCGAGGAACTCTGGAGGGCTGCAGGCGTGCCGCCTGAGCGCATCCGGCGCTACGGCAAGAAGGATAATTTCTGGCAAATGGGCGACACGGGGCCCTGTGGACCTTGCTCGGAAATCTTCTATGACCGCGGCGAACACTATCCCGGCGACGCTGAACCCAACGGCGAAGGCGACCGCGTCATGGAGATCTGGAATCTGGTCTTCATGCAGTACGTACGCGATGCCCAAGGCAACCTGTCGCCCTTGCCCAAACCCAGCATCGATACCGGCATGGGCCTCGAACGCACTGCATCCATCCTGCAAGGCAAGGACAGCAACTACGAGATCGATCTATTCGAACCGATTTTCGAGGCCATCTGGCTCTCTATCGAGGATCCAAGTCTCCCAGCCGATGCCCATTCCCGCAACGAAGTCATCCAGGGCCGGATGAACACTGATCGGGCATTCCGTACTGCCTGCCAGGTCATTGCGGACCATATTCGTGCAGCTACCTTCATGACATATGACGGAGTGGTCCCGAGCAATGAGGGACGTGGCTACGTGCTGCGCAAGATCGTCCGGCGCGCCCTCAGATTTGGGAAACGCATTGGAACAGCACCTGAATTCTTCGGTGACCTCGTGGAGTCAGTTTGCACCGCAATGGGTGATGCCTACCCAGAACTCAATGGAGAAAAGAAGCGAATCTATGATTCCTTGAATCGAGAAGAGAGACAGTTCTCCTTGACCCTTAACGCTGGCCTCAAACAGTTGGAATCTTGCGACGTGCGCAGCGGACGTCTGTCAGGCTCTGACATATTCAAGCTCTATGACACGTTTGGTTTCCCAGCGGATCTTGTGGAGGATTGGTGTCGAGAACGAGAATTACAATGTGACCTTGATGGCTTCCAAACGGCCTTAGCAGAACAGAAGGCGAAGGGCCGCGCCGGGATGAAATCGCATGACCAACGCCTTTCTGGTGATTTCGCAGTACTCGCAGACCTACCTATCACAGAGTTTTTGGGATACGAAACCACCAAGGTTGAGGGTGCTAGAGTCATCGCTTTGTTCGATAGGAACCATAACCGCGTCCAACAGCTGACTGGTGATGGTTTTGTACTTCTCGACAAGACCCCGTTTTATGCAGAAAGCGGTGGGCAGGTTGGGGATAACGGGAGGCTGCATTGGGATTCCACCGCTGGCACCAGGAATCGGGAGTCCGCCAAAGTGACAAATTGCAAAGCCCCTGCTGCCAAACGACATATTCACGAAATTACAAACGTCACATCTGGTGGCCTCCGGGAAGGAACATCTGTGCTCGCTGAAGTTAATTACAAGCGGCGAGCCCGCATCCAGGCCCATCACACCGCCACCCACTTGCTCCATGCCGCGCTGCGGGAAGTCCTGGGCACCCATGTCAAACAGGCGGGTTCCGTTGTGGATGCGGACCGTCTACGGTTCGACTTCAACCATTTTGCGCCCATCGAGCCGGAGCAGATGGCGGAGATCGAGCGCTTGGTGAACGCGCAGACCCTGCTGGCCAAGGCCACCCACTTGGCCGAAATGCCCATTGATGAAGCCATCGCCACAGGTGCCATGGCTTTGTTCGGCGAGAAGTATGGCGATCGCGTGCGTGTGATGTCAGTGCCGGGCTTCAGTGTCGAACTTTGTGGGGGCACACACGTCGCCAATACCGGCGAAATCGGACTGGTGAAAGTCACGAGCGAGAGCGCGGTGGCCAGCGGAGTGCGGCGCATTGAGGCCGTAGCGGGCGCGGCTACGTTGGAATTGCTGCAGCAGGATGAAGCGCTCATCACTTCCCTTTCCCGCCATGCCAATGCAGCCAGGGAATCCTTGGGAGCCTTGCTTCATGGCAAGGACGCTCACATCGCCCAACTAGAACGGGAATTGAAGGAAGCCAAGCTCAAAGCCGCCAGCGGCGGTGGAAGCGCCGAAAAGGTGGAGCAAGTAAATAACTTCACCGTCGTCACCGCCAGCGTGGATGGCCTTGAAGGTAATGCCTTGCGGGAATTGATGGACCAGGTCCGCACACGCCATCAGAGCGCCGTCATCGCCCTAGCTTCGAAAGTCGCCGAAGACAAACTGGCCATGCTCGTCTCCGTGTCTTCGGGGCTTACCGCCGACGCGGGCGCATTGTTGAAACTCATGGCACCGCACATTGACGGCCGCGGGGGTGGCAAGAAGGATCTGGCCCAGGGTGGCGGCACGAAACCAGGCGGCATTCCCGCGGCCTTCGATGCGCTAAAAGCTGCGCTGGTAGCGCTCTAGACTCATGCTCCGCATCCCCTGGTGGCTGCCGGCCCTCGTCATCGGGGCCGCGCGGCTGCTTTGGCCGCAGCATTCATGGGCCGCCGTGCTGGCCTACCATCTCGTGTGCCTGATTGGTATCCGGGGGCCCATAAAATTGGGACGGGTCGGCCGCGCCTGGATTCCGATCCTGGCGGCCTTCGCCCTGCTTCCGTTGATTCTGCTGATCCCGCCTTTGGCCTTGTTCCCAAGGGATCGCGTCGCGGATCTTCTGAGCCATTGGCCCGGCGGACTGGCGAGCTGGGCGATCTATTCTTTCATCTTCAACGTGACCATCGAGGAAGCCTTCTGGCGCGGCACTCTGGTCCGCGACAAGCCTTGGCCCGCCTACGTTCACGGGGCCGCCTTCGGGCTGCATCACTTCGTCGCGGGGTTCCTCCAGTTCGGATGGATGTGGGCTGTGCCCTCGTTCCTGCTGCCTGCGGCCGTCGGGACCTTGTGGGCGCAAAGCGTCCGTCGTTCGGGCGGCCTGGGAGTGGCGCTGCTCACCCATTTGTGGGCGGATGCAGCCCTGGTGCTGCTGGTGGCTGGACAGCTGCGGTAGTCTTTGGACCAGTCTCCAGGAGGGCCTATGCGTCGTATCTTCATGATCACCGCCGCCAGTATTTCCCTGCTTGCTCAAATGCCTGCGACCCGCACCCAACGACCCGTGCACACCTTCTCCATCGTGGCGCGGGATCCGGTAACTGGTGACCTGGGCGTGGCGGTGCAGAGCCACTGGTTCAATGTGGGGAGCGGGGTGATCCACGCGGAGCCCGGAGTTGGAGCCGTGGCCACCCAGAGCATTCCAGATATCGCCTACGGCCCGCTTGGACTTCAATTGATGAAGGCTGGAAAGACCGCACCCGAGGCACTGAAGGCGTTGGTTTCCGTGGATGCCGAAGCCGCCGTGCGGCAGGTGGGCATGGTGGATGCACAAGGACGGGCTGCCTCCCACACCGGGGCTATGGATATTCCCGAGGCTGGAGGCATCGTGGGCGAAGGCTTCGCGGTGCAGGCCAACATGATGGGCAAGAACACGGTCTGGCCGGCCATGGCCAAGGCCTACCGTGATGCGCTCAAGGATTCCAAGCTCGATCTCGCAGACCGCCTGCTGGCAGCCCTTCGCGCGGCCCAAGCTGAAGGCGGAGATTTCCGCGGCATGCAGAGCGCGGCCATTCTCATCGTCAAAGGGAAGCCCTCGGGCCAGCCTTGGAACGACAAGCTGTTCGATCTCCGCGTGGAGGACAACCCCGATCCCATCGCAGAATTATCGCGGCTGGTCCAGCTTCAACGGGCCTACCAGCTCATGAATGAAGGAGATGCATTTGTCTCCAAGAACCAATGGAAACAGGCCCTGGATGCCTATTCCAATGCCGCCAAACTGGCCCCGCAGATCGTGGAACTGCCCTACTGGCATGCCGTGGCTTTGGTGAATGGTGGCCGAGTGCAGGAAGCGCTGCCCATCTTTAAAGAAGTATTCCGCCGCGAACCTAAGTGGCGCGATGCCGCGCGGCGCCTGGCCAAGGTGAAACAGCTTCCCAATGACGAAACCACCTTGCGTCTCATTGAGGCGCAGTGAAGCATTCCACTTCTTCCCACACTTCCCGTCTCACTGTGCAGCCAATCGGGAAGTGGGTCATAAAATCCTCTCGGAACCGCGCCGTGTGCTCCGATAGGTAGTTGTCTAGTTCCGTCCGGCTCGGGGCCTCGTAGCGGGTTCGGAATCGGGCAGGCGCTGCCTTCTCAAAGTGGATAGCAGTGAAACAACCCGTCGCCAGGATTTCTGGAATGTGCTTCCCGCGCATGTACTGCTCGAATGATTCGGTGAGACGTGCCTCCACGTCCACGGTCACTTCATAAACGGTCACGTCATCTCCTGAAAGTGAAAAAGACCGCGCCCACAAGGCAGCAGGCGGCCCAGAGGTGGTTGATGGTCAGTTTCTCCCGCATGTACCAGACCGCGAAACCGGCGAAGACCAGGAGTGTGAGGACTTCTTGAATCACCTTCAGCTGAGGCAAGGTGTAGCGGCCATAACCCATGCGGTTCGCCGGAACCTGTAGGCAGTACTCGAAAAAGGCGATGCCCCAGCTCACCAGGATGGCCACGAGGAGCGGTGAATTCCGCTCGGTTTTGAGATGCCCATACCAGGCGAAGGTCATTGCGATATTGGAGAAGAACAGCAACAGAATAGGCAGCCAGGCTCGCATCAGAGCTTCCTATCTTGCGAATTCCGTCGCACGGGTCTCGCGCATGACCGTGACGCGGATCTGGCCGGGGTACTGCATTTCGGCCTCGATGCGCTTGCTCACATCCTTTGCGATCCAGAAGGCCTGGTCGTCGTTCACCTGGCCCGCGTCCACCATGATGCGGATCTCGCGTCCCGCCTGCATGGCGAAGCTTTTCTGCACTCCCTTGTAGCTGTTGGCGATGCCCTCGAGCTGCTCCAGCCGCTTGACGTAGGTCTCCATCATTTCGCGCCGGGCTCCGGGCCGCGCGGCGCTGAGCGCGTCTGCCGCCGTGATGAGCATGGCTTCGACCGTGCGCGGCTCGAAGTCGCCGTGGTGGCAGCTCATGGCGTGGATGACGTTTTCCTTTTCGCCGAACTTGCGGAGGATCTCCATGCCGATCTCGATGTGCGTTCCTTCCACTTCGCGGTCGATGGCCTTGCCGATGTCGTGGAAAAGCCCAGCCCGCTTGGACAACCGGGCATCGCAACCCATTTCGCCGGCCATGTATTCGGCGATGTGCGCGACTTCTTTCGTATGGTCCAGCACGTTCTGGCCATAGCTGGTGCGGTACTTGAGCCGCCCAAGGAGCTTGTGCAGCTTGGGGTGGACGTCCGGGAAACCCATCTCGATGGCCGCGGCCTCGCCGACTTCCTTCAAGTGCTGGTCCATGTCCAGCTTAGTTTTTTCGACCACTTCCTCGATGCGGGCGGGGTGGATCCGGCCGTCCGCCAGAAGTTTGAGGATGGCCTGTCGCGCCACCTCGCGGCGGATGGGATCGAAACTCGACACCACGATGGTCTCGGGCGTGTCGTCCACGATCAGGTCGCAGCCCGTGGCTTTCTCGATCGCCCGGATATTGCGGCCTTCGCGGCCGATGATGCGGCCTTTCAGATCGTCGCTGGGTAGTTGGACGGAGCTCACGGCGGATTCGGAGACCACATCCGAAGCCACCCGCTGGATGGCCGCGCCGATGGTCCAGCGGGCCTTCTTCATGCCTTCTTCCTGGGCCTCTTCTTCGATTCGGCGGATCAGCTTGGCGGCATCCATCTTCGCCGTGTACTCCAATGATTCAATGATTTCCTTCTTGGCGTCCTCGCGGGTCAGGCCCGCCACTTCCTCCAGCTTTTTAGCCTGCGCTTCCACCAAAGCCTTGGCCTCGGCCGGCCTGCTGGGCCTGGAGTTTTCC
>JADKJH010000003.1 GCA_016722505.1 Holophagaceae bacterium
GCCTCCGAGTCATCTGACTCAAAGACCATCACCCTTGAAGACCTGTTACCGAGTGAATCAACCCCATTCACGGTGGGGGCCGGATTCAACTCGCCGCGACTCGAGGTATTCCCGACCCACCCAGACACCGTGCGCGCTTTCGGGAAGGAAGATGCGGTTTTTTGGCAGGTTGTGGTGACCAAAATCTACAAACCTTTCTTCGAGGACCGGCCGTCCCGAGGCTCCGCCTACCGCAGCCTTTCGGAACAGCTTCGCAACGAACTGAAAGGCAGCCCTGCCAAACAGGCTGCTGAGATCCTTTCCCGTCTGAACACCCAATTCCGGAACCTGTCTTCATTGACCTATGCGGAAAAAGCGGCCATGAAAGGGGGCAAGCCAGATTGGGAAGTGGATTCCTACGATCTGAATCAGAGCGCGAAGCACGGTGCCACGGATGGCTGGGGAATGTTCTTCCTGGCCTATTCCATGATGAAGGATGCTGGAATCAAGCCCAAAATCGCCTTTGTCGCGGACCGGGATCGCCGGCGGATCGCCTCGAACACCAGGAATCCCAATCAATTCACGGACATCATTCTGGGGGTGGACGATGGCGCGAATGGAACAGTCTGGATGGATCCCGCCCTGCGTTACGCCATGCCTGGCCTATTGAACCCGGACTATCAGGGCACCATGGCTTTCGTGGTGAATACTTCTGATTGGATCGGCAAATTCGAGTCGATAGGAACCCAGACCGCGGGTTTCAACCAGACTCAATACACATACCACCTGGAGGTCGGCGAGGACCAGGATGCGGTGAAGTTGAAAGTTGGGTTCTCGGGTTATCCGGAATATCAAGAACGCTACCGCTTCATGCGACTGGAACCTAGGGACCAGACGAAGGCCCTGAAAGAAAGCCTGGAGCTGGTTTCCAAGTCCGTGACCATCACCAAGGCCGAAGTGACGAATGCCACCAATCCCCGCGAAGATTTGCGCTGGGAAATCGAAGGCGCCAATGAGCGGGAAACCGGGCGCCGCATTGAGATTTATCCCTTCCCGCTCATGCAATGGCCATTGAATGTGCCCAGCAAATGGCCTGAGGCTCGCCAGGACTTCATAGTGTTGCCCTATCAAAAAGTCCACCAGGCAGTAAGCCACATCAAGCTGCCTAAGGGGTACACCTGGCCAGGTTGGAATGAGATCAACCGATCCAATGAGTTTGGGGAAGTGACATGGAAAGCTGAGCAGCAGTCCAAACCTGACGGTGTCGAGATCCAGGTGGTTCTCCGAGTGGAAGTAAAGCGGTCCCTGGGACCCGCGACGATGTACCCAAAGCTCAAGGAATTCGTGTCCTGGGTTGAGGAGGCTTGCCGCCGGCAGCTGCTTGTGGAGAAGGTGAAATGAAGCGGATGGCGATCCTGCTGGTGTTGAGCACCGCGAACCTTTCCGCCGGGTGGAAGATCGGAAAGCTCCCGGATTGGGCGCAGTCCTATGCCTTGGCCGCCACGACCGAAAAGCCCCCAGAGGATGCAGAAGCCTGGGTGCTTCTGGACCGCACCGAATTCGCATACATGGGCCATGGCGAGATCCGCCGTCGCCATTTCCGCCTGGTCCAAGTGCTCGGAGAAAAGGGCAGCGGTGAAGCAGTCTACTCCCTTCATGGGCTCGGCGGGAACGCCAGCCGCATCAAGAAACTGAAAGGCTGGAACCTGCGGCCGGATGACACCGTGACCAAGGTCGATCGTGACGACCTGGTGCTTTTCGACTCGGACGCAAGCGGAAAGGTGAGCACGAATACTGTGTCTGCCGCGGCCCTCGAGGGGGTCACCAAGGGCAGCATCGTCGCCTTTGAGAGCCAGGAAATCGAACATTTGCCTATGGGTGCGGTGGCCTATGCCATGCCCATGGAAACTTATCCTGTCAGGCATTGGGAAGTAGAATTCGCCAAGGATGGAGGATGGTTTTCTGGCGTGAAGATGCCCAAGGAACTGCGGGTCGCCGGTTACCATTTCGCCCCCTGGCTGCAAGCTCCGCTCTTTCAGGCCTACGTGCCGATCCGGCTGGAGAATGTCCCGGCCATCCCCAAGCATGAATCGGCCCTTCCAAACGGGCATAACGTGCTGCCCCGTGTTGAGGTGGTGTGCGTGGATGATGTGGACGGATTGCCGGATCTTAAAGACTGGAACAGTTTTGCGCGCTGGGTCGCCGGCCAGTACCACGCCAAGACCAAGGCAATCGCCATTCCAGGTGTTCGCGGAACAGGCGTGGACGCGCTGCGGGCCGCGTCGAAGTGGATGAGTCGCGAGTTGGCTTACAAGCAGGTCTACCTAACCCCTGACCGTGGATGGATCCCGGAAGAGAGCAACGAGGTGGTCCGCAAACGCTATGGCGATTGCAAGGATTTGAGCTCCTGCCTTGGGGGAGCGGCTGCGCAGTTCGGGCTGAAGGCTTACCCAGTTCTGGCGCGGATCATGGAAGGGCGGATCGAGGGATCCGAGGCCCTGCATCCGTATCTTTTCAACCACGTCATCAGCGCAATACATTTGGACAAAAGCCAAGGATTGGCCGCAGAAGTGGAAACTCCCAAGGGTTGGTTCCTATTAGTGGACCCGACCTCGCGTTTGACTCCATTTGGATGGCTTCCTTCAGAACATCGCGGCGCGCGGGTGCTGATCTGCACCGAGGATGGAGGCATTTGGGTCCAGATTCCAGACAAGGCCCTAGCGCCCTCCAGCATGATCCAGCGCCTGGAAGCAACTTTGGACGCCACTAGGCGGATGACTGGCATTCTCACGTTCAGGGAAGAGGGCGATGCTTGGGGATTGCGTTCCGCCAGCCTTCTCGGCACCCGAAAGGAATTAGAAAAAACATTGCTTACATTTTTGGATCTGCCGAGCAATGCGGTTACCTCTTTGGGCTCCACGAGCGACCCTTTGGATTTCGGTAAACCGCTTGAGATCCAGCTTTCCCTGCAGGTGCCGGAGGCGCTCTTTGGCGAAGGCCGCGACCTTGTGCTTCAGAATATATTCCTGCCACGGCCGCCGGAACCCATCCAGAAGCTGGGGGTTCCGCGCCGGTTTCCAGTCCATCTGGACGCTGCAAGCTCAAGAACTTTTGATGCCGTCCTGACTTTCAATAGTCCCCTTGCTCCGGTGTCGACCGAACAGATGCTGGAGACACCCTTTCGGAAGACCTCCTGGAAGGCTCGCCGGGAGGGCAACAAGGTTTACCTCAACTTCCGCCAGGAACGACCCGAGGTCGACTTCTCGTTCAGCAATCGCGAGGAAGGCGTTAAGCAGCAGAGGAAAGACCGCAGCGCGATCAAACGTCTCGTTGACGACGCAATGAGCTTCAAACCCGCCACTTGAATGCTATTTTGGAGCCCTCATGCATCACGAGCGCATCGCCATTCTCGATTACGGGAGCCAGTACACGCGGCTCATCACGCGGCGGTTGCGGGAATTGGGGGCTTTTGGACTGGTCTATCCATCGAACGCCACGGCACAGGAAATCCGCGGAGAGGATTTACGGGGCGTGATTCTGAGTGGCGGGCCGAATTCCGTGCTGGAAGCTGGCGCGCCGGACCTTGATGCAGCCATTTTTGAATTGGGTGTTCCGGTTCTGGGCATCTGCTATGGCCAGCAACTCATGGCGCGGGATTTCGGCGGTGAACTGCATCGCTCTAGCCAGCGCGAATACGGAAAGGCGACCATCCGGTGCCAGGGGCAGGACAGCATTTTGTTCGCAGGCATGGCGGGGGAACAAGTTGTCTGGATGAGCCATGGCGACCACGTGGAAAAGGCGCCGGAAGGCTATATCGTCACGGCGTCTACTCCAACTGTGCCAGTGGCCGCCATGGAAAATCAGGCACTGCGGCGCTATGGCATCCAATTCCACCCGGAAGTCACCCACAGCGTGAACGGCAGCGCATTGCTTCTCAATTTTCTGGAACATTGCGGCATGAGGCTGGATTGGAATGCGGGCCACTTCATCGAAGAAAAAGTGGTCCAGATCCGTACACAAGTTGGAAGCGGCCGTGTGGTCCTCGGTTTAAGCGGCGGCGTGGATTCCAGTGTCGCGGCGCTGCTGCTGCACCGGGCCATCGGCAAGCAGCTCACCTGCGTTTTCGTCGACCACGGGCTCATGCGCAAGGATGAGATGAAGCAGGTCCAGGCCTACTTCTCGCCCTTCGATCTGAGTGTCGTCTGGGTGGATGCCAGTCAAGAATTCCTCGGCAAGCTGGAGGGCGTCACGGATCCGGAAACCAAGCGCAAGATCATCGGTTCAACTTTCATCGATGTGTTTGACCGCGAAGCAAAAAAAATCGCGGCGGATTTCCTGGGGCAGGGCACGACGTATCCCGACGTCATCGAAAGCAGCGGCATCGGCGGCGCGGTGCTGGTGAAAAGCCACCACAACGTGGGCGGATTGCCCGAACGCATGAAGCTGAAACTGGTGGAGCCCCTTCGGGAATTGTTCAAGGATGAAGTCCGCAAAACAGGTCTGGCACTTGGCTTGCCCGAAGACATGAACCAGCGCCACCCCTTCCCGGGTCCCGGCCTCGCGGTGCGTCTGCCGGGCGCCATAACGCGTGAACGCGTGCATATCCTCCAGGAAGCCGACGCCATCTTTCTCGATGAATTGAAAATCAGCGGCTGGTACGGCAAGACCAGCCAAGCCTTTGCTGTGCTGTTGCCGGTCCAGACCGTGGGCATCATGGGCGACGAGCGCACCTTCGAATTCATGTGCGCGCTCAGGGCCGTGACCAGCGAAGACTTCATGACCGCCGATTGGGCGCGCCTTCCCCACGAACTGCTGGACCGCATCGCCCAGCGCATCGTGCGTGAGGTGAAGGGCATCAACCGCGTGGTCTTCGACATCACCAGCAAGCCACCCGCGACCATCGAATACGAGTGAATGCGGCTCGCATTTCAAGTTGGGTCGAGGGTGGCTTCCGTAGTTGAAGCTAAGCTTCCTTCGAAGTGAAGGCCCTTACTGGTAGCGCTCGGCGGTGATGCTATTGCCGCCGGGCAGGCCCGCCAGGTCGAACCCTCCGAAGCACAGCGAGCTACCGTCTTTCAACGGAAGCAAGAAACCTCTGGACCTCGGCGTGATCGCACTGGCGGTGGGCGTGAAGCTGCCAGTGGCGGGATCGAATATTTCCGAAGACGTCGTATAGGCGGGCTCTAGGTAGGTGCTTCCACCGGTCACCAGCACCTTGCCATCCGGCAGCCTGATCGCCTGCAAGGAACCACGAGGGATGGACATGGGAGCTTGCGGGGTGAAGGAGCCTGTCGCCGGATCAAAAAGCTCGACGGTGGTGAAAGCGGTGGTGGTCGATCCACCCAACACCAGCACCTTTCCATTTTGGAGCACCACCAGGCTCATGAGTTGCCGCGCCGCGGACAAGTTGCCCACCAGGGTAGATACCTTGGTGGCGGGATCGAAGATCTCGGCCTGCATCGAGTAGATGCCGTTTCCCGGATATCCCCCGACGATAAGCATCCGGCCATCCTGCAACATGGTGGCGCCGAAATTCTGGCGCGCCACGGATTGATTCCAGGGGCCGGAAGTGGTGTTCGTCGAGACATTCAGAATTTCCATTTTGCCTGTGCCATTGCCCGCTACCAGAACTTCGCCCGTGGGCAGCAAACCCAGCTGAGGCCGTGATTCCGCCACTAGAAGCACCGGCCCCGGGGAGAAGGTGCCCGATGCGGGATCGAACAGCTCGGTGGTCTTGAGCACGCTTGATGTGCCCGTGGTCTGCCCGCCCGCCACCAATACCCGGCCATCGGCGAGCAAGATGCCGGTGGCGCCGTAACGAGGCGCGAGCATGGAGCCTGTCGCGGTGAAAGTCTGCGTGGCGGGATTGTAAAGTTCCGCACTGCCGAGAATGTTGTCCGAGAATGGCTGGCTCCCGTTCCATCCCCCGGCCAGGAGAACCCGGCCATCAGCCAGGGCCACACCGAAAGCTCCCCCACCTCGGGCCACGAGCGGATTGCCAACGGCGCTCCAGGTTCCAGTGGTGGCGCTTTGCTGAATGGTGATTTCCGCCCCGGCGCTGCGCGAGGGATCCTCCACGCTGGTGGCTACCACATGAAACGTGGCGATGGCGCCCGGAATGCTTGCGGGCGCCGTGTAGAGGCCGCCTTGGGTGATGGTTCCGCCGCCGCTTTCCTGCACGCTCCAGGTTACGGCTGTGTTCTGCGCGAAGGCCACTGTGGCCGTGAAGGTTTTGGTGGCGCCCGGCAATAGGTTTCCTGCCGAGGGTGAAACCACCACCTTGGGAAGGGTTTTGACCGTCACCACGACCGATCCCTTGAGGGTGGCATCAGCAGTGCTTGTCGCTACAACATGGTAGGTGGCGGTGCTTCCAGGAGACATTGCGGGTGCCACATACAAGCCCTTTCCAAGGGTGCTCGTACCAATGCTGCCGCCGATTGCGCCCTCCTGGATAGACCATGTGACTGCGAGAAGGTTCGAGGTTCCAGCCGTGGTGGCTGTGAACATTTGGGGGAAACCTGGTTCCACGACAGGGTTGCCGGGTGTGATGGAGACCGTTGTTGCAGGTGCGGGGTCAGGGCCTGATACGGTGGAGCCTCCGCTGCTGCAGCTTGCAAGCAAAGTGATGGTGAGGAACCCAGAAATTATCTGGAATTGAAGTAGACAGCGGCGCAATTTAACTCCTTCAGTACGGTGGATATTCAGTTTCCTCTGATCAAGGACATACCAACTGGACCACTTCTTACATTTCCAACTAGACCAGTTGAAGCGTCTTTCTGGAGGGGAGTCTGGATGAAGACACCATTGGGTTTGGACGGCTAACGGCTTAAACTCTCCCCATGATCCCGATCCTGACTGCCGAAGAAATGCGCACGCTGGAACGTCTGGCCATCAACTCGGGGCGAGTGTCATCCCTGGAGCTTCAGGAGATCTCAGCGCAGGGCGCCGTGGCGTTGATTCCAGAGGGTGTGCGGGTGGATGTGGTGGTGGGACCCGGCAACAATGGGGGCGATGCGCTGGCCGTTGCGCGATTATTGAACGAGCGCTGGCAGGAAGTGAGGGTGTGGGCACTTTCGCCAGATCCTGTGTGGAGCGGGGACGCAGAGGTTCAGCACCAGAATTGGCTCGCCGTGGGGGGCGAAATCGGCTTCACCGATGATCCGTTGACCGAACCCGCCTTGCGCGGATCCGTATGGTTCGTGGATGGCATGTTCGGCCTAAGCGCGAATCGCGCTTTGACAGGTGTTGGCAAAGCCTGGACCGAATTGTGGAGCTATCGGAGGGGCCACTGCGAGATTCTGGCTCTGGATCAACCCTCTGGCCTCCGCCCGGATGACCCGGACTGCATCGAGAGTTATGCCACCCGGACGGCCTGCTTCGGTTACCTAAAGCTTTGTCACGCGTTGATGCCCGCCCGGGCGGCCTGCGGCGAGATCACAGTGGTGGACCTCGGCATCATCTACTACAACCCGGCGCCTGGATTGGCCGGGATTGTTCCGCGGCATTGGTTGGTGGATAAGATCCAGCCAGGGTCCCATCCATGGAATGCCCACAAAAGGGACAAGGGGAATGTGGCCATCCGAGCTGGCCGGCTTGGCATGAGCGGTGCCGCGGTGCTGGCGGCGCTCGGTGCCCTGCGGGTGGGGGCGGGCCTGGTGACGGTGCTCACGGATGCGGACGTTCGCGCAGAGATTGCCTGCCAGGTGCCCGAAGCCATGGTGTGCGTTTGGGATGGGGTGATTCCTGAAGGAACTGATGTATTGCTGGTTGGCCCCGGCGGAGTCACGGAGATTCCCGAATGGAGAGGCCCGCTGGTGCTGGATGCCTCGGCCCTGAAAGATGGCGAAGGATCCGGGTGGATGGCTAGGCCCGACACGATCATCACGCCCCATCCGGGTGAGTTTTCGCGTCTGTTCCGCCTGCCAAAGGCCGAGTCCACCCGGGCACGGCTCAACCAGTCCTGGGCCATGGCGAAGGGACCGGGCGTGCTGGTGATGAAAGGGGCGCAAAGCATCACTGCGGAAGCTGGCTACCTTTACATCAACGATAGTGGGCACTGGGGTCTTGCCACGGGTGGCACTGGCGATTTCCTGGCGGGTATGGTGGCAGGCCTCCGGGCCCAGGATCTCAGCGCCCGCGCTGCCGTCATCAATGCCACCTGGCTCCATGGCAAGGCCGCAGATCGCATAGGTCCAGGTCCATTGTTGCCGCGGGATCTAGCCGAAGAGCTGCCGAAACTCCTGCGGGATCTCCATGCTGGACGGCCTGCATGAGGACACGATATCTGGGCGACGACCTCGCCACAGAGCAACTTGGGCAAGAACTGGCAAAAGCCACCCCGATGGGCGGGACCTGGCTGCTCCGGGGTGAACTCGGAGCGGGGAAGACCACGTGGACGCGGGGATTCGTGGTGGGTTTGGGAGGCAACGGCGATGATGTCGCCTCACCCACTTATGCGGTGCTGCATCGCTATGAAACACCGCGCGGAAAGGTGTTTCATCTTGATCTTTATCGTCTTGGTGAGGCCGGGGCCTGGACCTTGGGTCTGGATGAACAGGTGAGCGCAGGCGATTTTCTGGTGGTGGAATGGGCTGGAACCAAAGGCCCATGGCCCACAGAATGGGTGGCGACACTGGACCTGGAGACCCATGTGGAGGGGCGGCAGGCTGTGTGGACGATGCCTGACTCTCCCTCCCAGTCATGATGGAACCATGAACCTTTCCACTTTGTTCTCCATCCTCGCCTTCCTTGCCGCCTTGGCGGCGGTGTGGGCTTCCCTGCGCACGAAGCCAGAAGAAGGCCGCCAGTTGGAATCCCTGCATCGGCATCTGGATGATGAGGTCAAGCAGCTGCGCCGGGACATTCAATCCGATACGGCGGTCCAGCTGCTGCCATTGCAACGGACTTTCACTGAGCTTCAACAGACGCTCGAAGAACTGGCTAGGGACTCGGCGGTAGGCCGTGAAGCCGCCCTGGCCCACCAAGCGAAGCAACTTTCGGAACGCTTCGAGGCTCTGAATTCTGGACTGCAAAACGCGCTGAAAGAAGGGCGCGTGGAGCAAAGGACGCAGCTTCAACAAGTCCAGGACCGGGTTCAAGAGAAACTGGACAGCATCCAGAAAGGCAACGAAGCCAAACTTGAGCAGATGCGGCAGACCGTGGATGAGAAACTCCACGACACTTTGGAAAAGAGGTTGGGTGAAAGTTTCAAGCTGGTTTCCGAAAGGCTGGAGCAGGTGCAGCTTGGGCTCGGCGCCATGCAAAATCTTGCCAACGACGTGGGCGGGCTGAAGCGGGCGCTCACCAATGTGAAGACCCGCGGCGTGTTGGGAGAAGCCCAACTCGGCGCGCTGCTGGAACAATTCCTGGCGCCTTCGCAGTATGCATCCAACGTGAAAGTCCGTCCACGCTCCAACGAGATCGTGGAATACGCAGTGAAACTCCCCGGCCCCGAAGAGGGCAAGACCGTCTGGCTGCCCATCGACGCTAAATTCCCCATCGAGGACTACCAGCGGCTCATGGAGGCCTACGAAATCGGCGACCTGGCCACTGTAGAGATCTCGGCCCGCGCCTTGGAGAATCGCCTGTTGGGCCAGGCTCGCGATATCCGCGACAAATATGTGGCGCCCCCGGACACCACGGATTTCGCGCTGCTCTTCCTGCCTTTCGAGGGGCTCTATGCCGAAGCCCTGCGCCGGCCGGGACTCTTGGAAAAATTTCAAAGGGACTGCAAGGTCACCATCGTGGGCCCGACCACGTTGACGGCCTTTCTCAATAGCCTGCAGGTAGGATTCAAGACCATGGCCATCACCAAGCAGAGTGGCGAAGTATGGCGGACCTTGGGCGCTATCAAGACCGAATTCGGAAAATTCGGCGCAGCGCTTGAAGCCCTGGACAAGAAACTCGATGAAGCTAAAACGAAATTGGGCGATGTGAGCACCCGCAGCCGCCTGCTTTCAGGGAAGCTCACGAAAGTAGAGGCGCTCCCCGAAGCCGAGGCGAAGGAGACATTGGGTTACGGAAATGACGAAGACTGAATAGGTAAATCTGAAATTCTTTCGTTAAAAACACGGGCATTAGGCGAAAATAGCTACAGAATGGCTTTACCGCTTCATTCTTTTTGGAAACCGTGATGTCTATCCGCAGGGAACGTTCATGGGCGGGCGACGTCATCGCCGTGGACCAGAATTATGTCCCGATGCAGGAAATGACCCGCCGCAAAGCCATCCGGGCCGTGGCCGGGGGCAGGGCCTTCGTGCTGCTGCCCGCCACCTTCGAGCGGAACCTGGAATTCCGGAGCGCTTTCATGCTGGTGATTTTCCCCCATGCGTCAGCTTGTTCGGAGTCCAAGCTGCTCATGGGGCGCCTGGAGCGGCGCGTCATGAAGCGGGACCACCACAGCTGCATGTACCAGGGCTGCTCCCACAAGGCCACCACCGTGGACCATGTGGTTCCGGTCTGCCAGGGCGGCCAGACCACTTGGCAGAATCTCGTCGCCTGCTGCCTGACCTGCAATCAGAAGAAGGGCGGGCGGACGCCAGAACAGGCGGGCATGATCCTTGAAAAAGTCCCCAAGGGGCCGAGGGCGCACCTTTTCGAGCGCTTCGAGGAGATCATCAAGGAAGCCTCGGCAGCGTAAATCCTGGGCTATGGGCTATGAGCATGGCACATAGCTGTTGGCCCATGGCTCAAAGCTGTTAGCTCATGACTGTCCCATCACTTGCGTCTTCAGGTGCAATTCCTGCCACTCTTTGGTGGCGTCGCTGCGCAGCGTGATGCCGCCACCGGCCCAATAGACTAGGCGGCCGTCAAAAAGCTGCGCGGTCCTGATGGGCAGGGCCAATTCGAAATCGCCTCGGTGGATCCAGCCGAGAGCCCCACAATAAAAACCACGCGGAGCGGCCTCAACACCGGCGATATGAGCGCAGACCGCGTGTTTCGGGGCACCCGTGACGCTGCCGCCGGGCAGCATGGCGCGGAGAATTTCCGCGAGCCCTGCATTGGGCCTGGCCTCGGCCTCCACGCGGCTCACAAGGTGTTGAACGGTGGGATAGGCGTGCAGCGCCATGAAATCTGGAACCCGCACCGACCCGATTTCCGCCACGCGGCCAAGGTCATTGCGCACCAGATCCACGATCATGGTGTGCTCGGAGATCTCTTTCGGATCAAGGCGCATCGCTTTGCCTGCGAGTTCATCGGTGGCGGCATGGCCCATGCGCGGGACACTCCCTTTGATGGGTTCGGAAACAAGTATGTTTCCGGACTTGCCAAGCACCCGCTCCATGCTGAGGCTGAGCAAGGTCAGGCCGCCCAGGGGCAGGAGCGCGCCGAAAGGCGGGTCGGCGCGGCGGAACGAGGAAAGAGCCAGGGTCGTGGCGTCGCCGGACCAGCCGGCGTCGAAAGGCACGCAAAGATTCGCCACATAGAATCCACCATCGAGGATTCGTGCGCGGATGGTTTCCACGGCGTCGTGGTGGGTGGTTTCATTCCACCTGGGACTGAGGCTGCCGAGTTGTGGCCTCTCTAGAACACAGGCTTGGGCCAGGCACTTCTGGACATCGTCGGATGATTGGGCCGGTTCGCCGTCCCAGCTCCAAATTTCAGACTTGCCACCATCCACATGGAGGGCCTGCGTCAGGCGCCGCCAACATAGGCCCAAGGAACCGGCCTCGGGATCCTGATGCGGGAGGCCTGCTTCGCTGCAGGCCAGTTCGTAGGAAAGCGCGCCGATCCACGGATGGCCCGAGTCCGCCGCTCGCTCCAGGCTATCGAAAGGCGAACCCAGTTGGCTGCGGCCATCCAGCTGGTGATCCAACGCTGCCCATCCCACCGGCTTTCCAGGAGCGGGCCTCCGGGCAAGCCGAGCAGGTCGCCATCCCACCCGCTCCCATGAAGCCAGGATGCGCCATCCCTCAGCAAGCCCTGGGCGCAGGCAGGCCAGGGGGCCGGGGCAGATGAGGGCATGCACTGGCTGCCGATATGGAAGGGTTGGGCGTTTGTCCAAGGGGCCATGGTCATCTTCCTCCAAGATATTTACGGTAGATAACAGCCAAAAAAATCACTTTCTGGAGTCGGAAGTTGAGGATAGCCTCGAAGGTCTCAGGAGGCTCAGATGCCCACGATTGATATCAGTTCCCAACCCGGAAAAGATTTCGCCGGCGATGTGCTCATCGTTCCCGTATTCTCTGGCCGCGAGCGCCACCGCTTGCCCTTGGCCATCAGCAAGGTGGTGCGCCAGGTCATGGATGAAGGGGATTTCAAGGCGGACTTCATGGAGATGGTGCCGCTCCACCATCCCAACGGCGTGAAGGACAGCCGCTGGATGCTTTTGGTCGGACTGGGCGAAGAAGAAGCCCTAACCCTCAACAAAATCCGAAAAGCCGTGGGAACCGCCGGCCGCCATGCCATCAAGAAGCACTGGTCGTCCATCGGCGTGGTCGCGCCCGCCACATCGGTGCTTGGCCACGACGAAGTGCAGGAGTCGGTATTGGAAGGCATCCTCCTTGCCGACTACGACCAGGTGACTTTCAAGGGGGACAAGGCCGAGGCCAAGCGGTTCAAGAGCATCGAGATCTTCACCAACGGCGATGACACCCGCAAAGCCCGCCGCCGCCAAAGCCAGATCGAGGCCGGCGTCGAGGCCTGCCATCGGGTCCGCGACATGGCGAACACGCCTGCCGGCGACATGTATCCCGAAAGTTTTGCCGCCGAGGCGGTCAAACTCGCAAAGCACCATAAGCTCCACTGCGAGGTGATGGATGTCGCCGCGCTGGAGAAGGGCAATTTCAATTGCGTGCTGGGAGTCGGCAAGGGTTCCGCCCGCCCGCCACGGGTGGTGAAGCTGGACTACACACCGAAGGAAAAGGCCAAGAAGCACATCGTATTGGTGGGCAAGGGCATCTGCTTTGATTCCGGTGGCTTGTCCCTCAAGGATGCAAGCGAGCATGGAAACCATGAAGGACGACATGGCTGGCGCGGCGATTGTGCTGGCCACGCTGGTGGCCTGCGCCCAGCTCGAAGCTCCCGTGAAGGTCACGGGGCTCATCGGCCTGGCGGAGAACATGACCGGCGGCAATGCGTACAAACCCGGCGATGTCCTGCGCAGCCGCAGCGGCAAGACCATCGAAGTGCTCAATACCGATGCGGAAGGACGCCTAGTCCTGGCGGACCTGCTGCACTGGGCTTCGGAAATGAAACCCGACCATATCGTAGACTTGGCGACCCTCACGGGCGCCGCGCTCATCGCCATGGGCGATGGTGTCAACGCCATCATGGGCACCGACCAGAAACTGGTGGAGCGGCTGCTGGATGGCGGCAATGCCACGGGCGAGCATCTCTGGCAGCTCCCCTTGGTCGAGGAATACAAAGAACTGCTTCGCAGCACGCTGGCCGATCTCAAGAACATCACGGGCATCCGATGGGGCGGCTCCATCACCGCTGGTCTGTTCCTGTCGGAGTTCGTGGATCATGCTTCCTGGGCCCATGTGGACTTGAGTGGTGGGTGGTCCGCGAAAGAACGGGACTTCCGTTCCCAAGGCGCCTCGGGAGAGGGCCCACGCTTCCTGCTGGATTGGATCATGAGCTGAAATGTCGCTTTTTTTTTCCCAGGGGGCGCCTGCCCCCTTTTTTTTTGAGAACAGAGGTACTTGACCCAATTCAAGACTGGGTGATGATGGGGGTCACCCCCGATGTAGACCTGGAGATTCCATGGATCCGATGGATACCCTCACCAAAGCTGATTTGTCCAAGCACCTGATGGAGCGGCTGGACCTCGGAAAGAAGGATGCTGACCTTCTCGTCAATGTTTTTCTCGACAGCATCGTGGGTGCGCTGCGCACCGGAGATGGCGTGGAATTGAGGGGCTTCGGCAGTTTCCGGCTGCGGGACAGGAAAGCCAGAATTGGCAGGAACCCACGCAGCGGTGACAGCATTCAAGTACCACCCAAGCGCGTCGTGTATTTCAAACTGGGCAAAGAACTCCGCAGCAAGCTCATTGACGACGATTCCAAGTAACCATTTTTTTTTAGGAGCTTCATCATGCGTTTCCGCAACTTCTTCATTGCTTCAGCGGTCCTGCTGGGATTCGCATTTCCCTGGGCAGGCGTTCAACGCCCAGGTCGAAAAATCCAAACGGCCGCGCGTGGCCATCCTTGAATTCCCCGTGGCCAAGAATGCCTACGAGGGCTGGTCCTGGTATGGCGACAACCACAACAGCGAATCCCGCATGGCCAGCGTCATCCAGGATCTTTTCGTGACCGAACTCTCCGAGGCGGGCTCCGGCAAGATCCGGCTCATCGACCGCGCGGCCCTTGAAAAAATCCGCAGCGAACAGGCCTTCGGCCAGAGCGGCGAAGTGGATCCCGAGACCGCCGTCAAGATGGGCAAGCTGCTTGGCGTGAAATACATGATCACCGGCAAGATCACCCGCTTCGCCTTCAAGAAAAGCGGCTTCAGCACGGGCGGGCTCACGGGCTGGGGCGTGGGCCGCCTCACCGGCAACAGCGCCCTGGGCGCGGTGGCTGGCGATGTGAAGATCGGCAAAGCCGAATTCTCGGGCCGCCTGGACGCCCGGGTCATCGATGTGGAAACCGGCGAGATCATCGGGGCCGCGGGCGACGACAGCAAAGTCAGCAACGTGGGAGTGAAGGTCGCGGGCACCGGCGGTGAGATCCAGTACGACCAGACCATGGTGAGCCAGGTCTTCGAGCCCATCATCAAGAACATGTCGCCCAAACTCGTCGCCAAGATCATGAACGATCAGTAAGTGATAATTGGTTTTTTTCAAAAGGGCCTCTTCGGAGGCCTTCTCGGGGCCCTCACTTTCCTTTGCCCACTTGCCCGCGGCTTAGTGCTTCAAGCCATCAGCATTGAGCACGTCATCCGTGAAAGTTCGAATGGCCGTTGCATAATGCGGGCCCAGCAGCACCGAGCAGTTCAGGTGCCAAGTTGGAATTTCCAACAACCGGATTGTATTGAAATGGTCTGCCATTTTTCTTTGGACCTGGGGCGAGGCCAAACGATCCTCTGTAGCCAGGAAACACAAGGCGGGGGTGTGGAGGGCGCGGTTCCCCATGCGCGCCAACACATCGGTATCGCCTACCTTGTAGCCACCACGTTGGGCCGCGAGGGCGCTGCCGAACTTTCCGGCCAGGGGCGCCACCAATGGATGCCAAAGGCGATCCTTGGGGCCTCGGACCAGCGCTTCGCCAAAGCTGCGGGAACTGGCCGGGGCGCCCTCCCAGATGATGCCGCCCAAAGGGCCGTGTCCATCGGCTTCCAGCCGGACCAGGGCCAAAAGCCCCACGGAAGCCCCCAGGCTGCGGCCCATGAGCAGGATCTGGTCCCTTCGCCAGCCATGAGCCTCAAGATAATGGACCATGCGGACCACCTCTTCGGATTCCCGGGCGCCGAAGGTCACGGGTGGCACGGGACCGCCGCCGCGCATGGCATCGTCCCGGCGGCGGTAGGTGAAGATCGCCGCATCCTGACCTGGAAACCACTTGAGCGCCGGGCTGGTTCCCCAACGGTCATCGCCGAAGCCATGGAGCAGCAGGACGATGCCTTTGGATGGCTTCGCCCGGCGGAAGGTCCAGAGTTGAAGATCGTCCACCTCTTGTGAACTCCAGCTTCCACCTGGATCATTGCCGTCCCCCTTCGCGAGTTCCGCGTAGGTCTGATCCACCACTTCAATAGGTTTTGGATGATAAAAAGGGGGATCCACCAGTTCAGCCGACACCGTCCGGGTTTTGTAGGCGGTGAATCCCGCCCAGGAAACGGTCAGTGCGCCAGCCAGGCCAAAGATCCAGTATCTTTGCCATCGTGGCATCACCAGTAGCCCGTGGTGATCAGGACTGGTTTTGAGCTATTCATCACGCGGCATTGGCAGCTGAGCCTCGCATGATCTGGCAATCCATTCCGGGACAGCACCATCAACTCGTGGGCGCCGGGCCGGGAAAGGGCCTCCAAGCCGTTCAGCACCGAGACCACGCACTTGGCGCACGCGCCTCGTCCTGAGCAGCTGGAGGCCACGGGAAGCCCTGCTTCCAGGATGCCGGTGACCAGCAAGGTCTTGCCGCCTTTCGGACTCTGCTTCACAGGAATATGGACGCCGTCGAGACTTAATTCCACAGGACCCAAAACCTTCCGGGTGAAGGCCAAGGTCAAGGTGCCGCCTGGGACATTCACCGGGGCGACTTTGGCAACGGAATGGATCACCTTGGGCTTGTTGCAACCGAGTGCGGCCAAAAGCACGAATCCTGCGAACACCAATCGGTGGGTCTGCTTCATGTTCAATCTCCAGCCTCCAGTGTGTCTCATATCACTCCGAAATCCCATCGAAGCGGGCACGGATCTCGCCACTCCATCCAGTGGAGCTGCCTCCATTTTCAAGGGTCGCGGCTAGGGGACCGGAAAGTTTGAGCAGCAGATTGCCCCCAGCCTTGGCCTGGAAGTCCAGCACCTCTGCCTTGGTCTTCATGGTCGCGGCCCAGACATCCTGCCCATTCCTTCTCGACCGGGTGAGTTTGAGCAGGTGGATGGACCCTGTTTCCGTGGCCGTGAGTTCCATGGCAATCGGCTCGCCGCTGGCGGGAACAAGCCGCCCCGAAAGGCGGAACAGCCGTTTTCCTTTCATCTGCGCATTGGGAGCCGAGAGAATCAATTTTATCGCTTGAAATTGGTAGGATGTCCCGCCAAGTTCCACCTTGTTCGCGCGTGAAATCAGCGTCTGGGGGCGGGGTGCGGGAGGCCCAGGGCTGTCCACTTGAATCAGCTGTCTCCAGCGTTAGGCGCCGTTAGGTAGGACCAGCGGTTTCTGGCCAGCGCGTAACGGCGTTCATGCTGCCTCCTCGCAAAAACGCAGATTTTCCAGCTTATTCTGAGAGATTGCACAAAGGAGTGAACATGAGCCGGGTACTTATGCAGACTGCCAAAGGCGACATCAATATCGAACTATTCGATAACGATGCTCCGGGTACCGTTGCGAATTTCAAGAAGCTGATCGCTGCGGGCTTCTACGACGGCCTTGCCTTTCATCGCGTTATCCCGAATTTCGTCATCCAGGGGGGCTGCCCCAATACCCGTGAAGGCGCCAAGGGCATTCCTGGCACCGGCGGCCCAGGCTATAAAATCAAATGCGAGACTGTGGGAAACCCACACAAACACGTGCTGGGCGCCCTTTCCATGGCGCATGCGGGCAAGGATACGGGCGGCAGCCAATTCTTCATCGTCAACGGCGGCAATCCCAGCCATCTGGATGGCGTGCATACGGTATTCGGCAAGGCCGTTGGCGCCGCCGACATCGCCGTGGTGCAGGCTATCCGCGCCGATGACCGCATCATCAAGGTCGCGGTGGTCGAGGAATGAGATCAGCGAGGTCTCGGATGGGCCGGGGCAAGTTTTAGTGGAGCGCCGTCCAATTGCTGATAGCTGATAGCCCATCGCCCACAGCCCCCAAAACCTCCGCTAGACTGAAGTCTCGGAGTCAATCAGTGTCCAAGCCCTTCTACCTCACCACGCCCATCTACTACGTCAATGACCGGCCCCATATCGGCCACACTTACACCACGGTGCTGGCGGATGTCATCGCCCGGTTCCACCGGATGATGGGTGAGGATGTGGCCTTCCTCACGGGCACCGACGAACACGGCCAGAAAGTGGAGAAGGCCGCGGCAGCGCGAGGCATCACGCCCAAGGCTTTGGCGGATGAAGTGGTCGCCAATTACACCGAGCTTTGGAAGCGGATGGACATCACCCATTTCCGTTTCATCCGCACCACGGATGAGGACCATCGCAAGGTCGTGCAGACCCGATTCCAGCAGCTGCTTGATAGCGGCGACATCTACAAGTCCACCTACAAAGGCCTCTATTCCGTCAGCGACGAGGCTTTCGTAACTGAAATCCAAGCCAAGGAATTGCAGGCCCAGGGCCTCGCGCATCAATTGGTGGAACTGGAAGAGGAGACCTACAATTTCCGCCTCTCAAAGTACGAAAAACCATTGCTGGAATATTTCGCGGCCCATCCTGATTTCGTGCAGCCGGATTTCCGTTTTAACGAGGTGAAGCGCTTCGTGGAAGGTGGCCTGCAGGATCTCAGCATCAGCCGCACCAGCATCCAATGGGGAATCTCCGTTCCGGACGACGATAAACATGTGATCTATGTGTGGTTCGATGCCCTGCTCAACTACCTGACCGGTGCGCCTGAAGGCGCCTGGCCGCCTGATCTGCAGATTGTCGGAAAAGATATCCTGCGCTTCCACGCGGTCTATTGGCCAGCCTTCCTGATGGCCATGGGCCTCGAACTGCCTAAGACAATCCTCGCCCACGGCTGGTGGCTCATGGGCGACGATAAAATGAGCAAGAGCAAGGGCAACGTGGTCCGGCCCAACACCCTGCTGAAATTTGGCAATGATGCTTTGCGCTTCTATTTCATGCGCGACATGCAGGTCGGCTACGACCGAAGTTTTTCCTTCGAGGGATTCATGGACCGGTTGAATGCGGATCTGGCCAACGGGCTAGGAAATCTGGCGGCGCGCAGTATCACGATGATCCAGAAGTATCGGGATGGCTTAGCGCCTGCGGTTGTCCCTACTGATGAGTTAGATCGGACCGTCGCCGAGCAGGGAAGGGCGCTCGTTCCTGACTTCCTGTCGAAGGCCAAGGCCGATGATTTTCACGGTGCGTTAGAAGGCCTATGGATTCACTTGCGCTTCCTTGATGGGTACATTGTGAAGGCCGAACCTTGGAAACTCGCCAAGGATGAGGCCAGCCGGGCGAAGCTGGATGCAGTGCTGGGCCTGCTCTATCGCTCCCTTCGAGCCACTTCGCTGCTGATCGCTCCCGTTATGCCGGTGATGGCTCAGTCGCTCTGGGACAGTCTCGGAATGCCCGGGAAAGCCGCAGAGCAGTCCCTGGGTGAATTCGTCTATGACGCACCCGCGGTCTCAAAGGTTGGTGATCCCAAGCCGCTTTTCAGCCGCATCGACAAGGAAGCCGAATTGAAAGCATTGGAAGAGCCTTCGACGCCAACGCCTACCACCGCTGAATCTGCGAGCGCGGCATCACCCCTCGATGTCCCGGAACTTCGACCCGTCATCGACTACGACACCTTCGCGCAGACCGACTTGCGCGTGGGTCAGATCCTGAGCGCCGAAGCCGTTCCCAAGAGCAAGAAACTCATCAAGATGACCGTGGATCTGGGCTTCGAGCAACGCACGATCCTGGGTGGCATCGCCATTGGATACACCCCCGAAGAACTCATTGGAAAGAAAGTCGTGGTAGTTGCCAATTTGGCCCCCCGTGCGCTCATGGGCATCGAGAGCCACGGCATGCTGCTGGCCGCCAGCGACAATGCCAGCAAGCCCTACCTCATCGCTCCGCCGGACGACGCGAAACCCGGATTCATCGTGAAGTGAAGCTCCCGGCCTGGTCCTTCGAACTTCTTCGGGACACCGACGCGCCTTTCGAGCGTGTCCAGGAAAAATTTCTGGATGGGGAGCGTTATGGCGCATGGCACCCGCGCCATGCGCGGGTGTCTCCCCAATTGGTCGTGAACGAACCAGACCGGGTCGAGATCGAACACTGGGACAACCCAGTGCCAGGCGTGGAGGAATGGTCCCGCTATGTGGTGAATCGCAGAGGTGGACGCGTGGCCCTGCTGCACACGGGGAAGTTTAAAGGGCTTCCGGTCCTGCTGCTCATGGCCTACTGGCAACTCAAGTCCGCCCGTCTCTGGGAGCGATTTGTGGAGACATTATGAAACCCGTCCTCTGGATGAAATCCTCCTGCACCACCTGCCGCAATGCCAAGGGAAAGCTCGCGGAGCTGGGGATCGAAATCGTAGTGCGCGACTACTTCAAGACACCCCTGAATGCCGAGGAATTGGAAGCCCTGCTACCGGTGGACCCAGCGCCAATGCTTGGCAGTAAAAGCCCAAAATACAAGGAACTGGGGTTGAAGGACCGGCGGCTCACAAAAGAAGAAGCCATTGCATTGATGGTCCAGGATAATAATCTGCTCAAACGCCCTATTCTGGTGCATCCGCGAGGGACAATAATCGGCTTCGACCCTGTGGCCTATGAAAACCTCAAGAACTGAATCCTGTGAATCTGGAGTTTCCATGAAATTCATCAGTTGGAACGTGAATGGCTTCCGCAGCGTGCTCAAGAAGGGATTCATGGAATGGCTTGAACAAGCCGACCCCGATGTGCTCAATCTCCAGGAGATCCGATGCGAGTGGGATGAGATTGATCTGGAAGTGCGCAAGCAGCTTGAGGCGGGATTCGATGTGTGCTGGTTCCCATCCATGGCCAAGAAAGGCTACGCGGGTTGCGCCACCCTCACGCGAAAGGGTTCCGGATGGAGCCACACCAAGGGCCTCGGCCTGCCCGAAGTGGATGCAGAAGGGCGCATCATCGTCAGCACGCTGGCGGATTTGACCTTTATTGCCGGGTATTTCCCCAACGCATCCGCGGGGCTGGTCCGTCTACCCCTCAAGCAGAAATTCGCAGCGGATTTGGCGGACATTCTGAAAACCCGGCAGGCGAAGGGCGAAAAAATCATCCTCACCGGCGATATGAACGTGGCGCCAGAAGCAATTGACCTGGCCCGGCCCAAGGATAACGTCAAGAATCCCGGCTTCACACCGGAAGAACGTGAAGGGTTCCAGGGGTATCTCAAGGCGGGCATGGTGGATGTGCTCCGGCAGCGCAATCCAGGTGTGCCTGGGCTTTATACCTGGTGGACCGCCCGGGGTGGGGCCAGGGCCAAGAATGTGGGGTGGCGGATAGATATCTTTCTCACGAGCCCTGAGCTGCTGTCGGAGGTGAAGGACGCGGCCATCCATACGGATGTGCTGGGCAGCGACCACTGTCCCATCAGCCTCGAATTGAAGGGCTGATTCCGCTCGGTGCAAAAAAACGGGACCCTTCGAGGGGTCCCGTCCGTTGTGGTGGCGGCTGTTTTACAGCGCCTTGATGAACTCTTTGCACTCACCCGCGTGCTTGCCAGTGGGCGCTAGTTCCAGGCACTTCTTGAAAGCCTCTTTCGCCGCCTTCATGCTGTTGTTGTTCGTCTCGATGAGGCCGAGCATGTAATACGAGTCCGCGAATTTTGAATCAATCTCGATGGCCTTCAGGATGAATTCTTTGGCCGCTTTGAATTTATTGGCGTTGTAGGCAGCGACTCCTTCGTTGTAGGCGTTTTCAGGTCGTTTGCCTACGACTGCATCGATGGCGGTCTGGTACTTGGCCTCACCCTCTTTATCGCCCTTTTCTTTGGAGATGTTGAGCAGGGCCTCGGCAACGCGCATGTCTTTGTTATTCAGTTCAAAGGCTTTTTCCAGCAATGGTTTGGCCTGATCCAATTTGGCAGTGACCTTTTCACCTTTGCCCACTTCGTAGAGCACCACGCCGTAAACACGGGACACGGTCTTGAGTTTTTCGGCGATCTGCTCTTTCGCGGCGTCGTCCTTGGTCTTTGCAAGGGACTCATTCAAGGATGTGTGGGCCTTTTCAAACAGGGGTTCAGCTTTTTTCCACTCCTTGGCGTTGTATAGGCCGGTGGCTTCATTGAATGCCGCATACCCTGCATCTTCCAACTGGGCGCCAGGGTCTGCCGCCACCGCCACTGCGGTGGTTGGGGCAGCCAATTTTGCTTCTTCGGTGCTTAGAAGGGTGAAGTCCTTCTTTTTCAACTCTCCGAGCGGAATCTTGAAATGCTCCATGTAATCCACGAATCCTTCCGCATGGACCAGCACGTCATACTCCACCGGAGCCAAGCCCACCTGGATGAACTTGCCGTTAGCATCGGTCTTCAACTCTTTCACATAGGTGATATCCGTCCGCTTGAGGGTCACAACCGCCTTGGGGATGGGCTGGCCTCCTTTGGTGAGGACTTTGCCGGAGATGCCACCGGTGCTGTCGGCTGCCAGGGTCAGGCAAAGGGCTGAGGTGATGATCAAGGGAAAAATTCTACGCATGGGATCCTCCTGAATCTAAGTAGTACATGCTCCCATTGAGGCAAGGGTGCGGACAAGTGATGGTTGGCACAATCCTAAGGACCCGCCTAAGGACCCGAACCAATTCGGCTGCGGATGTCAGTGTGTGGTAGGCTTTTGGAAAATCCCGGGGTTCAAAATGAAGGCATCGGTACCTGAACCTTCCTTTTCAAGATTGGTTAACTTGCTGGCCGAACAGGCATTGATGGCCATGGGGGTGCCTCATCCCGAGATGCCTGCGCAACCCCCAGCAAACCCAATTGTAGCAAGGTTCTACGTGGATTTGATGAGCATTCTCCAGACAAAAGTCCAAGGTAATCTGACCGAAGTGGAATCAGGTGAGCTGGATGAGGTGCTCTATCATCTGCGAATGCGGATCCTTGATCTCCAGCCGGCCACACCCAACGCCAATCCCCAAGCAACCCGAGCTAACTAAGGAATCCCATGCGATCCAGCCGAGCCTTGAATGCGTTGAGTTGCATGCTGATGTCGGTGTCTCTGTGGGCATTCGCGCCATCAGCCGAGAAAGCCGCTCCCCCGCCAGCACCGGTGCCCGCCATGGCCCCGATTTCGCCCACGCAGCCCCTTCCGGCCCCAGAACTTATTCCAGCCATTGCCCTCAGCCACCGTGCGAAGCGGCTTCAGAAGGCCTTCGAAAGCGGTGATCCCCAGGCCATTCAGGTTGCTGTTCAGGAAGTCGAATTGCTCAGGCGAGGCTACGCCACCATAGACGTGCTGCCACTGGTGGACGCCATGGCGCTCTGGGCTCGTGAACTCGGCAAGAAGGGCAATCCCGACCTGGGGTTGCAGGTGATCCAGACCGTTGAACGCTGGACGCCCGGCCATCCTTCGCTGCTGGGAACCCGGATCACCCTTATGAGGCAACAGGGCGTCCGCGGCTACATCTGGAGCCTGCCGGATGTCATCAAGCTCAATCAACTGCGGATGACGCACCCAACCAATCGCTGGCTATGGATCGTGCACCATGCGGGTTGGTTGAGAGTCATGGCAGCCATGCTGCTTTGGAGCTGGACGCTCTGTATGACGATGCGCTATCGCCGGGTTTTCCGTCATCTTTGGGAAGAAGGGCATCTCCGCCGCAGCATCAGTCCGCTGGTGCTGGCCCTGTTCGGCGGGCTGGTCATCACACTGCCGGTGGTGGCGGGCCTGGACCCGAGCATCATGGCCATGTTCTGGCTTTGGCTGCTCGCACCCTTTTTGAACACCAAGGAAGTCAAAGCCGTTGTTTTCATTTTGCTGCTCCAGCTGGTGCATCCGGTTCTGGCGGTTTTTGAGCCCCAGGCTTCCCACGAGCCGCCACCCAGCATTGTCGCGCTCCAATTGCAACCTCAGGTGCGTGTGGCCGATGCTCAGGTCCTGAAATTCCTCTCCGAACAGGATCGCGAGTTTCTCAAGGGCTGGCAGCAACTGCAACGGCAGGACTGGGTAGCCGCCGAAACAACCTTCCGGGGGTTGCTGGGCCATCATTCCGACCAAGCGGAAGTGCTCAATAATCTAGGCGTAGCCTTGTACCAACAGAACAAGCATGAAGATGCCTCGAAGGAATTCGACGAGGCCTTCAGGGTCAACCCCAAGAGCATTGAAATCCTGGTGAATCAGAGTGTGCTGGCTTTCGAACATCTGGATACGGTCCTGGGCATCGGGAAACAGGACGAGGCCAGGCAAGTGGATGGCCTGGCCTACGAGCGGCTGGAAGCGGTGAACCAATCCAAGAAGGACCAGCGGACCTTTGCGTCCCCGCTGCCTGATACAGAAACACGTGTCAGGGCCTTGATGGCCGCTTACAATTCGCCCACGCCCACCCGGTGGACAGAGCACATTAAAGACAAGGGCATCGCCTTGAACTTCATTCTGCCCATCCTCGCCGTGGCGCTGTTCCTGGTGCGGCTGCGGCAGAGCATCCAGCAGGCCCACGCCAGCCAATGCACGCGCTGCGGAGAACCTTTCAGAACCACCGATAGCGACGATTCCAGGGTGTGTTCCAAGTGCCACCACCTTTTCACCCTGAAGGATGGCCTCCATGCGGAAAGCCGGAGGCGCAAGCTGGATGAGGTGGCTGGTTTCCAGACCTCGCAACGGAGGATCCACAGGGCCTTGATCGTGCTTCTGCCTGGGGCGGACCAAGCTTTTGTGGGTGAGACCCGCGAAGGTTTCATGGAACTGCTTTTCTTCAGTTTTGCTTTTGGCCTTACCTTGACTACGGGCCAGACCGTGCGTTATCCCGGCGAAATCCTGCCGGACCCGGTAAGCACCTGGCTTCCAGTGGGCCTTCTGTTGCTTGCAATCCTGTTCCTCCGGTCATGGATCAAGCTCCTTCCCCGGAAATCTTAGGGGCCTTCGCAGAAAGGATTTTCCAAATGGCACTCGAAGGCTCGCTAAGGGATTTCGATCTTTTCTCCCTTTTCAACATGATCAAGATCCAGGGCAAGAGCGGCACCTTGGTGCTCTCCCGTGGCCAGGAATTCGTGAAAGTGTTCTTCGATCAGGGCGAAATTGTTGGATGCGATTCGAACCAGGTCCGGCTGGAAGACCGCGTAGGCACTATGCTTGTGCGCCTTGGAAGGCTCAGCGGCGAAGAGCTCATGCAGATCGTGCAGCTCCAGCGGCAGACACTGAAGCTCATGGGCACCCTTCTGCTGGAGAGCGGCAAAGTCACCGCCCAGGATCTACAGGACGCGCTCTTCAACCAAGCCATGGCGATCATCTATCGCACCTTCCGGTGGAAGGAAGGCGACTATCGTTTTGATTCCATGTTGCCCCTGGATCTGGACCGGGAGCATTTCCTCCGATCCCAGTGGACACCGTGCTTATGGAAGCCGCCCGGATCCAGGATGAGTGGCCCGAGGTTCAAAAGCGTCTGCCGGACCTCGTTACGCCCCTGGCCAAAACCGCCAAGGGACAAGGGATAAAGCTGGATATTGACCGTGAGCTTTCCACAATCCTGGATGGTCAAGGTGGAGGCGGTTCCCAAGGGAGTTCAGGGCTGAGCCACGAACAAGAAACAGTGCTCACCTATTTTGAGCAAGCCCAAAGCGTGCAAGACGTTTTGTTGGTCAGCCGATATGAGGAGCTGGATACCTGCAAGACCATTGCAGACTTGCTAGAAGATGGCTTGCTGGAGCCTATTCGCACCGATGTGAACAAGCCATCCCGGCCCTGGACCACCGATGATGCACCTGATATGGGGAAGTCAGATGAACCCGATGGTCCCTCCAGGATTTTCTGGCCTTGGGTGGCGGCGCTCATTCTTTTCCCGCTGCTGGCCTATGTGCCGAAAAGCCGTACCTCTTTGAACCAAGGCCTCGCCAGTCTGCAACCCGCAGATTTAAGGGACACGCCGGACGTGGTCACACGCATCCGGCAGGACTGGGCTTTGCGTATGGCGTCCCCCTCCGATGGTGGCTTGGCGCTTGCAAAATCGTTAGGCCGTCCTTTGCAGGACGCCAGTAACCCCGTGATGGACCTGACCCGATTCCCCGACCCGCTGTTCGCGCCCTATCCAAAGGCCCTGCCAGCCGGAGCAGATGTCCCTTCGCCCAGCGAATCCAAACCAGAGCCAGCTAAACCAGCAGGTTCTTCGACTGCCAAGGGCAATTAGTAAGGGCCTGGAAGGGAATAAAGATGCCATTTGTTGGCCCCCAGCCGCGATGCACCCGCAAGGAAAGGCCCGTAGGGCATATCGTGAATACGCACAAGGGCCTTGACGCCGTGGGACCAGACCCCAAGCGCCCGCAGGGCGGGCGGGACGCCCAGCGTTCCGCGGGGACTGGTTCGGATGGGCGCCAACCCTCCCCTGTATCGAAGGCCGCACTGCGGCCTTCTCCCGCGGCAAAGCCGCGGACACGGGTCCCTGGGCGAGGGCGGCGGGCGGCGCAAGGCTGCGTTGACCTCCCTCGTCGTATGGGCGATATGCCTTCGGTCGGTCGCCTTGCCTTGCTTGCCCGGCGCTCCTCGCAAATGGCATCCTTATTTCCTTCCAGGCCCTAAGATGTATGTCCACCAACGTAATGGCTCCATCGAAATTATTTGCGGGCCCATGTTCAGTGGTAAATCCGAGGAGCTGATCCGTCGCGTGAAGCGGGCCCTCATTGCGCGGCAGAAAGTGCAAGTCTTCAAGCCGGCTTTGGATGACCGCTACGACGTGTTCGCCGTGGCCAGCCATAGCCAACAGAAATTGGAGGCTATTCCCATCCGCCATTCCCGGGAGATCCGCGACCTGCTGGATCCAGCGGTCGAAGTGGTGGCATTGGACGAAGCCCAGTTCCTGGATGAAGGTGCCGTGGACCTTGCGGAGGAACTCGCGGACCGAGGCGTGCGTGTCATCGTCGCAGGCCTTGACCAGGATTTTGCCGCCGCGCCATTTGGGATCATGCCGATCCTTCTCGCCAAAGCTGAGTTCGTTTCCAAACTTCAGGCCATCTGTGTGGTTTGCGGCGCGGTGGCCAGCCGTAGCCAACGCACGCTTCGCAGCGGAGGACAGGTTCTGGTGGGCGCAGCTGAAGCCTACGAGGCCCGGTGCCGCCACTGCTACGAAAAACCGGCTTCGGAATCCAAAGCTCTGATCCAGGATCCAAAGGAAGCTGAAATGCCATTCCCGCCAAAACTCGCAGAGGGGTGAAGGAGGTATGAGGGACGAGGTAAAGGATGCTCCGACGCTTCGCTGGTCTTGCCTCATACCTCGAACCTCATTACCTCACAGGCTCTTCATCCTTCGGCATCCGGCCTAGAGGCTGTAGACTCGGAGGTTGGGTTCGAACCCCGGTTCTTGCCTGGGGCGCGCTGCTGCAGCGCTTCGATTTTCAACTTCCCACCGCCAATCAGGTGGGTCAAAGCCCGAGGCTTCAGGGCACAGGAGTTTTCATGGCCGGCGCATACGCCACATTCACCCACATGACCGACTACATGGGCTTCCAGGGCCTGCTCACCGACGAAGAGCGCATGGTCCGGGAAACGGCCCGGGACTTCGTGAATGGTGAAGTCCTTCCCATCATCGAGAAGCACGCCCAGGACCAGACTTTCCCGAAACATCTCATTTCCAAGATGGGGGAGTTGGGTTTCTATGGCCCCTCTTTGCCCGAGGAATATGGCTGCGCGGGCCTTTCCAGCGTGGCTTACGGCTTGCTGATGTATGAATTGGAACGCGGCGATTCAGGCCTTCGCTCCTTTGCGTCCGTGCAAGGCAGCCTCGTGATGTGGCCTATTTACGCCTATGGCAGCGAAGCGCAAAAGCAGTACTGGCTTCCCAAGATGGCCAAGGGGGAAAAAATCGGATGCTTCGGCTTGACCGAACCGGACTTCGGATCGAACCCCGGTGGCATGCTCACCAAGGCCGTGCGCGAACCCGGCGGCAAGTGGCGCATCAATGGCACCAAGATGTGGATCACCAACGGCTCCATCGCGGATGTGGCAGTGGTGTGGGCGCAGACCGAGGACGGCATCCGCGGGTTCTTGGTTGAAAAGGGAACGCCGGGCTTCAATGCGCCAGAAATGAAAGGCAAGTGGTCCCTGCGGGCTTCCACCACGTCTGAGCTGGTGCTGGAAGATGTCATCGTGGAAGAGGAAAAATCCCTGCTGCCGCATGTGAAGGGCCTGAAGGGACCGCTCGGTTGCCTGACCCAGGCCCGTTTCGGCATCGCTTGGGGCGCCCTCGGCGCAGCGGACGCGTGCTATCAATGCGCATTGGACTATGCGCAGCACCGCATCCAGTTCGACCGGCCCATCGCGAGCTTCCAGCTCCAGCAGGAAAAATTCGCATGGATGGTCACCGAGCTGACCAAAGGCCAGTTCCTGGTGCTGCAGCTGGGCCGGCTCAAGGACGCCAAGAAGTACACGCCCGCCCAGGTGAGCATGGCCAAGATGAACAACGTGAACGCCGCCCTCGAAATCTGCCGCAAGGCCCGCACGATCCTCGGCGCCAACGGCATCCTGGACGAATATCCAATCATGCGCCACATGGCGAATCTGGAAAGCGTCTACACCTACGAAGGCACCCACGACATGCACATGCTGGTGATCGGGCAGGAAGTGACTGGGATTCCCGCATACCGGTGAAGAGGGTTGAATTCGAGAGTCAAGATCCAGGAGAGGGCCCAGCTAGCATGATCCAGCGAAACCCAGCGCAGGGGCGTGTCATGGCGCTTCCGTACCGGAAGCCGCAAGAGGGCCGCGACTACTGGATCAAGGATGATTTTCTCCCCAATGCCACAGAGGTTTTCGAGCGCTGCGTAGCCCGCGAGGATTGGACCTACGGCTTCCCCCACCGGCCGGAATTCTGGCCGGGGATGCGTGCGCCGAATGGTCTGCTGCCAGAAGAATTGGATCGCGTGGAATGCTGGGTGAAAGAGAAGACCGGCGCGAAAAAAATATGGCAGGAGCAGACCCCAGAGGGCGCGATGCTGAACCACAACTGGATCCAACTGGTGGGAGAAAAAGAATCCGGTCCGCGGCCTCATACGGATTCCCGGAAACTCTGCCGGTACGCTGGGGTGATTTATCTCAGCCCCAAAGCGCCGGCAAGAACTGGAACATCCTTCTATCGCCTGCGGCTGGGGAATGGCGCTCTGGGTGGAAACTTCGTCCCACCACCCCACGCGAATATTCCTGAAGCTCTCGGCGTGGCCAAGATGCCGCTTGAAGCGTGGTCCGAGGACCTAAGGGTAGACAATGTTTTCAATCGCTTGATCGTCTATCGCGCTGATCTTGTGCATTCCGCCACGTCCTATTGCGGCATCGAGCACCGCGATAAACGGATGACGGTGGTGTTTTTCTGGATGGCGTGAGGAGTCTTAAGTCCTAAGTCTCAAGTCCCAAGTCCCAAGTCCCAAGTAGAAAAACGGCCCTTCAGGGGCCGTTTTTCTATCTGCTTGAGACTTGAGACTACTTCACTTCCAGCTTCCGCGCTTCCAGCAGGGTGCCGAGCGATTGCTCGAGCGTGGTGACGTTCTTGGCGTAGGTGATGCGGGCCTGGAGTTCTGCGGAACGGGCGGTGTCCAGCTCATCGGCCCGTTGCAGCACGAAGAAATTGGTGCTCATGCCGTTGTCGAATTTCTTTCTTTCGGCGTCGAGGTTCTTTTCCCGGAAGATGCGCGTCTTTTCGGCAGCGGCCACGCCCTTTGCGGCGGCTTCGAGATTGCGATAGGCCGTGCGGACCTGCAGGACGATGCCCAGTTCTTGGTCCTTCAGGCTTAGTTCACTCTGGCGGCGATTAGCGCGGGCTTGGGATACGCCGCCTTTCGCGGCGCGGTTCGCGAAGGGAATCGAGAAGGTGAGCCCCAGGTTGTAGCCGGGATACTTGAAGCCCGTCAGATCGCTGTTCACGCCGCTGAAATTATCGCGGGTGTTGGAAGCTCCGATGTAACCCACATTTAAGTCCAGCTGGGGTTTGAGCTTGCTGTTGGCCGAGGTTTCCAAGGCTTGTTTGGATTCGAGATCCAGCCTGGAGACTTTCAGCTCCAGACGTTTATCCAGCGCCGTTTTTTCCGCGGTGCTTTCGTCGAACCGGAAGGGTTCGATGCTGGGCGCGTCTGCTGCCTCCAGGTTTGTGGCCCTGCCTGCATCCGGGTAAAGCGCTCGCGCAAGGGCGTCTTTCGCATTATCAAGCTGCGCTTCGGCGGCGATGATGTCCTGCTCCCGCTGGGCCACCGATGCCTCGGCGCTGGTCACTTCGATCGGGGCCAGCGTTCCAACCTGCACACGGATCTGATTTTCGTTCAGCTGCTTCTGGGAAAGGGCCAGCGACTGCCGCTTGTTTTCAAGATTGCGCTTGGCGAACACCAGATCCCAATACTTGGATTCTGTGTCGGCCACCAGCGCGATGATGGCTTGCTGGAAGATGTAGTCCGATTGGATGGAGCCCTTCTTCGCCACGATGAGCAGAACACTGGCTGCGTCGCGGCCCGCATTCCGCAGAAGGCTTTGGGTGTAGGTGGCGGACAGGCTGCTGGAGTAGGGGAACGGAGTGATGTATGTGGGGGTCGGCGTCGTGATCACCTGATTGGTGGAAGAAATGGCCGAGATCGTGCCCGACTGGTCCGTTGAGGAATATAACGGTGACTGGGAGCCATAGGCGATGGAGAAATTCCCGCCCCATTCAAATGGTTTAGTCACTGTGGCGTTGATGTTCCGGGTAGTGGTCGTGAATTCGTAATCCGTGGTGACGAGGGTGCCCGGGTTGATCTGCGACGGCTGCGAACTGATTCTCGCGCTCTTGGTACGGCCGAAATTGAGCCCGCTCGACAGGGACCAGTCGAAGGCGCCCTGGTTGATCAGGACGCCAGCCTTGGTGGCATCCCGGACCTGCTCGGCGATGCCGACCTGCAGGTTGTTCTTAAGCGCAGCTTGGACGGCATCCTGCAAGGTGATGCGCTGGACAGCCGGAGCTGCGGCCGGACCATCCTGGGCCACCAGGCCGAACGCGATGAAAAGGGCGGGAAGGGCCTGGAAAGCGGCCGTGGTGGATCGGGACATCATCACTCCTTGAACGGCAAAATCAGAATGCATCAAACAACTGTCATCAAGACCGGCGCCAGGGAAGGCTCTCGGGGCCTACGGGCCGCGGGTGGGTGAGGTTTAGGGCCCCTTACAGGATAACCAGTGCTCTTCTGGTGAGCCTGTTAGGGGCCCTTATGTCGGCCGCAGGCCGACGCGATGGGTGGTTCTCAAAAAGCAATTTGACACTTGTTACGGCCTCTTATGTCTGACGAAGAAGGACGTAGGCGGTCGCGAACCAGCAGAATGCCTTCCTCGTGAGACGAGGGCAAGGGGAATATTCATCACCTGTTGAAAAATGCCGGTGAGGATCTGGTTTGAACCGCTCAACGGTGTTCCTCCGCGCTACTTTACAGGGCGGATCCGCAACTCGACTTTTTGGCCGAGTTTCAGGGGCGTCGCCTCGTCCAAGGCGATCTTCACCAACAGCACCCTGATATCTGTAGGACGGGCAGGGTCCTGGGGCTTGAGGCGCCTGGGACCCACGCCATCCGGCAACTCTTCGATCCGGCCATGCCAGGTTCCCATGGTGCCTTCGGTGCTGACTTCCACATCGTTACCAGCCTTCAGGCGCGACACGTCGAACTCATCCACCTCGGCTTCGACACGGGTGCGGCCAAGGTTCGTGAGCCGCAGGATGCGGGCTCCTGGCGCCAGGGTTTCCCCTGCATTGGCGAAGCGCTCCATCACCACGCCATCAATGGGCGCCTGGATCTGGCGCTTGGAGACCTGCGCCCGGAACTGGTCCACGGAGGCCTTGGCGGCGTCCTGCCGGGCCTGGGCGAGGTGCAGCTGGTTCTCCGCATCCTCGACACTGCGACGGTCCAGGGCTCCATCCCTGAAGAGCTGCCGGCGCCGGTTGACCTCCCGTTCCTGAAATGCGATTTCTGCGCCCTGCTCTCGAACCCGGGCCTCCGCAGCTTCCATGGAGGCCCGTTGCTCCCGGTCATCAATGCGCGCAAGCACCTGGCCCTTGCGGACCACGTCCTTTTCATGGATGGGCAGGGACTCGATGGTTCCGCCTAAATCCGTGCCGACTGTGACATCAAAGCCGGGATAGGCCGCAACACGGCCCTCGCAACGGACCCAGCCCAGGTCGGCATCGCCGCTTGGTGGCGGTGCCGCAGCGAGCTTGGGCCCTGATTCGCGTTGCAAAAGCGCCATAGCCGTGAGGGCCGCGGCGGCGGTGAGGGGAAGGATGATTTTGAGGGCTGTGCTGGTTTTCATGGAATATCCTTTCAGGATTGAAGGCGGCCGTCGTGGATCTGGAGCACGCGGTCCGCGATGCTGCGGACCTTGGGATCATGGGTGACGATGAGCAAGGCGCGGTTTTCTTGTTTGGCCAGGTCGCGGAATAGCTCAAGGATCTGGGAGCCTACGGTGCTGTCCAGGTTCGCGGTGGGTTCGTCCGCCAGGAGGAGGCTGGGTTTGCAGGCCAGGGCCCGGGCGATGGCCACGCGCTGTTTCTGGCCACCGGAAAGATCCCGCGGGAGGTACCGGGCACGATCCGATAAGCCGACCGAATCAAGCAGCGCGGCGGCCTCATTTTTCGCGGCCGGACCTTTCACGCCCTTCAGGTTGATGGCGTATTGCACATTCTCCAGCGCGCTCAGCGAGGGGAAGAGGTTGAATTGCTGGAACACGAAGCCGATGTTGCGGCGCCGCACCGCCGCCAGCTGCTTAGAGTTGCTGTCCACTTTGTGCTGGTGGATGTGCAGGGTTCCAGCGCTGGGGGAAAGGATGCAGCCCAGGATCTGCAGGAGGGTCGTTTTACCAGATCCGGAAGGCCCTTCCAGGGAGACGACTTCGCCTGCCTGGAGTTCAAGGGACACTCCCCGGAGCACCTGCGTTTCCACATTGCCGTCGTGGAATGCCTTGGTGAGATCGATTCCTTTTAAGACCGTCATGGTCTGCCTCCTTGAGATTCAGGGACGGGAGATCGCCCACAGGCCGCAGGCGACCGCCGCGCAAAGCGGCGAGTAAAGCAGGGTGTCGAATCTAGCGAAGCGGGAATCGCGCACCCGTTTGAAGAACCCGAGGTAATTGAATTCCCCCACCGCCCGGAGAGCGAACAGGAGGGCGATGCCCTTGATCAGGCCGCCAGACCAGGAAAATGCAAAGAGGAGGGTTCCGGCATTCCCCAGAACGAGCGCGGCCACGGCGGCGAAAAGAATGGCCACCAGGAGCGTGGAAACGGTGGAGGGCTTGTGAAGAGGCTGTCCGTTCCTTTCGGGAAGAACCGCTCCGATACCGAAGCGTCCCCCGGCCGCCCAGTAAATGTGGATCGCGGCGGCTGTCGAAAAGAAGAGAACCAGCAGAGCGGAGATCATCGGAAATCCTGGAGCGGAAAGAAAAGTTCTGGGCAGGGGGAAATGGCCTGAGGGACGGATCCGTTATCCTCAGCTCCGGAAGACGAGGCCCGGATCCACGTTGGCCACCTTGCGGAAGCTGACCATGGCGGAGGCTAGGCAGAGCAGGAGGGTGCCGATGGCCACGATGGCGATGGTGGAGGCGGGCATGATGAGCTTCAGCGCCATGGCTTCGATGGCGGGCTTTTGCGCGAAGGCGATGCCAAGGCCCAGGATGAAGCCTAGCACCGCGGCGATGGTGGCTTGGCGCGCGAGGATGCGGTAGATGTCGGCGTTGCTGCCGCCGATGGCCTTCACGGTTCCGAATTCCTTGATGTGTTCCATGGTGGAGGTGTAGAGCGTCTGGGCCACCACCACCACGCCCACCAACACGCCCAGGAATACAGCGAGGAAGGCGTTGAGGCCGATGCCCGTGTTCTTGATCCAGTAGGCCTCGGATTTGGAGGCCCATTCATTGGAGGTGTACACATCGTTGAAAGGCAGGCGGCGGTTGATCTCGGCCTTCACCGCGCTGGCGTCGGCCCCGGGCGCCAGCTTCACTAGGATATAGCTGGTGTTGCCCTTCAGGAGATCAGGATTCATCTCCTGGGCCCGCCGGAAATCGATGAAGGAAACCGGTGTCGTGGTAAAGGATTTGGCATCCTGGGATTGGCCTGCGATGCGCAGCCGGTTGTGCTGCACTTCGCGGAAGTCGCCCATGGCGAAGTCGCCAAGACGGCGTTTGGCGCTTTCGTCCAGGAAGATGAATTCGCCGCGGCGGAGATCCTGGATATTCCCTTCCTTCACGCGCCAGGGCAGATTCCAGGCGCTGAAGTCGTCCAGCGCGTAGAAGACGCCGCCTTCTTCGGCGCCGTTGGGCAGTGAAATGTTCATGAAGGTGACGATGAGGTTGTCAGCCTTGGACACACCGGGAATAGAGCGCACGCGATTAACATAGGTCTCTGGGAATTCGTGGGCGAAATCCACGTTGGGCGTGTTGCGCGAAGTCACCCATAAGTCAGCGCTGGCATTCCGGATGGTCGGAGTGGCATTGCTCAGCAGACCAAAGAACAGGCCCACTTGGGACAGGACCAGAGCCACGGCGAAGGCCACTCCCGCCACGGTGATGGTGAAGCGCAGCTTGTCATGCAGCAGGATCTTCAGGGCGAGATCCACCATGTCAGGATCCTTTCTTGCCAAGGCTCGGTTTGGGGTGTTTCGCGGGTTTGACGGGCTCTGCGAGCAGGCCATCCACCTGGAGATCCACCATGGTCTTCACGCGCTTTTTTAAGGACCGCCACTTTACCCATGGGTCGTGGCACTTGGAGAAGTGGAGGGCAAGAACACCATGGATGCCCGCCCACATGGTCTGGGCCAGCAGTTCCGCATCCTTGTAGACCGGGTGGAGGCGGCCCGTGGCGATGGCTTCCGCCGCGGTCCCAAGCAGGAAGGCATAGGCGTCCATTTCGGGGTTGCCCTTCCACTCTTCCTCGCCCTTGCCTTCGTAGTCGGGCGAATCGGACATGAACATGAGGCGGTAGTGGTTGGGGAAATCCTCGGCGAACCGCGCATAGGCCAGGCCCAGCCCCTTCAGGCGCTGGACTGGATCCTTCTCGGCGGCCAGCTTGGCGAAGCCCTTGCCGAATTCGCTGTAGTCGTGCTGGCAGAGCTCCCGGATAAGGTCTTCCTTGTCCTTGAAATGCAGGTAGATGGTGCGGGGGCTGTACTCGATGCGCTCGGCGATGGCCCGCATGGTGACGGAATCGTAGCCGTCCCGGGCGAACAGGTAGCGCGCCGCGTCGAGGATCTCCTTTTTCAGTTTTTCCTTTTCCCGTTCCCGGCGGTCGATGGGTCCCATGGGGTCTCCTATTTCAACAAGGTTCATTTTGTAAACAATGTTTACTTTGTCAACCATGAATAAAAATTTTTTTTGTTGCGCTATTCCCAGTGAGGTCTGGAAGGTCTGTTGAAAAAAATCTACGGAAACATACGTTGACAACATACGTACTGATACGTAGACTGAATTCATCCCGGAGACCTCATGCCAGAACTGCCTCGTCCCTCTGATTTTGAACTTGCGATCCTACGCGTTCTGTGGCGTATGGGAGATGCCACCGTGCGGCAGGTGTATGAAGCTTTACAAGCTGAACGCAAATTGGGCTACACCACAGTCTTGAAGACCATGCAGATCATGGTGGACAAGGGATTGCTGGTGCGCGATGAGAGCGCCAGGAGCCATGTCTATCGGGCTGCGGAAGCGCCGCAAGCTACCAAGGGTGGCCTGCTGAAGGACCTCGTGGATAAAGCATTCGGAGGCTCGGCCATCCAGCTGCTTGCCCATGCCCTGAATGCGAAACGCCCCACGAAGCGGGAGCTGGATGAACTCCAGATCCTGCTGGACCACGCGAGAAAGGAGCGGAAATGAACTGGATGGATATCGCTCCCATCGCGCGGCTGGGTTGGACACTGCTGCATTCCCTTTGGCAGGGGGTTCTGGTGGCGGTGTTCTTGGCCTTGGCCATGTGGTTGTTGAAGGGAGCCACGCCGAGGTTGCGTTACGGGGTGGCCTGCTCGGCCCTGGTGCTGATGGCGACATCTCCAGTCTTTACTTGGGTGCGCCTAGGTCAGGCACCACCGCAAGTGAGTGAGGTTTCTCGGGACGATGCCCCAAGACCTGCCGCGTCCGCTCCCGCGGCACCTCTTCCCCCCCTCGATGCAAGCAACTTGGACCATGCTCTTCCTTGGGCGGTGGGGCTTTGGGCGATAGGAGTGGTCATTCTCAGTCTGCGCCTCGCTGGCGGGTGGGCGTGGCTGCATTGGTTGCGACGCCGCCCCCGCACCGTGCCTGGGCCGGACAAAATTCAACTCTGCCTGCTGCGCCTTTGTGATCGCATGGGCTTGGCCAGCAACATCCGGATCTACCTTTGCGAGGGGGTGCGGGGTCCCACAGTCATGGGGTGGCTGCGTCCTGTGATTCTTGTGCCGCCAGCCGCAGTTCTGGGGATGACGCCCGAGCAAATGGAAATGATTCTCGCCCATGAGCTTGCCCATATCCTGCGCCATGATTACGCCATCAACCTGATCCAGTCTTGCGTCGAAGTGCTGCTCTTCTACCACCCGGCCGTGTGGTGGATTTCCTCGAAGATCCGCCAGGAACGGGAGTTGTGCTGCGACGATTTGGCGGTTCATACCACAGGGGACGCCCTGGACTATGCCACCGCACTTACACGCTTGGAGTCGCTTTGTCTCCAGGATCCTTCTCAGCCATCCTCGGCCAAGCGTCTGTTGCTGGCCGCCACCGGAGGTTCTTTCATGAATCGAATTCACCGTTTGATTTTGCCCATCACACCCATCCAATTGGCTCCCCGAGCGGGGCTTGTATTGCTACTTTTGTTCGTGGGAGCCTTCGCCCTGCAAGCCCGGACCTGGAGGCACCAGGCCCCGGCACAGAGCGACGTCCTTTCCAAAGGTGCCATTCGCCTGCGGCGCTACGATGCCGACTCCACAGATGGAAAACGAAAGGCCGGCACGGTGGACCTACGGGCAGAATTCGTCTCGCTGCCTACTCTAGAAAAAGCTTTGGAAACCCTCCTTCAATTGCCTCTCGATCCTGTCAAAGGCAGTGTTGAACTGAACCTGGATGAAACCGTAGTCCAGGACGCACCAGGAGGCCATTGGACCTATCGTTTTACCGGTGTGGATCCGGCACGCATCAAGGGCTTTCTCATCGCCAAACAGATGCCGACGATCGAGAAGCCCTTGCCAGGCTGGTTCAGCATCAGCCGCCGCAATTCCATGACGCCCGAATTGGCTATCATTCCTAAAGGCCTGAACATTGACGTTTGGGCCGAGGGCGTGCCTGCGGACATGGTGCTCCAGGGCCTGATTGATTTGGAGGCAATGGCCCCAACGCCTGGCATCACCCAGGAAATTCGCCGCCAGGTTCCTGCTGGTTCTCCGACCAAAGCCAACATCACCCTTGATCTCCGCGATGCGGACCCAGAGCAGTTCCGGGGTGTCTTGGACAAATGGATCGAAAACCACAAATGAAGTGGTCCTCACCGACTCCATGAGGTTAAGCGAAAGGCAAGGCATCAAAGGCCGCCCGATTCCAGTCTTGAACGGGCGGCTTTTGATGGCCTGTCGGATGAGATCGTTTACTTCAGTAGCTGCCTTGCCACCACCATGCGCTGGATCTCGCTGGTGCCTTCATAGATGGTGGTCACGCGGACATCGCGATACAGGCGCTCGACCACATATTCGCGGCTGTAGCCGTAGCCGCCGAAGATCTGCACGGCGCGGTCGCAGACCCACACCGCGCTTTCGGTGGTGAAGAGCTTGGCGGTGGCCGCCTCCAGCGTGCAGGGCAGACCTTCGTTCTTCAGGGAAGCGGCCTTGTAGACCAGCAGCCGCGAAGCCTGGACGCGGGCCTCCATCTCGGCCAGGTAGGTCTGGATGGCCTGGTGCTCGCCGATGGGCTTGCCGAAGGTGTAGCGGGTCTTCGCATAGGCGATGGACTCGTCCAGGGCCCGCTGGGCGATGCCCAGGGCTTGGGCCGCGATGCCGATGCGTCCGCCATCCAGCCCGTTGAAAGCCACTTTCAGTCCATCGCCGTAGTCGCTCAGCAGATCGCTATCCGCCACAAAGGCGTCTTCCAGCGCGACCATCACGGTCTTTGAGGAGCGCAGGCCCATTTTTTCTTCGGGCTTGGCCATGATGACGCCAGCCTGATCCGCGTCGAGCACAAAGGCGCTGATGCCTTTCTTGCCTTTGTCGGGGTGGGTGATGGCCATGACGATGAAATATTTCCCGACGCTTCCGTTGGTGATCCAGGCCTTGGCGCCGTTCAGCTTCCAACCGCCCTCCACCTTCGTGCCCCGGGTCTTCAGGGCGGCTGCATCGCTACCCGCATTGGGCTCCGTGAGCATGAATCCGCCGATGACTTCACCGGACGCGAGCGGCCTAAGGTACTTCTGCTTCTGCGCCTCGGTGCCGAAATTCAGGATGGGCGCGCAAGCCACCGAATTGTTCACACTCATGGTCACAGCCACGGAGGCATCCACCCTGGCGATTTCCTCGAGCGCCAGGATATAGCTCAGGTAGTCCACCCCTGCGCCGCCGTAGGCTTCTGGAATGTTCATGCCCATGAAGCCCATTTCGCCCAGCTGTTTGATGATGGCGGTCGGGAATTCCGAGGCATGGTCCCGCGCCATGGCACCAGGCTCGATCTCATGAAGCGCGAATTCCCGTGCGGCGTCCCGGATGGCGAGCTGGTCTTCAGTGAATGCGGGAAACATGAAAACTCCTCGGTAAAAATTAGCGCAAATCAGGATTTGGCCGACTTCCTATTCCAGCAGCACAAAGGGGTGTATGGGATCACGATTGCGAAAGTGGACAGTGCAGCCGTTGGCCTGCGCCGGAGCCGGTACACATGCTCAGGCCCTTTCCAATTTCCGCCGCAGCAGTTGCACCGAGGCCTTCGAGCCCTCCCACCGCATCAGGTCATGGGCCTCGTCAAATCCGCACCATTTGAATTCGCTGTGTTCATCAGGAGCAAGCTGGACGGGCGCGTCATAGGGCACCTCCATGTGGAAGCAGGTTTCGGTGTTGAAGCGAGGTTCGGGATCTGGGAAATGGATGATGCTCGAGTCCACCTAGAAGCTGTGTTTAAGGGGCAGAGGGGTCAACTTTCCCGTAAGGCCCGTTTCTTCCCTTAGTTCCCTATGAGCCGTTTCCTCGCAACTTTCACCGGGTTCCATCATCCCCGTGACGCTCTGCCACCAAAATCCATGGTTGGGCACGCGCAGCATCATCAAGATTTCAGGGCCATCCGGCCCCTGCCTCCAGGTGAGCGCGCTGACGCTTTGGCTGGGCTTCCGCGAAGGCTGGATATCCAGGCTGAGGCACTCGCAAAGGTGGCGCTGGAGCTGATCTGCGGCAGTCTCGAAATCCGGGGCAGTGTCTCCCAGCAAGGACCTGAGGGAACAAACACCTTTGTCCGTGAAGCCGCAGGGTGTGATCCAGCCAAAATGCGCGAGGTTGGGCGCGACGTTGAAAGCGATGCCATGGGTGGTGATCCAACGGCTTAGATGCAAGCCCACAGCGCCAAGCTTTTCAAGGCCGCCGCCCTTCCGGGATCTGGCTGTGTCCACCCAAATGCCCGGCGCCCCCTTCAGCCGGTCCGCGGTCACTCCAAAAGTCGCGGCTGTGCGGATCATGGCCTCTTCAAGCCCCCTCACAAGGCGGCCGACATCCTGGCGTCCACCGGCAAGATTGCAGATGGGATAGACCACGATCTGGCCGGGGCCGTGGTAGGTGACTTCGCCTCCGCGGTCTGTGGCCTGGATTTCCACGCCGTTCTGTCCGCAGAACTCGGGGCTGACATGGATGTCCGCCATGGTTGCGTTACGGCCCAGCGTGAAAACCGGATTGTGCGAAAGGATCACTAGCTGGTCGGGATTCTCCGCGTCCTTCACATACTCCGCGAGGGCCCTTTGCATCCTTAGCCCTGCCGTGTAGAAAACGGTATTGAAGCGCCTAAGTTGGGCAGGGCGCGGGGTATCGAAGCCGATCTTGCTCATGGATCATAGTGTGGCGTCATTGCATAATTGCCACCACCAAGAGCGGCGGGCCATGGGTTGAGGAGTCGAGGAGTCAACAAGTCGAAGAGTTGAAAAGTTAAAAGTTCTGGAATTGATAAATAAAGGAGGCAAAGGCGTGGGATACACCAAAAATATAGAAGGATTCACGTCGGTTGATTTGGGCGCCCTAGCTTTTGGGTTTGACAATAAACATTATTCCCACAGCCGCGAGTTTCGCTCCAATATCGTGAATGAGCGACCATATTGGAAGTCTGTGGGATTTGATTTTAAATTGAGTGGCGATAATTTCAAAGATAGATTCAATTAGGGTGCCAATCATGTCAAAACGAGTTCTTCCAGCTCTTCTACCCTGTCTCCTCGTCTGGGTAGGACTCCCGGTCCATGTTGCTTGCCAATCTAGCAAATTAGACAAAAGGCAAGAGCAAGTAAAGGGATTGGTCAAGAAGATGGATACAAAAATAAACTTTTACGGGAAAGTGCTCGATGAACAAGGGCTGCCTGTTGAAGGTGCGGAGGTAATGCTGCATTTGAAACGGTACTTAACATCAGCCCCACCCTGGTTTGAGCAAATTATTGATATTTCACTAAAATCTGATAAACAAGGACAATTTTCTATAACAAATGAAAAAGGGCGTGATTTATTCGTAAAAGAAGTCAAGAGAAAAGGTTATGAGACTTCTCTCAATCACCATACAAGAACGAGTTACAATTATTCCACTGAAATGGATGCTGTTTTCGTACCAGACCCCCAAACCCCTGTCGTGTTTTGGATGCGAAAGAAGGGTGATGAAGCTTTTGTATTGACGACCGGCCTAACGAGTAGTCACCAGCCCGATTTCCGTTTTAATCAGGAGGAATCCGGCCTACAGAAAGGTATCGACATCGTTCAAGGTTTGGAAATCAAAGAGAAAGATTTGACCAAACCGGCATTCAATGATGACCCTCTGTATTGCGATCTGAAGGCCAAGGCCATCTTTGATCCCAAGACCAAAACCTGGACGATGGTCCTTACGCCGGGGGGGGCGGACGATGGGATTCTTTTTTCAGAACAATTCCTGTATGAAGCGCCTGCGGATGGCTATCTGTTGAGCTACACCATCCATCCGGATGCCTTTAGGAAGGAATTTGGCCTGACAGAAAGTTCGGAACGAGTGGAAAAGGGGCAAATCATCCAGAACCCAGGCATCTACCTCTACCTCCGAAGCCGCGGCCTCTATTCGCGAACCCACATCACGCATCTGGTGGCCAACAAGGAGGCAATATGGCTGAGCGGGGGAAGTACCGTCCTCAATCCCTACGGCGACCGAATTCTTGAGAAGGCGGCGGATCTACCGGGGGATGTCTCCGTAGGATTGAGAATAGGTGTGCGCGAAACTTTTCGGCGAAATCCGACCGCCCGCCCCCCTAAGCCTGATCTCCCAAAACTGGTCCGAGAATGGGAGAAGAATCGTTCCGCTACAGAAAAGTTGAAGGATTGGCTCAAGCGATGAATGCGGGCGCCTGGACACTTACCATTCCCGCCGAGGGCAATGAGTTGCTGGAAGGCGGGGCCTTCGCGGTGCTGGTGCCCGGATCTCTCTGGGCCTGGGTGAGCGGCACCGCCACGATCCCGGCCGGGACAGCGAGGATCCTGGCGAGCAAAGTGGGCATGCAAGCTTTGGTTGGCAGGAATTTGTTGTTATCCCCTTTATCCCCTTCATCCCTGTTAAATCGCTTTTCGAACATGGATGGACAAGGCACAGAATCGAAAACAAAATCCTTGTCGAAAAACAAAAACAAAAACTTGTTAAACAGGGATGAAGGGGGTGAAGGGGATCATGAAAAAACAAAACTAATCAGGAGTTCCTGTTCACAGCCCCGCGCTTGATCCTCGAGCCTGTTCATCAGATATTCAGCCCAGCAGCGCATCCAGATAATGCCCCAGGGCCATGTCCAGCCAGCGTCGGGATGAATCCTGCCATACCATCCCCGCAGCCTTGAGAAGCAAACCGTCCTAGATTCGTGAGTATCGGGTGCGAAGAAAAATTCTCATCTTGATGTGGGAGGAATACACCTTCCACATCCGATCATTTGGGTCAAAATTGTCAGTTATTGCTCACGCAAACGGTATTATGTGCATCAATATAATAGGTGTGTATGAATCATATTTTTGACCCTGCATTGGCTATAAATTAAAACAAATGAACGTAATTTTCATGGCTAATTGATAGTATTGGAAGGTATTCAAAGGCTCAAGCCGCGACCCGTCAATGTGGATGTTTAAACACTCTTAACAATTCTTAACATACTAATTTACCGACCCAAAGGTACGATTTATTCATAAAGACGATGAAAGGATTCTCCGGGGCTAATGGCCGGGGCGTTTTTTTCTTGTTCATTGGATCGGGCCACATTGCCCATTTTTGCATCGGATTTACCATGAGCGCTCGTGGACTTCGCGGCACCTTTGCCCTGGCTCTTGGGCTGCTCATGTCAACGATGCCGTGCCAGGGGGCAAGGCACAGCACAAACCCGAGCGCGGCCGCACCAGTGGCCCGTGTGGCCACTCACGCCGCTGCGCTGACCGGGGCCAGTCCGCTTCGTTCAGGAGCTTTGGCTTCGGGGGAATTGCATCTGGTGGGCCTCCGTTTGGTGGCACCAAGTGCCCGAATCGACGTGCCCCAAAATGCGCCCTTCACCGTTCCCGTCGCCCTCTATTTGGGCAACCGGGTTGCCACAGCGGCTGAAATCAACCAGTTGGTGCCCTCGAACGCACAGCTGGTGGGCACTTTCTCAGGGCCTTCTGTCAACACTCAAACCCTTACAGGAACGGCGAGTACGGGTTTGAACATTCCCGGCCTACCGGTTGCCGGCGATTACACCCTCTCTGACATCCGATTGGTGAATGGCAGCACGACGATTCTGCAGGCAGAGCCAACCACGGTCACCATCCGCTGTCTGGGGGAAGTCCTGATCGGCAGCGTGAGTTCATCGCCCATGACCCTTGCCGAGATGCGGGAAGCTGGCATTCAGTTAGGCCAAGGGAATTACGAAGCGCGTCGCTTCACCATGGCCCTATCCATCGGCAGCCGAAGGGTTGACCTTTCGGTCCCGGTAGCCATTCCCGTCTACAACGGCTTGGCCTCGCTCATCGGCGAAGCCCAGGCGGGCCGTTTAGAGATCAAGGGCGAACCCGGAATGGATGATCCGCTCCCCGACATCAACGTCGCCTTGGCTGACATCCGCATGGAGTCTACCTTCGCCCTTAGTCGGCCTGATGTCGCTCATCTGGTGAATCACGGGTTCAAGGCTTTGGTCGTGATCCCCGGAAGCATTGGCTACCTTCATCAGTTCTACAAAGTGAATCTGCTTGTGCTCAACATTCTGCCAGATGGCTCACCCTACGTGGTGCGCAACGTCAGGGCCACGGCCATGCTGCCCACAGGGGCGGATGGCGGTGTTGGCACAGCGGATGATCCATTGCGTTTGGCCATCCGGGAGGCTGAGTCCGCTGAACCCACTAAGAGCCTTCTAGGCCCGGGCGCCAACGGGCAGCCAGGAACCGGCTCAACCACCCTGGCCCCTGGGGAGAGTGGCAGTGCCACGTGGTACATGGAGGCTATGAAGGAAGGCGCACACCTCTTCTCCTTCCGCATCAACGGCGAGTTCTCCGGGGGAACCCTGACGGGTCCGATTCCTATCCAGGGAGAGGCAAGGGCAGGGCTCCTAGTGAAGAATCCCACATTTGATCTGGCGCTTATACATCCAGACGTGGTGCGCAGAGGGGAGACCTACACGCTGGAAGCCCGTCTCACCAACACCAGTGGAACCCTTGCGAATGGTGTGAGCCTGAACCTGGACCAGACCCGGTTGGCAAATGTGAAGCTGATGTCGGCACCGTCCCAGACGATAGAAACCTTGGCCCCTGGGGCCTCAGCGACATTCAAGTTCCAGCTCAAGGCACTGAAGACCGGTCAGGTGATCGGGTCTTATCTCTATATGGAATCGGGAACCATCGGATTCCAACTCTCAACGGGCATCGGTGAACGTAACATCCAGCTGGATCCGGACACCCTCGTGTTGCCACAGACCCTGGATAAGTTGCCAGAAAACGTCAGGGAGGGGATGTTGCGGGTGCTGGGCCAGGCCCACAGCATCATCACGACGAAAGCCGCCTTGCCGCCAGGTGTGCTTCCAATCCGGGGTAGTACTCTCAGTCAAATATTGAAACCATCCCTGAACGAGGCCGGTCTGTTCCTCGGGATGGGCGTGGACAAAGGCCGGATTTGGGGCGATCTCTGGAGGGCCTTCACGCGTAGCGGCGATCCGGGCCTCGATCAGCTTATGCGTCAGACCGCAGCCGGGCAGGATTTCCGCAGCGCCATGGTAGAGGCACTCAGCAGTTGGGCAGGCGTAGCGAGTCCTTTGAACATTGTGGGGCCCCTTGCATCCTGGAGTTCTGGAACGGTCCAGCCTATCTTCGCTGCCGTTGAGGGGACTGCCGGGCTGCTGAGCGTAGGGATTGTGGGAGCAGATGGCAGTCTGGCGGATCCAACTGTTCCAATGCCCACTCTGTCAGGGGCCTGGGCGGCCACGGCATCCAAGGGTAATACCGCCCTGGCGCAGATGGCCATGCCCCCTGCTGGGGCGCAACTTCGGGTGCTCAATACCGCCAGTGTGGACCAGGATGTGAACCTGCGGATTTCCTCCCCACTGTTGAATTCCGCGCTACCCGCGACGCTCAATTACTACACTTTGCGGATCCCCACAGGCGGTGTAGCTACAGTGAATCTAGGCGTGGTGCGTGGTCCGGCTGCTACCATCACTTCCCCTTCGGGGAACACTGGACAGGCTGTTTCCAACGATACACAGGATGTATCTGCAGAGCCCTTTAAAGTACTCGCAGTGCACCGTTACGACTTGGAAATGGATCCAAACGCCACACCGTTTGGGACCCAAGTCATGCTGCTTTTCAACCGTCCGAACTCGCCAGTGGCGTTGTCCGCTGGGCCGGATGGATTTGCTGCAGGCAGCGCCATGGTGGACATCGAAGCCAATCGGCTTTGGCTGAAAGCCATGACCCCGGGCGAGAACGGCGAGCTCCCGCCATCTCCACCAGCCATCATCCAGCAGAGCCCACGGACGGTTTCTCTCTATCTGGAAAAGCCTGTGGGGCCGAACATTCCCCGAAACCTCACGTTGAAATCTGGGTGGGTTGAGCAGGGTGGGGGAAGCGGCCTGACCGGCACCTATCCGATCCAGAGTGGATGGATCCCAGGTGGTGCTGTGGTAAAGGGGAAAGTCAGGAAGACGACCGGGGAAGGCCTGCCAGGTTCTCTGAGCTACTGGTATTTCGTTTCCTTTACAGAGGGTGGCTTGGACTTGGCCACGGGCATTTCCTTCGGGCAACTCGAAGAGGATTACTATGCTTTGATTTCCAACAATATCGCCCTGGAAGCAGACGGAAGTTTCCAGCTGGACTATGTGCCGGAACCCGCCAAGACCGCTCTGGGGCCTTTCACCTTGCAAGGTAAGACCGCGTCGGGGAGCGCTTTTGGTGTGGCTTCCGTGCTGGGGAATGGCCAGGTCATTGAAATGGATCTGGTGCTGGAGGGCAAGGGAGACGTCATCGGCACCGTGAAAGATGGCAATGGCTTACCCATAGACCAGGTGCAACTGGAGGTCTACCAGGAGCAACCTTCTTATGGGCTGGCTTGGTCATCAGGAGCCACCAGAATTTCCGCCATCTCGGACGCCCAAGGAAATTTCGCCTTCCGCGGACTCAAGACTGGAGTATTCAGCCTCCGGGCCATGAAAGGCCTTCTCGGCGCCGCAGCCAGTGGTGAAATTGGGCGTGATGGGCAGGTGGTGACCCAGGACATCGTCCTCAAGGGACAGACCGGCAACCTCGAAGTCCAAGTGCTAAACGTAGACGGCTCGCCTCGCGCGAATCAGACGGTCTTACTAGGGATTGCAGCGGGTCTGCTGCGGAGTGGCGAAAAGATCACTTATGTCTTCCCCCAAGAGAGGGAGACGGATGCCCAAGGAAAAGCGCGGTTCACCGATGTCCCGGCAGGGGACGTGGCCGCAGTGTTGCCGAAGATGCGAACGACGGTGTCACCAGCCTGGTATGGATTCTTGAAGGAAGGGGAAACCCTCAAAGCAACGCTTCAGGTGCCGGATGTGTCGAAGATGGGGCAAGTGGAGGTTACCGTCTCCGACTCCAAGGGCAACCCGTTACCAGATGCGGCCATCTACTGGGAGCAAAACCCCAATCCAAACATTCCCGCAGCACACAGCGATGCGGAGGGCAAGGCCCTGATTCCCGCCCCCGCAGGGGCGATCTTCAGCGTGGTAGCAAGGCATCCAGACTGGCCTCCAAGCGGGGGCAGGAGTGCGGGTGTCACGCCCCTGGCGGGCAAGACGGTGCAGTTGCCCGTCAGCATGCCACCCCGAGCTTGGTTGAAAGGTAAAGTAACCCGACCAAGCGGCGCTCCCGTCGTCGGCGCCTATGTGGCCATTCCACCGGTCAGCAGCCGTCCGAGCCTTAATCGCCTGACCCAGACGGATGCGCAAGGGAATTACCGCTTGTCGGGAATCAGCACTGCCAGTGGTGAGCGGGTCACCTGTGTGGGGTCCGAATTGCTCACCTTCAGCAACCAGACTGCCCAGGGTCTGCCCGAGCAGGATCTGGCCTTGAATTTCGTGCTGCCCGACGTTGGGCAGAACCGACTCAAAGGCCACGTGTATCAACCCAAGGAAAGCGGCCAGAACATTGGCACCATTGCCAATCTGGAAGTCTATGGTGACTTACCTGATATCAGCACAGGAGACGGGAATCCCAATTTTGGTCTTCCTCTGCACAAGCTGATCGCCACCACCCGCAGCAGCACCGATGGCAGCTACGCCATGGCGGGGTTGCCCATCGGCCCCTTTGAAGTGACTGGGAAGAATGACTTCTTCCCCACTTTGGTTTCGGCTACGGGGCTCTTTGAAGGCAGCACTCAGGAAAAGATCCAGGACCTGACGCTGTTCAGCACATTCACGGGTGCCATGGAGGGCCAGGTGACTCGGCCCGATGGCCAGACCAAGGCTGGGGCCGGTATCCGGATCCGGCTGCTGGGGGGCGGAGTTGGTGAAATCCAGGTGGAGACTGATGCCACAGGGCACTACGCTTTCCCCAAAGTCATACCTTCAGGGCGTTACCAGCTGCGCGCCGAGGATCCCCAAAGCGGGGCCATCGCCGCAGGGAGTGTGTACCTGGAGCAGGAGACCAATCGCATCCGTAATATTCGCCTGCTCGGCAAAGGTAACCTGACCTTGCACCTACAAGACGCCGATGGAAAGATCCTTCCCGATGGGGATGTGGCTTTGGCCCATGAACTGGGCAATACCCTCGATGCCAGTGATTTCCCGCCGATGACGGACAAGCTGCTCCCCAGCATGGGGGGTGAAATGATTTTCTCGGGTCTGTGGGAAGGTTTGGTGCAAGTGCATCTACGGGCCCCCAATGGGATCCTGCATGGCCGGGCTTCGGTGCGCATGCCGCAAGGAGGTGGTGATTCGGAACTGACGCTGAGGTTGCAGTCTACTGGCGGTGTCAGTGGTCACCTTCATAGGGCGGATGGAAGCCTGGTCAATGCAGGCAGGGTAGACGCCTATACCTACGTGGACCCCACGGCCCAGTCCCACTACCAGTGGGTTGGCGTTTCCACAACACGCCAGAATGGCGAGGATGGCCGATTTATCTTCGAGGATTACCCGTTGGGACCGTTTGGCTGGAAGCTTGGGATCCCGACAGCCGGCAAGTGGGTAAAGCCACGGTGACGGTGCACGAAAACCAAGTCACCGATCTGGAAATTACCTGCCAGGACAAGGGCCTCATCAATGTCCTCGCCACTCAAGAAGGAACGCCGGTGCAACGCGCCACGGTGAAGCTGCAATACCGTGGCGGACCGGCTCTTGGCTTCAGCGCGGAGGCGACCACCGATGCCTTAGGGCAGACCAGTTTTCAGGTGCCTCCTGGAAATTATGATTTGGAAGCTACGGACCCTGTGTCCCATGCGGTGGGGCGCCAGAGCTTTAGCCGTGGGACCAATCAGGGACCGGTGCAGGTCAATGTCGCCATCAGTCCGGTTCGCGATCTGGCTTTGAATGTCATAGCTCCTATGGGTTGGACGGGGCCCCTTGGTGCGTGGAAGGCCAGGACGGACACCGGGCGAACTGTGAACCTGGATGGGAATGGCCACGCCCTGTTGCAGGAAATGGCAGTGGGCGCGCACCAGGTGGATCTCAGCGATGCCAATGGCCGCTTCCGTGGTGGCCGTGTGTATCAGGTCAAGAGCGATGGCGGAGCCACACAAGCCGCCGACATGCAGGCACTGGCCCGGGGAGGCGCGGAGATCACGGTGCTGGATGCCCACGAGCTGCCCATGCCACGCATCTACGTAACGCTTCAAAGTTTGTCCGGGGATCCCGGTTTTGCTCCGCTGCCTACGGATATCAATGGAAAGACGAGTTTCCAGGATTTCCTGGAAGGTGATCACGGAGTGGACGCCCGCTCCGAGGATTACCTTAAGCGGGCTAACGGCAGCCTACGGATCACCCTGGAGGGGGAGACCGTCCCCCTGACCTTGCACCTGGGGCCCACGGCCCGTTTCCAGGGCATTCTGACGAATGGCGCAGGACAGCCTCTTCCCTTCCTCCGCGTGGATTATTGGAAATTGAATGGCAGTTATTACGGCGGGGGAAGCCTTGCCACGGATGGCACGGGGCATTTCGCCTCCGGAGATCTTCCCTTTGCAACCTATGTCCTGCGCGCGAGCTTGGATGGCCAAAACCGCTCCGGTAGCCGCCAGGTTCTGCTGGACCAGATGGACATCACGATGAATGCGGATTTCTCGCTCAATCCTGCTGGACGGTTCACAGGCCGCGTGATTGATCCGCTGCGTCCTACCATCCCGGTGGTGGATGTGCGGATTCTGACCGGGAACGACATACCCATTGGCCATACGACTGTGGATGGGGAAGGACGCTTCAGTTTCCCAAATCTCCCAGCCCAGCAGGACCTGAAGGTCCAGGTCTTTATGGATGACGGTGGCACCCTGGCCTATTCGGGCACTGTGAACATCCCTTCCGAAGGAACTGCCGTGGATCAGATGATCACGCTGCAATCCCTTCCGGATCTGCGAGGCCGCACCCGCACCGCCGACGGGTCTGCCCACCGCTCAATGACCGTCCAGCTTTACACCACCGTTGCCCCGATCAAGCTTCTTCGCCAAGGGGCCACCAGTGGGGACCACCCCACCTTCCAATTCAACTATCTCCAGCCCGGTGTGGATTATGAGTTGAGGGGTTACGAGGACACGCACCTTGCTGCCCGCGCCTTCGTGCGCCTTGTGGATTCCCCGGAAATCCAGGAAACAGAATTGCGCGCCCTGGCCCAGCGGGACCTCGGAATAAGCCTGAAGTACTCCGATGGAACACCGCTTGCCGCCAGTGGCCACGCGGTGCTGACAAGCGACCTGAATGGCTCTGATAGGTTTGAGGCCAATTTGGCTGCGGATGGCATTGTGCATTTCACAGGCCTTGCCGTAGGACCCTATCACGTGAGCATCAGTGGTGTGCCCAATCAGCCACTGCTCACCAATGCCTTCACCCTGGTGGAGGGAAGTGGCGAACAGAGCGTTGCTGTCACGGTGCATGGTATAGGAACCCTTCGAGTGTCCGTGCAAACCAGCGCAGGGCGTAGGCTTCATGGCACGTCTCTCACGGCTCAGGCATCAGGAAGTCCCGTCTGGTCTGGCGCCCTCCAAGCGGATGGTACGTACCTGGTCGAAGGCGTCTGGTCTGGGGAATACCTGACCTTGCAAGCTACGGGTTTCGGTGTGCTGAATTTCCCGCCAACCCTTCAAGGTCCCGCCAACGGGACCACTTCAGACGTGATCTGGACCGCGCCCGACCAGGGCGTGGTGCATGGCGTTGTAAAGGACTTCCACAATCAGCCGCTTGGTGGAGCTGTCGTGGCGCTGCAGCACCTTCCGTATGGTGTTTTATCCACGAGTACGGACGCTACAGGAGCCTATGCCCTTGTGGGTGTGCCTGTCGGTAGTTGGGCGCTGAAAGCCACCATGCCGGGCCAGGTGATCTGGGCTGAGCAATCCGCTGTCCTCGCTCTAGATCAGGATGATAAAACCCTAGATTTCTCCCTGCCTGGCACTGGCACCGTGAACGTCCACACCTTGGACCGCAGCGGGAATCCTTTGGGGAATCAGGCGCTCTCCCTGAGCACACTTGGCTATGGCGATGCGACGCGCAATGCCACCTCGGACGCTGGCGGCAACGCCAGCTTCTCGGGCGTCATGGCGGGAGCTGTATCTGCCAATGCCATGCTGGAAAACCGTATCGTCAGTGTGTCGGGCACCCTTGTGGCTGACGCCAGCCTCGGTCTTGACCTGAAGGCCAAAGATGCAACTACGGTACAGGGCCGCATCCAGCGGGCCGATCCTGCGAAATCCTGGCCTGCTGGGACCAAAGCCATTGTGAAGGGGGTGGAGGTTCCCATGGCTGCGGATGGAATCCTCCAGCCAGTGGGCGGAGTCCTGGACTTTGAATATTCAGGACAGGCAATTCCGGTGGACCTCCAGGTTCCCGGTGCCTCCAAGCTGCACATGGCGGACCTGCCTATGGTCAAGAATGGCATTACCCAAGTGGATCTAAATGCTCCGCCCCTTGGGACCATGAATGCCACGGTTACTAAAAAAGATGGCAGCCCCGCCGCGGGCGCAAAGCTGACGGCCACAGGTCTGCCAGCCGCCACCGCAGATATCAGCGGCAAGGCCACCCTCATCGCCTTCGCCGGCAGCTATACGGTGTATGCGGTCCTGGATACCAGCGCTGGTCACGCCAATACGACGGTCACCAATGATGGTGAAATCCTGTCGCTCCCGATCAGCTTGGGAGAGGTGCTGGATGTGTCGGGGCTTTACTCCACACCGCTCGCTCCCACTGCGGACATGCTTCTTTTTCAAGATGGAAGCGAGATTAGCGGCGAGTGGAATGCCGAGTCATCAGGTTGGGGCAAGCGCTTCCAACTCAAGGGAACCTTGGATGGGACGCATGTGAAGCTTACTTTCTACACACCGGACAACCCGGCGGGTGAAGGTTGGATGGACATCATCTTCGCGCCCGACGGCCTTTCCTACACAGGGACACATAGCTATTACGGAGCCAACTGGAACGGCACCCGCAAGCCCGGTGTATTCATCAAAGTCTCACCCCGGCGCGCCACACTCGCCGTGAACGCCATCTTGCCTCTGAAAGCCTTGGTGGCGGGTTCCCCGGACAAGGGTGTGATCTGGACCACTAGCGCAGGTGTGGTGTCTGCGGAAGGTAGCTACACGGCCCCCGCCACGCCCGTTTTTGCGGAAGTCACGGCCACTAGCGTAGCGGATCCCGCCCAGAAAGCCCTCGCCAGGGTTGCCGTAACGGGGGATGGCAAGCTCGATGTATCGGGCGCCTTCGGCCCCAGCGGCAGCGATTTCCTGATCCACCAAGAAGGTGATTCAGTGAGCATCAAGGGGGTCGGGCTTCGGCAGTTCATTGGCACTCTGACAGGTCTGACCCTGTCGGGCTCTTGGACCGAGTCGAACAACGCTCCCGGAGGTCGTTTCGAGTTCGTATTTGAGGAAGATGGCGGAGCCTTCATGGGCACCTATGGCATTGGGACGAGTTCTGTTGGGATTGCAGCTGCGGCCCAGCGGCAGCTTGGTGTCGTGGGCATCTTCACGTGGCCACGCAGTTCTCGAATCCGCATTGGTGCCGCTGGGACGCTGCATGCTTACGTGGTGGGAACCGCCAACACCGCTATGGAATGGTCCATGGTCGCGGGTCCGGGGAGCATCACGGCAGCCGGAGTATTCACAACGCCCAACACAGGTGGCACGGCCACCGTGCGCGTCGTAAGCGTGGCGGATCCCGCCAAGGCTGATACCGCGCAGATTGAATTCGTCCAACCCATCGTCATCACACCCGGGAATGCCACCGTCGCGGTGGGCATGACCCAAAACTTCACGGCGCAGATGACCGGGTTCACCAACAATTCCATTTCATGGAGCGCCAACGGGGGCTCCATCGATTCAGCTGGACTATACACTGCGCCCTTGGCACCGGGCCTCTACACCGTCACCGCCACCAGCGTGGAAGAACCTGCATTGAAGGAGACCGCCACGGTCACCGTGCGTCCCTTTGTCGTGGTGACACCAGGCAGCGTAAATCTCTACATCGGGACCTCCAAGACATTCTCGGCCAGCCTGACCGGGCTGAGCGGCGGCGTCACCTGGTCCTGCAGCGCGGGCAGCATTGATGCATATGGAACCTACACGGCCCCTACCACGGCTGGCGTCTATACCGTCACGGCCACCAGTGCAGCCGATCCCACCAAGAGCGGCACGGCCACGGTAGACGTGACCTCCAGGGGGCTCGGAAACCTGAGGGTCTCCGTGCAGACAGACGCTGGGCGAAGGCTCCAGGGCACGTCTATCACGGCTCATGCCAATGGCAGCCCTACGTGGTCCGGTGTCCTTCAAGGGGATGGCACGTACCTGATCGAAGGCGTCTGGTCGGGTGAAAACATTGTTCTCCAAGCCACGGGATTTGGCGCGCTGGGTTACCCGCCATCTGTTCAGGGACCCGCCAACGGGACCACGGTCGATGTGATCTGGACGGCGCCCAACCAGGGTATCGTCCACGGCATCGTGAAGGATTACCGCAACCAGCCCTTGAGTGGTGCGGTGGTCGCTTTGTTGGGGCCGCCCCTTTCCACCACCACCGATGCCTCCGGAGCCTATGCCCTGGTGGGGGTGCCCGTAGGCTACTGGGCCGTGAAAGTCACGGTTCCAAGCCAGGTGATTTGGTCCACGCAAACCGTCACTCTCGCCCAGGATCAGGACGACAAGACCCTTGATTTCACCCTGCCCGGCACGGGCACGGTGGTCATCCATGCCTTGGATAGGGCCGGGACCACGCCGCTTGTGGCCCAATCCATCACGTTGAGCACCCAAGGAAATGGCGATGGCACCCGGACCCTGGCGACCGATGCCCAAGGCCTGGCCCGCTTTGAAGGTGTCATGGCCGGGACGGTCTCCGCTTATGCGGTGCTGGAAGGGCGTAGTGTCAGCGTCTCTGGCAACCTCACCGCCGAAGCGGTGCTGGATCTGGATCTAAAGGCTTTGGATGCCACCCTTGTCAAAGGTCGCATCGCGCGGGCGGTCACGGCCAATACCTGGCCTACGGGCACCAAGGCCCGCATCCAGGGCGTGGACGTGCCCATGGCCAGCGATGGGACCCTGCAACCTGTGGGGGGCAGGCTGGACTTCCTGTACTCCACCACACCGATTTCTGTAGACGTTCTGGTACCCGGTGCCGTCACCAAGCATTTGGGTGATCTGCCCATGGTGAAGAACGGCGACACGGTGGTGGATCTCAGCGCGCCAGCTCTTGGAATCCTGGATCTCACCATCACAAAGCAGGATGGTTCGGCTGCTGCAGGCGCCTCCATCGGGGGCCCCGGGCTCATAGCTGCCATTGCAGACGCGACCGGCAAGGCTCAACTCCTGGCCTGGGTCGGAACGGTCACGGTGTCCGGTGTGCTCGGATCCCAATTCAACCATCTGGACGCCACCATCACCGCCGATGCCGCCGTGGTGCCCATGGCTATGCAATTGACCGAGGGCCTGGATGTGTCGGGTGTCTTCAGGGTTTATGACTCTTCATACGGCTGGGGCGACTGGGTGCTATTCCAGGACGGCAACCGCATCACAGGTACATTCAATGGGGCCTCATACTCCCGGGTCATCGAAGCCACGCTCGATGGCAACGTTGTGGACGGTACCTGGGCCGATACGGCCTCACCCACCATCAACCATGGCCGCCTACGCATTTCTTTCGCAGCGGATCTTGCGAGCTTTACAGGTACTTATGGGAATGGTGCTTCCTACACTGGATATTCACTTACCGGCACGCGTCAGGCAGGCCAGATCCGCGTGATGGTGGTACCAACGGCGGCCACGCTGGCTGTGAATGGCGCTAAGGCCTTCAAGGCGTTGGTAGCGGGTACGTCTATCAAGACGGTCACTTGGACCGCCACGGGTGGCACGGTGGACTCTTCTGGTCTGTTCGCAGCCCAGGCTAATCCAGGCTTCGCGAATGTAATAGCCAGTTCCACTGAAGCACAATACCAGACAGGTGAGGCCCGCGTGCGGATCACACCCGATGGGCAGATGGATCTATCCGGCGTTTTCGGGTATTGGTCCCATGGGACCTGGGGTAACTGGATCGACGATTGGATCCTGCACCAGAGCGGCAATACCGTTACAGGACACTGGAATAGCCGCAATGCCCACATCAGCGGAACACTAAATGGCCGCGTGGTTACCGGCACCTGGAAGGATCTTTCTGGTACGAATGATGGCCGGATAGAACTGACCTTGGACGAGGATGGGGGCCTTCTCACGGGCGTATGGGGTTATGGCGCAAACAGCCTGGGCAACAGTGTCTATGGCACCCGCACACCGGGCCGCATCGGACTCTTCGCACGGCCCGCCTATCAGAAAGTCCGCACTGGCTCCGCTACAACGCTGTCAGCCTATGTGGTGGGTACGCAGAACACCGCGGTCAATTGGACTTCCTTCCCTGGAACCATCACGCCAGAGGGTGTCTACACAGCGCCATCCAACCCCGCGCTTTGCAACCTCTCCGTCCAATCCCAGGCGGACCCGTCCAAAACCTATCTATTCACTCTTGAGGCGGTGCCTCCTGTGGTGGTTTCACCTGCCACCGCCACGCTGCCCGTGGGCGGAGCCCAGGCCTTCACGGCAACCCTCACCGGGATCACGGATCCCGCCGTTACCTGGACATCCAGCGGAGGCACCATCACCGCTGAGGGCTTGCTTACCGCGCCCACCGCGCCCGGGACGGTCACCGTCACGGCCACCAGCGTGGGGGAGCCCTCTTTGAACGGCACCGCCACGGTCTCCGTGCGGCCTTTCGTGGAAGTGAGCCCCACCACCGCGGTGCTCTCCATCAACGGCACGCAGCAGTTCACCTACCAAGTCACGGGCCTCGGTAATTACGTCACCTGGACCTGCACCGCGGGCAGCATTAGTGCCTACGGGCTGTACACCGCGCCCGCAATCGCTGGAATCTACACGGTCACCGCCACCAGCTACTACGATCATTCCAAGAGCGCCAGCGCCACTGTGGACGTACGCAGCATGAACGTGCGCATCACGCCCGCAAGCGCATCGCTCTACACGAACGAGACCGCTACTTTCACGGCCATCGTGGATGGTCTCTCCAGCCAGGCCGTCACTTGGAGCGTTGAAGGCGGCGGATCCATTGACGCCAATGGCATCTTTACGGCCCCGGCCACCGCTGGGACTTCCGTGGTGAAGGCCACGTCCGACCAAGACCACTCGGTGTTTTCGACCGCTCAGGTGGAGGTGCTCGGCATCAACATTCTCACGGTGGAATTGCATACCTCCGATGACCGGCCCGTGGTGAATCGCCCGTTCCGGATCACCTGGGATGGAACCTCCACCCTGTCAGGCCAGACCGATGCGACGGGCAAGTTCACGCTCCAGCGCCTGCCCCTCGGGAAGGTTCTCACCCTCAAGGATCTGGGGCCCACCTTGCCTTCTGGGCAGCAGGCGGATCCCTTCTGGTACCCGCTCCTGCAGGACCGCAGCCTGACCTTCACCCAAAGCGGAGAAAGCCAAGGCCTGAGCCTGGTGCTACCTGTCGGGAAGCTCAATCTCCAGTTCCGCCGAGGCACCGATGGCATCCCGAATGTGAGGATCAATGCCCTCACCTTGTCGGGAAAAAACTACCCCTGGATGAATTATGAGAATGCAGGCGCCGATGCCAACGGCAATTGGACCCTGCTGGACGTGCCTCTCAACCTGAACCTGGCCCTGATCGCCCAGCGCGCCTACATCACCAGGAGCCAAACACTCTTACTCGATCAGCCGGAGAAAACGATCATCGTGGAATGGCCTGCCCTGGCCGGAAAACAGACGGTGAGGGTGCTGCGCGCGAACGGCGCACCAGTCGCAAACCCAGAAGCCATGGACTTCCAGGCTTATCCCGGGAACGAAGATGGCTCATCAATTCCTGATGAAGGCACCGGGGACGTGCGTTCCTGGATCCGTATGATCCCTGGTTTCGAACAAACCGCCACTGTCCGGTTGGATATTCAAACGCCCTTCAATCAGGATTGCGGCGAGATCAGTGGGCCACTGGCTGTGTTCTTGCGAATACAGGCGAAATTCACTCCAGGCACGGTGCCAGAAACCCACGATCTCAGACTCCCCGTGCTCGCAGGCCTGCGCTTGCGCTTTCAGGACAAGGACGGAAACCCGCTGCCTGCTTCGTTGCCCGGCGACCACATTGTCCTCTTGCTTGGAGAAGGCTGCCCCGCGACTTACACCGTGCCAGACCTCGACAATTGCCTGATGCCCGAAATGTTCCTGGAAGGTCCTCAGATTATCCATCTTCGCAGCGAACTCTGGGGCGATCTACCGGACATCGCCTTCACGGTGGCGCCTGCGGATGATGGCAAGACGCTCGAACAGGTCGTGAAGCTCCCTTGGGTCAAGACCAATTTTGAACTGAAGGTGCTGGCGGGCGACCACGAGACTCCTGTCCCCGGCGCCTCCATCACCGTCACTCAAGCTGCGCATAGCCTCGAATTGGCCCGGGTCCCCGATGGCATCAAGGACACGGACACGGTCAAAGCTAGCTTCTTAGGCCCCGAGGCCACCGACCTCAAGCTTGAGGCCTCCTTCACACCCCGTCGGCAGACTGTGGCGGTGACCGATCACCTGGCCAATCAATCCACCGGCGGCACGCTCACTGCCACGCTCACACTACCTACCACGGTGGTCCGAACTCACTTGATGGAAACTGACGGTACGGAGTTGGAAGGGCAGGGCTTGGATGCCAAGGCCCCCAGCGACAAGGGAGATGCGGATCCAGAACCCACAGGTTCCGTCCAAGGCAAAATCTATGGTCTTGCGCTGGGCGAAGCAGCGGGCACCGTTCTGGACCTGCGCATGTACGACCCGGCTTCAGGCCTTGGGATCCTTAATAGCGCCACAGTTCCGGCCTTGGGTACCCATCTGGACGTACCCGCCAAACTGGCGCCTCACGCTTGGCTGACCTCCGCGATCTTGACCTCGGCGCCCGCCGCGCCCTACCTTCTCGTGGCTTTGGGGCGCGAGACGCCCGAACTGGTCAAACCCGAAGCAGCATCCTGGCTGCAAGGGCCTGCTGGCATTGGCTCCCTCAAGGTTCCGGTGTTCATGTCTGCGAATAGCATTGGTACTGATTTGAACTGGATCCGATTTACGTCGGAGGTTCCGGATCCCGCGAATCCGGCCCAGCCCTATGTGGCCTGGAAACCCAAGGTACGGATCCCGCTCTCCGGTTCGATATGGGCCGCAGCATGGACCTTGGTGGCTGATGACCTAGGCGATGGGACCTTCCAGGTCTGGCCGCAGCTCGATCCCTTCGGCAAGGGCAGCATCAATGCCTCAGAGAACCAGGAATTGACCGCCTCCGCAGATCCCTTGACCTGGATCTGGAACAACGCCTCCTCTCTACAGGTCGTGGACACCGCCAGTCAACCTATCCCCGGTGCGGCGCTCCAGGTTTGGCCTCTCACCGCCCCAGGCTCATGGCGGATGGATACGGATTGGGCCTCCTCGGATCCCCAAGGCCTTTGGATCCTAGACCTCCCCGTGGATCAGCCTGTCCACGCCCAGACGGTGCTGCCGTCTGGATCGTGCGGGGTCGGCACCTGGCTTTTCGGTTCGTTGGACTTCACGCAAACCAATCCACCTCCAGCCACGCCTCCGGTGCTGCACGCCACAGAGGCGCGCGATTTGCCTCCCCTGCGCACCAGCGGTACCCACCACCAAAGCCGCGAAGGCAAAGAAATCCGCTGCGGGGAAGTCAGTATCGCCCCGCAAGAAAGCAGGTCGCCGATGATGTCCGTGATGTCCGTGATGTCGAGGCACCACTGTCAGGCCGTTCAACCTTCCGTTCCGCGCTGGATTGGCATTAACACCGTGGGCGGGCCTTACGCGGGTCCAGATCTGCTCCGTGTCTTTCATACGGTAGCCACTAACCCCTTGCATTCCGCGGTCTCCGCCCAAGCCACCATCCGGGTGGCTCCGTGACGATTTCTAGAGGAAGTTCCATGTCCTGGTTTCGCGCTCCCCTACGTGGCCTGCTTCTGGTAGCCCTATTCATGGCGGGGAGCATGGGGCTCGATGCCGACTCGATCCCCGGCCTTTCCGGCAAGAACCGGTCCTTTGTGGTCATGCTCATCGAGGACCATGCGGGCATGCGGGAAATCGTGTGCGATGAAGCGTTCACCGACACCCAATTCAGTGGCGTTTTCCTTACGAACCACCGCTACGCCATTGTCACCACTGGGACTCCAGGCCTTGTGGATCTTGGCTGCTGGGACCAGGCTTGGCCCAACGGGAGTGGCTGGAGGGCTGGGGCCCCTGTGGCTTCCCTTCAGTGGACTTCTGACCGGGCTGGCTTTCTGTTGAGTTCAGGGGGCAAGCAAACCTGGCTGCCTAAGGTGGCGGATTATGCCGGCAAGGGCGCTCCTGTTGCCACGTTCCGTGGGGCCTACTTGAATTGGCTGCTGGCGAATCGGGGGACCACGCCTTCCATTCCGCGGGAAACCCGCTGGCAGCGCATGCGGCGGGGAGCCGAGGCCGTAGTCAGGGACCTGCTCACCCGTAGCGGGGACGATGGAGACGACGGAGGCGAGGGCGATGATGGTGATGACGAAGATGATGAGGGCGAAGGCCACCCCAAATACCGCATCGTAGGCCTGGGCACCTCGGGGCGGTTGTTGATCCCCCCCGGGGAAGATCTGGAGGATGGCCTTGAAGCAGTGAGCCACATGGAGCCATCGAATGCGGGCCCCATGAAAGCCTTGATGGATCAGGCCCTGGAAACCATTCGCTCCCTCAAGGGCAAAGGGAATTGTTCTTCCGGCATTGTGCTGCCCGTAGGAGACGGCTTCACCTTGAACACCGTCTGCGGGGGCGGCCTTGCTTATGAAAGCTCTAGCGCCATAGTGGCCATGGCGGCCATGGTCTCTGCGGCTCAGGGCATATTGGCCACCGGGCAGGCCGAGGTGTGGACCTGGAGCCTTGATGGGGCTCGGACCTGGGCCAAGGATTTGGCCGAGGCGGGGCGGGGGCAGCGTTTTTCCGGTGATGCCGTCGCCACCCTCGACGCGGCCGTCAAGGCCTGGATGGGCCGCAGCAGCCAGCCCTTGCAACTCGCGCTCGCTTTTGATCAACCCGCCCTGACGCGCATCCCCAACGTCGCCCTCACGCTGACGGCCTCCCATCTGCTTGCTTCGGCCACCTTGAACGGCCAGCCCCTCGCCACCACGGGCCGGGAAACCCTTGTCCCCCTTACGCTGGCCGAAGGCCTCAATACCTTCACGATAGTGGCCGCTGATTCCTGCGGAGGCCAAGCCCAAGCCACCGCCACCATCATGCTCGACTCGATCCCGCCCAAGGTGACGCTGAATCCTGTGCCGCCGGGCATTACCGAGGCCCCGAGCCTGCTGCTCACGGGTAGCGTAGACGACCTCGCCGCCATCCTCCTCTTCAATGGCACAGGCCTTACCTTGACGGCCGGAGGTGGCTTCAGTGTTCCTGTAAACCTGTCCATCGGCGCCAACGCCTTCACCTTCGAGGCCACGGACAAGGCTGGAAACAAAGGCACCCTTTTGGTCACTATCCAGCGCGTATATCCGCCTCTCCTATTGAGCGTGGCGGAACCCCTACAGGGCGCCACCGTGCTTGGCACCTCGGTCGCCGTCGCCGGCTCGGTTTCGGAATCAGGCGCCTCCGTGCAGGTGAACGGCACTGAGCTTTCCCTGTCCGGCACCGCGTTTACTGGCCAGGTTCCAGTGGATAAAGGCGAAAACGTCCTGGTTTTCATCGCCAGCACCCCGGACGGTCGTACGGCCACCGTCACCCGCACTGTGAAGAAGCCCATTGGTGGAGGTGGTGTCGGTGGTGTGCCCATCGTGACCATCACGGCGCCCATGGACGGCTTCGGCACGAACGCCCATTCGCTGACGGTGCAGGGCGACGTGGACGATCCCGAAGCCACGCTGATGCTCTATGGGAAATCCGTGCCCCTGGATGCCGTGGGCAAATTCGAGACAACCATCGCTTCTGACAAAGAAGGCATCATCAAGATCGCCGCCGAAGCCACCAATGCCTATGGCAAGGGCGAGGCCACAGTCTATGCCCACTTCGATTGGACCGTGCCGGTGCTCACCTGGATCGCGCCCACTCCTGCTGAAGGCGCAAGGCTGACGGTGCGGCAGATCACCGCTGCGGTAGGTGTCAACGAGCCCGTGCTGGCCTCCATCAATGGGCAAAGCGCGCCATTGGAACCCAGTGACGATCCGGCATCGGCCACGCCCTACTCCGTGCAGACGGAACTCACCTTGGATGAAGGCCACCTGGTGCTCCGCGCCGACGCGGTGGACCGCGCGAACAACCGCGCCTCCATCACCCGCGCCCTGGACATCGGCCTCACCGCGCCGCAGATCCTTTTCGATGCCCCGGTGTTTGATGGCAGCGGGAGCTTCCGTACCACCCAGGCGGGTCTCACCGTCACGGGTTCCGTCCTGGCGCCGGAAGCTGTGAAGCCGCTGACCTTCAAGATCAACGGCATGGCCGTGACCCTTGATGCCACCGGCCATTTCACCTGGCCTATGGCGGCTCTCGCGGCGGGTTCCAATCCCATTTCCGCTATCGCCACCAATGCCTTTGGCCAGAGCGCCACCGAAACCCGCACGGTCGTCCGCGTCCAGGACATGGATGACAGCGGCCGTCCTAAAATCCAGATTGATCTGCCCATGGAGGATTTCTCCACGGGCGTCGGCACCATCCTGGTGAAGGGCCGCGTCAACCAGAGCGGCCTCACCGTGCTGCTGCAAGGCGGCGCCGTGGCAGTGGATCCGGCGACTTTGAAATTCGAAGGCATGGTGACCCTGAAAGCCGGTCCCAACACTATTCTCGCCACCGCCACGGCTACCTCTGGAACCGGGGCTGGCACCACGGTCACCGCCGTGGTCCACGGCACCTACGTGGTTTCTGGCACCTCCACCTATCGCTGGGATCTACCTGCGAACGGCTTGCACACCTCGACCCGCGCGGTTGCCATCACGGGCCGCGCGGATCTGCCGGGCATCGCGGCGGTAAGCGTCAATGGCGTGCCCATGCAGCTCAGCGGCAGTGGCGCCAGTGGCCAAATCACAGGCGATATCCAGCTCGGGGACAAGGGTGTCAACGCCCTACTCATGGAGGTCACCACCCTGGCAGGCGAGCATTTCTCCGAACGCCGTGATGTGGTTTTCGAGCCGACGATGCCCCGCATCCGCCTGGATGCGCCCGCCCTGGCCAAGCCCGGTGACACGGTGCAACTGAAAGTCACACCGGAGACGGGCACCACGCTTGCAACTGCTGATCTCTCCTGGAATGGCAGCCTGCTCCAGCACATCACCTCACCCTTCGACGCGGTCGCGGCCCTCGTGCCCAGCGACGCCGTGGCCGGGTCCCGCATCCCTGTGCAAGCCATCGGCACCGATGCCAACGGCGAGACGGTCACGGCCCGCACCTATGTGGAAGTCCGCCCCGGCGGCGGGGCCCTGCTCATCGGCGCCTTCGATGATCGTACGGGCATGTTCCTACCAGGTGGAAAAGCCACCCTCGAAGGTGGCGAGGAAAAACTTCTCGATGATCATGGCCGCGCCTCCTTCGCGTCCAGCCAGCCCGCCAATTGGATCCGCGTGGACAAGGCCGGCAGCACCTCTGTCTGGCGCAGCGCCGCCCTGCAGGTGGGTGCGGCTTCCGCTGTGGCGGATGCCCGGCCTACGCCGCTGGACGTCGGCCAAAGCGCCGGTGGTTCGGACTTCGATGGCACTTTCGCAGGGGGTGATACTAAGGTTCATATTCCAAGCGCTAATCTCACCGGTACTGGAAAACTATCCCTAACCCCCCTGAGCACCCAGGGCCTGCCTGCCATGCTGCCCAGCGGCTGGAGCCCCGTGTCCGCAGTTTGGCTGCACCTGGAAGGCTTGAGCCTTTCCGGCCCTGCCTCGCTGAATCTCACGCTGCCGATCGCCGCGCCAATCTCCAATTTGGTTTGGGTCCGTTGGGACGAGACTCAGCACCTTTGGCTCGTGCTCGCCGCAGGTCTCACCAAGGATCAGCTCACAACCCTGACCATGCACGCTCCTGGCGGCTACGCGCTGCTGACGGCCGATCCCGATCCGGCCAACGTTCAGGGTTTTGGGCCCCCCGCGCCGGTATTGAATCAGCCTTTGCTCGGTTCCAGCGCCCCGGCTTGGCGCGAAGGGCTGAAAGCCACTGGCGCCGTGGATCCGAGCGTGATGCCCACCGTGGATGCCATCCGCGGCCTGCGGGCCTCGGCGCAGCTTGCCCTAGGGTTTGATGGCGGCGCGCCCGTGCCTAGTGGCGCCCTGCTGCAAGTGGACCTGTTGGAAAGCTATGTGCTGATTGATCAGAACCTCATAGAGCCCGAACTGCGCAGCAGCGATGCGGTGGCTTGCCGCTTTGTGCTGGGCGTGGATGCCAACGGGAAACCCACCTTGCGCGCGGCGGCGGATGGACTGGCGCTGGAACTGCCGGTGCGGATGTCGCGCACCTTTGGTGAAACCGAATTGGTGGAAGGCCTGCTGCGGGCGGGTTTCTACCACGATGGGCTGCAGGTAGCCATTGCCGGGGATCTGATCGGGGCCGCGGGCGGCACCACGACCCATGACGGCATCACGCTGAGTTTTGATTCAGGCACGTTCACGTCCAGCACCTTCGTGCGCGTGTTGGCGGATGCGGCTGCGGACATCCCAACCCTCTGGCCGGAGTTGGCCGGGAAGGGCCGCGTGGCGGCGAGCTTCCAGGTGGATATCGCGGGCCCGCTGCAAAAGGGGCTGAAGCTTTCCATCGCGGATCTCGGTACGGTGCCGACCGGTATAGTGCCGATCCTTGTGGCCAGCCGCATTCTGCACGGCCAGCGCCTGACGTTGGCCATGGGCGCCCTGACCAACGTCGCGGGCGCGTGGACGCTTTCTATTCCGCCTGAAGGCAATGCGTTGATGGAAGGGGGGCATTCGCGGTGCTCATTCCCGGCGCTCCTGGGCCTGGGTGAGCGGCACCGCCACGATCCCGGCGGGCACAGCCAGGATATTGGCCAGCAAGATTGGCTTGCAATCTTTGGTTGGCAGGAATTTGTTGTCCCCGTCTATCCCCGTGGGTCCCCGGCCAAAAAAGCTTTTAAGCCGGGGACAGACGGGGATGGACGGGGACAAAGAAGAAACAAAAATAAAATCCTTGTCATCCCCGCTGCAGGAGCCCGTCTCCGGCCCGGACGTGGCGATTGTGGATGCGGTGATCACGGGGAATTTCATCCAGGCGGCTTCGGGGCCGGAAGGGCGTTTCCTTCTACCAGCGACGTTAGTGACTGGAAAGCTATCAATATCTGGCGAGCGCTATGATCTGGGCGTGAAGGGCTCGGTGGATGTGGATGTGCCGAGCGCGGGCAATACGCTGCGCCTGGCCTCGGTGCCCTTCCGCGTGATGACGATCCTGCCTGCTGAAAATACGGAAGTGAATCTCGGCCAGGTGTTCACGGTGCTGCTGTCGGCCCCGGCGGATCCGGCCATGCTGGACAAGGTGAAACTGCTGAATGGCTCCACGGAAATCAGCGTGCGGCGTTCGCTATCCCAGGATGGCCGGATGCTGCTGGTGACGCCCAACGCGCCCCTCAGCACGGGCACCACCTACGCGCTGGTGGCCGATGGGCTAACTGGGATTGCAGGCGAAGTCGCGCTGACCACCACGCGCACGGTCCATACCATTGCCACACCGCCGCCGCCCAATGAGGCGGTGGATTTCTCCCGCATCCAGCTGTCCTATCCCGATGCGTCCTTCAACGTCACCATCACGATCCCCGAAGGCGCCATCCCCGCGCTGGCCAGCCTCAGCCTGGAAGCGCCCCTCATGGGCAGCGCCTACTCGGGCCAGATGCCTTCCAGCGGCGACTTGACGATCACCTTCAAAGCCAACCGGGGCGAGCGGTTGAACATCACCGTGCAGTTCGCTAGTGGAAGAAAAGTGGTCGGTAATCTGTCCCGCTACGAGAGTCCCGATGGCCGCGTGACGCTCAGCGTGGACGGCGGGCGCATCAATGCCAGCGACGGCAGCGGCGCGGCGGTGGTGATCCCCGCCGGAGCCCTGGACGAACCCGCGGAATTGAAGCTGACCTTCACCAATGATGTGTCCCCGGACCTGGACCCGGCGCTGGCAGCCCACAAGGACAAGGTCGCGGGCCGCATCCAGTTGATGGCCGATCATGCCGTCACCTTCAAGCTCCGTCCCCGCATCGAGATCCCCGCCCCCGCCAATGCCAGTATCGCCCAGCACAGCGATGGCCTGGGGGCCTACGCGGTGTTCGATCGCGTGGAAGGTTTCGAGGAGGATGGCACGCCCGCCGTCTACTTCGAGATGGGCGACACGGCAGCTTTTGATGGCACACGGCTCATGAGCCAGGGCGGTCTGCCCGAGCCTACGCCCGATAGCCCGCTGCGTGGAATGCCCCAGGGAACGCCTCTGGGAACGATCCTGAACCGCGAGATGGGGCCGGGACGCGGCTATCGGATTAAGATGAAGAATTCAATCGTTAAATCCATGATCGCAGGGGGTGGGCCGCAGGCCGATTTCTGGAACGACTGGTTTGGCGCGTTGGATTCAACATTCGTGGATTCTGGGCCTCATTACCTCTCGGGACTGGTGAAGATCAAGGTTGGCGCCGAAGATGAAAAGCCCGCTGCGGGCGCCTATATCTTTTTCGCCAAAGACGGCACCCTCAAACGCACAGGCCAGATGCTACAGCTAACCTCGGAAAGGGGCTCCTACATCCTGGCGAGCTCCCTGACCGAAGATCTGGTGCGCGGCGGCGGACAAGTGATGGCCGTGGACAAGGACTGGGGCATCAGGGGGTTTTCTGGGACCAGTTTCGGTTGGCCAACGGCTGGCCAGGGGAAATATTATTACGTACCCGCGATTCACTTGGTGGTGACGGCAGCGGATCAAAGTGATCACATCGCGCCTTGGGCGGAGATCCGCTTCGAGGGCCGGGACATTCTGAGCGATGAGCAGGCCCGGACCTTGGGCGGTACCGAGGAGATCTACTTCGTCGTGAACGCCCACGACAACCGTGACGCTGCCAACGTGAGCATCGAGATGAGCGTGGATGGCAAACGCGTCGAGGAGTCCGCGATCCAGAAAACCACCGCGGGCCTGGCCGCGAAATTCAAGTCCCGCCTTCAGAACTTGATCGAAGGCGTCCACGTGGTGGACGCGGTGGTGCGGGATACCTCTGGCAACACCACGGGTCTTACGCGAACCTTGCGCGTGATGGACTTCCGCGGTGCGCCTCCAAATGATCCGGACAAAGCCCCCACATTCACCATTCAGGTAGACGGCGGCGAAACGGCTGCGCTCCCCGGCACCTTGGTGGCCGTCGCGTTCACTGAGCCCGTGACGGGAGTCCAAGCCTCGACCCTGCTGCTGGAGCAACAGAATTCCAGCGGCGATTGGATCTCCGTGCAAAGCACTTGGCGGTGCGACCAAGGCGATGTGGTACCAACCAGAGCTCTATTCAAGGTCTACTTCATTCCCACAGGTCGCTTGGACCTCGGCGGTCTGTATCGAGTGCGCGGCACTCAGGACATCCGCGATCAGGACTCACCGCCCAAAGCGCTGAATCAGGAGCCCATGAAATTCCGGGTTACCAAGCTGGTGCCTGTGGCCACCTTCCCCTTGCCCGATACAAGCGTCAGACGCGTGGCGGTGTTGGGAGGGCGCACCTTCGTGGCTACGGGGAACCGGATTTACATGGCCCGCGCGGGCGGCGCTACGAGCGCTGCGCCACGGCTCTTCGGTGTGCCAGGCAGCGGTGGTGGTGGGGACTTCCTGGGCCAGGAGATCGTGGAGATGAAAGTCTTCCGCCAAGTGCCGGTATTGGGCCAGCCCATGGACCTGCTGGCGGTCACGACGACCCCGAACACCAACGCTCCTTATCAGCACTGTGCCCTTTGGGTCTTCAATGCCTGTTCGGGGCTGGACATGCCGAACCTGCTGTTTGGCATGTCCATCGGCGTGGGGGCGTCGGGCTACACGCCCAGCGTGGATTGCCTGGGCGGGTATTTGGTCCTGGGGCGGCTGATCGGCTCCATGGGCATCGTCAGCGTGGACAAGGCCCGCACGGATTGGCTGGCCCAGCAGGACATCAGCCAGGTGATCAGCCCCGGCGGGCTGAACCAGCGGGCCATGGTCCAGCCCTTCTATTTATCCAACCCGGACGGCAGCGAATTCAGCCACCCCGGCGTGGCGTTGGTGCCTGCGCAAAAAGATGCAAGCGGCGCCGAGCCAGACTTCCTGCATGTGGTCGTGGGCGATCCTACTCCCGGTATCCTGCGCGATGGCAAGCCCCTGCGCGGGCTGCCGAGCGTGCTGCTGAACCAGCGGAATGGCGCGCTGGTGCTGGAGCCGCCCTACGTGCCGCTATCCGGCAGCTCCACTCCTGGGCTCATGGAGGTAGATGCAAGGGCCTATCCGGCGACCCCCCTGCCCAATGGCAATTCAGCCCAGCGGGTGGCCGTTCTGCGCAACATTGCGGTGCTCGATCCCGACGGCACCCAGCGCATCACCAACCTTGCGCTGGGCTTCACCCGCATCAACCTGGGTCATGGCGGCAACTCGATGGTGATCATGGACGAAGCGAATCCCAAATCACCGGTCTACATGGTCTCCTGGCCCACGGAAAACCTTGGGAACGCAGGTGCCGTGCGCCCCTACGAGCTTCCCTTCGTCACCCCCAGCGTGGATAACCTGACGGGCCTGGTGGCCCTGCCAGTTAAGTTCACCGATACCGGAGAAATTATCTGGTACGTGCTGGATCTCAAAGATCCGCGCCAGCCCAAGACCGTGGCTACGATCCCCACCAAGAGTTGGTGGGGTTCCCTGAACAACGGACTCTTTGCATCCGCAGGGGCGGGGGGCGTGGTGGTTGTGAAGGTGGTGGATGGCGTGGCGGGAGTGGATGAAGGTCAGTGCGGACCCTTAGAATTGCGTGTAAAGGTAACGTTCGATAAACCACTGCCTATTTATCCAACAGGTCAGCGAGATTTGAGCAAAGTGATCCGATATATCAGTTCGTATAGTCCAATTCAAGCCAAGGCCCGATTTATTAAAATTCAAATGTTAAATTCAGGAACCGGGCAAGTCGCCCAGGGTGATTCTGGACCTTTGGAAGGATATACCGATGGTGAGGGAGTAATCTCATTTCCGGGTATCCCCTACGGTGATTACAAAGTCCGTGCAATTCCGGATTTGAAGATGAGTGACGGTAGCCGCCAGCTTGGTTCAGCTGGGGTGTATAAATCAGGTAACCCTTCTGCTTCTGAGAAGTTCAACCTAAACCACTATTCACAACAGTCCCAATTGGATCTTGCTTACACAGACACAGCCATAATTCACTTGGCCCAGGGGTCGATCTCCCAAACCGTGCCTCTTAAAATACCCTTAGGAGCTTTAGATACCCAACGTTTCAGTGGATCTTTTAACATTCTTTGGAACCTGAGCTACACTCTGGAATTTTTGGATAAGAACGCCACCGATGGCTCTGGAAGTCCCTTCGCTTGGCCCAAAGTATACGTGAACTGGGATCCACAAGACTTGTTGGAGGAAGGAAGCCTCTTTGAAGAGAATTCTGCTGCTGGTGCTGCCATCCCTGGCATGGCCTACATTAATGGATCTGCTCGAATGAATTCCGACGAGTTCGACGATAGTGTAATCGTTCATGAATTTGGCCATTTAGTATCTCACCGCCTCCATGCGGATCAGTCTACGAAGGGGATTCATTACTTAACGAGAGAGTATGACTGGACGCTCACTTGGAGTGAAGGTTGGGCTTCCGCATTCCAGGCAGTGGTGCGGAGCCAGATGCTTGAATATCTTGGACTCCAATCCCAGCTCCCTTCCAATATTCAAGTGGAATTCGTTGTTCCGCCTGACTACAGCGATATATGGGGACGTTGGCCTGGGTTGGATGATGGAACGAATAAGAATACGAACGGGACGGCATTGGACCTGCCACCGCAGGTGTGGATCCCCTATCAAATTGCGCATAATTCCACCTATGGACTTTGGTCCGAGGAAGGGAATGCCCGGGCGCTTTGGTGGTTCACAACTCAGGGATTAACCGCTCCCAAGCTGTTCCAGGCGCTCAATGGATTGGCTGATCAACAACGCCTTGCAACTATCTATACGATGTTCGACCGACTTGTGGTCCAAAATCCGGCAATTTCGACGGCTCTCAAGAGCGTGCTAGTCGATGAGCAGATCCTTTCGTCCTCCGGCGTTAAATTGGATTCCCAGAACCAGCCTTGGGGAATGCAACCCTGGACGATTCCGAACACTTCTCTACAAAATGTCCATATCTCACTTTCGCCAAGCGACTCTGGCAACGAGAAGCAATCCACGGTCTATTTTTTCTACAACTCGCCAGATTCGAATCCGAAGACACTAAGCGTGAAGACCCCGGCTCCCGTAAATGGGGGAGTCATTTTCGCCCAGTTGTGGAACGGATCCAAAGAGCTAACCTCAAATGGCGTCAGGGGCCAGCCTTCCGGGGGTACTCCAACAACCTGGACTTTCATTCTGCACCCCGAGCCTGGGCAACCGTTGTTAGTCAGTCTGAGGGTGGTGGGCGGAATTTTTGATATTATCAACGTAGATATTCAGTAAGGGGCTACCTTGAAAAAAATGTTTGTACTCCTATTAAGCTCTACTTGTTTTCTTTTGGCGTGCGAGAAAGGAATAAGTTCGCAGGAAGGAGGTCCGTCAAACGCCTTAGTGCCTGCCCAACCTTCGTTGCCAAGGGAAACTGCTCACTCGCAACAACGAGACATAAAGCCACGCGAATTGTTAGTCTATGGCGTTCCCGAATGCGATTTCAAATCGGATACGGCCCATCTGTACCCAGAAATCGGAAAACCCTTCCGCCTTCGTATCTATTTCCAGAATAGGCTTACCCGCAAGCACCTCTATCCAAAATTTTGGGTTGGTCCCTCTGGAAAAAATAATGTTGAAATTGTTAAATTTGAGAGTTTCAAGAAAGATTATTTTGAAATCAACGAAATGGCGTTCGTTGATGCGTGGTTAAAAGTCAACAAACAACAAAATGATGTTTTTGCAATAGATTTTTATTCAGATTCTGAAGATGGACAAAACAATAATAAAATTGGATCATGGGATTGTGTGATATTTCATACAACAGTGGTTCATCAAAAGGAATACCCGTGGAATGAGGAATCTAGGCCAGAATCTGCAGCGCTTCGTCGATTATTCGGGTTGAAGGTTTCTGATCACTTGAACAAACTTGAGCGCCAAGAATTTGCCGGATCTAAGGCGCTTATTCCAGGTCATTATTATCGTGAATTACCTCTTCCTTCATGGTTTGATGAGATACACAAAGAGCCGGAAACTCGAAAACACTAAAAGGTATATCAAGAAATAAAATAGTTGTGGTTCGCCAACCGTCAATCGGTACCTGTTGTTCGCCAAGTCTTGATCCGAGCCGGAATATTCCCAATACCAAGTCATTCCAGGTTCCAGATATGAGCGAGAGAAACTAACATACAGACTCTTCCTTAGGGCCATCGTGGTGGCCACTGCATCCTTGACAGCTCCTATAGCAGAATTACCAGGGTGTTTTGTGGGGTTATTCGGTGTGCGCGGCGGGAGCGCCGCAGCTGCGGTTCGCGGTGAGCCTGGGGGTGGGGAATTCGTCCTACACGCCGACGCTGGACCAGGCCAACGGCCTCATCAGCCTGGCGCGATTGAACAGTTCGGTGCTGGTGGTGAGCGTGGAGAAGGCCATCGAGCTATGGAACTCGGTGGACCCGCGCACGGGCACCACGCCGACTCCCGCCGATGCCCGAAATCCCGGCGGGGCGGGGCAGGGGGCGATCATCCAGCCGTTCTACCTGGCGAACCCCACCACGTCGCCTAGCGCCGACATCACGTTGCCCGCGGGCACCCATTGGAGCGCGGTGCTGTTACCGTCAATGAGCGCGAACGGCAGCGGGGCTTCGGTGGATGTGGCGGTGGGGTATTCGCAAAGCGGCACGGGCGGCAGCGGCGATGCGCTGTCGGGCGCCCGTATGGCGCAAGCCCTACGATGCAGGTAGTGGGGCGATACGTGGATTCCCGAATCGCCTTATGTCGGCCCGGCTACGCCCTACGGCGCGGCCAGCGACCGGGCGCTGAAAGGCCCTGCGGAAGTCACGCGCGCGGGCACGCGCCTGGGCGTGGTGTCGGGCATCACGGTGAAGGTGGGCATCGCTGATCCCTACCCCACCAATCTGGTGCTGGCGGTGCAGATTGGCGGCGCCCCCGGCACGTCAGGCAACTCGCATTTAGCGATCATTGATGAAAAAGACCCCGTTAATCCCAAACGACTAGCCGTCTGGCCCAAGACTGACATCCTGGGCAGCGGCGTTCCTTTCGAGATCCTCCGAAAGCAACCCGCAGTTGATCCCAGAACCAAGCTCGTCGCCGTCGCCGTGCGCAAAATCAGCGGCACGCCCGGCTCCGACGCGACATGGTTCGTGCTGGACCTGAGCACGCCAGAAACACCAACCGTCATTGCCGTGGTGCCAGGGATGGGCTGGGCCGGGAGTATGTACGGGGGATACCTAACGGTGCTTTCCCAAGGGCAATTGCAGATGGTGTCACTGCCCATTGCACAGGCGCCTCAGAGCGTTAAGCGTGGATCTGTCGCAACTGCGACAGTCCAAAGTCCCATCGCGTGGAAGCCCCCAATTTTTCTGACGTCATTGTGTCTTTCAGGGCCGCCTATGCCACCAGGGATCGTCCACCTTGATTTTGTTGCGTATAACCAAGGGGTCGAGCAATACCTGACCGGTGAAATGCAAAGTAGCAGTGTTCCTGGCCTGCCAGCGATTCCAGGGTTTGCACTAGAAAATAAAGTCCCTGTGATTGCTCAGCGACCAATGCGGTTACGGGCGTATTTCTCCGCCAGCGCGACGGACACAGTCAACCTAGTTGATAAGAAAGTGACCGTACGTCTCCAGATCGTGCCGAAAGGTGTGTCTGGGCTGTACCCCGACAATGTTTCTCCGAAGGGCCGCTACGCGATCGCTGATATGCCAATAACGACTATCAAACTGGCGGACCAAAGCAGCGCGAATCGGCTTCGCTTTGGCGTGAAAGGGAGCGCCGCTACATTCATAATCGAGAACCCCGGCCTCATACAGGTTGATGATTCCATCCAATTCATCGTGGAATCCGGACCCACAAAGCACACCATCGCCGGTGCATTCAACGTCCCCATTCCTTTGAATGTGAGCCCATCCGCCCAGTTGCAACTGCATGTGGTTCCAGTCCAGTACGTCATGGCAGGTATACCGAACCCGGTTATCCCCGCTCCAAGACCCCCGGATAGACAGGTCGTGCTGGACGCGATCAGGCGCTTCTTTCCGGCCTCCTTTGATACAACTTTGGTGAATGTGATCATTGAACCTCAGATCACTTACACGGAAGACGATCCGGTCGTGAACCGTTATGGCGTTGTTCGATCAGAGGAACCCACGCAAGTCTCAATCCTCAATGACAGTGGAACAAGGCATCTTGCAGCACGAATGGGATTAAGCCTAGGTGCCAACTTCCCGGAAGCTGTAGATACGCCCTATGGGCAATTCGCCTGTGCCTTGGTGAACGTCACGGAAGTGAAACGGCGGCGAAACCGCCCACCCACGGGTACCACCGGAGCGACTGCCACCGTAGCCGATTCAATCCGCACCCACCTATTTTGGGTGGACGGGGGAAGACCCGCTGCCGTTGTGGTGCAGGACATGTCCCACGAGTTGGGGCACGCCCATGGGCTGGCTCACATCGGGGAGCCCGCTTGCCGCCAGGATCGCATCAACATGGATTGGCCGGGATGGCTTTGGCCGGCCGGCACGACCAATCCCTACTTAGCCGGGGCCATTGGTGTGCCAGGGTGGGATGTGGTTTCCTCAATTGAAAAGGCCGCCACGTATAAGGATCTCATGGCCTACGATGCCACCAATATCTGGGTCTCGGATTACCACTTCTCCAGGATGTTCCGCCACATGCCACACAGTGGGGATCCTGCGCTCAACATCCTCGACGAACGCCTCTACCCAGGTGTGATCGTGGAGCAATTCAAGAGCGGTAGCTGGCAGTCTCTGGGAAATGCTTCAGCCACATGCATAGCAGGCGGAACCGCCCGCATCAAGGTGCGCTACGTAGGACCCCAAGGGCCAGGAATCGGGGTGGCCCAGTTGGCCCCGCACCTTACGGTCAGCACACTGGGGATTGGGGAATACCTGTATAGGGCTCCACCAACACCTCCTCCTCCAGGAGTGTATCAAACGGAGTCTTTCAACTTCACTTTCCCCACCTTTGCTGGGGCCGCCTGTGCAAGCCAAACCAAGGTTGTGACAATCAATGTCTACGCCCCAGAGATCGATTATTTCCCGCGACCACCACATGAGATAATTCTTCGCTCTGGAGAGGATGGACGCACCGTATGCATTAGCGGGCAGGGCCCAACCACCAGCTATCCATCTATGCGTGTTCGCGCAAGAGACCCGATTGACGCGGATCCGAACTCCGGTGAGTTCTTGGCTTGGACTTGGCATCTGAGCACGGACACCCTTGGGAGTTTGGTAACAGATCCCCTCACACTTGAAACCAATTTGCAGGCCGCCTCTGCTGACCGCGTGTTGGGCGAGATGTGGGCCGAAGATCCGACGGGCCCTTACCCTGCTCTTCCACGCATTCCGATTGAAGTTCGCAGCCCAATCATCGATTTCAAGGTGTTGGACGGCACCACGGAAGTCCCACCCGGGGATCCTCTCCGCGTGGGAAAGACATATACAGTGAAGGCAGTGGCAAAGGGCTACACAGAGGCGGAACTTATTAGCGACTCTTCAAAAATTCATATATCGGTTACCGGGTGCGTACAGAGTGGTGGTTTGACCGAGGGATTGACACGGAACATCGTGGTCACGGCATGTAGTCCAGGGTCCAACCAAGTGGTTATCCAAGTTGATTTGATGGGGATCAGCCGTTGCGGTAGCGGGGATCCAACAATCTCGAGGCCTTTCCTGGTGGTGCCATGAAAAAGGGAACTTATATACGGCAATTGCTATTCTGCGAACTTTGTTCCGGAATGCTGCTGTTTGGGGGGCCGCCCATTGCACAGACTCAAGCAATGTTAAATCCTCAACAGCCTAAAGCGTTTCACCCCTTTGTGCCACCGGAAGGCGCGAAGGCGGCCCAATTTGAGTTCTATAGCGGATTTTACGAGCCCAGGAAAGCCTTTCGTATTTATGATGCCCAATATTCGTTCCTACACTTCTCAGGGTATAAGATGCCATTCCCGAAAGGCGAAACATCGCGCCCGCCCTTGATTATTAAGCGTTGTCGAATCATTTTCAATGAGGATACAAATGACTACGCTAAACACTTGAAACTTGATTGGTTGAATCGGTTTGTTGATGTCTCTATTTTCAATATAAATGGAAATAATGGGCAGCCATTCTTTAAACTGCCCTGCTATAAAACACCTAGTTTAATGGATAATCCATATTTGCCTTGGATTGGCGTTGAGGGCTTGACCTTCATTGTTCCCAGTGCTCAAGCCTTCCAATACTTACGATTGGTCAATCCAAATTCGGGCGCGACAGAAACCAAAAAGGGCAAAGAATATGTGCTATGCGAGGTCTCTAGGCAAGGCATTAATAATATCACCAAAAAATGGGTAGAAGAAACGGACACAGTTAAAAACACCGTTGTATATTATTGGAGAAGCAAGAATAGACTCTATTTTTCGCAAGTTGGTGGCGATGCTGGAGGAGGGCTTTTTTGGGGTGATGGGTCATCTGCGCGAAATGATATAATCGCGTCGAGTGCAACAGAATGGTACGAAGGTAAAATCGGTGATGAGTATCCAGATCTAAGATCATCCCTGACCAGTGTTATTTATATGTTTGAGTTTGATGAAAAAAAGCTGAAAGAAAAAGGAGGAGATATTTATTTTGATCAATTTATTTCCGATGGAATGGAATTGTATCAGCTCCGAGTCAGTTTTCGCGATGCGCCGGATCTTGGGGATGAACCTTGGCAGTCCCATGTAGAACTTAACCGTTGGATTGTTAATAAATATTACACTTATCACTAGCTGTGCATCGACAAGTCTTGATCCGAGCCTGTGCATCTGTGCTTCGCCAAGTCTAAATCCGAGCCGGAATATTCCCAAAACCAAGTCATTCGAGGTTCCAGATCTGTGCGGAGAAACTAACATCTAGACCTTTCCCACGGTGTGTATAGCCAAGTCTTGATCCGAGCCGGAATATTCCCCAAACCAAGTCATTCCAGGTTCCAGATATGAGTGAGAGAAACTAACATCCAGACCTTTCTCTAGGGCCATCGTGGTGGCCACTGCATCCTTGACAGCTCCTATCGCAGAATTACCAGGGTGTTTTGTGGGGTTATTCGGTGTGCGCGGCGGGAGCGCCGCAGCTGCGGTTCGCGGTGAGCCTGGGGGTGGGGAATTCGTCCTACACGCCGACGCTGGACCAGGCCAACGGCCTCATCAGCCTGGCGCGGTTAAACAGTTCGGTGCTGGTGGTGAGCGTGGAGAAGGCCATCGAGCTTTGGAACTCGGTGGACCCGCGCACGGGCACCACGCCGACTCCCGCCGATGCCCGAAATCCCGGCGGCGCGGGGCAGGGGGCCATCATCCAGCCGTTCTACCTAGCCAATCCCACCACGTCGCCTAGCGCCGACATCACGTTGCCCGCGGGCACCCATTGGAGCGCGGTGCTGCTACCGTCAATGAGCGCGAGCGGCAGCGGGGCTTCGGTGGATGTGGCGGTGGGGTATTCGCAAAGCGGCACGGGCGGCAGCGGCGATGCGCTGTCGGGCGTGCCCGTATGGCGCAAGCCCTACGATGCAGGTAGTGGGGGCGATACGTGGATTCCCGAATCGCCTTATGTCGGCCCGGCTACGCCCTACGGCGCGGCCAGCGACCGGGCGCTGAAAGGCCCTGCGGAAGTCACGCGCGCGGGCACGCGCCTGGGCGTGGTGTCGGGCATCACCGTGAAGGTCGGCATCGCTGATCCCTACCCCACCAACCTGGTGCTGGCCGTTCAGATTGGCGGCGCCCCCGGCACGTCAGGCAACTCGCATTTGGCGATCATTGATGAGCAGGATCCCGCAAATCCTAAGCTGCGTTCCATCTGGCCCACCACCGACATCCTGGGCGCAGGCGTGGCGTTTGAGGTGATCCGCAAGCAGCCTGTGGTGGACCCACTGAACCACCTCGTCGCCGTTCCCCTCCGCAAGATCGGCGGCACCCCCGGCGCCGACGCCACCTGGTTCGTGCTGGACCTCAGCAGCCCCGAAACCCCCACGGTGGTGGCCGTCGTGCCCGGCATGGGCTGGGTTGGCAGTTTCTACGACAAGAAGCTGACGATCACTACAGCAACAGGGATGGTGCCGGTGGATCTGGCCGGGGCGATGGGGCAATACGCGAAAAAGATTGAGAAGGAGAACCCAGAAAGGGCGAAGCAATACAGGGCGATGGCTGCTGCGACAGTGGTTTCATCCTGCTTTCTGGGTAAGGGGCTGACGGTGACCCTAAAATTCGAAAAGCCATGGGTGGTTGAGAACGGCAGCAAGGGGGCGTTCGACTGGGATCACCTGGACACGCTCCCATGCAGGAATACACGAGTTCGAATCCTAACCGCCCTCGGTGTCGCTCGGAACACAGACAGGAAGTATTTGGATGGTTATACCGATGATGCGGGAAAGATATCCTTCGCTAAGGTCCCTCCTGGAAATTACACGATCGAGGTGTGGGCACAGACACAGCTCTGGCGAAATGGGGTCAAGAAATTCGAGGCCGCCGTGCTCGTGGAACCGCCGCAGTTGCTTAGCTCCCGGGACTCGAGGGTCCAGAAGATTAACCAGCCTGTGACCGTGACCGCCGATCAGGACGTAACGAAAGCCGTGGACATCCTGGCAGTTCCGTCCCAGGGGCAGCGCTGGAGCGGCCCTTTCAATATCCTTTGGGCCATGCAGAATGGCGCGAACGCGGCCTTGGATGCCAAGCCGGATGTTGGCCTACCCAAGTTGGATGTGTTTTGGGATCCAAATTATGTCATGACCGCAGGTGATTCTCCTACCAGCTTCCATCGTACTGATGCCGCTAGGGGCAATGCTCATATCAATATTAGGGGTGATATAAACAAGGAAGCCGACGAGTACAATGATGCGGTGATCCTTCATGAGTTTGGTCACTACGTAGATTTTGGCCTTACACGTTCAGATGTGATGGCCCCAGCAGGAAGGCACCTAGGAGACAACACCATTAACTACGACGTAACGTTTACCCAATCCGAGGGTTGGGCAACTTATTTCTCAGGCTACGTACACGGAAGCACTTACTACCCCGCGGCCCATCGTAGTAGGACATTTTATGGGCCTACAAGCGGAAACAAGAAAGATACATGGAAAGTAAGTGTGGTTGATCTTGCGGCAGGCGCAGCTCCGACACCAAAGAGCCCTTACAGCGAATTCACCATTCAAAACTTGATCACGGAACTCGAGGGGGCCTATGGGCCTACCCAAACCCTGATGGCCCAGGCAGGTATGGCTCATGTGGATATCCCTGATGTCACCGCACTAGCAGGGAACCTGAACGCCCAAGATGGTGGTACAAGGTGGACGTGGCTGAGCAGTGCGCTTAAGCGCTATGGAATATTTGACGCTTCTAATCGGCCTATTTTTAAAGATCCGATCAAGGGCCGATGCTTGGAATTAACGAAGGGTCAATTCATAAAGAGTTACATGCAGCCAACATCAGTCAGTACAGAAAATTTTACTGATGCGGACAACATCCAATATTATGTATTTAAAGAAGCCTCATCAGGTGCAAGGACCTTTCGCCTCCAAGTGGAAATCCCCACCTACGGAGAGTGGACCATTGAAATATTCAACCGGCGTATGGATCAACCCTATGCTTCTCACTCTGGCTGCATAGGTATCCAACCCCATCCTGGCTCTCAGATCGATCTCAAATGTGTCACCTTCAACACCCAAGCCGGAGAAACTTACATCATCCGGATCCAACGACTGACAGCCAACAACCAGAGAGGCATGTCCTTCTTCGCCCAAGTGGATTAGGAGTTCATATGAAATTAATAGCGCTTATGTTCATCTCCAGTTTGACCGGCCCATCCTGTGATCGGACACCCCCGCCGAGAAATGTCCAGCAGACTCCCGCCACACGCGGAGAGAAAATCTATCTCGAGAACATCACAGGAATGCGACCCCTAGGACGCGAATCCTTGGACTACAGAATGAATGTCCTCCGAGTTAACCAGACATATTCTGTTTTTGTAGATGTGGTGTTCGTCAAACCTGTTCACAAACCGATTGTAGATCTTGAAACCAGGTCTGAAAAACTCAAATGTGAGATTACCGTGAGTCCCTTTATGAAATCAGACTATCAAGCGGGAGAACGCGAGCGAATTACATTCACCGTCAAACCAATGAATGTGGGAAAGGATGTCCTATCCCTTACCACCGGTGAGACAGATTCGGATGGGGATACCTGGTCTTTGGATGGAATAGATAACATCGCCATCACGGTTGAAGAATAAGTGATTCGAGATTTTGGTTGCTATCCGCAGGCACCACGAGCGGTTGGATGGATTTTTTCAAGACACCTGAAAACTTCGTTGTAGTTCGCTAAGTCTTGACCTGTGCCTGAAAAACAGTGAGCTTTGGGAACCGTGCGTTGGAGCACCAAAAGCTGGTGCCGCAGTGCTAGGATTTCAAGCAGGAGTTCCTGTTCACAGCCCCGCTTTTGATCCTCGAACCTGTTCATCAGATATTCCCGCTCAGCAGCGCATCCAGATAATGCCCCAGGGCCATGTCCAGCCAGCGTCGGGATGAATGGCCGCTGGTGAGATAGCCCATATGCCCGCCGGTGGTCTCGATATGGAGATCCACCGAGTCCGAGATTGCGAACTCTCTGAAGGATTCCACCGCCACGAAGGGATCGTCCTCAGCCATGAGGATCACCGTGGGTTTCTGGATATTGGCCAGATGGGGGCCCGCCGAGCAGCGTGAATAGTAGTCCTCGCGATTGCTGAAACCGGAGGCTGGGGCCGTGTAGTAATTGTCGAAGTCCGTCAGCGTGCAGTAGCGTGGAATCCGGTAGATGTCCTGGATCAGCCCATCTTCGACCCGTTCCCGCACAGAGCGGCGGCAGCGGATGAGAAAGCGCAAATCATAGATCCGGTTGAGGCCCGTCTTGAGTTTCACGGCGCAGCGGGCCAGATCAATGGGCGGATTCACGGCGATGGCCACGTCGGGTTTTTCAAAAACGCCAATCCCGTCGCCCAAATTCAGCAGCAGGGCATTGCCGCTCAGGGAAAAGCCGATGACCGCGATGCGTTTTCCGGGATGGGCGTTGCGCGCAGCCTTGACCACGGCCCCGATGTCATCGGCCCGGCCGCTGTGGTAAGTCCCCTTGGCCAAGCCCCGGCCCTCGCCGCAACCCCGATGATTCATGGCCCAGATGGAGTGGCCCCGCGACTGTGAAAGGACCACCGCGCGGTTCATGTAGGTGGCGTCGTGGGACCCTCCCAGGCCGTGGAAGAGCAGCACCACCGTATGGGTGGAACCGGTCCAGGACCGGCCCGCCAATACATCGCCATCAGCAAGCGCCACCCGAAAGGATGCTCCGGGCGTGCTAGGCGCGGGGGATGGCAGTTTATCCCCCAGGATGGTCTGGACATGGGCGTTCCGCGCCCACCAAGGGGGTCTGCACGGAGGCGGTGGATTAAGCGGCGAATGGGTCAAGAAACGTTCATCCCAACCATCGCCGCGGATCCGGCTCGGCGAGCCCAAGCTGATCCAGCACGCGGGTGGCGAAGGTGTCGAAGAGATCGTCGAGGCAGGATGGCTTGCTGTAGAAGCCCGGCATGAGGGGCATGATGATGGCGCCGGCATCATAGGCCCGAAGCATGTTTTCAAGGTGGATGCGGTTCAGCGGCGTCTCCCGCAGGCAGAGCACCAAGGGCCTCCGCTCCTTCAGGCAGACATCCGCGGCGCGGCTCACCAGGCTTTCACTGACGCCGGAAGCGATCCGTCCAAGGGCTCCGGCGCTGCAAGGCACAAGCGCCATGCCATCCTGGCGGTAGCTGCCGGAGGAGATCGCTGCGCCGAGATTCCGCTCATCGTGATGGGTGATCTTGGAACTGATCGCGCAGAGATCCTTCACCGTGAGGCCTGTCTCATCGGTCAGACAGCGCTTGCCCGTGGGTGAAAGCAGCAAAGCGACTTCGGTCACATTTTCGTTGGCGGCCAGGCGCCGCACCACCGACACGCCGAAGGCCGAGCCTGAAGCGCCGGTGATGGCCACGGTGAATCGTTTCGCACTCATGGAATCAGTGTGACAAGAAGCGGGTGGTTTTCGTTTTTCGATTTTCGATTGAAGCGTAACGGGCATGGGCACGGAGAAAAGACGGGCACGGGAGAAATTCAATCGGTAATCGGCAATCGACAATGATCAATCAACAATCGACAATTGAACCCTTGCTTCTGGCCATGCCAGGGCAGATGAATCCCCTCCCGGAGCCGACCATGTCCCTGAATCTTCCCCAGCGTCCTCGCCGCAATCGCAAGAGCGCCGCCCTGCGCGGCTTCGCACGGGAAACCCACCTTGGCCCCGAGCATTTCGTGCTGCCGCTTTTTCTTCACGATAAGCCGGAAAACGAAGCCATCGGTTCCATGCCGGGATGCTTCCGCTTGAGCCAAGCAGGCGTGCTCCGCGAAGTGGAAGCTGCGTTGAAAGAGGGTGTCACCGGTTTTGACCTTTTTCCTGCCATTGCTGAAACCCAGAAGACCTCGGATGGCCGCGAGGCCTACAATCCCGCGGGCCTGGTGCCCCAAGTCATCCGCTCCCTGAAGCGGGAATTTCCCGAAGCCTTGGTCATCACCGATGTGGCGCTGGATCCCTACAACAGCGATGGCCACGATGGCTTGGTGAAAGACGGGAAGATCCTCAACGATGAGACGGTGGAGATTCTCATCATGCAGGCCCTTTGCCACGCCGAAGCCGGGGCCGATGTCATCAGCCCCAGCGACATGATGGATGGCCGCATCGGCGCCATCCGGGGCGGTCTTGATGCCCAAGGCTTCACGGATGTGAGCATCCTTTCCTACTGCGTGAAATACGCGTCGAGCTTTTACAATCCCTTTCGGGATGCGCTGGCTTCCTCACCCAAATTCGGCGACAAGAAAACGTACCAGATGGACCCAGCGAACGTCCGCGAAGCCCTGCGGGAACTGGCTCTGGACGAAGACGAAGGCGCCGATATCGTAATGGTGAAACCCGCTCTGCCCTTCCTGGATGTGCTTCGGGTCGTGCGCGATTCCACGGCGCTGCCCGTCGCCGCCTATCAGGTCAGCGGCGAGTACGCGATGCTCAAAGCCGCCGCGCTCAACGGTTGGTTGGATGAGCGGCGCACCGTGATGGAGAGCCTGTTGGGAATTCGGAGGGCGGGCGCCGACATGATCTTCACCTACTATGCGCGGCAAGCCGCCCGATGGTTGAAGGAAGGCTGAGGGCCTAATGTGCGGCGGGCTTGAATTCCGGACCCGCAAGGGCCATGCGGCCGCGTTTGGCTTGTTCCCATCAGAACCTGAAAGCATCCGGGTGACCTTTCCAAACCCCAAAGCCGCGCTGCTGGTGGATGAAGCAGAGGGTCTCTGGCTGCCCTGGGGAAGGCGCAAGGGAGAACCTGGCGGCTGGCCCGAAGGCGGCTGGGCACGGGCTGAAAGCCTTGCAAAGGCTTATTGGACCCGTTGGGATCCAGAACCCGTGCTGATTGTTCCTGTCCGTTGGATGGAGAAGGATCACATGGGCAAGAGCCATTGGTTCGAGTTGGACGCAGGACAGGCCATCGCATGTTTGAAATTACGGAAAGCGCCTGCTTCTCCGCTGTATGTGATCACTGAACCTTCTCCGCCAGAATTCCTTGAGATCCATGATCGGATACCGAGAATCCTGTGAAAGTCTGTGAGAATCATCCTGAATCATGAGAACCGCGGCACCACCATCCATCGCTTGGACTCCTTGGCTCCGCCGCTGGGTGGGCGTGGCAGGGGCGGCATGTTTCATCCTCGGGATCGTGGTGCTGGCTGGTTGGCATCTGAAGTCGTCCCCCCTCATCCAGGTGGTTCCGGGTTTTCCGGCGATGGCGTACAACACGGCTCTCAGTTTTGCGGCCTGCGGTGTGGGATTGGTGTTTTTGGCTATTGGAAAGCCGCGGCTGACCGGCGCGCTAGGGGCCTTCGTGGCGCTGATAGGTTTGCTTACGGCCATCCAACAATTTGGTGATTGGAATCTGGGGGTAGATCATCTCCTCCACCAACCCTTCACCGCCCTCGATGCGGACAACACCGGCCGGATGGCTGCCAGCACGGCGGTGTGTTTTATTCTGGTGGGCGGCTCGTTGGCGCTGCTCGGATTCTGGAGAGGCTTCCGGTTCAGGGCCGCCCTATCCAGCATCGCGGCCTCGGCGCTGATGGTGCTTGGACTCATGTCCATCTTCGGCTACCTGACGGGGACCAGGGATCTGCTGGCCTGGGGTCATGCCTCGTACATGGCGGTCCATACCGCCATCGCCATGGTGGGGCTGAGCTTCACCCTTTTTGCGATCGCCTGGGGAGATGACCGGGAAGGCTATGAAGGCTATCCGGATTGGCTGCCCATCCCGATTTCATGCGCCGTATTGATGCTGACGGTCGTTACCTGGCAGGCGATGAAAGTCCGGGAGCGGGTCCAGATCGAGCGCAATGTCCAAGCACGCCTCCAGTTCGTTTCCAATTCGCTGCGCAGCGGAATGGACGAACGGATCCTCGCCTTGAAGCGGATGGCCGCGCGGTTGGAGCATGACCGTGGCATGAAGGAAGACTACTGGGTCTCGGATGCCTCCCAATATGTCGCGCATTATGCCGGTTACCTGGCTTTGGAATGGGTGGACAGGGATTTGGTGGTGAGATGGGTGGCGCCGCTCAAAGGCAATGAATCCGTCCGCGGCCTGGATATCAAGCTGAATCCGAAGCGCAAGAAAACCTTTGAAGACGCCCGCGCCTCCGGAGTCCCCGCGCTCACCACGCCTGTGAACCTGGCCCAGGGCGGCGAGGGATATCTGATTTGCGTTCCCGTGGCAGAATCCGCCGGAAGCCCTGGCGGCTTCATTGTCGCCGTGTTCCGCTCGCAGAGCATGCTCCACAGCCTGCTTTCAAGGGGGCTTACCGATGGCAGCGCCGTCACTATTCTGCAGGATGGCCAGGTCATCCATTCCCCTGAAGGCTCCACGGATGAATTGAGATCCAAGGCTTTGGAACAGCGCCATGAAATACAAGTCTATGGGCGGAAATGGCAAATCGTGCTGCGCCCGACTTCGGGCCTCTTGGAAAGCTCCCAATCCGCTGTGCCGGTTTATGTCCTTTTGGGCGGCGGGTTCGTGGCGATGCTGCTGGGAATCGCGACGTACCTGGCCCAGAAGGCCCGCCGGGACCGGCTCCAACTAGCGGAATCAGCCCTGGAATTGCAGTCGGTCTACGCGCGTCAATCAGCGATCCTGGAAAGCACCAATGCGGCGATCATCACCACCGGCCTGGACCGCGTCATCCAGGTCTTCAACCATGGCGCTGAAAAAATGCTGGGATATGACGCCAGCGAAATCCTTGGCAAACGCGGGACCGAGAGGTTCATGGATCCAGGCTCATTGGCTGATTGGGCCGAGGAAATCACCCAAGTGCCTGGCATAACCCAGGGTTCCGGGCTCGATGCCATCCTGAGCAGCATCGCTGGGGGTAAATCCGCCCAACGCGAATGCATCTATATCCGCAAGGACGGTGTCCGCATTCCCGTTTTCCTCTCGGTGACGGCGCTGCTGGACGTCTCCGGGAAATCAATGGGGACCGTGAGCGTCGCCACGGACCTGACCCAGCGCAAGTACATGGAGCAGATCCTGGTGGAGCGGGAAGCCCGCTTCCGCACGCTCATCGAGAATGGCAGCGATGTCATCACCATCACCAGCGCTGAGGGCGTCTTCCAGTACTTGAGCCCTTCGTTGACCCGGGTGCTGGGCTGGACCCAGGAAGAACTGCTGGGGCGGGGCTTCCAGGAATTCCTCGCCCCCGAAGATCTCGCGGGCATCGAAGCCCAATACCGGGATCTGGTGGAATCGCCTCAGGGCAGTTCAGGAAATTTCCTGTGCCGTTTCGCGGCCAAAGATGGAACCTACCGGGTTGTGGATGTGCAGAGCCGGAACCAGATTTCGAATCCCTTGATGGAAGGTGTGGTATCCGTGCTGCGTGATGTCACCGACCGCATCAAAGCCGAGGAAACCCTCGCCAAGGAGCGGGACTTCACGAATGCCATTGTGGAAACTGTGGGAGCCTTGGTTCTTGTCACGGATTGGGAGGGCCGTATCGCCCGTTTCAACCGGGCATGCGAAGAAGTCACCGGATATGCCGCGGTGGAAGTATTGGGCCGGCAATTCTGGGAAGTATTCATTCCTGAAGGAAGGCGTAAGGCCGTGGCCGCGGAATTCATCACCAAGGGCGCCAGCGACTACCCCAACTCCAACACGTCTGTTTGGGCGACAAAGAGCGGTGAAGAGCGCCATTTCGAATGGTCGGACACCGCGCTGCTGGATGAAGATGGCCAACCCGAATTTGTGATCGCCACGGGTATTGACGTCACCGAAAGGAACCGCGCGGCCGAAGCCCTCCGGCAGAGCGAGGAACGCATGCGCGCCGTCATCCAGCGCGCGCCCATGATCGTGTTCGCGTTCGATACCCAAGGAGTTTTCACCATGGCTGAAGGCAGCGGATTATCCCTGATCCAGCTCACTCCGGAGTTGGTGGTGGGCCAGAATGTGGACCGCTGGAACAAGGCCATGCCTGAATTGCGGCAGGATGTGGATCGCGCCTTGCGGGGCGAGACATTCACGGTGGTCCGGAGCGCCCTCGGCCACGATGGCGAGAATTGGTATGCGCCGATGAAGGACGCCAAGGGCGCGATCATCGGTGCCATGGGCGTCTCCCTGGATATCACTGAAAAACAAAAGATCGAGAAATTGAAGAATGAATTCGTTTCAACAGTGAGCCACGAGCTCAGAACGCCACTCACCAGCATCCGGGGCTCTCTGGGGTTGATCGCTGGCGGGGTGGCCGGCGTCCTGACGGACCATGGAAAGGCTTTGCTGGATATTGCCATCAGGAACAGCGACCGCCTCGGCCGCCTTATCAACGACATCCTGGATATTGAAAAAATAGAATCCGGGAAAATGGATTACGTGTTCAAGGAATTGGATCTTCGCGCCCTTCTGGAACAGGCTATCGAGGCGAATCGTTCCTATGGCGAGCCGTTGGGCGTGGACTTCCATCTGGGGGCCGTTCCAGAAGGCGCGCGAATATGGGCCGATGAGGATCGTCTGATGCAGGTGCTGGCGAACCTGCTTTCCAACGCGACGAAATATTCCCCGCGTGGAGAAAGCGTCCTGCTTTGGGCTGAACGCCGGGATTCCTATCTGCGTGTTTCGGTAAGGGACCGGGGCGCAGGCATACCTGACGAATTCAAAGGGCGGATATTCCAGCGTTTTGCCCAAGCGGATTCCTCGGACACCAAGCAGAAAGGTGGCACTGGCCTTGGCCTAGCGGTATCCAAGGCCATTGTGGAAGGGCACCATGGACACATGAACTTCGAGAAAGCCGAGGGCGGTGGAACGGTTTTCTACTTCGAGATTCCAGCATTGATGGGGTGATCAATGTCTCAATAAGTTCATATAGACTAGCGGACCTACCTTTCACCACGTATCATCCAGGGGATCAATCCCGGTCTAAAGTGTGAGGGCAATGTGAAAGAAGATGCTCGCCGCGCCCTTCAGCTCCAACTGCAACAGTTGCGGAACGGCTTTGCCGAGGCCATCCCGGAAAAAATGGCCGAGATCGACGCAGCCTGGGCCAGGGTGGCTGGCGGCGAGGAGCGTCGCAGTGGATCAGGCGAAGCTGAATACCAATTCCTGTACCGGATAGCCCACAGCCTCGTGGGAAATTCGGGCACCTTTGGCTTCAATGATCTTTCGGAATGCGCCCGGGCGCTTGAACATGCCTTGGCTGACAAGGTCCCGCAGGACAAGCTGCAGCAGCTGATCGCGAATCTTCGGGAAGCGGCCGCACGAGCAATGCGGCTCTCCCCGCCGCTGGCGGAATATTCGGATTTTCCGCTCACCGATTTCAATGCCGCTGCCAACTCAGGACAAGCGCCGATGGTGCTGCTGGTGGATGATGATGAATTCTTTTCCGGCGAGCTGCTGCTGCAGCTTGAAGGGTATGGCTACCGCGTGAAGCATTGCCGGACCTTGGCCGATGTGCCTGCGGCGCTGGAACGGGAGATGCCCGCGGCCCTCGTCATGGACATCATCCACCCCGAAGGCGAGCTGGCGGGGCCGCTCTTCCTTTCAAACTTGATCAATCAGGGCAACACGCTTCCACCAACCTTGTTCATTTCCGTCCGGGACGATTTGAGCGCGAGGTTGGAGGCCGTCCGGGCGGGTGGTCTGGGCTATTTCACCAAACCGCTGGAAATGCCGCAGCTCATCGCGCGCCTGGAAGTGCTGGTGGGGTACAGAGGGCCCGAACCCTACCGCATCCTCATGATCGAGGATTCCGCCACAGAATCCACGCACTATGCCCATGTGCTGCGGCGGGCCGGCATGCAAGTCACGGTGGTCAGCAATCCTCTCCAGGTCATGGAGCCATTGCTCACAGAGCGCCCTGACTTGGTTCTCATGGACCTGTACATGCCTGGCTGTTCTGGGCTGGAACTGGCCACGGTCATCCGCCAGCAAGACGCTTTCATGGGCATTCCGATCGTGTTTCTTTCCTCCGAAACGGATGTGGACCGGCAGATGAGCGGGCTTTCCATGGGGGGAGACGACTTCCTGGAAAAGCCGATCTCGCCCGAACATCTGGTAGCCTCGCTGGCCGCGAGAGTGACCCGGGCGCGGTTGCTTCGGGCCAACATGAACCGCGATAGCCTGACGGGGTTGCTGAATCATGGAAATTTCAAATATCAGCTGAAGCTGGAACTTTCCCGTGCCGCCAGGCGCCAGGGAAGCCTAGCTCTGGCGGTCATAGATATTGATGATTTCAAGCAGGTCAATGACACCTATGGCCATCCCGTGGGCGATCGCGTCATCCGCAGCCTCACGCGGCATCTGCAGCAACAGCTTCGTGAAACGGACATACTCGGGCGGCTGGGCGGCGATGAATTCGGCGCGATCCTATTGGATACGGACGAGGAAGGCGCGAAGGGCCGGCTGGATTCCATCCGGGAGGCATTCGCCGCCCATCATTACCGAGGATTGGATTCGGTTTCCGAAGCTGAACCCTTCGCCATCAGCTTCAGCTGCGGTGTTTCCGGATTCCCCGGTAAAACAAATGTGGGCGCCGATCCCGAGGCGCTGCTCGTGCTTACGGACCAGGCCCTGCTGGAAGCCAAACTTCAAGGCAGGAACCGGATCGTGGTCGCGGGCGCCTAAGGGTGGCGTAAACTTAAGATTCACGCTGTGGAAGGGGTTGGCCCATGGGTATCATCCTTGGCTTTGGACATGATCTTGCGTCCAGCAAGGTGTTATTGGTGGACGATGATTCATTTATGCGGCGCCTCTTTGAAGCCCAGGTGAGAACCCTGGGCTGCGAAGTGGTGACAGCCAAGAACGGCGAAGAAGCCGTGAAAATGATTCCGGATGAAAAACCTGATCTGGTGCTCATGGATGTGGTGATGCCGGGCATGGATGGATTTGAAGCCTGCACTTGGATGAATAGGCTCCCCGAGATGAAAGGCGTGCCGGTGGTGCTGCTCACGGCCCTGGGGCGGGATGCCAAGGAGCGCAGCTTTGCCGCTGGCGCCGCTGGATTCCTGCGCAAACCGCCTTCCGTCGTCGAGCTCCAGGCGAGGCTATCCACCTTGCTGTTGATCCGAAGCCTGGAGCGGGAGCTTGGAGATAGAGCGCCCACCGATGAACTGCTCAACAAAGATTCCGACTTTAAACCCGTGGTCTGGATGGCCTCCACCAATCAGTCTTCACGCCTGAGGATCGCAGCCCAGCTGGAGCGGGAAGGCTTCTCCGCTCAAGCCTTCGAGGGCTTGGCGCCGCTTTCCGAGGCCCTTGAATCGGATCTTCTCCCGGATTTGCTCATCCTGGATCTCGACCCCAAGGATGGCGATGCGGTGGAAGTCTCTAAGCGGATCCGCAGCGCCGAATCCACCGCCCATGTACCTATCCTCATGCTTGTATTGGACACGGATTTAAAGGCTGAATTGAATGAAGCCCCCTGCGGTGCCTCGGAATTCCTGACCAAGAGCGCCGATGCCGCTGATATCCGGCAGCGGATGAAGCTGCTCCTGAGACTTTCAGTGCTGGAATCCGCCCACCGCGTGAACCGCTTGAAGGTTTAGGGACCGTTATGGTTTGGCCAGCGCTTTTCTGGACATACCATTACGGCCCCTTATGTCGGCCGAAGGCCGACGCCGGGGATGGTTCTCCGCGGTGGAAGCGAAGGTCCGTCCCCTCCACCTATCGGGCGCAGTGCGTCCTCCTGCTCACTACATTCGCAGAGCCGGAGCCTCTATGTCGGCCGAAGACCGACGCCGAGGATGGTTCACCGCGGCCCAATCGAAGGTATTACGGCCTCTCCAGAGCCCTCCCTTTATCCGGTGCGGGGCGCCCTTCTGTGGATGGTTCTCCGGAGGCGCTATCAAAGCCATAAGGGTCCTATATATAGGTCAGGGCTCCGTGTGCCCGGAAGGTGGCCATGAGCCTGGATCCCACCACCATTGGACGTTATCGGGTGCTGGGAACCCTTGGCGAAGGCGCCATGGGGGTGGTTTATCTGGCCGAAGATCCCCGTTTGAAACGAGGGGTGGCCATCAAAGTGGTGCAGGGAGGAGCGCTTTCCCGCGGAGCCGGGCTTCGGCGATTCCAACGGGAGGCCGAGATCTCGGCCCGCCTCAATCACCCGAACATCGTGACCGTTTTCGATGTGGGCGACGAGCCTGGCGTTGGACCCTTCATCGCTATGGAACACATTGAAGGCGAAAGCCTTCGGGATCGTTTGCAACGCGGACCCATGGCGCCTAGCGAGGCCATAGCAATTCTTGGACAGCTCCGCAGCGCGTTGGAAGCCGCGCACCGCGCCGACATTGTTCATCGGGATGTCAAACCGGACAATCTGCTGATCACCCCTGACGGACGGCTCAAGCTGATGGATTTCGGCATCGCCCGGGACGAAGATTCTACGGCCACGGCCACCGCTGCCTACCTGGGCACTCCGGCCTACGCCGCGCCAGAATTGCTGGCGGGGCAGCGCGCCAACGCGGCGACAGACAGATGGGCTTTCGCGGTCACGGCTTTCGAATGCGTCGTCGGAGCAGCGCCCTTTTCCGGTGAAACGATCAGTTCCACTCTGTTCCTCATCGCCCATGAAGGACCGCGTTACCCACTCGGCATGTCGCCGAAACTCATAGCGCTGTTCCAGCGGGCTTTCGACAAGGAGCCATCGAATCGCCACCCCGACCTGGAAGCATTCATGGCGGAGTTTATCGAGGCTCTGCCCATGGATGAAGCATCCAAAGCCATGGCCCTGATGCAGTCGGGTAAACCCCAGGCAACTCCAGAAACAGCGTCTCCTTTGCCTTTCATCGAAGCAGAGGAGGACCGGACTTCACGCCTTCGCTGGATCTTGGGTGGGGCTTTCTGCGCATTGCTGCTTTTTGGTGGCGGGTGGGCCTGGCTGGCTCGCGCACCTAGGATCATCAGCGTGGAGTCCGAGCCTTCAGGCGCTTTGGTGCGGGCCGATGGCAAGCCGCTTGGTGAAACGCCCTTGAGGAATCTGCGTATTGCTCCGAGCGCGCGGTTGCTTCATCTGGAAAAAAAGGGCTACCTGCCTCTGGACTACGAATTGGGCGCTGGAGAAACAGAATTGAAGCTGAAGCTGAAGGCGGTTCCTTTCCGCCTTCAGCTTCGCAGCGTGCCGACGGGCGCCCATGTTTTTCTGGATGGCCTGCTCCAAGGCGAGACACCCGTGGAAAGCCTTGAAGTCCCAGGGGATGGCATTCACATCCTCAAGATCGAGAAGGCGGGTTATATGCCATGGAGCACCAAGCCTCGCTCGGATTCTGCAATACCAGACCCCATCTACCTACAGAAATCCAGCTCCGTCAAAACCGCCATAAAAGCCAAACCCGAAGAACCCGGCAAGGTGAAGCAGTTCTTCAGCAAGCTTTTCAAGAAGAAAAAGACCTGATGCCTGTTGCCTGGAGAAATGATGAGTAGGTGAGATTCCCCGTGTGAGCACGTATTCTGTGGTGTTGGAGCAAGCACCACCATGACTTTTCCCCACGGTTCATTTTTCATCCGCGATCTGGAGATCAGCCCCCGGCTGGTCATGGCGCCGCTGCACGAAATCACCGATCAGCCTTTCCGCAAATTCATCAAGGAGATCGGCGGCGTAGGCCTCGTGGTGAGCGAGATGATCTCCAGCGAGGCGCTCGTCCGCTCCGCCCGCAAGGCCGAGAAGATGATGGCCAATACCGGCGAGCACCCCTACTCCATGCAGCTTTCCGGCGGCACGCCTTCGGTGCTCGCGGAAACCGCGCGGCTCTGCGAGGAGGCGGGCGCGGACATGGTGGATCTCAACATGGGCTGCCCCGCCAGCAATGTGACGAAAGGCGGCGCGGGATCGGCGCTGCTGAAGGATGTCCGGCTCGCGGAATCCTGCGTCTCGGCCATGGTCAAGGCCGTGAAGATCCCGGTCACGGTCAAGATGCGCGCGGGCTGGGACGCATCGCAGAAGGAGCGCGGGGAGTTCCTGGATTTCCTCCATATGTTCGAAGCGGCGGGCATCGAAGCCCTGGCCATCCATCCCCGCACTCGGACTCAGCAGTACGAAGGCAACGCCGATTGGAGCATCATCGCCCGGGCGGTGGATGCAGGTGTTCGCTACCCCATCATCGGCAACGGCGACGTGATCACGCCCCAGGACGCCTTCCGCATGGACCGCGAAACCGGCTGTGCCGCCGTGATGATCGGTCGCGGCGCGCTCTACAACCCCTTCATCTTCCGCGAAGTGCTGGATCCAGAATTCCAGGTCACCACCGAGATGCGCGTGGATGCCACGCTCCGCTTCTTCCGCATCCTCCTTGAACTGCTTGAGCCCCGCGAAGCCCTGCACAAGATCAAGAAGATCGGCTCCTGGTTCACCAAAGGCATACCCGGGGGTGTCGCCTTCCGCCAGAAACTGAACCAGTGCAACGACCCTGAAGAACTGCTCGCCGACCTGGAAGCGCTGAAGCACATGCAGGCGGCTTGAGGCGAGGAAGCAGTCCAGCGTATTAATTGCCTCCGCTTCTCTCCGCGTGGTTCATTGTTTCTGAAGCGCAGACATCACCAGATGCTCTTCTTCCTGCTTCCGCCGCCGCCAAAAAGCGAGCCCATCACGCCGCGGATCAGTGAGCGGCCGATCTGGCTGCCGGCGGCGCGGACAACGCTTTTGCCGAAGGATTCGGCGAAACCCATCCGGTTGCTTCCGGCGGATTCTGCCTTGGCCTCGGCGGCCTGCTGCTGCTCCTGCTGCGAGGCCTGGATCTGCTGCTCGGCGCGGACCTTCAGCATTTCAAAGGCGCTTTCGCGGTCCACTTCTTTTTCGTAATGGCCTGCCACCAGACTCTGGGCGATGACGGCCTTTCGTTCGCCATCGGAGAGTGGCGGCAATTGGCTTTGGGGCGGATAGATCAGCGCGCGCTGCACGATGCCCGGCGTGCCTTTTTCATCGAGGAAACTCACCAGGGCCTCGCCCACGCCCAGCTGAGTGATGGCGGTTTCCACGTCCAGGTCAGGATTGGTGCGGAAGGTGGTGGCGGCGGCCTTCACGGCTTTCTGATCGCGCGGCGTGAAGGCCCGCAGGGCATGTTGCACGCGATGGCCCAGCTGCCCCAGCACCTTGTCGGGGATGTCGAGGGGATTCTGGCTGCAGAAGTAGACACCCACGCCCTTGGAACGGATCAGGCGCACCACCTGTTCGATCTTGGTGAGCAGCGCGTCCGGCGCATCCTCGAACAGCAAATGCGCCTCGTCGAAAAAGAAGACGAGCTTCGGCTTTTTCGGGATCGCCCACTTCCGGCATCCGTTCGAAGAGCTCCGACAGCATCCACAACAAAAAAGTGGCGTAGAGCTTCGGCGATGTGATGAGCTTGTCCGCCGCCAGGATGTTCACCATGCCCCGGCCGTCGGGACCGGTCTGCATCAGGTCGTCGAGGTCCAGCGCCGGTTCGCCGAAGAAGCGCGCCCCGCCTTGGTTCTCAAGTTCCAGCAGGCCGCGCTGGATGGCGCCGATGCTGGCGGCGCTGACATTGCCGTACTGTGTCCTGAAGTCTGCGGCGTGGTCGCCGACGTGCTGCAACATCGAACGGAGGTCCTTGAGGTCCAAGAGCAGCAGGCCATTGTCGTCGGCGATCTTGAAGGCCATGGAGAGCACGCCCTCCTGGGTGTTGTTGAGGTTCAACATCCGGGCAAGGAGCAGTGGTCCCATGTCGCTGATGGTGGTGCGCACTGGATGTCCGGCCTGGCCGAAGAGATCCCAGAAAGTGACGGGACAGCCCTGGAAGGTGAAGTCCGGGGAACCCAGAGCCAGGATGCGTTCCGAGATCTTCGGATTTTCGGACCCGGCCTTGGCCATGCCCGAAATATCGCCCTTTACGTCTGCCATGAAGACCGGCACACCGATGGCGCTGAAACGCTCGGCCATCACGCGCAGGCTCACGGTCTTGCCGGTGCCCGTGGCCCCAGCGATAAGTCCGTGACGGTTGGCCATGCGGGGAGGATCTCCAGATCCTCAGGTCCTTTGGCGATGATGAGCGGCTGGGTCATGGCAACTCCGGGTGAGGGTCAATGCTGCAAAGGTTCGGCATCAGTATCAGTGGTCTGGCCGCGGAAGGACCGAAACCAGAGCTTCCGTTCATTCCCACTCCCCGAACAAGCCCAGCTGCACTCCCGCGCTGGGATCCGATGGGAAGGGGAAGTCACCCACGGGAGCCCACGGGTGCTCGGGATCAAAGGGCCCCGGGAGTGATAGCTCCGGTGGGAGCCAGCGCAGGGCTGGCACGGCTCCAAGGCGCGCCAGCAGGGCTTCGGCGGTTCCTTCGCTCGGCACGGCCGGGACCCGCAGCAACGCGATGGGCGGGTGCTGGAGCCCGTCTTTCAATGGAAGGGGGAAGGCGGCACGCGATTCCAGGGGCGATGGAATCCTGGCGTCAGTGCCAAGTCCCGGGGTGAAACTCGGGGGCGCAGGGGGCAGCGCCAGGCTGTTGCGCCAGGGGAGTCCTTCCCGCATGGCCTGTAGCCCCAGCAGTTGGGCCATCTCAGAATCCTGGCAAGGTCCCACCTGGATCGAGGATTTCAATCGTGTTTCGAGGATATCCACCAAGTCCTTCAACCCTTCAGCTGCGGCTTCCCAATTACCGCTGGCACCCTGGAACTCAGTGCCGCCGAGGATTCCCACTCGCCAGCCACAGCGCTTCCGCTGGAAAGGGAGGGCCGCTGGCCAGCCTCCTTCTGTCATGCGCAGGCTGAAGGACCGCTCCAAGTCAGTCTGGAGAGACTCCAGGTTCGCAGCGACCCCATCCGCATCCAGCGATGAAAGCGCTCCCAGCGGCAATACCACTTCACCCCACAGGAACCCGGTACGACTTCATCTGACGCACCCAACAGGGCCGTTTCCCCATGTGGAACATGGCCGAAATCAGGCAGGGACCAGGCTTTCCCGGTCTCCGGTACCCAACCGAGGGCCCCATGGCGCCAGAGGTCGCCTGCCACCCCGGTGGGCATGGCGGGACCATGGATCCAGCCACGGAAAACCCCTTGGCTGAAATGCCCCGCCGCCGCTTCGGGTAGATGGAGGGAAAGGCCAGGCAGGGTGCTCAGAGCCTCGAAGAATCCCGTACGGGAATCGCCTCCCAATGCCCGCAGCCAGGACGGTTCCGCGTCCCAGACCAGGGCAAATCCGCCGGGCAGCAAGGAGGTCATTTCATTGAGGGCCCTGAGCGCCATCCACGGAGCCAGAGGTGGCGTGGGCGCCACACCCTCCAGAACCCGTGTGCCGGTCCAACCCGCAAAAGGCGTGTCTGTGGCGCAGCGGATGAAATAGCCTTTGCCCTCCGTCAATCGCACGGGGCCTCCGGTAGGGTGCAAAGCTCCTCCGGCGCGAAAACCGGGCGGCCTGCGCCCCCTGGAGTGAAGGCGCGAGGCCAGCGGTTCCGCAGGCGCAGCGCTGATTCTTCAGCGGCGGTCAGTTCCGGGCGGCCCAACAATCTCAGCCCCAACCACGTGGCGGCCAAGGTGCAGCCGGTGCCACGCCGTTGGCCAGGGAGGCGGGGAGAGGCTGGCAGAGCGGTGATGCCATTCTGGGTGATCCAAAGATCCTGGATTTCCTGGCCCGGGGCATGCCCGCCCTTAAGCCATACGGCGCAAGCGCCGCGTTCCAGCCAGGGCCGGGCGAGAAGCCCAGCCTCGGCGGTCTGGATCCGGTCTGGAGGAAGATCAGCTGCGGCAGCTGACTCGCCCCGATTGGGATTCACCACCCACCCGCCATCTTTGAGAAGGACATCGGCCATTCGGCGCAATTCTGCTCCGTCGTGCAGGCCAACACCCGCGGAGGGGGCCAGGACGGGATCCCAGATGCGGATGGGGGGATTGAGGGCCGTCAAGGTGGCTGCAAGGCGCAGGAATGTGGATTCATCCAAGGCGGTCATGCCCAGCTTCACCCCCCATCGTCCGGTGAGATGCGGCCCCAGGATTTCAATCCGCTTTACAGGATCCATGGAGGGGGCTTCTATGCGCTGGCAAGCTAGGCCGTTCTGTAAGGTTTCAGCCGTGCATACGGCCATGGGATGAACGCCAAGGGCTTGAAGCGTCATCACATCCCGCAGTAGGCCCGCTCCGGCGGATGGGTCCATGCCGCCCAGGCAAAGGGCAACCAATTGTGTGGGGTTTGATGGAGAAGGGGTGGGCATACGAGCCCTTAAGAATGACATTGCTGAAGCTGGGAGCGACAGGAATCATGCATCTGCGGGGCTTTCAGGGGGTGCCCCGGAGTCCAAAGCCTGTTGGGGAGCCACCTTCGATGGAAAAATTCCCCCAAGCGCAGTGAGTGTGTCTTTTCCAGGCCAAGCCATACCCTCGATCCAATCATAGCGGTATTTAGGGGAACACCCATGGAACGAAGCATAGGCAGGGCGCTTTTTTGCTTTTTATGATGTGGAACAAAAATTAATGAATGTAAAACAGCAATTAATAAAAAATTCAGCCCACGTAAGTGGGCTGAACAACATCACCAAGTTTCAGGAGATAACTGCGATTGAGGGTATTATTTCTTCTTTTTACCGCCCTTGCCGTTCACGTCGTCAGCAAGCTTTTTGCCCGGCTTGAACTTCGCGACCTTCTTCGCGGCGATCTTGATGGGCTTGTTGTCCCGTGGATTGCGGCCCGTGCGAGGTCCGCGGCTCACCGTCGAGAAGGTTCCAAAGCCCACGAGGTGACTTTGTCGCCTGTGCGCAGGGCGCCGGACACGCTGGAATCATCTGGTCCAAGGCTGCAGCAGCCTGGGCCTTAGTGGTTCGGCCTTGTCCGAAATGGCGGGTGACCAGTTCGGCTTTGTTCATGTATTACCTCGAAAATGGGGACATCGGTCCCCGGGTAAAGGAAATCAGAATCACCCCACCATGAGATGTCCCGGTTCCACTAGCTTTTCAATTGGGAAGGAGCTCGGAACCCGTGTGGTTCCTAGGTATTTGCTAAACTGCAACGAAGGTACGGCCTGGATGCAGTGGCGTCAAGGGTTTTCAATTATTTTTTTTCGGGATCAACCATGAATAGTAGGTTTAGCGAACCACAAGCTGTCTGAAGAGGCATTATTCCTGAATCCTAACTCTTAGAAAATAAGCAGATGCACCAATGGTGCGCCTTGCGGAAGCAGCATTGTTCCACGGCCAAGCAGACACAACGTTCCACGGAATCATGCGCTCTGAAAGGGCCTCCAAGCCTACAATGAGGGCATGTCCTTTCCCTTCTTCCTGCGCCTGGCCTACGTCGGCACGAGCTTTTATGGATGGCAAATCCAGACCACCTTGCGGAGCGTCCAAGGGGAGTTGTGGAAGGCGCTCCGGGCCCTGGATCCAGATGCGGCCATGCCCCAGGGCACCGGCCGCACGGACGCTGGCGTCCATGCGCGGGCCCAGGGCGTGTTGGTGGCCACCGCACGCGATTGGGACCCCTATCGCTTGATGGCGGCCCTTAACGCCCACCTGCCGGGCGATGTCAGGGTGATGACAGCGGAGGCTGCCCCTGTAGGCTTCTTCCCCCGCCACCACGCTGTGGCCAAGCGATATATCTACAAGCTTCAGGAAGGGCCCGCCGCCGATCCTTTCCTTTTCGACCGGGCCTGGCATCAGTACGGAAAAGAGCCCTTGGACCGGAAGGCCATGGCCCAAGCAGCTGCGCACTTGGTGGGCGAACATGATTTCTCCAGCTTCCGCGCGGCGGAGTGTTCGGCTAAAACGGCCTTGCGGATCATTTTCAAGGTCGAACTTGTGGAACACAGAGCCGCATTGGATCTGGTTTTCGAAGGCAACCGCTTTCTCATGCATCAAGTGCGCATCATGTCCGGAACGCTGGTGGATGTGGGCCGGGGCAGGAAATCGCCGGATTCCATCGCCGCCATCCTCGCTGCCCGGGATCGCGGCAGGTCAGGCATTTCCGCGCCCGCCAAGGGGCTGTACATGGATCAAGTCTGGTACCAGCGCCGCTGGGGCATCGGAGAGGTGAGCCCATGGCCCGAATTGCTCGAGCCGCCGGTTCAAGGCACGCTCTAACGCTGACGGCGGAAGTTAACTGGCCCAACCGCTAACTTGGCTGTGAAAGCGGGTGATGAAATCTGAAGCGATCAAGAGAGGCTGAGTCTGGCCAACGGTTACTTTCCTTGCTTCTCTGGAATAAGCCTGAAAGATCCAGCGGGCTCGATGGCTGATAGAGTCCAGCCTGGAGCCAGTTCCAGGGTCCAGCCGGGTCCGGACAGCGGCCTGGCCTTGGGGTCAGCGGGAGCCACTACTCGGGCCTCTAAAGGGCTCCTTAACCTCAAGCTTCCACCGGTCACTTCCAGTCTGCCCCAATCTCCAATGTAAGTGGCTGTGGGATGGTAGGAGCCACCACCATCAATGGCTTCGGTGTTGCTGGGGTTGAACTGGGTTCGGAACGGCCCTGGGAGGCGCAGCGTAGGACCCTTGGTGAGGGGATCCAAGGCAGCGGCTAGACGCTGCTGTCGTATTACTTCTTCGGCTTCTTCCCTGACGCGGAGTTCCTTGCCCCCCAGTTTGCCCGCAGCGGCTTCCGCGTCAGCACGGGTCGCAGCGGGGAGTAGATAGGCTTCCTGAAGCAGCACGGAGAGGTCCGTGGCCCGGCGTACACGCCTGGTCCACCCAGGCACCCGGTCATCCAGCAATAGCCCATAGGCAGGGCCAGATGTATAAGCAAAACTTCTTGCAAAGGGACCCGCTGCTTTCCGCAGCTTTTCCAAGACAAGGTTCCGAGCACCTGCGGCCCGGATTCCTGTGTATTCGGGCAGTCCCTCGGTCAGTTCCAGACATCGTTCCGCTTCAACCGCATCACCGAAAAGGGCCTGCCGCCGAGTCCGGCATGCCAGGGCAGCTGCCACCCAGGGCCGACGGGCTTTTTGTGGGGACACCAACGCCTTTGCCAGCGCGCGCCATTCCAATCGGAGCCAGTATCTTCCTTCCATTTTGTCCAGGTGCCCGGCGGGATCATTCGGCATACCCAAACCCAGACTGGGCTGGATTCTATGCCAGGCCTCATGAACGAATAAAACTTGGCGCTCAATGGCCTTCTCTGGAAGGGGCAGCACCACCATGCTCCAGCGCTTTCCAGCCCAATTCACAGCCGTGTTGGATATCGTTTCTTCCTTGGTGAGGGTGCCGGCGAAGAACCCCGCTTCTTTCCTGAGACGTCCATCTGCATCCGCTTCGGAAGCCCACACCTGCCGAGTGCCTGGGTCTACCAGCAGGAAAGGGCCCTTCAGGCTTTGCCCCCAGGTCCGTCCCCCTTCAGTGGCCCATGCATGTTCGGCTTCCCTAAAAGCTTGCAAAGGGGTGATGGGATTTGAAGGTTGAGCAGACAGAGCAGCACACAGGAAGATCGTCAGCACCTGAATTCCTTTCCCTTAATGAATGATTGGTCGGCTAACTCTTTATCAGCCTCCGACCTTCCATGGCGCGGCTGAGGGTCAGGTCGTCGGCATATTCCAGATCGCTGCCCATGGGCAGTCCCATGCCGATGCGGGTGACCTTCAGCCCCAGGGATTCCAGGACCCGCGCGAGCCAGGCGGCGGTGGCTTCCCCGTCCATGGTGGGATTGAGAGCCAGGACGATCTCCTGGATTTCATGATCCTCCAGGCGCTTGAGCAACTCGCGGATCTTGAGCTGGTCGGGCCCCACGCCGTGGAGCGGTGAAATCAGGCCGCCCAGCACGAAATAGCGGCCCCGGAATTGGCCGAGGCGCTCGAAGCTGAGGACATTGGATGCCTCCGCCACGACCACGAGCACGGCGGGATCGCGCTTGGAATCCTGGCAGATGGAGCAGACCGGCTGATCCGTAAAAGCTCCGCAGCGCTCGCAAAACCCCACGCGATGCGCGGCCTGTGTCAGCAGACTGCCCAGGTGTTCCATGGCTTGCGGACCTTCTTTTAGAAGATGCAAAGCCATGCGCTGGGCGCTCTTTGCTCCCACACCGGGAAGTTTTTGCAATGCATCCACGACTGCCTGGAGCGGGGCGGGGAGATTCATCAGATCTTCAGCCCCGGTATATTCAATCCGGCGCCCATGCCTCCGGTGACCTTGGCCATGGCTTCATCGGCTTTCTGGGAAGCATCCTTGAAGGCCGCCAGCAGCAGGTCTTCAAGCATGGATGGATCCTCGGGATCCATGGCGTCCTTGGCGATGGAAATCGCCTGGACTTCCTTGGCGCCGTTCAGGGTGACCTTCACCAATTGGCCCCCGGCGGTGCCTTCAGCCCGCAGGTTTTTCTGGGCTTCCACCAGTTTCCCCTGCATGGTCTGGGCCTGCTTCATCAGGAATCGCATGTCCATGAGTGCCTCCGTGTGAGTGATGAAGATGAATCCGCCGCATGCGGCGGGCCAGCAGCAGCATGGCCCAGTATCCGGCGGGGATGGCGAGGAGGCTTAGAAGCAAGCCCCCGTAAAGATACGATTTCAACACAGGGCGCAGCATTTCGTGCATGGCTTCGAAACCTTGCCAAGTGATGAAGCTGCGCCATCCGATCTCGTGCCAGTGAATGGTGGAGAGGTCCAGGTTCAGGCCCCGGCCCCGGATGAAATTGCCGAGATAGGCCGAACCTGTGGCGATGGGCACCATTGTCCAAGGGTTGTTGATGAAGGAGGCGAGGAACATCAAGGGCCGGTGGAGCCCCCGGAAGATGGTGCAGAACAGCAGCACCATGGCCATATGCAATCCAAGCAGCGGATTGAAGGCCACCGCCGCCCCGAGGGCAAAGCTCCAGGCGATGGCTTCGGGGCTCAAATCCGGATGCAGGATGTGCAGCTTCAGTTTTGCCAGAACGCCGCGTGGGGGAGCTTCCGCCACGGGTGGCGCAGCCATTGGGGCCGGGCCATCATTCATGAAGGGCCGAACCGATTTGAAGCGGGCTCGAAGTGATCAAAGCTGTGGTCATCCAGAGGTATCCAGGAATCGCCATTATAGACGAGAAGGGGCGATTCTCCTTGTTCCACGGCCTCTGCCACGGTTTGAAGAGGGATGCCCAGGCGTGATTCTAGATCATCTTTATGCAGGGATGATGCAAAGCAGCGGGCGTAGTCTTCGCCACCGAAAAGCTCATCGCTGCTCAGTCCTGGCCGCAACTTCATCGTCACGCGGCTGGCATTCGACAGCATTCTCAGATCCCTTGAAAGACCATCGGAAAGATCCATGCAGGCATGGATTCCGGGGATTTCCCCAAGCCGCGGGCCCAGTCCCAGCAGTGGTTTCGGATCGAGATGCCAGGCAATGTCGATGTTGGGGTCAGGGCCGGGGTTGGGACCGGATGGCTCCCAGCGGGCACCGTTCTGAAGCTTCCGCAATCCTTTCAGGCTCCGGCCCAAGGGTAGATCCACGTAGATGTGATCGCCTGGAAGCACGCCCTCGCGACGGAGCCAGCGCTTGGCGGATCCAAAGGCCGTGATGCCCAATCCGATGCCCTGAGTGCGTCCCACCGTGTCGCCCCCTATCACCGGGATGTTGACTGCGCGCGCCGCAGCCGCCAGCCCGCTCAAGAAAGCTTCAACCCACGCCATTTCAAGATCAGGAGGAAGGGCCAGGGTGAGGGTGTAACCAAGGAAGGTGGCGCCTGAGGCATCCAGATCCGACAGATTCACGTTCAATAGCTTCGAACCCAGGCGCTCAGGCGGGTGCCACTCCGTTCGGAAGTGGATTCCCTCCTCCATCAAATCAGTTGTGACCAGAAGCACTTCGCCTGGAGGAGCGGATGGGATCGCTCCGCAATCATCAAGCAGTGTCCCACCTCCAGGCAACAAAGCCCGGATGCGGGTGAGGATGTCGAGTTCTCGGGAGGCCACCCCTTGAGTCTCCCACAAGGTCCGAGCTTGGAGATGCCCTGGTCCTTTGATAATCTTGGAAGGTTCGCTCAACGCGGAAACACAGGAGACAACCCATGGCAATCACAAAGGTCTGGATCGAAGAAGGCTGCATCGTTTGCAACGCCTGCGAGGCGGAAACGCCTGATGTCTTCCATGTGACGGATACCAGCTGCAACATCGTGGGAAGCGCCCGCAAGGATGGTGTCGACAGCGAAAACCGCGATGAGATGAGCGAACTGAACGACGACGTGCAGACCGATCTGGCTGACAGCATCATCGCCGCCGCCGCAGGCTGCCCGGTGGAAGTCATCAAATACGAGCAGGCCTAAGTACACCAAGGCTTTGGGCTGTAAACCATGGACTCAAAGGGGACGGCGCTTTGGCGCCGTTCTTTGCATTTAGAGGCGCCCTTCGGCACGATGAAAGATTCAGCGGTTTTTTATGAGGTTCCCATGCTCGATCGCCTCCAGGCCGATCTCAAAGCTTCCATGATGGCGAAGGACAGCGCCAAGACGGGTGTGCTGCGCATGGCGCTGGCAGCCTACAAAAACGAAGCCATCGCCAAGGGGCTTGGGCCTCAAGGGACACTTCAAGAGGCGGATTCCATCGCAGTGTTCAAGAAACTGGTGAAGAGCCGCGAGGACAGCGTGGAGCAATACGCCAATGCCGGTTACGCGGACCGCGCCGCGTCCGAGCAGGCCGAGATCGCCATCCTCAAGCCGTACCTGCCTGCCATGCTGGAGGGAGTCCAGCTCGAAGCCGCAGTCCGCGAAGCGATCCAGGCCACCGGAGCTAGTTCCAAAAAGGATTTGGGCCAGGTCATGAAAGCGCTCCAGACCCAACACGGGGGCGCCTTTGATGGCAAATCCGCAAGCCAGCTCATCGGATCGCTCCTCAATTAAAAAACAACTACGCGAAGGACTTGGAAGGAGCGAAGAGCACGAAGAAAAATAAAATCTTTTCTTCAAAACCTTCGCCTCTTCGCCACCTTCGCATAGCCGCCCTTCCTGAAAGAGGCTCAAACCATGAAGCAATCGAAACTTCTCCTCCAGACGCTCCGCGAAACCCCCAAGGATGCCGATGTAGTCAGCCAGCAGCTGATGATGCGCGCAGGGATGATCCACAAACAGGCGGCGGGCATCTACAGTTACTTCCCCTTGGCGCTGCGCAGCATCCGCAAGTTCGAGCAGATCGTCCGGGAAGAGCTCGAAAAGGATGGATGCCAGGAAATCCTGATGCCCACGGTCCAACCGGCTGAATTGTGGGAGGAAAGCGGACGATGGACCTTCTACGGCAAGGAGCTGCTGCGCTTCAAGGACCGGAAGGACACTTGGTTTTGCCTCGGGCCCACCCACGAAGAAGTGGTCACCGACATGGTCCGCCGCACCGTCCACAGCTACAAGCAACTGCCCATGAGCGTGTTCCAGATCCAAACCAAATTCCGGGACGAAATCCGTCCGCGCTTCGGCCTCATGCGCGGCCGCGAGTTCATCATGAAGGACGGCTATTCCTTCCACGCGGATGATGCCGACGCGGATCGCGAATACTGGGTCATGTTCGAAGCCTACAAGCGGATTTTCGCGCGGCTCGGCGTGAAATTCAGGTCCGTGGAAGCTGATAGCGGCGCCATCGGCGGCTCCTTCACCCATGAGTTCCATGTGCTCGCGGGCAGCGGCGAAGATGGCATCCTGAGCTGCGATGCCTGCGAGTACACCTCCAACATCGAGAAGACCGAGGCCCCCGGAGTGGCCCTGCAAGACAATGGCGCGGCCTTCGGACTGAAGCGCGACCATTTCTGTACGCCGGGTATTTTGAGTCAGGAATTGCAGGCCGCGGGCATGATCGACGCAGATCATCCAAACGGCATGCCCATCGCGCAAACCAGCAAATTCTTCCTTTACCGTGCGATGTTCGCGGATCAGACCACGAAGCTCGTGGGCGCGGTGTTGCGGGGCGACCACGAAGTCAATGCGGTGAAGGTGAAGAACCTGGCAGGCGCCACGGATATCGAATTGTTCCCCATTGAAGAGGCTGAAAGTTTCACAGGCGCCAAGTCCGGATTCATGGGCCCTATCGGATTAAAGGATGTCCAGCTCTTCGTGGACCTCAGCTTGCAGGGTGCCGTCAACCTGACCTGTGGCGCGAACCGCACGGATTACCACCATTTCGGCCTTTCGCCAGAACGCGATTTGCCGGGTTGCACCTTCGCGGACATACGCATGGCGGTGGAAGGAGATGCGTGCACCCGCTGCGCCCAAACCGGGAAACCTGGCGGCCATTACCAGGCCTTCCGGGGCATTGAAGTGGGCCAAGTCTTCAAGTTGGGCACCAAATACTCCAAGAGCATGAACTGCACGTTTCTGGACGAGCAGGGGAAGGAGCAGCCCATGGTCATGGGGTGCTATGGCATTGGTGTCACGAGAACCGTGGCTGCCACCATCGAGCAGAACTACGATGCCGATGGCATCATCTGGCCCTGGCCCATCGCCCCGTTCCAAATCCACCTGCTGAGCCTGGATCCAGCCAATCCAGAGGTCAGCAACCTGGCGAACCAGGTGGAAAAAGATCTCGAAGCCGCCGGGTTTGAAGTGCTCCACGATGAGCGCGAAGGCCTGAGTCCCGGTGCTAAATTCAAAGATGCGGACCTGCTTGGTTTCCCCCTACGCATCCTCGTGGGCGCTCGTGGACTGAAGGAGGGGCTGATCGAAATCCGGGACCGGCGCACCAAGGAGGTGGAGAAAGTCCCCCCTGGTCAAATTTTAGAGCTGGTGCAGAATGCTAAAAACCGCATCATGAAAGAGCTATCATCTGCCGGGGGGAGATAAAGAATGGCCGAGGGTCCCATTTACCTGACCACCTTCATCGAAGGCGTGCTGGTGCATGGCTCATCGAACCCATCTGTGCTCCTGGTCCCTTCGGTGCATTCCCCCCACCGGGGGCTGCTCATGCCGCCCCAGGTGCCATGGGCTCCAGGTTTCCTTCCGCCAGCCCTGCTCCAGAACCTCATTGATGCCACCTGGAAAATCCCCTTCCGCTTTTCGGACAGCAGCAAGCTGCCCGTGGTCTTCGATGAGCGGACCTCGCGTCTGCCTACACCCTGGTTGTTGCGCCTGGAAGGCCTGGAAGGCCAGCAGCGCTTGTACCTCACCCATCTTCTACGGTGCAAAGCCCCCCAGGACCAGCTTCCCACGCCCCCCGAAGGTGGCGTCTGGTTGACCGAAAGCACCCTCCAGACCATGGACATCGTCGGCGGTGTGAAGCGGCTATGCCAGGCGGCCTTGTGGGCGGTGAAAGAGGGATGAGGAACGAGATTTCGAGTCAAAAAGTTGAAAAAGTTGAAAAGTCAAAAGTTGAAAAGTTGAGATTAGAGAAAAGAGCGCCGAGAGGCGCTCTTTTAACTTTTTCGACTTCTCGACTTTTTAACTTTTCAACTCTTAACTCAATTCAAACGCATTGAAGAAATACCCCACCTCAAACGCTGCGCTCCCCGGGCTGTCGGAGCCGTGGGTGGCATTGCGGCCGATGTTGGTGCCGAAACGCTTGCGGAGCGTGCCTTCCGCAGCGTTGGCAGGGTTGGTGGCGCCCATCAGGTCGCGCCATTTCAGGATGGCGCCATCGCCTTCCAGGCACATCATCACCACGGGACCTTCAGTCATGAAATCTTCCAACTCCTGGTAGAAGCCTTTGCCAACGTGCTCGTGATAGAAACCTTTGCAGATATCAGCGCTTAACCGCACGCGCTTGACCCCATGAACCGCTAGACCGCTGTGTTCGATGGCGCTGATGATTTCTCCCACATGCCCAGCTTTGACTGCGTCCGGCTTGACGATAGCGAAGGTGCGTTCAATTCCCATGAGTTCTCCTGAATGCAAACCTTAAGTGTGCCTTGGCAATGGAAACCCTACAACTCTCAATTCTGTTGCGGCTTGGGCCATTAGCTGAGTAGTGTTTTTCTTTGTGCCCAAACCATGACTGAACTCATCCCAGCCCATCTCGACCACCGCCGCTCCTGGGCGGAATTCGTCTATTGCTATCCGGTGATCTCGCGTCGGTCCAAGGGCGTTTCCCTGGGCGTGAATCTGAATCCTGACAAGGTATGCAACTTCGATTGTGTCTATTGCGAAGTGGACCGGACGACGCCTGGAAGGCGCCGCGATATCGATCTGGATCAGTTGGAGCGGGAGCTGTCGGTGCTGCTGGACGTCACTTTGGACGGGAGCCTCTTCACTTTTCCTCCCTTCGATTCGGCACGGCCCGACCAGCGCCGGCTCAATGACATCGCTTTCAGCGGTGACGGTGAACCCACCACCGCCAAGGAATTCGCCGAGGCTGTCGAGCGGGTCGCGCACCTCAAATGGATGCGTGGACTGCAGGAGGTGAAGCTTGTGCTCATCACCGATTCCAGCCGCCTGCAAGCCCGGGAAGTGGTCCAGGGTCTGGATACCTTGATGGCCAATAACGGTGAAATATGGGCCAAGCTGGATGCGGGAACCGAGGCCTATTACCAAGAGATCAACCGAACTTCCATTCCCTTTGGACGTATCATTGAAAATATTGAAATTACGGCTCGATTGAGGCCAATCACAATTCAATCTCTTTTTTTGAGTTGGAAAGGGCATGGCCCATCAAGTGCGGAGATCGCAGCCTACTGCGATGTTTTGCGAGGCATCCAAGGCATAGGGGGCCGGTTCCAAGCCATCCAGCTGTACACCGTGGCGCGACCCACGCCAGAACCCGAGGCCCGGCCATTGCGGGCCAAAGAACTGGACGCCTTGGCTGATCAGGTCCGCGCGGCCCTGCCGACCGTGCCTGTTGAGGTATTCTATGGTCCCAAGGATGAACTGGGGCCTGAGGAACACAGTTGCTGAAATTAAAGGTCGCTTGCATTTTCCTTCTACTGGCTGTGGCCTGTGAGCGCAAGCAGGCGCTAGCCAAGCCCGACCCTGATGCGGCCCGGCTTCCGAAGGTGATCTCCCAGGTGCGTCTGGTGGCCGTGGGCGACATCATGATGCACAACGATGTGAAGAAGGCCGCCATGCAGTCGCCGGACCAGCAGGAGGAAGGTTTCCCAAGTTTATGGGCGGACGTGATACCTCTCTTGAAGGATGCGGATATCGCCTTTGGCAATTTGGAAACGCCTGTGGCGCCCCGCTCCGGGAAACCAGGCGTGCCCTTCCAATTCAACTCGCCAGAAGGCCTTCCTAAGGCGCTCAAGGCTAGCGGCTTCACGGTGCTTTCAACCGCCAACAACCATGCTTACGACCAGGGCGTGGAGGGTGTGGCAGAAACCTTGGAGCGCTTGAAAGAAGCAGGTCTCGTGGCAGTGGGAAGCGGTGAGAGCCAGGCCGTGGCAGAACGTCCTCAAATAATAGAAAAAAATGGAATCAAGTTCGCTTTTTTAGCTTTTACAGACTTGTTTAATATTGATTTGAATCGAAAAGCAACAGAGCCGTGGGTTCGCCCCCTGAATCTGGAGCCAGCCAAGGAAGCCATCAGAGCCATCCGTTCCCAGGCCAATGTCGTGGTGGTGAGCCTTCATTGGGGCAACGAATATCAACATGAACCAACCCAACGCCAGCGGGATATCGCAAAAGTCATGGTGGAAGCTGGCGCCGATTTGATTCTTGCCTCCCACCCCCATGTGCTCCAGCCCATCGAACAGCTCGAAGCTGGGGGACGCAAGGCTATTGTCGCCTACTCACTGGGCAATTTCATCGCCAACCAGGATCGCTTCTACCGCGCTGATCTCTTTCCAGTGGCGGGCGGTGACAATCGCGATGGCGCGGCCATCCGCATCACTTTTTCCAAGGAATTGGATTTGGATGGCCGTGAGACCGTGAGACTCCGAAAAGCGAGTTATGAACCGCTTTGGACAGAAAATAATGCACGGGAAATGATTGCAGGAAAGGATACGCGGCGCGAAGTCCATGTTTTACGGGTGAACGCCGCGTTGGAATCCGCCCGCAAGGAAGTAGATCGCTTGGGCAATCCGAATGCCTCGAACGGTACTGCCGATGAACAGGCCCGGCGCATCGCGTTGATCGAGGCCCAGGAGCGTTTCCGCACCCTGCTCTTGCGCAAGCAGCGCATCGCGGCAATCGTTGGGCAAAGTTTCGAGGACAGGTGAAGCATGGACAGAGTCCGGAAACTATTTCCTGCCTGCATCGCAGCATTGGCTTCATTGGCGGCTTCATTGGCTTTTGCGTTGGCCATCAGTTGCGCCGGCCAGCATTCCTCATCGCCATTGCCTGCGCCTGACATTGAAGTGAGCCTAGATCCTGCGATGCTTGCCGCTGCACCGGATACCACGGCCCATTTTACGGTGACCGTCCGTCCCATCAATGGCTTCACGGGCACCGCGGTGCTTTCGGTGGATGCTCCAGGTGTAGATGTGGTGAGCTCAGTTTCACCGGCCACGCTCACCCTTGGCACGGTTCCGTCCACCGCCACAATCTCCGTGCGTGTGCCCGTATGGGCAGCCACCGGAGACCGCGCACTGACTCTGCATGTGACCGGAAACTTTGAGCCGAGGGACTTGCCCTTCAAGGTGAATGTGCTGCCGGCCAAACTGCTCCCCATTTCTACTTTTGTGAATTTCACCCAGGCTAATCTCCCTTTCATGGCCTTCAAGGATGGAGATTCGCCGTGGCGATTGCTGGAGGGCAACGAGGGCGCGTACAACGCCGCCGTGACGGACCAGGCTGGGCGTTACGGCCTCGCCTACGGTTATGACTGCGCCATCGGGACCTTCAACTCATTCCAGATGAACTATATTTTCCAGACCATGCCCGAATCGAATTCCCTGGGCGTCTATTTCATTTGCGATCCGCCGCCGGGACCCGACCCGGTGCTGTATTCGTTGCAAGGCCGGATACAGGGGCAGGGCACCGGTTCGGGCTACTTGGTGACCAGCGCCGCCGCCTTGCCTTTCGAAGGTGGCGCGAGTTCCTATTTGACGCGGGTATTGAAAGGGAAGGGGGATTTGGCAGGCTGGGTCTTCTCAAACCGCGAGACACAAATCCCAACCAGGTTTTCCTGGATCGCGGACGGGACGCTCAGGGCGATGCGGTGCGCGATGTGAATTTCTCGGCGGATGGATTTGATCCTGGCCCCTTGCAACCCATCACTTACGGCCCAGTGGGAAGCGATGAAACCCTTCAGGGCATCGTCCGGTATTTCACCGCAGGCGGACAGTATTTCGGATTGGGAGATGGCCTAGCGCTTCCATCCTATGCACCCTTTCCGGTCGCGCGCTCTGAGTCCGGCGACAGTTACGGCTACGCATTCGGCGCCTTCGCGCCAGACCATGGAGAGGCCGTCTACGGGGGCAGCCAGGGCCTGGCGGGGCCTTTGTCCATCAGCTTTCCCACCCCTGTGCCGCCTTTCCAGGTGAACTGGCAGCAAGGGGCCTATCGGCGGCCTGGGCTCAACTGGTCTTCGGTGAATCCCCTGCCCAGGTTGGAGCAGTTTGCCTTAAACCAGAATGTCGGCCAGGAGCAGGTCTATTGGTATCTGCTGTTCAGCGAAGGCTGGCTGGGAGCTGGTGTCCACAATGTGCAGATCCCTGATTTCACAGGGTTCGGAGGGTGGGATGATCGCTGGGGTTTCCGGGCGGGCAAGCCAGTAAACGTGGACCACGGACAATTCGGATCCATTGGGAGCGGTGCCGCAAAGGTGGCCGGAATGGAGATGCCGGCAGCGATGCTGTTCTCCCGTCTTAATTCCGGTGCGGGATTGTCGATGATCCAAGCGCCAGGCCAGCAGCACGGCGCGTTCCGCGTGGTGGGCCTGGCATCAACCCAATCGGCCAATTCGTATTCAGCTCAAAGGCAGTTGGTGACGACGCCTTGATGCCTTGGTGTCCCTGCCGTCCAGTCGATTCAGCCACGAAAACACATGAAGAATACGAAAAAAACTTTCGTGGCCATCGTAGTTGTTCGCGTCACTTCGCGGCTTTTTTCTCTTCATAATCCCAGCAAATGTCTTCCCTCTGCTTCGAGCTTGTCGAGCAAGGCTTTGTCGGTGCGGCTTTGCAGGTAGATCTTGAGCTTGGGTTCGGTGCCGCTGGGGCGGAAGGCGGCGAAGGCCCCGCTTTCCAAGCGGAATTTCAGAACATTGCTGCGGGGGATTTCCTGGGCGATATCGGTGCGGTCAGGACGATCCAGGATGGGCGCGACCTCACCTTCCCGTCCGTGCCACTGGCCGGTCTGGAAATCCTCCCAGGACACGACTTTCTCGCCACCCAATTGCGCGAGGCCGGCTGAACGGATGCGCGCCATGGCTTCGCTGAAGCGTTGAGCGCCACCCGGGCGCGGGTCTTCGAGATTCACCAAGCGGTTGTGGAAGGTGCCAATGCGCTGCTGCAAGGCATCCACCGCCTCGAACAACCCGAGACCCTTGGCTTTGTAGTGTCCGATCATCTCGCCCACTACCAGGGCAGCCAGAACGCCATCCTTATCGCGCAATTCATTGCTCAGCAACATCCCAAAACTCTCTTCGGCGCCGAAAGCATAGGTCTCGTGGACCTCCTCCAGGCGGTCCATGCAAGCGGCGATATTCTTGAAACCCGTAAGGGTCCACATCACCTGAAGGCCGTAATGGCGCGCCACTTCCGCCATAAAATCCGAGGTGACCACCGTGCTGACGCAAACGCCGTTGCGTCCCTTGTGGCTGCACAGGTAATCCAGGGTGAGGGCCGCCAGATCATTGCCGCTCATCAATTCCCAAGCACCGGCCCGTTTCGTGACGACACCAATGCGGTCAGCGTCAGGGTCATTGGCCAGGATGGCATCGCTATCTAATTTTTCCGCATCGGCCAGGGGCGCGGCATAAGCGGCGATTTCTTCAGGGTTGGGGCGCGGCGCCGTGGGGAAGTCGCCGTCCTGCACCGACTGCGATTCGCAGATGTCCAAAGGGATGTGGGCGCGGCGGAAGAGTTCAGGCACGAACGCGATGCCTGTGCCATGGAAGGGGGTGAACAACAATTTCGGATTCACGAACTTGGCAGGCTCCTGGCGCAGGGACAACCCCAGAGCCAGATAGGCTTCTTCGATTTCGGCGGGGATGGACTGGATGCTTTGATCCATGGAATCCCCGGGACGTTCTGGCACCAATGGCAATGCTGAAGCATGGGCTTCGATCTCTGAATCCCAAGGGCTGAGCACCTGCGCGCCGCGGTCATCGTAGGCTTTGTAGCCGTTGTAGGCCTTGGGATTATGGGAGGCCGTGATGATCACGCCACAGGCGGCGCCCAATTTCCGCATGGCGAAGCAGAGAAAAGGCGTGGGCAGAGGGCGGTTGCCCAGGAACACCTGGAAACCTGCGGCTGCCAGCACACGCGCGGCTTCATGGCCGAAGGCCGCTGAGTTGTGCCGGGTGTCGAACCCTACAAGAGCGACTTTCTTGCCCGGCGCGTGCAGCTTCGTCACTGCGGCCAGCGCCATGGTCGTGCGCCGCACGTTGGGGTTGTTCATACGCCTCAGCCCGGCGCCCATGATGCCCCGCAGACCCCCGGTGCCAAAAGCCAATGGCTCCGAAAAACGATCCGCCAGCTCGGCTTTGGCGGCTTCATCCCCCGATTCCGCGGCTGTCAATAGGCTTTGCAACTCCTCCCTCAAATCGGCCTCTAAGTGGGGCGATGAAAGATAGGAGAGGGCGGCTTCGATGGACATGGGGACCCCGGAAGAATCTACTATTTCGGACCACCTCTACAGCTTTGCCAGCCTCGGCCATAGGGTCTGGTATTGCCGCAGGAAGGATTGAATCTTTGCGGGCCAATCATAGAAGGACTTATCGTCCTGGCCAGAAAAACCTAGTGCTTTCTGGATATCACGAAGAAGGTTCGCCGATACCAGGCCCTCGTCTCCGGGATCAGGAAGGCTCATGACGGGGATCATGCGGGAAACCGTCTTGGAGCCCAATCCCAGGAACCGTTTTTCGGTCTGGGCATCGGCCTTGAGCACTCCGATCTGCCCGGCTTCAGGATCGCTGAGATCAGCATCCAGGCCATTCAGCAATCTTTTCAACTCGGCCAAAGGCAGTGGATATTCCCGGTGGTCGGCCCATCTGGAATTGGCCATGAGCCACTGGAAAACCCGGGAGAGTTCATCTTCCTGGGTGGCCTTCACGCCAGCTTTACGGCTTGCTGCCTTGGCGCCCTTCAAGGGCAGTTCGTTCGTTTCGTGGGAAAGCATGGTGGAAACCAGCCGGTACAGGTCATCGTGGGAAACCTGGTTGGGCGCGAAGCCGTTGATGTCCAGGTGCATCAGAGTGGCAAGCAGGGCGGTTTGCGCGTTGCCATCATAAAAGGGCAGTTCGTCTAGCAAACCCTGGAGCAGGGCTGCTGTTTTTTCTCTGGGGTCGGAGCCTTCCAGCAACAGGCCAGTGCTTTGGAATTGGCGGGACACCGCGCCTTCCAATAGCAGATCATCCCGTAGCCCAAGGTCTTTGACTGGGGCTTCGGTGCTGGCGGAAAAGGCCACCAGGGCGTGGTGCAATTCCAGCACACGGGCCTCAGAAAGAAGCTGGATGGAAATCGGCCCGCTGCTGGCGGGGGCTTTGACCCCGGACTTCGCTTTCACCACGGCTTATGCGCTCCAAAGAGCAGCGCCTGGATCAGGAAGGAATGGAATCGAATGGGCCTCATCCACTCCAGTGTAACCAGGTCCATTGCGCTCGGCGCCCCTGGGATGGTCTGATGTTTTCGTTCATGACAGGAGCCCAGAAATGGCTGTAAGCGCGTCCTACCGCGAATTCGTGCTGGAACAGATCAGCGCCGTGGCGCCTGCCACTGCGAAATCCATGTTTGGCGGAGTCGGGCTCTATGCAAGGGGACTCTTCTTCGCGCTGATGGATGATGACCGTGTCTATTTCAAGGTGGATGACAGCAATCGTGGCGATTTCGAAGCTCTGGGCATGGGCGCCTTCCATCCTTACGGGGACGAGCGTGCCATGGGCTATTTCGAGGTCCCGGAGGATGTTTTGGAAGACACCGAGCAACTGGCTTCCTGGGTGGAGAAGGCCCTGAAAGTCGCGTCTTCTAAACCGCGCAAGAAGAATGGCCGCTAAGAGCGTGTTTTAAAATTCCCCCGTGCCGCGCTGGGAGCGCCGGGCGAGCAGGGCAGATATCAGTTTGTCTTGCGTATCGGCGGAGCCGATACCAAGAAGGCAGCCGACCACGGCATATCGCCTATACGCCACGGGAGGGTAACGCAGCCCTGCGAAGCCCGCCGCCCCAGCCCGAAGGGACGGGGCCAGCCGCGCGCATCGCGGCGTCACGGGCCTTGTGCGTATGATCTATACGCCGCTGCGGCCCCTTCCTTGCGCTGCATCGCGGCTGACCTCCGTCGCGGCACGGGGGAATTTTAAGACACGCTCTAAACCCCTTGGGCGTTTAAGCTTTATTCATGCTTCCCTGCATCCCTCCCTTGCTCATCGCAGCCATGATGGTGCCAGTCCCACCCCCAAAAGCCTTAGCGCCGGTGGAAGTCGCCCGCGCGCTCTTCGCGGATCATTTCAGGCACGGCATGGGATTCACGAAAGCCTCAGTGGAGCGCAAGGCGAAGTGGCTCACACCGGATTTCCTGGCCCAACTGAACACTGAACTCGCCCGGCCAAACAATCCCGACGAAGTCCCCAACATTAATGGCGATCCCTTCACCGACAGCCAGGAATACCCCAAAAAATTCGTGGTCGGAAAGGGCGAAATCAGAGGAGGTGCCACGCGCATACCCGTGATCTTCTCGGGCAATGGCCGTCGTCGGACAGTAGCCCTCAAGATGCGCAACACCGCAGAGGGCTGGCGTGTGGACGACCTTGTCTATGAAGATGGAAGAACCCTGCGCGGCCTGCTTGGCAAGTGACTTGGCGGCGCTGATGATGGATCGGCCGCAACTATGAATCTGGTGCTGCTTTTCGAACAAGATTTTATTGCGCCAGGCCGCGCCCGGCTCGAAGGCCGCCGTCTCGCCCATGTGGCAGGAATCCACCGGGCGGCCGTTGGCGGTTCCCTTATGGTGGGTGTCGCCAACGGCCGGATGGGCCGCGGCCTGATCACCCGCCTGGACCCCACCACGCTTGAGATGGAGGTGGCGCTGGATCAAGATCCTCCGCCCAAATTACCGCTGACCCTCATTCTCGCTCTGCCGCGGCCCAAGGTCCTGAACCGCGCCCTCGCTGCCGCCACGAGCCTTGGGGCGGCGCGCATCGTGCTGATCAACGCCTGGAAGGTCGAGAAAAGTTATTGGAAAAGCCCTCGATTAAGCGATGAAAACTTGCTATTACAACGAGTTCTTGGACTAGAACAATCCAAAGACACGGTTCTTCCTGAACTGCGTCTGGCGCGGTTTTTCAAAACCTTTGTTGAAGATGAACTGCCGGCATTGATGAAAAACACCCTCCCGCTTGTCGCCCACCCTGGAGCCGCAGACCCGTGTCCTCGTGATGCCGCAAAGCCCGTTACCCTCGCCATTGGACCCGAAGGAGGTTGGCTCGATGCTGAGGTCCAACGCCTGGTTGAAACCGGATTTCAGCCGGTGGATCTGGGCCATCGGATCCTGCGCGTGGAGACGGCGCTGGCGTCATTGGTGGGGCGACTCTTCTGAGGCGCTACAAACCTTAGATTCATGATTTGTGCTTACCTGGGGACCTGGATTCAACGGGGATGATGTGGCATCGAAACAAAAAACATGGTGGCGGCGAGGACTACGGTGGCTAGGCATCGGTTTGCTTGGGTTCCTGGCGGTCAGCGTGCTGCTGGTCCTGCTTTTGCGCTTCGTGCATCCGCCTTTCTCGGCGCTGATGGTGGAGCGGCGCATCGCATCCTGGTTCAGCAGCGAACCGTACACGTCCCGCCACACATGGGTTTCGTTGGATGACATGTCGCCCTCGGTGGGCGTGGCGGTCATCGCGGCCGAGGACCAGAACTTCGCCGAGCATTTCGGATTCGATTGGAAGGCCATCGAAAAGGCCTATGCCCACAACGAGCGCAGCAAGCGCAAGCGCGGCGCTTCCACGGTGTCCCAGCAGACTGCCAAGAATCTATTCTGCTGGGAGTCGCGTTCCTGGCTGCGCAAGGGTACCGAGGCCTACTTCACGATGCTCATCGAACTGGGCTGGCCTAAGCGGCGCATCCTGGAAGTCTATTTGAACATCGTGGAATTCGGCGATGGCGTGTACGGCGTGGAGGCGGCCTCTACCACCTATTTCCACAAGCGGAGCAGCAAGCTGCGCCCAAGCGAGGCAGCCCTTCTGGCCGCGGTGCTGCCGAATCCTCACAAATACCGGGTGGATGCCCCCAGCGCCTATGTCCGGGGGCGCCAGGCCTGGATCCTAGGGCAGATGGGGCAGCTGGGCGGCGAACAGGTGGTGAAGGACCTGGGGAACTGATTGACAGAGGCCATTGGGTGCGAGACATTCTGCGACGGCTTCTCACACACAATCCGGTCCCTGAAGGTCTCCTAATGCCGCGCGTCGTGTTCACGGGCAATCTCCAGCGCCACATTTCCTGCCCGCCCTGCACCGTCAGGGGCGGCACCGCGCGGGAGGCGCTGGACGCGGCTTTCGAGCTCTATCCCGGATCCCGCGGCTACGTCCTAGACGAGCACGGAACGCTCCGGGCGCACATGGTGGTCTTCGTGGACGGCCAAGCCATCTCGGACCGGCGCAGCCTGAGCGATGCCGTGGGGGAGAATGCCGAGGTCTTCGTCATGCAGGCCCTTTCCGGAGGTTGACCATGTCCAGCACCCTGCTCGTGTCCACGCGCAAAGGCCTCTTCACCGTCGGCAGAACCATGGCCGGAACGTGGGAGATCCAGGGCGTTTCCTTCCTTGGCGACAATGTGACCTTGGCCCTGGCCGATGCCCGCAGCGGAACCTGGTTCGCGGCCCTGGACCACGGCCATTTCGGCGTGAAGCTGCACCGCTCGAAAGACCGCGGCGCCACCTGGGAGGAGGTCGGCGTGCCGGTCTATCCCGACCCGCCGGAAGGCGTGGAAGAGATCGATTCCATGGGCCGCGTGGTGCCCTGGAAGCTCAAGCTCATCTGGTCCCTGGAGCCCGGCCTCGCCTCGCAGCCGGGCCTGCTCTGGTGTGGCACCATCCCCGGCGGGCTTTTCTATTCCGAAGATGATGGCTCTACCTGGACGATGGTGCGGACCCTGTGGGAGGAACCCCGGCGCAAGCTCTGGAATGGCGGCGGAGCGGATTTTCCGGGCATCCACTCCATCTGCGTGGACCCCCGGGATGGGAACAAAGTCACGGTCGGAGTTTCCTGCGGGGGCGTGTGGCAGACCACCGATCGCGGAATTTCCTGGGCCTGCCGGGCGGATGGCATGCGCGCCGAATACATGCCGCCGGACCGGGCCTTCGACCCCGACATCCAGGACCCCCATCGGGTGGTGCAATGCCCATCGGGCCCAGACGTGTTCTGGGCGCAGCACCACAACGGGATTTTTCGATCCACCGACGGATGCCGCCGATGGGAGGAGATCACGGAGGTTTCTCCCTCGGTCTTTGGTTTTGCGGTGGTCGTGCATCCGGATGACCCGGAGATCGCCTGGTTCGTGCCATCCATCAAAGACGAAAGGCGCGTGCCTGTGGGCGGAGCCGTGGTGGTGACGCGGACCCGGGACGGCGGCCGCAGCTTCGAAACGCTTAGGGAAGGGCTGCCCCAGACCCATGCGTACGACCTTGTGTACCGGCATGCCCTGGACATTGACCGCAGCGGATCGCGCCTGGCTTTTGGCTCGACCACCGGTTCGCTTTGGGTCACGGAAAATGGAGGGGACAGCTGGCTGACCGTTTCAACCCAATTGCCGCCCATCTACGCGGTGCATTTCGTGGCGTAGCCGATCGGCCTGGGGGATCCAGCGCCTGCGGGGTCCAAGTGAGACAGGGATCACAGCTTCAAAACCCGTTCCGTGCAAGAATTTTCGTACCCGCGTTGCAATGCTGGCGCTGATGGGACGGAGATTGATCCATGAACAAGAACATCCTGATCGGCTTGGTGATCGGCCTCCTTGCGGGGTTCATCGTCGGGTATTTCACTGGCACCGGCCGCTCATCCAACCAACCGGCAACCATTGCGGCTGCAGTTCCCATGCCCTCTCCTGGCGCGGCGCCAACTGGGATGCCGAGTGCCGGGGGCATGCCCATGCCCATGCCGGGGACTCCTCCCAGCGCCTCGGAAGCCCAGGCACGCATCTTCAGCAACACCCAGATCGTGGCCCGCGAACCCAAGAATCTCAATGCCTGGAAGCAGCTGGGCAACGACTATTTCGACACGCATCAGCCCCAAAAGGCCGTGGACGCCTACGCCAAGGCGCTCGAATTGGAACCCAACAACGCCGATATCCTTACCGACCAAGGCGTCATGTACCGCGAGTTGATGGCCTATGACAAAGCCATCGCCAATTTCGAGAAATCGTCCAAGCTCGACCCAAAGCACACTCAGAGCCTGTTCAACATGGGCATCGTTTACTCCCAGGATTTGAAGCAGATTGAAAAAGCCATCAAGGCCTGGGAACGTGTCATTGCCGTTGACCCCGCGAGCCCACAGGCCGCCCAAGCCCGCGCGGCCATCGCTGCGATCAAGTCGAGTCCTAAAATCAAATAGGCTTTTGTGACAAAATAGGCCGGACAAAAATTCTCAATTTCCTGGCCAGCCCAGGCTTCCGGAGCCGCTGAGTCCCATGCAGTTCGACCTTCAACAAGTGGCTTCACTCATCCACGCGGAATTGCGAGGTGATGGGTCTGTAGTCCCTTCGGCGCTGTCCTTGGATACGCGCACGCTGCAGCCCGGGGAATGCTTCGTGGCGCTCCACGCAGGCCGGGATGGCCATACCTTTGCGGCCAAAGCCGTGGAACTGGGCGCTGCCTGTTTATTGGTGGACCACTGCTTGAATCTGCCCGTTCCGCAACTCATTGTTCCAGACACACTGGCGGCGTTGCAATCCTGGGGGCAGGCGCGCCTAAAGGCCGTCCGGCCGCATGCGGTGTTCGGCGTCACAGGGAGTGTGGGCAAGACCAGCACCAAAGATCTGCTAGCCGCAGCCACGGGAGGATGGAAGACTCCCGGAAACCACAACAACACGCTAGGTATGCCCAAGGCCCTGGCCACCATGCCCCTTGGCGAGGCCTCAGCGGTGCTGGAAATGGGCATGAGCACACCGGGCGAAATCCTGCGCCTGACAGAAATCGCACCACCGGATTTCGGCGTCATCACCCTGATCGGAACTTCCCACATTGAGAATTTTCCCGATGGGCAGGAGGGCGTCGCTCGCGCCAAGGGGGAACTCATCGCGGGGCTTCGCGGTGGGGGAGCCTGGACTCACTTGGCTGCGGATCCCTGGTGCCGTTGGATTTCCGAACAACCGTGGGCTGCCCGCGAAATGGCTGTGCCAGTCGGTGATGGAGAAGATTTCGGCTGGAAGGACATTGAGCCCATGGGGCCGCGAGGAGAGCGGTTTACGCTCCGCACTCCGGATTACGATCTGCCCATTGAATTGAAACTCCGGGGCGCCCATCAGGTGCGCAATGCTTCCTTGGCGGCGGTCATCGCGTTGTTGGCGGGCTTTGACCGAGATGCAGTGGCTTTGGGCTTGGGCACGGTGGAACCTGGGGCAGGACGGGGCCGTCTCCACGCGATGGCTGGAGGAGGCTGGCTGCTGGATGAGAGCTATAACGCCAGCGGCGATTCCATGCTGGCTTGCGCGGAATCATTACTGGAACTGAAAAGCGGGGAACCCGTGGCGGTGTTGGGCTGCATCCGGGAATTGGGGGAGCATTCCGACCGCATGCACCGCGAAGTCGGCGCAGGGTTGCGGGCAAAAGGGCTTCAGCGGCTCTGGGTCTACGGCGATTTCGCCAAGGCCATGGCCGAGGGCTTTGGCGCAGGTGCAATTTCTTTCCCTGATTTCGATTCGATGCGGGATGACCCCGCGGGTCTCAGCGCCATCCCGGACGGCTCGCGCATCCTGGTGAAAGGCAGCCGGTATTGGACCTCAGAACAGGCCGTGGCCTGGCTTCTGGACCACAAAGGCTCGGTTTGACCACGAAGACACAAAAACAAAAATGATCGACCACGAAGACACAAAGGCACGAAGAAGCAAAGGCCTGGGAGGTCGTTGCGCTATTCGCGTTGAAAGGGGCCGTGGAATGGGATTCGAACCCACCGTCTCCTGAACGGTAGCTATTTGCCTGTAATTTTTAATCCGTGAAAATCCGAGTGAATCTTTGGCTGATAAGGCTTTTGCTATTTCCGCCCCCGATCACCCACGACTGAAAAAGCTGTTGAGCCTCGGATTACACGGATTCACGCGGATGGGTATCAAGCGGATTTCACCTTGGCGTTCATTCGCGGAATTCGCGGTTTCACTCGCTCTTCGTGAATTAAACGAAGAACTCCCTCTGGCTTGCCCGATCGGCCCGTTGGGACGGAAAGTTCCGCAAAATATGGGCGGCGGGCAGCATTCCGGTGACAATGGGTTTTTACGATCATTCCTCCCCTTGTTTTCTTGATTCCGAAAGTCTGCGACCGCATGCTGCCTTGGCTTCTCTACCCATTTCGCGAACAAATCCCAGGTATTTCAGTATTCCGCTACGTCACATTCAGGGCGGCCATGGCCGCCGCCTTCGCTTTTGTGCTGTCGCTGATATTCGGGCCTTTCGTGATCCGCACTTTGCGCCGACTGAACATGGGGCAACTCATCCGGGAAGAAGGCCCGCAAAACCATCAAAGCAAGGCGGGAACGCCAACCATGGGTGGCATCCTGATCCTGTTGGTGACCACACTTTCGACCTTGCTGTGGTGCGATCTCAAGAGCATTCCCATCTGGGTCGTGTTGGCTTCCCTATTGGGTTTCGGCGCCGTGGGGGCCGTGGATGATCTGAAAAGCCTGCTGAAGAAAAAGAACGAAGGCCTTCGCTCGTGGCAGAAAATGGCTTGGCTGACAGCCATCTCGCTGGCGGTGGCTTTCCTGATCCACGATTTCGGGCTCCGGGGCCAGCTCACCAGCCAGCTGTCGGTGCCCTTCTTCAAGAATTTCCAGCCGGATGTGGGCTATTTCCTGCTGCCCTGGATCGCCTTCGTGATGGTGGGCACGAGCAACGCCGTGAACCTCACGGATGGCCTCGATGGCCTGGCCATCGGCGGCACGCTCATCGTGGCGATCACCTTCGGCATTCTGGCCTACGTGGCGGGCAACGTGAAGATCGCAGGCTATCTGGTGGTGCCCTACGTCGCGGGCGGCGCCGAATTGAGCATCTTCATGAGCGCCATGGCGGGCGCCTGTCTCGGCTTCCTCTGGTTCAACGCCCATCCCGCGGAAATCTTCATGGGCGATACCGGGGCCCTCGGCCTGGGCGGAGCCCTCGCGACCACGGCCCTCATCATCAAGCAGGAACTGTTGCTTTCCATCGCCGGTGGGCTTTTTGTCATCGAGGCTATCAGCGTGATCCTCCAGGTCGGCAGCTTCAAGCTCCGGGATGGCAAACGCCTTTTCCGCATGGCGCCCTATCATCACCACATGGAGTTGGGTGGGCTGCATGAGAACAAGGTCGTGATAAGGCTTTGGATCACGGCCGTGGTGTGTTCTGTGCTGGCTTTGGCGTCGCTGAAATTGCGCTGAAGAAGTCGAAGAGTCAAAAGTTGAAGAGTCGAAGCTTTGAGGGTCGAGGGTCACTCGACTTGTAGCTTGAGACCTGGGACTTGGGACTTGTGCCCTTACCTGTCCGACCAATGCAGTTTCTGCTGAAGCAACCGGAAGTAGGGCAGGGCGGGGCTTTGCAACAGGGTGATGGTGTGTGGGCTGCGGCATACTTCCACGCGGTCGCCTTGTCTGACGGCCTGGCCTATCTGCCCGTCAAGGGTAAGGTGGGCATCCTCAGCATCGCCGACGGTGATGCTCACGCGCATGGCCGCATCCACCACGAGAGGCCTTAGGGTCAGGCTATGGGGACAGATGGGCGAGATGACCAAGGCTTCAAGTCCAGGGTGCAGGATCGGGCCGCCCGCCGAAAGAGAGTAGGCCGTGGAGCCCGTAGGTGTGGCGACGATCAGGCCGTCGGCCTTGATCAGCGCGGCTTCCTGGCCGTTCACCGACAGGTGCATGTCCATGATGCGTGCCAGGGCACCTTTGGCCAGCACCGCATCATTGAGAATTTCTGCCTCCATCACTTTTCCGTCATCCCGCCAAAGTTCAGCGTGCAGCATCTTGCGCGTGTCTTCTTCCAGTTCCCCGGCGAGAAATGCCTCAACGGCGGTTTTTGCGTCATTGGCGGAATGCGAGGTGAGAAAACCCAGGGATCCGAGATTGATGCCCAACAGCTTCGCGCCACGGATGCCCACGCGGCGCGCGGCGGAAAGCAAGGTTCCATCTCCGCCAAGCACTAGCCCGAGTTCGGGAGCATCACCCAGATTTTCATCAATCCTGAGGAACGCAGGGTCAAGGCCGGCTTCGGACCAGGGGCCTGCAAGCGAAGCCCTGGCCACCAGGACCCAGCCACGGCCGAGAAAGCAGGGCGCGATTTCTGCCAAGGTTTTTGGCAGAAGGGGGGATTTGGCTTTGGCGATGATCGCCACAGTGGGTGACATTGGCTCTAAGCATACAGGTACTCTTATGGGATGCCGACACCACCCAAACAGAAGATTCAACCTCCCCAGATCCGGAGCGCGAAAAGGCACCCGGTCGTGCGCTTTTTGTTGTGGGCTTCCGTTGCGATCTCCATCGCCGGTTGCCTGCTGTTCGTCGTTCTGTGGTCCATCTATTCCCGCGAAGCGGATAGCTATCTCACCTATTTCGCGATCCGGGTCCCCAAAACCATCACCAAGGTGCTGGACCGCAACGGCGACATCATCGGCGTCTTCGCCGAAGAGCATCGTGTGGTCATTCCCTACGGTGATATTCCGCGGGCCTTCATCGGCGGCATCATCGCGACGGAAGATTCGGATTTTCTCAAGCATCGCGGCGTGGATCCGAAGGGCTTTGTGAGGGCGCTCTGGAATTTCGCGAAGTCAGGCGGCAAACGGAGGGAAGGCGCCAGCACCCTCACCATGCAGCTGGTGCGCACAGTCACGGCCAAGCGCCAGAAGCAGTTGGACCGGAAATTGAAAGAGATCATCCTGGCCACCAAATTGGAAAAAGCCTATTCGAAAAAACAGATCCTGGAGATGTACGCCAATGAGGTCTATTTCGGCGGCGGACGCTACGGCATCGAGTCCGCGGCCCAGTACTACTTCGGGAAAAGCGCGCCCCAGCTGCTTCCAGAGGAAGCCGCCATGCTTGCCGGGCTCGTCCAGAATCCCAATTGGTACAACCCCTACAACCCCGACCCGAAATCGAGGGCCGCTGCGAAAGTGCGCCGCGACCATGTGATCCGGCGCATGGCGGCGGAACATTATTTGAAAGAAGCCGACGCGGAAACGCTGATCCAGCGCCCCATCCGGCTGGCGCGCGAGAATGCGCAGGAAGAACAAGTCGCGCCCTATGTGGTGGAGGAAGTGCGCAAGTATTTGTATGAAAAATATGGACGGGAAGCGGTGCTGAATGGCGGGCTGGAAGTCACGACCACCATTGATGCGCTTTGGCAGGCCGGTGCCAACGATGCGGTCCGAAAAGGTTTGCGGAACGTGGACCGGCGCAGGGGTTTCCGCAAGGATTCGATTCAGATCTTGAATGATCCCGACAACGCCAAGCTACCGGGCTGGAACCGCTATTTCGAGGCGGGTGATTCCACGCAGGGCATCATTTTGGGCTGGAAGGATGGTTCGGCCTCCGTGCGCATTGGGCGCGCCACGCTGGACGTGCCTGCCGCTTCATTCGCCTGGGCGGGAAAGGAGATCGGAAAGGTTCTTGTGCGTGGCGCCAATCCGCGATTCCTCATCAAAGAACAAAAGGACGGTCTGCCCACCAAGGTCGAGCTGGACCAGGAACCTGAAGTAGAGGCGGCGCTGCTCGCCATTGATCCGAAAAACGGCGAGATCCGCGCCATGGTGGGAGGCTATGAGTTCAACCGCTCCAAGTTCAACCGCGCCATGCAGGCGCAGCGCCAAGTCGGCTCCAGCATGAAGGCCTTCGTGTATGGCTCTGCGTTTGAACATGGCAAGACGTCGGCATCCATCGTGAACGACATCCCCACGACCTTTGTGGATGCGCAGCATTTCAGCATTTACACATCGCCTGAGGGAATTGCGACGGCCCGGCCCACGGTCCGCGGCGCTAAGTCCTACGAACCGAAAAACTACGAACGGGATTTCTGGGGACCGATCCCCATTTGGGAAGCGATACGGGACAGTCGTAATGTCGCGGCGGTGCGGACCCTTGAAGAAACCGGTATCCAGAACGCCATCGCGTTCGCACGGAAGGCCGGAATCCAAAGCGCGATTCCGCCCTATCCGAGCCTGGCGCTGGGCGCCGCCGATTTGAATCTCCGCGAGATGACCCGGGCCTACGCCACCATCGGCAACGGTGGCGTGCAATGTCCCCAGCCCTTTTTCATCAAGCGCATCGTGGATCGAAATGGCCGCGAATTGGAATCTTTTGAAGGGTCACCCGGTGAACCCCTGATTGATCCCGCCGTGGCCTTCGAGCTGACCCAGTGCCTGCAAGGCGTCGCCAGCGCGGGCACCGGTTCCCGCACCAACGAACTGAATTGGCCCGTGGCCGGGAAGACCGGCACCACCAATGACCACACCGACGCATGGTTCCTTGGATTTTCCACGCGCATCGCCTGCGGCGTGTGGGTCGGCCTCGACACCAAGAAGACCATCTTCAAAGGCGCCGATGGCGGCAAGGTGGCCGTGCCCATCTGGGTGGAATTCATGAAGACCGCCCTGCCCACGACCCCGCGGGAGGACTTCAAGGCGCCGGACAACGTGGAATGGGCCGACATCGATCGCTTGACAGGCTTGCTCGCCAGCGGAGCGACCACGGACAAGGTTTTGCACTTGGCCTTTCCCCGCGGCACCGCACCCAAGGAAACCACTGATGCCGAGGCCATCAAGAAGATTGTCGAAGCCAAGGCCAAGGCCCATTCCCAGGCTCCGGAAATCAAGTTCTGGGGCCAAGGCCTGCCGAATGATCAAGCCGAGGAACCTGTCGATTTCACGAAGATGGAAACCCCGAAAGAGCAGTGAGGAACGAGGTACGAGGTATGAGGTCAAGAAGGTTTGCGCCTTTGGCGCGGCCAATATTCACCCTCGTACCACAACCCTCATCCCTCGTTCCTCACCCCTTTTTTTTGAACGGTGTCCCCGTGGGCCGGTCGGCCTTGGGCCTGGGTTTGAATCCGCCCTGGTCACCGGCTGCGTAAGGGGATTTTTCGAAAGGCTTTTTCTCGAAGGATTTCTTCTCGAAAGGCTTCTTTTCGAAGGGGCGTTTTTCGTAGGGCTTTTTCTCAAATGGTTTCTTGTCGTTCCGATCAAAGGGCTGCTTGCTGAAGGGCCGGCTGGCGCCTTCGCGCTTGAAAGGAACCCTGTCCCTGGCGGGTTCTTCGGGAATGTCAAAGCCGACGGCCTCCTCCCGTTCGATGAAGTTCAGCAGTTTGGCGACGAGATCCACGGGCGCATAAGTCGTGAGCAAGGATTCCGCTTCGGTGCGATGGGCGACCGTATCCGCCGCCTTCAATTTTTCCGCCAGGCGCAAGACTGCGGCCGTACGGAGATCAGACTGCTGGGGCACGGGCCGCCAGACGATGTTCAGGCCTCCGCGGCGGGCCCAGGCGGTGAGGATGCGGCTTTCCTTCCAGGCCACCAATGACATGGAGGTGCCCTTGGCTCCAGCGCGGCCTGTCCGGCCGCTGCGATGGATGTAGTTTTCCAGTTGGTGGGGAATTCCGAGATGCACCACCAGAGGCAGGCCGCCGATATCGAGACCGCGCGCGGCCACATCGGTTGCCACGAGCAACTGAAGCTTGCCGGTTTTGAATTGGTTGAGGATGCGGGTCCGGGAGGCTTGCACCAGATCGCCGTGGAGAAAAGCTGCGCTCAGGCCTGCCTGGGTAAGGGCTTCGGCTACTTCTTCGGTTTCGGCCTTGGTCTTGGTGAAGATCAACGCAGCGCTCGGGTTATCAAGCAAAAGCAGGTTCACAAGGGCTTTTACGCGGGCATGATCGGGCACGAGACAGGCCGCGTGCGAGATGTCCGCGTGCTGGGCCTGCTCGCCGACACCGCTCAGCTGGATCTTCACGGGGTCTTTGAGGAAGCGCTTGGCGAGCGAGGCGATGGGCGGTGGCAATGTGGCGGAAAACAAATAAGTCTGTGGTCCCTTCGGCGCGCTGGCGAGAATCTTTTCAACGTCTTCGATGAAGCCCATGTTGAGCATCTCGTCGCACTCATCGAGCACCACCATGGAGATCTTGGATAGATCCAGGCTGCCGCGATCCAGGTGGTCCATCACGCGGCCCGGCGTGCCCACCACGATGCTGGACCCGTAGTGCAGGGCCTTCATCTGCGGCTGGTAAGGCGTGCCGCCCACCAGCAGAGCGATGTTGAGGCCGCGGTCCACGCTGCGCAATTCCTCGCTCACCTGCTGGGCCAGCTCGCGGGTCGGCGCCAGGATGAGGGCCTGCGGATATTTTTCAGGGGTCAGGCGGTGGATCAGGGGCAGGCCGAAAGCCAGGGTCTTGCCCGAGCCCGTCCGGCTTTTGCACCAACAAGTCCCGGCCTTCGAGTCCAGCCTTGAATGTTTCAGCCTGCACAGGCATGGGCGTCGTGTAGCCACGGCGTTCGAGGGCCGCCACCAGCGCGGCATTGCAGCCCAAGGCTGCGAAGGTGTTCGTGTTCACAAAAGCTCCCGTGGGCGACTGTCCCGCGGGAAGAGGCGCATCACGCCTGCCGGATCTGGCCCTAATCCCTTAGTTTCCCACGGAATGGGCGTTGGATCGAGGATTGATTTTGGGCGGTGGGCTTTGAGCCATGAGCCGATACTCGAGAAGTTGAGAGTCAAAAAGTCAAAAAGTTGAAAAGTCGAAAGGTCCGCGGCCTGGTGCCCTCTGGCAATCGCCCAGCTACAATGCTTCATGCCCAGCCCCACTGAACTCGTCGTCACGCTTGCGCTCGCCACGGATGCTGAGTTGCGCAAGCGATACATGGTGATCGACGAGCCCGTGCGGGGGAACGTCAGGTTCGGATTGATGCTGGAGGTAATGGACAAGCTAGCGGAAGAGGCCGCCTTGGCCTACGTCCGCAAAAGCTTTCCAGATTCCAGGGTGGTCACGGCGGCCATTGACAACATCTATATCCGCAATGCGGCGGATGTGAAACGGGACCTGGTTTTTGGAGCGCGGATCAATTTTGTGGGGCGCACTTCCTTGGAAGTAGGCATGCGGGTGGAGCACCCCGCCACAGCCACAGAACCCGCCGCCCACATCGCTTCCTGCTACTTCACGATGGTGGCGCGGAGTTCCACCAATGATGGAGCGCGCAGCTTGGCGCTTCCGGTCTTCCAACCGGTGGATGAGTTGGGAGAACGCCGTTGGCAGAGGGCAATCGCTCGCCGTGAGGCCTATCGCAAGGGCTTGCAGCAGGCTGAAGAACCTCCAAGCCGCCAGGAATATGCGATGCTCTCTGAGTTGCATTGCGCACAGGATGAGCAGGGTTTCGCTGGCCTGATGGCAAGCCGCTGCGTGACTGAAAGTTGGGACCGCACCTATCCCGAGCACGAGAATGTGCCCGAGAAGATTTTTGGCGGGCACCTGATCCGCAGAGCCTATGAACAGAGTTCCATCTGCGCCGAAGAAGTGGCGCCTGGCCGCCCGGTCATCGTTGCGGTGAACCGCATCAATTTCGTTCAGCCTGTCCGCATGGGCGACAAGCTTCATTTGGTGAGCCGGGCTGTCTACAGCGGCGATTGTTCTGTCTGCGTGGAGACCGACATCATGCGGATATCCAGGGACCGGAAACAGATCCATCTATCCAACGCCTGCATCTTCACCTTTGTGAATGTGGATGATGAATTGCGGCCCCAGGCCGTCCCGCGCATCCATCCCACCACCTATAGGGAGGACGCCGCATATCTGGCCGCCCACCGGCGGCGGCTTGAGCATGTCAGGCACATGGCCGCTAAGCGGGGAACAGCATGACCAAGCTGCTGCTCATCCGCCATGGGATCGCCGGGGAATTCCGCCCAGGCCTCCCCGATTCTGAACGGGCATTGACGGAAGAAGGCTGGGCCAAGACGCGGGCGGTCATGGCGGGGCTGGTTTCACGGGATTTCATTCCGAGCCGCGGCATCAGCAGTCCCTACCGCCGCGCCATGGAAACCATGGCCTGCCTCAAGGAAGCAGCTATGGCTGTGGACCCCAAGTATGCTTTTCCCGTAGGCGTGTCAGATGGATTCACGCCGGGCGGCGATGTGGAAGAAATGGATCGGTGGTTGCGCCGCCTGGTGGTCAACGCGAACAGGAAGGAGATGATCGCCATCACCAGCCACGAGCCCTTCTTGTCCAGCCTGATCGCTCAACTCACCCGCCAGCATCTCGACGTGAAAAAGGCCAGCTGCACGGTGATCGAATGGACCGGGGAAGGCTGGAAATTCAAGCAGCACTTCAGGCCTGCGGAACTGCGCGGAGAGGAATGAAAAAACACTACGCGAAGGTGGCGAAGAAGCGAAGGCTTTGAAGAAAGCCTGTTCTGTTAGATCAAATTCACACTTCGCGATCTTCTTCTTCCCTTCCCTCCTCTCGACACCCGGGAGGCACGCTCGCGTAGTGTTTTTTAACCGCCACTTTGCCACCATGGACCATGACCTCCCGCCCGCAGCCCACTTTCGCCACACTCGCCAATGGTGTGAAGCTGCATTACCGCGTCCAGGGCGATCCTTCTAAACCTTGGCTGGTGCTGCTGAATGGATTGCTGAGCGATACGACCATGTGGGCCGGCGTGTTGCCAGGCCTGAGTGGGCATTTCCGGATTCTGACTTTTGATTCTCGCGGGCAGGGGCGCTCAGATGCGCCGGAGACCGGTCCCTATCCGACTGCTTTGCTGGCGGCGGAAGCGTGGGAGCTGATGCAGGTCTTGGGCATCGAAAAGCCAGATAAGTCGGATAAGCCATGGCTGGTGGGGCTTTCCAACGGTTCGGCCATGAGCCTGGAACTGCTTGTGGACCACCCGCAAGCCTTCGCTGGGGCGGTGCTCACCAGTTCCGTCGCGCACACGGACTTCGCCATGGGCCTTAAAACGGATCACTGGGCCCGCTGCCTGGAAGTGGGCGGCCCCTTGATGCAATTCGATGCGGTGGCGCCTTTCCTGTGGGGCGACCGCTTTCTCGAGGCGCGCCACGGCGTATTGCGGGCCTATCACCAGGTTGTGACGGGCCGTGGTTCCTCCCATGGGTCGCTCCACCAGATCCGCGGAGTCGTGGGCTGGGATATCCGGGATCGGTTGTCCAGAATTTCGGCGCCTGTCCTGTTCCTTTGCGGCGCGGAGGATCTACTGACTCCGCCCTGGCGCTGCGCGGAAACGGCCCAGCTCATCGCGCATTCCCGTTTTGAAGTGGTGGCGGGCATTGGGCATTCTTTTCCCGTCGAGGATCCGAAAGCCTTTGTAAAAAGGGCCTTTGGGGGGGGGGGGGGGGGGGGGGGGGGGGGGGGGGGGGGCTTTGGGGCTAGCCCAGCCAACCGAAAAGGCATAAGCTGGGTCATTCAAGCATCCAATCTTTGAAGTCCTCACCCGCCCATCAATGGGGTTTCCGTGCCTAAAGAAACCGCTAGCGCCGTCTCCTTGAGCCTGACTGAGCTCAAGCAGCAGCCTATTGGCCGTCTGGCGGAACTGGCCAAAGAATTGGGCATCGAGAATCCCCTTGCTATGCGCAGGCAGGAGCTGATGTTCCGCGTGCTGGAATCCCAGGCCAGCCGGGAAGGCAATTTCTTTGCAGAGGGTGTGCTGGAAGTCCTTCCAGAAGGTTTTGGTTTCCTTCGGGCCCCGGAGCAGAACTATCTGGCGGGGCCAGAGGATATCTACGTCTCGCCATCGCAAATACGCAAATTCAATTTGCATACGGGCGACACGCTGAGCGGCATGATCCGGCCGCCCAAGGCCGAAGAAAAATTCTTCGCGCTGCTGCGCGTGGACGCAGTGAATTTCGATCCCCGACCGGTGGCCAAGGACCGGGCCCACTTCGACAACCTGGTGCCGCTGTATCCGACCTCGATGCTCAAGATGGAGCGCGACCCCGCTGAACTAAGCACCCGCGTCATGGATCTGATGACGCCCCTTGGCAAGGGACAGCGTGCTTTGATCGTTGCCCCTCCGCGCACGGGCAAGACCGTGCTGCTGCAGAACATCGCGAATTCCATCACCGCCAACCACCCAGAAGTCTTCCTCATCGTGCTGCTCATTGATGAGCGCCCTGAGGAAGTCACGGACATGGAGCGCAACGTCAAGGGCGAGGTCATCGCCTCCACTTTCGATGAGCCCGCGACACGACACGTGCAAGTGGCGGAAATGGTCATCGAAAAGGCCAAGCGATTGGTGGAACACAAGAAGGACGTGGTCATCCTGCTAGATTCCATTACGCGTCTTGCCCGCGCCTATAACACTGTTGTGCCTCCCTCGGGCAAAGTGCTCAGCGGCGGCGTGGACAGCAATGCGCTGCAAAGGCCGAAGCGGTTCTTCGGCGCTGCGCGCAACATCGAAGAAGGCGGCAGCCTCACCATCGTCGCCACGGCGCTCATCGAAACCGGCTCGCGCATGGATGACGTGATCTTCGAGGAATTCAAAGGCACCGGCAACAGCGAGATCGTGCTGGACCGCAAATTGAGCGACAAGCGCATCTTCCCGAGCATGGATATCCAGAAGAGCGGCACCCGCAAGGAAGACCTGATCATCGAAGCTCCCAAGCTCGCCAAGATCTGGGTCCTGCGCAAGATCCTGAGCGGCAGCGGCCCCGTGGAAAGCATGGAGCTTCTGCTGGACCGCCTGGGCAAAGCCAAGACCAACGACGAGTTCCTGGCGAACCTGCAGGAGCCAGTGCCTAGGCGATAGGATCTGGCTTTCGTCAGGAAAAATAAATGCGCCGCGCCGACCGCCTCTTCCAGATTGTGCAGATCCTCCGGCGGGACCGCCTGACGACCGCGGCCCGGTTGGCGGATGAACTGGGGATTTCCCGCCGTACGCTCTACCGCGATGTCTCGGACCTGCAAGCTTCAGGCGTGCCCATCGAAGGCGAAGCGGGCACAGGTTACCGCCTGCCCCGGCATTTTGATCTGCCACCCATGATGTTCACCGTGGACGAAGCCGAGGCCATCTTTCTGGGGCTGAACATTGCCTCGGCCTGGGCGGATCCGGCTCTGGCCGAGGCAGCCACCACCGCTCGCCGAAAACTGAAAGCGGGGCTGACGGAAGGCCTGCGCGAGGCGTTGAAAGATTCGGTGCTGGAGGCTCCTGATTTCCATGTGGCCGAGGCGCACAAGGCGCCGCTGGGGGATTTGCGCCGCGCGGTGCGGGACCGGCTGCGCGTGCGCCTGACCTACGAGGATAGGGAGGGGCAGACCACCACGCGCCTGCTGCGCCCGCTGGGGCTCTATTTCTGGGGCGGAGCTTGGACCCTTTCAGCCTGGTGCGAGGTCCGGCAGGACTTCCGGACGTTCCGGGTGGACCGCTTCAAGTCCTGGGAGACGGATGCGCCTTTTCCCAGGGAAGCAGGTCGTGAATTGGAAGATTTCCTCGCGAAAGCCAGGAAGGAATGATTGCTGCCAGTACGGTGGCAGCAGGGGCTGGGAAGCTGGACATCCCTTTCAAGGAGATTCCCATGTACCGACGCCTCGACGACTTCCGAAAACACTTCCAAGAGGAGGTGGCAGACACACTGAAAGTGATGCGGGCCATCCCCGATTCCGCCTCGGCCCAAGCCGTATCCCCCGCTCATCGCAACCTGCGCCGTTTGGCCTGCCATTTGGTTGAGAGCCTCGTTTCCCTGCCCGGGGAAATGGGTGTGAAGGTGGATGGCCCGGCGATGGATTCCTCCGCCGAGCGGGCCATGGGGAAAATCGCGGACCAGTACGAACTCGCCGCCGCGTCCCTGCTCGGGGAACTGGAAGCCTGGACCGATGCGGATCTGCTCAAGGAGGACACGATGTTCGGTCAGCTGGTGTGGACCCGCGGCTACACGCTGCTTGCCCTATCCATGCACCAGGCCCACCACCGCGGACAGATGACCGTCCTCATGCGCCAGGCGGGCCTGCGGGTGCCGGAGTTCTACGGCCCCGTATTGGAAAGCTTCGCCGCCATGGGCGTGCCCGCGCCGGTGGTTTAAGTGAATTGGCGATTCTGATCATGCACCGTGTCATCCAATGCATGGCTCAGGTTTCTTGCCTGGATGTGCGGCATGCCATAGGGAACATTTGACGCGCCATAACTCCAGGCCAAGCCGTTGCGGAGTCCCACATCCTGTGCAAAGGTGGATAAAAACACAGCAGGATCCGCCGGTGCGCCTGGAGCTATGCATGGCAGACGAAAAGAAAATCACACTGGAAAGCCTGAAGTTCTACCTGGAGCAACAGGATTACCCACGGTTGCAGATGTCGATGATGGTGCTGGGCACGGCGCTGGCGGGGATGCTGGCATCCTGGGTGTTGATGCATCTCGGTGTCATCCACATGGGCTGGCGCTATGGCTGCTCCGTGATCTGCTCCTACATCGCGTTCCTGGGCCTGCTGCGCATCTGGTTGCATTTTGAGGGACGCCGCATCCAGGTGGACATGGGAGTGGATGTGGAGGACGTGGTGGATCTGGTGGATGAGGCCAGCGATATCGAATTGCCTTCCTTCCGTGGCGGTGGCGGGAGTGGTGGGTCATCTTTCCAGTCGTCGCCCCAGGCGCCCCAGGTGCCGATGCTGCTGCCCCAGCCGATGCAAGCGCAACCGGTGGCTTCCGGCGGAGGGGGTGGGTCCGGCAGCGGGGGCGGCTCCTTCGATTTCAGTCTGGATGGCGATGAAGCAGTGGTGGTGATCCTGGTGGCCGCAGCCCTGGCTGCGGCCCTGTTAGCGGCCTTTTGGGTCATCTACCAGGCGCCGACGATTCTCGCGGACGTGGCGCTCAACGGCGCCCTCAGCGCGGGCCTGTACAAGCGGTTGAAGAAAGTGGATGAGGGCGGAAGCTGGGTGTATTCAGCCTTCAAGCGCACCGCGTTGCCCTTCGTGGTGGTCGGAATCCTTTTTGCTGTCGCAGGGCACTATATGCAGGCCTATGCGCCGGAAGCCCGCAGTGTCGGCGGTGTGTGGCAGCATTTCTCGGCACGGCACGAAGTATCAGCTCTTTCCGATGGTCAGGACATTCGTGGTCCATTCGATCCAGTGTTTGGCCGCGCTGTCCTTGCCAATCTTCAGGGCGTCTAAGGTTTCGGCGGTGGGCTCGGAAAGAGATAGGACCGGCACGTCTGGAAGGCCGTAGGCGGCGGCACAGACCATGATCCTTGCCGCGTTTCCAAGGGTTACGACCTTGAGCTTGCCCATGGAGCGCGCATGGGCCTCGAAGATAAGCGTTTGCAGACGATCCAGATTCCAGGGGCGTGTGATGCGATTGAAATCCACGACTTCGCCTTTGGGCGAAAACCCTGCGTAGGTCATGGCAAGTCCATGGGTGCGAGGAGGCTTGTCATCCCAAAATCCACCCCGGCCCATGGCGAAATCCTCATCCTTCTTGTGCAGCAAGCCAGCGGTGCGAAGCGCCTGCCAGACGAGATAGCTGCTGCCGTCATCATCCTGCCAGAAAGGCAAAGGTTGGTTGATGGCCTTTTGATCCGCCAGTCCGCCCACCAGCAGGATCAGGATGGCGCCCTTTTCTGGAAAAAGGGTCGGGACTTCCAGTGGCGCGAAAGTCCGTCGTTCCAGGGGGATTTCGCCGTCCGGCGCCTGACGGCGATCCTGGACCGGGGTCGCGGCGTGAGTGGTCTCCAGGGTGGACCCATTTTCGGTGCGGCGCACATAGACTCGGCCTTCTTCAAGGCGGGCCAGGATTTCCTGCACGCTGAATTTCGCGGTGATGTGCGAGGGGATATGGACTGGTTCCGTAGGTCCCATGCCTGCCTCACTTTCCCATCAATTTTGAGGCTTTCCTGGCCAGCTTTTTGAGGGGATTTGAAAGGGACTCCATGCGGGTCGTAGCCGCACCGGCATCTTCAAGGCCCGCATCGTGAGGATCATGCACCTCCACGTAGGCCTTCCCCCTGGGTTGATGCAGCACCACCAGGAAGCCGCCCACCAGGAAACGGCAGGGCCGGTCGCTGGGCAGCACCGTGGGTTCGCCGGCCAGGAGTTTGCCCTCACCCTGATAAATGGTGGTGTTGGTGGATCCGAGATCCTGGGCCCACCATTCTCCGCCTTCGAGTTTCAAAAGCAGATGGGACCGCGAGACGCGCCCGCTGTTCAATTTCACAGGGGTCAGGTTGTTGCCGAGATTCGTCACAGCCGGATCCCTTCCCACCAGGAAAGAAGACGACGAGGGAGAGAGATCGAAGCGGCGCATGTTGGATTGGAGGATGATGGATGAATTCTACCTCATGGAGGGATTTTCATGGACATCCTGCTATTGCCGGGCAAACGCACGCCTTTTGCCGAATACAATGGGCTATTGCGCCACCAGCGGGCGCAGGATCTGGGCGCGCATGCGGGAAGAGCCGCGCTCCAGGCGGCATCAGTGGATCCAGCGCACATTGACCACGTGGTCTTCGGCATGGTGCTTCACACCACCGCGGACGCGCTCTACGCCGCGCGCCATGTGGGTTTGAATTCGGGCGTGCCCCAGGAAATCCCGGCGCTGTTAGTAAACCGCCTATGCGGCTCGGGGTTCGAGGCTGTGGCCGACGCCGCGCGAATGTTGAAAGCGGGCGATGCAAAAGCCGTCCTGGCGGGAGGCATGGAGGCCATGAGCCAGGCGCCCTTCGTGTTGCGGGGCGACCTGCGGTCAGGGTTGAAGCTAGGGCAGGGCAAGCTTGAAGACAGCTTGATGCAGGGGCTCTATGACACGCAATGCGGATTGTACATGGCCCAGACCGCCGAGAATATCGCCAAGGACCGCGCCATCACCCGGGAAGCCCAGGATGCTTTCTCCGCCAGGAGTCAGGCCCGCGCTGAGGCCGCCTGGAATTCCGGGATCTATGCGGATGAAGTCGCGCCCATGGAAGTGCCGCAAGGACGCAAGACCATCACAGTGGACTACGACGACCACATGAGGCCCGGGACGACCGCCGAGGCTTTGTCAAAACTGCCTGCGGCCTTTGGGAAAGATGGAACCGTCACAGGCGGCAACGCTTCCGGCATCGTGGATGGCGCCGCCGCGATGGTGGTGACCACCAGTGACGAAGCCGCAAAACGGGGCTGGAAGCCGATCGCGCGGCTGGTGGCTTCCAGCGCCGTGGGCGTGGAGCCTGCGCGCATGGGCCTGGGGCCGGTGCCCGCGATCCGCGCCGTCCTCGAAAAAGCGGAGCTGAAGCTCGCCGACATGGATTTCATCGAGGTGAATGAAGCCTTCGCCGCCCAATGCTTGGCCGTGATGCACGATCTCGATCTGGATCCAGAAAAGACCAATGTGGATGGCGGCGCCATCGCCATCGGCCATCCTTTGGGCGCCAGCGGATCACGGCTGCTGCTGCACCTGGCTTATCGATTGCGGGCCACCGGCAAACGCTACGGCCTGGCCTCCGCCTGCATCGGCGGTGGCATGGGCATGGCCGTCATCATCGAACGTTGTTGAACCGTCCGATTTAAAACGAGACTCCCATTTCCATCTGGTTCATTGCGTCCACTTGAAAACCGATGTGTTCGAAGAACTCAGCTCCCATTGACTCTGGTAACAGCGGTGGGAAATGGATGGCATGGCCGGGATACATGGTGGCCAATGCGCTGAGGAGCCTCGTGGCCAGGCGCTGCCGCCGATGCCCGGGCCGGACGTACAAGCCGCGGAGCACCAGCATGTCATCGGAGGTTCCGTAGACCAGGGCCCAAGCCTTGCCGTCGAGACTCGCTACCCGCGCCGGAGCGCCCAGCACAGCCAATGTTTCCGGCTCCAATTGCCAGGGCAAGTCTGCGGGCTCGGAGGATGCGGCATGCTTCCAGGCCGGAGTGTCATGAAATTCCAGCGCGGCGGGTTCCTTACCCGGTGATAGCCAGGTGCGGCCGACCAATCGCCGCAGGGTGCGAAATCCTTCGCGTTCATATAGCGTTCGAGCCGCGGAATTATCTTCGAAGACTTCCAAGCGCATCTCCCGGTCCCCCCCACCCTGGCGATTCTCGGCATCAGCCAGGACTTTGCGCAGGAGCATCAATCCCAGGCCCTGGCAACGGGCTTCCTCGGCGACACCCATCGCCGCAAGGCGGCTGCGGCAACCTCTTCTGGCGATGAACGCGAAGCCCGAGGGCTCGCCATTCCTCAACGCGATTTTGGAGGCGTGGAGATCCACGTTCTCGGTGCGGATGCGATGGCTCAGCCCCTCGACGCTCAAGCCGACCGGGAACAAGTAACCTTTGAAGCCGCGGTTGAACAGCGCGGTCAGCGCATCAAGGCTGAATCCGGATGCGCTGAGAACGTCGATCTGCGGGCTAGGCATCGGGACCACAAAGAAATAGAAACCACTAAGGAAAAAGGGGAAAGATAAAAAAGCGGACCACAAAGTCACTAAGACACAAAGAAAATCTTTCTTTCTGTCTTGGTGGTCCATTTCTTTTTCTTGGAATGCCCTTTTTCGTCTTAGTGGTTATGCATGCCTTCGTGGTTCGGCAGCTATTTGCCGTAGCGCTTCTGGTAATAGCTTTCGATCTTGGCCCGGTCTTCTTTCGAGAGGCCTTGCAACCATTTATGGTCATCCATGGCCTTCACATCGGCGGTGACACCTGGCAGCAGTTCCTCGGCCTGTGGCAGGAATTCGGTGTAGAAATTCTTGGCCACTTCGTAGAAGCCGTGCCATTGGGTGTAGTCGGGGCCCATCATCGCCGCGCCCATGCGCGCCCGGCGGCCTTCGTGGTGCCACAGCTCGTAGTAGGTCCATTCGAGCTTTTCGTCGAAGGGCGTGGGCGTCAGTTTCCCGGCATCGCGAAGCTTCTTCATGATGGCTTTGGCGGGGATGGCGAATTTGTCGTTGTACAAGCTCACGGCCGCGTCGTATTGCGCGTAGTGGCCCTGGACCCAGTTGGCTCCGTGGCAGTTGGCGCAGACTTTCTGCATATCCGCGCGGCGGGTTTCCGAATTCTCCAGTTTTTGTGAGACTTCGGGGCGCAGGGTCCAGCTGATGCGGGCGCCGACATCGTGGGTGAGCGGCAGTTCCGGCGTGGCGCTCATGTGGCAGGTGGCGCAGGTGGGAGCGGCGCTGTAGTCCTTGCCGAGCACCCAGCTCTTGGAATCGAGGTTCATCTCGCCGATCTTGGCCCGGTACGCGATGCCGTGCTTGCTCTCGGCATAGATCTCGGCCTGGGGATGGTCTGGGCCGAGATGGCACTTGCCGCAGTTTTCGGGCTGGCGAGCTACTGAAGAGGAGAAGGCGTGCCGGCTATGGCAGGCGGAGCAACTACCACGGGAACCATCCGGATTGATGCGGCCGATGCCGGTGTTGGGCCAGGTGGCTGCGTCAAATTTTCCGGGGCCTGTCACTTTCACCACGCCGCCATGGCATTGTTTGCAGCCGGAATTCGCAGCGGGGATGCCTTCGGCCACTTCACCCAGCACGTTGTCCAGGGAGCCCAGGATCTGGCCGGCCTTGGCATGGTGGCTGGCCTCGAATTCCTTGGTCTCCTTGGCGTGGCACTTGCCGCAATCCCTAGGAGAAACCAGAACCGTGATTGAAAATCCATTGTGTTCAAATGCGGTCGGCGATGTTTTCGCTGCACTGTGGCACTCGTAGCAACCCACGCCGGCCACAGCATGGCGACTGCCTTCCCATTGCTTAGTGGCGGCGGGAGTCGCAGATTCCCGGTGGCACTCAAGGCAAGCTATCGTCTCCTTCGAAAGCGGCAACTTCTTAATGGGTTTTTTGAACGAGGTCGCCGGTTTCGCCTTCAGTTCGGTTTTCTGGGCAGCTGCAGCTGGAGGCGCCGCAGCATGGAGTGCGGCAGCGAAGGCCGCCACCGCAAACACAGAAGTAAGAAAGGGGATTCTGAAGGGTTGCCTCATGGGGCCTCCTGGTTGAGAAGGAAATGTAAAAAATATTTTGGACCAAAAGGTCTTGTTTATCAACTCTGAGATTAATTTTCTTTGGACAGCTCCTGACTTTTGGTAAGCCGTTGCATTGGGATCCTCAGTGACGCCATTCTCAACACTTGATCTGGGAGCTCGCCATGGCACTGACGGTGGACGGTATTTTTTCTTCCATGCCTGAACTGTTCCAACCGGACAAGGCCGTGGGCGTGAATGCATCGGTGGCTTATAAGGTCACGGGTGAAGGTGGTGGCGATTACACCTGCGTAATCGCGGAGGGCGCTTTCACCCTGCTCAAGGAATTCAAGGCCGATGCGTCTTCCACGGTGCAGATCACCGCGGAGGATTGGATTGCGCTGAACGAAGGCAAGCTCGATGCGATGCAAGCTTTCATGAGCGGCAAGTTAAAAGGCGCTGGCGATTTGATGTTGCTGCAAAAATTCCCAAAATTCTTTAAGAAGCCGGAAGTCCAAAAGGGGCCGCAAGCGCCGCTTAAAGAACTCACCAGTGCCCGCCTCAAGCTGGTCAATCTGCCCATCCGTGTCTTGGTGGGCGCAGAGGCCTTTGGCGAGGGCGATGAACTGAAAGGCGAGGAGTCCGCTGTGCGCGGCCTGCTTACGGGCCTCCAGGATCCGGGTCCTGCTTTGCTTTCGGGGCAGATCCGCTTCAGCGGTGACATGACCAAGCTCAGGGCTGCGTGGAAAACGTGGTCCCAGAATCCGGAAATCGTCTTCCCCGCCACTCCCGGCGGCAAGGCGCTGGCCACGCTCTCAAGGCGGTACACGGGCGGAGCCAGCGGGACGCTGGAATTGAAGTTGGATGGCGCGCCCTACACTTTGAGTTTCACACCTGATCATTTGTCAGTGCGGCCCGGCGAATGCGACGGCGTCCATACAGTGAGCCTGACGGATGGCGATTTCGCCGCGCTCAACGTGGGCAAGCTGAACCTGGTGGGGGCGCTGCTCAGCGGCCAGGCTTCCTTCAAGGGCGACTTCACCCAAGTCGCGGCTTACACAGGCCTTTTCGATGCGGCGGTGAACCCCGCGCAGGCGATTCTTGAATCCATGCCTGACCGCTTTGATAAAGAGAAGGCTGGGGATCTGGAAGCAGTGGTGGGTTACAAGCTCGAAGATCTGGAATATACCCTGGTGATCCACGAGGGCCACTGTGCTGTGATGCCTCGGCTCTTGAGTCCAGCGGACACCACACTGACCGCGAAACCCGACGATTTCACGGCCATGAGCACGGGGCAGCTGAAAGCGCAGGAAGCCTTCATGAGCGGAAAGATCAAAGTAGAAGGCGATCCATTGCTCATGCAGAAAGTCGCCAAGAGTTTCAGGAGAGTGGAGAGCTAAAGGTTCTCTGCATTTTCCGAAAATCACAGGGACCGTTTCAAAATAACCATCGCAGGTCAGGTTATTTTGTTGCAGGTCCTTATGTCGGCCTTGGACCCAAATGTTCGCGCCATCTGCGTGCTCCGGCTTGGGAATGGGTTCTGCGCCTTGCCTGCAGTAGGCCAGGCAGCCATTGCCGGGTGGCTTTTCCACAGCCCTTGTGGGAATCTCGGCTGTTACCTGCCAGAAGTTTTTTGTTCACAAGGTCTTTACGGATTGCTGCATTTTTAGTGCAGTGGTTTCTCCCGGCGGAGAGCCGCCACGGAGCCACGGCACAAGTCGTTTGAATTCAGGCGCCCAGTAATCCGAGTCGTGGTTTCCCCCGCCTAAAACCAGCGAGATGGCCCGTTCCCGTTTTTTTGCAAGCTTCGCAAAAGTTTCCGTCGGCGGCGCAATTCCATACTTGTCCTCGGTTCCACATCCGAGGTAGAGTTCCGCTGTCCCTCCGAGATGATTGAACGGATTCCATGGCGCAAAGGCTTCAGCGTCCATGGGGAAAGTGCGTTTAAGCGAGAAGCGGACGAACCAACCGGCGCCATTGAATGGTGTTGGGACATGGAGCGAGATGGGAACTCTGTATTTTAAAAAGGATGAAGGAAAATCCTCATTGCTGAAATCGGGGTTTTCCGGATTGCAGAAGCAGGCGAAGCTGATGCACGGCATTAGGACAAACTTGAGCACCCGCATTCCCAGCCTCCCGGACACATGGCCCTACAAGCCTCGCCCAGCCTTGGTTTCATGGACACGCACGGAAAACCTGGACTTGGTGGACCTGGGACCGAAATGGACCCGCATTGGACCACCAGACCTGGACTTGTCGAACGAGCCCAGCAGTCTGGGCGATGCTTTCGGCCGCGGGGGAATTCATCGCCGCGGCCACGTGGTCTTACGGCCCTACCGCCGGGGCGGAGCGATACGCCACGTAAACGAGCGAGTCTATCTAAACCGAAATCGCTTCCAGGAAGAAGCCGACGCTCATCGCGCACTATGGGAAAACGGGTTTCCCACGGTGGAACCATTGGGTTTTGCATTCCGTCCCTACTCTTTTTTTGGTGTGGAAGGCATCTATTTCACGCGTCACGTGGCGGCTCTGCCTTGGGCGCATGCTTTGAGCGCACCCGTGAGCTATTGCCTCAATTCGCGAGACTGCTTGATTCGCTTTCAGCGTGGGGATTGTATGCGCCGGATCTCAATGCCACCAATTTCATCATTGATGGGGCAGGTTCCCTATTGGCTCTGGACTGGGACCGGGCGGCCTGGTCCGAGCCCGGCAAGCCTCTGCTTGAGGCATATCTGAGGCGTTTGGAGCGCAGCCTCTTTCGGCTGGATGCCCCGATGGAAATTCGCGCCATGATCCGGAACTTAAACTAGTAAAGAACTGCCTGGTGGCAATACCCTAGGATTCAATGAAACCCCGCTGGCGCGTTCTAGTATTCCAGATGCTTTTAATCGCGGCGGTATATCCGCTGGCCGCGAAGTGCTCGTATCTGATGACGTTTCCAGGCAGCCGGGACACGGCAGTCTGGCTGCCCAAAGGTGTGGCCTTGGCGGTGTTGCTCATAGGTGGGGCTAGACTCTGGCCGGGGGTTTTCATCGGTGCTCTGATCACGGTGATCATGAACACCAAGTCTCCGGGCTGGGTTGATCTGGGCATCGCTACGGCCAACACCATTGAAATCTGCCTGGGGTATTGGCTGATGGTGAAGGTCGGTTTCGACCAGAGCATGACCCGGTTGAGGGATGTGGTGGTGCTCGTATTATTTGGTGGCCTTGTTTCCACCACCGTGGGGGCTTTGCTCGGAGCGACCATTTTCGCCACGGGGGGCATGCTTCCCTGGGGTGCTTTCTTGCCCTTCTTCGGCCGTTGGTGGTTTGGCGAAGCCACCAGCGCCTTGCTGATAACACCCATCCTACTGATGGCCATAAAGCCTATACCCAAAGCCACCAGGGCGGAGATCGCCGAATTCGTGGCGATGATGGCATTGCTCAGCCTTGTTTCCTTCTTTGTTTTCTTCCACGGCTTGGGTTTTCGGGCCCAGCGCTATCCACTCCCCTTCATTGTTTTTCCCGTGGTGGTTTGGGCCAGCCTGCGCTTTGGCCAACGGAGCTCCATCTTTGCGGTGGCCGTGGTAGCGGCCTTCGCCATTCCCGCCACCATCAATGGTCTTGGACCCCTGGTTGCAGGGGCCGGCAACCCTTCGATGATCCTGCTTCGGGCATTTCTCGCAGTGCTGGCGCTGACGGCAATGGCGCTTAGCGCCCTGCTTTCGGAAAAGGACATCGCTGAAGCCACGATCGGTGAATCCGAGGGCCGCTTCCGCATGGTGACCGAAACGCTAGCGGTGCCCTTGGTCATCATCGGATACCCGGAGCCGGAAGTCCTCTACGTCAATGAGCACATGGCGGAGCTCGCAGGCAAAAAGAAGGAAGAAATCATTGGGCTCCCCTCCCTGCCGTTCTACAAACATCCGGAGGATCGAGAGGCCTTCCTAGCCCGCATCCAGAAGGATGGCCAGGTGGATCGGATGGAGATGGAAGTGCTGAGCGCCACCGGCCCGAGGCTGGTGGAGATCACTTCGAGAGTCATCAAATTCGTAAGCAAAGAGCGCCTTCCTGACGGCTTTTTATGATCTGACGGAACGAAAAAAAGCGGAGCAGGCGCTCCTGGATAGCGAGAACCGGTACAAGGCCATGAGCGAAGGCACCACCGATGGCGTGATCATGAATGAGAATGGCCTCATCATAGATGCCAACAGTTCCGCCGCGAAGATGTGGGGTGGAACGGTGGAAGAGATGATCGGCCGTCCCGCGGCCAGCCTAGTGGCGGAAGAGGACCGCATGAAACTCGCGGAAAATATCCGGCTGGAGAGCAATGCGCCGTATGAAATTTCTGCCTTGCGCAAAGATGGCAGCCGGTTTCCCGCGGAAATTTCTGGAAAATCCGTGATGTACCTCGGCCGGCTCGTGCGTGTCGCCTCCATCCGGGATCTCACAGAACGCAGACGATCCGAGGAAGCTCTCCGCGAGAGCGAGGAGCGCTACGCGCTGGTATCCGAAGGCTCCAATGAAGGCATCTGGGATACGAACCTTCAAACAGGCGAAGCCTACTTTTCAGACCGGATGAAAGCGCTGCTTGGCCTTGCCCCCGAAACACCGCCTCCGAACACCAAAGAGTGGGGTGCGTGGGCCCATCCCGATGATCAGCAGCCCATCCGCCAAGCCATATACGAACACCTGAAGCACCATCGCCCCTATGACACTGAGTTCCGGTTCAAGATGCCCAACGGTGAATACCGGTGGTTCCGCTCCCGCGGCCAGGCCATCTGGAATGCGGATGGCTGGGCAACCCGCATGGCTGGTTCCATGAACGACGTCACGGCCAGGAAAATGGCGGAAAAGGAATTGATCGCCGCCAAGGAAGCCGCGGAAGTGGGATCCCGCACGAAGAGCGAATTCCTGGCCGTGATGAGCCACGAAATCCGGACGCCCATGAACGCGATCATCGGCATGAACTACCTGCTCCAGCAGACCAGCTTGGATGAAGACCAGGCTGACTTGGCCCAGACCGTCGGCAGCTCAGCCCAAAGCCTGATGTCCTTGATCAACGACATTCTTGATATTTCAAAAATCGAGGCCGGGCAGTTGGAACTGGAGGAACTGCCTTTCGATGTGCGGAAGGTTGGCGCCGATGTCAGAAATCTATTCACCACGCAGGCTGGGCAGAAGAGCCTGGCTTTTTCAGTGGATGTCGATGAGGCCATGCCGCCGCTCATGGTGGGCGATCCGCAGCGGCTCCATCAAGTGCTGGTGAACCTGGTCGGCAACGCCTTGAAATTCACAGAGCGTGGAGCCGTGCGGCTGCACCTGGGCTTCAATGCCGCGACCCATTGCCTGGAGGCAGCAGTGGAGGACACGGGCATCGGCATTCCCAAGGAAAAATTGGGAGGAGTATTTGATAAATTCACTCAGGTTGACACCTCGATCACCCGCCGGTTCGGTGGCTCCGGGCTGGGACTCGCCATTTCGAAAAACCTGGTGGAGTTGATGGGCGGCACCATCCGGGTAGAGAGCGACTATAGGGAAGGCTCGGTCTTCCGAATCTCCATTCCGTGGCGGAAACCTGAATAGAGAAACCAAGTGGAAGGCCGTGAAGAAGACTGATCCGGATACTGGCGGTGCTTCAAGGCCTCGTTGGTTTCCGCAAGGCCAGCTCGGTGAATTTTGTTCGCAGAAGATCCACAGCAGCGGCCTGGCCCTGGGCTTGATAGGCTTCTTCCAGGAACGTTAGCCAGATGCCCAGTTCGGTGGCCAGGCGCGGATCCAGTTGCGGAATGGCAGGGTGGATCGGGTGCGCCCGCTCCACCAGAGCGTCCCAATGGATTTGGGCATACTGTTGCAATCCTTTCCAATCGCCTCGATTCCTAAGCTGGCCTGCGATGAGTTGGGCGGCTTCGAAATGGAGGGTTGGCCAGGGCTCCAAGGTATCGGCCAGAGCCGCTGCTTTGGGCATTTGGGGAGATAGTTCCGACCAGGCTATCCAGGCCCTCCAAGCGCCCAGGTCCGATGGCCAATGGCGCAGTTTTTCTTCTAGCTTGGGAAGCACGCGTTGCGCTGCGGAAGACCAGGCATCGCCTGATGGAGACCATGCGCCCGCATGTGTGACCGGCAAAAGGGCGGCCTCGGCATCAAGGCGGAATGCCACTTCCAGCCGAGGCTGTGGCAGCCTGTTCCGCAGCAGATTGAAGCGCTCGGTGCGGGCCATGATGGACTCTGGGTGCTGCGACAGGAAATGGCCAAGCACTTCCAACCGGGGAGCGCCGAGGCTGCGCAGGCGCTCCTGGATAAAGGCTGGGCTTGGAATATTGGTGCCGCTGGCATTGAGATTTCGGCCCTGGAATAAAAACCATCGAGGGCTCGCATCAAGGCCGTAATCCTGGCGCACACGTTTCAATTGATCCTTCTGGATTGAGGTCCAGCGCACGTCTCCAGTACCCCAGGCATCCAAGGCCGGGAATCGCGCAATGTTTTCCAGCCCTTTTCCAGAGCACGATTGTTTTGGGCGTCCAGCGCCAAGTAAGGCACCAGGGAAGGGGCCGAATTATTGGGAACCGGAGGATCTTCCAGCGGTTCGGCGCGCAAGGCTTTATCCCAGCTCTCGGGCACCCAGTCCCGGTCCACCCGCCGCAGAAAAGCGTGAAGATTTGATGTTGTCCAGTCCTTGCCCCACAAGCGGTGCAATTCTTCGATCCAGACCAAGCCATCGCTTTCGGCTTTCAATTTCACCAGGGTTTCAAGACCAGGCAAACCCCAGTCCTGGATGCGCTGCAATCGTTCCCGGCGCCAGTCGGCCTCCGATTGGACGGTGGTTGGAACCGGCATATGCAGCTGGTTGCGGCAGGTGGCGAGCAGCATCCGCAGATCGCCCCGCGCCCTCAGCAGCGGCAATACCGCGCGCAAACCCGCGGGCGGCGGCCATGGATCCCCTTCGGGCACAGCGAAAAGAGAGGGTGTGAATTCGCTGACCTCCGTGGGAATCCGCCGGGCAACTTGGGACCAGGCCCCCCACAATCCCTCGCTTTGGGGGGTGTGATGCAATTCCTGAAGGAGATCTTCGATCATCGGGCGAAGCGCATCCTTCATTCCCCGGGTGGGAATTTCGGGTCCAAGGGACAAGGCATCCGCCAGACCGGGCCAGCGTCCGTAACCTTTGTGCAGCCTGAGCCCCAGCAGCGCCTTGATCCACTCCTTTTCAGCTTTATCCTTCAAGGCCAGCAATACAGGATCTGGGGGGGCCGCCTCCCAAACCCACCAGGGGAGCGGTTTATCCGCATCAGCCTTGAGCAGCAATTCTGTGAAAGCAAGCAAGCGGCCAGCATCAATGAGCGCATCGCCCCAGGCCTCGCCGGAGCCGCTTTCATCTTTGACAAAGTCAGAGAATCGTACGCCGCGGCTTTTCCATCCGCTCTTCAGGATCGGTCCCTCCAAGGCCGGCCCCGTGGGTATCCCAGTTCCTGTAGCGGCCTCGTTGCCTTCAGGTGAAATGAGCGCCCAATCCACATCCTGGCGCCATTCCATCTGGGCCCAAATAGCGGAAACCTCTTTCGGCGAATATGAATTCAAATCCAGCTCGCCAGAGGAAACCAGCCTGAGCATCACCTCGGTTCTCATCGTCTCTGTGGTAGCGGGGACCCGCGCCAACAGACGCCATTTGGACCATAGATATTGCTCCGCCCGGTGATTTTCCAACATCCGTTCCCAGGGTCCCGGCTGTTCGCTGGGAACCGGAGGGACGGTTTGGACGACGGCGGGAACCACTAGCAGCAAGGGCAGCAATGATCCTCCAATGGACACTCATTATTGCCATGGATCGGCCTGAGGTTCCGCAGGAAGGCTCTGAGCAGTGAGTCCTATCTGAACGTTTCTTCAAGAGTCGCCTTGGTTATATTTTTCGGGGCGACATCCATTTTGAATTTTGAAATGGCCTGGTCTTCGTCCTTCAGTTGAGGCTTGGGCGCGGTATAGGCGGGGATGGGCGAAGCGTCCGCCAGCAGATCCTTGGTGAATTGATCCGCGTCCTTGGTCACCACGGCGATGTCGAGATGGGTGGTGCGCAGGTACTTGCGGATGGCTCGGTTCACATCATCGCCGGAGAGCGCCCTCAGCTTAGCTTTGAAGGTCTCGGCATAGGGACCCGTTCCAAGGTAGGCGTCATCCATGTCGTGGCCCAATTTTTTGGAACCCGTATCATTCAGATGATCCATGAACTTAACCAGCATGGTGCGGGTGGCTTGGAAATCTTTTTCGGGCATGCCGCTGGTGATGAGCTTTTGCACCTCGAAGAGCGCGGCTTTGAGGGCGAAAGCGCCGTTTTTTGGATCCACCGGGCGGATCCACACCTGCCAGATGTTGAGGGCGCGGGCCACGCCGGGGCTGGGCTGGAACTGGCGGCCGCCATTGGGGAAGGCCTCCAGATAGGTGTAATCGCCGTAGTTGAGGCCGCGCTCTTCGCGCAGCCGCTGGAAGAGAACGCCAGTGCTGTTGCGGTGTTGCCCAAGATATGCCGTGGCCACCCAGAGTGCCGCGAAATCAGGATGCGCGCGGTTGACCCGGGCATCCAATGGCTTGCCGCTCGCATCGCGTTCCCTCAAGGGAATACCGATGGAAATGGCGGTTGAGCGTGTCTCCTTGGTGATGATGTGCATGTGCGAACCATCGGTAAGGTGCTCGGGTTCGTTCACCAGCACTTTGGGCGCGTCCGTATCGGGCAGTTTATCCAGGCCACGCAGAACGGCGGCTTTGTCCTCGGCGGAGTAGGAACCCGCCAAACCGAGAGACATGCGTTTCTTGGTGTAATAGGTTGCCGCGAAGGCCTTTACATCCGCCAGGGTGATCGCTTGAAGGCCGGTGGCTGTGCCCAGCACCGGATGAGCGTAGGGTTCGGCGAACATGCGCGATTCCAGGGCCAGCTTGCCCAGTTCCTCGTCGTTGCTGGCTTTGAGTCCCACATTCAAGGCATTGAGTTGCTGGGCCTTGAGCCGCTGGAAATCATCATCCTTGAAACCCGCTTCCAGCAGTTGTTCCAGGGCCAAGTCCAGCGCTTCTCCGGCCTTGAGCCGGGGAGCCGTGAGGCTGAAGGAAGTGAGTTCCTTGTCCACCAAGGCGCCGAGCCCGGATCCAGTGGCGGCGTAGGCTTTTTCCACCTCCGCCAGTCCGCGGTTCTTGGTGCCGGCATCGGCGGTCATGCTGGCTGTGAGCCGCGCCAGGCCCTCTTTTCCGGCGGGATCATGGATGGAGCCCACGCGGAAAACCGTGCGCATGGTCATTAATGGCGAGGCTGCATTGGGTTCTTCTGTAAGTAGAAGCCCAGGGAGTTCAGCGAGCTTTGCGGCGCGGGCTTCAGCGCCGTCGAATGGGCGATCCAGGTTGGCCGGGAAATCGCCATGGACCAGCGTGGTGATGACCCGGTTGTTGTCCCGGAAGGTCGCTTTCGCGATGCGCGCGAGATCGCTGGTGGTGACGGAATCCCGGAGAGAGGCGAGCTTGTTCACGGCCTCGGGATCCCGGTCGTAGGAAGTGAGCCTCGCGATGATCCCGGCGATGGAATCGGTGGAATCAAGCCTTCGCGCGAAGGCAAGGCGGGCTTCGGTCTTGGCGTCCTGCAGCTTGGCATTGGAGAAGGGCAGAGCCCGGGCCGAGGCGCAGGTGTCCAGAATGAGATCGCGCACGTAGGCCAGGTCTTCGGGCTTCTTCACCCGGGCGCCGATGGTGAAAAGGTCAGGATCCTTGGCCTCGCCGCCAAAAGCGAAGAGCTGGTCCACCTTCTGCTCCCGCACCACCAGGCGCTGGTACAACTCGGAACGGGATCCGAAAAGCAATTCCGAGGCCAGCGACAGCGCTTCGGAGCTGTTTTCGGTGGTACTGAATTTCGCCGGTGTATGAAAGCCCACGGTCATGTAGGGCAGGGTGGGGCTGGACCATGGGAGCCGCACATCCACGGGCTTGGCAGAGGCCGGTTCGACAGGGACCACGGGCGGTTTCGCGGTGCCCCGCTTCCAGCCGCTGAAGTATTTCTCCACCAAGGGAAAGGCGGTCTCAGGCTTCACGTCGCCAGTGATGATCACGGTCACGTTCTCGGGGCGGTACCAGCGGTCGAAGAACTGCCGGGAGTAGGCGAACTGGTTGGGCATGTCCTCGATGTCCTTCAGGAAACCCATGGTCGTGTGCTTGTAGGTGTGGGTGGTGAAGGCCGCGTCGCGCTGCACTTCCAGCAGCTTCTGGATGGGGTTGGAGGAATTCTTGTTGTATTCGCCGAGCACCGCGCGGCTCTCGGTTTTGAAGGCTTCTTCGCTGTAGGAAAGATTCTGGAAACGGTCCCCTTCCCGCTTGATCCAGCCTTCGAGATCATCTTTCGAGCAGAGCGTGTGGTAGTTCGTCAGATCGTCCGATGTGAACGCATTCTGCGATGCGCCGGTTTCTTTCAGCGCGTCGTTCCACATTTCCGGGGGCACGGTCTTGGTGCCGCGGAACATCATGTGCTCGAAAAAATGCGCGAAGCCGGATTTGCCCGGTTCGACCTCATTCCGCGAGCCAGTGCTCACTGGGATCTGGATGCTCACGAGATTCGGCAGGCCCGTGGGAATCACGACGATTTTCAAACCGTTAGCCAGGATTTTCTGGTGGATGGGAAAAGGAAAGGCCTTGGCCGCTGGGGCCGCCACCCGCACGCTTTTGACGGGCTTGGCGGCTTCGGGCGCCGCCGCAAGGAGCAGGCATGGAATCAGGGGTAGAAGGGCTTTGCGCATGGCGACCTCGGGGAATGGATTCAGGGAAAAGATTCAGGGCATGGGATCTTCGATATCGAGGACGACTTTCCAGCGGCCCGTGGGCTGGCGTTTCCAGATGTGCAGAAAAATATAATTGCGGGCCGCCTGCTTACGCATGGTTTCAGGCTTGGGCACGGCCGCCGGGTTGGGGACATATTCCCTGATTCCGTAGGCATAGCCCAGATCGTTGCTCCTGGCTACAGCACTGCCCAGGCAGGTCCATTTTACGATGCCGTCAACCTTTTCCAGGGCTTTCCGGATAACGTCCAGCTGGGTGGTGGGCTGGGAATCTGCGCGGTAGAAACGCGCATCGGCGGCCAGGTAGGTGTTGTAGGCCGATAGGATTCCCTTCACCGATGCCAAGTTGGAGAAGGTTTTCTCCAGGTTCTGAAGTTCCTCGGCGCTGAACGGTGGCTGACCATCGGCCTTCGCCGTCCCTTTCGTATTTTCAGGTTCAAAAACGGGATCAGCTTCACCGGGTGCGGCGTGGGAAGAACCCATGTCCAGCAGGAGTTTCCAGGCACCCCCACGGTGTCCCCAAACGGAAACGAAATGCCCATGGACAACCTGTTTTGATTCCGCTTCGGCGCGCCATTGGTAGGGCCCCGTGGAATAACCCAGGTCCCCGGCTTCGCTGACTTCAACGAAGGAAGGAAACCAAGCCAGTTTAGATGAGGAGGGTTTCTGCACCCGAAGCCAGGCTTTGCCGTTCACGGGGCCTGGCCGGAACAGCACGCCCAGATCATCCAGCACGTCCAGGAAGGCTGCCGTCGTGCCCAGCTCTTCAGCCTTTTTTGCGAAGGCCAATTCAGCTTTCACCAACGATTGAGCCGAGCGGGTCTTGAAGCTGGGCGCAGGTTTCACCGCAGGTGTTTCTTGGGATGGAGCCGCCACCCTCCTGCTTTCAGAAGGCGCAGCCTGTTCAGGCGTCTGGGGCGCTCTGCGTTGGGAACTGTGGGTTGGCGCCTGGGAAACAATAGCCAGCGTCAAAATGGGAATGAAAAGCATACGAAAAAACTAACACAGGTTGGATGGCCTGGCCGTAACTGCCCTCACTCGCGGATGTAGTGGCAGGTGTATCCGTTGGGATGTTTTTGCAGGTAGTCCTGGTGGTTTTCCTCGGCCAAATAGAAAGTCTTGGCGGGGACGATTTCCGTGACCACTTTCTTGGGCCATTTGCCGCTGGCGTCCACTTCGGCCTTCACTTTTCCAGCCACCAGCCGCTGAGCCTCATCATGGAAGAAGATCGCGGAACGGTACTGGCTGCCGGTGTCGTTGCCCTGGCGGTTCAACGTGGTGGGATCGTGGATGCGGAAGAAAAACCGCAGGATGGCTTCGTAGGTGGTCTTGGCTGGATCGAAGTGGATCTCGATGGCTTCGGCATGGCCGGACCTGCTGTCGTGGGTGTCTTCGTATTTCGGATTCGCCAGATGGCCGCCGGTATAGCCGACACGGGTGGTGGTGACGCCCGGCTGCTTGCGGATGAGTTCCTGCATGCCCCAGAAACAGCCGCCCGCCAGGGTGGCGACATTCGAAGAAACGGGCGCATCCGCCACCTTCGTGGCGGGTTTGCCGAACACGGGCAGGTAGCTTCCGAAGCCTTCCTTTTCGAGATCTTCCACCGGGATGAATTTCAACGACGCCGAATTGATGCAATAGCGCAGGTGCGTGGGGCCAGGGCCGTCGTCAAACACATGGCCCAGATGTGAATCGCTGTTCTTGGAGCGCACTTCGGTGCGGGCCATGCCGAAGGATGAATCCGTTTTTTCCACGACCTTTTTTGCTTCCAAGGGTTTGGAGAAGCTGGGCCAGCCGCAGCCGGAATCAAATTTGTCCTTGGATGAGAACAACGGCTCGCCGCTCACCACGTCCACGTATAAGCCCTCGCGGTGGTTGTCCCAGAATTCGTTGCGGAAGGCCGGTTCTGTGGCCGCCTCCTGGGTGACTTTGTATTGCATGGGCGTGAGCCGCTGCTGGAGTTCGGCCTTATCAGGTTTCTTGGAATCGCTCACTTTGGTTTTCTCCGTGGGAAGAAGGGCTGTCGAGGTTTTATCAGCCGGGTGCATGGGCAGGAACGCGATGCCAGCTCCGGCAAGCAAGGTAAGGATCGCCGCCATTCCCCATTTTGCAGTCCACATCATGCGTTCAACTCCTTGTCTGGAACTGTGATGCCTGAACCTCGCGGGGCGTTCCGGTAAAAAAGCCGAGAAGTCGAAAAGTTGAAAAGTTGAAAAGTCGAGAAGTCGAGAGTCGAGGGGTGTGCTCACAACCTACCGCCCACCGCCTACCGCCCACAGCCTTAAATTGATTGCGATGGGGAGTGAGCATAAAGTTTGAACACACTTCCCCGAGGTGGCCTATGTCGCACGTTGAATTTTCAGTGAACGGATTCTCCAAGGCTGTGGAAGTGGATCCCGACATGCCCCTGTTGTGGGTGCTGAGGGATGTGCTCGGCCTCACCGGAACCAAGTTCGGATGCGGCGCGGGCGTGTGCGGCTGCTGCACGTTGCATCTGAATGGCGAGGCTATCCGCGCCTGCCAGACGCCCATCAAAGAAGTGGCCGGGAAATCCGTGACCACCATCGAAGGCCTATCGAAAGATGGCGTCCACCCGGTGCAAAAGGCCTGGATCGAAGAGGACGTGGCCCAGTGCGGCTACTGCCAGCCTGGCCAGATCATGCAGGCAGCCTGGCTGCTGTCCAAACACCCCCACCCCACGGATGCCGACATCAATGAAGGAATGGCCGAGAACATCTGCCGCTGCGGAACCTACAACCGCATCCGCTGCGCCATCCATCGTGCCGCAGGCGACGAATGCGCCACCGGAAAGGAGGCCTGAGATGTCCACCCGCCGCGACTTTGTCAAGACCACCTGCCTTTCCCTCGCCTTCACGCTGCCCATGGAACCAAGGCTGCGATTCGAAATGGCGGATCCGATCGAACCCGGAGGCGTTTTGGCCCCAAGCGCATTTCTACGTATTGATGGCGATGGAACCGTCACCATTTGGGCCAATAAATCTGAAATGGGGCAGGGGGTCCGCACCAGCCTGGCCATGGCAATGGCCGAGGAACTTGATGCGGATTGGTCCAAGGTGAAAGTGCAGCAGGCTTCCAGCGCCGCGAAGTTCGGCGATCTGGGCATCACGGGCGGCAGCCAAAGCACCCGGAGCACCTTCACGCCTTACCGCACCATGGGCGCCACGGCGCGGGAGATGCTTATCAGTGCCGCCGCCGCCAAATGGAAAGTGGACCGCGCCGTGTGCAAGGCCGAAAACGGCTTCATCGTCCATGGCACGAAACGCATCGCTTACGGGGAACTGGTGGAAGCGGCCTCCAAGCTGGAGCCGCCCAAGGACCCGCCGCTGAAGCATGCGAAAAATTTCCGCATCGTCGGCACGGACGTGAAGCGCCTGGATGGCCCGGACATCGTCACGGGCCGCGCCCAGTTCGGTTCGGACCTCAAGCTGCCGGGAATGCTTTACGCGTCCGTTCAACGCTGCCCGGTTTTTGGCGGAAAACTGAAATCCGTGGATGCCACCGCCGCCAAGGCCGTGCCCGGCGTGAAGCGCATCATCAACATTTCCAGCGGCGTGGCCGTGCTCGCGGACAGCACCTGGGCCGCGCTCAACGGCCGCGAAGCCTTGAAGATCCAGTGGGACGAAGGCGCCCATGCTTCCGCATCCACCATGGAAATCTGGAAGGGTTTTGAAGCGCGCCTGAAGACGCCGGGAAAGGTGGTCCGCAAGGAAGGGAAGGGAACAGCCGCCTTGGGGAAGAACGCCATCCACGCCCGCTACGATTGCCCCTTCCTGGCCCACGCCACCATGGAGCCCATGGTGGGCCTGGCGGATGTGAAGCCGGACCGCTGCGACATCTACGCGCCATCCCAAGGTCCCGGCTGGTCCATGGCTGCCATCCAGCAGATCACGGGCATGAAACCTGAGCAGATCGAGGTCCATATGCCGCTGCTCGGCGGAGGTTTCGGGCGACGCGCCATGGCTGATTTCATCGTGGAAGCTGTGGAATGTTCCAAGACCGCGGGTGTGCCGGTGAAAGTGCAGTACTCGCGGGAGGACGACATACAGCACGACTACTACCGCCCCGGCACACTGCACCAACTTTCGGGCAGCCTCGATGGCAGCGGCCGTCCCCATGCCTGGCATCACCGCTTCACGGGGCCTTCCATCGCCGCCTCGCTGAAGATGCCCTGGCCGCCGGAAGCCACCGAGCTTTCAGGGGCCGCGGATCTGGCCTATGAGATTCCCAACATGCAGGTGGAGTGGGCTCAGAGCGACACGCCGTTCCCAGTGGGTTTCTGGCGCGCGGTGCCTGCATCCTTCAACCCTTTCGTCACCGAATCATTCCTGGATGAACTTGCCCATAAGGCGGGCAAGGATCCGCTCGACTTCCGCGTAGCGCTACTGAAAAAGGATGAAAAACGGAAAGTCGGCCACGACGAACTGGATCCGGCGCGGTTGCGCCGCGTGATCGAGTTGGCCGCCGAAAAGGCCGGGTGGAAGGCTTGGCGCATGGCCAAGCACGCCAAGGGGCGTGGCATGGGAATCGCCGCCCACGCCTACCTGGAATGCGGCACCTACGTGGCGGAAGTGGCCGAAGTGGAGGTTCTGAAGGACGGCCGCGTGAAGGTCCACCGCGTGGTCTGCGCCGTGGATTGCGGTCTGGCCATCAACCCTCTCAACATCCGCGCGCAGATGGAAAGCGGCATCATTTTCGGCCTTTCGGCGGCGCTCCACGGCGAGATCACGCTGGAGAAAGGCCGCGTGGCGCAGAATGGTTTTTCCGACTACCCCATGCTGCGCTTGGCTGACAGCCCCAGGATCGAGGTCCATATCGTGAAGAGCGATCTGCCCCCCGGCGGCGTCGGCGAACCGGGCCTGCCGCCCATCGCGCCCGCCGTGGCCAACGCGATCTTCGCCGCCACCGGCAAGCGCATCCGCAGCATGCCGATGACGCCCGGAAAAATCCTCAAAGCAGCCAAAGCGTGAGCGGACTCCGTCCCATCCTGAATGCCATCCACTCTGCCGAAGGTCCGTTCCTGCTGGCCACGCTGGTGCGCGTGGAGGGCTCCAGCTACCGCCGGCCCGGCGCAAGGCTATTGATGGACGCGAACGGCCCGGTGCATGGATCCCTCAGCGGCGGTTGCCTGGAGGCGGATGTATTCGCCCGGGGCCAGGAATGCCTGGCCACAGGCAAGCCGCTGTTGCTCCGCTACGATCTGCGCTCGGATCTGGATCTCATCTGGGGGACGGGTTCAGGCTGCGAGGGAGTGGCGGAAATCCTGGTGGAACGGTTCGAAGACACAGGCTGGGTCAAGCGCTTGGAAAGCGCATTGATCGAGCGCCGTTCCATCCGCATGGGCACCAGGCTGGATGCGCCCCGGCTGGGCGAGCGCATCTTTCTAGGTGATGAAGCGCCAGACAAGGGTGATGAAGCACCAGGCAAGGATCCTGATCTTTTTGTCGAGCATTTCAAACCGCCCGTCGCGCTGTGGATTTTCGGCGCCGGGGACGATGCCAGGCACCTCGTCAACATGGCCAAGTCGCTTGGGTATTGGGTCGGATTGGTGGATCACCGTCCGGCCTTCGTGCGTCCGGAACGCTTTCCCGAGGCCGATGCGGTGAAATGCCTGCGGCCTGCCTCGGGCTTGGCTGAAATCCCGCTGGATGCCCGCAGCGCGGCCATCCTGATCACCCATCATTTTGAAATGGATAGTGGCTGGATGAGGCTGCTGATGCCGAGCCAGGCTGGTTATATCGGGCTCATGGGCCATCGCCGCCGGAGCGAGCGCATCCTTGCCGAACTTGAAACAGCGCCCACCGCAGCCCAGACCGCGCGCTTCTACTCGCCGGTGGGCCTGGATCTCGGAAGCGAATCGCCGGAAACCATCGCGCTGGCCATCCTCGCGGAACTCCAGGCGGTTTTCGGTGGCAAACAGGCTGTCCACCTGCGCGATGCCAAAGGCGTGATCCATGCCGGTGGTCCGCGGTGAGCCCGTCATGAGGCGATCATGAGCATTGCCATGAGGCGATCATGAGCATTGCCGCGGTTATTCTTGCCGCCGGGGCTTCGCGGCGCATGGGCCGGCCCAAACAGCTTCTGGAATTGGATGGCGAGTCCTTGGTCCACCGAGCTGCGCGGATCGCGCTCCAGGCTGGCTGCGATCCCGCTATCGTGGTGTTGGGGCATCATGCAGAAGCGGTCGGCGCGGCGCTTTCAGGCCTTCCCTGCGCCAAAACCATCAATATGGATTGGGCCGAAGGCATGGCGTCCTCGATTCGCACCGGCATTGCTGCCGTGCCACAGCATGCGACAGCGGCCTTGCTTCTGGCCTGCGATCAACCCGCCGTGGATGCGGACTTTCTCAGGACATTGATAAAGGAATACCGCTTGGAGCCGGAACGCATTGCGGCGGCCTCCTACGCGGGGGCCGTCGGCATTCCCGCGCTGTTTCCCCGCCGATGCTTTGAGGCCTTGAAGGGACTGGCCGGGGATCGCGGCGCGCGCGCCCTGCTTGAAGATGCCGATGTCCTGAGCCTGCCATTGCTAGGGGGTGAAATGGACATTGACACGATCATTGATTACGAAGCGATGCAGCGAAGGATGGAGCAGTCCTGATACCTGGCCATGATCACCGGTCACCCCGCTGTTTTCTGGGCTCCAGCGGCCTTTTTCCCCGCATTGTTCGATGCCGCCAAGGCCTGCCACGCGATCACGGACGAGGGGAGGAAACACGCTAGGGCAAGGGTGCTCCAGACCACCGTGATGAGGCCGAACACGCCCATCCCTTGGACTGCAGGGATGGAGAGAATCACGCGGTTGACAATGAAGACCATGGCGAACGGATAGCCGCGCATCATCCACTCTTTGTGCTGCTGGATCTTGCCCTGGCGCACGCAGTAGAGGGCGGTGCCGGTGGTGATGAGCCAGCCCCCGGACTGGATGAGCGATGCCATGAACAGGGAAGGTATCGGCAGCTTGATGGCGACCACGATTGCCACCAGAGCGCCGATGACCGCGCTGGCGACGTAGATGCGTCCCATCACGCGGTGGGCTTGCAGGTGCCGCTGGCGCAGGCGGCTGGAAAACTGGAAGACGCCCAGCGCCAGCGCCAGTGCCGCGGGGATGCCGTGCAAGAACATCAGCCATGGGACCGGCGCATAGCGTTGGCGGAGGAACGAGCTTGGATCCAGCAGGCTCCGCTCTCGCGTGAACAGCACGAACAGCGCCATCAGGCCGAACACCGCCCACAGCGCATGCTTGGACTGGATGGGGCTTTTCTGGGCCACAGATGCGATAGGTTGATCCGGCATAGGCATAGAGCTCCTCATTTGGTCGAATTGACCGGTTGCTTGCACAAAAAACCAAGGGGTTTGGGAGGGTGGAGGTGGAGCGCTGGACGGACGGGATTTGTAGTTCCATGATCGCGGTTATTGAAGCTGAGTCAACGTCGCAAATAAAATTATTTGCCTGTTTTTTACAAGCATCGGTCTTTATGCTTTTCATTACCCGCGCCAATACTTCATCAACTGTGCTTTTCCAGTGGCCCCGCTAGACTTGCCATATGCCCCTCAGCATCCAGGACTTCATTGCGCGATGGAAAGGCTCCGCCGGAAGCGAGGAGGCCAATTCCCAATCGTTCTGGAAGGAATTCTGCGAAGCGCTGGAACTCCCCTCCGTGGATCCAAAAGGTCTTGACGACGCCTACTGCTTCGAGAAAAAGATCCAGCTCACCCACGCCGAAGGCCGCACCAGCGTTGGGTCGGCGGATTTGTACCGCCAGGGTTGCTTCGTGCTGGAGGCCAAGCAGGGCAGCACCGCGGCCAACCCCGGCTCCACGCCCCTGCGCGGCACCGCGGGCTACGAGCGCTACATGGAGCGGGCCTTCGGCCAGGCCGTGAACTACGCCCAGCAATTGGCACAGCGCCCGCCCTTCGTGCTCACCTGCGACATCGGCCACGCCTTCCATGTGTGGGAAGGTTTCTCGGGACGCTACGGCGGCTATGGCGCCCGGCGCAGCATCAGCATGGATGACCTGCTGAAGGCCGACGTGCTGGATTACCTGCGGGCTATCTGGATGGACCCCGGCAGCCTGGATCCCGCGCGCAAGCGGGCGCTGGTGACCCGCGAGGTGGCTACGGAAATCGGCAAGCTGGCCGCCAGCTTGGAACTGCGGTTTCCGCCCAAGGCGGTGGCGGCCTTTCTGATGCGCTGCGTGTTCACGTTCTTCGCCGAGGACGCAAACCTGCTGCCGGAGCGCATCTTCGAAGACAAGCTGGATGCCTGGCGTAAACACCCCAAGCTCTTCGTGAAGGGCCTGGAAACCCTTTGGGACCGCATGAACACTGGCGGCGTGGTGTGGGATGAACATGCGGTGCTGCGCTTCAACGGCGGGCTGTTCGCCGACCATCTGGCGCTGGAGCTGGAACAACGGGAAATCGAAATGCTTTACCTGGCCGCCCGCTTTAATTGGAGCGAAGTAGATCCCAGCATCTTCGGCACGCTGCTGGAAAGCGCGCTGAGTCCCGGCGAGCGCCACCGCCTGGGAGCCCACTACACGCCGAGGGCCTTCATCGAGCGCCTGCTGAAACCCGCGCTGGACGAGCCTTTACGGGCGGACTGGGATTTGGCGCAGGCCGAGGCCATCAGCCTTCTGGGCGATGCGCCAACGGATGCGGATAAGGCCAAGGCTCGGACCGTGCTGCACGACTTCCAGCGCAAGCTCGCCAACACGAAAGTGCTGGATCCTGCCTGCGGCAGCGGCAACTTTTTGTACGTGGCCTACGACTTGATGAAGCGCATCGAGCGGGAAGTGGTGCAGCGGCTCAGCGATTTGGGCGAGACCCAACGTGGCCTGCAATTGGACACGCTGACGGTGACGCCCGCGCAGTTCCTGGGCCTGGAGGTGAAGGAATGGGCCGCGGCCATCGCCGAACTGGTGCTGTGGATCGGCCACCTGCAATGGTTCCACCGCGAGCACCCCGGCACCATGCCCTCGGAGCCGGTGCTGCAACGCTACGAGAACATCCAGAACCGTGATGCGGTGCTCACATGGTCCGGCACCAAGGAAACTACGCGCTCACGGTGGGATGGCAGGACGTTCAAGGTGCATCCCGTCACCGGCAAGGACGTGCCGGATGAAACCGCGCAGACCGCGATTGTTGAATATGTGAATCCAGCGCCCGCACCGTGGCCCGAAGCGGATTTCATCGTGGGCAACCCGCCGTTTCTGGGTAACGCGCGGATGCGCGAAGCGCTTGGGGATGGCTATGCGGAAGCCTTGCGCGCGGCCTATCCCGACGTGCCGGACACGGTGGATTTCGTTCTCTACTGGTGGCACAAGGCCGCGCTGGCTGTGCGTTCGGGGCGGGCACGGAGGTTTGGGTTGATCACGACCAATAGCCTGCGCCAGGTAAGGCAGCGCAGCGTGATCGAATGGCATATCTCTGCTTTATCCTCTTCATCCCCTTTATCCAGGCTAAAAAACAGAAAAGAAATGATTTGCCTGGATGAAAGGGATAAAGGGGATAACAAAAAACCATTGAAGCTTTTGTGGGCGATCCCCGATCATCCCTGGCACGACGAAGGCGCCGCCGTGCGCATCGCCATGACCGTAGGTGGCGTCGAAGGCCAGCCGTGGCTGGGTCGCGTGGTGCATGAAGGCGAAGGCATCACGCCGGAGTTGGAAGCGGAGAAGGTAGTTGTGGAGGGAAACTTCGTCGAAATCATTCATGCGAATTTGAGTGCGGGTGCAAATGCTGGCGAGGCCATTCCACTACGAGCAAACAGCGGGATTGTTTGTGAGGGTATGACTCCCGCCGGAATGGGATTCGTCGTTAATCGCGAGCACTTCGAGGCATGGGGAGAACCAACTGTTGTCCGCAGGTATAGAAATGGCCGTGAACTAGCTGACACTCACGGCGACCGATTCATTATCGACTTTTTCGGTTACTCCGAAATGGAAGCTCGTGATGTGTTTCCGGGGCCATACCAACACGTTTTTGATCATGTAAAACCAGAGCGCGACACCAATAACCGCCAAACTCGAAGGGATCGATGGTGGTTATTTGGAGAGACACGGGCAACCTTTAGACCCGCGTTGAAGGGGCTTTCACGGTTCATCGTGACGGTGAAGACAGCTAAACACCGATTCTTCCAGTTCCTGGACTCAGACATCGTTCCAGACAGCAGGCTGATCTCCTTTGCTCTTGAGGATGTTTATTCGCTCGGTGTATTGAATTCACGGATGCAACTGGTGTGGTGCAGTGCTAATGAGGCTGTGCTAGAAGATCGACCACAATACGTCATCCGAACCTGCTTCGATCCCTTCCCCTTTCCCGACGCTACGGAGACCCAGAAGGCCCGCATCCGCGATCTCGCGGAGCGCCTGGACGCGCACCGGAAGGGGGCTCAGGCGCGGGGCGTGACCATCACGCAGATGTACAACTTGCGGGAGAAGCTGAAGTCGGGGGAGGCCTTCACCGACAAGGAACGCGCCCTGCACGAAGCCGCGCAGACCAGCATCCTGGCCCAGCTCCACGACGAACTGGACGCCGCCGTGAGCGAGGCCTACAGATGGAGCGCGGACCTTTCCGACGCCGAGATCCTGACGCGCCTGGTGGCCCTGAACCGCGAGCGGGCCGAGGAGGAAAAGCAGGGCCTCATCCGCTGGCTGCGGCCCGAGTACCAGGCGCCGGGCGAAGCCGCGCCAGTTGCGGTGAGCTTGGGCCTGGAAGTGGAACCCGAGAAACTCGAAGTGCCGCTGCCGGAGGCCACGCCATGGCCCAAGGCAACCCGCGAGCAGTTGGCCGCCGTGCGCGCTGTGGTGCTATCCGCGCCGCGCCTGTGGCAGCCCGCCGACGTGGCCCGCTGCTTCAAAGGCCGGGGCCGCTTCCGCGATTCCATCAACGGGCATCTGGAGTTGCTCTCCGATCTCGGCGTCATCACCCGCCTGGACACGCCCGAAGGCCCGCGCTACCACAAGCCCGTGGCGCTGGCGGCGGGGGCGTGAGCCGGGGTTTGAACGGCTGCAAACCCGTTTTTTCTTTGTCCTCGTGAATCCCCGTTTGTCCCCGGCCAAAAAGCTTTTTTAAGCCGGGGATGAACGGGGATTTCCGGGGATGAAAAGCCAAATCCCAAAACTTTGGCGATATCCCCGGTTCACGCGCCTTTGGGCATTTCCGCGTGTTTTGCCTTCTTGCGGCTCCGCGCCTTTTCCACTTCGGGCAGATGCTCCTCGGCCCATCGGCATAGCGCGGATAACGGCTCCCGCAGGGTTTCGCCCAGAGACGTGAGGGCATATTCCGTGCGGGGCGGAACCTCGGGGTAGACCGTGCGTTTCACCAGGCCGTCGTCTTCGAGCTGGCGCAGCGTCTGGGTGAGCATTTTCTGGCTGATGCCCTCGATGCGCTTGTGCAGCTCGCCGTAGCGCAGGGTGCCGTTGGAGAGCAGGTAGATCACCAGCGTCGTCCACTTGTCGGCGATGAGATCCAGCACCTGACGGGTGGGACAGGCGCCATGCAGGACATTGGGTTTAAGGCCGCATACATTTCTAACCATGGGGTTCCTACCTTCCAAAATAGTGCCTACTTTCGAAAAGTTAGCAAGCACCCTAATCATAGGCTACAGGCAATAACGCCGCAACCATTGGAAAAGGAGAACACCATGATCCTCATCACCGGAAGCACTGGAAAGGTCGGGCAGCAGCTCGTTGCGGCCCTGAAGGCGAAAGGCGCGGCCTTCAAGGCCTTGGCCCGCAGCGAAGCCTCCCTATCGGCGCTTAAAGCCCAGGGCGTGGAGGCCGTGAAGGGTGACCTGGGCGACCCGGCATCCTTGAAGGCTGCGCTCCAGGGCGTGGACAAACTCTTCCTCCTCTCGTCGGCTTCGCACTTCGACCGCCTGGAAATCGCCGCCATCGAAACGGCGAAGGCCGCGGGCGTGAAGCACGTTGTCAAGCTGTCGGCCCAGGGCGCTAGCGCCGATTCGTCCAATCCCTTGTTCCGGGCCCACGCCCGGGCCGAGCGCGCCCTGGAGGAGTCGGGGCTCGCGTTCACCATCCTGCGTCCTACCTTTTTCCAGCAGAACTGGGTGGCCTTCTACGCCCACGCCATCAAGGCCGGGCAGCCGGTCTACGTCAATGCCGGCGAAGGCCGCATGGCCTGGATTGACACCCGGGACATCGCCGCCGTGGCCGCCACCGCCCTCATGGAACCGGGCCACGAAGGCCTGGTCTACGACCTCACGGGGCCTGAGGCCCTGGGCTACGTTGACGTGGCCGCCCGCCTGGGCAAGCTGCTGGACCGCGAGGTGGCCTATGTACCCGTTAGCGACGCGGCTGCCTTCCAGGCCATGAAGGGCATGGGCATGGATGCCTGGTACGCCTACGGCATGGTGACGCTCAATCAGGGCGTCCGCCGGGGCATGGCCGAGCCCACCACGGGCACCGTGGAACTGGTCACCGGCGCGGCTTCCCGCACCCTTGATGCCTTTCTCCAGGAGAACCTCGCAGCCTTCCAGTGACATGGAACGCACCACGTCCACAACCCTCTCATCCACTCGTTTCAAGGAGTCATGATGCTCTCCACATCCACTGCCATTTCCTCCGATGCACTCATCAATCAGCTTGAATGGCGGTATGCCACCAAGCAGTTCGACGCCACGCGCAAGCTCGATCCGGAAACCTGGAAGGCCCTGGAAGAGGCGCTGGTGCTCACGCCGTCGTCCTACGGCCTTCAGCCTTACAAGTTCTTCGTCGTCACGGACTCAGGCCTCAAGGCCAAGCTGCGGCCCGCGTCCTGGGGCCAGTCCCAGATCGAGGATGCTTCCCACCTGGTGGTGTTCGCCATCAAGAAAGCCATGGGCGAGGAACACATCAACCGCTACGTGGAGCGGATCGCCCAAGTGCGCGGTGTCAGCGCCGAGTCGCTGGAGGGCTTCCGAGGCTTCATGGTGGAGAAGCTGGTGAAGGGAGTCCGATCCGGGGACATTGACCAGTGGGCCACGCGCCAGGCTTACATCGCGCTGGGCAACTTCATGACTTCCGCCGCGCTCCTTGGGGTGGATGCCTGCCCCTTGGAAGGCCTGGAACCCGCGGCCTACGACGCGATCCTGGGCCTGGAGGCCGAGGGCTATGCGACCGTCTGCGCCTGCGCCGCCGGATACCGGAGCGAGGACGACAAATACGCCAAACTGCCCAAGGTGCGCTTCCCGGAATCGGAACTGGTGCAGGTGCGATAAGCCGTAGCGGCCCCTGAATCCGCATCGCCATCACCCTGCAAGTTATACACTGCATGAAGCATTCAAATGATTCGTCTGGAGAAACCACCATGTCGCTTCTATTTTCCGAAACCAGCCTTGGACCGCTCACGTTGCAGAACCATCTCGTCATGGCGCCGATGACGCGCAGCCGGGCCATCGGGAACGTCCCGAATGAACTCATGGCGGAGTACTACGCCCAGCGGGCCACCGCCGGGTTGATCGTCACCGAAGGCACCTCGCCGTCGCCCAACGGGCTGGGCTACGCGCGCATACCGGGAATTTTTTCCGCAGCGCAGATTGCGGGGTGGAAGCTTACAACCGACGCGGTCCACGGAAAGGGCGGAAAGATCTTCATCCAATTCATGCATTCTGGCCGCATCGGCCATGGGCTGAATCTTCCGGCGGGCGCGCGCGTCCTGGGACCATCTGCGGTGGCAGCGGCGGGCGAGATGTATACCGATGCCGAGGGGATGAAGCCGAATTCGGTGCCGGAAGCGATGACCGATGCGGATATCAAAGCCACCATCGAGGAATTCGCCCAAGCCGCGAAGAATGCTGTGGCGGCTGGATTTGATGGCGTCGAGCTGCACGGCGCGAACGGCTATCTGTTGGAGCAGTTCATCCGTCCGAACTCGAACCAGCGCACGGATCGCTATGGCGGTTCCATCGAAAACCGCGGGCGATTCGTGCTCGAAGTGGTCGATGCGGTGATCCAGGCCATCGGAAAAGACAAGGTCGGCATCCGGCTGTCGCCGTTCGGTGTGTTCAACGACATGCCGCTGTATGACGCGATGGAAACCGAATACGCCTGGCTGGCCCAACAGCTCGCTGTGCGTGGGTTGGTGTACATCCATCTAGTGGATCATTCGGCGATGGGCGCGCCGCCGGTGCCGGACTCCATGAAGGCGACGTTCCGCAGCGTGTTCAAGGGCGCGCTGATCCTGTCGGGCGGCTACGACGCCACACGGGCGGAAAGCGATCTGGCTTCGGGCCGGTGCGATCTGATCGGCGTAGGCGTGCCCTTTCTCGCCAACCCGGATCTGATCGCTCGATGGAAGTCTGGCGCGGCGCTAAATGCCCCCGACATGGGCGCTTTCTACACGCCGGGACCGAAGGGCTATACCGATTACCCGGTCCTGGCCTGATGGTTGGCAAAACTAAAAATTGCAGGTGAATCGGCGATGAATTGGCATTGCTTCCCGTAACCGGATAGACCGCCCTTCCCGGAGATTTCCCATGCAGCTTCGATCCCTTGGCACGCAAGGACTCACAGTGTCGCCCCTCGGCCTGGGCTGCATGGGCATGTCGGACTTCTACGGCGCGAAAGATGATGTGGAATCCACCGCCACCATCCATCATTTTCTTGACCGTGGTTTCAACTTTCTGGACACGGCGGATGCCTACGGACCCCATCTCAATGAAGAACTGGTGGGCCGCGCCATCAAAGGGCGGCGCCATTCCGTCGTCCTTGCCACCAAATTCGGCATCCAGCGCACCGAGAACCCCGCCGAGCGCCGCATCAACGGAAGGCCCGAGTATGTCCGCTCTGCCGCCGAGGCCAGCCTCAAGCGTCTGGGCGTGGATCACATTGATCTTTACTATCTGCATCGCGTGGATGCCGAAACGCCCATCGAGGATACGGTGGGCGCCATGGCGGACCTGGTGCAGGCCGGGAAGGTCCGCTACCTGGGGCTTTCCGAAGCCGCGCCGGACACGCTGCGCCGCGCCATGAAAGTGCATCCCATTTCCGCCCTGCAAAGCGAGTATTCCCTGTGGACCCGTGAGCCCGAAGACGGTGTATTGGCGGCCTGCCGCGAGCTGGGCATCGGCTTTGTGCCCTATAGTCCCCTCGGCCGTGGGTTTCTCACAGGCCAGTTGCGGAAGTTCGAGGATTTCGCTGCGGATGACTACCGGCGCTTCTCACCGCGTTTCCAGGGCGAGAACTTTAAGAAGAACCTGGATCTCGTGGACAAGGTCGCGGAGTTGGCCAAGGCGAAGGGCTGCACGTCGGCCCAGTTGGCTTTGGCGTGGGTGCTGGCTCAGGGGAAGGACATCGTGCCGATCCCCGGCACCAAACGCCGCACGACACTGGACGAGAACTTGGGAGCCCTGGCCATCGAACTCTCGGCGGGTGATCTTGCGCAAGTGGATTCGGCGTTGCCCAAAGGCGCCGCCGCAGGCCAGCGGTATCCCGAAGCCATGATGAAACTCGTGGGCCGTTGATGCATCCGGAAGAGACCTTGAAACGCACTAGAAACGGAGCTCCTCGATGAACCTGCGAGACGCGAAAATCCTCATCACCGGCGGCAGTTCGGGCATCGGTTTCGAAACGGCCCGCACGCTGATCGAGGCGGGAGCCCAGGTCGCCATCACGGGCCGGGACGAAGCGAAGCTCCAGGCCGCGGCGGAAAAACTGAAGGCCCACGGCATCCGGGCGGATGTCAGCGATGCCGCCGACGTCCAGCGCATGGTGGATGAAACCGTGCGCGTGTTCGGCTCCATGAACGTCCTCATCAACAACGCGGGCATCGGGTCCTTCGCGCCGCTGGTGGCCCTCGACCTGGCGGAATTCCGCCGCGTGATGGACACCAATGTCTTTGGAGCGATGCTTGCGGGGCAGGCCGCGGCCCGGCAGTTCATCGCCCAGGGCAAGGGCGGCAGCCTCATCAACATCGCCTCCACGGCGGCCCAGCGCGGCTTCGCGAATGGCACGGCCTATACGGCGAGCAAGTTCGCCCTGGCGGCCATGACCGAGTGCTGGCGGGCCGAACTGCGCACCCACGGCATCCGCGTGATGCAGTTGAACCCGTCGGAAGTCGTCACGGAATTCCAGGCCCGGATGGGCCACCAGCAGGTCGTCAACGAGACCAAGCTCCGCGCCAGGGAAATCGCCCACGCCATCAAGGCCATGCTCGAAATGGATGATCGAGGTTTCGTCACCGAACTTACGGTTTGGGCCACCAACCCCAAATGACATATCAGGTGGTGCGGGGCTCCCCATCGGCCAGGAATTGCGTGGCCTGGGCAGGTATTTGAAGGAGACCTTCAGCGCCCGAGGGGAATAAGTTAGGGTGGATCCATAGACTGGAGCGCCAGATGGATGAAAAAAACAAACCGCTGATGGTTCTTGTGGGCATGGGACCGGGCATGGGCCTGTCGCTGGCCCATCGCTTCGCCAAGGAAGGCTTTCGCATCGCTTTCATGGCCCGGCGCCTGGACGCGGTGAAAACCTTCACGGACAGGTTGCGGAAAGAGGGCATCCCGACCTGGGGCTTTGGCGTGGATGCCGCCGACCCCGGTTCGCTTCAAGCTGCCTTCCGCTCCATCTTCGGGAGCCTGGGCGAACCTGACGTGCTGATCTACAACGCGTCGGTCTTCCGCGAGGCGCTGCCATCGCAACTGGATCCTGCGGCTCTGGATTTGGAGTTCCGCAGCATGGTTTCTGGGTTCCTGGTGTCCTCCCAGGCTGTGATCCCTTCCATGAAGGCCAAAGGGAAAGGCAGCATCCTCCTGACTGGCGGCGGTTCAGCGCTGAGTCCTTTCGCCAGCGGCGCGAGCCTTTGCATTGGCAAATCCGGACAGCGCAGCCTCTGCTTCAGCCTTGCGCAGGAGCTTGCCCCCAGCGGCATCCACGTGGCCACGGTCACCATCTGCGGCATGATCGCGCCAGGCACTTCCTTCGACCCTGATCGCATCGCCGATGTTTTTTGGCAACTGCACATGCAGAAAGAGGGAACCTTCGAAACCGAGCGGGTCATCCGGGGATGAAGGCGTGGAGGCACCGTGGCTCAGCGCTCTAAAACCTATCCTGACAATGCCCCCGGCGCTTTTTTCGTGGACCAGAGCTGCATTGATTGTGGCACCTGCTACACCATGGCGCCGGAAGTATTCATGGATTCCGGAGATCATTCGAGTGTCCACCATCAACCGAGCGGGAGCCAGCGCCTGCGGGCTTCCATGGCCTTGCTGGCCTGCCCCACCGCCAGCATCGGCACCGATGACAAAGCCTCCATGGCGGAAGCGGTCCGCGCCTTTCCCGATCCCATCGAAGCTGAAGTCCATTTCTGCGGATTTACCGCCGAGAACAGTTTTGGCGCTTGGAGCTACTTCATCCGGCGCGAGGCTGGCAACGTGATGATGGACTCGCCTCGGGCGGTCCAGCCGCTGATGAAGCGCATCGAGGAACTGGGCGGCGTGAAGGCCATGGTGCTCAGCCATCAAGATGACGTGGCGGACCACGCCGCTTTCCACGAGCGGTTCGGCTGTGAGCGCATCATGCACGCGGGAGATCGCGATCCAGGGCTGGAACGCTATATCGAGGGAGACGATCCTGTTCAATTGGATCCCGATCTGCTCTTCATCCCCACGCCGGGCCACACGGCCGGGAGCGCTTGCCTGCTGTACCGGAAGACCTTCCTTTTCACTGGTGACCACCTGTGGTGGAATCCCAAACGCGAGATGCTTTCAGCCTCGAAAAATTTCAATTGGCATTCCTGGTCCCAGCAGCTCAAGTCGCTGGCGAAGCTCCTGGATTTCGAATTCCGCTGGATCCTGCCAGGCCATGGCGCGTCCAAGCGCACCGATACGCCCGAGGAAATGAGAAGGGAATTGGAGCGGGGCTTGGAGTATCTGAAAAAGCTCTGATTCAGCAGTTCTGGCAATGATCAACCTTTGGCAGCCCCGGTAGAATGAAGCGTTCGTATCGGAGTTCCCATGTCCACCGCCACCGAAAATCCTGTCATCACCGCTCCTCGTGGAACGCATCTGCATTGCAAAGGGTGGGTGCAGGAGGCAGCGCTGCGGATGCTCATGAACAACCTCGATCCGGATGTGGCCGAGCGGCCCGAGGATCTCGTCGTCTATGGCGGCCTGGGTAAGGCGGCGCGCAACTGGGACTGCTTCCACGCCATCGTGAAAGAACTGAAGCATCTGGGCGATGACGAGACGCTGCTGGTGCAGAGCGGCAAGGCGGTGGGTGTGGTGAGGACCCACGCCGAGGCGCCCCGGGTGCTCATCGCGAATTCCAATCTGGTGCCCAAATGGGCGACCTGGGAGCACTTCCGCGAACTGGATCAGAAAGGCCTGATGATGTACGGCCAGATGACCGCTGGAAGCTGGATCTACATTGGGTCCCAAGGCATCGTGCAGGGTACCTATGAGACATTTGCCGAAGCCGCGCGGCAGCATTTCAAGGGCTCGCTGGCGGGCACCTGGACGCTCACAGCGGGCTTGGGCGGCATGGGTGGCGCGCAACCCTTGGCTGTGACCATGAACGGCGGCGTCTGCCTGGCCATCGAGGTAGATCAAACGCACATCGAAAAACGCATCCAGACCCGCTACCTCGATGAATGGACGGACAACCTGGAGATGGCCTTGAACCTTGTCCAGACCTACGTGGATGCCAAGGAGGCCCGCAGCATCGGCCTGCTGGGCAACGCCGCGGAACTGCTGCCGCAGATCCTCAAGCGCGGCTTCGTCCCGGATCTGGTGACGGACCAGACTTCGGCCCATGACGAGTACAACGGCTACATCCCTGCGGGGCTTTCACTGGATGAGGCCGCCGAGCTTCGAAAATCCGATCCGAAAACCTACGTCGAGCACGCGCTCCAATCCATGCGGACCCACGTGGAAGCCATGCTGGCGTTCCAGAAACTCGGCAGCGTCACCTTCGATTATGGCAACAACATCCGGGCCCAGGCCGAACGGGCAGGGCTGGCCAACGCCTTTGATTTTCCAGGCTTTGTGCCTGCCTTCATCCGCCCTCTTTTCTGCAAGGGCATCGGTCCTTTCCGTTGGGTGGCGTTGAGCGGCGATCCCGAAGACATCGCCGTCACCGACGCCGCGATGATCGAATTGTTCCCGGAAAACGAAGGCATGATCCGGTGGTTGAAGGCGGCGAAGGAAAAGATCGCCTTCCAGGGCCTGCCGGCGCGCATCTGCTGGATCGGTGCGGGTGAGCGGCATCTCGCGGGGCTGAAGTTCAACGAGCTGGTGCGCGAAGGAAAGGTGAAGGCGCCCATCGTCATCGGCCGGGATCATCTCGACAGCGGCAGCGTCGCTTCACCCAACCGGGAGACCGAGGCCATGAAGGATGGCAGCGATGCCGTGAGCGATTGGCCCTTCCTGAACGCCATGACCAGCGTCGCGGGCGGCGCTTCGTGGGTGAGCATCCACCACGGTGGCGGCGTGGGCATGGGTTACAGCCAACATGCGGGCGTGGTCATTGTCGCCGATGGCACCGAACGCGCGGACCGCTGCATCACGCGCGTGCTCTGGAATGATCCCGCCACCGGCGTCTTCCGGCATGCGGATGCCGGGTACGAGGAAGCCACCGACCATGCGCAGCTGATCGGATTGCATATTCCTATGGCCTGACGCCCATCCACAAGGCCGCCATCTCTAGTGGTGTTCACCTCCTAGGGGATCGAAGTCCAGGGCGTTCCACCGGTGATTGTCATGATGTCCGTGATGATTGCCAAGATGATTGCCATGATGCTGTGGTTAGCGATTTGGCGCAGACTGGCCTGGAATCAGGCGGCAGCCGAAATAGAGTCTCAAGAGCCTTATAGAAAGCCTTATTTTTCAATGAAAAAACATGATCATCTATGACCGAGCCATGACCCTGTTCAGACGCTGATTCTCTAAAATCAGAGTCTATGCTGGTCCTCGCAGAACCCCAAGAATCCAAATGCCCGCCATCCGCAGGTCGCACCATAGCGAACTTCCGCGTTTCGCATGTGCGCGGTCCAGTGACTCAGCAGGTGCGTCAGGCTGTCTTGCTGGCAGGGGGACAACCAACTTGGGACGCTCTCCTTTCAAATGTCTCTGAGCCTTGCAGGGCGCTCTTCTTGAGTCCCATCGGCAGCTACGAATGGGTAAGCGCTGACCTGGCCGCGGAGATGAACATGGCCTTTCTGAAAGTGAAAGGACCGGAATGGATCTACTCGCGGGGAAAGAAAGCCGCGCGGGAACAGCTCCTGGCGGTCCATCGCTGGCTGATCAAACTTGCGAGTCCTGAATTCCTGCTGACCAACGCACCGCGGATCCTGGGCCTCTATTACCGGGGGTGCAAGGGTGCTGTGAAGCATGTTGGCGCTGGCGAGGCCACCCTCAAACTCTGGGCCCACGGCTACTATCCGGAGTGGTATTCCCATGGGCTTGTGGGTTGGCTGCACGGCGCGCTTGAACTGAGCGGCGCCAAGGATCTGCGCATCTACCACCAGCCCCCTTCGGGGCATGGATTGGATTCCGTGTGCCATCGCTATCATCTGACCTGGGCGCGCTGAGAAAGACCGTTCGGCTGTTTAATGCTGAAGTCGGGCTTGGGCCAGTAACGATACAACCTCTGCATCCGAGGTTTGGGCGAAGTCGTCGTAGAACTGGCCTACGGCGCTGAACCAGAGCGGTCGCTTGAGACATACGACCTCATCGGCTTCTTTGGAAAGCCGCTCGAGCGTATCGGGGGGCGCCACGGGGACCGCAAGCACCAGATGGGCTGGATGGGTCCGGCGCAAGGCCTGAAGCGCAGCCTCAGCTGTGATGCCGGTGGCGAGCCCATCATCCACGAGGATCACCACCCGGCCCTTCAAGTCCAGTGCGGGACGGCTGCCGCGGTAAAGCGCGAGGCGGCGGCGGGCCTCGATTTCCTCGTCTTGCACAAGGTCGTGCAGATCGGCCTCGCGGAGCCCCAGTTCTTTCAGCAACGAATGATTCCACACCACCTCAGGCTGATCGAGCAAGACGAGCGCTCCAACACCCAGCTCCTTGTGGAAAGGCGCGCCGATTTTGCGGACCACCACAACATCCAAGGGTGCAGCCAGAGCCGAGGCCACCTCCGCTGCGACGGGCACTCCCCCACGGGGCAAGGCCAAAACGATGGGCGACCTGCCTTTCAGGTGCGTCAGGGCGCGGCTCAAGAGCCGACCAGCCTGTTGCCGGTCGCGGAAAGAACCAGATGGAACGCCGTTTTCTTTGGAGTGGTTCGCCATGGACCGCACCAGCTCATCAACTCATCAGCTCATCTATGCCTCTAACTTACGGCCTTGTTGTCGGTACGCCATTCAGATCAGCAGGTTTCAACGATAAACCGGTTTCCCGGGACCATCCTGATCAGCAATTCGGGCTTGTTCGGGTAGGACAAATTTGCCTATAAGTTTAAACATTTATTTCTTATTTTTCTTTATGAACCCTATCTTGGGGCACCCCGATCAATGGGGAGATTAAGAGTACCTTGATGCTCGAAGCTGAATTGATCCGAGAGCGATGCCCTGAGACCGTTCGGGTCACCGAGGTGCGGGGTCCGAATATCGTTCAGATTCGAAAAGCAGTGATTCAACACGCTGGCGAGGAAGCTTGGAGGGAACTGCTGTCCCGGGTTTCGGAACCCTGCCGGGCCCGATTCGAGAAGCCGCTAGGGCTCTATGATTGGGTTGAAGAGTGCCACTTCACCGAATTGAGCAAGGCCTACATCCGTTGGTCCGGCCGTCATGATGCGGGCAAGGCCGGCCAGGTCGCGGCCCAGGAAGAATTCACCACCTTGCACCGCTGGATGCTGAAGATGATGAATCCGGGCCTTCTTTTGGCCAGCATTCCCAAATTCTTTGCCCACTACACCCGGGGTGGGTGCGTGGTGGTAGACAAATCCGGCACTGGGTACGCGCAAATCAGTGTGTGGGTGGATGGCTTTTTCCCCGAATGGTTTTCACCGGGGCTTACGTGTTGGACCCAGCGGGCTTTGGAACTCACCGGAGCCAAAGGTGTTGTTGTTGAATATCATCCTCCCGAGGACACTGGACCTGAGTCTTGCCGCCACATCTACAACTTGACTTGGCTGACCTGAAAGACCCGCTAAACTGATGAAATGTCGAGACCTTGCCCCTGCACATCCAAACTGACCTACGATCGGTGCTGCCAGCCCTTTATTGATGGGAAGAAAGCTGCGGAAACCGCTACCCTGCTCATGCGCAGCCGCTTTTCCGCTTACGCCTTGGGGAAGGTTGATTACTTGTTGAAGACCACGGCGGAAGTTGAAAGAGCAAAGCTCGATCATGATGAATTGGTGCAGTACTGCCGAACCATAAAGTGCGTTTCGCTCAAGATCGTATCGGCAGAGCTAGGTGGTCCTGAGGATCAAACCGGGACTGTGAAATTCCGGGCCAGCCTTCAGGTGCAGGGCAAGCGCCAACTCCATATCGAACTCAGCCGTTTCATCCGCGAAGCTGGCGCTTGGGTCTACGTGGATGGCGACACCAACTGACGGTGCTAAATCTGCAAGCAGATCTTCAAGGTTCGGTGTTCATGAGATGTGGCAATTCCTGATGGATGCGCCCCACCAGGGCTGGTCCCTTGAAGATCAAAGCGGAGTAGATCTGAGCTAAAACGGCGCCATCTTTCAACGCCTGGGCCACGTCTGCGCCCGAACCGATACCCCCACAGGCCACAAGTGGCAGACGGCCATCCAGGGCCTGTAGCAGCCGCAACCTAACGGCTCTGGCCTTGGCGGCAAGGCCTCGGCCGGAAAGGCCGCCCTGGCCCCAGGCCAGGACTTTGTCGTGGTTCATCGCGCTCACGATGCTTCGATCCAATGTCGTATTGGTGGCGATGAGGCCTGAAATCCCGGAAGAAACGGCCACTTCCACGATGGCATCGAGATCCTCGAAAGCCAGATCGGGGGCCAGTTTGAGCAGGAGTGGCTGAGCCTCCAGGCCCATTTCCTTCCTCAAGGCGAGCATCCCGGCAAGCAGGGGATCGAGGGCCTTTGGCGCCTGAAGATTCCGCAGGCCCGGCGTGTTGGGGCTGCTCACATTGAGGGCGATGTAGTCAACTTGCGGGGCGATCAGCCGGTAGGCAGCGGCGTAATCATCAAGCGCAGTCTCTTCAGGCGTGGCCTTGTTTTTGCCAAGATTGCCACCAACGATCAGGCCGCTGGGACGCCGCCTCAAGCGTGCCGCCACGACTTCGGCGCCTTCGCTGTTGAAGCCCATGCGATTCAGTATGATTTCTTCGGAAGGCAGGCGGAACACACGGGGCGCGGGTTTCCGGGCTGGGGCCGGGGGGTGACGGTGCCGATTTCCACGTGGCCGAAACCCATGGATTTCCATAACGGCAAAAGCCTGGCCCCTTTGTCCAGGCCCGCGGCCAGTCCCAGAGGAGAAGGGAAATGCAGGCCGAAAGCCTCGACTGCAAGGGCCTTGTCCAGCTTTGGATCAGGCAGATGGAACCGCTGCGCCAGACCGCCCGCCAGGAAAGCCAAATTATGCGCCCGCTCAGCGTCTAGGCAGAAAAGCAAGGGTCGGGCGAGGCGGTAGAAGTTTGGCATCTGGCATTACTGCTTTGGAGAAGCTGGCGCGCCCTTTGCCACCACCGTCACTGTCGCTGTGTCAGCAACGCCCGGATGATCCTCCCGCTCTGCTTTCACATGGTATGTGCCGGCCGCCGAGGGTGCGGTGTAGAGGCCGGTCCGTGTGACCTCGCCTCCACCGGCTTCCACCACCGTCCAGGTGACAGGCTGGCGGGGAAAGCGGGGGCCATCGGGCTCGTAGTTGATCTGGGCGCTGAAACTTTGGGTTTCATTGGGAACCAAGGTGGCAACTTTGGGGCTGAGGACGAGGGTGGGTTTGAAGACACTTGTATGGTCACTGCGAAGGCGCCCGCTGCTCACGTGGGCTTTTCGCCTGGGAGGGGTCAGATCGCCGCCACCGCAGGCCATCATGGGAATCGCAAGGAGAAGGACCAGCAGGACTCGCATGAATTCATACCTCCATCTCTTGAACATGCGTCATAACCAGAGGTGGTTCGGTCTTGGCCTGCACTTCTTCTTTCGTCACGCCGGGCGCGACTTCCACAAGACGCAGGCCCTCGCGGCCCGGTACCACGTCGATCACCGCCAACTCCGTGATGATGCGATGCACGCAACGCGTGCCCGTGAGCGGCAAGTTGCATTTGCGCAAAATTTTGAACTCGCCATTTTTATTGGTGTGGTCCATGACCACCACCACGCGCTTGGCCGCGGCGACAAGGTCCATGGCGCCGCCCATGCCCTTGATCATTTTTCCTGGAATCATCCAATTGGCGAGATTGCCTTCGATATCCACCTGCATGGCGCCCAGGATGCTCAGGTCGATCTTGCCCCCTCGGATCATGGCGAAACTTTCGGCGCTCGAAAAGAAACTCGCGCCTGGGGCGGTGGTGACGGTTTGTTTGCCCGCATTGATGAGGTCCGCGTCTACTTCCTCGGGCGTAGGGAACGGCCCCATGCCCAGCAGGCCGTTTTCGCTTTGCAGGACGACGTCCATTCCTTCGGGTATGGCACCTGCCACCAGCGTGGGGATGCCGATGCCGAGGTTCACGTAGAAACCATCCCGCAGTTCACGAGCTGCGCGGCGGACGAGCTGGTCGCGGGTAAGGGCCATGGATTCCTCAATGAAGGTGACTCAAGCATAGCTGACCTTGGGGCCTTCCCTGTGGTGCTGAGTCAATCCTCGTAGGTGGCCCGGTAGGCGCCGAAGAAGATCGCATTCAGGAAGGCGCGGGTGGTGAAGGCGCTCATGCCGCGGAACACCGGGTCACCGGCGAAAAGAATCACGGCCCCTGCGCCACGGTGTTCCCGGAGGGCGTAGGAGGTAAGCCGTAGCCGTGGTTCCAGGGCTTTGGGCAGCAGTCCAGAGACTTTCAGCGGTTCACTTTCAGAATTGTTTTTCAGGTCCTTCAAGTCTCTTTTTGGATTGCCCGGATAGTAGATCGGGTTCTCCCCGCCGGGACTCAATTCCAGAATGCTGTCGCTGGTGTTCAATACCGCAGCATCGGCGGTGTGCAGGCCCCAGGCCAGGGGATGGCTCAGGTCCACTTTCACGTGCAGCAGCGCACCGGGAATGGTCTCTTGCAGATCGCGCATTTCACGGCCCGACCAGGGCTGGATGAGATCCGCCACATCCGGCTTGGGTGTTTCGCGCTTGGCATCTTTTTCTTTGAGGCGGGCTTCTTCAGCATTTTTTGAAAGAAACTGGAAACCCGCTTCCGCAAGGCCTGCGCGGCTCGCGTAGACAGCGCCGCCTTGGATGCCGAGCAGCACGCCACCATCAGCGGCCCAGGACTTGAGCTTGGAAGCGCCGCCCTCGCCCAGGATCCGTTGCCAGGCTTTTCCAGCGGAATTGTCATCAACCAGAATGATGTGCGTATAGCGGTGCAGTTGAGCGTTCCCGATCCGCTCAGCGCGAACTTGGGCAAACGCGATGCCCGTCTCGCGAAGGGTGTGCATCACTGCGCCCAAGGCGGTCGGGTCCGCGGGACGATCCACCAGGACAGCCACTTTTGGAATAGCCAGGGTGTAGACGCGATCCGAGCCCAGGTCGGGCCCGGAATCTGAAAGGGCCGTGTCGGCCGCCAGGACGGGATGGTGGTTCCGCGCAGCGAGTGTTTTGATCCGGGCCAGCAATTTGGCGCCATCGTTCATGCGCAATGGGAACAGGACGGCGCCCGGTTCGAAGCGCTGGTTCAGCATGCCGAACGGTTCGGTGGCCACGGTTCCGCGGAAGCCTTCACTGAGCAGGGTCGCCAGGGTATGCTCCCGGCCCTCGAAACCTGCCGGGAGGATATAGGCTGAGCGGGCTTCTGGAATGGCTGCTTCGCTTGGTTCTGCGATGGGTTCGACGCCGACTTTAGGGCGTGCCTTGGCAAACCAGGTTGGCACATTGAAAGTCAGGGGAAGACTCCAACCGGTGACGTCGTAGCTGGGCTTGGAGCCCATGGCTGCTTCTTTTTGGAGCAGCGCTTCGGCCAAAGCGCCAAGAGGCTGATCCAAGGCGACGAGGTAGCTCCCAGGCTTGACCGTGGCTGGCAGAATGCCCACACCGATGGGTTCCAGGTTGGCGGTACCCAGCCCCTCAGTGGTGCGCCGCACCTCGATGCCATTGCGGCACAGCAGATCCACCAAGGCCCGGGAACGGCCTGGATCCTGGCCTTCGGCGATTAAAAAGGCGCCTGCGCGCTCCCCGAGATTGATCCGCTCCCGGCGGGCCTTATAAAAATCCATCAGAAGGGCTTTATGGTTTTCAAAGGCCGTCTGCACGGTGGCTAGGCTTGCCGTGAAGTGGCGCTGAACACGCTTTTCAAGCGTCAGGATTTCACCATCCCGGCGGCGGTAAGCCAAACCAACCTGGCCCGCCATTTCAAACGTCATCCCCACGGCGCCGTGGAGGCTGGGCCAACTATCGCCATAGCTGGGATAGAAAAGATCAAAGATATCCTTGCTGAAAAAGTTGAACTCATGGGCATCAAAAGCCCTGGCCACTCCTTTGCCGAAGGTCTGCTGCCAGTATCCTGAGAACGGCGTAGGGATGGCGTCATTGACCGGCTGCATGGTGGGTGGGAAGTAGTAGCTGCTCTCCGCGGACATCTCATGGTGATCCGCCAGGACTTGGGGATTCCATTGCAGAAAGGCTGCCGCCTTCGCACGGCTTTCGCCCTGGGTCTGCCAAGCCCAGTCGCGGTTGAGGTCGAATAGCCGGTGGTTGAACCGTCCACCGGGCCAGCGGCCGGTATTCTGCGCATCCTGTGGATCCGATGGGTTCATTCCTTGAAGCACCTCTTCCACCGATTGGATGGCGCGTTCCCGCCCATCGGGATTCTGGGTGAGGTCCAACAGCAACACCACGCGGTCCAGCTGCTTCATGACATCGGAATCCTGTGCGGCAGCAAAGTGGTAGGCCACGGCAAGAGCGGCTTTGCTGCCACTGGGCTCGGCTCCATGGATGCTATAGCCCAGCCACACGAAAGCCGGGTTCGCGCTGGCGATCCGCTCAGCCTCGCCGGAATCACATGTGCGCGGATCTGCGAGCTTGGCGTTATTCGCACGAAGCTGATCAAGTTTCGCGATGTTGGCGGGGCTGCTGATGATCAAGAAAGGCTGGGAACGCCCTTCTTCTGTGATATTCAGTGTGAGCAGCTTTACGCGGTCAGGCGCGGCGGCGGCGAGCGCACCCGCGTAAGCCAGCAGATCCGCATGGTGGGTATAGCCCTTGCCAGCGTTGGGAAGCGGAATCCCGGCGCGGTAGGTTTTAGATGGCAGCCAAGTGGGTCGTGGCGCCAGGGGCGGCGCTGCTGCTTGCGCGGCCAGGGGCAGAGTGATGAGAACTGAAAGGGCAATCGCCTTCATAGATATTTCCTCGTCAATTTCATCAGTTCCATCAGTGGTCTGAACCTTTAGAGCTCGAGGTAGGCGGGGCCTACGTTGGTGATGGTTCCGGCGCCGAAGGTCATCAGCAGATCACCTTCCCGGGTGAGGCTCTTCAGGAATTCCGGCAGGTCTTCCACCTTGGAAACATAATGGACCTCCCGCTGGCCATGAGCGCGCAATCCATCCACGACGCTTTCGCCTGAAAGGCCAGGAATGGGGGCTTCACCAGCAGCGTAGATATTGGTGATGACAACCACATCCGCCTCGAAAAAGGCACTGGAAAATTCCTCGATCAAGGCATTGGTGCGGGAATACCGGTGGGGTTGGAACGCAGCGACTATACGGCGCTCCGGGAATCCCTTCCGCGCGGCTTTCAAGGTGGCGGCGATCTCGGTGGGGTGGTGGCCGTAGTCATCCACCACCAATACTCCATCTTTTTCGCCCTTTTTGGTGAAGCGTCTATCAGCGCCACAGAAGGTCGCCAGGCTGCTTCTGATCTGGTCTTTGGCCACGCCCAGTTCCAGCGCCACGCCGATGGCCGCAAGCGCATCGAGCACCATGTGGTGGCCCGGCACATTGATGGAAAAATCGCCGATGGCTTCACCGAAGGCGGTCACAGAAAAGGTGCTGAAAAAGCCATCCTGGTGGATGTCATGGGCTCTGATATCCACCTGGGGGTTTGTGCCATACGTCTTCACCTGGCGCTTGAGCAAGGGCCGCACATAGGCCACGTTCGGATCATCCATGCAGGCGAACACCGAACCATAGAACGGCACTTTGTTGGCAAACTCCACGAAGGCGGCGCGGATTTCCTCGATGTCTTTGTAATGATCCAGATGCTCACGATCAATATTTGTGATGACCGCGAGGGTAGGGTTCAGCATCAAGAAACTTCCATCGCTCTCGTCGGCTTCGGCCACCAGGTATTCGCCCTTCCCGAGTTTGGCGTTGGAGCCGAGAATTCCAAGCTTTCCGCCAATGACGATGGTGGGGTCGAGGCCTGCCTGGCTCAGCACCTGGGCGATCATGCTGGTGGTGGTGGTCTTGCCATGGGAACCGCCCACGGCGATGCCCTGCTTCAACCTCATGAGCTCGGCGAGCATCTCACCTCTTGGGATCACCGGAATCTTTGCGACGTGAGCCGCCATGACTTCCGGGTTATCGTCCCTAACGGCGCTGGAAATCACCACAACCTGCGCACCCTTGATGTGTTTTGCCTCATGCCCAAGATTCAATTCAATGCCGAGGGAACGAAGGCGCTCGGTGACGGCACTTTCTTTCAAGTCCGTTCCCGAGACGCGGAAACCCAGATTCACAAGGACTTCAGCGATGCCTGACATGCCGATGCCACCGATGCCTACGAAATGAATATGTTGAATGGTGCCAAACAAGAGGAGGGTTCCTTTCATCCAAGGTACGAGTAGAACCTCTAGCATAGCCTTCGCCGGGGACCCACACTTAGTTGCAAGGAAGTGGCACGGCTTTGGATAACACATTCCCGAACCCCAACCAACATCAGGAGGTGCCCATGAACGGCCCCAGAATCGCAGCTTTCATCACAGCCGCCGGTCTCATTGCCACCGGCTTATCTGGTCAGGACCGTGGCAGGCAGCAGCAGACATCCGGTGATCAGCAAGTACGTTCTGAACGCCAGGCGTCGCCTTCCGGCTTTGGCTCACCGGTTGATCGCGGCTCGGATCAGAGGGGGTTTGGTGGCGGATCGGATCGCGGATCAGACCAGCGAGGGTTCGGCGGCGGTCGCCCAACCGGGCCTACGGGCCGGTCTTCAGTTTCCCTCACACCCGGCCGCCGGACTTCGGCCGAGCTGTCGGGGGTGCATGGCGTGCTGGCCAGCGGCGTGAACACCCGCGTCCGAGGACACGAGCAGTACTGGCAGCCCTGCCCATTCCTGCCCAATTCTTTCTTCTGGGGGCACCGGGACATCATGGCTGAAATCCAGTTCATGTCCCGCCAAGGCTTCGTCGCCTGCACACGCGTGGCGGATGACGCCCTGGAGATCACTGACTATTCCGATTTCCCCCAAGGCTGGAAGGGCTATGCCTTCGTGGTGCCACCCAAAGGCACATTGCATGTAAGCCTGAACCATACGAACCGAGGCTGGTTCCGCCTGGTCATGATGAACAAATGGGGGGATTTGCAGCCTGGGATGTTGCAGAACCTCATTCCCACAGGCAATCCCGAAGTGACCTTCAAGAACCCCAAGGATGAAGCCCAGGCGGTCTATGTCGTCGCTGATGATCCGGGTTGGATGTCTTCCAAGGCCTATCCCTACCAACTCACCGTGGATCGTTCCTGGGATCCCGCCACTGTTGATTTGAAGGATGTGAAAGTGGCCGTGGGCGTCTGGGGCAACCACCAGGACAACAGCGCCCAATTCAGGCGTCCCACTTGGGTTGGTTTTGGCTCTTCCTCGCGAGGAATGGGCTGGTGGTGAGCTCTGGCAGCTGAATCAAAACGGCCCCGGTTCGGGGCCGTTTTTTTATTCAAGCTGAGCTACTTCCAAGGGCAAGCGTTGGTGACCTGCATCCTGAACGCTTTGGGTTCCAGCGTGAATTCCGCGCGGTCACGGACTTCGGCAGGCTCGCCGTCGAGATGCCAGGGCAGGGGGCGGTCGAGATGAAGGACGGCTTTGAGAATGCGGCCTTCCTGGCGCAAATAGGTGCGGCCACCCTCGCGGAAGAGCGAAGGGAGTTGCGTGAGAAGGTCCAGGTGGCGCGGCTTGGCGAGGGTCGCCCATCGCAGCATTCCATCAGCGGGATTCGCATGGGGCGCGATCCAGAAACCTGAGCCGAACTGGGGAAGATTGGCGATGCATAAACTCCAGGCATTGTCTGGAAGCTTTGGTTCTGGGCCTTTCCAGGCAGAGCGCAAAACGTCGCTCCTCGTCTGGGGTTCCGCCTCCTCCGGCTGAAGCGCCTCCCACCGCAGGCCAAAAGGCTCGAAATCCCGCCATAGTTTGATTGAGCGCTGTGCGTAACTCAGGAAGCCGCGAGAGGTGCCGCCATGGAAATCATGGGCGATGGCAGCCTCGAAGCCCGTGCCGCACAGATTAAGAAATGGGACACCGTCCAGCCTGGGCAGGTCCATGCGCAGCTCGCGGCCCTCGAGCAACCTCAGCACCGCGCCGCTCGGTTCCAGGGGGGTGCGCAGGCCCCGCACCAGGCCGTTTCCGCTGCCACCGGGAACAGCCGCCAAGGGCACCGGGCAACCCGCTGCTGCGAGGGCGATTCCAGCATGATGGATCGTTCCGTCGCCGCCCCAGACGAAGAGCGGTCCACCGGCGGCTTTGGCCTGTTCGATATGCGGCGCAAAATCGAAGGGCGGGCCAAAGGCGATGAGTTCGATGCGGTTGCGATATTCGGCGGGGAGCCCCGCCAGGAGAGCCTCTGGATCTTTGCGGGCAGTCCCGGCCCGGGTGTTGTAAAGCAAAGGCAGTTTCACTGTGGGATCCACCGCGGCGGCGCCACGAATTCGATTTCCTGCCCTGTGGCGGGATGATTCAGGACCAATTTCCAGGCGTGTAATTCCAATTCCGGGGCATCCTCTCCGCCGTACAGCCTATCGCCCCGGACCGGTGCGCCAAGGCTTGCGAGGTGCACTCGGATCTGGTGGGTGCGGCCTGTGCGAGGCTCGGCGATGATCCAGTAACCTGCCGGCAGGCCAAGCATTTCCTCCTTGGTGGCGGGCCGGAATTCTGTAATGGCCTCCTTGGGTTCCATCAGATCGCCATCCACGCCGAAGCGCCCTGGCACAGCATTCCGGAGGCGTCCGATGGGCCGATCCACCGTGCAGGCTTCCAGAAGTCTGGAGACCCGGGCTAGGTAGGTCTTGCGTACGGCATGTTCCGTGAATTTCCGCGTCAACTCCGCGTTGATGGATGTGTCTTTCGAAAAAATCAGCAGGCCCGAAGTCCCTTGATCCAGCCGGTGATGCAGAAACAATTTCAATTCGGGCCGTTGGGTTTTGATCAGGGCCAGCAGGTCGTGCCTATCCGAAGCCCAGGTACCTTGGGTCGGGATGCCCGTGGGTTTGTTCACTACAAGCAGCCACTGGTCTTCAAAGACAACCGGGATCTGCATAGTGGGGACCGCCGGCAAGTCAGGATCGAAGGCCACACGGATCTCAATGCCAGCCTGAAGCATTTTTCCCGCCACCCGCACCCGCTTTCGGTCCACCTGCACCCCGCCCAGCTTGAGGGCTTCACGAGCCGCACGGCGCGAGATACCCGTGTGCTTGGCCACAAGCTGATCCAGGCGTAGCCCCGAATCTGTGGAGGTGCTGGAAAAGGTCCATTTCTGAAGTGCCATGCATCCAGATTAAGCGGTCCTTGGTTTGAAAATTAAGTTGACTAAATTAGTACGCTTTATATTCTGTATCTTTCCAAGGAGATGCCCATGCCTCAGCGACCCAATCGTGTTGATCACGTTTACGACCTGGTGGGATGCACCCCGGTGGTGCGGCTGAATCGGGTGGTGCCGAAAGGATCGGCCACGGTTTTCGTCAAATTGGAAAGCGCGAACCCTGGCGGCAGCGTGAAGGATCGAATCGCCCTCAGCATGATCCGCGACGCGGAAGCGCGCGGGGTGTTGAAGCCCGGCATGAAGATCCTGGAAGCCACCAGCGGCAATACTGGCATCGGCCTGGCCTTTATCGCGGCGGCCAAGGGCTATCCGATTCTGCTGGTGATGCCCGACACCATGACGCTGGAACGCCGTGCGCTGCTCAAGGCCTATGGCGCGCAGATCGTTCTCACACCTGGTTCCGGGGGCATGAAGGCCGCGGTGGAAAAGGCGCAAGAGGTTGCTGCGGGCGACCCAGGCTATTTCCTCGTGCGCCAATTCGACAATCCCGCCAATCCCGAAGTGCATCGCAACACCACAGCGCTGGAGATCCTGGAGCAAGTTCCAGAACTGGACGCATTCGTAGCGGGCGTGGGCACCGGCGGCACCGTGACGGGCGTGGGTGAAGTGTTGGCGCAGCGCAAGCCTGGAACCCTGGTCGTAGCGGTGGAACCCGAAACTTCTCCGCTGTTGAGCAAGGGCACTGCGGGCCCCAACAAGATCCAGGGTATCGGCCCAAATTTCGTCCCGGGCATTCTCAACCGTGAGGCCTTCCAGCGCGTCGAGGATGTGAGTTACGAAGATGCAATCGCCATGGCCCGCCGTCTGACCCGTGAAGAAGCCCTGTTCTCAGGCATCTCCACTGGCGCCATCGTCCACGCCGCACTGAAGATCGCCGCGGAGCTAGGCGAAGGGAAGACCATTGTCGCGGTGCTTTGCGATACAGGAGAACGCTATCTCAGCCATCCGCTCTATGCGGAAATTGACGGACCGGTGGACGGGATCTAAAAAATTCCGAGTCTAAGCGGAATAGAAGGCGGTGCTCAGCGCGCCGCCTTTTTCAATTCATCGAACCTGGAAGCAAGCGCCGCGAGCTTTTGCTGCGCTTCCTTTTCCGCTGAGACGGCCTGGTCCGTTGGCCTGGCATCTGCGCTCTGGAAGACTTCCAACAGGTGGGCCATTTCGGCGTGGAGATTCGCGAAATCAGCCTCCAGCATCTTGGACGTTGGGTCGGTAGACTTCATAGCGCGCAGAGCTTCGATGACACGGTAGGTCCGGTTCATGCCGTCCATGCAAGCCAGGGACAGTTCGAATTGCCGTTGGAGATCCGATGAAGGCGTTTTCACGCGTGGATCCATTTCCACCGATAAAGAGGACGATGCTTCCCATCCATTGATCATGAGTTTGACGGTGTAGAGGCCCGGCAAGACCCATGCGCCGCGGGGTTCTTTCCAGGTGTCGTGAACCACCGCCGAGATCGGGTAGTCATGTTCCAACGCGAGCGGCGCCGGGAGATGGAGATCCCAGACGAAGCGATGAGCTCCGGCCTTAGTGGAGATGGTTTGGGCGGGGCGGATCCAGTAGGTGGGCTTGTTCAATTCGTTGGCATTCACGGGTGCAGGCCGGTCGGAACTAGAAAAAGTGAGCGTGCCCGATGAACCTAAATCCAGCACCAGCTTCACTTCTCCTTGGGCATCTTCCTTCAGCCAATAGTCAATCACGGCGCCATCGGGTGGGTTCTGGCCCACGGGTTCCTCCGGTGGCAGCGGCGTGTCGGTATTCATATTCCAGCGCACGCGGGTCGCGAACTGAGGCTGAAACAGATGGGCCGGAGCGTTCGCGAACACATCTTTGATCTGCCGTAGCGGCGTGATGTCATCCAGGATCCAGAAGGAGCGCCCGTGGGTGCCCACCACCAGGTCGTCTTCTTGGATGACGAGATCGCGGATGGAAGTGGCCGGCATGTTCTGGCGTAATGTCTGCCAGTGATCGCCACCGTCGAAGCTCACATAAACCGCCTGCTCAGTGCCCGCGAAAAGCAGGCCAGGGCGCTCGTGATCTTCGCGCACGGTGTTGACGATGGTTCCCGCCGGCAGCCCTTCGGTGATGTGCTGCCAGGACTTGCCGCCATCCCTGGTGCGGTAGATGTGGGGCTGCAGGTCGTCGAGGCGCAGGGTGTTCACAGCGGCGTAGCAGGTTTGCTCATGGAAGAGTGATGTCTCCAGTTGCGCGATCTTGCTCCACGGCGCAAGGCCTGATGGAGTCACGTTTTGCCAGGTCTTGCCGTCATCATTGGTGGTGTGGATCAGGCCGTCATCGGTCCCCACCCACAAATGATTGATGTTTCTTTTCGAAGGCGCCAGGGAGTAAATAACGCCACGGCGCTGGATTTTCGCGGCATCCGAACCTGAATAGACGCCCACGTTCAGTGGGATGGGAAGGTCGGTGCGCGAGAGATCCGGGCTGATGACGTCCCACCTCTGTCCACCATTCGCCGTCTTGAACAGGACGTTGCCCGCCAGGTAGAGCACATGGGGATCCACAGGAGAGAAAAGGATTGGCGTAGTGCGCAGGAATCTGGATTTCTGCTTCAGCGGATCCGGCGATACATCCTGGGTTTGGCCCGTGCGAGCGTCGAAGCGTGTGGATCGGCCAGCTCCCACGCCGTAGATGATGTCCGGATCCAGCGGGTCAGGCGCCACATAGCCGTACTCTTCCACGCCCACAGGCCGCCAATCCCGGAAGGAGATGGCCCCATGGTCCGAGCGGCTTTTGATACCCACGGAACCGCTTTCCTGCTGACCTCCGTAGACCCGATACGGAAACTGGTTGTCCGTGGCGACATGGTAGAACTGAGCCGTGGGTTGGTTGTACCAGCTGCTCCAGGTCTCGCCGCCATTGACGCTGAGGGTAGCTCCCTGGTCGGCGCCCAACAAAATGATCTTGGGATTTTCGGGGTTGATCCAGATGCTGTGGTAGTCGTCGCCACCTGGAGCGCCTTTGATGGCTGTCCACGACTTTCCTCCATCCATCGAACGGTAAAAGGCCGTGTTGACGGCGTAAACTATGTCGCGGTTTTTCGGGTCCACGCTGATCTCGGCGAAATCGTCACCGCGGCCGTGGACGCGGGATTCCTTGTTCACCAGCGCCCAGGATTCGCCAGCGTCCTCGGAGCGGTAGGTTCCTGCGCCTTCTTTCGCTTCCACTTGGGCATACATCCGGTGGGGGTCGCTAGGCGCGATGGCAAAGCCAATGCGGCTCAGGCCTCGGGCAAACGTGGGCAGGCCCGTGGTCAATGGGTGCCAGGTTGCCCCGCTATCCACAGATTTGTAGAGTCCGCTGTGGGGGCCGTTGAAGGCGCCGTTTTCCCACGGGGCTTGCCGTGCGGCCCATAGACTCGCGTAGATGGTTTTTGCATCGCTCGGATCAAAAGCAAGCGAGATCGCGCCGGTATTCTCGTCCTTGAAGAGCATCTTCTCGAAGGACTTACCACCATCCAGGGACCGGAAGACACCACGTTCTGGGTTTGGTCCATAAGGATGGCCCAGGACCGCCACAAATAATCGATCAGGATCGCGTGGATCGACGATGATGCTTCCGATCTGCTGGCCGTCGCGCAATCCGGAATGGACCCACCTTTTTCCGCCATCGGTGGATTTGTAGATGCCGTCGCCGGTGCTGAGATCAGGCCGCTGCAGACCTTCTCCGCTTCCCACGTAGATGACGTCGGGATTGGAGGGAGCCACCGCCAAGGCGCCGACAGAGCCTGTGGGCTGGTCGTCGAAGATCGGCTTCCAGGTGTGGCCGTAGTCCGCGCTCTTCCACACACCACCGTTATTCGGCGCCATGAAGAAGACATTGGGCTGCTTGGGAACGCCGGAAACCGCCACGGTGCGCCCACCCCGGAATGGCCCGATGCAGCGCCACTTCAGGCCTGCCAATAGGCTTGGGTCATAGGTCTGGGCAGCGGCCTGGAGGCAGGCGATTGAAAAGATCGCACAGAGCAGAGCATGGAAAGCGCGCGGTATGGACATATGAGGTTCCTCAGCAGGAAGTATGGATCTATCGGATCGCCTAGACTGAATGAATGGGTGAAGACTTAGTCCGCAATAGAAAAGCATTCCACGACTACCACATCGAGGACACGTGGGAGGCGGGCCTCGCCTTGTTGGGCACGGAAGTGAAGGCCCTCCGCGGGGGCCACGGCCAGTTGCAGGATGCCTACGTGGATGCGCAGGACGGCGAACTTTGGCTCAAGCAGGCGAACATCTCGCCGTACAAATTCGGGACTGATTCCAATCATGACCCCCTGCGTCCGCGCAAATTGCTGCTGAATCGCGCGGAGATCGAAAAAATCCTGTCCCGCTCAGTCCGCAAAGGCTTCACGATCATTCCTCTCGCCATCTATCTGAACGAAAAAAACATCATCAAGGTGAAGATCGCCCTGGCCAGCGGCAAGACCCAGGGCGACAAGCGCGAGGCCTTGAAAGAGCGCGAAAGCAAGCGCGAAATGGACCGAGTGCGGAAGGGCGACCGGGATTGAGGCATAGATCAGACGTGGTGTCCGGGCTTTGCCCGGACACCACGTGGGGGAGCACGAGGGGGGACGCAGAGCGAGCGGAGGGAGCGGGCGGTCCCCCCTCGTTCATGTCAAGGCCCCACGCCAGTTTATAGGCTTTGGAAACATCCGATTCACGCGGTACAATCAACGGTTTACGCGATCGGAAGCCCTCATGCTCGACAATATCCTCAAGAAGATCATCGGCTCGAAGAATGACCGCGAGCTCAAGCGTTTGTGGGCCAAGGTCCAGGAAATCAATGTCCTGGAGCCTGGGATCAAGGCGCTTTCCGATGATGAACTGAAGGCGAAGACGCCTTACCTCAAGGAGAAGCTGGCGGCGGGCGCCTCGGTGGATGACATCCTGCCGGAAGCTTTCGCGGTTTGCCGCGAGGCATCGAAACGCGTGCTCAAGATGCGGCATTTCGATGTGCAGCTCATCGGCGGCATGGTGCTCCACGAAGGCAAGGTGGCTGAGATGCGCACCGGCGAGGGGAAAACCCTCACAGCCACGCTGGCGCTCTATCTAAATGCGCTGTCGGGCCGCGGCGCCCACCTGGTGACGGTGAACGACTATCTCGCACGGCGCGATGCCGAGTGGATGGGCCGCCTGTATGGTTGGCTGGGACTCAGCGTGGGTGTCGTCCAGCACGGATTGACCGACGACCAGCGCCGCGAGGCTTACGCTTCGGACATCACCTACGCGACCAACAATGAATTAGGTTTCGACTACCTGCGCGACAACATGAAATGGGACCTGGCGGACTTCACCCAGCGCGGTTTTCCCTATGCCATCGTGGACGAAGTGGATTCCATCTTGATTGATGAAGCCAGGACTCCGCTCATCATCGCGGGGTCCAGCGAAGAGGACACCTCCAAGTATTTCGTCATTGATGCGCTGGTGCCGAAACTCGTGAAGGATGTGGATTACAAGGTGGATGAAAAGGACCGCCAGGTGATGCTTACGGACGATGGCATTCGTCACGCCGAAGCGCTGCTGGGGGTGCCGAACCTTTATGATCCAAGCGCCATCGAGACGCTGCACGGGCTAAGCCAGGCCCTGCTCGCCCACAACCTGTACAAGCTGGATGTGGATTACATGGTGAAGCCCAAGGAGGATGGCAAGGGACTGGAAGTGGTCATCGTGGACGAATTCACGGGCCGCATGATGCCAGGCCGCCGCTGGTCCAATGGGCTGCACCAAGCGATCGAAGCCAAGGAAGGCGTTGAGGTCAATGCCGAGAACCAGACCTTCGCCACGGTCACCTTCCAGAACTTTTTCCGCATGTACAAGAAACTCGGCGGCATGACCGGAACTGCGGAAACTGAGGCCGCGGAACTGCACCAAACCTACAAACTGGAAGTGGTGGTCGTACCCACCAACCAGCCCATGATCCGCTCTGATTTCCAGGATGTCATCTATGCATCCGCCAAAGGCAAATCTGCCGCCATCGTCGAAGAGATCAACCGCCTCAACACCATTGGCCAGCCCATTCTTGTGGGTACAGCCAGCATCGAAAGCAGCGAGGCCGTGAGTGACCTGCTGAAGACCGCGAAGCTTCGCCATGTGGTGCTGAACGCCAAGCACCATGAAAAGGAAGCAGAGATCATCGCCCAGGCCGGCCGCAAAGGTTCGGTCACCATCGCCACCAACATGGCGGGCCGCGGCACCGATATTCTGCTGGGTGGGAACCCCGAAGGCCTGGCCAAGCTCGAAGCCAAGAAGCGCAATATCGAATTCTACGACCTGGATGGCAAGGAAACCCCGGAGTTCACTGCCTTGGTGGAAGAAATGGCCAAGCAGACCGAGGCCGAAAAGCAGGAAGTCATCTCCTTGGGTGGCCTGCACATCCTGGGCACCGAGCGCCACGAGAGCCGACGCATCGACAACCAGTTGCGCGGCCGCGCTGGACGCCAGGGCGATCCAGGCTCCAGCCGCTTCTTCCTGTCGCTGGAAGATGATCTGATGCGCATTTTCGGTGGCGACAAAATGAAGAGCCTCATGGCGACACTGGGCGCCAGCGATGACGAGCCCATCGAGGCTGGCATGGTCAGCCGGGCTATCGAGAAGAGCCAGAAGCGCGTGGAGATGCAGAATTTCGAGATCCGGAAACATCTGCTCGAATACGACGACGTGATGAACAAGCAGAGGATCTTTTTCTACGGCCTGCGCACCGAAATCCTGAAAGGGAATACCAAGGAATACATGCTGCGGATCTCGGCGGAGATCGCCGAAGGCCTTTGCAACGATTACCTGCAGGACAAGGGTGAACGCGACACGGATGCTTTCAAGGAGAGGGTTGAACAGCTCTTCACATTGACCGGCATGGACATTGACGCGATCTCCCAGATGCCCATGGCACAGGCGATCGAGGCTCTCGCGGCGCTAGTCCAGAAGGTCTACCTGGAGAAGGATGACCGGCTTGGCGGCGAAGGCATGCGTTCCTATGAACGCTGGTCCATCCTGCAGATCATTGACTCCGCTTGGAAGCGGCACTTGCTGGTGATGGACCACTTGAAGGAGGCCATCAGCTTCCGTGGTTACGCCCAGCGCGATCCCCTGGTGGAGTACAAGAAGGAAAGCTACGAGTACTTCGAGCAGATGCGGTTCGGCTACGAGGATGAAATCGTCTCTTACCTGTTCCGCGTAGAGCCGCAGCCATCCTATGTTCCCGATGATGATTTCTTCCGTGAGCCGGAAGTGATTGAGATGGGCCCGGATGAGACGGGCACATTGGTGACCACCACGAATAACCAGAATGGCGAAGGCGTCCAGCGTGTCATGCGCTTTAACGTGGGCGGTGTCGAGGACGAATGATGCGCATGCGGACCATGAAATGAGTGACTAAAGGTTCCGCATCGAACATCAATGCATTGATGTTCGATGCGGGGCTCCACAACGCCTGGTTCACAGCTACGGATTTTCTTGATGAAATTGACATTTCCAGACCGCCATCTACAGCCATCGAAGCGACTGCTGCCAGGGGTCGCGGTACTGGCCGCGTTGAGCACTGGCCTACTATGGCCCGCAGCGCACCGATGGGCATTGTTGGTGTGGATTCTCTGGCTTCCAGTCTTTGCCTTGGTGTTGCGCTATGTGGCGGGGTCCTGGGTCCGCATCAGCGCTCAACGGGGCCTGAGCTACTGCCTGAAGACACCCCTTGGCACCCGGCTGGGCTCGATCGAGTTGGATTCGTCATCCATCGCTGAGCTGCGCCTGGAAGCCAGCGTCGGCTCGCGGCTGCTGGGTCTCTGGAGCTTGAAAATCATCACACGCGACGGCACGACCCATCCGCCGTTCCACTTTTTCACCGGTATGGACCGTATCGCTGAAGAGCTTCACGGGTACCTGTGCCAGGGGTGAGTCGGCGAGATATGACGCACGAGGGTTGAGGTTCAACTCGGATCGCTCCGTAGGTGCGAGGTTTTTTCTCTTACCTCGTACCTCATCCCTCCTACCTGCGTTAGCCTGGACCCATGGAACTCCTCATCGTCACAGGACTTTCCGGCGCTGGGCGCAAGACTGTGCTGAGCGCATTGGAAGATGCCGGTTGCACGGCTTTGGACAATGTTCCGGCACCACTCATCGAACAGCTGCTCGATATCGAGGCCAAGGTGAATCCTGGCCTGGGGCGCCTGGTGGTGGGCATGGACCGCCGCCATCCGGATTTCCCAAAAGAAGCCGGAGAACTCATCGAACGGCTACGGGGCCGGGGCGTTCCGTTGCAGATCCTGTTCCTGGAATCTTCCGATGACGTGCTTTTGCGCCGGTTTTCCGAAACGCGGCGGCCCCATCCCATGGCTGGGAACGGCGACGTGGCCCAGGGCATCTCCCGGGAGCGGAGCCTGCTGGAACCTGTGCGCGAGCAGGCCACGTTGATCCTGGATACCAGCGGGCTCACCTTGAGCCAGTTGCGCACCCGGATCAAGGAACTGCTGCCGGATCTTCCTGATCAACCCATGGTGCTGCGGTTCATCAGTTTCGGGTACAAGCACGGCCTGCCGCTGGAAGCCGACATCGTTTTGGACGCGCGGTTTTTGCCCAACCCATACTACTTGCCGGATCTGCGGCCTCTGACAGGCCGTGACGAACCCGTACGGGAATACCTGCTGAAGAGCGAGGCCTTCGTCGGTTTTTTGGCCCGTAGCGAGCAGTGGATCCGCTGGTGCTGGCCCCAGGTTTTGGCTGAAGGCCGCGCCTACTTCAACGTGGCCGTCGGCTGCACCGGTGGCCAACACCGCAGCGTGGCGCTGGCGGAAATGCTGGCTGAGCGATTGGGGGACCTGACTTCGAGCCTGAAGGTTCAGCACCGGGAATTGCTGAGCAAATAGGCCGAGCCAACCGTTGGACAGGCGCGTTAGGCAGGCGCCAAGCCTGGCTTGATTGCGCGATGGTTACTTCGCCGCGGTTGGCGCTTCCACGAAGATCGTGGGGATGCCACCGAATTCGCTCAGCATGCCGCTGATGGTGATGTTGGTGCCCATCTTTTCGGCGTATTGCTTGGCGAAGGAGAGCTGGCCGTCGCGGCGGGGATGGTGCTGCTCGGCCACCAGCATGTAGACCTTGTTCTCCTTGGTCACGATGCCCACCGGCGCGCCGTTGGTGACGCACTTGGCGCCGCAGGCCTTGTGGCCGTCGCCGCGCTTGCCAAGCTGGATGTAGCAGGAGAGATCCACAACTTCGCCGGTCACGGTCAACGCTTTGCCATTCTTCAGTACGGCCTTGTTGGCTTCGGTGGCAGCAGCTTCCAGGGTGGTGGCAGACCAGGCTGGCTTCGGGGCCTCAGCAGTTTGGGGAAGGACGGTAAATGCGGTGAAGGCGAGGGCTGAGAAGATCGAAAGCATGGTTTCCTCCAGGAGGACTCCAGTGTAACCGAGTGAGATAAAGACTCAATCAATGGTCTCAATGAAGCGGACTCCGCGCTTTCGCAGTTCAGCCAGCACAAAGTCCCGGCAGCCCGGTTCGCGGCCCACAAACTCCGGTGGGGAAATGCCCTTGCGCGCCCAGCCACCCGAGGCCACCAGGCGCGCCACCGCGGTGCAAGTGTAGCCCGTGGTGCGGGCCATGGAGGTGACGCCCGTGGCTTGATCGTAGCGGTCCAGCATGTCAAAGGTGTGCGTCACTGCGCGGCCATCCTTCTGCCCTTCCACGATGACCCGCAGGATGGTGAAATCCTCGTCGCCCTCCTTCATCTGCCACATGGGGAACAGCAGCTTCGTGGTGAGATCCAGGGGCGCGATCTTCACGCCGCCCACGCCTCCTATTTCAATGGGTTCCTTGCCGAAGAAGCCCACTTCGCGCAGCATCCGCATCTTTTCAATGTGGCCCGGGTAGCGGAGGGTCTTCTCGATCTTGAAGGGCGCGTCGATGGTGTGCAGCAGCGTCCGAAGGCCGTCGGTGTTGAAAGCTTCCAGGGTGCCGATGCCCGGGAACTCGATGAGTTCAGGTTCGGAGAGGGCTGGCATCACGACTTCTTTTCCGTGGGCCACGTAACGCGACGGACGGGTGTATTCCTCGATGACATCAATGGGGGAAAACCCCGCCTGGTATTCGAAGGGCCAGCTCCGCACGACTGGAAGCCCGCCCACCAGCGTCACGAATCGGTCCACTCGGTCCAGTTGGGTGGCCATGTGCCCCAGCAGGATGTTGCCGCAACCCGGCGCCACACCACAATCCATCACCGCCACGCGGCCCTTTTGCATGGCCAACTCATCCAGCCGGAACGGGTCTTCCGGGAAGAAGCTGATGTCCACGATGTCTTTGCCCGCATGCAAGACGGCCTTCACGGTATCGAAACCCATGAAGCCCGGCACCGCGCCGATGACCAGGTCCGCCCCTTCAACCGCAGCGGCTACGCCTGCGGGGGTGGAGAGAGGTCGGCTTTCGGGTTTCCAGCCCCTTGCAGGCGCGCCAGGGCTGCCTCCGAGACATCCGCCACGGTGACCCGGAACTCGCCATCTTTCGCGAGATCCCAGGCCATGGCGCCGCCCACGCGGCCTGCGCCGAGAACGATGATGTGTTTGGTTGTCATGGGGGCACCGGGGAAGTTGAGAAGTCAAAAAGTTGAAGAGTCGAAAAGTTGAGAAGTTGAAAAAATCGGGGGTCGAGAGGTTTTCGGACTTACTTCGCTTGTGGTTCCACCTTAACTCGGGGTGCGCGAAGCATTCGTGCGATCGCAAGGCATTCCAGGGTGAGCGGCTCAGAATCGAGTGGAGCGAGGTAGTTCAAATCCCTAGCAATCAAGATAATGCATTCCACTTCCGTGAGTGACGCCTCTGCCATGTTGAGGAAGTGGGCATAGTCTTTATTCGTTCGGCGCTTCGATCCTTCAGCGATGTTGCAAGGGATTGATACCGCAGCCCTTCGAAGCTGGGATGTAAGCCCGAATCGTTCGTCGGAGGGAAATTTCGATGTGGTGATCGCGTAGACCTTCAAGACCAACCCTTGGGAGCGCTGCCACACTTTCAGTTCAGTAAATCTCTGCACAGCATCCTTTCGACCACCAACCCTTGAATCTCAACTCTTCAACTCTTCAACTTTTCAACTTTTTCAACTCTTCAACTTTTCAACTACTCAGCCCCTTGCCCCTCGTCCCAAAATACACCGGCACTCCCGTCGCCACGATCACCAGACCCGGCCAGGTGAACGCGGGTTTGTAGATCAGCAGCGCGAGCATGATGGCGATGGCGCCGATGAGGTAGAGCACGGGCAGCAGGGGATAGGCGAAGACTTTCACAGGACGCTGAAGGCCAGGCTCTTTGACCCGCAGGATGATGACGCCCAGCACTGTGAGCACGTAGAAAAGCAGCGCCGCGAAGACCACATAATCCAACAGCTGGCCGTAGGTTCCGGAGAGGGTCAGCAGGCTCGCCCACACGGCCTGGATGGCCAAGCTGAAGGCTGGGACGCCGCTCTTGTTCAGTGTTCCCGCTTTCTTCAGGAAGACGCCATCCACGGCCATGGTGTGGTAGACCCGCGCGCCGCTGAGCACCAAGCCGTTGGTGCAGCCGAACATGGACCAGAGGATCGCGCCCGCCATGATGCCTTCCCCCGCCGGTCCCAATATCGCTTTCAGGGCAGCGCTGCCCACGCGGTCGTTGGGCGCCATGGCGATGCCTTGGGGCCCGAGCACTTTGAGGTAGATCACGTTGGCCAAAAGGTAGAGGCCGCACACCACGGATGTGCCCACCAGCAGCGAGACGGGAATGGTGCGCTTGGGCTCCTTCACTTCCCCGGCGATGAAGGTGATGGAATTCCATGCATCGGCGCTGAACAGCGAGCCCGTCTGCACCACCAGCAGAGCGATGAGAAAGGGCAGGGCGGTGGCTCCGGCCGCGAGCGGAACAGGTGCTGAGCTTGCGGCGATGGCGGGTTTCATCACTAGCCCGAGAATGATGAGCGCCGCGAGGCTGCCGATCTTGGCGACGGTGAAGAGGTTCTGGATGCGCGCGCCCAGTTTCACGCCGTACGCATTGACGAAGCTCAGCAGCAGGATGATGAGGATGCCCGAAAGCCGCGCACTGGTGAGGCCCACGTTGTAGGGGCCGACCACAATGGTCTCGGTGACTTTCCAGGGGCCGGAGGTGAGATGGGGGCCGATCCAGGCGGTGTCATTTACGAAGGGCAGAAAGGTGCCCAGGTACTTGCCGAAACCCACGGCCACGGCGGCGATGGTGCCGCATTCGATGACCGCGAAAAAAGTCCAGCCGTAGAGGAATCCCGTCATGGGCCCGTAGATTTCGCGCAGGTAAGTGTATTGGCCGCCCGCTTCGGGGAACATGCCGGCCAATTCGCCGTAGCTGAGGGCGCCGAAGACCGTGAGCACTCCCGTGAGCACCCAGGCCCAGACCAGAAAGGAGCCCGTTCCGCCGGTGCGGATCATGTCGCCGGCGACGATGAATACGCCGCTGCCGATCATGGAGCCCGCGACGAGCATGATGGCGTCGAACAGGCCGATGTTGCGGCGGAAGCCGGATGCAGTGGACATGGATACCCCGGGATCAGGTGGTGAGGGTTGAGGTTGTGAGGTATGAGGTAGCGAGAAATGAATTTAACATCCCAGGCTTGCGCTTAACCCCTACTTAGTCTGTGGCCCAGCATTTCCGATTCCTGCCCTCTGCCGCCGCCAGAAATACACCGGCACCCCCAGCAACACGAGCACTAATCCCGGCCACGTGAACGCGGGTTTGAAGCGCAGCAGAAAGCCCAGGATGCTGCCTGCGCCCAGTATGTAGATGAGCGGAATGATCGGGTAGCCCCAGGTCTTGTAGGGTCGCTCCAGATCCGGTTTTTTGATCCGTAGCACCAACATTCCGGTGATGGCCGCCACGAGGAAAAGCAGCGAGGCGAAGGTGCTGTACTCCACCAATTGCCCGAAGGTCCCGGTAAGGGTCAGGATGCAGGCCCAAGCCGCCTGCAACCAGAGTGACCAGGCGGGCACCCCGTGTCGGTTGAGATTCCCGGCGCCTTTGGCGAAGAGCCCGTCCTCGCCCATGGCCTGGTAGACCCGGGCCGTGGTGAAGGAAGCTCCGTTCACGTACCCGAACATGGAGATCATGATGGCGCCCGCCATGAGCGAGCCGCCCACGGGTCCGAAGATCGCTCCCAGGGCCGCGGCGCCCACTCGGTCTTCGGCCGCGGTGGCGATGCCCATGGGTCCAAGCACGCGCAGGTAGGCGAGGTTCGCCAGCAGGTAGAGGGTGACGACGAGGATGGGCCCCGCCAGCAGAGCCAGTGGCAAGGTGCGTTTCGGATTCTTGATTTCGGAGCCGACATTGCCGATGTAATGCCAACCGTCGCAGGAGAAGAAGCTGCCCACTTGCGCCACCACCAGGGCCGCCAGCAGCGTGATGGGCGCCACGCTGAGGGGGGGGATGTAGGGACCGGCCACCGGAAGTGCCTTGGGCGCCATGGTCAATCCGAACAGGATGAGCGCGGCCATGGCGCCCAGTTTGGCCACCGTGAAGAGGTTTTGCGTCCAGGCACCAAGTTTTACGCCATAGGTATTCACCAGAGTCATCACGATAATTACGGCGATACCCACCGCCCGTGCCGAGGTGAGGCCGAATGCATAAGGCCCCAGCTCGATGTCCTGGGTGATCTGCCACCCCTTGAGATTCCAGGGGCCCAGCAGCCAGCGGGAATCGCTCACCACCGGGAAAAAGGTCCCCATGTAGCGGCCGCTGCCCACGGCCACGGCCGCGATGGAGCCGCATTCGATCACGAGGAAGCAGGCCCACCCATACAGGAATCCGGCCATGGGGCCGTAGCTTTCTTTCAGGTAGACGTACATCCCGCCTGCCTTCGGCATCATCCCAGTCAGTTCGCCGTAGCTGAGCGTCGCGCAAAGTGTCAGCGCACCCGTAATGCACCAGGTGAGCAACAGCAGCGGCGCGGTGTGCACCTGCCGAACGATGTCGGCGCTCACGATGAAGATGCCAGACCCGATCATTGAGCCAGCGATGATCATCGTGGCTGAAAAGAAGCCGATGTCGCGGCGGTAGCCGGACGTTTCTGACATGGGTTCCTCGGAGATGTTGTTTAAGCATGATTGCAGTCTCAAGTCTCAAGCCCCAAGTCCCAAGTAGACGCGGCCCATTGGGGCCGCTTCCTGAATTCGACAGGCCAGAGCCCATATCTCGGAACCAAAAGCCTCGGAACATGGCTCAAGAGAAGGTAAAATCGCCTGATCTAATTTCATGTCGGAGCGACCATGCCAAACAATGTCAAACCCATCCCGGAGGGCTACCACTCGGTCACGCCTTACCTCATCGTCCATGGCGCCGCCAATGCGCTGGATTTCTATAAACGGGCTTTCGGAGCCGTGGAGCTGTTCCGCATGGAAGCGCCCGAAGGCCGCATCGGCCATGCAGAGATCCGCATCGGTGATTCGCACATCATGCTGGCGGACGAGCACCCCGAAATGGGTGCAAAGAGCCCAGAAACCTTGGGTGGATCACCCGTGAGCCTGATGCTCTATGTCCAAGACGTGGACCAGGTCTTCGCCCAGGCTGTGGAGGCGGGGGCAGGGGTTGAGCGCCCTTTGGCTGACCAGTTCTATGGCGACCGCACGGGCGGGCTTAAGGATCCTTTCGGGCATGTCTGGTTTGTCGCCACCCACATCGAGGATGTGCCACCAGAGGAATTGGACCGACGGGCCAAGGCCATGCAACCGTAATCCACGAACAAGGAAGTTGTGCCCTAGGGAACAACTTCCAGACTATTAAGGGATCCTTGCAAACACTACTGGTTTCGTGGCTTAACCTTCCCCCATGGGGAGAAGGCAGATGGGCCCACGACCACCGTCCCGCATTCAGCCCGGCCTCGCTTCCCAGAATGGTTCCACGACCAAGTCCAAGCCCCTGTTTGGATGGTGCTTAGGAACCATGAAGACGTGGTTGGCGTTGCTAGCCGTGGCATTGCTGGGGGCTGCCTGCGATAGAACAGGCGAGGGTGCATATCGGCCCAAGCTGGGCCAGAAGGATCCTCCATCTTCCATAGAGTACGTGGTCGGCATTCATCCTTTGCACAATCCGCAACGCTTGATGGAAGTCTATGGGCCGATCGTGGACTACATGAACCGAAATATTCCAGAGGCCCGTTTTTCGCTGGAGGCCTCGCGCAACTACGAGGAATACGAGAAGAAGCTCTATGCGGGCCATTTCGCATTCGCCATGCCGAATCCCTATCAGACGGTCCTCTCCCTCAAGCATGGGTATCGAATCTTCGGAAAGATGGGTGATGACAATATGTTCCGGGGAATCATCCTGGTGCGCAAAGATGGCGGCATCCGCGAAGTGCGGGATCTCAAGGGCAAAGCGGTGGCTTATCCGGCCGCGACTGCCCTGGCGGCGACGATGCAGCCGCAGTACTTCCTGCACACCCATGGGATCGACATCAACCGGGATATCGAGAACCGCTACGTCGGATCACAGGAGTCCTCGATCATGGACGTGTATCGCGGCCATGTGGCAGCAGGCGCCACCTGGCCGGTGCCGTGGAAAACCTTTTCTCTAGAACATCCTGAGATGGCCAGCCAGCTGGTCGTGAAATGGGAAACCGAACCCTTGAAAAACAATGGCTGGGTGGTGCGAAAGGATATTCCGGCGGCCACGGCCGACAAGTTTGCCCGCTTGCTGTTCGGGTTGCATGAAAGCCCCCAAGGCAAAGTGATGCTGGACCGGTTGCCTATTTCCCGCTTTGAACCGGCGACTGAAGAAACGTACCGCCCGGTACGCGATTTTCTGGAGGAGTTTTCCAAAATGGTCCGTCCGATCGAGCATTGAGCCGGGTGATCCCAATGAAACCAATCCAATACCTGATTGATCGGCTGGCCCGGGGTTGGGGGCAGTCCATCCGTCGGCAGCTGGTGTGGTCATTTTCACTTGCTTCGCTGGTCATCATCCTTGGGAGCGGCTATCTCCTTTTTTCTTATCAAAGGAATTTTCTTTACACCCAAGGCACCAAAAGCGCCTTTGACCTGGCGCGCACGCTTTCCTTCAGCAGCACATCCTGGGTGCTGGCGGACGATGTGGTGGGTTTGCAGGAGGTCCTGAGGGGCGCTTCGGAAGCCACAGACCTGAAGTTCGCTGTTGTGCTCTCATCGCGAGGTGAAGTTCTGGCGTCCACCAAGCCGGAATATGCCGGGCAGTTTTTCAGCGATTCAATCAGTCAGCGTCTACTGGACCTGCAACCGCAACCTCAAACCCTGCTGAATGATTCCGATCTGGTGGATGTGGCCGTGCCGATCACCGCCGGTAACCGCCAGCTCGGCTGGGTGCGGGTCGAACTGACGCGGGACACAGCGAACGCCAATTTGCGTGGGAATATTTCAGCCGGATTTGGCATCGCCATTGTCCTTTTGATGATGATCTTGGCCATCGCCACATGGCTGGCCCGGGGGCTGACCAATGGGCTGGACCGTTTGGCGAGAGTTGCGAACGATGCAGAACATGGACGGGACTTCCTGCGTGAGGATAGTGGGCGGGTAGATGAAATCGGTGTGCTCGCGCGCCACCTGTACCGGACGCTTGATTCGATCAATGAAGAGAAAATGGCCAAAGTTGAAAGCGAGGCACGTTTTCATAGGCTCGAGAAGGCCATGCCGGTTCCATTGGCCTACGTATTGAAAAATGGCGTGATCCAGTACACCAACGACCGGTTCGTGCAGGTCTTCGGTTACACGCAACAGGATATTCCGACCATCGAAGATTGGTGGCGGTTGGCTTTTCCCGACGAAGCCTATCGCCGGTCTGCCTTCGAGGCCTGGAATGCGGCACTCCAGTCCGTCACGGAGCCAGGGCAGGACATCCCGCCCGCAGAGTTCAGAGTGGTTTGCAAGAATGGCGATGTTCGCACCATGGAAATCTCCGGTGTGGTTCTTGGAGAAGATTTGTTGGCGGCTTTCATAGATCTCACCGCCCGCAAGCAGGCGGAAGACGCGCTTCGTTCGGCGTCTCTGTATGCGCGGAGCCTGATTGAAGCCAGCCTCGATCCCCTGGTGACCATCGGTCCAGACGGCAAGATCACCGATGTCAACTCCGCCACGGAAAAAGTGGCCGGATTTTCTCGCGAGGAACTGATCGGGAGCGATTTCGCGGACTATTTCACCCGTCCCGAAAAGGCCAGGATCGGATACCAGCGTGTGTTCCAGGAGGGCGTGGTCCGGGACTATCCCCTGGAAATCCGCCATCGCAATGGCCAGGTGACGCCGGTGCTGTACAACGCCTCGGTGTACCAAGACGAGGCCGGGGCTGTGGCCGGCGTGTTCGCGGCCGCCCGTGACATCACAAAGCTGAAGGAGACCCGGGCGCAACTGGACCGGATCGTCATAGAGTTGCAGCGCTCGAACAAGGAATTGGAGCAGTTCGCCTACGTGGCTTCCCATGATCTCCAGGAGCCACTCCGCTCCATCGCGAGCTTCACCCAGCTCCTGGACCGGCGCTACGGGGACCGGCTGGACCAGGACGGGCGCGAATTCGTCCATTTTGCTGTGGATGGGGCCACCCGGATGCAGCGGATGATCAATGACTTGCTGGCCTTCTCAAGGGTGGGCACCCGGGGAAATCCCTTCGAACCCGTGGAAACGAGCCACATCCTGGATGAAGCCATGCAGAACCTCTACGCCGCCATCGATGAGGGCGGAGCCCACATCACCAGGGGGGAGTTGCCGGGGATCGTGGCGGACGGGAGGCAGATGGTGGAGCTGTTCCAGAATCTTATTGGGAACGCCATCAAGTTCCGCAGCGAGCGCCCCCTCCAGATCGAGGTTGCAGCCACCCGCGGGGACCAGGCCTGGGAATTCACAGTAGGGGACAACGGGATCGGAATAGAGCCTCAATTCTTTGATCGCATCTTTGTGGTCTTTCAGAAGCTGCACGGGCTTCAGGACTATTCTGGGTCCGGGATCGGCTTGGCCATCTGCAAGAAAATCGTTGAACGCCACGGCGGGAAGATATGGGTGGATTCAGAGCTTGGAAAAGGATCCACCTTCCACTTCACCATTCCTGATAGAGGAGGGCCCAGCGTATGACCGAGCAAATCGGCAAGCCCATCGAGATCTTGCTCATTGAAGACAACCCTGGGGATGTGCGGCTGACCCAGGAGGCATTGAAAGAGGGGAAAGTCCGCAATGTTCTATCAGTCGTCCAAGACGGCGTAGAGGCCATCGCATTCCTGAAGCGGCAGGGAAGCTATGCCCGCGCACGCCGCCCCGACTTGATCGTGCTGGACTTGAACCTCCCCAGGAAGGACGGCCGGGAGGTTCTGGCGGAGATCAAGGAAGATCAAGACCTCCGCCGCATCCCTGTGGTCATCCTCACCACCAGCAGCGCCGAGCAGGACATCGTGCGGACCTACAATCTGCATGCGAACTGCTATATCATCAAGCCGCTGGATATGGACCAGTTCATCAACGTCGTGAAATCCATCGAGGACTTTTGGCTCACAGTAGTCAAGCTTCCCAGGGACGGCAATGCCTGACCTACGTGAAGAACGCCCAGTGGACGCGGCCCCACCCGGACTGCTGAAGATCCTTCTCGTCGAGGACAATCCCGCGGACATACGCTATGTCCAGGAGATGCTGCGGGGGCTGGGGCCGATCACGCTGTTCAGTGAAACCAGGCTAGGTGCGGGCCTTGCCCGCTTGGCGGAGGCGGCCCCTGATGTCGTCCTGCTGGACATGGGACTGCCGGACAGCCAAGGCCTTGCCACGGTCCGCAGCGTCCTTTCGAAGACGGATTCCATCCCCGTCGTCGTGCTCACGGGCATGGAAGATTCGTTGATCGGGATGGAGAGCCTCAAGCTTGGCGCCCAGGATTACCTGGTCAAGGGCAAGCTCACTGAAAGCGCGCTGGCCCGCGTGATCCACTATTCCATCGAGCGCAAACAGCTCGAAGGCAGGGTCAAGGAAAGCGAGAAACTCTACCGGTTGATATCCGAAAACTCATCCGATGTGATCGAGCTTCTGAATCTCCCGCTAGAAAAATTCTCCTATGTGAGCCCCTCGGTGCAAAAGATCACTGGATTCACTCCTGGAGAGTTCATGGCTCTGCCATTGGAGAAGGCGCTGACGCGTGAATCCTACCTGGCCGTGAAAGAGGGCCTGGAAACCCGGATTCCCGCGCTCGAATCCGGCGACGATACCCAGCGAGTGGCCACGGACCGGTTTTCAGTCCTCCACAAGGACGGATCCATCGTTTCCACTGAAACCGTCACCACTTTGCTCACGGATTCCCTCGGCAAAGTCAATCAGGTGCTTGGCGTCAGCCGCCAGATCGCGGACCGTCTCCAGTTGGAAGAGGACCGGCAGAATATTTCAGATTTGTACGCCACGCTTAGCCACGCCAACGAAGCCATCATCCATGCTTCCTCTGAGGAGGGGCTCCTGGCCAATATATGCCAGGTGTGCGTCGAGTACGGCCTCTTTGATCTGGCTTGGATCGGCGTGATCGCCCCGGATGGAAGCTCTGTCGAGGTGCGGGCCTCCTACGGATCCATACAGGAGTACATCAGGAGCCTGCGCATCCCCTTGGGCGGCAGTGAGCTGGGGGCCTATGGTCCGACCGCCCGATGCCTCAAGGAGGGACGCCCTTTCATCACTTCGGATTGGCGTGAAGATCCCAGCGTCCAGCCCTGGAGAGCCAAGGCCTACGAGTTCGGGATACGCTCCAGCGCGGCATTCCCGATCTTCCGCGGGGATAGGACCTTCGGGGTCCTGAATCTCTATTCCCGCAGCAAGGGATTTTTCAAACCGGATCGCATCGCGCTCCTGGAAGAACTGACCGCAGATCTCACCTATGCATTGGACAACATCGACCATGAGGCTCTGCGGAAAAGGTCAGAGGAGGATCTAAAAGAGAGCGAGATACGGTTCCGGAGGATTGTGAATGGAACCCTTGAAGGGATTTGGACTCTAGACAGTGAAGACCGCACGACGGTCGTCAATCCACGCCTCTGCGACATGCTGGGATATTCCGAGGTGGAGATGCTGGGGCGTCGGATCCAGGACTTCCTGGGCCCGGACGAAAAGGCCCTATTTTTTGAGCTTGGGGGCAAACCGGGCCAGGCCAACCCGGGGCGTTTCGAGACGCGAATCCTGCGGAAGGATGGATCACCCCTCGAAGTGCGCGTTTCAGCGGCACCCATCAAGGATCCAGCAGGAGCTGCCTTGGGCAGTGTCGCCATGCTCACGGATATTTCTGAAGAGGTCCAGCGCCGTCGGGAACGGGATGATTCCATGGCGCTGCTCAGTATCTTGAACACGAGGGGATCCACGAAAGAGCTGCTTGAGGATGTGGTTTCCTTTTTGAGGCAATGGAGCGGCTGCGAAGCGGTGGGCATCCGGTTGAAAGAGGGGGACGATTTCCCCTATTTCAAGACCCAGGGTTTCAGCCCGGAATTTCTGGGCACAGAAGATCATTTGTGCGCCCGCGATGCAGCGGCCAGGCCCCAGCGCGACGAGGCGGGGCACCCTGTGCTGGAATGCATGTGCGGCGACATCCTCAGCGGGCGGTTCGATCCCTCGAATCCTTCCTTCACGGTGAAAGGGAGTTTCTGGACGAATAGCTCCTCGAATCTCCTGGCAGATCCCAAAGGGCTGGACACCGGCCGGTTCACCAGGGGGATTTGCATCCGCCTTGGTTTCGAGTCCATTGCGCTCACCCCGTTCCGGTATGGTCTGGAGGTCCAGGGCCTCATCCAGATCAATGACCACGCCAAAGGCCGCTTCAGCTTGGAACGCATCCGCTTCTTGGAGCGGATGGCGGATCAGATCGCCATGGCGCTCGCCCAGCGCCAAGCTGAAGAGAAACTCCAGCTGTTACTGGATTCGACGGGCGAGGCCATCTACGGCATTGATCTGGACGGCCGATGCACCTTTTGCAATCCCGCCTGCCTGCGGATCCTGGGATTCCAGGACGCGTCGGATCTGCTCGGAAAAAACCTCCATGCGCTGCTCCACCACACCCGACCGGATGGGACAGTGTTTCCCGCAGAGGAATGCCTGATACTCCGATCCGCCTCGCAGGGGGAAGGGTGCCACGTTACGGATGAAATCTACTGGAAGGCTGACGGCACGCCCTTTCAGGTTGAATATTCGTCCTATCCGCAGATGAGCGGAAGGGGGCCGGTAGGCGCCGTCGTCGCATTCCTGGACATCACCGAGCGCAGGCAGTCCGAGGATGCGCTGCATCGGCTGAATCGGGAACTCCGGGCCATCAGCGACTGCAACCAGACCCTGGTGCGCGCCGATGACGAGCAAACCTTGCTGAAAAACATCTGCCAGATCGTTTGCAGCGAGGCTGGCTACCGCATGGCTTGGGTGGGCTATGCCGAAAAGGATGAGGCTAAAACAGTGCGTCCAGTGGCCTGGGCGGGATTCGATAGCGGATATATCGCATCTGCCCAGCTGAGCTGGGCCGCTGATACGGAACGTGGGCAAGGACCTGGTGGGAAAGCGATCCGCAACGGTGAAACCGTCTATGTCCCGGATATTGAAACCGATCCATCCATGGCTCTTTGGCGCGAGAGCGCCTTGCGGAATGGATATCGTTCCACCATCGGCCTGCCCCTTAAGGATGAAGCTGGAAATGCGTTCGGTGTGCTGCTGATCTACTCTCCGGAAACCAAGGCCGTAGCGCCAGAGGAACTTCGGCTGCTGGAGGAGCTGGCTGGCGATTTGGCGTTCGGCATCATCGGACTACGGACGCGCGCAGAGCGCAGGCGGGTGGAAGAAGCCCTGCGCGCAAGCGAGCAAGATCTGAAGGAGGCTCAGCGCATCGCCCATGTCGGGAACTGGGATCTGGATCTCGGAAGCAATGCGCTGGCCTGGACCGACGAGATCTACCGGATTTTTGAAATCGATCCTGGGGAATTCGGAGCCTCCTACGACGCATTCCTGGAGACGATCCATCCCGACGACCGGGAATTCGTCAACAAGGCCTACTTCGAATCGGTCAAGAATAAGGTCCCGTACGACATCGTGCACCGGCTGTTGATGAAGGACGGCCGGGTGAAGCATGTCAACGAGCGGTGCGAGACCTTCTATGATCAGTCCGGGCGGGCGGTGCGTTCAATCGGCACTGTGCAGGACATCACCGAGCGCAAGCGCATGCAGGAGTTCCATGCCCAACTGGCCGCCATCGTCGATTCTTCGACCGACGCGATCATAGGCAAGGACTTGAACGGGCTCATCACCTCGTGGAACCCAGCCGCCAACGCCCTGTATGGCTACACTGCCGACGAAGCCATCGGCCAGCCGATAGGCATGCTCGCTCCTCCCGGGCGGGTTGAGGAAATCTTCCTGCTGATTGATAAAATCCGGCGTGGCGAGACAGTTGCCCATTTCGATACGCAACGTGTCCGGAAGGACGGCAGAATCGTCGACGTTCTACTCACGCTTTCTCCGATCAAGAATCCTGGCGGAGAAATCACCGGCGTCTCGACCATTGCCCGCGACATTGGCGAGCGCAAGCTGTTGGAGAAGCAGAAGGAACAATATTTCCGGTTTTTCACGCTTTCTGGCGACGCAATGTGCATTGCTGATCCATTCGGCTGTTTCAAGCAGGTGAACCCTGCCTTTGCGAAATTGACCGGATTTTCGGAAAGCGAGCTTCTGTCAAGACCGTTTCTGGACTTCGTCCTGCCGGAGGATCGTGAGCGGACTGCGGAGGAAATGAAGCTGCAAGTGGCAGTCCGCCCGACGATGCAGTTTGAAAACCACTATGTCTGCAGAGACGGGTCGGTGGTCCTCCTTTCGTGGATCGCCTATTTCGACAAGAGCGATGGCGTCACCTACGCCACGGCACGCGATGTCACAGAGTTCCGGCGTGCGGACGAAAAACAGCGCGCCGCGGCGCTTTACGCACGCAGCCTGATTGAATCGAGCCTGGATCCGCTAGTGACCATCAGCCCGGACGGAAAGATCACCGACGTCAACAAGACGACTGAAGAAGTGACTGGAGTGGGCCGCGACCGCTTGATCGGGACCGATTTTTCCAACTACTTCACCGAACCGGACGCGGCGCGGGCGGGCTACCAGCAAGTCCTGGCCCATGGGTTCGTGAGGGACTACCCGCTCACGATCCGGCAAAATTCCGGGCGGACCACCGATGTGCTCTATAACGCGACTGTCTACCGCAACGAAGCAGGAGAACTCCAGGGGGTGTTCGCCGCTGCGCGTGACATCACTGAGCGGAAGCGTGCTGAGGAGGCTCTCCGCCAGAGCGAGGAATCCTACCGCCGCCAGGCGGAACTGTACCAGTTGGTCCAGCGGGCCACCCAGGATGCCATTTGGGATTGGGACATGGTGATGGACCGCATGGCCTGGGGCGAATCGGTCCTGCCCATGCTTGGATACAGGCCTCAAGATATGGGGGCCGGACCCCAATGGCACGCCGAACGGATCCATCCGGAGGACCAGGAGCGTGTCACCTCCAGTGTGCGGGAGGTGATTGAAAGTGGGCAATCCGCCTGGTCCAGCGAGTACCGGTTCCGGCGGAATGATGGCTCGTATGCCCATGTGCTGGACCGCGGATATGTCTTCCGCGATGCCAATGGAAAGGCGCTCAGGATGATTGGGGCGATGTCAGACCTTTCAGAACGGATCCGGGCAGAACAAGCCCAGGCTGCCAACAAAGCCAAATCGGAGTTTCTGGCCACCATGACCCACGAAATCCGGACTCCGATGATCGGCATGATGGGAATGGTGGAGATCCTTTCCCACACGAAGCTCGATGCGGAGCAGCAAACCGCGGTGGATACGATTGAATCATCTGCCAAGGCCCTGCTGCGCATCATCGGGGACATCCTTGATTTCTCGAAAATCGAGGCGGGAAAGCTGGAATTGGAGCCGCAAGCCGTATCTTTGCGCAAGGTGCTTGAGGAGACCTTCGACAGTTATGCGAGCGGCGGCTCCAAGAAAGGACTGCAGATGAAGTGCGAGCTGGATCCGGCCATGGCCACCGCCTACCTTGCGGATCCAGTGCGGTTCGGACAGATCATCGGCAATTTCCTGAGCAATGCTTTGAAATTCACGCGGGAAGGCAGCGTGGGTTTGCGCGCGGAAGTCGTCGCATCGGATCCGTCTGGCCAGACACTCGCCATCCATGTCTCGGATACAGGCATCGGCATTTCCCCGGAAAACCAGCAAAGGCTATTCCAACCTTTTGTCCAGGGCGAGTCCTCGACCACGCGGCGGTTCGGAGGCAGTGGCCTGGGGCTTTCCATCGCACGGCGCCTGGCGCAGATGATGGGGGGCACCATCACGATGGTGAGCGAAGAGGGAAAGGGCACAACCCTATCCTTCGTGGCTGTGTTCCCCATTGTCTCGGCGGACCTGTTGGACCAAGTGGCAACAGTGCCCTGGACGCTCATGAAACCCCCGGACCGTAATACAGCGGAAGCGGCGGGTGGCTTAGTGTTGCTGGTGGAGGACCACCCCACAAACCGGCTTGTCCTGACAAAACAGCTTGCGATGGCTGGGTACCAGGCGGATGCGGTGGAGGACGGGGTCGCTGCCCTCGAAGCCCTCGGGAAAGCTTCCTACGGCTTGGTGCTCACTGACATCCAGATGCCCCGCATGGATGGCTATCAGCTGGCGCGGGAGATCCGGAAAATCGAACGGATCGCCCAAAGCGCGCGGATTCCTGTATTGGCCGTCACCGCCAACGCGTTGAAGGGAGAATTGGAACGCTGTCTTGAAGCAGGCATGGACGATTGCATCATCAAGCCGGTCACCATTCCGGACCTGGACGCCAAATTGCGAAGGTGGCTTCCGGCAGCGGCGAACCTCATGCAAGCGCAGCCAGAGGATGCGAGCCAGCCTGATCTGCGGCCCGGACCCGCGGTCATGAATCCGCCCTTGGATCTAAAAATTCTGGATGACTTCTGCAAAGGTGACCGCGCCAACGCCCTGGAGGTGCTGCGGGATTTCTGTGGCGCCACCCGCACCGACCTGGCCGGACTTTCAACCGCCCTTTCCAATCGGAACATTGCGGAACTTGCCCGCTTCGCGCATCGCATCAAAGGATCAAGCCTCCTGGTGGGAGCGAAACCACTGGCGGATGCTGCTTTGGCGCTGGAACAGGCCGCGAAGGCTGGTGGAGAGGGAAACCTTGAACCACTCTCCGACGCCCTTCACTCAGCATTCACCCAATTGGCGTTATTCCTGGAGAAGCAATTCGAGAACAGCAAGTGCGGCTCGTGATGGCGTCAAAATTGGCATAGCGGTGCATTGGCAGGGGGGCTGATGGGCCGGCCTCCGATGCCTCGAACCTACGGCTTGGATCTCTAGGATGGAGCTTGCAATAAACTTCAGCCCGCGCCGCCGCCGGTCGCTTCGGGCCGATAGGTGAGGCTGGCTTTAAGGTAGTCGCGGTTCATGCGGGCGATGTTCTCGACGCTGATGCCTTTGGGGCATGCGGCTTCGCATTCGCCGTGGTTGGTGCAGGTGCCGAATTCCTCGGCGTCCATTTGGGCCACCATGTCACGCACCCGGATGTAGCGCTCGGGCTGGCCCTGAGGCAGCAGCGCAAGCTGGCTGACCTTGGCGGAGACGAAAAGCATGGCTGAAGCATTGGGGCAGGCGGCAACGCAAGCGCCGCAACCGATGCAGGCGGCCGCATCCATGGCCAGATCCGCATTCTGTTTGGAGACCGGCAAGGAGTTGGCGTCTTGGGCTGAACCGGTGGGCGCGCTGATGAATCCCCCCGCGGCGATGATTCGATCGAAGGCAGCGCGATCCACAATCAAATCCCTTTGCACTGGGAAGGCCGCGGCGCGCCAGGGCTCGATGGCGATGGTGTCGCCGTCGTTGAAACTGCGCATGTGCAGCTGGCATGCGGTGGTGCGTTCCTTGGGGCCGTGGGGCCGGCCGTCAATGACCATGGAACAGGCGCCGCAGATGCCTTCGCGGCAATCGTGGTCGAAGGCGATGGGATCGGCGCCCTTGGTGATCAGGTCTTCGTTGACCACATCGAGCATTTCCAGGAACGACATCTCGGTGCTGATGCCCGGGGCTTCGTAGGTCTCAAATCCGCCCTCGGATTGGGCGTTTTTCTGGCGCCATACGTTGAGCTTCAGGTTTAGGTTCTTTTCTGAGGACATCGGTCGCTCCTACTTGTAGCTGCGCGTGGCGAGGTGGACGTTCTCGAAGACTAATGGCTCGATGTGGCGCACCGGAGTTTTGCCTTCACCTTGGTATTCCCATGCCGCCACGTGGCAGAAATTCGCGTCGTCCCGCTGGGCTTCGCCATCCGGAGTCTGGGATTCCTCGCGGAAATGGCCGCCGCAGCTCTCGCGGCGCTCTAGGGCGTCCAGGCACATGAGCTCGGCCAGTTCGAAGAAATCCCCCACTCGGGCCGCATGTTCCAGCGACTGGTTCAACTCATCGCCGGCGCCTGGAATGAGCAGGTCGGACCAGAATTCCTCCCGCAGTTTGGGGATGAGCTCCAATGCTTTCTTCAGGCTTTCTTCGTTGCGGGCCATGCCGCAGTGTTCCCACATGATCTTGCCCAGCTCGCGGTGGAAGTGGGTGGGCGTTCTCTTTCCTTTGATGGCCAAGAGCTTTTCGATCCGCGCCTTTACAGTGGCCTCGGCGGCCTGGACGGCTGCGTGGGCTGTGGTCGGGTGTTCGCTGGGTTTCACGCCAGCCAGGTAATTGCCCACGGTGTAGGGAGCTACGAAATAGCCGTCCGCCAAGCCTTGCATCAGGGCCGAAGCGCCCAGGCGGTTCGCGCCGTGGTCGCTGAAATTGGCTTCGCCCATGACGAAGAGCCCAGGGATGGTGCTCATCAGGTTGTAGTCCACCCACAGGCCACCCATGGTGTAGTGGGCCGCCGGGTAGATGCGCATGGGTGTTTTGTAAGGGTTTTCGTCTGTGATGCGTTCATACATTTCGAAGAGGTTCCCGTACTTCTCTTCGATCGCGTGCATGCCCAAGCGCTTGATGGAATCCGCGAAGTCCAGGTAAACCCCAAGGCCCGTCTCTCCGACGCCCAGGCCGTTGTCGCAGGCTTCCTTGGCGGCCCGGGAGGCGATGTCGCGCGGCGCGAGGTTGCCGAAACTCGGATACTTGCGCTCCAGGTAGTAATCACGCTCGTCTTCGGGAATGTCATTGGGGGGGCGTTTGTCGCCGGGCTTCTTGGGCACCCAGATGCGGCCATCGTTCCGCAGGGATTCGGACATCAAGGTCAATTTCGATTGATGGTCGCCGGTGATGGGGATGCAGGTGGGATGGATCTGGGTGAAGCAAGGATTCGCGAAGGCGGCACCCTTCTTGTAGGCGCGCCAGATGGCCGTGGTGTTGCAGCCCATGGCATTGGTCGAAAGGTAGAAGACCGGGGCGTAGCCGCCGGTGGCCAGGCAGACCGCGTGAGCCAGGTGCGATTCGATTGCGCCCGTGACCATATCGCGGGTGACGATGCCTTTGGCGACACCATCCACCAGGATGAGTTCCTGCATATCGTGGCGGGAATGCATCTTCACTTTGCCAAGGCCGATCTGCCGCTCAAGGGCCTGGTAGGCACCCAACAACAACTGCTGGCCCGTTTGCCCCCGGGCATAGAAAGTGCGCGACACCTGCGCGCCGCCGAAGGAGCGGTTGTCCAGCAGGCCGCCGTACTCGCGGGCGAAGGGCACGCCCTGGGCCACGCACTGGTCGATGATGTTCACGCTGACTTCTGCGAGCCGGTGCACGTTGGCTTCCCGGGCGCGGAAATCGCCGCCCTTCACCGTGTCGTAGAACAGGCGGAAGACGCTGTCGCCATCGTTGTGGTAGTTCTTCGCGGCGTTGATGCCGCCCTGGGCCGCGATGGAGTGCGCCCGGCGCGGGGAATCCTGGTAGCAGAAACAATCCACCTCATAGCCCAGCTCGGCCATGGAGGCGGCGGCGGAAGCTCCCGCCAGGCCGGAGCCCACCACGATGATCTTGTACTTGCGCTTGTTGGCGGGGTTCACCAACTTCATGTCGTTGCGGTATTTCTCCCACTTCTTTTCGAGTGGGCCCTCAGGGATGTTCGATTTCAGTTCCATGGCGGACCCTTAGCGGACGAAGCCGGTGAGAACGGCGATGGGGAAAGAGATGTTGCCGCCGATCACCACGATGGTTAATAGCGTTGCGAGCCCATTGCGCAACCCGTTGTAGCGCGGATGGCTAAGGCCCAGAGTCTGAAGCATGGACCAGATCCCATGATGGATATGGGTGGACAAGGCCACCATCGCGATGATGTAGAAAGCGGATACCCAGGGAACCTGGAACCCCGTCACCACGTTGTGGAAGACCTTGCCATGCTCGAAGCCTGGAAGGATGTTGCCGATCGTCAAATGCAGCAGGTGGAAGATGATGAACGCCAGCACCACCACGCCGCTGACGCGCATCCATCTGGAACCGAAGGTCGAAGCATCGTATTGCTGCTGCTGGTAGCCGATGGGACGGGCGGCGCGGTTCATGAGCGTGAGCCCGACCGCGGCCCAGACATGCAGGCCAGCGGCTGCCAGCAAGGAGGCGCGGGCGATCCAGATGCCGCTCCCATGCAGAAGCGTGCGCAGGAACTCGCCGTAGGTGTCCAGCGCATAGACGCCGTCATGGGCAGGGAGGTAGAGCTGCAGATTGCCGATCATGTGGACCACCACAAAGCCGATGAGCATGATGCCCGTTATGGCCATCACGATCTTCTTCCCTATGGACGATCCGAAAAATCCTGCTCCCGTTTGCATCTAGCCTCCTCGCAAATCCGAATTCCCAAATGCTCCAATGCGCCAATGGACGAATAAATCACATTACAGCAGTGTCACAAGCTCCTTGACCGCCGCGATGCTCTTGTCGAGATTGGCCTGCTCTTCTGGCAGCAATTCGAGTTCGATGATCTGTTCCACGCCATCCTTGCCCAGCTTGGCCAGGACACCAAGGAAGAGGTCCTTCACGCCGTATTGCCCATTCAGGAGCACGGCGCAGGGAAGCAATTCCTTGCGGTCGTTGAGGATGGCATCCACCATCTCCACGGCGCTGGAAGACGGAGCGTAGTAGGCGCTGCCGGTCTTCAGGTAGTTCACGATCTCGATGCCGCCATTGCGGGTGCGGGTGGCGATGGCGTCGATGGTGGCCTTGTCCAGGAAGCGGTCCACGGGGATGCCGCTGATGGTGGCGTAGCGCATGAGGGGCACCATGGTGTCGCCGTGGCCGCCCAGCACGAAGGCCTGGACATTCTTCACGGAAACCTTGGCTGCGTCGGCGATGAAATGGCGCATGCGGGCGCCGTCGAGCACACCGGCCATACCGATGACACGGTGGCTCGGGAATCCAGATGCCTTGAGGGCCACGTGGCACATGGCATCCAGGGGATTGGAGACAACGATCATGATCGCTTCGGGGCTGTACTTGGCGACCTGCTCACACACGGCCTTCACGATGCCCGCGTTGGTCTTCAACAGGTCATCGCGGCTCATGCCGGGCTTGCGCGGGAAGGCCCGCCGTGACGACCACGACATCGGAGCCAGCTGTGGCTTCGTAGCCGTTGGTGCCGACGATGGTCATGTCGAACCCTTCGACGGGCCCGGATTCCATCATGTCCAGCGCCTTGCCCTGGGGAATGCCCTCGGCGATGTCCACCATCACCACATCCGCCAATCCTTTTTCGATGATGCGCTGGGCAGCGGTAGCGCCCACAAATCCCGCACCCACTACCGTAACCTTGCGCCGCCCACTGCGATTCATGGCATCTCCCGATAAGTGAATGGCCCGGCCATTCCAAACGATCTAGGAGTACCACGGCAGGATGTCTTCAGAAAATCTAAATCCTGCCCAGGACCCGGGAAGGGCCGCCAATTTCTCTAGACAATACGAGCATGCCCGGGGCTCGAGACGCATTGTGACGAAAGGCATTTTCCCCGGGAGGTCCTGGACCCTTGCGGCGCTTAGTCCGGGTTGGGTAAAGTAACGTTTCACCATGCCGATCACAGAAAGTCTGCGATTTCGTGCGGCTCTGTTTTATTTCTGGAGTTCCGGCCTCCATGTCCGCATGGACCGCCGCGACTAAACAATCAATATTGTTGGGAGGTTCAATGAACAATCTGGGTACCTACGGGGCGGCGATGAAGCGTCTGTGCGGCCTTCTCGCTTCCACCCGGATCCTCAAGGGTGTGGCGGCGCTTATGATTTCGCTGCTGCTCGCCTCACCAGCCTTCGCCGGCGGCGAGGCCGAATTAAAGATCCCAGCCCTCCAGGGCAGTTTCATGGGGATGACGGGCCACAACCTGTTGTTGATCGGGCTTTTCATCTGCGTGCTGGGGATCGCCTTCGGCCTTGTGCAGTACGGCCAGATCCGGAATCTCCCGGTGCACAAATCCATGCTCGAGATCTCCGAACTGATCTATGAGACCTGCAAAACCTACTTGCTCACCCAGATCAAGTTCATCGCCATCCTCTGGGCCTTCATTGCTGTAATTATGGTGGCCTACTTCAAGTTCCTGGCCCACACGCCCATGAGCTGGCCCCAGGTGATCGTCGTCCTGCTGTTCTCCATCATCGGCATTCTTGGTTCGGTGGCCGTGGCGTGGTTTGGCATCCGCATCAATACCTTCGCCAATTCCCGCACCGCCTTCGCCTCCTTGGGCGGCAAGCCCTACCCGACTATGGCGATTCCCATGAAGTCCGGCATGTCCATCGGCATGCTGCTCATCTCCGTCGAACTGTTCCTCATGCTGGCGATCCTGCTCTTCATCCCCGGCGACGCCGCGGGTCCCTGCTTCATCGGCTTCGCCATCGGTGAGTCCCTCGGCGCCGCGGCCCTCCGCATCGCTGGCGGCATCTTCACCAAAATCGCCGACATCGGCTCCGACCTGATGAAGATCGTGTTCAAGATCAAGGAAGACGATGCCCGCAATCCTGGCGTCATCGCCGACTGCACCGGCGACAACGCGGGCGATTCCGTGGGCCCCACAGCTGACGGCTTCGAGACATACGGCGTCACCGGCGTCGCGCTCATCACCTTCATCTTGCTGGCGGTGCCGGTTCCGGCCATGCAGGTCGCCCTGCTGGTCTGGATCTTCGTGATGCGCGTGGGCATGATCGTGACTTCCGCGATCTCCTACTGGCTGAACGCTGCCTGGGCGAAAGCCAAGTTCAAGGACGCCGCCAAATTCAACTTCGAGACTCCTTTGACCACGCTGGTCTGGCTGACGTCCATCCTTTCCATCGTGATGACCTATATCCTGTCCAAGGTGCTGATTGGCGATATTCCCAACGGCATGTGGTGGAAACTCTCGACCATCATCACCTGCGGAACTCTGGCAGGCGCCCTGATTCCCGAGCTGGTGAAGGTTTTCACCTCCACCAATTCCGGCCACGTGAAGGAAGTCGTGACGGCCTCGAAGGAGGGCGGCGCTTCCCTGAACATCATTTCCGGCCTTGTGGCGGGCTACTTCTCCGCCTATTGGACCGGCCTCTGCATTGTTGCCCTCATGGCTGCGGCGTACTTCGTTTCCACGTTCGGGCTCGACGTCCACATGGCAGCCCCGGCGATCTTCGCCTTCGGCCTGGTGGCCTTCGGCTTCCTGGGCATGGGCCCGGTCACCATCGCCGTGGATTCCTACGGTCCCGTGACGGACAACGCCCAGTCTGTCTATGAACTCTCCACCATCGAGGAAATCCCCGGCATCGAGGAGGAAATCCAGAAGGAATTCGGCTTCAAGCCAGATTTCGAGAATGGAAAGATGTACTTGGAAGAGAACGATGGCGCGGGCAACACCTTCAAGGCCACCGCCAAGCCCGTGCTCATCGGCACCGCGGTCGTGGGCGCCACCACCCTGATCTTCTCCATCATCCAGCTGCTTAACGGCAAGTTCGGCGTCGATAACGTCTACCGGGGCCTCTCCATCATCAATCCCCTGTTCCTGCTGGGGCTCATTACCGGCGGCGCGATTATTTTCTGGTTCTCCGGCGCGGCCTGCCAAGCGGTTGCCACCGGCGCCTACCGGGCCGTGGAGTTCATCAAGGAGAATATCAACCTCGATGCCGGAGCCACCAAAGCTTCGGTGGAGGATTCCAAAAAGGTCGTGGAGATCTGCACCAAGTACGCCCAGAAGGGCATGTTCAACATCTTCCTGGCGGTGTTCTTCTCCACCCTGGCCTTCGCCTGCATCGACCACTACTTCTTCATCGGCTACCTGATCTCCATCGCGATCTTCGGGCTCTACCAGGCCATCTTCATGGCCAATGCCGGCGGCGCCTGGGACAACGCCAAGAAGCTCGTGGAAACCGAGCTGAGGGCCAAGGGCACGCCTCTCCACGATGCCGTCATCGTGGGCGATACCGTGGGCGATCCGTTCAAGGACACCTCCTCCGTGGCCATGAACCCGGTCATCAAGTTCACGACCCTGTTCGGCCTCCTGGCCGTCGAACTGGCCATCGAACTCAATCCCAACACCGCCCACATCGCGGCACTCGTCTTCTTCCTTATCTCCACGGTTTTCGTATGGCGTTCCTTCTACGGCATGCGCATCCCAGTGGTGGAAATGAAGTAGGGGGCATCACGGCGCAGGGTGGCTTCTTTCGAACCCTCATCCGGGAACTGCAAAGGGGCGCCTCCGGGCGCTCCTTTTCCGTATGATGGTGCTGTGAGACAGCGGTCAAGCCATTCGAGGAGCCCTTTGTGAATGCCACTACCTTTTTCCGAATTCCAGCCACGCTGGCCCTTCTGACTGTTGTTGCCATGGCCGAGTCTCCTAAGCCCCCTGTTGCCGCTCGTAAACCCCACAAGGAAGTCCGCCACGGCGAAACGATCAGTGATGACTATTTCTGGCTGCGGGAAAAATCAAATCCAGAAGTCGCCAAATACCTGGACGCGGAAAACGCCTTTCTCGAATCCCAGACCAAGGAGCTGAAGCCGTTTGCCGACGCGCTCTACAAGGAGTTGCTGGGCCGCATCAAACAGACGGATCTGAGCGTGCCTGTGCGGCGCGGGGAGTGGTTCTACTACTCGCGCACGGTGGAGGGGCAGCAGTATCCCATCCAGTGCCGCAAGCATGGCTCCGCGACCGGCATCGACCAGGATGCCAAAGAAGAGATCCTGCTGGACCAGAACGAGCTGGCCAAGGGCAAGAAGTACCTGGGCTTGGGATCCTTCGATGTGAGCGACGATGGCAAGAAACTCATGTTCACCACAGATGACACAGGCTTCCGCCAGTACAAGCTGTTCATCAAGGATCTGGAGACCGGCGCCGTAAGCAGCCCCCTGGCCGAGCGGGTCACGTCCACGGAGTGGGCGTCGGACAACGCCACGGTTTTCTTCGCCACCGAAGACGCCGTCACCAAACGCTCTGACACGCTTTGGCGCATGGATCCTGGGATGGCTCCCCAGAAGGTATACGAGGAAAAGGACGAGCTGTACCGGATGGGTGTAGGCCGGACCAAAGACAAGAAGTTTGTCATGGTCTATATCGGAGCCACGGATTCCACCGAAATGCGCTACCTGGACGCGGCCCGGCCCAAGGATGAGCTGAAGGTTTTTCTGCCGCGCGAAAAGGACCACAAGTACGGTGTGGACCACCGCGAGGGGCTGTTCTACATCCGCACCAACAAGGGCGCCAAGAACTTCCGCATGGTCACTGCGCCGGACGCGGACATCAGCCCAAAGGCTTGGAAGGAGTTCATTCCGCATGATCCGGCGGCCCTTCTGGAAGGTGTGGAACTCTTCAAGGATTTCATTGTCGCCACCACCAAATCCGAAGGCCTCAACCGCTTCCGAGTGCTGGATTTCAAGAAAGGGCAATGGCACAACTTTGCTTTCCCCGAGCCGGTCTATGCGGCCTTTGACGGCGCCAATCCGGAATTCGATAGCCATATGTTCCGCTTCGGTTACCAGTCCCCCATCACGCCGAACAGCGTCTTCGATTACGACATGGCCACCCGCAAGAAGACGCTGCTCAAGCAGACCGAGGTGCTGGGCGGCTTCGATCCGTCGAAGTACGAATGCAAGCGGCTCTGGGCCGAGGCCCGGGATGGCGTCAAAGTGCCGTTGTCGGTGGTGTACAGGAAGGGCCTCAAGCTGAATGGCAAGAACCCGCTCTGGCTTTACGCGTACGGATCCTACGGCTACGGTTCGAGCGCGGCCTTTTCCAGCAACAACCTCAGCCTGCTGGATCGCGGCGTGGTCTTCGCCATCGCCCATATCCGGGGCGGCAACGAAATGGGCGAAGCCTGGCACGACGACGGCATGTTGATGAAAAAGCGGAACACTTTCACAGATTTCATTGATAGCGCCGAATGGCTTCAAGCGAACAAATGGACGTCCAAGGATCGCCTGCTCATCGAAGGCGGCAGCGCCGGTGGCCTGCTCATGGGCGCCGTCACCAACATGCGGCCGGACCTCTTCAAGGCGGTGCATGCGGCGGTGCCCTTCGTGGACGTGATGAACACCATGATGGACGCCACGCTGCCGCTCACGGTGGGCGAATACCTGGAATGGGGGAATCCCAACGAGAAACCCGCCTACAACTACATGAAGTCCTACAGCCCCTACGACAACATCGAAAAGAAGAACTACCCGGCGATCCTCGTCACGACGAGCTTCAACGACAGCCAGGTGATGTACTGGGAGCCCGCCAAGTATGTGGCCAAGCTGCGGGTCTCAAAGACCGATTCAAACCCGCTGCTGCTGAAATGCAAGATGGACCCCGCGGGCCACGGCGGCGCCTCGGGCCGTTACGATGCGCTCAAAGACAAGGCCTTCGAGATGGCGTGGATGCTGGGGCAGGTAGGGATCAAGAAGTAGCGAACCACTGGAGTTGCCAGAGCCATGAGCGCCAAGATCGAGCTGCCAAGAAGCCTCCTGGCGGGCTTAGTGGGCGTGGCGGCCCTCGCGGTGCTCGGAATCGTCTTTCTTCTGGGCCGGGAATCCGGACGCAGGCATCTCGAAGAAGCCAGGACTGGACCGAGGATTTCCTCCCTTATGACACCCGTGGCGCCAGCTCAAGAACGTCCACTCACGCCGACGATCAGCAGAGGCGGATCTCCCTCCTCCGAGATTCCACAGCCGGACCCGACGACACCCCCCGCCACCACGCCATCAGGAACGGCGATCCCCCCAGGCGATCCCGCCCGAGCCTTTGTGGCGGCCTATTTCCAGGCCGTCGAAGCCATCCAGAATCCTGCGAGCGGGGACCCTGAAACCATAGCCCAGCAAGTGGTGGCGGGCCTCGGCAAGGGGGACATTTCGGGCTTCGATGGCATGATCCAGCGGGCCGAGGCAACGCGAAATCGCTTATACGCCATCTTGCCGCCCCAGCCTTGCGCCGCCTATCACCGGGAGAGCCTCGCGAGCCTGGACGCGGGTCTGGGCTTGATGCGCGACGTGAAGCTGGCTCTCTCTGCCGCTGGGCAGGAGGCCGCGGCCATCCAGCTCGCAGATCGGGCCAATGCCCTGAAGGCCCGTACGGACGCGCTCCAACGGCAGGAACTTGCGCTGAAGCAGCGATACGGACTGATGAAGTAACTCAGCGTGGCTGATATCATTCCTTAACGGCCCACCGGGCCGTTTCTTTTTGCTGGATGCCCATGAATCTCTCTGAACAAATCGCCCGCCGTAGAACGTTTGCCATTATTTCCCATCCCGACGCGGGCAAAACCACATTGACTGAAAAGCTGCTGCTCTACGGCGGCGCCATTGATCGGGCGGGTTCGGTCAAGTCACGGGAAGGCGGCGCCGCGGCGCACTCCGACTGGATGAGCATCGAACAGGAGCGCGGCATTTCAGTGACTTCCGCCGCCATGCAGTTCGAGTACCAGGGCCACTGCATCAACCTGCTGGATACGCCGGGCCACCAGGATTTCAGCGAGGACACCTACCGCGCGCTGACGGCGGCCGATTCGGTGGTGATGCTGCTCGACTGCGCCAAGGGCGTGGAAGAACAGACGAAAAAATTGTTCCGCGTGGCCAAGGAGCGCAACCTCCCGATCTTCACTTTCGTGAACAAACTGGACCGCCCCGGCCGTGAGCCGGTGGAACTGATTGATGAAGTCGAGGAGCTATTTGGTCTCCACGCGGTGCCCATGACGTGGCCCATCGGCAGTGGCACGGATTTCAAAGGTGTCTACGTGCGCGCCACTGGGCGAATCCAGCTCTTCGAGCGGGCCAAGGCCGGCCGCAAAGCCCGCATGGTGGGCGAGGGCAGCCTGGAAGATCCGGAAATCGTGGCGTTGCTTACAAAAGCAGAGCTTCAGCAACTCAAGGATGACGTGGACCTTATGAACCACGTGCTGCCGGCATTCGATCAATCTGAATTCTTGGCCGGGAAGCAGTCCCCCATGTTTTTTGGCAGCGCTGTGAACAATTTCGGCGTGGCGGATTTCCTGGACGAATTCCTGAACCTGGCGCCAGCGCCGGGTCCGCGGCCCCTCATGGACGGCGGCGCGGTGGATCCTGAAATGCCATTCACAGCCTTCGTTTTCAAGGTCCAGGCCAATATGAACAAGGCCCATCGTGATCGTGTGGCCTTCGCGCGCATCGTCAGCGGCCATTTCGAGCGGGGCATGGACGCGCTGCATGTGCGTGGGAAAAAGAGCATCAAGCTCAACTACCCGCACATGTTTTTCGGCCGGGAGCGGGAGATCGTGGATGAAGCCTGGCCCGGTGACATTCTGGGCCTCATCAATCCTGGGCTCTTCCGCATTGGGGATGTGCTCAGCGCTGCGGGTTCTATGGAATTCCACGCGGTGCCGAGATTCTCGCCTGAGCAGTTTTCATCCGTCCGCCTCGCCGACCCGGGTGCCCGCAAAGGTTTTTTGAAGGGTTTGGGGCAGATCGCCGAAGAGGGAGTGGTGCAGGTCTTCTGGCCCAAGGGCGGCGCACCCTTGCCGATCCTCGGCGCAGTGGGTCGGCTGCAATTCGAGGTGCTGGCCCATCGTCTGAAAGAAGAGTATGCCTGTCCGGTAGTCCTGGAATCCCGAGGCTTCCAGATGGCCCGCTGGCTGCGTGGAGGCTGGCCGGATCCCACGCGCTTTTGGGGCGAACTGGTGGAGGACGGCGAAGGCAACCCAGCCGTGCTTTTCGAGAACGATTGGCAGCGGAGGACCACCGCGGAAAAAAACCCGGAAATCGAGCTCCTGGAGCATCCACCGAAATGATCAAAGCCCAGGCAGGCTGCTCGGGCTTTGATCATTTTCGGTGTTGCTAGGCAGCCATCAGAAGGTTGTCAGGTAACCCAGGCCCGAGACACTGATGCTGTCCCAAGTGGAGATGGCGAATGGTCCGTTGTTGGGGGATACGGAGACCTTCGGTTTCATGGTGCCCGCCACCACCAGCCCTACATCCGTATGCAGGTGGAAATTGAAGGAAAAGTTACCGGACGGGATCGTGAACGTCTCCCGGAGTTGGCCGTAGTAGTAGGTGTTCGACGCATCTGTCTGGGTGAGCTGGACACCCACCTGGAAGGGGTTGGCGCTGGTTCCGTAGCTTGTCGCGATGGACAGCTCGCGGACAATGAGGGCCTGGCCTGCAGGTATGGCGTTCCCTACCCAGGAGCCATCAGCACGCTGCATATACATGCCTGACATCTGGCCGTTGCCATCTCCGGGCGCCTTGAAGAAGGTGAGGTAGACGATCTGTTTGGAGGGCACATTGAGGTGGGTCGTTCCCTGGGCCATGGCTGGGAGCGCTGCCAGCGGTAGCGAGAGCAGGGTGCGGAGGAGGATGGACCTGAGCATGTAGTCTCCAGTAAAAAGGTGAAGACTCAGGCTACTTCCCGCCTGCCCGGACTGAAGGTACCGGTTCGAATATTTTCCTTAGACCACTTCCATCAGCTTCCGCCCAGCGCCATGTCTTCGAGCAGGATCGAAAGTCCGGCGCTGCTGCCGTACCAGCGGAGATCGTTGCCCAGGGCCACGATGCGGGTGAGGAAGTCGCGGAGGTTGCCGGCGAAGGTGATCTTGTCCACGGCTTCGCAAAGGATGCCATCGCGGATGCGGAGGCCTGACGCGCCCACGCTGAGGTCGCCGCTGACAGGATCCACCGTGTGCAACCCCATGAGCTCAGTGATGAGCACACCGTTGCCCGCCAGGCGGTGCAGCTCCGCGGCGGATTTCTCCCCGGCTTTTGGGAACAGATTGAACAGCGTCACGCCAGGATTGCCCCCGAGGCCCCGGCTGGCGGTGCCTGTGGGGGCTTCGCCCATTTCCGCAGCTGTTTTCAGCGTGTGGAGATAGGTCCTCAGCATTCCATCCTCCACCAGCACGTTGCGGCGTGTGGATAGGCCCTCGCCATCCCAGGGTTCGCTGCCCAGGCCGTTCGGCAGGCGGCCATCATCGATGAGGGTGAGCAGGGGGGAAGCGATGCGTTCGCCTTTCTTGCCCGCGAAAAGGCTGCGCTGCTTCAGCACGGATTCCGCCGAAAGCATGCCCGCGATGATGCCGAAGAGATCCACCGCGACTTCGGGATGCAATACCACCGGGTACTTGCCCGCAGGCAGTGGTTTTGGATTCAGCTTCTGCTCTCCTTTGAGCGCGGCTTCGGCGCCCACCGCCGCGAGATCGAAGCTGTCCGGATGGCGGCCCATGTCCCAGTGCCAGGAGGCCTGGCGGTCTTCACCGTCCGCAACGGCCAGTTCGATGCTGGCGGAACAAGAAGACGCCACATCGTAGGCCCGCACGCCCTTTTGTGTAAGCAGCAAGGATGCGCCTTCCCCATCGGCCCAGGTGGCGCCGCGCACCGCCACGACCTTGGAAGATGCTTTCCGCGCTGAGTCCTCCAATGCATGGGCCCGCGCGATTCGCTGTTCAGCCGTCAAGGCTGCGCCCCGGCTATCAAAGCGGCTTGGCAGGTCATCCACTCCTTCGGGATCGGCCTGCCGGATCCAGGGATCCTCGTCACCCAGTTCGGACAATTCCCAGGCCTGGGCGAAGAGATCCCTGAAATCTGGGCGCGAGAGATCTGTGGTGGTGGCGGAACCAACCTTGATGCCCTTGTCTCCGGAGCGCAAAACGCGAACGCCGATGCCGCCCCGCTTGGAGACGCTCAGGTCTTCCAACTCGCCGTTCTGGACTTTGGCCTTTCTGGAGCGGGAAACGGAAACAAAGGTTTCCGCACCAAAAGCGCCGAGCTTTTCAGCGTGACGGATGCCTTCTTGCAGACTGGATTCCAGGAACTCTGGGATGAATGATCGGAGCATCATGGGCCTATCGAAAAAGAACTACGCGGAGGGCAGCGGAGTGGCTGAGGGAAGCGGAGAAAGCTGTTGTTAGCTCAGATCACCTGCGGCAGCGGTTCCGCGGTGCCGCCCACCACTAGCGCTGGAACAAGGATGGTGGGCAGGGCATCGCTGACAGGAACGCCCTGGCCATCCTTGCCGCAGGTGCCAATGTCGAAATGATGAAGGTCTGAACCGATGCGGGTGATGGAAGCCAGCACCTCGGGGCCGCAGCCGGTGAGCGTCGCGTTCTTCACCGGATACATGGGGACACCTTTTTCCACCCAATAGCCTTCGGTCACTTGGAAGACGAAATTTCCGGTGACGGTGTCCACCTGCCCACCGCCCATGCGCTTCACCAGCAGGCCGCGGTCCAGATCCTTGAGGATGTCTTCGGGCGCTTCGTTGCCGGGAGCCAGGAAGGTATTGCGCATGCGGGGAATAGGGAGGTGCCGGTAGCTTTCGCGGCGGCCATTGCCCGTAGCTTCCACACCCATCTTCCGGGCGGTCTTGCGGGACTGGAGGTAGTTTTTCAGGATGCCATCCTCGATGAGCACGACACGGCTGACGGGATTGCCTTCGTCATCCATGCTCTGGCTGCCCCGCTTGAAGGGCAGGGTGCCATCGTCGATGATCGTGACGCCGCTGCCGGCGACCTTCTGGCCCAGTTTTCCGGCAAAGGCGCTCATGCCCGCCAGGGCGAGATCCGCCTCCAGTCCATGGCCGCAGGCTTCGTGGATCATGGTTCCGCCGGCGGACGAACTGAGCACGACCGGGAAGGTGCCCGCGGGCGCCGGGCGGGCATCGAGCGCCTGGATGCTGAGCCGCACCGCTTCCTTGACGATCTTCGCCACGGCTTCATCGGTGAAGAGCTCAAACCCTCTGGTCTCGCCGAGGGCCTGATATCCGCTTTGGAGTTGCACGCCATCGCCTGAAGTGGCATTGAGCCGCAGCACACCCTGAGTCCGATGATCCGTGCTGAGGCTTGTGTTCCAGGCCCCATCCTTCAATTCGGCGGAGGCGATCCAGACGCTTTGGGTGGAATCGCCGTAGCCCACGGAAACCTGCTTGATCGCACCGGGCCGGAGGGTTTCGCCATGTTCCCGAGCCATGGTTTCCGTACGGCGCACCAGAGCCACTTTTTCAGACAGTGGGACCGTTGCCGGGTCCATTTCCACGGGGCTGGGCGTGGGGTGGACGAATTCCTGCAATGCCGGAACGGCGGCGGCGGAACCGTTCCCCGGCGCGGCCAGGAGCTTCGCATCTTCCATCAATTCATCAAAAGTCGGCGCGATCAGATCTGCGAAGCGCGTAGTTTCGCCTTCCATCACGCGCAGGCTGGCGCCGAAGGTTTCGCTGGCGACGACATCCTCCATGCGGCCATCGTCCATGCCGAGCGCGCAGGCGCGCCTGCATTCCACGAAGACCTCGCCATACTGTCCGCCTTTGGAAAGCAGGGTTTCAAGAATCTGTCGGAGTTCTTCGGGCGAGAATTTCGAATTCATGCGGTCCTTCCAACGGCGCTGCCGGGCAATCCTCCAGTTTGCCAGAAGGTGGGCTTCGGCCCGATCAAGGATCTCGGCGAGATCGCGGCCGTCATTCAGGATCGCCGCGTCGGCATGAAGCAATTTCTCGGGATCGCGGCTCTGGGAGCGCAAACGGGCGAGGGCCGCTTCTGGGGGAATGCCATCACGCGAAAGCAAGCGGCGCAAGCGCATATTTTCCGGCGCAGCCACGATCCAGAATTCATCAAAATGGTGGGCCCGGCCTCTCTCAATCCACAAAGCCGCATCCAGCACTGCGCCCTTGGAATCGGGCGGGAGCGCCAGTAACCGGGCATTGCGAAGGGCTTCGATGCGGGGGTGGAGAATGGCGTTGAGGCGCGCCCGGGCTTGGCCATCATTAAAAATCCGTTGGCCAAGCAGCGCCCGATCCATGGTGCCGCCAGCGGTCAGGATTTCAGGGCCGAATGCGCGCACCACCTCGGCCAACCCTTGGCTACCGGGTTCCACCACTTCCCGGGCCAGTTGATCAGCATCAATGATGATCCAACCGCGCTTGGCCATTTCTTGAGCCACAAAGGTCTTGCCCGTGGCAATGCCGCCACTGAGACCAAGGAGGGGGAAGGGCAAGTTGAGCATCACACCATAGTAGGCCGTGAGCCTTGAGCCATGATGTTGAAGCTCAAAGCCATTTCAAGAAACAGTGACCTCCAGCGTGTACTCCTCTCCAACTGTGTTCAGTTCGGTGGTGTCTACGACGAAGTAAATGGTCTTGGCCTCTTTGGTGGGATTGGCATAGCGGGCTTCAGGGTTGCCGGTTTTGATCACATTCTGGAGCATTCCTTTTTCTAAGCTGCCCCACTTGTTCATGGTTCTGACAACAAACCAGCCTTCGTGGTGTCCCCGTAGACGCATGTGGACGGCACCTCCGACGGGGACTTCCACACGATAGGCTTTCCAGCCAGACACATCCGCCACTTTGTCCTTCACCTTGAGCGAACCTTGAGGAAGGGCCACCGCAGGTGTGATGCTCCCTGCATGGCGGGCCTGGGTGCGGATTCTGGCACCGATATCGTTGAAATTCATGTCGCGGGCCGGGTCTGCCATCCGGCTGGTGAAGGGGCCCGGAACGTTCGGTAGTTTGGACCCGTCTATTTCCTGGAAATCCGTTGCGGTGGCTCCCATTAGGGGGAGGATGACGAGAATGCATAGGCGGCGCATGGGAAGCTCCTTGTTCCTGATCCACTATGGGTGTGCGGCGGCGAGTGGCAAGGCTCCGGTTCCGGTACACTCGAAACGAACAACTTCGAGGCCTACGTGAGCAACCCATCCCCAGAGCAGGTTATGGATTTGGCCCAGCTCGAAAAGCCCATCCTGGAGCTGGAAGCAGAAATCCGCGCCCTTGATATGGACCCGAGCCAGTCCTCCAAGAAGGAAAAGCTCGAAAAAAAGCTGAAGAAATTGAAGGGCGAGGCTTTCTCCAATCTTACGGACTGGCAGCGGGCTCAGCTGGCGCGCCACCCCAAACGGCCTTATACGCTGGATTACATCGAGCGCATCTGCGACCGCTTCGAAGAGATCCACGGGGATCGCAATTTCGGTGACGATGCCGCCATCGTGGGCGGCCTGGGCTGGATAGATGGGAATCCGGTCATGATCATCGGCCAGCAGAAGGGCCGGGACACCAAACAGAAGATCCTGCGCAATTTCGGCATGCCCAAGCCCGAGGGCTATCGCAAGGCCTTGCGTTTCATGCACCTGGCTGAAAAATTCCAGCGCCCAGTGCTTTGCCTTATTGACACCCCTGGCGCCTATCCTGGCGTGGATGCCGAAGAACGCGGCCAAGCCGAAGCCATTGCCCGAAATCTGCTTGAGATGGCCAAGCTGCGGGTGCCCGTGGTGGCGGTGGTCATCGGTGAGGGCGGTTCCGGCGGCGCCCTGGCTTTGGGCGTGGCGGACCGCGTGTTCATGATGGAGAACGCCATCTATTCGGTGATCTCGCCAGAGGGATGCGCTTCAATTCTCTGGAAAGACCCAGCCATGGCGGCCCAAGCGGCCAGTGCTCTGAAGCTCACAGCTCCCGCGCTTGTGGATCTGGGCGTTATTGATGGCATCATCCCGGAACCGCTTGGCGGCGCCCAGGGTGATTGGGACGGTGCCGCAATGGCGCTCAAGGATGCGGTAGGCCAGGCCTTCGCGGAATTGTCTGAAGTGCTGCCCGAGGACCTGGTGGAAGCCCGCTATCAAAAATTCGCTTCCATGGGTAGCGTGGGCTAGTGGTGCCAGGCACGAAAGCCAGTGCCTCCAGCGCCAAGCCTTGGCGTCTCCGTCGTGTGGTTCCGCCGGGCCCGGAGCCTTGGGGCCGGATGGCGAGGGACTTGGATCTAGATCCAAGGGCCGCTCGCCTCGCCTGGCTGCGGGGGCTGGATCATCCAGAAGACCTGGCTTGGAGATTGGATCCGGTGTGGTCCCGTTGCACAGACCCCTACCTGCTTCCGGGAGTGGACGAGGCTGTGGCCTGCATCCGCCAAGCCATCGAAAAGGGGCTGTCCATCTGTGTCTATGGTGACTATGACGTGGATGGAGTCACCGCCACCGCCTTGCTGGTTCGCGTGTTGGAGAAGCTTGGCGCCAAGGTCAGGTTTTTCATTCCTAACCGATTTTCAGATGGCTATGGTTTGCACCTGGATTGCATCCGGGAATTAAAGGAATCCCTTCATCCTGATCTGCTCATTTCGGTGGATTGCGGCGTGCGCAGCGTGGCAGAGGTGTGCGCCAGCAGTGAGCTGGGCATGGAATGGATTATCACCGACCATCATTCACTTGGCACCGAATTGCCCCCAGCGAAGGCCATCGTCCATCCCCAACTTGGGGATTACCCGAATCGCTTTCTCGCCGGCGTGGGTGTGGCCTTCAAGGTGGCTCAAGGGTTGCTGGATTCGGCCCCGGACACGACTTTCCTCGATGGCCTCCTGAAGCTTGTGGCCATCGGCACCATCGCCGATATGATGCCCCTGCACGGGGAAAATGCGTTATTGGTGCGTCGGGGCTTGGATGCCCTGCGAGGCGCCAACGGACCTGGTCTTATGGCGCTGCTCAGCGCCGCGCGCATCGAAACTGGGAATGTTGTCAGGGCACAGGACATCGCCTTTGGCGTGGCGCCGCGCCTTAATGCTGTGGGCCGCATGGGAGGCGCGGAGGATGCGGTGCGGTTGTTGTTGACACGGGATTCCGTGGAAGCCCAGCGCCTTGCCGCACGTGTGGAATCCCTGAACACCGAGCGGCGCAAGATCCAGCGCCATCTCGCCATGAACCTATCGGCGCCGGACGGCGAGGATTTCGATCTTGTCGTCGAACCATCCGCCCACAAGGGTGTCATCGGCATCGTGGCGGGCCAACGGATGCGCGAAAGTGGGCGTCCCACGGGGGTCTGCACGGTGCTTGACGGTGTGGCGCAATGCTCGTTGCGCGCCCCGGAAGGCTTTGATCTGGGGGAGCTGCTTCAACTGGCCGGGCCTTTTCTATTGAGCGGGGGTGGTCATCGAGCCGCGGCCGGCATGAGTTTCGAATTATCCAAGCTACCCTTCGTGCGTCAAAGTTTGCAGCGTGGGGCAGCATTGCAGGCGCGTGCTTTGAGATCGCCCAGCTTGCCGGTGGACGGCCTCGGCGCAGAACTGGTGCCATCGCCGTTGGAACTGGACCGCCTGGAACCCTTTGGCCAGGGATTTCCGCCGGTCCTGATGGTGGTGCAGGGTGCGCTTCAAGCAGCGCCCCAGCCCTTCGGCGAAGGCCATGTGAAACTCCGCTTGATGGGCCATTCTGAACCCCTCACCTGGTTCTCTGGCGCCGAGGCGAGCCTTGGCATGCTGAAGGGAGATGCTATTCGCATGGCCTGCACAGTGCAGGACCAACCACGTTGGGGCCGGACCTTCCTGGTGGATGGTCCCGTTGGTGGCGCGATGAATGTGTCCGAGGAGGCAGGCGCGTGAACTCCCTTCGGTGGGCCTCCGCCAGGAATCCCGTGTGGACCGCCGCAGGTTGGCTGCTCATCGTCGGGACCATCGGCGCCTGTCTCATCTACATCGGCCGGGGACCCAAGGTGGTGGCGCCGAAAGACAACGTATTTCCTGGCACGCCCAAGGGAACCCGAGGCACGATCACCGAACAGTTGGACAACGGCCGTTTTGTCCTCTCCTATCGGATCATCGAAGGTCAGGAATCTGATCTGCATCTGTCGGGTGTCACGGGGGCGCTGGAAGAGCCCGAAGTGCGGTGGGCCATGGTGTCTCCTTCAGCTCAGCGGCAGGAAGGCAAGTGGATCCTCCAGGCGCCCATGGATTTGCAGGGCATCGCTCCTGGGGGGCAGGTTTTAGGCCGGGGCCGCGTCGAGGGCAAGGGGCCAGCCTTGCGCTGGGAGAAAGGGGCCTGGGAAGGTTTGGCGCCACTTCATTGGGAAAACTTGGAGGGCGACGGAAAAGGGCGATGGGTGCTTCCGGCGGGCTGGCGCCGCTCAAGCGATGGCCGGATGGAAGTGGACCAAGGCCCGGTCTTGTGGGAATCCACCGAAGCAGGCCCACTGTTGCGGATGGAGGCCGGTAGCCTTTGGGCCAAGTCGGCTTTTCAAGAAGGGCTGTTCCGGAACGTGAAGGCCGAAGTGCAAGGTGGCACTATCCAGGCTGATATCGCGGAACTGAAAACTGACCAGTTCAAATGGCCCGGACATTTGAGTTTTAATCGTGACGATGGGTGGAAGGGCGAGGCCGCCGGTGGATTCGCTCCCAGGCCAAAACCCGGAGCAAGTGTGGATTCCATTGAACTGAGGCAATTCCAAGCCCATCGTGCAGTGCTTGGGGGAGAGGAACACCTTAGTGCCAACGGAGTCCGCTGGACCAAGGCTGGTCAGCGGCTAGAGGGCAGTGTGACCTGGGATCAGCCGTTGGATGGCTTGCGGCTCACACTGAAAAGCCCCCGTATCCTGCTGCGGGAGGCGGCGGGCGATGATCTGCCGGCGGACCTGGCCGTGGGTGAAGCCAGGGCGGAAGGCACAGCATTGCTCACCTGGGGGAAGCGTAGCCTGAGCAGTCCCCGCGCCGTGGTGCAAAGGGCCACCAGCAAATGGAAGCTTGGAGCCCCGGTCTATGGCCGGAGCGAAGAGGGGACATTTTCGGCGGGGGCCGGTTCGGGGGACCCCAACCATTGGACTTTTGAAGGGCCTATCGTGGCTGATCTTTTTGGTGGGGGAAATCTTCGGGGGTCCAGGCTCCAATGGGAGGACACAAGACTAGGCGCTTCGCCATCCTGGATGCTTCAGGGACGGCCCGCGACCTGGACCCGCCTGAGGGAGCGGCTTACGGGCCTGCGGATCCTCCGCCAAGGCGAACGATTGCAATTCCCCGAAGGCATCATGGGTTCCCTGGCCGCTAGCCAGGGGGATATGACGCTTCGAGCCGACCACGGGGATTCAGATTCTGCCAGGGTCACGCTTTCGGGCCACGTGGAATGCCAGGGACTGGGGTGGAGGTTGAAGGCTGATCGCATTTTGGTGGTGCTTGGACCGGGCCGGATCGTCAAGTCGGTGAGGGCCGATGGCGAAGTATTGCTGCGCGGCCGTATGGGGGAAGGCAGGGGAGAAGCTCTGGATCTGGATATCAATTCCCAAATGGCCCGCTGGCAGGGGCGAGTCCGGGGACTAGCTGAAACTACGGGTCCCTAAAGGAATACCTAATTTCTTTACGGACCCGGCATCTTTCTGAGACCTTGAGCCATGACCGAAATCTGCCTGGAGGCAAAAAACCTGAAAAAAACGTTTGGGGACCGCGTCGTGGTTCGGGACGTGAGTCTGGCGGTGGCGCCCGGCGAGGTTGTAGGGTTGCTCGGTCCCAATGGTGCGGGAAAAACCACCACGTTTTACATGGTGGTGGGCGTAGAAGCGCCTGATCAGGGTCAAATTTTCTGGCAAGGACGGGATATCACCCAACAACCCATGCATCGCCGAGCCCGCCTGGGTATCGGCTATCTGCCCCAGGAATCCAGCGTTTTCCGTGGCCTGACAGTATGGGAAAACCTCATGGCCTTGGGAGAATTGCAACCCATCCCACGAGACGAACAGATTTCGAGATGTGAGCGGTTGCTTGCAGATTTCCACCTAGGGAAAGTTCGTAACACCAGAGGCATGAGTCTTTCTGGCGGAGAGCGCCGCCGGTGTGAACTGGCGAGAGCCCTGGTGACAGATCCAAAAATCATGCTGCTGGACGAGCCATTTGCTGGGGTGGATCCTAAATCAGTCATGGAGATTCAGGGCTTAATTCATGATTTGAAAGAACGTGGCATCGGCGTGCTCATTACCGACCACAATGTCCGGGAGACCTTGCACATCGCCGACCGGGCCTATATCTTGGCCGATGGGATGATCATGAAACAGGGGCTGCCTCAAGAGATCGCCGAAGATCCGGATATTCGACGGGTCTATCTCGGTGAACGGTTTAAGTTGGATTAGGATACAAAACAACATGGCCCAAGGCCCCTACCTCACACAGCGCCTCTCCCAAAGCCAAACCCTGGCTTTGACCCCGTCCATGCAGCTCAAGCTGAAGCTCTGGCAGATGAACCTTCAAGAGCTGAGCCAGACCGTGGAGCGGGAGCTGGAGGAAAATCCCCTGCTGGAATTGGCCGAGGAGGGCGATGAGATCCCCACCATGGAAGCCCTTGAAGAGGGGCATGATTCCGACGTGAGCCAGGATGCCCAGGATGCAGTGGCCCAGGAGGGAGTGGAAGTTCCAGAGGGCATGGACACAGTGGATCTTGGTCCCATGCTCGATGCGGCCGCGGAGATGAATCCAGAGTCCGACCTGGAGGCTTTCACTGAAGAAGGCGTTTCCCAGGTCCAGGAAGTGGACATGGCCGCCGAAAACAGCTGGGACACGGACTTGCCCCGTACCAGCAGCCTGCCAGACGATGAACGCACCTCCTGGGAAGACCGGCTCACCTCCAACGAGACCCTGCAAGAGCACCTTGTCTCCCAATTGCACGAAACCCTTGACGAAGAGGACCCCAGGATTCTCCAGCTGGAACGCCTGATTGAGAATTTTCTCGATGCCAAAGGCTTCCTCCGGATAGACCCCGATGAGCCCGGCGAAGCCACTCCCGAGGCACTCGCTGCGGAGCTGGGCGTCTCCGTGGAGAAGCTGCAAGGCTTGTTGGAAATCCTTCAGGAGTTCGACCCCAGCGGCGTGGGTTGCTTCACGGTGCAGCAATCCCTGCTGTTGCAGTTGAGCCATGCCGGTGCCGAACCCGATGATCTAGCGGTCCGCATCATCCGCAACCACACGGACCTGCTGGGGCAGAAGGATCACACCAAGCTCAAAAAAGTCCTCCAGTGCGATGACGCAGAGTTGGATGAAGCGCTGGCCGTATTGCGCCACCTGCATCCGGCCCCAGGCCGCGCTTTTGATCCCGAGGGCGACCGGGTCGTGAAGCCAGACATCGTGGTGCTCAAGGGCGAAGATGGGGGCTGGAAAGTCTACCTGAATGACGAAGGCCTTCCCCGCCTGCGTGTCAGCGGCGAGTACCGCAATTTCCTGGCCTCTTCGGACGTGAAGGGCGATAAGGATTTCATCCGCGAACGCTACCGTTCCGCCCGTGACTTCATCCGCGGAGTCGAGGACCGCAACCGGACTGTGCTGCGGGTCTCCCTGGCCATGGTGGAATTGCAAAGGGACTTCATGGAAAAGGGCGTCGAGGGCCTCCGGCCCATGGTGTTGCGGGATGTGGCCGAAGCCACCGGATTCCACGAAAGCACCATCTCCCGGGTGGTGAAAGCCAAGACCATCCACACGCCCCAGGGCCTTTTCGACATGAACTATTTCTTCAGTGCGTCCTTGGGCTCCGATACCGGGACCGATGTCAGCGCCACCGTTGTAAAGCACCGGATCAAGGCCTTGGTGCAGGCCGAGGAAACCTCTAAACCCCTTTCTGATGAAACCCTGGCGAAACTGCTCGCACAAGATGGCATACAAGTGGCTCGCCGGACTGTGAACAAATACCGTGAAGAACTCAAGATCCCACCCGCGTCTCGACGGCGCCAAAGATAGATAGACAGATGAATTGATGCATTCATGCAGCAGGGTCCCAAGGATTGCCGGGTGGCGGGAATGTCCCGCCCGCCGGAATGCGTGTCCCAGTTGTTTTTCCGGGCATCAGCCCACATAAGGAGGAAACGATGAAGGTACATTTCACCGGTCGCCATGTTGAAGTCTCCGAGGCACTTCGGATTGCGTCCAAGGAACGCCTCGACAAGATGACCACCTTTCTGGATGACATCATTGATGTCCACGTCATTTTTTCCGTGGACAACCACCGTCATTCCGTCGAGGTGGCCCTCAAGACCCGTCATGACACATTCGTGGCCTCCAGTGAATCCCCAGACATGTACAAGAGCCTCTCCCAGGCCATGGACAAGCTGGATGCCCAAGCCCACAAGCGCCATGACAAGAAAGTCACAGTGGCGCACGTGGGGAGGCATGAAATCCCGCTCGAACCGATCGAAGCTACGGAGTAATCCTTTCTCTCATTCGCCAAGCCCGGAGTCACCCTCCGGGCTTTTTTTCTGAATAGGCCAGTTGCGCTGTCATGGGTGGTGGGGTCACGCCCGCGCGGCTAAGCTAGAAGCTCACGGAGTGCCTAGATGCCTGATCCAACCCATCTCTATGCCCCTAAAGACACCACTGAGCCGACCCAGGTCTGCGAAAAGTGCAGATGCAAATACACCATGGACCATTTCAACCATGGCATTGAAAGCGAAGCCTCCATCTGCCGCCGCTGCCTGCGGATCATGGGTTACCAGGTTTGATGATGGCCTTGCCTCTGGCTCCCATCGCCAATGCTTAAGCCTGGACATCACTGCGCCCATCCTCGGCAAGGTGGAGCAGGGACTTCGCCTGAACGAGGCCGAGGCTCTCCATTTGCTGGAACACGCTGCCCTAGTGGATCTCACCGTGGCCGCCACCATTGTGCGCAACCGGAATAACGATCCTGGGAAAGTCAGTTACATCATTGACCGCAATGTCAATTACACCGATGTGTGCAATGTGTATTGCACGTTCTGCGCCTTCTACCACAAGCCTGGCGACCCTCGCGGCTACGTGCTCACCAAGGAGCAGCTCCGCCAGAAAGCCGAGGAAACCAAGGCGCTGGGCGGAACGGGTTTCCTGCTCCAGGGCGGCGTGAATCCCGATCTGCCCTGGGAATACTATCTGGACTTGGTGCATTACCTCAGCCATGACCTGGGCATCTGGGTCCATGGCTTCTCGCCTATCGAGATCCAGATGATGGCGAAGCTCAGCGGCCAGTCCCTGCGGAAGACTCTCGAAGACCTTAAAGACGCGGGGTTGGGCTCCATTCCTGGTGGCGGCGCGGAAGTCCTGGTGGACCGCATCCGGAAAAAGATCGCACCACTCAAGGGAGGCCCTGAAAAATGGCTGGAGGTGATGGAAGCCGCTCACGAAGCAGGCCTGAAAACCACCGCCACCATGATGTACGGCATCACCGAAACACTTGCTGAACGCATCGAGCATTTCCGTGTCATCCGCGAACAGCAGGACCGGGCGCTGGCGCGCAACAACGGCGGCGGCTATACAGCCTTCGTCGCCTGGCCCTTCCAAAGCGGCCATACCGTCTGGGAAGGCAAGCTCGAAAAACCAACCGACACCGAATACCTGCGCACCATCGCAACGGCCCGGATCTACTTGGACAACATGCCCCACATCCAGTCCAGCTGGGTCACCATGGGCAAGAAGACAGGGCAGGTGGCCCTCCACTACGGTTGCGACGACATGGGTTCGCTGATGCTCGAAGAAAATGTGGTGAGCGCGGCGGGCACTTGCTACAACGTCAACAAAGATGAGATGGTCCGCCTCATCCATGACGCTGGGTTCGAGCCCTGGCAGCGCGACAATGTCTATGGAATCGTGAACCCCACGCCCTGGCCGGTCTAGGTCGTGGAACCTGGCTCAATCTTTGGCTCCTACCGGCTCATCGAATTACTGGGCGAAGGGGGCATGGGCCAGGTCTGGAAGGCCCTGGACCTGCGCCTGGAGCGCGTGGTGGCCCTGAAAGTCCTCAAGGAACAGGATGAGGTCAACCGCAAAGCGCTCATCGCCGAGGCCAAGACGGCCTCCCAGCTCACTCACCCGAACATTGCCGTCGTTTTCGATGCCGGTGAGGTCGCGGGATCTCCTTACATAGCCATGGAGCTTGTGGAAGGCCGCACCCTGATCGAGCAGACCGGCCGTATGTGGGATGAGCCTGATCTGCGGAAACTGGCAGTCCAGGCCGCTGAGGCGCTGGATCATGCCCATCAGAAAGGCATTGTGCATCGGGATATCAAACCCGCGAACATGGTGCTGACCCCCGAGGGCCGGTTGGAAGTCCTGGATTTCGGTGTTTCCAGGCGCACCCTGCCGATCACTGCCGGGGGGGCCGATGTGACCCGCGTGGAGGGATCCGTTCAGGGAATCTCAGCCGGGACACCTTCGTACATGAGTCCCGAACAAGTCCGAGGGGATGAGCTTGGACCAGCCTCCGATCAATTCAGTCTGGGGGTCGTGCTTCGGGAATTGGCCACCGGGAAGCATCCCTTCCGCCGGGAAAGCATCGTGGAGACCCTCCATGCGATCTTGAAGGACGAGTTGGAACCGCTGGCCAATCTTCGGCCGGACCTCAACCTTCAACTGGCATCGGCTTTGGATCGGATGTTGGAGAAGAACCCCAGCCATCGATTTCCGAGCATGCGCACCTTTGGTTCGATCCTTGGCGGTTCTCAGGGCAAGGTCCTGGCGCAATCGTATTGCCGGATGCGGTGACCCTGCATAAGTCATCTTTGAACGTGCAGGCTCTTCCATCGAGAAAACCCCTCGGCAGACTGATGGCGGTGGGGGCAGCGGTGGTGCTCCTGGGGGCCGGGAGCTGGGCCGCCTGGAGATTTAAACCTGATTTCCGTTCCGGTTCCCGCTCAGACAAGACCGTCGTGGCGGTGCTGCCGCTGGAATCAATAGGGGTGAACTCCGACCAGACATGGTTGGGCACGAGCCTCGTGGATGCCATGGCCACTGGCCTAGTGCGCCGAGGCGATCTGATTGTGCTGGATCGCTTGTGGGTCGCGGATGTGATGGCACGGATGGGAGATGAGCCTGGCCAGCCGCCACGGAATATTCAAAAACTCCTGAAGGAGTTGAAGAGCGACATCCTGGTGCTGGGCAGGTATCAGATCGTGGGCGACCAGGTTCGCGTGAATGTAAGGCTGATGGATGGAGCCAGGGGACAGGTCAAGGATCAATACTCAACCCAAGGCACCACGGGTGGCCTGCTCAAGCTGGAGGACGATCTGCAGGATCACCTCCCGGGGATGCTTGGCCTGCGCCCCGCCGGAGAGGGGCTGAATGCCCATTCCCGCGCCAAGGACCCGCGCACGCGGGAACTCTATGCCCGCGGCTCGGATCTTTCGGCCAAAGGCAACAGGGCTTCCTTTGAGGCCGCACGCGCGCTCTACCTGGAGGCCGCGAAGCAAGAGCCGGACTATGCCCCAGTCCATGCTGGGCTCGCCCATGCGTTGCAGGGAATAGCGGCTTCCGAGGGGCATCTGGGCAACGTGGTTCAATCCCACGCTGACTTCGTAGAAGCCGAAAAAGAGGCCCGGCAAGCCATCCGTCTGGATCCCAATCTATCTTTCGCCCATCGGGAGCTGGCTGGGGTCCTTAATTTCCAAGGCCGCTATGTCGAAGCCAAGGAGGCTGCCTCCCACGCGGTGGCCTTGGATCCTGCCGACTACCTTGCCTATGTGACCCTGGGAGATGCCTTTGCCTATGAGGACGGGGCCGAGGCCCATGCCACCGCGCGGCGCCATTACCAGCGCTCCATTGAACTCGCGCCGGACTATTGGATTCCGCTCTTCCGAAGCGCGGTGCTGATGCAGAACGATGGGGATCTTGAAGGATCCATCATCCAGGCCAGTGCAGCCTCCGCATTGCAACCCTCCGCCGAGTACACCTACCTGACCGGTGGCGTCTCCCTGTTATGGCTGGGGCGTTCGGGAGAAGCCAGGACCCGGCTGGAAAAAGGGCTTGAGCAAGTGCCCAGTTCCAAGTTGTTGAAATTGACCCTGGCCTTGGCGGCCCATGACCTGAAGGATCAAAAGCTTTTCCAACGCTCAACTACGGATCTCCAAGGCGCCTGGCCTGCGGATCACGTGATCTCGTGCTTGCTGGAGGGGTTGAACAAGGGGATGGCTGGGAACAAGGTGGCCGCCAGGAGCCTATACCTCGGCTACTTGAAAAAATTGAAGGCACCTGGAAACCCTATTCCTCCATGGGAGCGACGCAGCGTTTCGGTGAACCTGTACCACATGGCTCGGATTCTCGCACAGGCTGGCGACAAACCTGCGGCCCAGGAATTGCTCGACGAAGCAAACCGGCTGAATCCTGGAAAGAAGATCGTTGCGACGAAGGACCCGGCCTTCAGATGAGGTGTGGGCAAAATCCCAAGCCTCAAGTCAAGAGTCAAGAGTCGCGAGGCAAACATGCGAGGTCCCGATCTTGTCCACGGTTTTGTTCTTTTCTTAGTGTCTTCGTGTCTCTGTGGTCGGCTTGATTATTCGTTTTTTTCTTTGTGGTTCCCATTCACCACACCGCTCACCACATGCCCAGTGGGACCCACCTGGGCGGCCGTATCGCAGTAGCGGGTCTGGTCATCGAAGAAGAAATCCGGTTCGAATTCGCGCAGGAAGTCTGCCTTTTCCAGCCCCCCCAGGAACATGGCCTCATCAAGGTTGATGTTCCATTGCATGAGCGTGCGAATAGCCCGCTCGTGGGCCGGAGCGCTGCGCGCGGTCACCAGGGCCGTGCGGATACGCATGGGCGCCATGCTCACGCGGTCGTCCCCATCGGCTGTTGATTGGAGCCGCTGCAAGGCCTCCAGGAGCGGTTTGAAAGGGCCGGGAGGCAGGGGATCGCCCGCATGTTCCGTTTCATGTTGTTGGAAGGCGTCCATTCCCTTTGCCTGATACACCTGTTCAGCCTCATCGCTGAAGAGAACCGCGTCGCCATCAAACGCGATGCGTACCTCGGTGGGGTGTTTCTCGGCGGTCACGGCGCTGTTCGCATAGACACGAGCCGCTGGAAAACCCGCGTTCAGGGCGGAGCGCACGTCGGATTCGAGGGCCGACAGGAAAAGGCTGGCTCCGAGCGGCCGTAAATATTGAAAGGGGCTGCGCCCCCGGGTGAAGACTCCGCGTTCCAACGGCAGGCCAGAAGCCTGGGCGCTCCGGAAGACCCGCAGGCCGCTCACGGGGTCATTGCGGGAAAGGATCACCACTTCCACGAGCTTTTCCCTGCTGGTGTTGAAGGATAAAAGCTTCTTCACCAAGGGGAAAGCGACGCCAGGCCGGGCGGGCGTTTCGAGCCGGTCCAGCTGAAGCTTCATGTAGGCCCTGTCATTGGATTCCTCGAAGACCTTGTTCTCTTCCTCGAAATCGAAGAGCGCGCGGGATGAGATGGCGACGACCAATTGGCCTTCAAGGGTTTTGGGCACAGGGGATCCTGTTGAAGCCTTTCCAGGATAACCAACCCTTTCCTGGTTGTTCGCCATGAACCATGGGCTATCAGCCATCAGTTTTATGGGGAGGCGGCCAAAGGCCGCGACCTCACTAAAGGCGCGCCGGAGGCGCCTCCAGATCAGCTCATGGCCCATAGCAGATAGCTGATAGCCCACCGCCCACAGTCCCTGCAATCTGCCATCATTCCTGCATGGATCGCTTCTACTTTGATGCCAACGCAACCGCGCCACCGCTCCCCAGCGTGGTAAGCGTGATGGAGCGGGCGCAGCGGGAATTGTGGGCCAATCCCACCAGCACGCACCGGGAAGGCCAGGCTGCCCGCCAGGCCATCGAAGAAGCCCGGCGAACCATCGCCCTCAGCCTGGAAGTGCCGCCCTCCCAACTGGTTTTTTGCGCCAGCGCCACCGAAGCGCTGCATGTTCTGATCAAAGGTCTGGATCAAGCCCTGACGTTTATGCCCGCAGCCGTGAATCCAGGCGAACATAGCGCTTGCTTGAATCCTCTGCGGGGTTGGGCCAATGTGCGTTGGCTGCCCTGCGATGTCACCGGCGCAGCCACGATTGTCCAGATGGCCGCCAACAATGAAAGCGGAATCATCTCCGAGATGCCGCAGGTGGCCGAGGCGGTGCGCATCAAGGATTGCTGCCAAGCCTGGGGCAAGGTGGCAGTGGAGCTTTCCGACTGCGATGCCGCAGTCTTCAGCGCCCACAAAATGGGCGGCCCCCGTGGTGCCGCACTGCTTTGGATGCGTCCAGGCCTGCCCTGGACACCCACCATGGAAGGCCCCCAAGAACGGAGGCGGCGGGGTGGCACCGAGGATACTGCCGCCATCCTGGGGCTCAGTGAAGCGGTGGCTCATCTGCCGGACCGCCTGGCCCAGAACGCACTGTTGGAACCCCTTCGCGATGCCATGGAGGCCGAAGTCATATCCTGGTCGCCTGATTTTGAAATCATTGGAAAGGAGCAGCCGCGGCTGCCGAATACAAGCTCGTTGCTCTTGCGCGGACACAACGGCGAGGCGGTCCACATGGCCATGGACCTTGCGGGTTTTGCCATCAGCACCGGCAGCGCCTGCCACAGCGGTGCCACCAAACCCAGCCACGCCATCATGGCCTTGGGCTATCGCGAAGCCGACGCTCGCAGCGTCATACGGATTTCGATGCTGCCCGGGACATCGGAGGATTCGGTTCAACGCTTGGTGGCAGCCCTGAAAAAAATCATCCGAAGGTGATCATTCCGAGCTCCTGATCCCGAATGGCTTGCCATCTGCCGGGACAGCCCATTTGAAACCCAGCCATGATGCGATGGTGGGGGCGATATCCCACAAGGGCACTTCCCCCAAATCGCCTTGGCCATCGCCCAGCACCACCAGCCAGGTATGCATTTCGGACCTGGAGCTGTCATAGGCATGGGCGCCTTTGCGCCCGGATTTTTCTGTGATGAGCGCCGGGCCTGTCGCATTCGAAAGCCAAGTTCCGGTAGGTGCCTGCACTATGAGATCACCCACGCGCTGGTTGCCTGCGAGGTGGTAGTTTTCGGGCAGATCCGCCCGCTCCCAGACCTGGAGCCCGGCGGCCTTGAGACGGTTCTTGGCCACTTGGATGCGCCCTGGTTTTGTGTACACGTAGGCGCTGCCTCCATGGGCGATGATGCGGGTGAAACAACCCTTCAGCACGGATGGAAGCTGAATCCGTATGCGCATGGTGGCCATTCCATGATCCGCTGTGAGCACTACCCGCAGACCTGGATGCCCGGCCATCACGCGTTCCAGCCAAGGAGCAACTTCATCATCCGTGCGCTTGAGTTTGCGAACTGTTTCCGGGGAGGCCGGCCCTTGGGTGTGGCCTTCGACATCCATGCCCGAGAAGTAGGCCATTACCAGCTCTGCTCCTTCCTTGAGCGCCGCTTCGCTGAAGTCCATGGCCTGGCTGTCTGCCTGTCCTGGCTTGTAGTTCTCCAGACGCCAGGGCAGGACACCTTCCCATGGACCCGTTGCGCAGGGCCAGTGATAGACACCGGTCTTCACACCCCCACGGGTGGACGCCACCCAGAGGGGCTCCCGTTGGAGGACTGCCGCATCCGAGGTGTATGGGACGAATCCCCGCACCGGGTCCACAAAGGAATTGGAGACGATGCCGTGGTGTTCAGGCCAGCAGCCCGTGGCCAAGGTGGCATGTCCGTTGAACGTGGTGGAAGGGAAGGGCGGAAGACCTTCGCCACGCTTGCCTGCCTGTGCCAGCTTCCAGAGCCGCGGCATGGTCTTGGCGTTGAAGGATTGGGCGGCCAGGCCATCGAAACTAAGGAAAAGTACCGGCGGCGCCGCAGCCAGCCAGGCGCCTATCACGAAGGAGAACAGGAGCTTTAATCGCATGTGGATAGTGTGAACCATTGAGCGCCCTGGGCGTGCGCTAAGTCGTCCTCCGTCCGGCATAAAGGCTCCTGCTCTGCGAACGCAGTGAGCAGGGAGGCCCCACGTCCACGAGCGTAGCGAATGGGAGCACGCACTGGGCCCGATAGCTGGAGCGGCCGTAATGGACTAACCAGAAAAGCACTGGTTAATTCGTAACGGTCGCTGCGCCGTCCTTCGTCCGGCATAAGCGTCCGTAACGAACTAACCAGAAAAGCACTGGTTAATTCGTAACGGTCGCTAAGGTAGAAGGATGAGTCCCCACAAACCCTACCCCATCATCCGTCTGAAACCTGGCAAGGAGGCCCTCCTTGGCAAGCTGCATCCCTGGATCTATTCCGGGGCGCTGGAAACCAAGCCGGAGTCCCGGCTGGTGCGCATCGCGGATCATTCAGGCAACGTGCTTGCCACGGGCACCGCCAGCGCTTCAAACACGCTTACAGCGCGTGTCTTCCGCCACGAGGACGCCCCGCTGGATGAAACTTTTTTCTTGGGCCGCTTTGAAGCTGCGCTCCAGTTGCGAATGGATTTGGGACAGATGGATCCCGAAGGCGCATGCCGTTTGATTTTCGGCGAAGGAGATCTATTACCGGGCTTCGTGGTGGATCGCTACGCCCATGCCCTGGTCATCCAGGTGGGAACCGCGGGGCTCGAGGCGCTGCGGGAGGTCTGGTGGCCAGTGCTTCTGGCGTTCGGCAAACAGATCGGCTGCACTGTTTTTGTAGAGCGCAGCCAGGCTGGCCGGAAAGAAGAAGGCCTGGAGGTGGTGAATCGTTTACTGAAGGGTTCATTGGCCGGTCCGATCACCATCAAGGAAGGCAAGGCCAAGTTCACTGTGGATCTGTTGAAGGGCCAGAAAACGGGGCTCTTCCTGGATCAGCGGGAGCATCGGTTGGCCTTGGGCGGCCTCTCGAAAGATTGCAGCGTGTTGAACACCTTCGGTTACACCGGCGGTTTTTCCATCCATGCGGGCCTTGGTGGTGCCACCCAAGTCGCCACGCTGGACGCCAGCGCCGCGGCCCTGGATCAGTGCGAAAAGGATTGGGAAGCCAATGGCTTGGACCTGGCGCGGCATACTCGCATGGAAGGCGATGCCTTCGATCTGATGCGCGAACTTAAGGCTGAATCATTTGATCGCGTGATTGTGGATCCACCGGCCTTCGCCAAACAACGCAAGGACGTGGAAAAGGCTTTCAAGGCCTACAAGGATGTTTTCCGTCTGGGTGCCAGGGCAACGGCAAGAGGTGGCATGCTTTGGTGCTTCTCGTGCAGCCAGCATCTCGATCGGATCCGATTCCAGGAAGCCGTTTGGACAGCGATGTTGGAAGCAGGGCGTGAAGCTCAGGTGCTGGGCCATCTCGGCCAGCCTTCAGACCATCCTTACGCATTGAACCACCCTGAAGGGTTTTACCTGAAGGGTCTGTGGCTGCGGGTGCTGTAGGCATGGCGACGATCCTGAATGATGTGCTTCCTGTCGGGCTTTCAATGTGGAAGCTACAGCAGCCATGGTGGGAATTCGTTCTGCGGGCATTCCTTGTCTACGGATTTCTGCTGGTGATTTTGCGCCTAACGGGGAAACGTCAGGTGGGCCAGCTGGCGCCTTTCGACCTGGTGCTCCTGCTCGTGCTCAGCAATGCGGTGCAGAACAGCATGAACGCCGGGGACAATACCGTCGGAGCGGGTTTCATCTTGGCGGGCACCCTGGTGGTGGTGAATTCGCTGGTGGGCTATTTCACCTACAAAAGCAAGCGGGTGGAGGCTTTCGTTGATGGGAAACCCCAGATCATCGTCCACAACGGAGTGGCCGATGAGGCCCTGCTCGCCAAGGAGCGCATCTCCCACCACGAGTTGATGGCTGCCATCCGCCAGGCCAACCTGGTGGAGATTTCCGATGTGCATCTGGCCATTCTGGAAACCAACGGTCGAATCAATGTCATCGCAAAAAAATAAATAGGGGCTCTTGACAAGGCGAAAATAAGGCGAATATTGTGAAACATGACCCGCGCCCTTATTTCCCTCGATACCGTGTCCACAACCCTCTTCCGGGATTTCCAGGTGGAACCAGAGGAGGCGAAAAGCATTCTCCGCCATCAAAAGGATGCTCGCTATGGCTGGGGGTTCAGCGTGAATCCCTATCGCGGCTGCAGTCATGGCTGCCGCTACTGCTATGTGCGGGGTTATCCCGCGCCTTTGGCGGGGAGCCAGAGTCATGATGGCCAAACTGACATAAATGCTTCGGATGCTGGCAAGCCTTTGCATGACCCGCAGGATTGGGGGCGATGGGTCACGCCCAAGCTCAATGCGCCAGAGCTGCTCTGGGCCCAACGGCACAAGCTGCACAACGAATCGGTCTTCATCTCCAGCGCCACTGACCCATATCAGCCCATCGAGTGGGATTTCCGCCTTACGCGGAAATGCTTGCAGGTCTTACTGGCCTGTCCCACCACCCAAGTCATCATCCATACCCGCTCTCCTATGGTGCTTCAGGATTTGGATCTCCTGAAGGCATTCGGACCCCGGCTCTCGGTTGGCTTTTCCATACCCACCGATGACGATGCCGTCCGCCAGATTGTTGAGCCAGATGCCCCGCCTATTCCCAGCCGATGGAGCGCTATTGAGCAGCTCTCCAAAGCCGGCATCCGGGTGAGCATCGGCGCCACTCCATTGTTGGCAGTGAGGGACATAGCCAGCTTCGCTGCCCGGGTCCGGGATAGTGGGGCCAAGAGCGCATGGGTCGGGGGTTTGCGGCTCTTGAAAGATGATCCGTTCTATTCGCTGCTTGTAGAGCACCGCTGGCTGCACATTCTCGATCCTGATTATTCAGACCAGGTGAGACAGGCCTTCAAGGCGGCCCTCTACGGGCGATCAAACGGGCGATCAAAGCCGTTGTCTGCGCGCCCGGTGTCCCAACGCGGGAAAGCGAACCCCAAAGGCCACCTGAGATTGATTCCCGAACCAATCTGGGCTTACAGCCCCAGGTCCACGGCTGGCTTACAGCGGTCTCAATCCTCACAGCCACAGCAACCTTCCCTGTTCGATCAGGCGAGTTGAGTAGCCAGGCTCGGCTTGTGTGGCGGTTGCCTTCTGGTCCTCGACCTTGGCGTTCAGCCTCCGAGTTCTGGCTTGGATAGTGAAGGCCTGGTCCTGACGGGCAAGGGTGTGAGAATTCACCCCCGCGCATAGAAAATTCGGGTCTTTACTTGGGCTGGCCACCCTATGCGGACTCTTTTGGACGCTTAAATCATGTCGGATGACATCTGCCTCGTAGAATGGATTCCATGACCACGCTTGCTCTCCAGTACCGCCCCCGCCTGCTCTCGGATCTCGTGGGCCAGGAAGCCTCCGTCCATGCGCTGACCAACGCCCTGAAACGGGCCCAGATAAGTGGCCGTATCCATCACCAAGCTTTTCTATTCGCTGGGGTGCGCGGCACCGGCAAAACCAGCACAGCCCGCATCCTTGCCCGGGCTCTCAATTGCATTCACGGCCCCACGGCTACACCCTGCGGAGTCTGTGATCCATGCAAAGCCTCCGAGCAACCCGACACGAATTTGGACATCGTCGAGATTGATGCGGCCAGCCGTGCCTCTGTGGAAGATGCCCGGGCTTTGCGGGAGCAGGTGCAAACGCGCCCCGCCTTCTGCCGTTACCGGGTCTACATCATTGACGAAGTGCACATGCTTTCCCGGCAAGCCTTTGACGCATTGTTGAAGGTGCTTGAAGAACCCCCGGCCCACGCGGTTTTCGTGCTGGCAACCACCGAATTCCAGGACGTTCCCGACACCATCAAGAGCCGGGTGCAGATCTATCCCTTCCGCCTTATTCCTGTGGGACTCATCGAAGGTAGGCTTCAACAAGTGTGTGGCTTCGAGGGTGTTTCCTTCGAGCCCCATAGCCTGCGTCTTGTGGCAGAAGCAGGGCAGGGGTCCATGCGCGATGCGCTGACCACGCTGGATCGCGTCATCGCCGCCGGTGATGGCCATGTGCGTGAGGATGTGGTTCGGGAACAACTGGGCATTGTGCCCGCTGTTCGAGTCCAGGGTGTGCTGGATGCGCTGAACGCTGGAGACACCACCGCGATTCTGGATCACTGCCAAGCGCTCACCAGCTTGGGCGCCGACTGGATCAGTTTCTGGCGGGAACTCATGCTCGCTTTTCGGGACCGTCTGGAATCCGAGACACGGCAGGACCCCAGCCCGCAAAAACTGCTGCGGTCCGCACGGGTGTTGCAGTTGCTCTTGCAGCGAGAACGGGATCTACGGGATTCGAGCCTGCCCCAGGTGGTGGTCGAGCTCGCGCTGCTGACCGCGGCCCAGCTGCCCCATCTTGCACCCTTGGATGGGTTGGTGAGCGGCACCTCCGCAGTGCTCGGGCCACGCCCCGCGGTCCAGGCCCCAGGCGGCGCGATGCAACCAGAACACCCAAATTCCAATGCCTCTAAAACCACTGCCGCGGCAGCACCGACCATTCCGACAACACCCCCGCCGGTGCCGTCGGCCGTACCGGCTAAAAAAGCTCTGCCCACAGCTGCCCCCGCAGCCTTGGAGTCCCCTATTAAAAGGGCTCAAGGCCAAGGCATTGGTGCGATTACTGCGATTGCTGCGATTGCTCCGACTGCTGCGATCAAAAACCCTTCTGATGCGAATGCACTTCGCGCTGGTGTTTCGGATGCCCTTAAATCCAGCTCTGGCGGACTTCCGCCCTCACTCGCAAGCCTGCCTCACCTGGCTGCGGATCTGCGCTGGGTATCGCCGGTTCTTCGATGGCGTTTTCCCAACACCGCTCAGAATGCTGTCCAGGAATTGGAACGGGAACGCACCAATCCCCACTTGCTGGAAGCCTTGGCCAACCTGCTTCCGGGACTCACAAGCATTGAAATACATTTCGAAGAATCAGCCACTGAGCGGCCCGAAGATCAGCTTCGCCGTGAACCAGCCTTTCAATCGCTGCTGCAGGCCAGTGGTGGGGAGATCTTGGATGTGAAACGCGAACCAAAGGCATAGCGATATAGCCTAGGAAATTCACCACAGAACATTTCATCGCTTTTTACAGCGCCAAAATGATGAGCCGACGCATCTGCCCACACAAATATTGTTGATCCCGCACTCCTGTGTTCAAACCATCCGAGCATCCTTAATCTTGATCTGGGCAGGCTTCTTTATGCGAAAACGCAGATCCATGCAGGTCATCCTTCGGTCGGCATTCGGCAAGGCCTAACGGACCCTACCCCCCACTGACGGGCGGCATGAGCGCCACTTCATCTCCGTCATTGAGCTGTGCATCCCGTTTCACAAAAGTCTGATTCACGGCCAGCAGGGCGTCCTTGGGCAAGGCTTGAAAGCGGGCGCCGGCGAGCAGATCCGCAAGGGTGGCCACTTGGCCCAGCGGGACTTGCACCCGTTCAAAGCCAAGCAGTGCGCGGTACCGCGCGAAGGCCAACACTGTGATCATCGTGATGTGCCTATTTTCATCCCTTGTGCCCCATTTCCCATCCCAGGCGCCTCATACAACAGCCTTATTTCGGACTCCATGTGTGCCGGATTTCTCCGGTGAGATTCACAGCATCGAAGCCCGCGCGGCTGACTCCGAATTGCAGGACGTAATTTCCGAAACGCCATTCAACCCTGCCGCTATGGGTGATGAGATCGCCTGCCCGGTGATAGGTGTAGAGCAAGGGTGTCCGGCGGCCCAGGAAATCGAAACTCTCTCCCGCGGTGATGCTGACTTCCGCAGTGCCTGTAGCACCTGTGCGGGGCGAGACGCTCAGGCGGTCCAGCCTGAAGATGCGGCGCAATTGTTCCTGCAGGTTGGCGAGGGCCAAAGTTCCGATGAGCCCAGAACCGGCCGATGCGATTCCGTAATTCAGTGCGCTTTGGGAGCTTCCCCCGACAGAGGAGCCGATGGTCGGAGCGGCGGCCGGATCCACCAGGATCGCGGTGATCTCATCCTGACGGAGGCTTGGCGTCGAAGACAGGGCCACGGTCAATTGATCCACCCGTCCGGTGATGTTCATGTTCACCAAGTAAGGCGGCACATCAATGCGGCCTTGCACGTTGATGAAGGGATTGAGCTGGCCGGGGTCGCTGAAATTGATGGAGCCCCGTTCCACGGTCACATCGCCAGCGGGAAGCAGATTGGTGAGGCTGCCGCCGGGGACGAATTCCATCTTGCCTTTGAGCCCAGGCCTCGCCAGGGTTCCGAGCACTTTGAAGGATCCCTGCGGGATGCCTTCGAGCTTCAAGAGATTCGTATCGAAGCGCCAAGGCTGGTTGAGCTTCAGATCCAGATCCAGTTTGATGCGGGCCATGGGATCTTCCGGGTCGAAGCTGGACAGGGCTGTCGTGCCAGAGCTCGAATTCACCAGGATGTCCGTGAGGTTGATGTCCGCGCGGTAGACCATGCGTTCAGCCTGGATGGACCCTTTCAACAAACCGCCGTCTTCGTCGTTTCCCGAGAGGCGGGCTTGCAGGCTGCCTCCGACTTCGAATCCAACAGGCACATCCCGGAGCTGGAAATCGTCCAATTTCGCTTTCACGTCATAGCTGGCGAGGCCCCCCAATTGCCACTTGGCGGATCCCCAGGCCGTAAGGCTTCCTTGGGCCAATTGCCCCCGGATAGGCTGCGCTTCCGGGATGCTGATTTCACGATCATGGAATTGCACGGTGGCATTAATGTTCTCTGCGCTTTGGGGCAAAGTGCGGATCCGGATGCGGCCGTCTTGAAGCTGAAGGGTCCCGTCCAACCGCGGTTCTGCGGGCGTCCCCTGAAGGCGCAGGTCCACTTTGGCGGCACCGGAAGGCTGGAGGTCTGCGAGCAGGCTATATGGATCCACTTCCATCAGGCCATCCAGGATGGTCTTCAATTCGCTGAGATCCGCGGAGCCCTTGGCCTGCACAGCCAAGGGCCCAGTCGCACTGAAAGGGACCAGTCCATTCAGGCTGAGGTAGCCAGTGGAAAGTGGCGCGGAGGAACGATCACTGCGCGCCGAGGCCCGCTCTTGCGCCTCCAGGGGCAAATCGATTTGGGCTGCTTCCAGGTTGCCATGTATGAAGGCTGGTTGGGCTTGGGTCAGATCGAAGGCGGGGAATCTCGCGAGCAGCTGATTGACGCGGCCCTGCCAGTGGAATCCCTCGGGTTCCCAGGCTGCGGAGAGGTCTGCCTCTAGGCGCATGTCCTCCATCAGGTCCTGGGTGATGCGGGCCGCCAATCGGGGTGTGTCAATGCTGGTTGCATCCAGGCGGAGATGGCCGCCAGCCCGAAGCACACCATTGTCGTCCAAAGCGACCAGCTCAAGAATTTTGGCTGCGTTCCCGCTTTGGCCGATCCACGCTTCCGCCACGCCACGATTTGATTGGAATCTTCCTTCGATGTTTTCCAGGCTTTGTTCCCCGGCGAAGATGCGGGCATGGTTGAAGCTCACTTCGATGTTCGGCATTGAGGTGGGGCCGAACCCATAGTCCCAGCCGCCTTCAACCCTACCTTCCACCTTGGTTTGGATGCGTGGCCCCTGGATCGCAAGCAGGCTAGAATCCAGAGCGCCGCCGAAACTGCCCCACCAGGCATTCCGATCCAGGTCGAACTCAAGGTTCCCCTTCAAGGCGAGAAGTCCCTGCGGGTTTTCTTCGGCGATGGAGAGTGCGCCCAATGATTCAGCAATGCGGAACTCTGGCAATGAGAGGCGGTTCCTGGCTATATCCATAATGAATTCAGCTGAGGCCGCGGGAACGCTGAACTGGTAGGCGGTGGCATTCTCAGCCAAGCCGTCCCCCTGGAGCTGCAGGGCGTCATAGGGCCCCCAGATGCGGACCCAGCCGGTGGCGGTTCCGTCGATGGGAAGGTCGCCCTGATCGGCTGCTTTCAGCCCTTCGGATATGGGCAGCCTGGAAACCCGGAAACAGGATTCGAATTGGCTGGCGTTGGGCGGGAGGTCGGCCCAGGTGAGCCAGATATCGCCGTAGCCGCGGCCTGCGCCCTTGGCTACTTCGATATCCTGGATGGTCATGCTGCTTCCCTGCATTTGCACTCTTGCTGAAAGCCGGTCTGCCACAGCTCCGTGCCAGCGGGGGTTCTGGGCTTCGATGCCTCCGTTCAATAGCAATCCTTCAGATGGATGGATGGAAAGATTAACGGCAGCGTGAATCCTTCCGGCCATGTCCAAGTCCACCACATCCCAGGCATGCAGCGCTGTTGCGACCCTTGCGGCATCTGTGTCGATCTGGCCTTCTGCTTTCAAATCCAGGATTTTCCGGGGGCCGATCCGCCCCGAGGCATGGGCTTGGAGATCCAGGTCTTCCAAATGCAGATTCAGCGCATTGAGATTGAGCTGCCCGCTCTCTAAACTGGATTTGAAGTCCCCCACGTGGCTTCCTAGTCGCTGGATCCGGCCCGCGACCTGGGCTTTCAATAGATCAAGGCGCAGACCCTTGCCCCAAGGATCACCTGGGAGTTCGGCTTCACCTTCAAAAAAAGCCTGAAGATCCCTGGCCTGTCCCACACGCGAAAAGGCTGCGAGAGGATTGAGATCAACATTTGTCGCCTGGAATGAGACTGAAGTCCCGGTTCCTTTTTTCCATTCGCCTTCAAGGGCGATATCACCATCTTCGGAATGCCAGGCCAGGCTGCGGACCTTGGCTTCTTGAAGATTCCCGTTGGCTTTGAAGTCCAACTTTCCCGGATAAAGATCCTTGACGCCTGGGCCCAAATTATTCGATTGCAAATGCAAGTCCCATACGGGTTTTAGGACATCTCCATCGAGCCCAAGATCCATCGTGATCTGGCCGTTTGCGGCGGTCTTTGAATTGGGAAACCCCAATTTGAAGGCTGAAGCAAGATCCCAAACCGATTTTGTCTTGGCGGAAAAGCGCTTGGATTTGGGTTCGAAGGTGCCGCTGGCCTGGAGTTTCTGATTTCCCAATTCCACTTCGGCCTTCAGGAGCCGCAGGATGGTTTCGGAGAGGTCCGCGGTGATTTCCGCATGGCCTTTGGCTAGGCCGCCAGGGGCTTTAAGAGCCATGTCAGTGACTTTGAATTCAACCCTGATGCGGTTGGGGCCAAGATCTTTTCCTTGAACTGCAAAGGCTGAATAGGCTTCCGGCAATCCCCATTTGGGTTCCTTGATCTCGATGGAGCCATCTTTCAATTCAAAAACACCCAGCCTGGCTTGGGGCAAGGGATCTTTGCGAGGGGGATGGACCTTGAGTTTCAGGCCTGCCAACCGCTTGGCATCGATGCGCAGCTCGGGGCGCAGGATAAGAATGCGATGAATATTAGGTTTATCGCCGAATAAGCTGAGGAAATCCCCTTGGAACTCCAGGCGATGAATCCGCAAGAGATCTCCACCCAAACTGATGTCCTCGACCGTCACAGTGCCAGAGAAAAGCCCAACATCCAGATTGCGGGCTTCGAAGGTGAGGCCCGTCTCATCCTTCAAGGCCTCCCCGATTTTACGCAGCGCATAGTCCCCAACGAAGGGCCGATGCAGCAGCCAGGCCCCACCGGCCATGACCATACCCCCAGCCACGAGGAAGTAGGTGATCCTCCGTGCCCAACGTTTCCGTGGCTTTGGAGCCAGCGGCGGCTTGGCAACCTTTTCCCCGGTCCCGGATTCCCCGGCCCTGGAGATGGCCGCGCCACTATCTGAAAGGTCCGCACCCATTTCAGTTTTTCTCGCCGCAGCTGGGGCAGGTGCTGGCCATGCGGGCCATGGGGCGGTAGCAGAAGCGGCAAAGGCGCGATTGCGTATTGGAGGTGGCGGAAGGCCGCGTTATCGGGATGCTTCCCGTGGCTGATGGGCTCATCACCGCGGTTCCCAAAGGCCGTGTGTCCTTGGCGACACCGTCCTTCAATTTTTTCAGGGCGTCGAGCATCGCTTGGGCGCTGAGATAGCGATCGCCAAGATTCACGCTCAATGCTTTCATGACAGCTTCGGAAAGTTGTTTTGGAACATTCGAATTCTTGAGGTGCGGCGCGACGATAGGCTGGGTCTGAAAAGCCTGGGCGATCTTCAGCGGGTCCGCGTCATAGAACGGCACGGTGCCAGTGAGCATTTCGTACATGGTGATGCCCAAGGACCAAAGATCGCTCTGGAACACCGCCCGGCCGCGGAAATGCTCCGGCGCCATGTAGGGCGGCGAGCCGATGCGCGTTCGCGCAAAGCCATCTTTTTGCATTTCGAGAATGCGGCTGGTGCCGAAATCTGTGACCTTGGCCACGCCGTCGCGGGTCATCAGGATGTTCGCGGGACGCAGGTCCCGGTGCAGGATCTGGTTGGCATGGGCGAAGGCGATGGCAGAGCAGATGTCCAGACCGATTTCCAGAGCCCGGGTGGGCGGGAGGGTGCGCTCCTTGCGGATGAGCCGGTCCAGGCTTTCGCCTTCGATGAATTCCAGCACCATGAAGAAGGTGCCGTTTTTCCGTTCGACGGTGATGAGTTCGACGATGTTGGGATGCTTGAGGGCCGCCATGATGCGCGGCTCCTTGAGTAAGTCCACGATCTCTTCTTGCTGCTGGTGGGGCACCTTGAGCGCGACTTTGCGATTCACCCACGTGTCCATGGCTAGGTACACCGTTCCGAAGCCGCCCGCCCCAAGGCGGTCGAGGATCTGGTACTTCCCTAGGGTCTGGTCTTTCGACAGCACAATGAAACCTTATCTCTGTGCCGTCATTATGGGTGAAAAGCGGCGTATGACTTCCCTTTTTTGACTCAATGCGCCTCTATTCTCCAAATCCATTGGCGGCGAGCCAGCGTTCTGCGTCAATGGCCGCCATGCATCCGGAACCAGCGGCGGTGATGGCCTGGCGATAAACATGGTCCTGGACGTCGCCGCAGGCGAATACGCCGGGAATGGCCGTGCGGCTGGAACCGCTTTCAACCTGCAAGTAGCCCGTCTCATCCATGGGCAGCTGGCCGGCGAAAAGTTTCGTGTTGGGTTCATGGCCGATGGCCACAAAAAGGCCATCCACTGCCAGTTCCGATGCGCTTCCATCCACTGTGTCCTTGAGTTTCAAAGCCCGGATCTTCTCGACCTTTTCGCCCATTGGTGTCTCGATGACGGACGTGAGCACCTCTTCGACCCCCTTGTTCCAATGGAAGACGATCTTTTCATTTTTGGAAGCCCTCTCCTGCATGGCCTTAGAGGCCCGCAGCTTGTCCCGCCGGTGGATGAGATTCACCTTGGTGGCGAACTTTGTGAGAAATGTCGCTTCCTCAATGGCGGTATCGCCCCCGCCCACCACGGCGATCTCCTTGCCGCGGAAGAAAAATCCATCACAGGTGGCGCAGGCGCTGACGCCGCCGCCACTCATGGAAAGTTCCTGATCCTTGCCGATGCCCAGCCACTTCGCAGTGGCACCGGTGGCGATGATGACGGAGTCCGCCGTGTACTCCGCCTTGTCGGTTCTCAGCGTGAAAGGCCGCGCCTGCAGGTTCACTTCAAGCACTATTTCGCTTTTGATGAGGGTTCCGAAACGCAGCACCTGTTCGCGCATCTCATTCATGAGTTCCGGGCCCAGGATGCCATTGCGGAAGCCAGGGAAGTTCTCCACTTCGGTGGTGATGGTGAGCTGGCCGCCAGGCTGGACGCCTTCGAACACCAATGGCTCAAGATTGGCCCTCGAAGCATAAAGCGCAGCTGTGTAGCCCGCCGGGCCAGTGCCAATAATGATGACTTTGTGGTGAGACACGAGCACTCCGTGGATGGGTGTGGGCTTTCGACTTTCAACTCTTTAACTTTTCAACTTTTTGACTCTCAACTCTTGACCCAGGACTCAAGCCCCATCCAGTTTACGCGAGCCCTCGCTCTCTCAGAAGCGCTTCGGCGGAGGCCACATCGCCCGGCACGTCCACACCGATGCTCAAGTACGGCGTCAGCGCGACCCCAATGGGAATGCCGGCCGCCAGAGCGCGGAGCTGTTCGAGCATTTCGGTTTGTTCGAGCGGATGCGGAGGCAGCTTGGTGAACGCCTTCAAAACAGCTGGGCGATAGGCATAGAGCCCTAGGTGGCGATTGAAGAGGGAAAGTTGTCCCGGGCTCATCCAGGGGCGGAAATCCGACTTGAAAATGCTCGAATGCCGGATGTAGGGAATGGGGCTGCGGCTGAAATAGAGGGCCCGGTGGTGATCATCAGTGACGACTTTCACTGCATTTGGATTGAATAATTCATCGGCGTCGGAGAAAGGGCAGGCCGCAGTCCCCATCGGCAGATCGGGGTTGTCCCGCATCAGCGCCACGACCGATGAAATGGTGTCTGGGTGCATGGCGGGTTCGTCACCCTGGATGTTCAGGACACAGTCGAAGACCTCGCCAGAAGCCTCCAGCGCCCCCAAGGCCGCGGCGGTGCGGTCCGTACCTGAAGGAAGCGCCGCGTCGGTCATCACGGCTTCCCCTCCGAATCCCCGCACAGTGGATGCTATGCGCTCATCGTCCGTGGCCACTACCACCTGCGTGACGCCAGAGGCTCTGGATGCTGCTTCGAAGACCCACTGGATCATGGGCTTGCCGGCGATCATGGCCAGGGGTTTCCCCGGGAAACGGGAGGCCTGAAAACGTGAAGGGAGAACAGCAAGCGTGCGCATGAGCCATTCTCAACTCTTAACACTCAACACTCAACTCTCGACTCTCAACTCTCGACTTTTGTGGTCTCTTGGCGTCTTCGTGGTTTGAAGGCACAATTAAAGGTTTGGCTTGGAGGCTCATTTGACTCGTCATTTCGCTCGTCCTGTAGGCATCACCGCCACTGGCCAGTACTATCCGGAACAGCGCGTCACCAATGACGACCTGTCCAAAGTGATGGCGACCAGTGATGAGTGGATCCGGCCCAGGACCGGCATCGGGTCGCGCCATTGGGTTGAAAAGGGTGTGGGAGCTTCTGATCTAGCTGTTCCGGCGCTGCAGATGGCGCTGGAGCAAAGGGGCATGAAGGCTGATGAATTGGAAGCGATCATCGTGGCCACGGTGACGCCCGACACCTTTTTCCCTTCAACCGCCTGCCGGGTGCAGGATGCCGTCGGCGCCAAGAACGCCTTCGGTTTTGACCTGTCGGCGGCCTGTTCGGGATTCATCTATGCGCTCACCGCAGGATCAGCGCTTGTCGCGTCCGGCGCCTATTCGAAAATAGCGGTGGTGGGCGTGGATGTCATGAGTTCCATCATCAACATGGAGGACCGGGCCACCTGCGTCCTGTTCGGCGATGGGGCGGGCGCGGTGATCCTTGAACCGGTGGCAGAGGGCTTCGGCATCCTCGATTTCGAGCATCGCATCGACGGCAGCGGCGGATGCATTCTGCAGATGCCTGCAGGAGGCTCCAAAAAACCCGCCAGCCACGAAACGGTGGATGCCAAAGAACATTTCGTCCACCAGAGCGGTTCAGAGGTTTTCAAGTTCGCGGTGCGGGAGATGGCCGAAGGCAGCCGCGCCATGCTGGACCGCAATGGATTTCTACCCGACGATTTAAAACTATTCGTGCCGCACCAGGCCAATCTGCGGATCATGGATGCCGCGGCCAAGCGCCTGGAATTGTCCAGCGACCGCATGGTTGTGAATATCGATCGCTATGCCAATACCACCGCCGCGACGATTCCCACAGCTCTGCATCAGGCACGGGAGGATGGCCGGATGGAGAAAGGGGATCTAGTGCTCCTTTCCGCTTTTGGCGCGGGCCTGACTTGGGGCACGGTCCTGCTCCGCTGGGCCTATTGAGCCAGCCGGAAACAAGCAATGCGGATCATCTCCGGGTCAATGAAGGGGCGTCGATTGGATGGGCCTGCCCAGGGTGAGATGGATGTGCGCCCCACATCGGACAAGGCGCGTGAAGCCCTCTTCTCCATCCTGCAGGCATGGCCTCTCGGTTCGTTCGTGGATCTCTTCTCGGGCACCGGGGCGGTGGCGCTGGAAGCGTATTCCAGGGGGTATGGCCCAGTGGCGTGCGTGGAGGCAAAGCCTCGGCCATTTCTTCTCAAGAATCTGAGCCATGGCAAGGTAAACCTTATGTCCAAGGATGTTTCGGCGCTCCGGCCAGAGACCTTCACCGAAGTCGCCGTCCTTTTTTCCGATCCTCCTTATGAGCGTTCCCAGGAGTTTTGGACGAAACTCTCCGCACGGATGGTGCCTTGGATGGCGCCGGGCGGGGTCCTGGTATGGGAGACGGACGAACGCACTGAACTGGATGCCCAGCCGGGCTGGGAACTCATTGAAACCCGAAGATATGGAACCGCACGGTTTCATTTCTTGGAAAACCGCTAACGGCCTTACACTTCGAGCCATGCTTCGCGTCTCAATCAAAACGAAACTGGGCTTTATCCTTGGATTTTTGGTGCTCAGTTTCTTCGCATTCAACGTCGTGTACTATCCGCGGCGGGTGGAGGCGCAGATCCGGTCGCAAGCCGAGGTGAGCGCCCGCCAGGTGGCAGAAACCGCCAGCTACGCATTGACGCCCGCTCTCAGCAATGGGAACAGGGAAGGCATCGCCAATGTGCTGGAGGGTGTGAATCATATTCCTGCATTCAGCTTCAGCGTGGTCTATGACTTCATGGGACAGCGGGTGAATTCGACCCAGAATACGCCGCCTTGGGTGGATGAATACGCCAAGAGCAAGGGCGACTCCAAGGTCATCACCCGGTCTCAGGATGGTGTGATGGTGGCCATGGCTCCGGTCATCTACCGCGATATGCCCAATAAACTCGGGACTCTGCTGGTTGGATTCAGCACGGAGGAGACGCAGAGGATCGTGGACGAAAATTTCCGCCTGAGCCTGATCGTCGGCCTCACCACAATGGCCTTCGGAATCGTCCTCACAGCCTTCATGTCCCGGCGATACTTGAAACCCATCATCCAGCTCACCAATGCAGCGCAGATGGTGGCCCAGGGGAAATTCGACGACGTGACGGTGGACGCGCACTCCCACGATGAGTTGGAGGAATTGAGCCGGAATTTCCAGGTCATGACCAACAAGCTCAGGGTCAGCCGGGATGAGATCGAACGGCAGAACCGGTTGCTGGAATACCGTGTGCAGGAGCGGACCAGGCAACTCATGGAGACCATCTGGGAACTCGAAGAAATCAGGGCGAATCTCGAACAGCGGGTGCAGGAGCGCACCAAGGGGCTGGAACAAAGCCGGGGGGAGCTGAAAGCCTGGGCCGATACTTTGGAATCCAAGGTCGAGGACAAGACCCGCGAACTCCGTGAGGCGAATGTCAGCCTTACTTCCAGTTATCAGCAACTTCAGCAGGCAGACCGGATGAAAGATGAATTCCTGGCGAACATGAGCCATGAACTCCGCACGCCGCTCAACGCCATCATCGGGTTTTCCGGGATGCTGATGCAGGAAGAGAATGACCGGGTGGCAGCTGATGTGCGCGAGGATCTTCAAATCATCTTTCAAAATGGGACCCAGCTTTTAGGCCACATAGATTCCATCCTGGATCTCTCCAAGATCGAGGCCGGCAAAATGGAACTCGACCTTCAGGAGGTGGATCCCATGGCATTGCTGGAGGAGGTCGTGGCAATGGCCGGGGGCCTGCTCCGGAAAAAGCCCATCGCGCTGATCTTCGACCGCCCTGGATGGACAGTGAAGGTCCTGGGCGATGCAGTAAGGCTCAAGCAGGTGATGACGAACCTGATCGGCAATGCCATCAAGTTCACCGAGGAAGGAGAAGTGGAGCTTTTCGCGACCCGTGCCGGCGGGCAATTGACAATAGGCATCCGTGACACAGGCATAGGCATGAGCGAAAGCGAGATGGAGCGGCTCTTCAAACCCTTTCAGCAGGTGGATGGAAGCATCACCCGCCGTTTTGGGGGAACGGGGCTGGGGCTTGCCATCAGCCAAAAGTTCATGGGCTTCATGAATGGGCATATAAGGGCCGAGAGCAAGAAAGGCAAAGGTAGTACCTTCATCATCGAGATGCCCTTAGTGGCCGTAACAAAATAACCCGTGCGGTTTGGGTTATTTTGTTACGGTCACTTATGCCGGAGCGCCGTCACAATGATCTACTCCCCCACCGCAACGGCCTTCTCGTGGAAAGCGCCGTATGAGTCCTAAGCTCAAGATCCTCTGCATCGAAGATAACCCCGTGAATTGGCGGCTGGTGCAGCGGCTACTGGGCCAGGCGGGGTATGACATGCATTGGGCCGAGGAAGGCTTGCAGGGCTACCAGATGGCGGTGGAATTGAAACCGGCTCTGGTGCTGCTGGATATCAACCTGCCAGGCCTGTCGGGTTTCGAGGTGGCCACCAAGTTGCGCCAGAATGCCGATCTGAACGGGATCCCCATCATCGCCCTGACCGCCAAGACCATGAAAATTGATCGCGAAACGGCGCTGGTGTCGGGCTGTGATGGCTATATATCGAAACCCATCGACCCCTTCCAATTCACCTCCCAGGTGGAGGCTTACCTGGGAGGCCAGAGGGACAAGGTTGATCAGGGACGGGAAGGCGCGGTGCTGAGGCAGTTCAGCCAGCAAATCGTCGAGCATCTCGAGGCACGGCTGAAGGAAACGCAGGAATCCAACCGAAAACTCCAGGAAGCCCAAGAGGCTTTGGAAATCCGCAATCGCAACTTGTCGCGGTTGCTGGCTCTCAGCCAGAGCATCGTGGCCGAGCCCGACCCACGCTCCCTGCAGACACGAATTCTTGGAAGGGCCCAGGAGGATTTGGGGTTGAAACTCCTGCATGCGTTTCACGTCCAAGCTGACGGAGGATATTTCGAGGGGTTGCGGTGGGTGGAAGCCGGATCTGAAATGGTCGCTCCCATTCGTGGAGACCATATCCTGCCGGTGCGCTTGAAGCGGGTCATGCACGAGGGGCCGATTATCGGCGAACATCTATTGCAATCGCCTTTTTGGGATCCCGGCTTGGCTTTGGGACTCTGGACCCAGCCTTCCCAGTCCCTGCTCTTGCCCATGCCCCACCGGCAGGTTGAAGGGGAGTTGTGGGGATTCTGGGCTCTGAGCCGCGAGGCTGACCGGCCCTTCCTGCCTTACGAAGTGGAACTCATCGCATTGATCGGCGGACTGGCCCAGGTGACCCTTCAGAATGCGGAGTTGATCTTCAACCTGAGCGAGAGTTCCCGGGCGCTGGCCTCCAGTTACGAAATCGTGGAGTCCGCCTATATGGAGGTCCATCAGGCTCAAGCGGCCCTCAGCCAGCGTGAACGCCAAGCTCTTCTTGGAGACCTATTCCAGAAAATGACCAAGCGCCTTCAAGCGCCTGTGTCCACGCTTCAAGTGCAAAGTTCAGCCCTCGACCAGATGGAGCAGGGAAGCGGTGAATGGAAACATTCCGTGGCCCAGATCAAGGACTCGGTGGACCAGATCGCAAACCTGGTTAAGGCACTGACGCGCCGGGTGGGCAAGCAGGAAAATGCCCGTCCCGAGTGGATCCATCTAGACGAATTGCTGGCACAGGAATTGGAATTGATCTCCATAGAGGGGCACTTAGGAGACCGCGATTTGAGGTTTGAGATTGGCGCCCCTCTGGCCAAGGTCTTCGGCATTTATGGCGATTTTTCCGACACCATCACGGAGATGGTGCGCCATGCGCTGGGCGGTCCTACTCCATCCCCGTACTTGTTGGTGCGAACCAGAGTGAGCGAAGGGAAATACCACTTGGAGATGGAAGACGAAGGTGGCCCTATTCCCCCCGAAAGCCTGAGCCGCGCCTTTGAACCTTTCTCAGGCCTGCGGGAGGCGCATCAGGAAGACTCAGTGCTTGGCGTGCGTAAACCGGCACCAGGGCTGCCTTCATGTGTCCAGCTGATGTCCTCCTACCGGGCCACCATGGACATTAAGAATTTTGGCGAAGGCACCCGCCTGGACCTATCACTTCTGTTGGACACCGAGGCCGTATGAGGCAAATCCGGTGGTTCATCCTTTTGGCGTTCATCTCACCGGTTTTTGTTCAATGTCAGCAAGCGCCAGGGTCTGGTCCCGCTGCGCCCCTCCTGCGATCAGGAGAAGGGTTTGCCTGGGCTTCCGTAGATGGGACATCCAAGGGCTTTGGCGAAGAGGCAACAGAAGCGCGCCTTGGGGGGCTTGCAAACCTGCTCTGGTTGCGGCTGGAAGGTGAAGAATGGGCCGCCAGGATGGTCAGCTTCAAATGCAAGGGTGAGTTGAATGGCGTCCGCTGCTCGAATCGCAAGGGCCACGGAAAGGTGAATCTGGCCAAAGCCACTCTGGAAGGCTGCAACCTGGCATTCCTGGTGTGGAGCATGGAATCAGCGGAACGATGGAAGAAGGATTATGGTGAAGGCGTCGCGAGATACCGACTGGACCAAGTCTTCAAACCCTTTTTGGGAAATCGTTGGAAGGCGGGAGAAACACTACCCGTGATGGGTGCTGAATGGACCGGCGACAGTGAATTGCTCCGGACGACCCCGATGGTCTTGGCTAAATGGTTGGCGGATCCAGATCAGGAGCCGCTGCTCACGCTTTGCAAGCGCCTGATGAGTGGGGCCTTTGACGGATGGATCACCAAAGATTCTGAATGGTGGTTCATTGTGGGCATGGCTCCCACAGCCTTGATGCTCTCGGCATCAGGCGATACTTCCACTTGGGTGGCAGGCAGCAACGGTGAACGTTCGGTGGTGTTGCATTCGCCAAAGACCCTTGGGAAAATGGAAGCCCTTGCCCGCATGAAGGAAATCCTGCTGCTTCCGAAAAAATGATTTCTGAGCTTGTCTTAAAGGCATGCCTTCATGCGTCTTACGGCATTTTCCAGCTGCCGTGGTTCGAATTGGGAGAACGCTAACCGTGTGGCGCCCAAAGGGCTTCGATTGAAGGAAAAGTAGCTACCGGGCTGGATAATCAGGCTCTGCTGCTTGCAACGCTGGACCCAGGCTTCCAGATCAAGGTCAGGTTTGGCGTGAGCCCAGATCGCGAGACCGCCATCGGGCACGCCAAAGGACAAGGCATCATCCAAATCTTCGCGCAGGCAGGCAACCAGATGGTCCCGCCGCTCCTCGTAGGCTTTACGCACTTTCCGGACGTGCCGCGCCATATCACCATCGCGGAATAGATCCGCCACGGCCCATTCCAGCACGCGATCCCCTTGCCAATCCATGCGCAAACGCACCCGAGCCAGACGCTCGACCAGGCCCTTGGGCGCCACCAGGAAACCCAACCGCACTCCAGGTGCGATGAGCTTGCTCAAAGAACCCATGTAGATCACCTGCCCGGTCGGATCTCCGCTGGCCAGGGGGAGCATGGATCTTCCATTGAACTGATATTCAAAATCGTAGTCGTCCTCCAACACGGCCATGCGATACCGCTGTGCCAACTCCAGCAGGCGCATGCGCCGGTTGGGACTCAAGGCGACGGTCGTAGGGTTCTGGTGATGGGGAGTGAGATACACGAGATCAACGCGCTGCTTCTTTAGGAGCGCTTCCAGCGCGTCCAGATCCATCCCTTCACCATCCACAGGCACAGGGTGCAGGGCCACTCCAGAACTCTGCTGCATGGTTTCCCATGCGGTGCGGTTGCCTGGATCCTCCACGGCGATGGAGCCACCTTGCTTGAAGAGCGACAAGGCCACAAGGTCCAGAGCCATGCGACTGCCTCGGGTCACCAAAATCTGGTCCGGGTCGGTCACCAGTCCGCGCCGCTCGGAGAGCATGGCCGATAAGGCCTCACGCAGCATGACATTTCCCTTTGGTTCTCCATATTGCAGCAGCTCGTTGCCGTGGAGGCGGATGGCCCGCTGATAGGCGCGGCCCATGGCTTCGGTGGGGGCAAGCCGCACGTCTGCCAATCCTTCTGACAAATCCATGAGCGCCTGGAATGGCTCTGTGATTGGGCTCAGTTGGGTGGGCATGTCGTAGCCAGGATCCGAAGGCGGAACCTTGGCTTCGTCCTCGACATGCCCCCAGGAGCAAGGCGAGAGATCGGGCAGGGTGCCCGTGACGAAGGTGCCGCTGCCAGGACGGGTCTCGATCCAGCCTTCAGCTTCCAATTCCCGCAGGGCCGCCAGAACAGTGTTGCGATGGACGCCCAATTCTTCGGCGATCTGCCGTGAGCCGGGAAGCGCCATGCCGGGTTTGATGCGCCCATTCCGGATGGCCAAGCCGAGGGCTCGCGTGATCTGGAGTTGCAAGGGCTCCTTGGCGCTCGGGTCAAGGCTGATGGCGAGGTCGCGGAGGCGCATAGGCGTTGAGTTCTCCAAGTGGTCTAGCTGTAAATCGCGGAACTGGTCCATAGGCCAGCCCGCTAGTCATCGTACACATATGCTTGGAGAGAAACCCATGGGCCGCCTTTCAATCCGTCGCGGCACGGGAATTTTAAGACACGCTCTGAGATGCCATCCCTGGTTTCCCTCTCATCCACTCGAATTTATTTCCCGGCCCGCATCGTGGCCCGAAGCGCATGGATCGCAGCCACTGGATCCTGGGCCTTGAACACAGCGTTGCCGGCCACCAGGCAATCGGCCCCGGCCTGCACAAGCTCCGCGGCGTTATCCAGGCTCACACCGCCATCCACCTGGATGAGAAAGGGCGTTTGACGCTCGGTACGCAGGGCATCCAGACGCCGCACTTTATCGAGGATCCGGGGGATGAAACTTTGGCCGCCGAAGCCTGGATTCACGCTCATCAACAGAACGAAATCAAAACAGCCGAAAAGGTCTGTGAGCGTTTCCACCGGGGTGCCAGGGTTCAGGACGACGCCTGCTTTGGCGCCAGCCTTCCGGATGGAATCCAGCGTCCGGTGGACGTGCGGATCGGCCTCTTGATGCACCGATACCCACGATGCGCCGGCCTCCACGAATTCGAGCGCGTAGCGGCTGGGTTCCACGATCATCAGGTGGCAATCCAACGGGAGTTTCGTGACCTTGCGCATGGCGGCCACCACGGGCATTCCCAGCGTGATGTTCGGCACGAAACGGCCATCCATGACATCCACATGCACCACCTCGGCGCCCGATGCTTCAAGCATCGCCAGGGCCTCGCCGAGTTGCGTGAAATCCGCTGAAAGAATGCTTGGGGCCAGGAGTGGGGTATCAGGACGAAGGACCATCGTTCCATTGTGCAGGAACCATGGCCCTTCGTCTTGCAGCTTATCTATCGGTTTTTATAGACCTACTCGACGTAATAGCCCAGAAGGTTCACCCGCCTGAAGTAGTGGCTAGGTATGCCATTCGCGGGATCAATGGGATCCACTATGATTTGATAGCCTTCGGGAATGGCGTAGCCAGCGGTCATGGGAGTGCGCTGCATTTCATAACCCACAGTCTGGCGGGTTGGCACGAACCGGTTGAGGATGGACACCGCAGTGCCTGCGGGGTCAGCGATATAGGCACCGAGCTGGATGTTGGGGGTACCAGTCACCGCTGTCTGGCAGCGGATGGTGACTTCGATGTCGGTGAGGATCAGGGTCTTGCCCTTGGGCACCACGAAGCTCTTGGTTCCGTCGCCGGTCAATACACCAAAGTTGTAGTCGGACCACTGAGCTGTGAACGTTGTGCCGTCCCAGAAACCGAAATAGTTGACCTTCACCATCTGCTTGGGGGAAACGCCCAGATGGGTGACCTGGGCGCGGGCAGCGGGCGCGGCGCCGAAGACCAGGGCGGCGCCGAGAATCAGGGTGGGTAGGATGCGGTTGCGCATTTGAGCTCCTTGGAGGGTGTAGACACCAAGTTTTGCCTGGCTCAGCTCATTTCGATTGGACCAGTTCTCACATTTCCAGCTAGACCAGTTGCGACCTGTTAGAGCGTGTTTTAAAATTCCCCCGTGCCGCGACGGAGGTCCGCCGCGATGCAGCGCAAGGAACGGGCCGCAGCTGCGTATAAATCATACGCACAAGGCCCGTGACGCCGCGATGCGCGCGGCTGGCCCCGTCCCTTCGGGCTGGGGCGGCGGGCTTCGCGGGCCTGCGTTACCCTCCCGTGGCGTATGGGCGATACGCCGTGGTCGGCTGCCTTGCCCCGCTCGCCCGGCGCTCCCAGCGCGACACGGGGGAATTTTAAAACACGCTCTTAGGAATTCCTGCGCACCAGGCTCACTAGGCCCGACTTCACCGGACCCTCCAGATCCTTTCCCACTGCGACGAGGGCCCTGGGCGAGTCCGCCAGCGTTGGGCCAGGCATCACCCCGCACACTCGGTTCCGGCCTTCCCGTTTCGCGACGTAGAGGGCCCCGTCCGCAAGATTCAGCACCTGATCCCACGCCATGCCATCAGGATCCAAATCCAGGAAGGGAAGGAAGGCGTAGCCCACTGAGCAGGTTTGGCGGATGGTCTGGCCATTGGGCAGGCGGAATGGGTGCGCCTCCACCGCCAAGCGGATCCGCTCGGTGAGGGTGAGTTGCGGGGTGCGGAGAGTGTCCACCGCCACCACGACGAATTCCTCTCCGCCCCAGCGGGTCACCAGATCCGGTTTCCGAACCGTATCACGCAGGATCAGCGAAAATTGGCGGAGCACCTCGTCCCCGGCTTCATGGCCATAGGTGTCATTCACATGCTTGAAGTAGTCCAGATCCAACATGATGAGCGCGAGGCTGCTCGAAGGCAGCGAAGATCCGTTGTAGTTCACGGACCAGGTGCGCAGGGTGCGTCCCATTTCCGTCTCCATGAATTCCTGGAGAAAGCGCCGGTTGCGTAAGCCCGTAAGACTGTCTCTGAGCGCCAGGTCCCCAAGCTTGAGGCCCTGGAGGATGCCGCCCCGAAGGCTTTGGTGGAAACGGAACGACATGACTAGCAGGGCAACCATGTAGATGATGAGGAGCAACAAGAACAAACTGTTGTGCGCGATGGGCGGCCGCATGGAGGCCATCGCCACGAAGGTCCCCAGGTTGGGCAGCATGTCGAGGGTGAACGCCAGGGGGCTGCCCGCCATGCTCTGCACCGCCACGGAATTGACGCCCGTCCAGATGAGCCCGAGGAGCGCCAGCTGGATGGGATCCAGCAAGGGCACCATCGTCCAGTTGATGATTCCGAATGCGATTCCCATGAGCGTGCTGCCCAGGATGAATACCAGATGGCGGTCGTTGGGTTCGGGCAGCCATCGGGGCTTCAGCTCCATCACATGGATGGAAAACAGCCGCAGTAATGCGATGCCCGCGGTTCCAATGAAGATCCATGGGAACAATGGATGGTTCTCCGCCAGGGGGCCGAGGAGTTTCCAGATGATGGCCAGCACAAAAATGAGGAAAATCAATGCCACTTTCGTGTGGTGGAACAGCTCTGCCAACAGGCCAAGCTGAAGGTCCCGCTGATAAATGCGATCCTCGGGCGCCAGGGGCAGAAGACTGATTAAATCCATGGCTCAGTGGGCCGAGGGCGTATTTGAAAAGCTCACTTCCGCACCATTCACCCACATCCTTCCGGGCCTGAGGCGGCGCAGCTCTGCGGGACTCAAGGCCAGGATGGGCGCCTGCACCCAAAGCAGGTCCGCCACAGCCCCCTTTTTGATGCTGCCCATGTCCTGGCGGCCAAGGGCACGCGCATTGCCCAAGGTATAGGCGCGGAGGGCTTCGGTGCGGGTGAGTTTCTGATCAGGCAGGAAGCCGCCTGGTGGATCACCTTCGGGATCTTCGCGGGTCTCGGCGGCCGCAAGCGATATGTATGGATTAGGGCCTTCCACGGGCGCATCGCTCCCGAAGGCCAGCACGGCGCCACCCTTCAGGAATGTCCGCCAGGGAAAGGCTTCGTGGACCCGCGCAGGGCCCAGCCTTGCAGGCGTCCAGGCATGATCCGACGTGCAGTGCACAGGTTGGACCGAAGCGATGATCCCCAACTTCCCAAAGCGTGAAGCATCAGCGGGGTCCACGATCTGCGCATGTTCCACACGGGGCGGCATCGCACCAGGGGACGACTTTTGCGCCGCTGCGAGAATATCCAGGGCTTTTCGGTTCGCAGCATCACCGATGGCGTGGATCGCAGGCTGATAGCCCGCCTTCGTCGTGGTGATGGCGTCCCGCTCCACAATGCCGGGCTCAGTGACCCAGAGGCCGCTGGTGGTTTTTTCATCGCTGTAGGGCTGGTTCAAGCGGGCTCCGCGGCTTCCCAGAGCGCCATCCATGTAAAACTTCACGCCCTGTACTTGGAAGAAGCTGGTGGCTTTTGATCGAGGGTGTTTCAACTCCTGGAGCAGGAGTTTGGGATCATGGCCCAGGTAGGCGAAGACACGGATAGGCAGAGCACCTTCAAGGGCCAGGGCCCGATAGGCCGCTAGTTCTTCAAGGCTGACGCCCATATCGGATACGGCTGCGAACCCTTCATTCCGCAGCTCCCGCAGCCCCTCCAGCAATTGCTCCCGGCGTTCTGATTCCGTAGGCATGGGAATGAGTTTTGAAACCAGATCCACTGCGCTGTCCACTAGGATTCCGCTGGGGTCGTCCTTTTCGCCACGGAGTATGCGGCCGCCTTTGGGATCCGGTGTGGTGGCGGAGATACCCGCAAGTCTCAAGGCAGCGGAGTTCACCCAGGCGGCGTGGCCATCCACGCGAACAAGGAAGGCAGGGCGGTTCCCGCTGACCGCATCCAATTGCGAAGCGGCCGGGAAGGATTTTCCAGGCCAACGGTTCTGGTCCCAGCCCCGTCCTTTGAGCCAACCATTCGCATGGGCCGTGGACCAAGCCAGCACCCGGTCTGCGGCCTCCTTTGCGTCCTTTGTTCCGCTCAAGTCCACTTCCAATTTGGAAGTCCCCAGCCCGCCTACATGAGCGTGGCCTTCGGTGAAGGCCGGGAGCAGCGTGCCGCCCTTCAGTTCCACCTTGGATGCCTTTGGATATCGCTTCACGAGTTGCGCCACTGGTCCCACCGCCACGATTCGCGGGCCGCGCAAAGCCACGGCCTGGGAAGTTCTGGCCCCCGCGATTCGGCCATCATCCAGCCAAATGTCCGCACCCATGAGAAGCACGATGGAAGGCGGTGGCAAAGCCATCAGCATGGGAACCTCGGTGGAGTACCCAGATTCTATCCCGGACGTTGGAGGACGTAAGATGGATACATACGGGATGCGGAGTGGCGATGTATCAGAAGGATTTCCTGAAGCAGGTGCGGGAACAAATGGAGGTGAAGGAAGATCCGGCCAAATTACGGCAACCTAGCTTCGAAACCAGTTCCGGCATTGCGCTCAAGAATAATTACAACCCCGCGGATCTCGAAGGTTTCGACGTCTTTCGTGATCTTGGGAGCCCCGGCCAATACCCATTCACCCGCTCGGTGCAGGCTACTGGCTACCGCGGGCGTCTCTGGACCATGCGCCAGTACGCGGGGTTCGCCACCGCCGAAGAGAGCAACGCCCGCTACAGGTACCTGCTGGACCAAGGGACGACAGGCCTTTCCGTGGCCTTCGACTTGCCTACCCAGATCGGCATGGACCCCGACCATGACATGGCGTTGGGCGAGGTCGGCAAGGTCGGCGTGAGCATCGCCAGCCTTCAGGACATGCGGACGCTGTTCGGTGGCATCCCCCTGGACAAGGTCAGCACCAGCATGACCATCAACGCCCCTGCTTCGGTGCTGCTGGCCCTCTACCTGGCGGTGGCGGAAGAGCAGGGCATCAGTTGGGACAAGGTCAGCGGCACCATCCAGAACGACATCCTGAAAGAGTACATGGCCCGGGGAACCTATATCTTTCCCCCACGGCCGTCGCTGCGCCTCATCACGGACATCTTTTCCTTTTGCGCTGATCAGGTGCCCAACTGGAACACCATATCCATTTCCGGCTATCACATCCGCGAGGCGGGCTGCACGGCGGCCCAGGAGATCGCGTTCACGCTGGGGGACGGCATCGCTTATGTGCAGGCGGCCTTGGATGCAGGGCTGAAGCTCGAAGTCTTCGCGCCGAGGCTGTCCTTCTTCTTCAACAGCCACAACCAGTTTTTCGAAGAAGTCGCGAAGTTCCGCGCGGCGCGGCGGCTCTGGGCCCGCATCATGAAGAACCGCTTCAAGACCGATGATCCGAAATCCCAGATGCTGCGGTTCCACACTCAGACCGCCGGCAGCACCCTCACCGCCCAGCAGTCCGACAACAACATCGTGCGCACCACGGTGCAGGCCATGGCCGCCGTGTGCGGCGGGACGCAAAGCCTGCACACGAATTCCCGCGATGAAGCGCTCTCGCTGCCTACCGAAACATCGGCGCGGATCGCCCTCCGCACCCAGCAGATTCTGGCATTCGAGAGCAAGATCGCTGACGTGGTGGACCCCTTTGCCGGAAGCTACTACATGGAGAGCCTCACCAACGAGTTGGAGCAGCGGGCCGAAGCCTTGCTGTCAAAGGTGGATGAGCTGGGCGGCATGGTTGGCGCTATCGAAAAGGGGTTTCCCCAGCGTGAAATCCAGAACGCCGCCTACCGGTACCAGTTGGACGTTCAAAAGGGCGAACAGATCGTCGTAGGCGTGAATAAATTCACCATTGAAAATGAGCAGAAACCGGAACTTCTCCGGGTGGATGAAGCTTTAGGGGCCGAACGGCGGAAGCAGATCGCAGCGGTGCGCGCAGGCCGGGACAATGGCGCCGTGCGAATGAATCTGGAAGCCCTCCGCTCCGCTGCCCATGGCAGCGGCAACCTGATGCCGCTCATACTCACCTGCGTCAAAGCCCACGCCACCGTTGGCGAGATTTGTGATGCCATGCGCGCAGTTTTCGGGGAATACCAAGAGCGGTTAGTGCTTTAGCAGGATCTGGGTTGTAGGCTGTTGGTAGCGGCCCCTGGCCGCCTTCCATTCCGTCAATTGCCTACGGCCACTGCCCATCACCCACTGCCCATCACCCACTGCCTAGAGCCTTACATGACCCCTGACGTCCGTCGTCCCATTGACCGCCAGATGCTCTTCTTTTCGTTCCTGCTCATGGCCGTGGGCATGGTGTGGATCTATTCCTCCTCAGCGATGAAAGGCAATTACGGGCATGAAGCCGCAACAGCTTTTTTTGTGCGGCAATTCATCGCCGGCGTCATTGGAGTCTCCTTGATGCTGGCATTGTCCCAAGTCGAACTAGGGACGATCCGCGACAATCCTCGAGTTCTGCAGGTGCTCTATGTCCTGACTGTGATTCTCCTGATGGGGGTGTTTTTCTTTCCCAAGGTGAACAACGCCCATCGCTGGATCAGGCTATTCGGCCAAAGCGTCCAACCGTCGGAGTTCTTCAAGCCTCTTTCAGTATTGATCGTGTCCTGGTGGATGGTTCGCTACGCCGATGCCTGGGATGAGCGCCAGAATTCAATTCCAAAGCTTCTGATCCTTTTCGGAATTCTCCTGTTGCCCTTGGGCTTGGTGCTCCGGGAGCCAGATTTCGGCACCACCTTCCTGATCCTTTTCGTGAGCATGGTGCTGATCTTCCTCGGGGGCGCGCCGCGCTGGATTTTCGCAGTGGTGGGACCGGTGTTGATCGCAGTGGGAGCGGCTTTCGTGTGGTTCGAACCCTACCGCAGGGCCCGGGTGCTGAGTTTTTTGAATCCCGAAGCGGATCCTTTGGGCAAGGGCCACCAGGCCTTGCAAAGCCTCATCGCGGTTGGGAATGGCGGCCTTTTCGGCGTGGGCGTCGGCGCCTCAATGCAGAAGCTCCACTACCTTCCCGAAGCCCACACGGACTTCATCTACGCAGTCATCGGTGAGGAGACTGGACTCATTGGGACGGTATTGGTGCTGGCGCTCTTCGTGGGGATTCTTTTTCGCGGCTATCGCGTGGCTCGCATGGTGCGAGACAGCTATCTGAAGCTCTGCGCCATGGGCCTGACCTTGCTTCTGGTCGTGCAAGCCCTGATGAACATGAGTGTGGTGTTGAGCATCGCCCCCAACAAGGGAATCCCGCTGCCTTTCATCAGCTATGGCGGCACCAGCCTGATCATCAGCCTGATTTGCCTGGGATTGCTGCTGAGCATTTCCAAGGAAGCCGGTGCCTAGGGCGGGTGGCGAGGTATGAGGTAGTAGGTGGGAGAGGTTGGGAATGAGGGTTGAGGGTGCTCAGCCGGAGTGATGGGATTGGATGAGACCTCGGAGAACCTTGCAGACTTCTGATGCGGATTCTTCGAGCGTGGGGGCAACTGGGTATCCCAGGCGACGAGCTACAGAAAGCTGGTATTCCACCTCCCTGGCGGAACCCATCGCGATACTTAGAAAATGAAGAAACTCGGCATGACCTTTTCGGGCACAGCCTTCGACGATATTTGAAGCGGTTGAGAGGCTTGCTTTGCGGAGTTGCGCACCCAAAACGAAGGTCTCCCTTGATGGGAATTCCAATACGCACTTGTGGACATCCAGCACTAATTCATCCGCCAGGATGAATGCCTTTAATTCTCGGTGATCCCTCACAAGTGGTCCCTCATACCTCACCCCTCATAGCAGCGCTTCCAACTCGGCATCCGTGAGAATGCGGTTGCTATGCTTCGCGCGGTCCAGAATGCGGTTGACCCGGTCGTCACTCACATCGTGCCCGTTCATCTCCAGCCAGTAGATGACATTGCTATGGCCCGCTACAGGCCCGATCTCGATTTCCTGCCGACGTCCCACAAGGCTGGCGGGGACAGCGCTGTAGACTGCATCTGCGAGCTGGGCGTCACCGCGGTTCAGGGCTTTCACGATGGCCGCCGCATGCACCCCGGTGCCTGTGCGGAAGGCATCGCGTCCGAGCACGGGATAGTTGGCAGGGACCTCGAAGCCGCAAAGCTCTGCCACACGTTCGCCCAATGCCGGCAGGTCTGTGAGATCTCCTTCCCAGTAGCCCATCAGGATGAGGTTCATCATCAGCTGGTCCAAGGCCACATTACCGCAGCGCTCACCGATGCCGAGAATCGAACCGTGGAGCCGATCCGCGCCAGCCTCGAAAGCCGCGATGGCATTGGCCACGCCCAGACCCCGGTCGTTGTGGCCATGCCAATCCACACGGATCGGCTTGCCTTCGATCACTTCTTCATGAATGAACCGCACGAGGTTCCTAACGCCTTCGGGAGTCGAGTGCCCACAGGTGTCCGAGAGGCATATGCCCTCCGCACCTTCTTCCAGGGCCGTGCAATAAATGGCCTTCAGGACATCTGGATTGGCGCGGGTCGTATCCTCCGTGACCATCATCATGGGGATCGCATTCACGCGGCAGAAGATGGCCGCGCTGCGCACGGTCTTCACCAGAAACGCTACGTCCCAACCCTCAACGTCCATGCGCACGGGGCTGGAACCCAGGAAGGCGCCCACTTCCAGAGGCATGCCGACCTTCTGCTGGATTTCGGCCACATGGATGAGGTCGGCCTCCAAGGTCCGCACGGCGACGTTGGGCGAGATGGGCAAGCGGTGGTCCCGGATTTCATACATGAGGGCTTTCACCGCCGCAGAGGCCTTGGGCCCAGCTCCCGGCATGCCCAGATCTATGCTATGGATGCCCATTTTTGAAAGCCGATGCAGCAAGTCCCGTTTGGCGGAAATTTCTGGATCCCGCACCGATGGACTCTGCAATCCATCCCGAAGGGTCTCATCGAGAAGGAGGAACCCGATTCTTGAGGAAAGCCGGCGCTCCACCGGCGCGGTTCCAGTCGTGAATGAGCGGGGGCCAATTCATGGACCGAGCTTACAGGATTTCCGGGGTTCCGCGAGCCAGGCCACCAGGATCGAGATGAAGTAAAGCCCCAGCAGCACCACGCTGAAGAATACGGTGGTGAGAATCACATCTCCGGGTGTGAAAAAGGCGCTGAAAACCATGATCAACATGGTGGCATGCCGCCAGTATTTGAGCATCCAGCGGGCGGTGACGATCCGGAAGCGCGCCAGAAAATAGAACAGCACTGGCAGTTCGAACATGATGCCCGTGATAAGCACCGTGCTGATGAACAGATCAAGATAGTCGGCCACGTGGAGGTTGGCCCGCAGGCCTGCTTGGGCGGCTTCCTGGAAAAGAATGTCCCCCAGGAATTTGACGGCCTGGTAGTAGGCGAACACCGCGCCGCCGATGAAACACCCGCTGGTGGCCACCACGAATGGGATGGCCAGGCGTTTTTCGCGGTCGTAGAGCCCTGGGCGGATGAAAGCCCACAATTGGTAGAAAAGGAATGGGGCCGCCAAAAAGGCCGCCGCCCAAAGCGCCAGCCGCATCAGAGAGATGAAGGGCTCTGTCAGATCCGTGAAGGCGAAGGGCGAATTCGCTCCGGTCAGTTCTGAGACCGGCCGGTGCAACTGCCTGGCCATGGCGTCAAGGAAAGGTTTTTGCGCCCACTCAAGCAGCTTGAAACGCACGGCTGGGATGTTGTGGTAGCCAAACGGAAAACTATAGGTGAACGCAAAAGCCGCTATGACGATGAGCAGCGATCGCACGATCCGCATCCGCAATTCCTGCAGATGCTCCCAGAAACTCATCTGGTTAGGCTTTGGTTCAGGCGAGGCCACTGAGCTGGTTTATTTCTTTTCAGAAGTGGTGGTTACGTCTTCCTTCACCGCATCCGTCAGTTCTTTGCTGGCTTTCTTGAACTCCTGGATGCCTTTGCCCAGGCTTTTGCCAAGTTCGGGCAGACGCGAGGGGCCGAAAAAGATCAGCAACGCGAGGCCGATGAGGAGCATTTCCGTGAGACCAAGATTGCCCATGAGAGCCTCCAAATTGGGTTAGATGTCCAAGCCAGGGTTTCGTTTAAGGTGCTGCTAGATGATAGCCGGTCCGTTGAGATGGCATAGCGATGTAAGGGGCAAGGACGTAAGGGTCAGGGATGTAAGGGCAAGGGTCGTGGCAATACAACTCGGAACACCCCGGGATTTTGCGCTGGCATCTCTGGTCTCTAGGGGACCAGGTCCGCGAGCGACACACCCGTAGGCATCTGAATTTCCATGAGCAGCAAGGCTTGGCCATGGGTCTTTCCTTGGGCGTCGGTCTTGACGCTTTCGCTGCCCCCGCCGCCAAGGGAATCGTGGAGCAGAAAGTTTAGCGCTCGCAAGTTGGGCACTTCAAACCGCTCCACATCCCCGAAGCAGATCTGGTTGAAATGGCGCTTCACCCGTTCCGCTGTCACCGCTTCCTGGATGACCCGGAAACCCGCGTCGGTGTATGCGATGATGCCGACATTGGAACCGTCGCCTTTGTCGCCTGAGCGTGCGTGGGCAATCTGCCCGAGCTTGATCATGGTCATCCGACACTTCTCCTACCGATGGAGTGGTAAACCCAGCCCGCGGCTTTCATCACCTCGGGGCGGAAGAGGTTGCGGCCATCAAACATGACTTTGGCCTTGAGCTTTTGCGCCACGGCATCCAGGTCCGCAGCCTTGTACTGGGGCCATTCGGTGGCGATGAGGAGGGCATCGGCCCCCTCGCAGCAGGCGAGTGGATCGCTTGCGTAGACCACCCGGTCGCCGATCTTCGCTTTCACTGCGGGCATGGCTTCGTAATCGTGGACAGCAAGGGTTGCGCCCAAGGCCAGGAGGCTATCAATCAATTCCAGGCTCATGGATTCACGGATGTCGTCCGTGTGGGCCTTGAACGCCAGGCCCCACAGCGCGAAATGCCGCCCCGACAGGGGCGCGGGCGTGCCGCCCACAACGTCATAGTGCTTGCGTATTTTCGAGGCCAGCGCCTGCTTCTGGTGCCGGTTGGCTTCTACCGTGGCAGAGAGCGCCATGAGTGGATGGCCGTGTTCCCTTCCGGTTTTTAGCAGGGCTTGTAGATCTTTCGGAAAACAGGAGCCGCCGAATCCGGGGCCTGGATTGAGGAAGGCTGGGCCGATGCGGTGGTCCGCGCCAATGGCCACTTTCACGTGGTCGACATCGGCGCCGATGGATTCGCAAAGCCCGGCGATCTCATTGATGAAGCTGATGCGCAGGGCCAGCATGGCATTGGCTGCGTACTTGGTGAGTTCAGCCGAGGCCGGATCCATGCGGAACCATTTGCCGCCGGATGCTTTCAAGAACGGCTCATAAAGCGCTTTCATCACCCCTTCGGCGAAGTCAGTGGCGCAACCGACTACCACCCGATCAGGCTTCAGGAAATCTTGGATCGCGCTGCCTTCCCGCAGGAATTCCGGATTGCTCACCACCTCGAAAGCGCGATCGGTCCCGGTTCCGGAGATGGCGCCGGACACCCGGGCCGCTGTTCCGACCGGAACGGTGCTCTTGTCTACGACAACGAGTGGTTTGGAATCCTTCGGGCGAAGATGTAAGGCCTCTCCGATTTGCTGAGCCACCTGCAGCACGAAACGCAGGTCTGCGCTGCCATCCTCGCTTTGGGGCGTGCCCACACAGATGAAGGCCGCATCCGCAGTTGCGATGCCGTCTTCCAGATCAGAGCTGAAGGCCAAGTTGCCGCTGGCGAGGTGGCGTTTGAAGATTTCATCGAGCCCCGGCTCGAAAATCGGCACTTCGCCATTTTTCAGGCGCTCGACCTTCGATGCATCCACATCCACGCCGAGCACGGAATGGCCCGCCTCCGCGAAGCAAGCGGCCGCCACAAGGCCCACATAACCCGATCCGATGACTAATACGCGCATCCATCCAGTGTACCCCGAGCTATTGGGAGTTGGCTCTTGCTAAGATGAGGGAATAGCTGGAGTTCACATGTTTGCAATCGCCCTAATCGCCCTATGGGAAGGCAGCGGGATCAATTTGTGGGAAGTGGTGCTGCATGGCGGGCCAGTGGCCAAAATGGTGCTGCTGCTGCTGGTCGTTTTTTCGGTGGTTTCCTGGGTGGTGATCATTATGAAAGGCCTGCTCATTTCCCGCAGCCGCAAGGCCACCGAGTCCTTCCGTGCCACATTCAGGCGCACCAATGATTGGCGGGAACTCAAACAGCAGGCGGGTTTCTTTACCATGAGTCCCTTGCTCGGGCTCTTCAACGCGGGATACACCGAGGTGACGTACCAACTGCGGACTCCGGCGGCGGGCGGCAAAGCCTACATCCGCAGCATGGAAGCCGTGGAGCGCAGCCTTACGCGGGCTTCGGTGGTGGAAATGGGGCGCATGGAACGCCACCTGGGCATTCTGGCGACCATCGCTGCCGTGAGCCCCTTCGTGGGTCTGCTGGGAACCGTATGGGGCATCATTTACGCGTTCCAGGGCATTGGCGCCACGGGCAATGCCAATCTCGCCACAGTGGCGCCAGGCATCTCCGAAGCCTTGGTGGCTACGGCCATCGGACTATTCGCGGCCATCCCTGCGCTAATGGCCTACAACTTTTTTCAAGGGCAGCTCAAGCAGTGGCAGACCGAGCTGGATGATTTCTCCCTGGAATTCATCAGCCTGTCCGAGCGGAATTTCACGTGAGCGAAGCCCGCTTGCCGCTTTCCCTGGATTGGGAAGATTGGTTTCATCTGTGTTGTCCCCCTTTTGACAACGCCGATGCCCTGGATCATTTCGAGGACCGCCTTGAGAGAGCCACGGAATTGGCCTTGCAGCTTTGCTCGGATATCGGCGCCAAAGGCACCTGGTTCTGTCTGGCCGATCAGGCGAAGCGCCATCCCGCTCTGCTGCGCCGCATCGTTTCGAACGGCCACCGCCTTGGACTTCACGGCCTTACCCACCAACGGGCCTTCGCCCAGGATCGTGCTTCGTTTCGGCAATCCTTGGTGGAAGGGAAAGCCCTGATCGAAGATTTGTCAGGCGCACGGGTGCTGGGTTTCCGTGCTCCTGAGTGGAGCTTGAGGAATAATGCCTCTGAGTATTGGCAGGAACTCCCCGGTTTGGGCTTCACGTTTGATTCCAGCCGCGCGCCGCTCAAAGTCCTGGGCGACCCATCCTGGCCCAGGCGGCCCTTCCGCCTTGCCAGCGATCTGTGGGAATTGCCGCCGCCAGTATTAGGCCTGGGGCCACTGACGGTGCCGCTCTGGGGATGGTCCATGCGGGTGCTGCCGAAATTCCTGCTTACCGCTGAGCTTGATGCCTTGCAGGCGGAAGACTCGGGCACGCCTTTGGTGCTCCATCCGTGGGAACTGGATGAGGATCAGCCCCTGCTACCCAAAGCAAGCTGGGGCCATCGTTTTGCTCATCGGGCAGGATTGCGCGGTTACGGATCCCGGCTAAGAAAGCTTTGGTCCGGCCTGAACTTGGTGCCGCTTGAATCCTGGATCGAGGCACAGGAGATCGCTGAAGCCGCTGAGTCGGCGCTTGTGCTGCGGGAAGCGCATTCGTGAAACCCATGGTGCTGCTCGCCCCTTCGGAAGAGAAGGCAAGTGGAGGACACACCGGAAAACTCGTCGAGAGCCCTGCGCAGAAATGGGTCCGGGAAAAGCTTGTGGAACTGGTGGTCCACGGTGGTCCAGAGGCTTGCGCCAAAGCGTTCGCGGTCAAGGATGGATCCCTCATCAAAGCCTGTGAAGAGGCCCTGGCGTTGCGTCATCCGGTGCCCTTGATGGCCGCATTGGAGCGCTATCAGGGTGTCGCATTCGGCGCCTTGGATGCGGCGTCCTTGTCCAAGGAAACCTGGAAGCAGGTTTTCATTTTTTCGAATCTCCGGGGATTGGTCCGCGGTGATGCATTGGTGCCGCCCTACAAGTTGAAAATGGGCGGTATTCCTGGGCTCAAGGCTCATTGGCGCAGGCACCTCAGCCAACAACTGGCCTTGATTCCCGAAGGCCCTCTTTGGGAGTTGCTGCCCGGCGAACACGCAGATTTATTGAAAGGCTGGAGCCGCCTCCGCCACAGGCTTGAAATCGTGGATGAAGCGGGGAAGATCGTCAGCCATTTCTCCAAGTTGTACCGAGGCCGCGTGGCTAGGTGGATTCTTCTCCATGGACAAGGGGCGCCATCAAAGGTGCTCCGGAGCAAGATCGAAGGCTGCGCCTGGGATGGGACCGAAGAGAATTCCACCGGGGGAGCGGACCTGAAACTCGTGGTCCTTCGAGGAGCTGGAACATGAGCTGCGACTCCTCAAGACCCATCTTTTTCCAGCGTCAGCCGGTCCTTCCGCTTCCCGTCCAGCGCTTCCTGAGGATGCGCCTGGAAGCGGCGCTTGAAGATCCCAACGACCGGGCGCTGTTGGCTTGGCCCACGGTCCTGGGCGCTCCGAAACTGCGGCAGGAATATCCCAGCGGTATGCCTGAGCAGGTGATGTTTTCCCATGCCGCGAAGATGCTCCATGCCTTGGGGATTGATGATCCCGAGGCCTCCTGGATGGATGGAAACCTGCGCTTTCCTGAAACCGCAGAGCAGGGGGACACGGGTCTCAAACCCCATGGCGAATGGGGCGCCTTCGGGCCGCTGGTAAGCCTGCGCAGCGGGGTCGCGCTGTCGGCATTGACTGAACTTCCATCAGATGGAACCTATGAATTGAAGGCGGGATTGGCGCTGTTCAACAGCGCGCTTTATCATGAGGCCCACGATGCGCTGGAGAGGCTCTGGAAGGATGCTGCCGGCGGCCTCCGAGAAGGGTTGCAGGCCCTCATTCTGATGACCGCTGGATACCACCATCTCCAGCTCCACAACCTGGGCGGAATGCAAGCTGTGTGGCAGGAATCCCTGCATCGCCTTGGAGCCCTTGACAGCCTGCTGGACACACCCTGGGGCAAGGTGGATCATCGCGGTGCGGTAGCATGCACCCAGGAACGCATGGCGAACATCAGTTCTGGAGCTGTGGCTTTTGAGCGTCTCTGGGCCATGCCGGTGCCGCGATGGGAGATTTCATGATCACGTGCGACGTACTGGTCCTGGGCGCGGGAATCGCCGGTTGCGTGTCTGCGCTCCGGGCGGCGGATCTCGGCGCGGATGTGGTGCTGGTGGCCAAAGACACCTTGGGCCAGACCAACACCTCCTGGGCGCAAGGGGGCATTATTGGTCTGCCAGGGGAGGCCGAACACGATTCACCGGCACTGCTGGCTGCGGATATCGAGGCTGCGGGGGCCGGGCTTTGCCGCCATGAAGCGGTGCGCATGCTTTCAGAAACAGGGCCGACTCTTTGCCGGGACTTCCTTTGGAACCGGCTTGGCGTGCCCTTCGACCAGAACAGCGAAGGCGTTCCGGATCCCACCCGGGAAGCCGCCCACAGCGCCAAGCGCATCTACCACGCCAAGGACGCCACTGGCCGCGCCATCCAGGAAACCCTTAATGATGCTGTGAGCACCCATCCGCGCATCCGCACCCTGGAAAACCGCATGTTGGTGGATCTGCTGACGCTGCCCCATCATGCTGCGGATCCGCTAAGGGTCTACGATCCGATGCATGTCTGGGGCGCCTACCTTTTTGATGAAGCCACCAACCGCGTGACCACCGCCATCGCCAAGCGCACGGTGCTAGCCACTGGCGGCCTGGGCTACCTGTACCTGCACACCACGAATCCTGCTTCGGCCACCGGTGATGGACTGGCGGCCGCCTATCGGGCCACCGCACGCATTGTGAATTGCGAATATGAGCAGTTCCATCCCACGGCCCTCTATGTGCCAGGGAAGCCACGTATGCTGCTAACGGAAGCTTTGCGGGGCGAAGGCGCCCACCTTGTGAACCGCAAGGGTGAGCGATTCATGCAGAGATATGCGCCAGAACACATGGAGCTGGCGCCTCGCGACGTGGTGAGTCGGGCCATCTTCCAGGAGCTGGCCACCAGTGGCGAAGCTTCGGTTTATCTGGATTTGCGGCCTCTGCAAGCCAAGCTGGACATCGAGAAGCACTTCCCCACGGTATTCGCCGCCTGCATCGCTGAGGGCCTGGACCCACTACGCCAACCCATCCCAGTGGTGCCCGCCGCGCACTACTTCTGCGGTGGCGTGCTGGTGGACCTGGATGGGCGCACCTCGTTGCCGGGCCTCTACGCAGCAGGCGAGGTGGCTTGCACTGGGCTTCATGGCGCCAACCGGCTGGCTTCCACGTCGCTGCTGGAAGGCCTTGTCTGGGGCTATCGAGCGGCAGATGCGATCCATGTCGAATTACCTCAAATCGAACAGCCCGATGCCCAGGCGTTCGCCGCATGGCAACCTTCCAAGCTTTCAGAAAACCCAGATCCATTGCTGGTGGAACAGGATTGGAACCTGATCCGGACCACCCTCTGGAACTACGCTGGTATTATCCGGAGCGGTGCCCGTCTGGAACGGGGCCATGCCGACATGAGCTACTTCTACCATCGCCTCGAACGCTTCTACCGTGAAGCACCGCTCTCCCGGCGGATCATCGAACTGCGCAGCGCCATCATCTGCGCCCGGCTGATCCTGAAAGCCGCGCTCCTCAATCGGGAGAGCCGCGGCTGCCACTACCGGGTGGATTGAGCCATTCATTCGCCGACCTGCAGGTCGTCGAGAAACCGCAAGAAATTAAGATAGGATTCATTCATCCATGCCGAGCGTCTACGATCTCAAACCCGCCTTCCAAGGGCTGCTACGGCCAGTGCTGCGGCGCATGGCAAGCATGGGCGTGACAGCAAACCAAGTCACTCTGTCAGCGCTGCTGATGTCCTTCGCCACGGGGGCCGTGATCGCCTGGCGGCCGGTACCCCGCGCGCTGTTGCTGCTTCCGGGAGTGCTCTTCCTGCGCATGGCGCTCAACGCCATGGATGGAATGCTGGCCCGTGAATTCAATCAGAAATCCAGGCTTGGAGCCATCCTCAACGAGCTGGGCGATGTGGTATCGGACACGGCGATCTACCTGCCTCTGGCGCTTGTCCCGGGATTCCCGATCTGGCTGGTGTTCGGCATCGTGCTGCTCGCGGCCCTTTCCGAGATGACCGGCGTGCTGGGCCTCATGATCGGCGCCAGCCGGCGCTATGACGGCCCCATGGGAAAGAGCGACCGGGCTTTCGTGTTCGGGGCGCTGGGACTGGGCCTAGGCTTTGGCGTGAAGGCTGGTGTGTGGCTAACCTGGCTCCTGGCTTTCGTGCTGGTCCTGCTCCTGGTGACGATCTTCAACCGTGCGCGCCGGGCCTTGAAGGAGAATCCATGACCTGGTCGAGCCTGCCGGAACCCTTGCGCTACGCCATTCTGGGAGTGGGCAGCATCCTCGTGGCGGCCTCCTTGCTAGTGGCGCTGCTCACCCTGTTGAAGCCCGCCAAGGATTTCTCTGAGCTGAAATTGCGGGTGCGCACCTGGTGGATCATGAGCGCCGTGTTCCTGGGGGCGCTGGCTTTCAATCGAACCGGAATCCTCTGTTTCTTCGCGTTCCTGAGCTTCCTGGCCCTGAAGGAATTCCTGAGCATGATCCCCACGCGGCGTGCGGACCGCCGCGTGCTGTTCTGGGCGTACCTCGCGATACCGGTGCAGTACCTGTGGATCGGAATGGATTGGTATGGCATGTTCCTGGTATTCATCCCGGTTTACATGTTTCTGTTCCTGGCCATGCGCACGGTGCTCATCCAGGAGACCGAAGGTTTCCTCAAAGCCGTGGGAACCTTGCACTGGGGTCTGATGGTCTCGGTCTATGCTCTGAGCCACGGGGCCTGGCTGGCGTTGCTGAAACCCACTAACGGCGCTCATGGCGGCGGGCTGGGCCTGCTGCTGATGCTTGTCTTCCTCACGCAGTTCAACGATGTGTCCCAGTACATCTGGGGCCGTACGCTGGGCCGCACGCCAGCACTGCCCAAAGTGAGCCCGAAGAAGACCATGGAAGGGCTGCTGGGCGGCGTGGCCACCACGGTCACGCTCTCGGTACTGCTGGCCCCGCGCTTCACGCTGCTGACGAAATCCGAAAGCCTGATGGCAGGGCTCATCATCGGCTTCGGCGGTTTCATCGGTGATGTGGTGATCTCGGCGGTGAAGCGGGACCTGCATCTCAAGGACAGCGGCGAATTGCTGCCCGGCCACGGCGGAATTCTGGATCGGGTGGACAGTTTGTTCTTTACCACCCCGCTCTTCTTCCATTTCGTGAAGTACCTCGACCGTTTCTGATGCTGCGCTGGTGCTTCTACGCCCTGCTGGTGCGGCCCCTCACCTGGATCGTGCTGGGCCTGAACGTGCGCCATCGCGAGCGGCTGCCGACAAGCGGCCCGGTGATCCTAGTGGCCAACCACAACAGCCACCTCGACACCATGGTGCTCATCTCGCTATTTCCACTGCGGCTCCTGCCGAAACTCCGGCCTGTGGCGGCGGCGGATTATTTTCTAAAGAACCGATTCATGGCCTGGTTCTCCATGAAAGTGATCGGAATCATCCCGGTCGCGCGCGGAGGCGCCGCGGGAGATCCGCTTGAAGGCGCCTCCGATGCCATCGCGCGCAGCGACATGGTGATCCTGTTCCCAGAGGGTTCCCGAGGCGAGCCCGAGCAGTTGACGGGTTTCAAGAAAGGAGTCTGGCATCTGGGGAAGCGCCATCCCGGAGTGCCCATCCAGCCGGTATTCCTGCATGGCCTGGGCAAAGCCTTGCCGCGTGGAGAAGCCCTGCTGGTGCCCTTCTTCTGCGATGTGTTCGTGGGCGAGCCCATGGCCTGGATGCCGGATCGCGATGCCTTCATGAAGGAGTTGCAATGCCGTATGAACGCTCTGGTCCAGGACGCTCATTTCCCGCCGTGGGAGTGACCCGGTGGGATCTGGCCGCCTTCGCTTGGGGCTTGGCGGAATCCACTTTTTTCGTTCTGGTTCCTGATGTCCTGCTGACGGCGATGGCGCTGAAGGAGCCTCGCAGAGCGCAGCGCGCCTGCCTCTTCGCGGTGGCGGGGGCGCTGCTGGGCGGAGGCCTGATGTACGCGGCTGGACTACATGCGCCAGAGGGGGCCCGCCGCTTTCTTCTGTATCTTCCGGGCATTCATCCCGGCCTCCTGGAGACGGTGCGCGCCAACCTTCAGGATTACGGCCTGATGGCGCTGTTCCTCGGGCCTCTCCGCGGAATCCCCTACAAGATTTATGCAACCCTCAGCGGCGCGGCGGGGATCCACCTTCTGCCTCTGATGCTCGTGAGCATCCCTGCCCGCCTCCTGCGCTTCTCGCTCCTTAGCGCCTTGGCCGGCCTGTGCGGCCGAGGATTGAGGCCCCTTTCAGTGCGCTGGCAATTCATGATCCACGGGGCGCTCTGGACAGGTTTTTATGCGGCGTATTTCATCCTGATGGGCAGGGGCTAGATTGGCCAAGCTCCTGCGCCTTCGCGCACCAGCACGGGTTCTTCTCCGGTGAGATCAATGATGGTGCTGCCAATGCCGATAGGCTGGCCGCAATCAATCACCATGTCGAGGGCATGGCCTAGCTCTTCCTCGATCTCCCAAGCGGAATTCAGCGTGGCTTCGCCGCTGACATTGCAGCTGGTGGTGATGATGGGCTCGCCAAGCAATTTGGATAGCTGGTGGCAAAACGGGTGATCTGGAATGCGGAGTCCCACGATGGGGTGGGCTCTCCCTTTTCCCTTCGATTCCAGGTATCTCGGAACCTCATGGTTCGCAGGCAGCAGGGCGGTGTAGGGGCCTGGCAGCATCTGTTTTAGAAGGCGGAAGGTGGGGGTGTCAAGATGGCGGGTGTAACGGCACAGCATTTCGAAATCCGCGCACAAAATGCTCATGGGTTTTTTGGGATCCCGACCTTTGAGGCATTGGATGCGGGCCACCGCTTTTTTCCGGGACGCAAGACAGCCGAGTCCGAAGAGGGTGTCCGTTGGATAGGCGATGATGCCGTCTTTCAGCAACAGGTCTGCGATGCGCTGCAGCTGCCGTTCTTGGGGATTTTCCGGGTGGAGGGCGAGGATCATGTCTTGGTTTCCGGCAGGTGGTTCCAGCGGTCCCTTCCTAAGCTGGGGTGTTCACTGGGGCGCTGGAAGAATCGTTCGGCCAGCCTCAGGGGAATCATCGCCGGGGCGCCGCTCCTGCGCGCTTGCAGGCTGAGCATCGCCATAGCGGTGAGGCCATCGCTGATCTCACCTGATAACACGCGCAGGAGGCATTGCGCAAAGGGCTCGCGATGAACCGCCAATTCTTCATCATCTTCCGCCTGGTGGTGGCCGTTCGATGGGCGCAGTTCCGTCGCGAGAAACAGAAAGGCTTCTTCATCCGTGCTGGAGTTGCTTGGGTGGAAGAATGCCAAGGGCTCCCATGAGCCGGCTTCAAGATTCGTTTCTTCAGCAAGCTCACGCCGGATGGTTTCAAAGGGGCTCTCGTGTTCCTCTCCGCCGCCTTCTGGGAGTTCCCAGCTGTACTGCTCCAGCGGATAGCGCCACTGGCCAACCAGCACCACCCTGTCTTCATCATCCAGCGCCAGGACTCCGCATGCAGAACGCTGGAATCCGCATACGGCGTATTGCCCTTCGCGTCCCCGGCGGTGGCGGAAACGGTCTTCGCGCAGCCGGATCCACGGGGAATCATAAAGCGCCCGGCGTTCCAGAACCTCGTAGGGATCTGGTTCGGCAGGGATCGGCAGAAGAGGAAGCTGCATGTCTTTCACATCGAAGTCGTTGCGACAAAATAATACTGGCCATTAAGAATGCGGGCTGGCATTAGGAGTTGTGCCGATAATCTGATCCACACAGGTTATTTTGGCACGGCCCCTAAACAAAAACGCCCGCGATTGCGGGCGTTTCGCAGGCGGAATGAAAGTTAGCGGCGCAGCCCGAGGCGTTCGATGACCGTGGCGTAACGAGCCTTGTCCTTGCGCTTCAGGTAATCAAGAAGGCGGCGGCGCTGGCCCACCATGATCATCAAGCCGCGGCGGCTGTGGTAGTCCTTGGAGTGGATCTTGAAGTGCTCGGTCAGATCATTGATGCGCTTGGTGAGCAGGGCCACCTGGACTTCGGGAGAGCCGGTATCCGTGGCGTGCTGCTTGTAGTCTTCGATGATGATGGTTTTTTGTTCTAGCGAGAGGGCCATGATGGCTCCTTTTCGGGGGTGTCTCCCGTCACCATCCTCGCAGCCCCGTGCGCCGCTTGGTGGTCGAGTCCGGAGGAAGGCCGGACGCCTGTAATTTATTGTTGGCTGATTATTTTCGTGCGGAGCACGAAAATAAATGGTGCGGATAGAGGGAGTCGAACCCCCACGTCTTTTGAACACTAATACCTGAAACTAGCGCGTCTACCAATTCCGCCATATCCGCTTCAAAGATCCCATCCGTTCCCCTAAGGGCGCCGGAAAGACGAAACTCAAGCCTAGCGCGGGCCTGGATCCACTTCAAGAGAAAATCCCGCCGCCTACCAGTCTGAGTAGGCGATGTTGTTCATGCCGGACCCCTTGGCCAGGCTATAGACGTCAAAAATATTTCCACCACCCCAACTGGTGCTTTTGGCTTCGTCGTTGATGGAACGCAGTCCCCATTCGGGGCGGCCCGTGAAAGGGTCCACCGGAACGCGCCGGAGGAAGCGGATTTTCCCGCTCAGTGATCCGCTGGCTTGAGCGCCCTCCACGAGGACTTCAAGGGATTCGGGGTAGCCCATGTTTTCTGGCGGTGGAGGCTTGATTCTTTGCTGGTCCACCGCGAGCTTGTAGCCATCAATGGCCATCCGCATCTCGCGGAGATCCCTCAGCAACTCCAACTCTTTCTGACGTTTGATTCCGTTGGTGGCCATGGGAACCACCGCCGAGGCCAGAATCAACAGCACTGTGGCGGTGATGATCAGTTCCATCAGCGTGAAGGCGCGTTGGGCGATTGGGGCCCTCAGCCCGGGACTGCACTTCAGTCCTCCTTCAGCGCTCAGCCAGGCATTCGCCATCAATTCACCGTCACCAGAGCATTCACCCACCGCCCTGGAATAGGATTCTTGCCCACCATGAACGTGCCGCTCTGAATGAGAACGGGGGCGTTGCCTGGGGCCAGCGCCTCCACTTGAAGGGTGAGCAAGGCGCCGCTATCCACCGATGCGCCCGCCTTCTTGAAGGACACGGCGACGGCGCCATTCTTCCCGGGCTTTTGCTCCAGGGAGCCGCCATCGGCGGTGAGGAAGTCGCCCGGCGTGACTGAAACGAGTTTCAGCTTGGGATCAATGAGCAGATTGAAAGTCCCGGATGTGAGGCCCTTGGCGCTGCTGGCGTTGAGCGTGATCTGCAGCTTCTCGCCCTTTGCGAGCGTTTCGGAGTAGGGCGACATGAAGAAGACAAGATCTGCGTTGTCGTCCGAGGCCTTGGATTCAACAGCCTTGGGGTCAGGCACTGCTTCAGGCTTAACTTCGGCCTTGGGCTCTGGCTTGACCTCAGGTTTCACATCGCCCGGCGCTGGCGTAGCGGTGGGGACCGCTGTTGGCGCCGCCGCCGCGCCAGTGTTTAGAGGTGTGTTGGATGGAGCTACCGGCGCGACAGGCGCGGCGGTGACAGGGGTTGTCGGTTTGCCAGTTCCTTGGGCTTTGTCCTGCTTCATGTCCTCTGCTATCGATTCAGGAGTCTGGGAGAAGGGCCCAGCCTTGCTGGTGGCGAGATCCGGATCGAAAGCTTCGAAGTCCTCGGACGAGAAACTGGCCTTGCGCACGAGCACAGTGCGGATGGTAAGCAGCACGTCTGTCTTCGCCTTGTTTTTCCGCGTGTTGCCCAGGAGCTTGCCGAGAACCGGGATATCCGAAATGCCCCAGATCCCTTGCAGGCTCTTCTGCTCTTCTTCCTTCAGAAGGCCACCGAACACCGCGGTTTCGCCATCCCGCAACCGCGCCATGGTCTTGATGCTGCGCTTGCCGAGATCCGGCCGGCCTGCGGAGGATCCTGCTTTCAAGGTGGTGATGTCGGCATCTATCTTCATGGTGATATCGCCGTTGTTGTGGACGCGGGGCTCCACTTTGATCTTCACGCCCACATCCTCGTAGCTGAATTGGGTCTGCGCGCCGCCACCCAGGAGACCGCCCAGGCCGCCGATGCCGCCAGTCTGGCCCGTGCTGCTGGAGGGCAGGGAAAGGGCGCTTTGGGTGGTTGAGATTTTCTCGCCGATGTTCACTTCTCCGGTCTCGCCGCTCAGCACGCGGACGTTCGGACTGGCTACGAGCTTGGCGTCGCCATTGCTCTTCAGCACATCCAAGGCGATGCTCGGGAAAAGGAACCGCAAATCCGCCTTGCTGATGCGGAGCGCGCCCTTGTTCTGGTTAAAGCTGCCTGTGTTGTCAATGGTGGCCCCCAAGCGGAAAACACCAGAGCCGCCGCCAAGGCCATCGGTGGGTGTGATGACCGGCAACAGGCCCACCTGCTCGGCGCTGCTTTCGGTGACTTCCAGCAGTTCCAGGTAGACCATGACTTCCGGCTTGGCCTTGTCGAGCTGGCTCACAATGCGCTCGGCGATGACCAGTTCATTGGGCTTGGCCTTGATGGTCACAGCGTTCAGCCGCTTGTCCGTGAAGAGCTTGACCTGGGGGATGATCGTCTGGAGGATCTGGCGGACGCCGTCCACCTCGGCATTGCTCAGATAGAAAGTCCGGATGAGATGGTTTTCATAGAGTTCCCTGTTCTGCGGGTTGACCTTGAAAATCATGATGGTTTTTTCATCAAGCTTTTTATAGAAGAGATCGTTCTGAAGCATCAGAGTGTCCAGGGCCCGCTGGAAACTGAGGCCCTGCATATCAATCTGCACCTGCATATCCTGGAAGGAGGAGTGGGGGATGATATTCACTCCCGACGCCTTGCTCAGGATCGAGAAGATCTCTTTCAGGCTGGTCTTTTTGGAAAAAGTCAGGGAGATGCCTTCAATCGAACGGGGATTCAACTGCATGGGGCCTGTGGCATCGGCCTTGGCTTTGGCTGAGGAGTAATCTTCGGCGGATTCCCGGGCTTTGCGGCGCTGCTCATCCAATTGCATGATGGCCAGCTCATCCAGGGCGATGACGTTGTTGGGATCCAGCACCAGGGCGCGCTTCAGCTCCATGGCGGTCTCATCCAATTGCCCGCGCGACTTCATGACTTTGGCTTTTTCGATGTGTTCCGTGGCCGCCAGCGGCGCGGCGCGGCGATAGCCATTCCTGGCCTGCACGTTGCCCGGATCCTTGCGCAGGATGGACTGGTATTCGCGGGTCGCGTCTTCGTAGCGCCCCTCTGAAAAAGCGTGATTAGCGCGGTGCAGGCTGCAACCCAGGCCGGCCACCAGCACTGATGCCACTAGGAGCGTTTGGGCCATCTTGGGGGATGGGAATCGTAGGTATCGGTTCAGCAGCATGGGGCCATCCAGATTGTCAGTTGAGGCTTTGAATGAATGAAAGTCAGGTGAAGGTTAGAAATCGTTGGTGACCTGGGTATTGGCGCCTGCGGATCCGGCGAAGTCCCGGACTTCCAAGGCCATCCGCATGTCCGCGTACTTGGTGTTCTGGAATTCTGCCTTGGTGTCGCTTAGCTTCACGAGCTTCCAGGTGGTGTTTTCCATGTGGCCAAGCGGGAAGGTGAAAGGCTCTTCGCCCTTGAAGAATGCTCCGATGGGTCCGGATGTTTTCGACTCCAAGAAACCGATGTAGCGCAAGGACTGGGGCCGTGTGGCTTGCTCGGCATCCCGGATGGCTTTCTTGGCTGCGGCCTCCAACTCTGCAGGTGTGGGAGGGTCAGGAATTTTCACCGGTGGTGGCGGTGGTGGCGGCGGTGGCGCGCCTTCAAAAAGGAACAGATCGCGATGCATCTTGGCTTCATTGGGCAGTTCGCCCGCCATGTCCAGCTTCGCCAGATCGGGGAGTTTCCCCAGCGCCACTACTTGCGCGTCGGTCAGGCCTGCTGTTTGCAGTGAACCCACGCGACCCGGTCCCAACTTCCTTTTGGGTGCAGCGCTGGGCCAAAGCCATACCAAGACGACCACGAAGAGCACGAGCATGCCTTGAGTGCGGCGATTGGTTTTCAATTCCTGGAGCAGGGCTTTTGCATCCATGCCCTTGGAGAGGGAGCCGTTGCTCATGCTTCCTCCTGCCCGGTGGATTCAGATTTGGGAGTGGTTCCGGAATGCCGGAAGGCGCGGAGGCTGACACTTAACCGTGCGCCTTCGGGACTTTCTTCGAGCCGCGCGGAACCCACGGCGAAAGGCAGTCCGCTGCCTTCCAATGCCAGCATGAAGGGTTTCATGGCGGGATAGATGCCGAGCACCGTGAACTCTACATCAAGGGATTCCAGGTCCGTGCCTTTGGCGCCTTCCCGGCTTGGAAGGCCGTACTTCACGGTCTGCAGACGCACGCCGTTTTCCTTCGCTTTTTCATACAGGATCTGGCTGAGTTCCCATTGGAGCTGGCCGACATTGCCCGAAGGCATCTTTTTTCAAGTTCCTCAAGGTGTTTTTGATCCAGGGTCAGGCGATCCACCAGCTGCTGCCGTTCTGCAAGCTGCTGGACCTGGGCAGTGAGAAGGGCTTTGGCGTCCCTTCGGGCTTTTTCCTGTTCATCCCGCCGACGGGATGCATCGGGCAGCACGAACAGTGCGACCGCCAATGCGGCGAGCATGAGAACTCCACCACCAGCGGCTCGGATCGAGCTGGTACGTAGCGTTGTGGTGCTCATGGGCGGCCTCCGGCGTCATTCTGGCGGCCACCTCTGATGAGGCCTCCCGCGTCATTCTGGCGGTCGCCCGGCCGGGGAGGAAAGGCTCGTCCGGGACGGCCCAAGGGGCGTGCATCGGGACGTTGTGATGGAGCCATGGGAGTTGGCAGGCCAAACCGCTGGGCAGGCAGGGATTGTGGCGCTGTGGGAAGGCTTGTCGGTCGCGTTTGGCCCGAAGCAGACGGCGCATTGCCCTTGCCTTTCAGGTTTACAGGCGTCGGCTGCGCCCAGCCCCTAAGCTTTTCGAACAGGGGGAACGGCTTGTAAGAAGATAGCACCGAAACCACCGGAAGGAAAATTTCAAAGTCCACCCCGCCGCCGGTGCGCTCGGCTTCACGCTCCAAAATCACTTGCTGGAACAGATCATCTTTCTGAAGTGAGACGATGAATTTTTCTTCGGCCTCGCGGGTCCTGGCTTCGCCTTTCAGTTTCAAGGCCACCCGTTGATCGGAGCCACGCACTTTCTGAATGGCCTTGAGGCGCACATCCTGCACAAGGCTTCGCTCCAATTCAGCCGTGAGGCGCGACCAGGGCAGGGTCCGCTCTGTGAATATCCGCTCCGCAAGCTTCCATCGAGGCAGCTCTTTCGCAACGTCCACCGACTTCAGCTGCTCCACGAGTTTTTCCTGCTTCCGGGCCGCAGCCTGGGCATCCCGGCTGATGAGAATGGCCTGGGCGCCAGCTTCCTGGCCTGGTTGGCGCGTAAGCCCCAGGTCGCCAATGCCCCGATAAGGCAAAGGGCGCCGACGACGATGGCGCTCCAGCCAAGGGCCAGATGCTTCTGCCGCCAGATGGTGGGCTGTGGCGCGAGATTGAGTTTGAGAACCGGGATGGGCATCAGAGGGCCTCACTCACGGGGATCTCGGGCTGGATCATGTGGAGTGGAATGGATGTGGGAGGGAAGGTAGGCGCGCCCCAGACCCAGAGTTCCTGGGGGGACCGGTTTTCCCGTTGCAAAAAGGCAGAGGAGGGAAGGATGCGTTCGGCGATCCACGCATCGGGATCCGCCGGTTCACTCCACTGGCGCAACAGCGATAAGCTGCGGCCCCAGGCCGCCAGCGTCCCGGTGAATTTTCCCCCGGAGGCAGGGCACAGCGAGAGCAACATTCCTGGCATGGTGCGGCTGGGGGCCAAGCGGTTGTAAAGCCACAGCCATCGCGGCAGCAGGACGTTCAGCGAGCGGCCCATCTTGAGCGCCAATTGGACCCATGCGTCACGCTGCGCTTCAGGCATTCCCGCCAGCAGCCAGGCCCCGTCATCCAGAGGCAGCGCTTGCACGGCATGGGGAGTATCCAAAGCCATGGCCTGATTGAAACGCCAGCGAAAGAATGCATCCCGGGCCTCGGCGCCGGGTGGCAGCTCGACGATGTCCCGGAGCAATACGGACGGGGCCATGAGATCGTCCACGATCCATTGCGTGGGACCGGTTGGTAAATTGGTGAGCGCCTGAGCCAGCTCATCTTCGCTGGGAAGCCCATCGGCTGAACGGATGGGCCGGTCACCGCTTTCGGTGTGCAGACGATGGGGTTCGACCCACAACACCGAGGCGCTTTTGGCCCCGAAAGAAAACAAACTCATTTAGTTTTCTCCTGGTTGCTGCTGCTCTCATCCTGCTTCGTCTTGAGTGACTTTGCGAACCTGGCCTGAGCCCGATTCTGGCCGTGGTACCACCCCCAGCAGAAAATCATCGTGGCGCTGAAGGCATGCAACCACCACCATCCGCTCATGGGATACCGCATGGAATCGGGCAAGGGGGGCACGAAATCTCCAGGGAGAAGGTGGAACTGGTTGGAATAGCGGTTTAATGGCAAAGACCTAGTCTATCGCCCGGAGGCTGGAAGCCCAAGCGCAGATGGGGTTTGGGAGATCGGGTCACATCTAGGTTTGGAAAAGCAGCGTTGACGGCATTCTCAGACGGCATGTTGAGGGGACTGGAGCGTTCCAGTGCAAGACCAGCGCTTGCATTATTTTGGATTAGGCCCTTTTGAGCGCGGGCTGAACATGGTATGGAGTAAACAGGGCGGAAGTTCCGCGGACTATGCCGTCGTTTTTAAATCCAGTTACCATCCAGGGCCGAAACGGCAAAACAGGCCGAAACCGAACTAGCAGACGGGCACTGGTTATTCTGGAACGGTCCCTACGTTGTCCTGTCGTCCGACATAAGGGGCCGTAGCAGAACAACCAGAAGAACACTGGTTATTCTGGAACGGCCCCTAACCTGGAGTGTTCCACTTTTGCGTCTTCTTGCTCTCGAACTGAATGGTTTCAAGTCCTTCGCGGATCCCCAGAAACTCGCGTTTCCGGGTGGGATGACCGCGGTGGTGGGGCCCAATGGCTGCGGCAAATCGAACATCACCGACGCGCTGGCCTGGGTGCTGGGAGAACAACGGGTCAGCCTGTTGCGCGGCGCTGAGATGTCCGATGTCATTTTTTCCGGCACCTCGGATCGACGCGCCACCGGCATGGCGGAGGTGAAACTTTCTCTTGAGATGGCGGACCCTGCGCTGCCCGGAGCCACCAAAGAAGTCGTGATTTCCCGCCGCCTCTATAGGGACCAGGGCTCCGAATACCGTGTGAACGGCCGCGAGACCAGGCTGAAGGATGTGCAGGATCTGCTCATGGATACAGGCATGGGGACCCGCGCCTACTCGTTCATCCAGCAGGGGCAGATTGATTTGATTCTTTCCACCAAGCCTAAGGACCGCCGCATTTTGCTGGAAGAGGCCGCAGGCATCACACGCTTCAAACTCCGCCGCACCGAAGCTGAACGACGCCTTGTGGAAACCAAAGCCAATCTGGAGCGGCTGCAGGACATCCTTTTCGAGCTGAACAAGCAACTGGACAGTCTGCGGCGCCAAGCGGTGAAGGCCAAGCGGGCCGCAGAGCTGGACCAGACCATCAAGGCCACCCAGCGGGTGCTTCTTTCCGCCAAAACCGAGGAATTCCAGGTTCTGAAATCACGGCTGGTGGAAGCGAGGGACCAACTGGAGCGCCAGGTTGCCCAGCTCACAGTGCAGGTATCGGAAAAAGCAGCCGAGGTGGGTGCCCAGCGCCTTGCAGTGGACGAAGTCCAACGAAGCCTGGACCGGGGCCAACGCGCGCTGATGGCTTTGGATCAACGCCTGGGTTTCATCGAGCAGGAAAAAGGCTTCGAGGAAAGCCGGGTGGCAGAATCCACTGGGCTGGCGGAGCGGATGGCAAGCCGGCATCAGGATCTGGTGCTGCGTGTCACCACCCTTGCTGCTGAAATTATTGCGATGCAGGCCAAGGAAGGCGAAGCTGCGGCGGCCTTGGCTGGACGGGAAACTGTCTTCACCGATGCAGAAGAATCCGTGGTGCTGTCGGGAGGGGCGCTGCGCCGAGCCGAATCCGATTTGCGGGATCTCCGCCATAAAAGAGCCGAAGCCAAGGCTTCGGTCCAGGCCCATCACAAACAGAAACTCGAGGTCATGAGCCTGATCGCCCAGATGGAAGGACGGTTGGAAAGCCTCAATCACGAAGAGGCGATCCGGGCGCCCCGGCTGGAGAGCTTGCAGACTGAATCTCTCCGGTTGGGCAAGGAACTGGAAGGCAGCGCGGAGCGCCTGGAGGCTGTCGAGGAAGCTTTGCGGCTGCACCGGAATGAAGTCCGGGAGAAGCAGGAATCCATTCGAAATGCGGCCAAAGCGCTGCACGATGCCGAGGGTCAGCTCGAAGCCGCCGAACGCCGCACGCGGCAGCTTTCGGACCTGTTGCAACAAGCCAGCGGCTCAGCGGAAATCAAGAAGGGGCTCGCCTGGCTTCCGGGAGCGCGGTATTCAAATCCGCAGCCTTGCCGAATGCATCGAGGTGGACGAAGCCTATCGCCCGGATCTGGAACGCTTGTTGGATGCCTGGGTCCAGGCCATCGCTCTGGATCCAAACACCATGGCCAACACAGCCGATGCCCCAGGCCAGCTTTGGATGGAGGTGGCTACTCGTTCCGGGGAGGTTGCGGTCCCCGGTCAGTGCGCACCGATGCAGGCTGGCATTTCATGGAAAACCGGCGCTCCCCGCATGTTCGAAGGCCTTATCCAACGCGCTTTCCGCTGTGCCGACGCGGATCTTCCTGAGCTGGCCGCCACGCACCCGGACCTCGCTTTCGTTTCCCCTCATTTCGTGAAATCGCCTTTTGGTCCTGTGCAGCTTGGCGCAGCCGTACCCGCCGCATCGCCCCTCAAACTTCAATCCGAATTGGACCGGCGCGGAAAGACCGCGAAGAGTTTCTAGGGGTCACGGAAACGGCCGAAGAAGATCTCAAACGCCTGCAGCAGGACATTTCCGAGTTCACAGGTCGGCTCGAAGAAATGGAGGAGGATTTCCGGGAAGGGCGTCAGCGCACAGAATCGCTGAAGGGCCAGCTTGCCTCCGCTAACAGCCAGCTTGGCGAGATCAAGGAAGCCGTGGAGCGGGCCGATGCTCTCTGGGACCAGATTGAGCAGGAGATCAAGACGACCCAGGTTCAGCTTCGCGTTCTGGAGGAGGCCCCGCACGAGGCCGAGGACGCGGCCCTAGAGGAATCCATCCGAGCTGCGGAAACCAAGGTGCAGGAGGCCCAAAGCGCCTTGGACCAACATCGCGAAATCCGCATGGAAGCGGCGCGCTTGCGGGATGCTTGTTGGGCTGAGCGGGATGCTATGCAGCGCCAGATCCAGCTTCAGCAACGCGGTCTTTTTGACGTCGAGGCAGAACTGAAGCGATTGGAATCGGATCTCTCTGAATCCGATGGGAAGCGGCGCGAGGCGCTTGAGCACATCCAACAACTTGAAGCCGAGGCCCAGGAAAAATTGAAGGAGCGTCAGGCCGCGGCCGATGTGCTGGCAGAACTCCAGCCGCGGATGGAGGCTGAAGGAGAGACCCTTCGCGTGCAGGAGCGTGCTGCCAGGGACTTTCAGGAAGCCCTGGAAAACGCCCGGCAATTACATCATGAGAACCAGGTGGCCGCCGCGCAGGTGCAAGGCGGAGTGGATGCTCTGGCCAAGGAAGTGGAATTGGCCTTGGGACTCGAAGTACCGGCCTTCATGGCATCCATCACCGAGGAAGAACGACTGGCATGGGACCTGGGCGAATTGGTGCATCAGACCCAGCTGAATGAGGCCCAAAGCAAGCGGTTGGATCTGGGCGGCGTGAACCCCTTGGCCATCCAGGAATTGGCCGAGGCCGAAGAGCGCCTGGCCTTCATGCAGCAGCAACAGGGGGATGTCCTGGAGGCTATCGGCAACCTGGAGGCAACTATCTCGGAAATCAATGCCACTTCCGAGGAACGGTTCCGTGAAGCGTTTGATTTCATCAATGCCCGTTTTTCGGAAGTTTTCAAAGAAACATTCGGTGGTGGCAGCGCGCATCTTTCCCTTGATGACCCCAAGGATTTACTGGAGTGCGGCATTGAGATCACAGCTCAGCCGCCGGGCAAGAGCGCCAAGGCGCTGATGCTGCTGAGTGGCGGCGAAAAGGCATTGACGGCCATCTCCCTGCTCTTTGCGATCTTCCATTTCAAGCCTTCGCCCTTCTGTGTGTTGGATGAGGTGGACGCGCCGTTGGACGAAGCGAACGTGGGCCGGTTCGCCGCATTGGTGCAGAAGATGAAAGCCGATACCCAGTTCATCGTCATCACCCACCAGAAGCCCACGATGGTGGCTGCGGATACGCTTTATGGCGTGACGATGCAGGAAAAGGGCATCTCGAAGCTCGTGAGCGTGCAGTTACGCGAAGCCGAACAGCTGGTGTGATGATCCAGCTGTTCATGGCTTATAGCCGATCTGCTAGCGTCTACCCATGAATCTGGTTGATTGGGATCTCGGCAATGTGTCGCATGGAATCACCTGGGGCGGCGTAGACGAAGCAGGGCGGGGAGCGTGGGCGGGGCCGGTGGTGGCGGCCTGCGCCGTCCTTGACCATCGGACCATCCAGAAATGGCGGCACGTCTTGCAGGATGTGCGGGATAGCAAGCAGCTCAGCCCGGCACGCCGCGAAGTTCTGGCTTCAGAACTCAAATCCCTCCTGCCCGCTTATTCCGTGATGGAGGTGGACAACCTGAGCATTGATCGGGAAAACATCCTGGAAGCTACTTTCATGGCCATGCGCGGCGCCGTGTCCCAGGTGGCTTTGAAGCCCCGGATCCTTTTCGTGGATGGCAACCAGGCCCCTAAAACCGGGCTGCCTGAACGCCTGCTTGTGGAAGGTGACGCCACCAGCTGCGCCGTGGCCTGCGCCAGTATTCTCGCCAAGACCCATCGGGACGAGATCATGCGGCGCATGGATGGCCATTACGAGAATTATGACTTCGGTCGGCACAAGGGCTACGGCACGGCCAAGCATCGCGAAGCTTTGCGCAAGCTCGGGCCTTGCGCCATCCACCGCATCAGCTTCGCACCGGTGATTTCGGCTCAATCACCCGACGAACTCGTCAGGGATGAGGTGCGCCAGAGCCTTGAAAGCTGTGACTCGGTCATTGAGCTGCACGCTTGGATAGAGGTTCATTTGCGACCGGCCTACGGGAAATTGAAACTCGTTTGGGTGGAAACCCTTCGACGGCGCTACGCCACATTGCTGACCCGGCTGGTGGCCGGGAGGAGAACCTTTCATGATGGTTTCGGCCATAGTCCTGGGTCTTGCGCAACGCGATGGCCGCTGGTTTCTCAGCGGCGGGACCCAGGAAACACTGTCCTTCCTGGACGATGGGAATTCCCCGGAGGGAAGGTTCGCGAAGGGGAAGCGCTAGAGGACGCTTTGCACAGGGAGCTGCAAGAAGAACTTGGATGGAGGCCATCGACCATCCATGCTCTTGAATTCATGACACACAGCTATTCCGACCGCATCGTGCGGCTCCATCCCTTCATCTGTGAAGGCGCATTCGATATTCGAACGAGTTTGTCCTGGGGCTGGTTCGCCTTGGATGAAATGCGAAGGCTGGCAATTCCAGAAGCCAACTGGCCACTGTTGGAACGATTGCGCTGATGCAGAGCAGTCTCGCTTCCATGCACTCATTGCTGCTTGGCCGGTTTCTGCTGGCTACCGGGCGCATTCGACCTGAAGATTCCTTGCTTCGTTGAAATTCAACGGGGCCGAAACAAGTTTGTTAATCTATGCACACCAACGATGCGGGAGTTCATGTGCGAAGAACACTTTTGGGGAAATTCGGGAAATGCTTCCTGGCTGGCGGTCTCAGTTTTTTGGGTGTCTGGGCTCAGGCCCAATCGAAACCCTCAGGTCAATCGGCACCACCCAAGGCGGGGTCCCAAACCGAAGTTACCGTGGATGCCCGGCAAGGGAAATTGGGCGTGGGCATGCCGGATCCGGTGTTGGCGGGCCTGGATGCTGCTAACGTCGCGCCCAACTTCACGGACGTGTTGCGCCGCGATCTCGAAGATGCAGGGCCATTTGCGCTGTTGAAAGACAAGCTCCCCACCTCTGTGGCGGCTTCCACCGTGAAGCCCTGGCTTGACGCAGGGGCCGAATGGGTGCTCGCCTTGAAAGTCACGAAGAACGGCGAAGCCGTCACCGTCGCGCTTCAAGTGCTGGATGTGAAGGCGACGGCTCAGGGGGATGGCAAGCAGCTTCGCTACGCCTTCAGCAAGAACTACACAGGAAATGCATCCTTGTTGCGGCGCATTGCCCACACCTTGGCCGATGATCTGGTGGACCGGCTCACGGGCGATCGCGGGATCGCAAACACCCGGATCGTATTCGTGAGGCAGATGGCTCCTGGCATCAAAGAGCTTTTCCAGGTGGATCGGGATGGCGCGAATCCCATTGAGTTGACCCGGTATGGCAGCCTGACGCTCTCGCCCACGGTAGCGCCGGATGGCCGCCTCGCCTATGTCACTTACAAAGGCGGGTCTCCCGAGATCTGGGGCCAGAAGAGACCAGGAAGCACCCATGAACGGCTCTATCCCAATGCGGCTGCGGGAACCCAAGGCAGCTGCTACGCCCCGGTCTGGTCGCCCGATGGGAAGCGATTGGCTTTTTCGCAAAGCGATAGGAGAGGCAACAGCGACATCGTCGTGCTGGATGTGCAGTCAGGCCGGGTGCGGAAATTGACAGATGGGGGCTTCATCAACACCTCACCTAGCTGGAATCCCGCCGGCACCCAGATTGCCTTCACATCAGACCGTGAAGGCGGCCCCCAGATCTACTTGATGGAAGAGGACGGCTCCAATGTGCGCCGCCTCACGGTCGAAGGCAGCTACAACGAAAGCCCCGCGTGGAGCCCAAATGGCGCCATGATCGCGTATGTCTCGCGGTTTGAAGGCAAATTCGATCTATTCATTTTCAAACTTGGTGAAGGCAAGGCTTACCAGATCACCACCGGCGTGGCTTCCAGCGAGTCGCCCGCCTGGTCCCCCGACGAGCGCCGCCTGGTTTTCTCCAGCAACCGCGGTGGTAGCATGCAGATCTGGACCACTGACCTCTCGGGCAATTCCGTCAAGCGCCTATCTGAGTTCAGCTACTGCCAAAGCGCTAAATGGACAAGGAGCCGGTAAATTTCTCTCGCCCTTTCAATGCGACTTGTTAAGCTGAGTCGGAATTTCTGAGGGCCCTCTTGGAGGTAGTCGTTATGCGATCGGTTCGAACTCTATTCATCCTTGGCTCATCGCTGGGGCTGGTCACGATGCTGGCTTGCAAGAAGCCCGAGCCCACCCCCGAGCCTCCTCCGCCTGTCATCGTAAAAACTGAACCCACGCCGACAGAAGTCAAAACGCCTACCGTGGATTCCACCAACCCCGCAGATATGAGCGCGGCTAAGTACGCGGAGTTCCAGAAGGCAGCCAGCCTTGCGCTGAAAGATATCAACTTTGATTTCGATCGATCAGATATCCGCGATGTGGACAAACCGAAACTTCAGGCCATTGCGTCCTTCATGAAATCCTTCGGGTCGGCTCGCGTCATGATCGAAGGCCATTGCGATGAGCGCGGCACGGTGGAGTACAACCTGGCGCTGGGAGAACGCCGGGCTGTCACGGCGCAGAACTATCTCGCGGGCCTCGGCGTCAACCGCGACCGTCTTGGCACCATCAGCTATGGCAAGGAAAAGCCCAAAGTGATGGGCCAGAACGAAGAAAGCTATCTCATCAACCGCCGTGACGAGTTCAAACTCCAGAACTAGCCCCCTAAAAATCTCAAGGTGACGGGGGGCGCGAATATATCCCCGTTCCTGTTTCAAGATGGAGGTTCCATGAATCAGCGCAACCTGGCTCTTGCGGCTATTTTCGGTGGTGTGGCTCTGTTCACCGGATGTGAGTCCGAAGAGCGGCTCAAGGCTGTCGAGCGAGAAGCGGGGGAACTGAAGGTGGAGGTCTTCAAGCTGCGGCAACAGCAGGAAGAGAACACCCGTAAAGCCGATACCGATCGCAAGGACGCGGTTGAATGGCGGACTGAGGACCGCCAGTTCAGGGCAGACCTGCAGGAGACGCTCAGGCAGCTTTCGGACGCCACTAAAGTCATGAACAACCGCATGGGCACCATCAGCCGCACCCCCGCTACGGTTCCGGCAGCCTCGAATGCCGTCGCGCCCACCAGCACGCCGGATGATGAAAAAGCCTTCGGCAGCGCGGTGCTGGACTACAACCGCGGCAATTACGCCATCGCGGCTGAAGGTTTGGATCTCTTTTTGCGCACCTATCCCAACAGTGTGCGAAAGCCCGATGCCCTGTTCTTTCTTGGCATGGCTTACTACAACCAAAAAAATTACGAAAAATCCCAAGGGGCGTTTGATCGCATTCTGCGGGACCACCCCAGCTCAAGCCAATTCCTTCCGGCCAAGCTCAAGCGTGGCCAGTGCCTTCTCAAACAGGGCCTGAAACCCGCGGCGCTGCGGGTGTTCAAAGAACTGGTGGATGGGTTCCCCGGCACCCCTGAAGCTCGCACCGCACAACAAGAAGTCACTGACCTTGGATACTGATTCCATCTGCCAGACAGAGCGCTGGCGCGTTCCTGTCCGCATCGATTTTGCTGGTGGCACGCTGGATCTCTGGCCCATCTACGCGATGATGGGGGGCGGCTGCACAGTGAATGCGGCCATTGATTTGTGGATCGAGCTGGAGGCCTCCTTCAGCGGCAGTGCTCATCGCATTGAAAGCTCAGACTTGGGAATTTCATTTGCAGGCGCGGAGTGGCCGGCGGTCGCGCCGCGCGACCTCTCTTGGGTGTGGCGGGTGCTCGGGGCCGCGCCCAGAAGGCCCAATTTCCTGAACATCTTGAGTCCGGTCCCGAGAGGCTCAGGTCTGGGGGTTTCAAGTTGCCTCGGGGTTGGATTGTTGGGCATGGCTATGGGGATCGCGGCTGGCGCGGAACTGGCTGCCCATGTCCCTTTGTTAAGGGATTTGGAAGCCGAGGAACTCCAAACCCCAACAGGATGGCAGGATTACTACCCGGCAGCTCTTGGCGGGTGTCTGGCTTTGCATTGGGGGTCGAAAACCAGGTGGGAATCCATCGCCCCGCATCGTGAGTTGCTGGAGGATCTGTTGATCTTCTACACCGGTCAACCGCATCATTCGGGCCTCACGAATTGGGAAGCTTACAAGCGCTTCATCGAAGGCGATGCCACCACGCGCGATGCCCTCAAAGAAATCGCATCGGTGGCAGATGAAATGAGGTTGGCCGTCCCCAATGACCCACTCGAAGTGGGCGCATTGTTGGAGCGTGAAGGCGCCGCCAGAATGCGCCTCTCGCCGCTGGTGGAGACGGATGCCATGCGGTCCGTGCGCGAACGCGGTAAACGGGATGGCTGGTTTCTGGGCATGAAACCGTGCGGAGCTGGCGGCGGCGGCTGCTGCCTCCTGGTGGTCAAAAAAGGTGGCCGTGAGGCCGCACAGGCAGCCTTGGACGCCATGGATTTACCGGTGCTAAAGGCCGATATCACCCAACGTGGATTGCATCGCGTTTGATGTGGCTGAGCAGGCTAGTGGCGGCGGGACCGTGTAGGGGCGTGGTTCCAGTTGTTGTGATGAGTTCCCGCAGACGCTGGTCGCGCTTGCCGAGAGCGAGCTGGTTCAATTCGTTTCCTGGAATCCAATGGCAACCTCCGGGCGATTCAAAACGCTGCTCCAATCGCAAATGGAAGGGGTTCACCAGCTCCCTCCGATGAGTGTAAATCTGAGTCCAGCCGGGCCATGACCGCAGTTCTAGCGATGCATAGGGAAGACTGGAATCGGCGGCGATGTTTTCTTCCACTGAAGAACTTATTTCGATGGCAGGCCACTTCCAAAGCCCAGCCAGCAGGCCTTTTTGAGCAGGTTCATGCAGGAGCCAAAATCCTTCAGCTTCCACCGCCACGAGCCATAGCTCTGATTCCATGGGCTTCCTGCGTTTGATGGCCGGCGGAATGCGATCCATGGCGTCCAACTTCTTGGCTTCACACTGATCTGCCACAGGGCATCCCAGGCACTTGGGAGACGGTAGACAAATCGTCGCGCCCAGTTCCATGAGGCTCTGGGTGATGCGGGAGGGACCGAGCTTTGCAAGAGCAGGCCGCAACCAGGAACGCAACTCATTCGCATGATGCTTGGGGTCCCCTTCGATGCCGAGCAGGCGCGCTAGCACGCGGAACGCATTGCCCTCCAGCGCAGGCTCTGGCCACTGGAACGCGATGGAGGCCACCGCGGCAGCGGGCAAGGTCCCAGGCCAGGGAGCTTCATCAACCCATCAAAATCAGCGGGCCAACCAAGCTCCGCGATGCGCTTCGCGGAAGCGTGCAGATGCCGGGCGCGTCGGTAATACCCCAGCCCTTCCCAAAGCTTATGGATCTCGTCATCATTCGCAATGCTGAGGGCCGCGGCATCCGGGAATTTTTCCATCCACCGCTCGAAGTATGGAATGACCGTCGCCACTTGGGTCTGCTGCAGCATCAACTCGGAGACTAATACCGCATAGGGATTTGGATGGATTCGATCCAGGTTTTCATCGCGCCATGGCATATCCCTACGGTGGCTTTCAAACCACGGCCCAATGGGCGCCAGCAGGGCAGGGGAGTCAGGCCAGTTCATGTGCCTTCAGGTTATGAGGAATGTCGTGGGATGAAATCAATCAATCCCCTATAAACGGAAAAGAGCGCCACAACGGCGCTCTTTTGATTGGTGCCCGCGAGCAGACTCGAACTGCTACGGCTTTTGGCCACCACCACCTCAAGATGGCGTGTCTACCAGTTTCACCACGCGGGCATGAGTGAATCACCAGGATGCCATCCACGGGGGATGGAGTCAATGACGGCCTACTTCTTCGGCGCATCCACGGCGCCAGCAGGCGTTGCCGGTGTGGTGCCAGCGGGAGCCGCCGGAACTGGCATTGCAGGTGTAGCGGGCTTTGGCGCTGCGGCAGCAGGTTTGGATTCCGGCAGTTTGTCCAAGACAGAACGGTTTTCCCGGACCACCCGGTATTCAATCAACAAGGAAGTTGCCAGCAGGCAAGCGGCCACGTAATAGGTGATCTTGGCCAGCACCGGTGCGGCGCCTTGGGCGCCGAAAGCCGTGTTGGCCCCGCCCCCGCCGAAGGATGAGCCCAGGCCGCCCCCTTTGGCACCCGGTTGGAGCAGGATCACCGCGACCAGCAGCACGCTGAGGATAATGTGAATTGTGAGAAGAAATCCGCTCATGAAAACTCCGAACCTTTAATTCTACCTTGGGACGGGCATTGGCCCAAGGACGAAGACTGAGGGCCTTGGGAGGTGGAAGGTGGCGGTCGGGTGGATGCTGAAGGTTTAAGTCGAGGGTCGAGAGTCGAGAGTTGAGGACGAACCCCTAGGCCGTAGGCTCACCTTCCCTGGTCGCTTCAGAATGCGAAGCCGCTTGGTGATTCAGCCTTTTGCAAGACGGCGTGGATGCCCAGGCATTGGTCCACCAGCCGGATGAAATCCGATGGCAGCAGGGCCTGCGGGCCATCGCTCAGGGCCTTCTCAGGGTGGCAATGGGTTTCCACCAGAAGTCCATCCGCACCCACGGCTACCGCGGCGCGGGCGCAGGGAATGACCAGATCCCTCCGACCAGTGGCATGGCTAGGGTCCACCATCACTGGCAAGTGCGTCATGGCTTTCGCGGCTGGAACCACGCTCACATCCAGCGTGTTGCGGGCATGGTCGCTCCAGGTGCGGATGCCCCGCTCACACAAGACCACGTTGCGGTTTCCCTCAGAAAGCACATATTCCGCGGCATAAAGCCACTCCTCCAGCGTTGCCGCCGGACCCCGCTTCAACAAGACGGGTTTTTCACTGCGCCCCGCCCGCTTGAGCAGCGCAAAGTTCTGCATGTTCCGGGCCCCGATCTGGATGAGGTCCGCGGTCTTTTCCACCTCGTCAAACGTCTCTATTTCAGTGGCCTCGGTGACGATGCCCAGATCAAATTCAGCGCGGGCTTCTTCGAGCAATCGCAGTCCATCGAGCCCCAGTCCCTGAAAACTGTAGGGGCTGGTGCGGGGTTTGAAAGCCCCGGCCCGCAACAGTTTGACGCCCTGCTCGGCGACGTAGCGGGCTGTGGCGAAGAGTTGTTCGCGGCTTTCCACGCCACATGGTCCGGCCACAAAAATAAGATCAGGGCCGCCGACTTTGACTCCCCGCACTTCCACCATTGACCGGCCCGGGGCCGAATCGCTCGAGGCGAGCTTGAAGGGCGAGGTGATGGGCACCACTTTCCTGACACCGCTCATGGTTTCCAGGCGGTCGGGCTTCAGCGCCTTGGAGGCATGGGGGGCAAGAATCGTCGAAGCTTCCGCGCCGTCCTGCACCATCGTCCGCACACCGGCGTTTTCCAGCGTTTCGAGCACTGCCTGCATCTGTTCGGCGGTAGCGCCGGGCTCCATCAGAATCAGCATTCATCCCTCAGATACCATGGTGGCATGGCTCTTGAAATGCATCTCTTGAAAACCCATTGCATTCATTCCTCCCAACCCACATCTTTTACCCAGGAGCCTGAAATGAAACGCGCGCCGATTCTTCTTGTGGTCAGTCTGGCTTTCATAGGTTGCACCCGGCCCGAAGTGGAAGCCTTCCGATCAAGGCCCACGCCTGTGACCGTGAAAATGAGCATTCCTGCCGACATTCCCCAAGGCGAAGATGTCCGCAAAGAATACCTGGCCGCTCTTCAAGCCAAGTTGGCTACCCGGATCGTTGTGGTTCCCGAAGGCATCCAGGGACCAGCGGATACGGCAGTGCTCGAGGTCACGATCACTGATGTGAAGCGTTATCACGGGAGCCCCAGCCCAGCGGCGGTGGGTGTCGCGACCGGGGTTACTGTCGGTGTCCTTGGAGCCATCTCGGGCAACCGTTTCAGTGCCTTCGATGGGTTCTGGTGGGGGATGTTCGCGGCCCATCATGCAGCCCATGCCCGGCGCGCGGAGCTGGATCGCTTGGGTTACCGGCCATTGGATGTGACCGCGGTGATTTACCTTCGACAAGCCGGGAGCGAAGCTGGAAGATCCGCGCCGTTGGCGGAATTCGATGTGGGCGGCGATGAAGTGATCGATGCCATGGATCCACTGTCCCGGCGGGAAGCCGATGATGTGGGGCGCATCCGTGAAGAAGAAGCCAGAGCTTTCGCGCGGGTGGTGATTGCCAAATTGCAGGACCGCTTTGGCTGGAGCGCTCATGGCTCGCCCACTTTCTACCGGGCCCCGGGCGAGAAATCGAATGAAGAAAAAGCAGACGACCGCGCAAAACCCATGGAACAGGCACCTGGCCAATCCGCACCACCGCCACCCCAGCATTAAGCACTGACCATTGACCTTTGACCATTAAGCCTCGAGGCGGGCATGAACGCAGACGTAATCCGATGTGAAGCCTGTGGTGGGCCTGTTGCCCTGGATGACATCCGGTGCCGGAGTTGTGGCTCCCAGGTAGCCACCGTGGCCTGTTCCAATTGCCTGGGAATGGTGTCCGTCCATGCGCGCCACTGCGGCCATTGCGGCGCGGCCATAGTGGCCCCAGCCGCCAGGAACGAGATCCCGTCAAATCTGGGCTGCCCATCCTGCAAAGGCGTGAAGCTCACAAGGACGCAGCTTGGCGATGTGGAGGTGGACCAGTGCTCCCATTGTGGTGGCGTCTGGCTGCGCCAGGATCTCTTCGATCAGGTGAGCGCGGGGAAGGAGGTCCGGGGCAGGGCCCTGGGTGTGCTTCCCACGCCCGCCGGACCCAAAGCCATCACCGCAACGGAAGTCCGCTACCGCCCCTGTCCTGTCTGCTTGCGCATGATGAACCGCTACAATTACGCGCGGATTTCAGGCGTCATCATTGACGGCTGTAAAAATGATGGACTCTGGTTCGACAAGGATGAGCTTCGCCAAGTCCTGGAATTCATACAAGGCGGCGGGCTCGACAAAAGCCATGAACGAGAGGTGGCGCGGCTTGACCAGGAACAGCGCGCCAAGGCCCAGATGGCCCGCATGGATTTGGGAATGCATCCTTCCAGCTACGGCGAGTATTCGAAACAAGGCGGTGGGCTTCTGTCAGACCTGATGGACGACCTTATGGGGCATTTCATCGTGTAGCTCATGGACTAGCGGCATGAGTCGGGGGGCGAAAGTTAATAAGTTGAAAAAGTTGAAAAAGTCAACAAATTGAGAGTCGAGAGTTGGAAGTCTCGCGTCCCGCCCACTGCCTACAGCCTAATGTCTACGGCCTTCCTCAGCTCTGCGCGATCTTCACCATCTGGGCGAAGGCCATCGGGTCCAGGCTGGCGCCACCCACCAGGCCGCCAGCGACTTCAGGCACCGAAAGGATCTGCTCGAAATTCTGGGGGGCCACGCTGCCGCCATAAAGAATGGGCACAGAGCCGCCTTGCTCCCCGAGAATGACCCTCAACTCTTCCCGGATGAACGCGTGGGCTTCGCCGATCTGGTAGGTATCCGCAGTGCGGCCCGTGCCGATGGCCCACACGGGCTCATAGGCCACCCAGATGGGGCCTCGTGAAGCTCCCTTGAGCACCGAGAGCTGGGTCTGGAGCACGCTAAAGGTCTGCTCCCGTTCTCGTTCCGCCATGGTTTCGCCAATGCAAAGCAAGGGCAGAAGCTTGCGCTCCTGGGCGGCATGGACTTTTTTCACGAGAGCTTCATTGGTCTCGCCGAACATCTGCCGCCGCTCGCTGTGGCCCAGGATGACGCCGCTGCAACCCGCGTCGCGGATCTGGGCCATGGACAATTCGCCAGTGAAGGCGCCTTTGGGCTCGAAATGCCCATTCTGGGCGAAGGTTGTGATGCCGCGCTCCCGCAATTGCGAATGAATAGTCCACAGCAGCACCGTTGGTGGCGCGATGGCCACCCGCACATCTTCCGCAGGCGTGTAATGCTTCGCGAACTCGGTGCAGAAATTGGACGCATCCGCATAAAGGAGGTTCATCTTCCAATTCGCCACGACGCATCGCACGGAAACTCCTGAGGGTTTTTAAGAGTCTAGCGCGACAAGGCAACCACGCCGGGCAATTCCAATCCACTCAGAAATTCCAGGCTGGCGCCGCCGCCGGTGGAGACATGGCTCATGCGGGCGATGACCCCGGCCTTGGCGGCCGCGGCAACGCTATCGCCACCGCCGACGAGCACGAAGGCGCCTCGGTCTGCCGCGTCGGCCATCTCTTCGGCAATGGTCAGAGTGCCGCTGGCAAAGGGTTCCAGCTCGAAAACACCCATGGGACCGTTCCACAGAATGGTTTTCGCCGTCCGGATCTCCTGTACGTAGGCTGCGACAGTCTCTGGACCGATATCCAGCCCCATGCGGTCGTCGGGAATATCGGCATCGTTGGTGAGCGCGCAATCGGCGTCCTCAGCCATTCGGTCAGCTACCAGGTGATCGAGGGGCAGCAAGAGCCGAGTACCTTTGGCCTTGGCTTCTTGGATGAGCTTTTTGGCTGTCTCCACCTTGTCGTCCTCGCAAAGGCTTTTGCCGATGGGAATGCCTTCGGCCTTCAGCAGGGTGTAGCTCATGGCCCCGCCGATGAGGATTGCATCCGCCTTGCCGATGAAGTGGTGGATGAGGTCGATCTTGTCGGATACTTTCGCGCCACCCATGACTGCTAGAAGCGGTTTTTCAGGGTTGTGCAGGATTCTGCCCAGCGCTGCCAGTTCCTTTTCCATGAGGAAACCCGCCGCCACGCGGCCTTTTGGGAAATCTACCACCATGCCGCTCACGGAAGCATGGGCCCGGTGCGCTGCGCCAAAAGCATCATCGACGTAGGCATCCGCCAGCTTCGCCAGCGCCGCGGCGAATTCTGGTTTGTTTTTCGTTTCACCCTTTTCAAAGCGGAGATTTTCCAGCAGCAGTACCTGGCCTGGTTTCAGGGCCTTGGCTTCGGCCTCCACGGATTCACCCACGACGCCAGATGCGAGCCGGACATCGAATCCCTGCGCCTTCAACCAATCCGCCACGGGCGCGAGGCTAAAGGCGGCCTCAAAGCCTTCACCTTTGGGGCGGCCCAGGTGCGAAGCCAGTACCACCGATGCGCCCTGGCCGAGCAGATGGTTGAGCGTGGGCAGCGTCTCGCGGATGCGCGTGGAATCTGTGATTGCGCCATCCTTCAATGGAACATTCAAGTCAGCCCGCAGGAAGACACGCAGGCCCTTGGCATCGAGATCCTTCAGCGTATGGAAAGCCACTTGAGACTCCTGGAAGAAAAAATATCCATTCAAGGATGATTGAAGAAAGCCATCCAGCGAGGGGAATCTTGCTGGAATGGCGCTCCGGAGTAATCACCGCATTCCTGCCTGAGTTTGAGCCCTGTTTCTTTGGCGAGCACGGTCAATTCCTGGGGTTCGTACACCCGGACGGACTCCACCACCTCACGGGTGGCGCCGGAATCCAAATACTCTATATCCATGCGCTTGACGATGCGCTGGCCTTCCAATGCGCGGCGGCTGTGGACGCGCATGCCCGCTTGCTCCACAACATCTTCCACCACCAGATTCTCCCGCAGGTGGGCAGCATTCAGGTAGTCCATCAGCACGACGCCGCCAGGTTTCAGCAGGTTCGCAAGATTGTGCAGCAGAATGCGGTTGTTTGAATCACTGAAGTAGCCGAAGGGCGTGAACCAGAGGCAGATTCCTGAGAGACAATGAGCCTTGATGGGCAGATGCCGCATGTCTCCCCGCAGCAGGTGGCCCCGCAGCCGCATGGGCGCGGCTCGCAGCAGGCTGGCTGAAAGGTCCAATCCAAAAGCATCGGGATTCTTCCGCCGCAACCAATCCAAATGCCGCCCGGCGCCGCAGGCCAGATCCAGAACAGGGCCAGAGGCCAGTTCAGGCGCCAACCTCAAGCTGGTTGTGACGGCCATTTCGGCCTCGGCCTCATCCCGATTCGCATAGAGGGCCAGATAGTCTTCGTCGAACCAATCCTTGAACCAATCATCCATTGGACAAGCGTACAGCGAGGAGCTGCGAGGCATGAGGCATGAGGCATGAGGGGGGCATGAGTCGAAAAGTCAAAAAAGTCGAGAACTGTAGGTCCCAAGTCTCAAGTCTCAAGTCCCAAGTTCGCGATGCTAGAGGGTTCGTCCGGAGGTTGTGTGAATGAGAAAGCACGAAAGTCTTAATACCTTTCCACTTGGCGGATCAGGTTGCCATGGCTGTATGCAAAGCCACAATCACATTCCCCAAGGCTGATCACAACTCAATTCCTTCACCCCCTAGATAGTCTCAAAGGCCCGCATCTGAAACGAATGTCTCAGCCTGCGACTTGAGACTTGGGACTTGAGACTTGGGACTTCACCCTGAGCCCACTGCCCACAGCCCTCCTCCATCCCCGCTACACTAAGCAGCCACTTGAGGACCCGCGCCATGAATCGCCCTGAACGCCTTGAAGACCAGATCCAATTCCTGCTTTCTACGATCATTTTACGGGAGTTGCGGGACCCAGAGCTGGGCTTCGTCACCGTCACGGCGGTCCGCCTCACGCCGGACCGGAGTCAGGCGCGGGTTTACTTCACGTCCATGCCGACCAGTGGGAAATCAGACGAGGCGCAAGTCGCCCTCAGCCGAAAAGCGTTGGGCCGCGCCGCTGGATTCTTGCGCACCCATCTCGCCAAAGTGCTGGACATGAAGCGTGTGCCGGAACTGAAATTTTTCCCCGATGCCTCCCTTACCGAAGGCAACCGTATGGAAGAAATCCTCGCGGAGCTGGAAAAGGAGCGCGCCGCGCGGCCGGTGGAATCCGGAACCAATGAAATCCCGGAAGCCTGATGGAGTCCGGTGTCTACCTGGTTCACAAAGACGTCGGGGGCACGAGCTTTGACGTGGTGCGCGCTTTCACCCGCGAGGCAAGGGACGCTGGCCAGAAAAAATACCCATTGGGCCATGGCGGCACGCTGGACCCCTTCGCTCGAGGACTGCTGCTGGTGCTCGCAGGCCAGGCCACTCGGCTGATGGAGTTGATGCATCCGATACCCAAAACCTATGTGGCTGATATCGCTTGGGGGGTTGAGACAGATACCTGCGATCACTTGGGGCAGGTGATGACGGAAGGGGATGCCTCCTCGTTATCGCCAGCCATGCTAGATGACGCTTTGGCAACTTTCTTGGGCTGGCAGGACCAGGTTCCGCCCGCTACCAGTGCCAAAAAAATTGACGGTGAGGCGGCCTACCGGAAAGCCCACCGCGGCGAGGAGGTCATCCTTCCGCCATCTCGTGTCTATCTTCATGGGGCCAAATGGCTGGAGCATGATCTACCGACTCGCAGCCGGCTGGAACTCACCTGTCGCGGGGGATATTATGTGCGCGCCCTGGCCCGGGATCTGGGCCGCCAACTCAAGTGCGGCGCCCATCTGTCCGGGCTTCACCGCAGCGCCATCGGACCCTGGACTGATCCCGGCCCAGGAACTCGAATATGGGTGCATGGAGAAGCCCTGGTGCCCTGGTGTCCCTCCCGAAGGCTCAACAATGAAGAGGCAGCCTACCTGGACCACGGGCGGGCGATCCCCTTAGGAGAATTGGAAACACCCACATGGCAGCTGCCAACTGGATTTCCCGATCCTTCGGCCCCCATCCGGGCCTTGCATGAAGGGAGGCTGGTGGCCTTGCTGCGCGAACAGGAAGGTGAGTTGAGAACCTTCGCCAATCTGCGCGGTGGCCTATGAGCATCTGAGCATTTGAACACTGGCAGCTCGGCCGGGATTTGATCAGGAAGCCTGTTGTTCTTTGCCCTGGGCGGCCTTGATGGCGGCTTCAAGATCCAGGATGGGTTCCGGGTGGCCGTAGACAAAGCCTTGGACCCAAGGCACGTCAGCATCCATGACGGCGATGAGTTCTTCGTAAAGCTCAACGCCTTCGGCGATGAAACCCACCCGCATGTGCTCAGCAAAATGGGCCAAGGCGTTCAATAGCGCGGCCTGATAGGGGCGGCGGTGGACCTGCTCGACCAGGCTGCGGTCCGCCTTGATGAAATCTGGCGCTAAGCGAGCCATGTGGGTGAGGGAAGCAACGCCTGCTCCAAGGTCATCCACTGCGATCTTCAGGCCATGGTCCCGCAATCGCTTCGCGTAGGCCTGGAGTTCGTCCATGCGATGCAGCGAGTGGCTTTCCGTGAATTCCACCACGACCTGACCAGGATTCACTTCCAACCCACCCACCCAACGGGGAAGGTGTTTCCAGAAATCGGGGTGGGCCAGGGTGCTGGGTTCCAAGTTGATGAAATGCATCCGGTCCACGGGCACCGTACCCGAAAGCAGCTTGAAACCCGCGTCCAGGCAAAGTAGATCCAGGCTTACTTTTTGTTCATAAGGAATATCGATGTTGGCAAAAACAGTACCGACGGTTTGCATTTCGCCGTCGTCATCTTTGAAGCGGAAAAGCATTTCCTGGGCCATGACGCGCGCGCTTCTGACGCTGTAGATCGGGTGCGCGTAAGGCACCAGTGGTCGTTGGCAGCTGAGAAGACTTTGCAGGATGTCCGAACTCAATCTGGCTCCGGGGCCAAATGGCCATAATGTGCCAAGGGGTGGAGCCAAGCTTATACCTCTACGGTGGCGATGCCCACCGCTGACGTTGTTAAGTGTTGTGAAGAACGGATGCCCACATCTCTAAGCTAGGCTGGAGGGGGAGGATCCATGGGAGGAACGGCTAGGACCGTTGTGATCGGAGCTGGAAAATCCGGGCTGGCGGCAGCTCGTTTCCTAGGCTCCCAGGGAGCTGAGGTCGTCCTTACGGACAGCCAACCGTCCCCTTCAAAGGCCCAGATCGAGGCACTGCTTCAAGACCACATACCTGCGGTTTGGGGCCATCATCCACTCTCCCTGCTGGATGGCTGCGCCGAATTGGTCCTGAGTCCTGGCATCAGCCCACGTATCCCCATCGCGGCAGAAGCCCTTCGACGGGGCATTTCAGTCATTGGCGAGGTAGAACTGGCGCATCGCGCCCTGCGTGCGCAGGCGGACGGCTCCCGCATCCTGGCCATCACAGGCACCAACGGAAAAAGCACCACAACGGACCTTCTGGCCCATCTACTGAAAAGCAGCGGGCTCAGGGCTGTGGCGTGTGGAAATCTGGGAAAGCCCTTTCTGCAAGCTGTGGCTGAAAACGGCCCAGGCACGATCTACGCGTTGGAACTCTCCAGCTATCAACTCGAGACCATCCAGGAATTCCATGCGGAGGGCGCAGCTTTCCTGAATCTCACACCGGATCACCTGGCCCGGCACGGAACGCTGGAAGCCTATCGCCAGGCCAAGCTGAGGATCTTCGAACGGCAGACCGAAGGCGATCTCCGCGTGGTGCCATCCTGCCATCCAGAATGGTGGCTGGATGCGCCGGGAATGGGCGCCACCGTTACCTTTGGATGGGAGATCCCAACCCAGGCGGGCGCGTTCTGCACCGGCGATGGGAAACTTTGCACGAAAAATCCGGACGGCCTCATCACAGAGATCCTGCATCGCTCAGAACTGAAGATCCCAGGTGACCACAATGTGGAAAACGCGCTTGCCGCGCTTTTGCTGGCCCAGCATGGTGGCGCTTCGTTGGAGTCCCTTCGTGAAGGGTTGCGTACCTATCCCGGCCTCGCGCACCGCATCGCTTTCTGCGGAGAAAAGAACGGCATCCGGGCCTATAACGATTCCAAGGGCACGAATGTGGATGCCACTGCCATCGCCATCCGCGCGCTGCAAGGCCCGCTGGTGCTGCTTCTTGGGGGCACCGACAAGGGCACCGGCTATGTGCCTCTGCGTGAGGAATTGAAAGGGAAGCTACACCGGCTTGTGTTCCTGGGAGAAGCTGTCCCTCAGCTGGAGCGCGACCTGGGCGATCTTCCGCATGATGTGGTGGCTGGCTTTGATGACGCGGTAGGCCATGCGCTGGACCTGGCTATCACTGGCGATCAGGTGTTGCTGAGCCCTGCCTGCGCCAGTTTTGACCAGTTCAACAATTTCGAGGAGCGGGGGGACCGGTTCGAGGCGCTGGTCAAGGCTTGGATGAATGCATGACGGGGTGGTTTCCTAGCCATACCCGCCAGCAATAAGGGGATCGGCAGCACAGTGCAGATGAGCCGTTCAGAGGCCAAGGGGCTTCAAAGCCTCATCGATCAGTTCCGCCAGCTTGCGATCCTTTTCGGTCACACCACCGGCATCGTGGGTTGTGAGCTTGATGCGCGCATAGCCCCAGCCGAACTCGATGTCCGGGTGGTGGTTCATGGCCTCTGCGGGCGGAACCACTGCGCTTACGACATTGAAGGACGTCATGAAATCCGGCGTCTTGATGTCGCGGTGAAGGGCCTTGTCGCGTTCAGTCCAAGTCATTGCAGGCTCCGATTCTCAAATAGATTTCAAGCGTTCAAATTCGAGCAGCTCATGGATTTCCTCCGTGAGGAGCCAGTCATCTTTGGCTTCAGCCATCCAGGCTTGAAGCTGGTTTGCATCTGACGCCCGGTTTTCCCGCATGGCTCTCACGGCTTCATAGAGCCCGGCCAACCGCGGGCTGAGGGCTGCGGCCTTCCGTGCACGGGCCTCCGCTTCGGCATTTCCTTCGGCGAAGGCATTCATTTCCCCAAACCAGCGGTCCCATTCTCCTGGGTCCGCTGGGCCACCAGCCACGGAGGGCAGCCCTTCGCTGATGAACAGCAGGCCCCAGGAAGGCATATTCAAAGGTTGGCCATCCTGCTGGGCCCGTAGATTGATGACTTCATGGTCGCCAACCATAAAACCTGTGACTACAAAACTTGATGTCATATGAATCTTAAAGGCTCCCCGGTTCGGCAGCTCGGCTTTCCCGAAAACCACCAATGCTTCCCCAGGCCAGGGCTTCTGCAGCGCATGACCGTCCCGGGATAGAAGAACCGGGCCTTCCAGGCGGGACAGGGCTGCCCTCAGACCAGTCTTAGGATCCTGGCCATCTGATGGCTCTACCACCTCCACCACCTTGCCGCTTAGTTCCAGGCCATCAGTCAGCACCAGATGATTGACCGTCCGAGCCCGTAGCGCCTCCTGCAGCCCGAAATCCCCGCCCCGCTTCCAGGCCATGGTGGATTCGAAGTCTTCCAGCACTTCGAAGAGATGATCGAAATCCCGGGCTACGAAAAGCTGCGGTTGCATGGTGGTGATGTCGTATTCGGTTTCTGCGCAAACCAGGCTCAGAGGCATTTTTTGGACTGTCCCCGAGAGGCAGCGCTCGGCTTCGCCGATGGAGGACAGCAACCCCGCGCCATAGATCTTGGGATGCTCCAGTCCGCCCACCAGACCGTACTCCGCGGTCCACCAATACAGGCGGGAGGCCTTCGTGTTTTCACTGACATAGCGGCGGCTTGCGCAGGCGGCTTGCAGGCGGTCCTCGGACAATCGGACATCTTCCGGGGTGGCGGTGGGATCTTCCTTCACTACACTCAAGTTCCGGATCGCCTCGAAAACCGCCTGATCCTCCACGGATGCGATGGCCTTGAATCCAGCGACACCACTGCGTTTAAGGTATTCGGCGTAGCGCGAGTCCGAAAGGATCGGCGCGTGCCCTGCGCTCTCGTGGACGATGTCCGGGGCAGGGGTGTAGTCCACATGTTCGAAGGTGCGGATGTCCGCGGCGATGGCTAGAACACCCAAGCTTTGAAGCTCCGTGAACACTGCGGGAGGGATGAAGCCCCGCACGGATACGGCGCTCCAGCCAAGGCGGGAAAGTTTTTCATTCATCTCATCAAGGCTCGGGATGCGCTCCAGGCCGATGCCAGTGGCTTCCAGGCCCCTTAAGTAACTATCCACCGCCTTGTCTTTCAGGTGTTCGGTAAGGCGGCCCAGGATATGGCGCCAAACCGCGTGGTCCCGCGGGGTGTAAGCGCCGCAGTCCTGGGGCACCACATACCTTTGAAGATGGGTGGGGAGGGCTTGAATGGCTCGTTCCGTCGGGGTCATAGAGGTGATCGAGTTCATTGACGGCTCCAGAAACCAATATGGGACCCATTGGTACTGACGAAAATTCCTTAATGTCCGATCATATCGTCGTTATTACGACTATTGATGAAACCGGGCGAGGTGAGCTTTCAGGAAGCCCAGGCAGGCCAAAGCCTCGGCCCGCGCGCCACCCGCAGGTTCCAGGGCCACCACCTCCACGAATTGCGGCGTGGGTTCCAGCAGTTTCCAGACACGAAGTTCGGTCGGGAAGGGCGCCAAAGGGCGTAGATCCGGCGTGATGGCGCAGGCGCCGTAGGCCCGCAGGGCAGGGTAGAGCTGAATAAAACTTTCCACGCGGGCCACCTCGTCCACGGCGATGCCGGCCTCGGCAAACCGTTGGCTGTTGGCCCCGCCGTAGGGATCATCCCGCAGCCAATCCACGAAAGGCAGATCAGCCAGATCCGCCACTTTCAAATACTGACGGGTGTCGTGTTTCTTGGCAGCCTGCGAACCTGGTGCCGCTAGCACCACAAAGGGTAATTTCGCCAACACTTGGCTCTCTATGCCGCGATGCGGAGGCAGAGGCGTGAATCCAAGCGCCAAATCCAGCTGCCGGGTCTGTACCTGCCTCACCAGATCAAAGGCCCCCCCAAAGCTGGCTTCCAGCTTGATGGTGCGCCGCGCCATTTCTTTGGAGATGCCATCCAACAGGGCGCCCGAGAGAGTGGGATTCAAACCCAGCCGGAGATTGGGTTCCAGGCTCGCGAAATCCTGAAGGCGCTTGAGGTCCAGCTGGTGAAGCGGCCCCTGGGTGGCGGTGTAAAGGCGCTCGCCCCGCGGCGTGAGCTTAAGGCGTTTTCCTGGGCCCCGTTCCAATAGCGGATCTCCGTTGGTCACGGAATCTTCAAGCGCCCTAAGGTGCTCGCTCACGACGCTGCGTGCCACGCCAAGGTGCTGCGCCGCGCCCTCCAACGTCCCCGTCTCCACGGTGAGGACGAAGGATTCCAGCCAGGTCAGGTGGCGCTGCAGTTTGCGGAGGGCCATAAACGGATTATGCGGCGAATCTTATTCAGGACAGCAATTTGAATGCATGGGTCCAGTCATTCCGCAGAAAACCCGGGATGCACCATAGGATGCACAGAGGCTCGATGGCGCGGGCCGCCTCTGCATGGCCCATGTCGGCGGTCTCCCAGCCGAACTGATCGAGGATCCCGGCCACGGTTTTCTTCGCGTCCTCGTCATTGCCGCAAATAAACATGGTCGGCTTGCCGCCCTTGAACTGGGGGTTCACCATCCACGCACTACCGACGGAATTGAAGGTTTTGACAAAATTGGCACCGCTGAATTCACCCTGCAACCGCTCCATCAGCGATTCATTGGGGCCGGTGAAGAACTGGAGCACGCCATTGGTGGGCGGGGTGTCCGCGATAGGATTGGTGGCGTCCATGATGGTTTTGCCCGCGAGATTTTGCGCTCCGGCAATACGCAAGGCGTCGGCAGCGGCGGATCCTTTCACCGCCAGCACGATGAGCTCCGCGGATTTCACGGCATCAGAAAAACCGCCAATCCAGCACTTGGGGTGCTGAGACACCCAGTCTGCAAGCTTGGTGGGGTTGCGCGTGCCGATCATCACCTCATGCCCATGGTCCAAGAAGCCTTCCGCCAGGGCCTTGGCCACATCGCCGGATCCGAGAATGCCTATTTTCATGTCCGCCACCTTGTTGAATAAGACTATATGATAGCGTTCCCTGAGTCTCAGTCTTTATGGTCCGAAATCTGTATGGCTGAGTCGTTTAATCGCAACGACTTATCGGATTCCTCAGATTTCCCGGCTTCGTCCGTGCCGGAGAACCGCACCGCCTTCATGTGGAACTCATCCCGCCAAACGGTTCGTGGTTGTTCGGGGATCTCCTTGGCGGCCTTGGCTTGAGCGCGGCGGAGGCGGCGGATCGCAAGGAGCGCGAGCAGCAAAAGGGGTTCGGGGTATTCCGTGAGCAGGCGCCAGGGCGTCAGCAGGAACTGGTCGGGCCGGGCGCCTCCGGCGAAATAGTTATCCAGAATCCAAACCTCTTCTTCAGCCTCGATTTTCAAGCACTCTGCTTTGGTCAAGACCAGCGTGCGTTCCCGATTGCCCTGCCTAGCCTGCACCTTGCCCGTGATGCGGCCCTGTTCATCGCGCTCGATGAGCTTGATCTCCACCTTGGCGGCGCCAGGCATCTGCCAGGACCCGAATGGCGCGAAGAACACCAGCATGCCCTGCACCAGCACCACAAAACCGACGCTCGCCACCAGGATCCAAAGAGCCGTGATCGCGGCCCAACGCCACGAGTTCGAGGAGATGGTCATGGAATGAGTATTCACCATTTCAAATAGAATCAAATCCCGCTCAGCCCCATACCCGTTTTCCAGCCATCCAGGTTCCTGCGATCTTGCCTTGCAGCTCCCATCCTTTGAAGGGTGTGTTGTAGCTGCGGCTTTGGATGAAAGCGCGGTCCACTTTCACTGTGCCGTTCAGGTCGACCAGGCTGAAATCGGCCGGAGCACCTATCTTCAAGGACCCGAGGCCTTTTTCGTCCAGATGGAAGACTCTCGCGGGTTCCCATGTGAGCAGGGAAATGGCTTTTTCGAGCGAAATGATGTGCTTGTTCACCAACAGTTGAAGCGTGAGCGGGAATGCGGTTTCCAGGCCGATGACGCCGAAGGCCGCGATGGGCAGTTCGACTTCTTTGTCATCCCAGCCATGGGGGGCGTGATCCGTGGCGATGGCGTCCACGGTGCCGTCTGCGATGGCTTGCAGCACCGCGTCGAGATCCGCTTCGGTGCGCAGGGGCGGGTTCATCTTGTAGTCCGAATCGAACTTCATCAACTCTTTGTCCGTAAGCGCGAAGTGATGGGGCGTCACTTCGCAGGTCACGCGCAGTCCCCGGGCTTTGGCTTCGCGCACCATGCGCAAAGAGCCCGCGGTGCTGAGATGCGCCAAGTGCAGGTGGCCTCCGGTGTGCTCCGCCAGCACGATGTCCCGGGCCACCATGGCTTCTTCCGCGGCGCTGGGGATGCCCAGGCAGCCAAGGGCAGCGCTCACGGCGCCCTGGTGCATGTAGCCTTTGCCCGCAAGATCCTTGTCTTCTTCATGGGCGACGATAGGGACGTTGAGCCAAGCGGTATATTCCAAAGCGCGCCGCATGATTTCGGTATTCAGCACTGGCAGGCCGTCGTCACTGAAAGCCACGCAGCCACTTGCCTTCAGAGTCCCGAAATCGCAGAGTTCTTCGCCCTCCATGCCTTTGGTTACGGCCCCGAGCGGAAAGTACCGGCAGAGCCCCGCGGCATTGGCCTTGGCGAGCATCAGTTCGGTGATGGCCACGGAGTCATTGGCGGGCCGTGTGTTGGCCATGGCGCAAACGGAGGTGAAACCTCCCGCGGCCGCCGCGCGGGAGCCTGTTTCGATGGATTCCTTCCGTGTCTGGCCTGGCTCCCGGAAATGCACGTGAAGATCAATGAATCCTGGGGTGAGCAGGTTCCCGCCAGCATCTAGAACTTCGGTGGCGGCCTGGGCAAGGGGATTGCGTTCAGCCTCGGGGCCGATGGCCGCGACCACGCCCTCCACCACCAGCAGTGAGCCCACCACATCCAGCTTCTGGGCCGGGTCGAGGATTCGGGCATTCTTCACGAGCAGGGACATCGTTTATCTCCGGGTCCTTTCATGGTAGCGGAGGAAAATCCTGTCCATGGATTTCGCCGATCTGTGGGGAAGGCTTGAATCCGCTATACACGGTCGGTTGAGGCAAGGTAAAATGAAACCATATTTAAATACCAATAGGTCTTATATATCAATTCATTTTAACCAATCGCTGCGCCCCTCCAGCGGAAGCCACCATATCTTCTGAAGTTCAGCGGCAGGGAGACCAGATGCCTCGCACACTCTATTGGCTCCAATGCGGCGGATGCGGTGGCGACACGATGTCGCTGCTGAATCTGGAATCTCCCGGCTTCATCGAGGCCTTGGCGATGCTGGATATAGAGATCCTGTGGCACCCTTCGCTATCCAGGGAAAGCGCAGCGGACCACCGGAAGCTGAAGCAGGATTTGGCATCCGGCGTGAAGCCGCTGGATTTCCTGGTGGTCGAGGGCGCAGTCATCCGCGGCCCCGGCGGCACGGGAATGTTTGATATGACCGAGCGGCAGCCCAAGAAGGAGCTCGTAGCCGCCTTGGCGCGCCGAGCCCAATTCATTCTGGCTGCGGGAACGTGCGCCAGCTTCGGAGGCGTCAGCGCAGCGGGTGATATCGAAGCCACCGGGCTGCAATTCCTCCGAGATCAAAAGGGAGGTTTTCTGGGAAGCGAATTTTCCAGCCTTGGGGGCTTGCCAGTCATCAATCTGCCCGGTTGCCCCTGCCATTGCGAGGCGCTTTCCGGAACCTTGGCCGCCTTGGCCACGGGCGCAACGCTGGAACTCGATGAGTGGAACTCGCCGATGGACTGGTACGGGATGCAGGTCCACCAGGGCTGCCTGCGGAACGAGTACCACGAGTACCGCGTGGAGGACAGCGACTTCGGCAAGAGGGGATGCCTCTTTTTCCACCTGGGGTGCCAGGGCCCCCTCACCCATGGCCCATGCAACAAGCTGCTGTGGGGCAGGCGGAGCAGCAAGACGCGCGTCGGAGTCCCCTGCGTCGGCTGCACGCGGCCAGACTTTCCTCCACCTTTCCCCTTCTTCCAGACCCGCAACATCGCAGGCATACCGCTGGATCTGCCTGAAGGCGTGGACCGGGCCCACTACATGGCCTACAAGGGCATGGCAGCAGCGGCTGCTCCCAAGAGGCTGATCGAAAGGAAGACCAGAATCTGAACTTGACGCTCCGGCCTGCCCGGAATCGTTTTCCGCAGGACATGTCGCTTTCGCTTACTCAAGAGAGGTCCCCAGTGCCACCTATGGTCACCATCAACGCGCCGCTCAACCGGGTCGAAGGCGACCTCGAAGTGAGCGCCGAAATTACAGATGGAGTTGTATCGGATGCCTGGTGCTCGGGAACGATGTACCGGGGAATCGAGAAGATCCTTGTGGGCCGTGGGCCCATGGATGGCCTCGTCATCACTCCGCGCATCTGCGGCATCTGCAGCACGAGCCATCTGACGGCCGCGGCCAAGGCCCTCGACTGCATCACGGGAGCGGTGCCGCCTCCCGATGCGGTGCGGATGCGGAACGCGCTGCTGATGACTGAACATATCCAAAGCGATTTGCGGCACACCTTTCTCACTTTCACGGGAGACTTCACCAATCCAGCCCATTCAGGAACCGATCGCTACACCGAGGCGGTGCGGCGGTATGAACCCATGAAGGGCGACACGGTGCTGGAGGTGCTCCGCGAAACCTCGAAGCTGCTCGAGATCATCGCCATCATCGGCGGGCAGTGGCCGCATTCGTCTTTCATGGTGCCGGGCGGCATCGTATCCGCGCCCAGCGTCCGGAGCCGCCTGCAGTGCAAGATGATCCTCCGCCACTTCCGCGGATGGTACGAGCGCCGGATCCTGGGATGCTCCATCGAGCGCATCCAAGAGCTCGAATCCCTCGCAGGCCTGGGGGCCCTTCTTGACGACTGCGCCTTGCAGCCAGAGAGCGACCTCTCCTTTTTCATCTCGTATGCCAGGTCCCTAGGACTTCATAAAATCGGGCGGGGGCATGGCTCCTTCCTGTGCTACGGGGCCTTGGAGCTTCCTCAAGGCACTGCGATCAAGGGTGCGAAGGAAGGCCCCTTCCTGGTCCCTGCAGGTTTCGCGCAGGGTGGCCAGAATAGCCAATCAGTGGGATTCGACCAGGCCAATGTGGCCGAACACGTCGCTCATTCCTGGTACGAGGACTACCGTGGCGGCCTTCACCCGGCCGCAGGGGAGACGCGGCCCTACGCGACCGGATATGAAGCGAAGAAGTACTCCTGGGCCAAAGCCCCCCGCTATGACGGATTTCCGGCGGAGACTGGTCCCTTGGCGGAGATGGTCATGGCTGGCCGGCCCCTGTTCAAGGACCTTCTGGAAAAACAGGGCCCCAGCGCTTTCGCGCGGCAATTGGCCCGGCTCCTCCGTCCCGCATGGTTGATCCCCACGCTTGAGGCTTGGCTGGAGGAGGTCACGGGGGAGGAGGGTTACTACCAATCTCCCGAGGGCATCCAGGATGGGGAGGGCTTCGGCTTGACCCAGGCCTCAAGGGGGGCTCTGGGCCACTGGGTTCGGATCCGCAATGGCGCCATTGACCATTACCAGATCATCTCGCCGACGGGTTGGAACGCGTCTCCGCGGGACTCCGCCGGAATCAGAGGGCCCATCGAGGAAGCTCTGATCGGAACACCGGTGCGTGACCCCGAGAACCCTGTCGAATTGGGTTTCGTGGTCCGTTCCTTCGATGTCTGCCTCGTGTGCACGGTCCATGCGCTTCACCGTGGCGGCCGGACCACGTTAAGGATGACGAGAGCCTGACGTGAAACGAATCATCTGCATCGGGAATGCTTTCCAGGATGGCGATACCGCTGGTGCTAGGGTTTTGGCGCGCTTGGCGGATAAATGCCTGCCGGAAGATGTTGAAGTGGTGGACGGTGGGCTGCGTGGCCTCGACCTTCTGCGGCTGGTGGAAGATTCTGAGCGGGTGGCCTTTGTGGATGCGGTCTGCGGGTTCGCGGCGCCGGGGGAAATCGTCGAGCTGGAAGGGGAAGCCCTAGGAAACATAGCTGCGGAGGGTTATGGCCATGCCGGTGGATTCTCCTACTTCCTTGGCGCATTGCCGCACCTGCTAAAGGCACCTGTTCCATTCCGCATGGTGGGCCTGGAAGCTCCGATTTCCGAAGACGGCATCGAGGATGCCGCCCAGCGCGCGCTGGCTTTCGCCACCTTTGCCCCGGATGCCTGCCCAGGTTGTCCGGGCAGCGTGGGGAGGTGAGCATGGATACCTCGAGGGCCAAGGAACATCTGCTCGCGGAAAACCTTATGCTGGCGAACGAAGTTCAGACTGCCCATCAGGCTTCCGAGATCGCGGCGCGTCTGGTGGTAGAGCAATTCGTCGAAATGGAGGGCGTCCATCGCCTCCTCGAAGAGATGATCGCCCGGGAACGCGGCCTCAAAGACCAGCTGGAGCGATCCCTTCGCGAAATCAACGAAGCCAGGGAAAGGGCCGAGGTCGCAACCCGGTCGAAGAGCGAGTTCCTGGCGAATATGAGCCACGAGATACGCACGCCGATGAACGCCATCATCGGCTTCGCGGGGCTGGCGCAGAAGCAGGATCTCAGCCCGAAACTGCGGGACTACCTCCAGAAGATCGCGACCTCCGGGCACCATCTTTTGGGCATCATCAACGACATCCTGGACTTCTCCAAGATCGAGGCGAACAAGCTGGAACTGGAGTCCGTGCCCTTCCAGCTGCTCGACGTGCTGAGCCAGGTCGCCGACATGTTCTCGCAAAAGGCCGCCGAGAAGGATATCGAGCTGATCGTGGGCGCCAGTTCGGATGTCCACGGCTGGCTGGTGGGTGATCCCCTTCGGCTTGGGCAGATCCTTGTGAACCTGATGGGCAACGCGATCAAGTTCACACGCGAGGGGCACATCCGGGTGAAGGTCGAGGTGGCCGAACGCATGGAGGGACGGATCCGGTTGCGTTTCGCTGTGGAGGACTCGGGAATCGGCATGACCCCTGAACAGATGTCCAAGCTCTTCCATGCCTTTTCCCAGGCAGACGCCTCGACCACCCGGGAGTTTGGCGGAACGGGCCTGGGCCTGAGCATCTCCAAGCGTCTCGTTGAAAAAATGGGAGGGGAGTTCAGCGTCGCCAGCACGCCTGGGACCGGCAGCATCTTCACTTTCACTGGGGTGTTCCCGATCTCCGAGGCCCCCGGCGCCGTCATCCGCAAGGCCCCCGAAGATGTGAAGGGCCTGCGGGTCCTGGTGGTGGACGACTCAGCGCTCGCGCGGGAAATGCTGGAAGACCAGCTGCACGGTTTCGGATTCCACGCCACCGCGGTGGGTTCCGGCGAATCCGCCTTGAAGGAACTGGAGACGAATTCCTTCGATCTAGTGCTCATGGATTGGAAGATGCCGGGCATGGATGGGATCGAGACCACCCGTCTCATGAAAGGCGACCCCCGGATGGCGGCTATTCCAGAGGTCATCATGGTGACCGCTTTTGGCCGTGAGGAAGTAATGATCGCCGCCGAGAAGACCGGGATCCGCGCCTTCCTGATAAAGCCGGTGAATCCGTCGCTGCTTCTGGATTCGATCCTGGAGGTCCTGGGCCGGCAGGCTATCGGTTCAATAAAGGGACCGGAACAGGCCACCATTTCCTCGGCGGAGAAGCTCATCGCCGGGGCTCATGTGCTGCTGGTGGAGGACAACCCCATCAACCAGCAGGTCGCTGTGGAGATTCTGGAAAGCGCCCGCGTCCGTGTGGACATCGCGTCCAATGGCTCCGAGGCGGTCCGCATGGTGGACCACAAGCGCTACAACGCCGTCTTGATGGATATCCAGATGCCGGAGATGGATGGCTACGAAGCCACGGCCCACATCCGGGAAAAGAGCCAGCATGAAGACCTGCCCATCATCGCCATGACCGCCCACGCCATCGCGGGGTACCGCGAGGAATGCCTCGCAGCCGGGATGAACGACTACCTCACCAAGCCCATCGAACCCGCGCGACTCTACGAGACCTTGGCGCTTTGGGTCCACGCAGGCGCGCGAATGCTGGGGGCTGGGGAGGACGCATCCAGGACGCCGCTTGCGGAGCTTGAACCCCTGACGCCGCTATCAGCACCGTTGGCTTCGGCCCCTTCTGCTCAATGCCCGCCCTTCCTGGCGCAGCTCCAGCCGGTGATGGATGTCTCCCAGGCCCTGCGCCGCCTGAGTGGCAAGGAATCCTTGCTGCTGAGCATCCTTCAGGACTTCCTTGGGGAACATCCGCGTCATGAAGACGCCATCGCAGAGGCCGTGGAAGCCGGAGATTTGGATGCAGGCTTCCGCCGGGCCCACACGCTGAAAGGCATCGCGGCGAATCTCGCCCTTACCGAGGTTGCTCAGGCCGCTGGGGAGCTGGAAAAGATCCTGCGCGCTGGGTGCTGCGAAGGCTGTGGAGAGCCACTGGCCCGGCTTGAGGAAGCCATGGCCCGTTTCCGCGCCCTCGCGGCTCCATTGCTCGCCATGAAAAACCAGCCGCCAAAGCCTTCGGGTGGGCAAGGTGAGCAAGATTCCAGGAGAACGCTCCACTCCCTTTTGGAACTCGACTCGCTGCTGAAGCGCAACAGCTACGAAGCGAGGGGCGCCTTCGAGCGTCTGGCGCCATTCCTTGCCGCGACCACGGCTCAGGAGTCGCTCGATGCCATTCAAGCCCATATCAGGCGCATGGACTACAGCGGAGCCCGCCGGGCCCTCCAACCACTCATCGAACCCCTACGGGGCATCCCGGCGCCCTCTGGTCCATCTTCCAGCGATCCAACCACACCGAGGCAGACCCATGACCAATGAGAAACAAGTCCCAAGCCAGCGAGGCATGATCCTGGTGGTGGATGATTCTCCAGCCATGCTGGCCCCACTTTGCGAACTGCTCCACGAGGACCATGAGGTGATTTTCGCCACCTCGGGGCAGGAGGCCATCGACATGGCCCATTCGCATAATCCCGATCTCATCCTGCTGGATGTGGTGATGCCCGAAATGGATGGGTTCGAAGTCTGCAGCCGTCTCAAAGCCTGCCCCCGGGACGCCTGATATTCCGGTGGTCTTTGTCACCTCCATGGGCGAGGACGTGGATCATCTCCAGGGCCTCAGCATGGGGGCCATTGATTACATCGAGAAGCCCATCAGCCCGGAACTCGTGCGGGCCCGCGTGAAGAATCACATCTTGGGCAAGCGCAAACAGGACGCATTGAAAGGGCTCACCCTCCGGGATGGCCTGACCGGCATCGCGAACCGGCGCCGTTTCGACGAGGCTCTGTTGGAGGAGTGGTCCCGCGCAGCCCGCGGCAAAACCCAGCTTTCGCTCGTCATGCTCGATGTTGATCATTTCAAGATCTTCAATGACACCTACGGCCATGTCGCAGGGGATACATGCCTGCGCAGCATCGCGGGGGCTCTGTCGCAATCCCTCATGCGGCCCGTGGACCTGGTGGCGCGCTTTGGCGGCGAAGAATTCGTATGCCTGCTTCCTGGAACGGACCCAGCGGGCGCTCTTCTGGTGGCGGAGCGGTTCCGGGAGGCGGTGGCCGAGCTGGCCATCCCCCATGAACACTCTCCCACAGCGCCCACGGTGACCCTCAGCCAGGGGCTGGTGACCATGGTCCCAGTGGCCGAGGCGACGCCGGACCTTCTGCTGGTGGAGGCCGACAACCGTCTTTACGAGGCGAAGCAGAACGGCCGGAACCGGATCGGAAAAGCCGCGGCCATGGCAAAATCTCCGTCCCCGGAAACCGGGACTTCTGTGGAGAGGGCCCGCCCAGATCTTCCCACCATCCTACTTGTGGATGACGATCAGCACATGCGCGCGATCCTCGCAGCGCGCCTGGCCTTCCTGCCGGCCAACGTGGAGGTGGTGGCCAGCGCGGAGGAAGCGCTGAATTTCCTCGCCCGCTACAGGCCCCAACTGGTGCTCAGCGATGTGGTCATGCCCGGCATGGATGGGTTCAACCTTTGCGGGCGGGTCAAGGAGAATGCTGCGCTGCGGGGTATCCCCTTCGTCCTGCTCACCTCCCTCAGCCGGAACCTGCGGGAACGAAGCATCCTGGCAGGGGCGGATGACTACTTGAGCAAGCTTGAGGAGGATCAAGTCTTCCGCATGCGGACCCGCCTCCTGCTTGAGCTGGGAATCCTGAACGCGGTAGGTGCGGGAGGGACGGAAGGGACGGAATGTTCAGTGGAGGTGGAGGGCTCGACGGCATACCTCTGCTCGGCTTCCACCACCATCCAAAAACAGATGGAGATCCAGCTGCTATCCGCGAAGATCCGGGTCCACGTTGTCTCTGGAACTTCGGACCTGATGCGCGATCTGCATCTGCGGGCACCGGATGTCCTGATCTTGGATCTGGACCAGGATGAGGAAGCACTGCGGGAGTGCCTGGTGGGTGTGCGGGATACGGCCGGATGCGCAGATCTGCCGGTGCTGCTGCTGACGAGCAAAGGCGAGGAAGCCAGGATGCAGCCCCTTGAAGAATTCGTCACGGATCGCCTGCTGAAACCTTTGGAGGCGAATGAGACCCGCCATAGGGTGAAACTCCTCGTCAAGCTGGCGAGCGCCCGGCGGAACGCTGGAAGAGGCAAACCCTGACCAAGGGGCAATTGTGCGGATTCCTTCAATTCCTAGATCCGCCGCTCTCCACGCGGATCTTCACGGGGATTTCCAACATCTCGAACAGCATGGTGCCCTTGTCTTCGAGGGCTTCCAACTCCGCCTTGAGGTCCCCCGCGGCTTCCAGGACCAGGTGCAGTTCGTCCCCTCCATTCTCAATACGGAGGCTGTGGACTGTTTGGCGGCGGCGGCGGTCCAGGGCATCTGAGACACGCAGGATGGCGCTCAGCTTCTCGACGACATTCTGGTGCCAGGGTTCCAGCTGAAGAAATGCTTCGTGCTTGGCGGGATCCGGGGCCTTGCCGCGGTGGTAGCGCACCACCTGGGAAAGAATTTCGATTTCCTCGGGCCAGAATCCTTGCAATCCTGCGTTGCGGATGAGGTAGGCACCGTGCTTGTGGTGGCCCTTTTCGGAAATGGAAAACCCCACGTCGTGGAGCCGCGCAGCGTAGGAAAGCCATTCGCGCTCGGGATCACCCAGTTCAAAATGCGGGCGCAAGGCGAGAAAAAGCTGGTCTGACAATCGCTGCACGTGAAAGCTGTGGCCCGGGTCGGGATCCAGACGGGATGCCAATTGCTCCACCGAAGCGCGGCGGCGCTCGGACAAGGGCGGAATGGCCACGCCGCCGTGCTTCAGGGCTTCCCAGATCATGCCTTCACGCAGTCCCACGGCCAGCACACGGACTTCATCGGCGCCCACCCAATCGAGCACGGCCGAGGCCCAGGATACGCCGACATGAAGCACTTCCGCGCGTTTGGGATCCACGCCCAGCTTTTCCATGCGGCTCTTGGCGTTGTTGCGCCAGAGCTTCTGCCGGAAGGGCCGCAGCTGTTCCGCTGTGAAAAGGTAGGACCCGCTGGCTCCCCGGCCAAGATCTTCCAAGGTGCCCGAGGTTCCCAGCACCAGCCTTGTTGTGGGTAAATTCTTGGGCAGCCGTTTGCGGGCCTTTTTTAGTGCCTTGCGGATCAGAGCGTTGACTGCCTTAAGGTCCTTGGCCGTGGGGGGATCGGCCGTGGCGCTGGCATCCGCCAGGCGTTGCAAGCCCCATGGAATTGAGATGCTGGCCTCGATGCGGCCCATATTGACCCAGGTCATTTCAGTGCTGCCTCCGCCGATATCCATGAGCACGACGGGCTCTTCGGGGAAGGGAATGGCGTGGCTCACGGCCTGATGGATGAGGCGGGCTTCTTCTTCGCCGGAAATCACACGGATGGGTATGCCTATTTTCGACGCTTCGGCCACGAATTCTGTGGCGTTTTCCGCGTCCCGCAGCGCCGCGGTACCACAGGCCATCACGGTTTCGCACTCGAAGGAATCAATGATGTGCTTCATCTTTCCCAGGACTTCCAGGCCCGAAGCAAAGGCTTCTCCTCCGATGCGCCCGCTCTTGGCGCCCCCTCGCGCTAGGCGCACCATGGCTTTTTCCCTGGCCAGAACGCGATGGCCGCCATTGCCATCGCTCTCCACCACCACCAGGTGGATGGAGTTGGAGCCCACGTCAATGGCCGCGATTCGCATGGCCTCAGAGTAATGCCTCCGCCCTTACTGGCAATGTGAACAATCAGAACCGCAGGGAGAGGGCCGCCCCTTGGTAATCGGGACCGAAGCTCGATCGGAGGGATACCTTCAGCCTGCCCGGCACTCCCCGCCTCTCCTGATTGCGAAGCACCACGGTGCGGCCCACCAGGGTTCCGAGCAGGGCCCCGCTCACGACATCCGAGAGGAAATGGGCATTCTGCTGGATCCTTGAAGCCCCGACCAGGGAAGCGATCCCATAGGTGAAGCAGCGCACCCAGAACTGCGGATAATGCTCGGAGATGACTACGGCCAGAGTGAAAGCTTCGGTCGTGTGGCCCGAAGGCGCCGACACGCCGCCGCCGAAGGGCCTGAAGTGGAAGGCGCCTTCTTGGCTGGAAGGACGACTGCGCCCCACCGCCGACTTTAATAGAGGCCCGACGACGGCACCCGCGATCAGGCTGGCTTCCGCGGCGTCGAGGCCCGTATTCACCGCTTCCGAATCGCCTGCGAGCTTCCCGTAGGCCCAGAATCCACCGATGACTCCGATGGCGTAGCTCGCGCCAAAATTCTGGATTTGTTTGGCTACCTTGTCCGTTTCCGGACCCCGGTGGCGCTGGGACTCGTCCCGCACACGGGTATCCAGCAGCAAAGCCGTGCCAACCACCAAGGCCAGACCTTCGCCGGTATGGAGCCAATCCTGCCGATCCCAGCGCAGGGGCGACTTGAGGATGAAAAAGGTGTCATCCACCAGAATCTTTGGCACCGAAATGACCGCCTTTACGGCGGATTCTGCTGGTTTGGAGGCCACTTCCGCCTGGGGCTCCGGGGGAACCGGTTCCTGCCCCAGCACGGGCGTGAGCGCGAGGAGCATCAAAGCGGCGCGAAGGCTTGGGACCACTCCGGCCTCGTTGGTAGAGATCACACCACCGCTACCCGCCCATCTTGGAAAAGGGTGTGAGGTGCGTGGCTTGCCTGTAGTCATCATTACTGTGTCCTAATGACATTATTAGTGAAATAAGCAGGGTGGATATCACATTCCATATTCGATTCCTGTACAGGCATCATCACTTGATGGCACCGAGCCCGGCGTGCCCCAGCAGGTTGTAGACGAGCGCGATGGTTCCCACCTTCTGGTGGCTGTCAGGCCGGTCTGGATATCGGGCATCGCGGCTGGACAGGATGTATTGGATTCCGAGGGCATGGCGGTCGTAGATACGGATGGTGAACCCCATGTTCAACCTTCCGATGACCTCCCGTCCTCCAGGGTCTATCCCTCCTTTGCCATTCAAATAGTAGGTGCGTCCCGTCAAGTCGAACATGGCGGTGTCACCAACAATGAGCCGGAACGCAAGGAGCACCTGGGGGCCGATGCCATAGTGGTAGTCGCGCTCGCCTTCAGGGGAGATATTTCCGCCCGCGGCGTAGCCGAAACCTCCGAGAGCGGAACCTTGCATCGATACCGATTGCGAGGGGCTCCACTGATAGGTGGTCCCAAGGGAGAGGGACGTGCTAGAAACGCGGAAGATATATGGCGAAATATAATCATAACCGCCATAAAGCCCCCATATTCCTTGATAGGAGTTGCCGGCTTCGTATTCCTTACCGAGGAGAAGGCCTCGGATCATGATGTTATCAACTGGGTTGCTCCTGTTTCCGAGAGTCGTCAGTTCAAATTGGAAGTAGTCGAATGGCCGGTCGTAGCTATAGCCAGGCTTCCCCGGCATTCCGTAATCCATGGAGTAATCCAGTGTCGCCTCGTTGCGGTTGGAGGTGCTGGTGGCACCTTGATCGTTCAAGTCCGACTTCACGCTTTCGCCGAGCTGAAGGCGCCAGCGGATGCTTGGATCATTGCTGGGGAACGGAGCCTTGAACCGGTCCCCATAGGCATATCTGTTGAACCCCGCGGACGGCGAGAGCACCGCTGCTCCAAACTTGCGCCAGAAGCCGGGCTTGCTGCCGTCGCGATCATCCTCAAGCATCAGGTTGGCCATCCGGAATAGCACCTCTCCGAAAAAACTTCCGCCGATGCCGCTGGCGACCTGGTCATTGATGGAGGGGTGCGTGGTCTCTCCACCTGTTTCCCAGAGAAGGCTGCCCGCGTTGTCGTAGACAAGCGACTCCCAGTAATTGAGGCCCGCTGATCGCGCGAAGCCATGGTACAGGGTCCCGTGGTAGGGATGGTTGAACTGGTTCATCGCGAAGGAATCCCGGTCTGCTCCCCAGCGGCCGTGGAAGACATGGTCCTTGAAGGTCGAGAAGTTCGTGTCATAGACATTTTTCCCGTCTTCGGTGAGATCCGGGTACGCGTACCGGTCAACTCTGTTGAGGAGGATGAGGAAGGCCGGGATCTCATAGGCGGGGATTGCGTAGCTCTTGCCGGAACCCGTCTCCCACGACATGACGGGTTTCGTTCTTTTTCCCTTCGGCCAGGCGCTCCTATTCATAGAAAAATTTGCGGTGCGGTGCGGGGAGATCTCGGAAAGCTCGATCAGGGCCGGTGCCGCCGCGTTGTCATATCCCAGCCTTGACACCACGAGGGCGTACTTCCCCATGGACGGGACCCGCACAAAATAGTTTCCCGACGCATCGGTGGCACCCATGCCCGCCAAGGCGCCGCTGCCATACTCCTGAACCGCAATGATGACTCCCGGAAGTCCGATTCCGTTGGAGCCTTCTTTCACAGAACCTGAGATGCCGCCTTCCTGCGCGGAGGCCGAGCCGCAAACAAAGAGCGCCGCGAGCACTTGGAGCGCCAGCCGAATCGGCTTGATAAACTTATTTGCGCTGTTCCTGCCTGGCCGGGAGGCCGCGGGCTTCGGGTGGACGCCACAGTTCATCAGCCAGGCCGCTGAGTTCACTGTTCTCATGAAGCCTCCAAAAAAGAAATTACATCCAAAAAAAACGTCTTTAAACTAAATGCTTTGGCAATAGGATCCGGGTGAATCGTCATGGGGGATGGGGGTCGCAACTCCGTGAGCTCGATCTGGTTTGAGGCACTCCTGATGCGGTTGTCTCCTCCAGATGCGATAAACATCTTTTCGCTTGATGCAAGGTCAGGCGCTGAAGGCAACACTCGGGAGCCTTCGCATCCGATTTCCCGGTGAACTGAAGTAGGTGTTCGCGTGGGAAGAGTCCTTTAAATTGCAATGTTCGGTGCAGTTCTCGGGCCAAAACGCAAATATCTTGAATGTCTTCAACTTATAGCAACCAGGTCCCTCTCGAACCTTTGCCCATTCGATCAAAATGAACTGCGACCCCCCTCAATTCGAAGGAGGAAGACAATCCACAGGCTTCGGCGCAAGACACCGGTCAAACGATGTCCTCATTCCAACCCTCGAAAATCTGAAGGATCCGCCAGTGACATCCACGGCCCTTGGGAGATCGCCGTCCGCGGACTATCCTTGAGGCTTTGGCGAGGTTGATCATGCCGGTGGTAAATCCGAGTCAGTATCGGGCGATGCTTCAGCGGGCCAAGGACGGGAGATTCGCCTACCCGGCCTTCAACGTGACTTCCACGGAAACAGTGAATGCCGTGCTGCTGGGCCTAAAGCAGGCGGACTCCGACGGCATCGTGCAGATCTCCACTGGCGGCGCGGAATTCTTCAGCGGGCTAGGCGTGAGGAACATGGCCAAGGGCGCCATCGCCATGGCGGAATACGTGCACTTGATGGCCCGTGAATATGACGTGAATGTGGCTCTGCACACCGATCACTGCGCGCCGAAATACCTTGGGGGCTTTGTGCTGCCCCTGATAGTGGAGGCCGAACGCCGCGCCGAGGCCGGGCTCGGAAACCTGTTCAATGCCCACATGTTCGATGGCAGCGAACTGCCTCTAGAAGAAAACATCGGCATGTCGAGCGAATTGCTGAAGCGGTGCGCTGCGGTGGACCTGATCCTGGAAATGGAAATCGGCGTGGTGGGCGGCGAGGAAGACGGCCACGACACCAGCGGCGTGGGCAAGGAAAAGCTCTACACCACGCCCCAGGACATGGTGGCGGTGCACCAGGCGCTTTCGCCCATCGGGACGTACATGCTCGCGGCGACCTTCGGCAACGTGCATGGCGTCTACAAGCCCGGCAATGTGCAGCTCAAGCCCACCATCCTGCGGGATGGCCAAGAGGCCATCGCCAAGGCTTGGGGCGGAGCTTCCGCCATGCTGGTCTTCCATGGCGGTTCGGGTTCGAGCCTCGAAGAAATCCACGAGACGCTGGATTACGGCGTCATCAAGATGAACATCGACACTGACACGCAGTACGCCTTCACTCGCCCCATCGCGGACCACATGTTCAAGAACTACGATGGCGTGCTGAAGATTGATGGCGAGGTAGGCAACAAGAAGGCCTACGATCCACGGCCCTACTTGAAAAAAGCCGAGCAGAACATGGCCGACCGTGTGACCCGCGCCTGCCAGGATTTGCGCAGCGCCGGGACGAGCGCGGGGCGGGGTCTGTAGAGAACCCGCGGGGGTTCTCCTCGGCGCCCTGGCCTGAGCTTATGCGGAAGCTTCAGCTCTGCAATGCGGCCAGCAGTTCATCCAGTGAAATACTCACAATGGCGGTGGCCCTGTCGCTCATGGCGAAGGGGAGGATCAGGTCGCGGCCATGGACGAGGGATCCGCAACTGTAGACGACGTTCGGCACGTAGCCTTCCCTTCCAGTTCCTTCTGGCGCGAGCAGGGGTTCGCGCAAGCGGCCAATGACCTTGGTCGGGTCATGCAGATCAAGCAGGGCTGCGCCGATGCAGTACTTCCGCATCGGTCCGACGCCGTGGGTGATCACCAGCCAGCCGGCCTCGGTTTCGATGGGCGATCCGCAGTTCCCAATCTTTACGGACTCCCACATTTCCACCGGGCGCAGGAGCATTTGCGAGTCGCTCCAATAGTGGGGATTGTCCGAGAACATGATGAAGAGGTTTTCATCATCCTGCCGGGAAAGCATCGCGTAGCTGCCGTCGATCCGCCGAGGGAAGAACGCCATGCCTTTGTTCTGGACGGCGGTGCCGTTTAGGGTGAGCACGCGGAAGTGGAGGAAATCCTGGGTCTCGATGAGCTGCGGAAGGATGGCGTGTCCGTTGTAGGCCGTGTAGGTGGCGTAGTACATCACCGTCCCGTCATCTTCTGTGAACCGGACGAAACGGGCGTCTTCGATGCCATTGCTCTCGTTCGCCGAGACGGGAAAGATGATCCGCTCGCTCATGGCGAGCTTCGGCGAGAAATTCATTTCGTAATTGGAGTCGGCGAGCCATTGGATGCAACGGAGCGTACTTTTCAGTTCCTCCGTGAGGGGCTTGGTTTCGCGGCGTATGCGAAGCACGCTTTTATTCAGTTCGCTCCGGGTGAAGCCTTCCCCAAGGGTTTCCATGACGGTGGTGGTGTGGCTGTTGTCGAAGCCCATCTCATGCAGCTTGACGATGAACGGTGTCTTTTGATAACTGGGATTGGGCTCGATTTCAGCCACGGAGACAAAGCGGGAAACAGGTTCGAGGCAGATGCTGCCGTCGGGAGCGATGAGGCCGGTGCGGAACTCGATGGAAGAAATATGCCCTTCGCCGGTAGCGCGCAGGCTCATGACGAAGCGCAATCCGCCTTCAGGAACGCCTGCCTGATCCGGATGCGGAACGATGGATGGATTGAACAGCGCGGCGGATTCCAAGGCGTATTCGCCGGAAAACAGCGCGCCAATGAGGAGCTTGCGAGCAGGTGAGAGTGGCCGTTGGGTAAAGATGTAGGGCACCACCCTCTCGTAATTCGCGAGCAGTGGGGATTGCATGTCGATGTGGCGGGAGTCGAATTCCTTGAGGACCGCATCCAGATCGCGCGCGGTGTCCTCTTCGCTTAGAGCCAGGGCACGGCCGATGATGGTAGTGATGCGATGGGCGCTCGAAGGGATGAAGGGGCGGATGAGGACGCGGGCGCTCTCAGGAACGAGAAGTATTTCGAGGCGGCGTAGCGTGATGGGTGTCATAAGGCCTTATTCGGCAGAGGTGCCATGGGGTGTTCCGCGTAGTTCATCTCCGCGAGGGAGAGGTGGAAGGCCAAGGTAGATTCCGCCCCTTGGTTCTCGTTGATCCGGTCCTGATGCAGTCCGTCGTTGCACGCTCCATTGCTGGAATCGTAGAGAGGCAGGCCGAGATCATTGCGCCCCAGGAACCACTCGAATGCCCGCTTCGCTTCCCGGGACCAGGATTCGTCCTGGGTTGCGCGGAAGGCTTCGAGGCACGCGGAAACCATCGCCTGGGCTTCCACAGGCTGTTGATCAAAGTCCGCGCGGGCCCCGTCCATCACGTAGAACCCATTGCTGCCGATGGGCCGCAGATGGCCAGCGGGAGTCTTCTGCACCGATGCCAGCCACCTCAACGACTTAAGGCCGATCTCCAACGCTTCGGGGTGGGGCATCCACTGGCCGCTGAGGATCAGGGCCTGGCAGAGGCGCGCGTTGACGTAGGTGGCGCTGGATTCGAACCAGGGCCAGTTCTCGGTCGCATGGCTCTTCCATAGTCCGACGAGCCTCTGCGTCAGCAGTCCACGGGCTGCCAGAGCTTGCGGATGGTCTGGAAGGCGCAGCAAAAATTCGTGGATGCCCAGTAGTGTGAAAGCCCAAGCGCGCGGAGAGGAGAACGTTTCCACAACCGGCAGACCGCGCTCGAAGAGCTGGATGCACAATTTCCGGTGGCCCTGGTTGCGCGAGCGGCCCACCCCGGTTCCTGCGGCCCAAAGCGCCCGCGCATGGCTGTCCTCGCTGCCCGAGTGCTCCAGCCATTGCCGCCCGTGGCTCATGAAATTCCGGAAGCTGCCTGTCCCCGGGTTCATGGCGGCGGATAGGAATGCGAGGTAGATCGTGGCCAGACTATCCAGGTTCTCTGATGGGACCCGGCCACCGAGTTCATCCAACAGGTTGCAGAGGATGAAAGCCCGCGCATTGTCATCGGTGCAATAGCCCTCGTGGTAGTTGGGCACATTGAAGGTGGCGTGCTGGATGATGCCGGTGTAGTCGGTCATGCGGACGATGTGGTCGAGCCGGAGCGGGGGCACATCGTAGGGCCGGCTCGCCAGCGTCCACCCGGCGAAGGCTGCCCGGGGCGCGGCGCGGCGCTCGGTGCGGGCACGTTGGAAGGAGTCGAGGTAGTGCTGCGCCACCACTGGCCAGACCATGTCGCGTCCGAGCCGGTAGGCGTTCTCCTGTGTCTTTTTGAGGCGGGCCGGGTCATCGAGGAATGCGCACACGCCCTCGGCGATGGCGTGGGGGTCGCGGAACGGGACGATGATGCCCGCTCCATCAGCGAGCAATTCCTGAGCGTGCCAATAGGGTGTGGAGACCACCGCTTTGCCTGCTCCGAAGACATACGCCAGCGTGCCCGAGGTGATCTGGGCCTCGTTGAGGTAAGGCGTGAGATAAATATCCGTCGCGCCGATGAATTCTTTGAGGTCGTCCAGGGATACGAAGCGGTTGTAGAAGATCACGTGTTCCTTGACGCCGCGGTCTTCTGCCAGCCTCTCCAAGCCCAGGCGGTAGCTCTCGCCCTCCCTGGCGACGAGATGGGGATGGGTGGCGCCCAGCACCAGATAGACCACATTCGGATGCCGTTTCACGATCTCCGGCAAAGCCTCGATGGCGTACTCGATGCCCTTGCCCGGCCCGATCAACCCGAAGGTGAGCAGCACCATGCGGCCTTCCACTCCGAACTGCGCCTTGTAGATGCTTGAGTCTATGAAGGGCATGTCGGGAATGCCGTGGAGGATGATGTCCACCTTTTCATCGGAGACGTTGTAGGTGTCGCGAAGGATCTCCGCGCCCTTCCGGGCCATCACGACCAGGCGGTCGCTGCGCCGGATGAGCTCTTCCATCACCTTGCGCTGCGCGTCGTTAGGTTGGCGCAGCACTGTGTGCAGCGTGGTCACCACCGGCATCCGGACTTCCTTGAGCAAGGCCAGCAGGTGGCTCCCGGCTGGCCCGCCGTAGATGCCGAATTCGTGCTGCACGCAGAGTACATCCACATTGTTGAAGTTCAAGAAGTCCGCTGCGCGCCGGTAGGAATCCAGGTCCTTCTCGTCCAATTCGAAGCGCACGCGGAGCGGATAATCATAGCCCTCGGCGCGGTCGTTCACCGCGCCCGCAAAGCAGTCAGATGTTGGAGCCGCGGCGGCCACCGCCTCGCAAATATCCATCGTGAAGGTGGCGATGCCGCAGAGACGCGGCAGGTAGCCGCCCAGGAAGGCAATGCGGTCCGGCAGAACGGAGTCCATCAATAGGTCCCTATCATTCGCTGAAACACGTCACGCGCGCCCAGTTGTGCAGGAATGAGACTAACACTGCGCGGACTGATTGGCGCGCAAGGGAAACCCAGCTGATGTATGAAGGCCAACCTTGCTATAGAAACTAGACGGAAGAAAACCAAGTAAATATCTCCCGCCAGTGGCGGGGGATATTTACTGCTTCACCAATTCCACCCGCCGGTTTTTGGCGCGGCCCTCTTCGGTGTCGTTGGTGGCAACCGGTGCGAGAGGCCCTACGCCGTATCCTTTCAAGCGTGCTGCGGGCACGCCATGCTGCGCGACCAGCGCCTGCACCACGGCCTCGCCCCTAGCCTGGGAGAGTTTCATGTTGGCATCCAGGGAACCTGTCCCATCAGTGTGGCCCACGACTTTCAATCTGAGGCCCGGGTCCTGTTTCAGGAGCTTGGCGATTTCATCCAGAGCGGGTTTGGATTCGGGCTTCACTTCGGACTTGTTGGTGTCGAAGTAGATGCCGTACAAAGCGATGTGGCCCGTGGCTTTCAGATCATTGCCCATGGCCGCGGCGTCGGCGACGACCTCCTGGGCCATCGCGCCCTTTTCGACAATGGTCAACATGTAGCCCTGGCCCCAAGCCGTGTCCACCTGCACCCAAGTCTCCATTCCGCCCTTGGATGCCTTCAGGGTGGTGTAGCGGTTGTCCTCGTACACGACGCTGCCGCCCATGCTGCGGAGCGCCGCCTGGTGGTTGCGCAGGATGGCCAGGGGCGACGGTGCCTCGATCTTGTCGTTGATCTTGTACTTGATCTCAAAGATGCGGCCTTCGACGACGGCGATGGCATCCTTCCCCTTGCCCACCTTGAAGGAGAATTTGTCGAAAGGGTTGGTCCGGTAGGTCACGATGTGCATGTTCTGCATGCGCGTGACGAGCGGGTGGTCCTTGGACCCAGGTTTGTCTGCCTGGGGAAAGGTTGGCAGGAAGGCTAGCAGCGCTATGGAGAGTAAACGGGCGATGCGGCGCATAGAAGCTCCTTGGATTTGAAAGCATGATAAGGACCATTGCAGGCCAACACCGTAATCCATGGGAGATTTTGTTGATTTGGTATCCACAAGGCTATATATATCTACATTAAAATCAATAAATTGTGCCAAATGGCACATTGGGGTCTTTGAAGAATGAAAAACCAGAAAACAGTGTTTTTCTTGATTTCCACAGGTCCCTAATTAGTCCCCATCTAATCCACGGCCAGCGCAGAGCAATCTTCGAGGTTGGCACGCAGTAGATCGGCCCTTCCGACATTTACGTGGCCTTGAGCCAGCAGTGCCTCGATCTCCTCGACGACCTGGACGCATCCTTTCGTACCGCATCTCACTTTCTTGAACCAGCTCCTTGCGCGATGTCCACCTTGGGGGTTTGATGGACGGACTAGCCACCATTCAAGGAGCGCACCCATGGAAATTCCGGTCCGGACCGCGTTGCTTGTTTTCGCCATGCTGGCTGCAGGTCTTGGCAATCCGCTTTCTCCGGCCGCCCTCTGTGCCCAGGAATCGCGACCTTCGAAACTGAAAGAGGCCGTGGACGGGTACAACCGGGAAGTGGAGAAGCTGAACCAGATGACGGCCGATGTGCAGGTTTCGCTTACCTTCCCGGCGGAAAGAGCCCCAAGGTGTTCACCAGAGGCTGGGTTTTCGGCGCGCGCTGCCTGGTTAATCCCGGCACCAAGGAGCAATTGGACATCTCGGATGAAGTCCGCTGGAAGGGCACCGGCACCTTCGTTCCAGACCACGGTCCCAGGAGCCGGCCGGTATTCAACGCGCCGGGAACGAACCGGATTACCCTCTATTTCGAGGAAGAGGGAAAGGTGGTTTTCGAGAAGACCTTCACAGTGGAGGCCGTAGACCCCGCCGGCTACGCTCGGGTAAGCGACAAGGCCTCATGCCCCGCGGATTGCCACGGTTGTCCCGCTTGTCCCCATCCCGTGATCGGACCCATCACATCAGGAAGCCCAACAGTGTTCATCGACGGGCTTTCCGCGGCCCGGTGGGGGGATGTGGGCATCCATGCCGCATGCTGCGGGAAGAACCAGTTCGTGATCAAGCAGGGCGACGCGACGGTTCTCATCGATGGAAAACCCGCAGCTCGACGCGGGGACCGCACCCAGCATTGCGGCGGCGTAGGCAAGATCATCGAAGCGTCCGGGAAACGCTAGGCTGGGAGCGCAACCTGGAGCTTGCGCGATCGTCGGCTTGGGAGTTTGATGGACACACCAATTCCCTCTCTCTTCTTCCCATCAAGGAGTGCGCTATGGCCACGGCCCGTGTGAAGGAAATCCTGTCCTGGTACTCGTCGGAAAATCCTGGCGTGAAGACGAATCTGGCGCGGCTCATGAACCATGGGCGGTTGGCGGGCACGGGCAAATTCGTGATCCTGCCTGTGGACCAGGGTTTTGAGCATGGACCCGCGCGGTCCTTCGCGCTGAATGCGCCAGGCTACGACCCGCGCTACCACGTGGAGCTGGCCATCGAAGCTGGCTGCAATGCCTACGCTGCGCCGCTCGGTTTCATCGAGCACATCGCTTCGGATTACGCAGGCGAGATTCCGCTCATCCTCAAGCTCAACAATTCCGATTCGCTCTCCAAAGGCATCGAGCCCTGCAGCGCGGTGACGGGCTCGGTGGAAGATGCTTTAAGACTCGGCTGCACCGCCATCGGCTACACCATCTATCCCGGCAGCGGCGACCGCAACATCCAGTACGAAACGCTGCGGGAACTGATCCTGGAAGCCAAGGCCGTGGGTTTGCCGAGCGTGGTGTGGTCCTATCCGCGGGGCTCGGGACTGAGCAAGGAAGGCGAAACCGCCGTGGACGTGGCGGGCTACGCGGCGCAGATCGCCGCCCAGCTGGGTGCGCACATCATCAAGATCAAGCCGCCGAAAAAACATCTGGAAGGGAAAGAGGCGGCTGCGGCGTTCGAGAAGGCGGGCATCCCCATCGAGACCCTTGCGGACCGCGTGCGCGAGGTCGTGCGCAGCGCCTTCCACGGGCGTCGCATCGTGATCTTCAGCGGCGGCGAAGCCAAGGGCACCGAGGAAGTGCTGGCGGAAGTCACGGAGATCGCCGAGGGCGGCGCATTTGGCAGCATCATGGGCCGCAACGCCTTCCAAAGGCCTAGGGCCGAAGCCATCGAGCTGTTGCATGCCGTGATGGCGATCCACGCTAAGACGTGCGGATGAAGGGGATATATCGCGTTAGGTGCCATCCGCTGACTCGAAATCCGCCCGTTCACATCCAGGGTCAACCATGATCGCAACGTTATTCCTAGCCGCTGGGTTATTTTTCTTCTGGATGGTTTTCAAGGCTTTTTCCTCGCGGGAAATCGAGGGGCGCGGGTGGGGATTCAGCTCACGGACCTACAGCCGCGACAGTGAGCCTGTCATGTATTGGGTGACTTTTGGGTCCTACCTGGTCTGCGCCGTTTGGGCGACGGGATTTGCCGTTCTGGCGGCTCGCAAGTCATTGCTCTAAAGCGCTGGGCAGCAGTTTTTCTGGCGAATTCCTGGGGCCGGCGTACGATGGCGGTATAAGCCCAATCCAGAGTCAATAGGCAATCAGGGGAGATCCCATGTACGCCGTCTCCGTATCCATGGAAGTGAATCCAGGGGGTGTGAAGCCCATGCTCACCTTGGACAAGCTTTGGCGTGGGCTGGAGCTCAAGGCCGAGGACCCGGTGCCCTTTGTGCCGGGCATGGAGTCTTGCCAGGTGATCGAGCGAATGGATGACGGCTTCCTGCGGGAGGTGGTGGTGCGGGGGCAGACCTTTCGCGAGATCCTGACATTCACACCGCCGGTGCAGATCCGCTTCGACCGGGTGGAGGGCGAAGAAAGCGGCTGGATCATGAACACCCTGAGCGAAAGTCCCGTCGGGCTGCTGTTGACCTACACCATCGCGGTGAATTTCATGGGGGTGTGGCCGGGCACCGACGAAGAAAAACAAAAGGGCGACGAGGTGCATTTCAACTACGCCAATGCCCTTCGCCAGACCCTGGAAATCCTCCGTGCCAGAGTGGCGGAAGGAACGCTGTAACTGCCTGCGGCTTCACTACTTTTTTCGTAGACGGCTTAGGACAGTTTATCGTTCGCCAGCACTGCTTGAGTCTGGGCTTCGCGATAGGCGAGCAGCCTGCCGCGCAAGGTAGCGTCGCTGAGCGACAGGATGCTGGCGGCCAGCAGCGCAGCGTTCGTGGCGCCCGGCTTGCCAATGGCGAGCGCGCCAACGGGGATGCCTGCGGGCATTTGGACGATTGACAGCAACGAATCCAGGCCGTTGAGCGCCTTGGTGGGCATGGGAACGCCCAGCACCGGGAGATGCGTTTTCGCGGCCATCATCCCCGCCAAAGCCGCCGCGCCGCCGGCTCCGGCGATGATCACGCGCAGCCCATTGGCCTCGGCATCCACGCAGTATTGGAAGACTTTGTCCGGTGTGCGGTGGGCGCTCATGACCAGGGCCTCGAAAGGGACCTGCAACGCCAGCAGGCAATCCGCCGCAGGCCGCATGGTTTCCCAATCGGACCTGCTGCCCATCACGATTCCCACAAGCGGTTTGCTATCCATGCCTATTAGGATGCCTGATCCGAGGCTTTCAGCCAGTAAATGATTTGCACCGTCCAGACTCGCGGGCATGACGGGAATTGGCCGTATTGGTGGTTGATTTTTTCCAGCCATTCGCTCGCAATGGATCCATGGCAATGGTTCATACGGAATCCATCGGGCGATACCGTGTGGTGGGCACGCTGGGGCAGGGCGCCATGGGGCGCGTATATCTGGCGGAAGATCCGGGCCTAGGCATGAAGGTGGCCATCAAGCTCATCAAGCGCGACAACATGCTTGAAAATGAAGTCATTCTGGCCCGGTTCCGCCGCGAAGCGGTGCTGGGGGCGCGGATCCGCCATCCCAACATCGTGGCCATCCATGATGTGGGCCAAGACATCAACCACGGTCCCTACATGGTGATGGAGTATGTGGACGGACGGGAACTGGCGGATGTGCTCAAGGAGGGCCTTGCGAGCACTTCCGAGAAACTGGATTGGTTGCGGCAGACCGCCAAGGCGCTGCGCTGCGCCCATGAAGGCGGCATCATCCACCGGGATGTGAAGCCCGCCAATATCCTGGTGAGCCGCGATGGCCAAGCGAAACTCATAGATTTTGGCGTGGCCAAGGTCATGGGGAGCGCGCTCGCCGTGCAAGGAGCCGCTCCGAATGCCCTCGCCGCCCCAAACGCCAGCGTGGAGGAATCAGGGCCTCCACCTGAAGCCGAATTGATGTCAGAGAAATATGCCACCGCTTGGGGCATGCTCTCCGTGGCGGGAGCGCCACCTAACGATGAGTCCCACCTGGAAATCTTGACCAGCAGCGGGGAACAGGGAAGCAATCCTTCCGAAGAGGACAAGAATGGAAATCTGAACCAGGAAGACCATGCGAAAAATGGCCTGACCCAGATGGGTGCGCTCATCGGCACGCCTTCCTACACGGCACCGGAACTGCTGGGCGGGCAGGGACCTTCTCCACAAACTGATGACTTCGCTTTCGCGGTGACGGCTTTTCAATCCTTGCTTGGGCAACTTCCTTTCGGGGTAAAGGGACTCGGGAGACGTTGGAGCAGATCCGCTCGGGCACGGTGGACTTCCCGTTGAATGCCAATTCGAAGCTTCGGGCGGTCTTCGAGAAAGCCTTGGCCCTTGATCCCCGGGCCCGCTACCCGGATCTGGATGCCTTCATGGATGATCTCTATTCGGCATGCGATGTGGAGCCGCCGCTCACCGAGGCTAAAACACCAAGGCCATCTTCAAGGTCGAGCCTTCCCATCAGCCCGCCTGTCCGCAACGTCCTTCCTTGGGTGAAGTTGATCGGGGGCGGTTTGGCGGTGCTCGTATTGCTGGGCATCGGGCTGGATTTCTGGCTTGCGTCCTCTTCCGGTCTGGAAGAAATCACAGTCCACACAGAGCCCTCCGGAGCTTCGGTATACGTGGATGGGGTTTATCTCGGGCAGGCGCCGTTGGACCGCATCTCACTTTCCGAACCAGGCCACCGCTTGAGCGTGGTTAAAAAACACTATCGTTCCTTAGAGCGCAACCTCACCCCAGAGGACGGGTTCGTGAGCCTAGTGTTGGAACTCGCGCCTTACAATTTGAAGGTGGAAACCGAGCCTTCAGGCGCTGAGATCCTGTTGGATGGCAATTCCGTGGGCGTCAGCCCCGCGACGCTGAAACGCATTCCAGGAAAAGGTGAACACAGCCTGGAATTGCGTCTGGATGGATTTGTTTCCAAAACCATCAAGCTGGATCCCTTGCGTCCGCAACGCGCGCCCATACGGTTGGATCCGGAAACCCCAGCGGATTCCAGATAACCTCAATTGATGGCTCGATCCCGCACCTCCACACGTTTGCTCCTGGCAACGGCGCTGCTGGCGCTGCCGCCGCTTTGGACGCTATGGACCTGGAAACGCAGCGGCCCCCTGGTGATGCAAGGGACGGTGCTGATCAAGAAAGGCGCCACAGTGGACCAGATCGCGGACCAGCTGGAGAGGGAAGGCGTCATCAGATCTGCATCGCTTTTCAAGTTGTGGGCCAGGGCGCGGCATCTAAAGCTCATCCGAGGCGAGTACACCTTCGATTCCCAGGCCAGCCTCTCCGAGGTGGCCGGCAAGTTGCGGCGCGGCGAAATCCATTTCACCAACATCGTCATTCCCTACGCCGCCCATGCCTGGATGGTGCAATCCCGTCTTAAGGAATTCGTTTCCGAAGATGTTTTCTGGAAACTCTGGAAAAGCCCCAACCTGGCTGCCAACGCGGGGTTTCCCGAGGCTCCGAGCCTGGAAGGGCTGGTCGCGCCAGCCACCTACCGGGTTCACCACGCCATGGAACCCGAAGAAATTTTCCTGACGATGGTAGAAGCCTTCCGCCGCACTGTGCGTCCAAGTCTGGATGGGGGCACGCTGACGCCCTACCAGACACTCATCCTGGCGAGCCTGGCGGAAAAAGAGACCAATTTATCTGAAGAGTTGCCCATCGTAGCGGGGATTTACGCGCGGCGGCTGCAGATCGGCATGAGACTTCAATGCGATCCCACAAGCCAGTACGCCCGCTGGCTTAGTGGTGATCTTCGCTTTACTGCGCCCATGCACGAAGACATTACGCGCGCGCACCCCTTCAACACCTATGTCGTGGCCGGCCTGCCGCCGACGCCCATCGCCATCCCCAGTCCCGCTGCCATTGAAGCCGCAAAACACCCAGCGCCGGGGCACGAATTGTATTTCGTTGCCACCGGAGTCGGCGGCCATCATTTCGCACGCACCCTGTCGGAGCACAATCGGAACGTGGCACTGTACCGCATCGAGATCGCCAAACAGAAGAAGGAGAAGGCATGAGATTCCGGACGTTCAACTCGCTCCTGCCGGCAGTGGCGGGGATCTTCCTCTTCACGGGCTGCGGCTTGATTCCTCTCGGCACCAAACCCATTGGCGAAGTGCGCCAGTCGGCCCCAAGCCTTGAAGGCAGGACCGTTAGGGTGAGAGGTAAAGTGGTTGATTCCAACCAGCTACCCTTTGTGGGGACACGTTTCTACAAGCTCCAGGATGACACCGGTGAGCTGTGGGTGACCACCAAGGATCCGTTGCCGGCGGTTGGCGAAAGCTTGGTGGTGGCCGGCGAACTCCATAATGCGGCAGTGCTGGGCGGCGCATCCCTGGGCATCCAGATTAAGGAGAGCAGCCGTTTGAAGGCGCGCATCTGATGAAACTCCGACTCGATGTGCTGCTGGTCCAGCGGGGTTTGGTGGAGAGCCGCACCCTGGCTCAGGCGCGCATTCTTGCGGGAGATGTGCTCGTCGAGGACCGGCCCGTCAGCAAGGCGGGCACAGCGGTGGATGTGGCCGCGAATATCCGGTTGCGGGGCGACGCGCTAGCCTTTGTCAGCCGTGGCGGTTTGAAACTGCAGGGTGGGTTGGATGCCTTTAAAGTTGACCCATCGGACCGGACTTGTTTCGATGCGGGGGCCTCTACGGGAGGCTTCACGGATTGCCTGCTTCAGCGCGGTGCCACAAAGGTCTACGCAGTGGATGTAGGCACCAATCAGCTACATTGGAAACTGCGGAGCGATGCCCGCGTGATCAGCATCGAGCAATGCAACCTGCGCCATTGGGATCCAGGGCGCATTCCTGAAAAATGCTCTTTGTTGGTGGGGGATCTGAGCTTCATCTCCCTTCGCTTGACGATTCTGCCCTTGCTGCCCAGCCTCACGGAAAAAGCCGAGGCTATCCTGCTGGTGAAACCCCAGTTCGAAGCGGGCCGTGACGATGTCGGAGAAGGCGGGATTGTGCGGGATCCAAGGGTTCATGAACGCGTATGCAGGGAGATCTGGACCTTTTTCGCCGCCTCGGAGCTCACCCCGCAGGGACTCGTGGAGAGTCCCATCCGTGGTGGAGAGGGGAATAAGGAATATCTTCTGTACCTTCAAAGATGCCAAGGAGCAATGTCCATGGAGTTTCCGGGCACGCTGTTCTATTCGTAGTTGACTAGGCTTTCATCCGATGTGCCGATGACACAGGAGGTGTTGAGCACCAACAATGGGAATGCGGCGACCTTGCTGCGGCCTCCGGGTCCTGCGTGGGAACCCACTTCGCAGTCCCGCAGCACCACCCAGCGGCCCTGGTTCAGGTAGTCCGAAACCCGGATGTCCGCCTCGATGGTCATGTTGCCGGTGACGCTGCCAGTGGCCATGAGGAACGAGGTCTGATGGGTCTCGGCGTTCCCGGTGATGGTGGGCAGGCTGAGTAGGCTTTCCTCGCAATCGGGGATGATCATGATGGCCGAATCCCGGCGCAACCCGAAGAATGTAAGCTCCCGCTTGAGGTGGGGCAGGGTGACATCCGTAAGCTTCAGCAGATCGCCCATGCGGTTCAGGAAATCCAGGAATCCGTGCATCACAGGCAGATGGAACTGGCCGCGGATCCAGCCTGAAGAGGTGAAGATCAGCGCCGGAATCTGGCGCAAAGGCGGGTGGTATTTCTTGGCTTTTGGGGCTGATTTCGGGGGCGCAGGCCGGCCCGCAGGACGCACGAGGATGCCCGCTGCAGCCATGGCCTGGGTACTACCGGGAGCCATGGTTTGAGTGCGGCCTGGAGCCATGGCTTGGGTACGGGCTGGGGATGCTGAAGGAGGAATGTTGGAAGGGGGGATGTTGGTGGACATGGTTCCTGGTTTGAGCATCGGCGCTTCGACGGTTTGGGACGTCGAGACCTCCTGTTCTATCCCGGTTGCGCCTTCCAGGATGGCTTCCCGGAGATCAGCGCCACGCATGAGCGCGCCTCGCAACATGGCGCCGGTAAGGTTCGCCCGGCCCAAGTTCGCCAAACGAAAATCCACTACGGACAGCTTGGCGCGGGTCAAATCGGCCCCGCGCAAATCCGCCTCGGCGCAGATGGCGCGGGACAGGTCGGCGCCCCGCAAATCCGTGCGCTGAAGCCTCGCGCCTGTTAGGTTCGCCTCAGTCAGATCCGCTTTGCGCAGGATGGCGCCTTCCAGATTGGCGCCCATGAGCTTGCACCCGTCGAGTTCAGCCTCGCTCAGGTCGGCCCGAGAGAGATTGGCCTCCGTAAGGCGGTTGCCAGTGAGCTTTACGAATGAGAGATTCGAGCCGGTGAAGTTGATTCCCTGCAGGTCAATGCCGCGCAGGTCCATATTCTCGAAGTCCATGTGCTCGAAAGTCCGTTTCTTGTCCTTGAGAGCCTGGAGGAAATCATCACGGGTGAGATCAGACATATAGGCTCCTTGGGTTGGGATATCGGGGAGTGAGCTTGGCATCGCGATGGAATAATACAACTCTTATCCAAACAATCCAGCTACCTTGGCATGATCAGACCAGCGCTGATATGCTTTGACTGTCTCCCCACACCAACGATTCAAGCCCGCCTGCCCACGTTTCTCAGAGCACCGGATGTCCGTGATCCCCGAATCAATTGGCAGATACAAGGTTCTGGAACTCCTTGGCCAGGGAGCCATGGGCGCGGTTTACCTGGCTCATGATCCGCTTTTGAAGCGGCGGCTGGCCATCAAGGTGGTGAAGGAAACCGGCGATCAACAGAATGGAGCCCTGATACGTTTCCAGCGCGAGGCTGAAATTTCAGCGCGGCTGAACGACCCGAACATCATCACCATTTACGATGTGGGCGAGGATCCCGCCACCGGTCCTTTCCTGGCCATGGAGTATGTGGAAGGGAAAAGCCTGGGTTCCCTCATCCGCGGAGATGCGCTGGATGCCGAGGAGGCGGTGCGGATGCTATTGCAACTGGCCAAGGCCCTGGTGGCGGCCGAAGGCGCTGGCGTGGTGCATCGTGATGTGAAACCCGAAAACATTCTGGTGAGCAAGGACGGCCGCCTTAAGCTCATGGATTTCGGCATCGCCAAGGGTGATAAATCCAAGCTCACCACAGTCGGGATGATCGTCGGAACGCCTTCATACACAGCTCCGGAGCTGCTGAAGGGCGCCGAGGCCACGCCGGCCACGGACCGCTACGCCCTCGCGGTGACAGCCTTTGAGATGTTCTCCGGCGGACGCATGCCCCACCCGGGGGATACCCTGGGCGCCATCCTCTATCACATCGTCCACGAACCCCCGGTGATTCCCGAAGGCATGGACCCCAGTCTTGCCAATGTCCTGCGGCGGGCCCTTGATATCAACGCTGCCCTCCGCTACCCCGACACACGGGGATTCCTGCAGGACCTGGCCGCCGCGGCGCGAGTGGGCCCCACCTTGCAGGCGGAAGTCGCCGCTATCGCAGTGCCATCGCCGTCATCCCTTGCGGTTCTTCCCGGAGATGAAAAATCCACCATGGCGGTGGATCAGTTATTTGCTGAAAACCCCTTTGGCGACTCCCAGCCGTTCAATGCGCCCATGAAACCCTTGCGGGAGTCTTCGGGCAAGCTGCTGATGCCGAAAGAACCTAGCAGCGGCATGGTCCAGGAAGACATCCCCACCGAGGATGCCTTGGCCGCTGTTAACCAGACTGAGCGACGGGCAGTACGGACAGAACCCGAAGAATCCCACGCAGAGATCATCCCTCCCCAAAGTTTGATGCGGGCTGCCAGTGCCGCAAGCGCGGCTAAGACTGCGGACACCTCGGCGCCGCGAAAAATGGCCTCGGCTCCAGGCTACCGTTACACCCCCCCGGAACCCTTGGTGGATGCCCACACTTCAGCCAAGGGACTTCCGGCCTCGTTCACCAACTGGGCTATCGGAGCGGGGTTGCTGATCCTGGCTCTGGGAGGCTGGGCGTGGCACAGCGCCACAGCCACCCGCAGCCTCCACGTCGAATCTTTCCCTCCGGGCGCCGAAGTGCGCGTGGATGGCCAGGTTTTGGGTCGAACGACCTTGACTGCTGATGTGAAGGCAAGCGCCAAAGAAATCATCCTGGACCTGCCGTACCACAATCGTGAAACCGTAAAGCTCAAGCCCAATGAAAACCCTGGGAAAGTGAAGCTGCGGCTGTGGAAGGATTACACCTACGTGCTCAGCGACCCCCCCAATGCCGAGGTCTACGTGGATGGCGCGCCCAAGGGCCAGACGCCAATTTTTGGCCTCGAACTCCCGGGAGCCTCACGGCGTCAGCAACTCGTGGTGAAGAAGGACGGGTACCGGTCCTGGTCAGGAACCCTTGAGCAAGGACGACCTCTCACTGCGCCAATCCGCCTAGTCCCGGAATCCATGAGCGGGGATTCGGGCCGATGAGCTGTGCTCGCAGGTGGCTTCCGCAGTGGCCTGCTTGGAGTCGCTCATGACAGGTGAAGCGCTAAAAAAAATAGTGGTGGCCGGTGGATCGGGTCTGGTGGGCATCCCGCTGGTTGAGACCTTGGTGGCCCAAGGCGAACAAGTTGTTGTACTGAGCCGCGATCCTTCGCGCGTCTCGCTTCCGACGGGCGCCACAGGCTGCGGCTATGAGGATCTTATGGGTGCCTTGGAGGGCGCGGAGGCGGTCATCAACCTTGCGGGCGCCAGCATCGCGGGAAGGCGATGGACCGAAGCCTATAAACGTGAATTGGTGGAAAGTCGCGTGGGGCTCACATCTCGCTTGGTGGCCGCCATGGCTAAATGCGCCCACAAACCCAAGGCGCTGGTGAACGCATCGGCCATCGGATTCTACGGACCCCGAAAAGGCGAACCCATTTCCGAACAGGATGATGAAGGCGAAGGATTCCTTCCAACCCTTTGCGCCGCCTGGGAAAGGGCTGCTGATGAAGCTTTGAGGCACGACATCCGTGTGGTGAAGATCCGCAGCGGTGTGGTGCTCACGCGGAGCGGTGGTGCCTTGGCGAAGCTGGTGTTGCCGATGAAACTTTTTCAAGGCGCCAAGTTGGGCCACGGCCAGCAGGGATTCTCATGGATCCACCTCGACGACATCGTGGGCCTCTACCTTGAGGCCGCGAAAAATCCAGCCTGGAGCGGCGCCATCAACGGCACCGCGCCGCGCCCCTTGACCAATGAAACCTTCACGCGCTTGCTCGGTGCGCGGCTGCATCGTCCCATTATGCCTATCCCTTCTTTCATCACTGAGATAGGAGTCAAAGTTCTATTGGGTGAAATGGCCTCGGAAGTCTTGGAAGGGGCCTTCGTGATCCCGGAGCGGGCCCTGAAATTGGGCTACACCTTCAAGTTCGAGAAGGCCGAGGACGCGCTGGCGGATCTGCTGGATTGATGCTGATTATTTCAGTACCTCCACCCGATCGATCTTCGCGCCCAGTTCCAGGTCGTCGAGGATTTTCATGGCCCGGTCAAGGTCCTCCACTTCACCCATCCGTGTGTACTTCCCGGTGAGATGCGGGGTGGCATTGGTGGTGATGAAGAACTGCGAGCCGCCGGTGTCCTTGCCGGATAGCGCCATGCCCACGCTGCCGGGGCCGTACCAGTTCAAGCTGTCCTCGCAGCGCACGGAGTAGCCAGGGCCGCCGTCCATGGTGTCGTAGGGCGAACCCATCTGCACTACGAAGTCCGGCACCACCCGTGGCACCAAGCGTCCGTTGAAGAAGCCCTTGCGGGCCAGCATTGTGATGTTTGCGACATTGATGGGTGCGACTGTGGGATCCAGTCGCAGGGTCACGATTCGCTTGCCGGAATAGGTGATGCGAAGGCGCAGGGGCTTGCCGGCCGAAGCCAATCGTTCCGCCTCGGCGAGCAAGGCCTTCTCGCGTTCATTGGGTTCTGGCGCGGTGGGCCATGGGGTGGTGAGGTCGAGCTTCAACAATTGTTGGTAGGCGAGGTAGCGGCAGGCCCAATCCGGATGCTGGAGCCAGGGCTTCAGCACCTCGATCTGTTTTTCCTTCGGCAGCTTCCAGCGTGAGTAACTCTCGATGAGGGTTTGCTGTGGCTCCAGATCGCGATCTTTCCATGTGAACTGGGTGAGGGCATCCAAATCGGCTGGTGCGACCGGGAGGTCCTCGATGGCAGCGGAGCGGGCGATGGGGGAGGAACCTTGAAGCAAAGCGGATTGAACTTGTCCGGCAGCTGAGGAGTGCCATTTTTTCAAAGATGGCATCAGCGCGGTTCGCACCAACGGATCCTCATAGCCATTCAGGAAGGTTTCAGCGATGGCCTTGGCCATTGAATCCGGTGACCTGGACAATGCGGCACCCCAAGACTGGATGTAGATTGGCGGATAATCCCTAAACCCTCCATTCAACCAATCGAGGACTCCAGCACTCACGGTTCCATCAGGAAAACCATCGAGCCACCGTTGGAACAACCCGCTTCTCAATCCCGGTGGAATGAATGATGGCGGGTCCCCAAGCCCTAGAGCGGCCCTTATGTCAGTATTCCCCATTCCCAGAACCGCATGGTTTTCCTGGCTGACGAATAGCGCATTCAAGCCGGGATGCAATTCCTTCCTTTGTTCCCAAGGAGCGCGGTTCCACGCGTCCATCAGGGATATGACAGCCCCGGGAGTCGCCGGAACCAGCGGCAGCAATTCCTTTTCCTTCCCCGCCATCACCAGCCGCAGCCGCGCGGCCTGGGCGCGGACGGGCTCCACCTTGCCTTCCTTGTCCAGGGCATTTAAAAAGGCCTGAAGTCCCTTCGAGACCTCTCCACCTTGCAGCCTTGCGGTGGCGATGTTGGCGTCCAGGTACAAATGCTTGGGCCAAGTTTTGGCGTCTTCGGGTTTCAGACCATCCAGCGCGTTTAGGGCTTTGGGGCTCTTCAAGCGATTGAGAAAATGCAGGGCCGTGAAGCGTTCCTGGGGCGTCTTCGCTTCTTTTGCCTTGGCCTCCCAGATTTCGATGGTCGGAATTTCCAGTTCCGGAGGCAGCAGCTTGGGCATGCCCGGTGCGCCGATTCGCTGCAAGGTGAGCTTGTAGCGCTCGCGGTCGGCTTTGGGCAGCGCATCTACTTTGAGATTCGGCGCGGCGCGCAACCACTCACTCCAGATGGCGTCGTGGACCGTGAAATGCGAGGCATCGCCCAAGGGTTTATGAACAGGCTGGGAATGGGCGAATCCAGCAACCAAGACAAAGGGCAGGCATTTCTGGAAGGATGGAACGCGGAGCATATGCATGTCCTTGGATCGATCTTCAATTGTAGGGGATATCCCTCAGAAGGCCGTCTGGGTGCGCGTACCCCGTTTCATCGGCGATTCCATGATGATCCATCAAGCGCTGGAGCCCTTGCGCGCTACGGGCGTTCCGCTGGTGGCGTGGGGTTCTGCGCATCTTATGGAATTATTCGAAGGCAGTACCGCTTTCAATGCCGTGTATGCCGATCCCATTGGCAAGCCCGGGGCCATGGAATCCGTTAAGGTCCTGCGGAAATACAAAGCCGCAGCCGTGATCAACCTGCCCAGAAGCACCCGAGCCCTACTGGCGGCCTACTTGGCTCGCGTGCCTGTGCGCCTGGGCTGGCGCGAGGCCGGGGGACGCGTGATGGCCACGGGCTCTCTTCAATTCAAAGGCCTGAAAGGGCATCAGGTCGAGCGCTATCACGCACTCATCCATAAAGGCTTTCCGAATCTCGGCGATGTGATCCACCGGCCTTTCCGACCGCGGCCAGAGGCCGAAGCGCAGGCGGTGGAAGCCCTCCGCGAATACAACCTAGAAGGCCGATTTATACTCCTTTCACTTGGCGCCATGTCCTGGAACAAGCGCCTGGGCACTGCGGTATGGGTGGATCTGATCCATCGGCTGCTGGGCCAGGGCATCCGTTTCGCGATGATCGGCGGCAGCGGCGAGGATGAACGCCAAGCCCAGGCCATCACAGAATTTGTGCCGGGCATCGTGGACCTTACTGGGCTCTACCCGCTTTCCACCACCGCAGCATTGGTGGCTCGCGCTGCGGTAGTTGTGGCCAACGACAGCGGCATCGGTCACATGGCCGCCGCCTGCCAGGTGCCGGTAATTTCGATTTTCGGCCCCACCACTCCCGCAGTTTCGGCGCCCTACAGCCAGGCCACCACCGTGCTTCAAAAAGCTGGCCTGGACTGCCTGGGCTGCCATCGTTTTGATTGCCCCGTGGAAGGCCATCCCTGCATGAACGCTATCGAAGCCCAGCGGATCTTTGAAGCGGTAAAGGCGTATCTATGAGCCTGATGTGTACGCGGGCTGACCAGGTGCAGGCACAGAGCTAGCGGCCCTTGGCTGCGGGTTTCCTCTACATCATGGCCCTCAGGCTCTGTTCGAGGCTCAAAACAGGTTTCCATCCCGTGTCCTGCTTCAGGCGAGCGGGGGATCCCACGAGGAAAGGGATGTCATTCGAGGAATTCGGCCTGCCTTCAAACACAACCTCGCGTTTGGAGCCAAGGAGCTGTAGCACCACGTTGACCAGGTCACCGATGCTCCGACCTGTTCCAGTACTGACATTGAATGTGGGGTGCTTGGGGGAATCCAGTTCGAGGATGGCCAGGTAGGCAGCAGCCACATCCCGTACGTCAATGAAATCCCGCACGCTATTCATGCCCTGCATCCGCACTGGCCCAATTTCATCTTTGGTAGAGGCAAGGCGCCGCAGCAGGGAGGGAATCACCAACTCCGGCCGCTGATGAGGCCCCAGATGGTTGAATGGACGTGCGATGCGGATGTCGAGCTTCTGAACGTAATGGGGCGCAAGTTGCTCCGCCAGGTGCTTGCTCAGGCCATAACGGCCCTAGGGAACAATAGGGCCGTCTTCCACTCGTGCTACGTCCGAGGGCGCATACACATGGCAGCTGGAAACCAGTAGGATTCGGGCCTCCTGTAGATGCTCCAGGAGGTTCAAGGTCATGGCGACGTTCTGCACCACTGGGGCCGTGGTGGTGAAAAGGCTGGGGACTGACGCTCGGGCCAAGTGGATCACACCGTGCCAGTGCCTGGGCACCGCCGCCAACGATGCCGGATCCGAGAGGTCCGCATAAATTGGCTCCACGAGGGGAGGAAGCTCAATGCCAAACGACCCGCGTTGCAGCGCGGAGACCCGGAAACCCCGCTCGATGAGCAGGCTCGCCATATACTGGCCCACGAATCCGGAAGCACCGGTGATGGGGATTCGCCGTTTCATGCGAAGGCATCCTTTCCCCGCTGATGATCCGGCCTGGGATAGTTCATGCGCGTTTGTAATAAGCGGTGCGGTTTGGAACTTGGGTGCGGAATTGGCATCGTCATGAGATTCCCCCATGGTCGCGCATCCAAAGGGTTCGCGCTTCTGTGTATATGCCAGCGTAGGTTTGAGCCGCCCGGTCCCAGGTGCGGGCAGCGCTGGCGATGAGAGCCTGGGCGGCGAGTCCCTTCCGAAGGTTCTCATCAAGCCATAGGCGCTTCAGGGCTTGGGCCATGTTGGCCACATCCAGGCCGTCGAAGAGCAGCCCCGCATCGCTCACGGCTTCAGGAATGCCGCAGGCACGCGAAGTTGCGAGCGGCGACCCCAAAGCCATGGCCTCAAAAACCGGGATGCCAGACCAGCCTTCAAATGGCGTTGGAATCACGGTCATCCGCGCGATTCGATAGACGTTTTGCACGTCCTGCAAGGGAATCACCTCCAGTAACTGCAGCTGTTCGCCCAGACCGAGTTCCACGGCTTTGGTCTAGAGGGCCTTGAAGTTCTCGTTTTGATGGCCGGTTGAGACCATGGGAATGACGACACCCTGGGCTTTAAGGCGATGCAGTGCTTCAAGAAGCCGCGTGTGGTTCCTATGGGGCCAGGTTTGGGCTTGGTAGAACGCAATGGGGCTTCGGAATGCCATAGGGTCCGCGGACCGCTTGTAGCTCGGACACTGGCTGGGCCGGCCCCTCTGGCTTGGTGGGCCCGAGGGGCGCCACGCAGACTTTGGATTCGGGGATGTCCAAGTGGTTCAGAACGTCTCGTTTGGTCCCTTCGTCCACCACGCAAACTGCCGTGGCGGCCCCGGGCAGAGGTCAGGTAATGGGTCTTGCGCCGCTTGAGGTCTTCCGGCGTGAAATTATGGGAAATGCTTGGCTGAATGTCTTTGTTGAGCAACATTTAGGTGGGCTGTACTCAGGATTTGTTTTCCTTGACATTACTTCATGTATTCGCTTATCGTCAAAATCACCATTTATGTGCCAGATCAACAAATATTGTTTTAATTGATTATAAATTGTACTGCTTAAGGATTATTAATGAGAAGTATTGTAGTTCCAATAATGTCCCACCAAATTACAAGCCCCGCCTTTAGTGTGGAATACAAGTTGTCAGAGGTGATTCGTTGGGTTGTGTGGAAGGGGCCGTAGGCGACCGAGTCACAGCCCAACGGCGTGGGCTCGGAGGGGGGATGTTCCCAAGTGAGGTGTGCGACCTTTAGTGTTTGCCGTCACCACGCCATCCTCATGGCCACTCGCCTTATTTCTGCATGGCCATTGAACCAATTCAGGTTCAGGCATTCGTTCCTGTACCAGCCAGCGTAGTACTCGCGCGTCTTGATCTTTACTTGATCGACCTTGTTTGACTAGGCAGTGAGTAATTTACCCTTTAGACTTCGCTTAATCATCTAATCTCATGAAATTAATATCCTTGCAACAATATCATTCTTGTTTTGTTTTAGGAGGACCAATGAAAAATATATTTCAATTTATTTTGTCCATAGGCCTTTGTCTTTTTTGCTCTGCCCAGACTTCCGCTAACAAGTTTCAGGTTCAGACTTGGTTAACTCAAGGGGGGTATCAATATCCCAATTCCGAGCAATGGGTTGCGGGAGACTTCAATGGTGATGGCCGCTGTGATGTAGCTAGGATCTTGAATGATGGCGGGTTGGCGTCAATCGACGTTTTCTTATCGACCGGCAATAACACATTTGTGAAGCAACGGTGGGCGACAAGGCAAGGTGGTTTCTGGAATGCACAGAAGTGGTTTGCTGGGGATTTCAATGGAGATGGTCAATGTGATCTAGCGAATGTCTTCAATGAAGGTGGATACGCTTCGATCGATGTTCATGCTTCCAGTGGTAACTCTTTTGGAATTCAACGGTGGGCGACAAGGCAAGGTGGATTCTGGGACGCACAACAATGGATGGCCGGAGACTTTAATGGCGATAGCAGGTGTGACCTAGCAAACGTTTTTTCCGATGGTGGTAGGGCCTCAATTGATGTTCACTCAAGTACGGGAAACTCATTCGGAATTCAACGATGGGCCACTCGCCAAGGCGATTTTTGGAATAATCAAAGGTGGAGTGCTGGTGACTTTAATGGTGATGGTTTTTGTGATATTGTAAATTCGTTCGACGATAATAATTTAACATCTATAGATGTTCACCTATCCACAGGAAGTTTATTTGGGATTCAGCGTTGGGTGACACAATGCGATAGAAAGGGTCAGTTGCTCGTGGGTAACTTTAATTTTGATACCCATAGCGATGTGGCTTATTTGAAGTTTATTAACGGTAAATACAATGATCAAACTGGCTCTTATGATCTCATAGATACCAAGGCCATTTGCCTATCAGATATATTGACTTTAAATAGATTCTTGTTGCAACCTTTAGATCAATTTACTCTTTTTGCGCCAGGTAACCTTCAATCTGGACCTGTCCCATCTTTCATTCGTGCTGGTGATTTTAATGGCGATGGGTTTTGCGATATAGCTTATTTTTATGGAGATGGGCGAATTGATGTCCATGTCAACTCTGGCCAGTATTAGTTCTTTGAACCATTAAACAAAACGGCACTGGGCCCGGGGGTTCTCCGGGCCCTGCCTTTGCTGGTTCCATGAATTCAACTTTTAGTTGTTAGACTGTTAATCGTATTACTGTTGATTCTTGAAGTAGTAATATTTTTAAAAATCAACAACTTAGAGATTAATTGGATATACTTTACAAATACTTATTAAGAGTAGCTGTTAGGTGGAAAAATCTCATCATTCGCAGGGGTGATTTAGGCAGACCCAGTGTGCATCTGATGGGGCCTCTACCTTGGATGGATCGAATAGCGGAGCATCTCCCGAAAGGGAAGTGGGAGCTATTGAAGGCCGAAAAAGCTTCGCTTCCTTTGAACTTCCATTCCAGGATTCACGAAGGGCTTTGGCTAGCAATGCTGGTGGCACATCCGCCACGCAATGAACCCGTGTGAATGGACAGCTCCAATTGCAATCGAAGCAATCGAGCGGCAACACGGCCGCGCTCTGCAGATGTGAGTAGGGCATGAAGCGGCCGAAGTGACCGCCTCCGAGGAGAACCACCGTGGGAATTCCCAGGGCCGTGGCCAGATGGACGGCTCCGGTCTCTGCACCAAAACCCAGGCGACAGCGCCCGAGTATAGCCGCGGCCCCCCGAATCGACGTTTCTCCGCAAAGATTCACGCTGCGGCCGCCCCAGTTGTCAAGGTTGCGGCCACTCAACTCGAGGTCTGCCAGACTTCCGAGCGCTATCACCGTAACCCCCTTGTCTGGAAAGGCCTGCCGAAGGGCTTCTCCATAGTTATAGTAAGTTCGCTCGGGGCGCTGGGCTCCCGCGAAGAGCGCGATGCAGTCTTGGGGATTCAGGCCATGCGCACGGAACATTGCATCAGCAAAGGAATCGTCCGTGGCTGAGAGCCAAATTCTCGCTCCATAGTCCGCAAGGCCGCATCCCAGGAAGTCAAGGAGGCATCCGTTTCTGTGAATTTCCTGGGACTGGGCGTGGACACCATCCAGCACGTGAGTGTAGAAACACTCTAGGAAGCGCAGCTTTGATGCTTTGGTCCGAGCGTTATCTCCGCGCCAGGCGACACGGATCGGAGCGCGGCTCGCGAGAGCGATCGCATCCGTAAGAGTCTCTCGTGAAAAGACGCTGTTCACCGAGACATCCACCCCCAAGGAGCGGATACGGCTGAGATATTCCCGGCGGTAGCCTGCCGATTTACGAAATCTCCGTCGGTCGAAAGGAAGAACCGCCACAGAATAAGGGCAGGCTTCATAGAGCTCTGCGTTCAGGGTTTGGCAGGCTACGTAAATTTCCGCATCTGGAAATCGTGCCGCTAGGCCTCTCAGTTGGTCCATGGCCAACACGGCGTCCCCAATAGCATCCGTCCGGACCCACAGAATCTTGCGAACCGTCCTGGCATCCAGGTTTGGCGGAGTAAATGAGGGACGTCCGTAGAGGCCAATGGGGGTCTTGCACTTGAAGCGAACCAACTGGCAAGCGATCGAAGCGAGAGACGGATCATGGGTTATGGTACTGAGTGTTGGCCAATCTGGATTCCGCTATTGCACCCCAGTTACTGCACATCTCCATTTTTCTGAGTGTCTTCGAGCCTCATGGCGGAGTGGTGCTACTGCCGACGGGCTAAGTGCGGAAACTGATGGGTCGCCGCCATACGACGCGGTTGCTCGACTTCGGATTGATGCTGGGCGCTGGGGAAAACCTTCTCACGGAGTGGAAGTGGTGAAGCTCAAACCGCGTGGAACCTGGGAGAAATCGTAGCTCTGGAATCGAGTGGCTGTTGTCGCAGTAGCATTGTGGCGATTGGAAAGGCGTGCGAGGCCCTCGACACGGTCATGGCAGTTAACCACCGTATGGGCGAGATCCAGGGTGAATGCGGACCTGCGCACTGAAATCCTTGCCAGTAGATGACGCAAGAATTGGAAGCTGGCTCGGGGAGTCAAGCGAGCTCCAAGTCAAACCCCGATCGGCGCTCGGTGTTTTTTGGGTAGGCGACCCGCTCGAAGGCGCCTTCCAAGGGAAAGTGGGATTCCCAATCATCCTCGCCCCTGAGCACCCAAGTCCTGGCTGCGCCAGCTGCAGCGGGAATGTGCCTGGCCATGGTCTGGCAGACAGTGGCGATGCCGCCGCTCTCCGCTGGGTTGATCAGAAGGAAATTGAAGACCAGATGTTCCAGCGGCTGCATCGGCCCAGTATACCCAGCGCCCTGGCGCCTCCCGCCCGCTTCAGTCCTACGGGAAACGGGGCCGATGCGATACCTTAGAAGGTTCATGACCTTTTCCCTCCTCATGCCCTCCTACAATCAGGCCCACTTCATCGAAGAAGCGGTGCAAAGCGTCTTGGCCCAGGAGGACGGGGATTGGGAACTCCTCATTCTCGACAACAGCACCGACCAGACCCCTGCGGTGATGGCGAAGTTCACGGATCCGCGAATCCAGTTCCACCATCAACCCGGACGCATGGATGTGGGCACATGCCTCAACTGGATGTTGGCGCGCGCCAAGGGCCCCGAATTTTCTTATATCCACACGGACAACCGCCTGCTGCCCTGTTTTGTGGGCGACCATAAGCAAGCCCTGTCGGCCCATCCCATGGCTGTGGCCGTCTGCGATTACTGGGAAATCGACGAGGCAGGCAGACGGCAGAAACGGCGCAAACGTCCCGATCCCTTTCCGCTCAGGCGCCTGTTCTCCACGGACAGCATCGGCGTTCCCTTCGCGAGTACGCTCGAATTGGCCCGGACAGTGGGCGGTTTTTCAACGGACGATCTGGCAGATGATGTCCTGTTCGTGCTCCTGGCGGATGCCTACGGGCCACGGATCCACCTCCACAAGCCCCAGATGGAGTATCGGGTGCATGGAGGTTCCAGATTCCTCCAGGAGGGCGTGAACAAAGTCCAGCGGGCCATCTACCGGTCGGTGCTGCGTGCCTCCAGGGACCGCCCGCCCACCGCGCCAGATCCTTTCGAGGAAGGCCTGGCTCGTGCCCAGCGCCATGTGGCGATTGCCAGCCGCATGGCTTTGATCCGTTGCAGAAGCCACCTGCGGGCCCTGGGAGGTGTGGATGCCCTTTGGATCAGCGGCACCGGCCCTGGCAGCTTCTGGATGGCCTGGGCCTGCGCGGAATTACACCGGGCGGTGGCCGGCTTCGTGGATACTCCGGTCATCGGCGCCGAGAATCTGTTGTTGGGGCTTCCCGTCAAAGCCGAACCGCCTCTGGGTGCCCGAATCCTTTACCCGCGATCCAAGGGCAGGACCGGTGCCGTCCAGGCCTTGCGATGGATCAGCAAGGGCCTCCCACCCCTTGACCACAAGCTCAAGCGGTTGCCAGCAGATGTGATGTCAGGCCTGCTAGTGCCATTCCACCGCCAGACGCCCGAAGCCAAAGAAATTTGGATCAAGGGCAGCGGTGCCCTGGCGGCCTACCTGGCTTATGGAGCTGAAGTTCTGGGCGGAGTCAAGGTGCGGGGATTTCTGTCCAGAGAAAGCCCACTCCCCTCGCTTGGAACCCAAAATGGGATGGCAGGCCTTCATTGGGACCTGCCGGATTGAATCGTCACAGGCAAATTGTAAATTGAATTCATCTGCTTTCCGGACGCCATCATGCTCTTCGATTCCCCATCCACTTTCGGCCGCGCGTTCAGGATCTTGAGTTTCGGCGAGAGCCATGGCCCGGCGGTGGGCGTGGTCATGGATGGCGTGAAACCTGGACTGCCGTTCGATCTCGAGGAGATCCAGAAAGAGATGGACCGCCGCAGGCCGGGACAGTCAGATCTCGTGACGCCGCGCAATGAAGGCGACCGGGTGCAGGTGCTCTCAGGTGTTTTCGAAGGCAAGACCACGGGCCATCCAATCGCGCTGGTGGTGTTCAACGAGAACCAGAAAAGTTCAGACTACAAAGCCATCACGGAACTGTTCCGCCCGGGTCACGCGGACCTCACGTACGATCGCAAGTACGGCATCCGCGATCCCCGCGGAGGCGGGCGCAGCAGTGGAAGGGAAACCCTCGCGAGGGTCGCGGCGGGCGCATGGGCCAAGCAGCAGCTGACCGCGCTTGGCATCACAATTCACGGCTTCAACCGAGAGATCGCGGGCATTGAGGGCAAGCGCATTGACTGGGCTTTCGTGGAGAAGAATCCGCTCCGTGCGGCGGACCCGGATGCCTTCATGGCGCAGAAATCAGCGGTAGAACAGGCTCTCAGCGATGGCGACAGTGTCGGCGGCGTGGTTGAAATTTGGATCGAAGGCCTGCCCATCGGCCTTGGCGATCCCACCTTTGCCAAGTTGGACGGCCTGCTGGCCTACGCCATGATGAGCATTGGCGCAGTGAAAGGAGTGGAGATCGGCAGCGGCTTTGCATCTGCGCGAAAACGTGGCAGCGAAAATAACGATCCATTGACACCTGAGGGTCCCGAAAAAAATGATTCAGGTGGGACGCTGGGCGGCATCAGCACCGGTGCGCCGATCGTGGTGCGGCTGGCGGTGAAACCCACCAGCTCCATCCGCCACGCTCAAAAAACCATCACAAGGCAGGGTGATGCGGCGGAAATATCCACCAAGGGGCGCCACGATCCCTGCATCGCGCCGCGTGTCGTGCCGGTGGCCGAAAGCATGGCGGCGCTCGTGATTTATGACACATACCTAACCCAGCAGGATCTGCGGGAGGGAGCGATTCCGGAAACCGAAGAGTGGGACTGGGACGCGGTTTCCAGATTGCTGGGGATCTGAGCCTTGACCGGCTCTGTCCTGGTTTTTCGGCGTGACCGTAAGGGTGAATTAAGGGATGATGATTTCTGGCTCTGGCGTCGCTGAGGTGGCCGCTGGTGCTTGAAATCGTGGATTGGGCGACCTTGGGATGGCTTCACAAATTGAGATCTTTGCCTGAATTGAATTGATGGAGTGACCTGATGAATATGCCAGTCGCAATCGTCGGGACTCGGGGTTCACTGCTCGCGGTCGCCCAGGCGGAATTCCTTGTGAAGCACTTGGAATCCAAGGGTTTCCGTGTTGACTGGAAGCGGTATACGACGTCTGGCGACCAGTGGCTGAATGGTCCTCTGGATGAATCCCGGGGCTCGGGTTTCTTCACCAAGGAACTGGAAGACGCCTTGGCGGATGGCACTGTGGATCTGCTCATCCACAGCTTGAAGGATGTGTCGCTCGAACGGCCCCAAGGAGTCCAGATCGCCTGCATTCCCAGCCGTGAAGATTGCAGTGATTGGCTGGTGATGCGCAAAGACGCGCCCAAGGCCTGTGTCATCGGCACCAGTTCCGTCCGGCGGGAGCGGATGCTCAAAGCCACCTTCCCCGATGCGGCGTTCACCTGGATCCGTGGCAACGTTCCCACCCGGGTTCAGCGCGTGCGCGACGGCGAGATGCGGGGTGAAGCACTGCATGGCACCGTCCTGGCAGCCGCAGGACTGCGGCGCCTTGACCTGGATCTCTCGGACCTCGAAGTGCGGGCTCTGACCCCTGAAGAATTGCTCCCGGCCCCGGGGCAGGGGGCTTTGCTGGCTGAAACACGTGGCGATCGCACGGATCTCATCGCGGCCCTTGCGGATCTTCATGACCCTCTGACGGCTCGGTGCGTGAAGCTTGAGCGTGCTCTTCTGGCGGGGGTTGGCGGCGGCTGTCAACAGCCCCTGGGTGCGCTGGCCCAAAAAGTCGAGGATGGCCGCATCCGGCTCCGCGGTGCCTTCGCATCGGATGCCGGTATTCAACGAGGCGAGGCCGTTGGCGAGGATGACGCGGCGCTGGTTTCCAGCGTGCTGAAGCAGATGGGCCTTTCATGAAATTGGCACTGGCGCGTCCTCTGGATCACCCCCTCTGCCGCGCTGTGGCCGAGGCGGGTTGGGAACCCGTGCCCTACTACATCACCAGCCAGGAATTCACCCACGCCACGCCACCCATGCCTCTTGAGGCGATTGCAGCCTTGCTGGTGTTGAGCCCTGCCGCGGCCCAAGCCGTGAAAGTCTGGGTGACGAAATCAATGCAGGTGGTGGTGCAGGGCGAAGGCACCGAACAGACGCTTGGGCTTGAATTCGCTCATTCCGGCAACATCCGCAGGCCCAGGCAGGCTACGGCCGAAAGCCTGTGGGACATGCTTCAACAGGCTTTTCCCGAGGGGGGCGATTTTGTGCTGGCGCGAGGTGAACGCAGCCGCCAATACATCGAGGCCGTGGCGAAAGGCTCTGCCTGGCGCATTCATCCCTGGATCACCCATCGTGAAGTTTCCACCAAGCCGGATCCCACATTGCCTAGGACCGATGCGATGCTGGCGCTCAGCCCGCTGCAGGCCGAATACATGGCTGGTATTCCAGGCGGCCAGCTTCGCTTCGCCTGGGGGGAACGTGCCGCCAAAGCGTTCCGAGCTTCTGGCGCCGAAGTCCACGGAGTCTGCGAGCCGAATAAAGATGCGCTCATCCACCTGCTCCGAACCTTTGCGCCCACGCAGGAAGTTCTCGGGGAGTGAGGGCTATGAGTCAAAGAGTTGAAAAGTCGAAGAGTCAAAAAGTCAATAAGTCAATAAGTCAAAGAGTCAAAGAGTCGAGAGGTCGACTTTTCAACTTCTCGACTTTTCAACTTTTCAACTTTGGAACGGGGATGAATCATGAACAATGACGAACTTTTCAAAGAAGCCTTGACCCATTTCCCCGGCGGCGTGAGCAGCCCTGTCCGGGCCTTCCGGGCTGTGGGCGGCACTCCGAAATTTTTCAAACGCGCCTGGGAGTGCTGGTTTGAGGACGAGGATGATAAAACGTTTCTTGATCTCTGCATGTCTTGGGGTCCGCTGATCCTCGGCCACGCGAACCCAGACGTGCTCAGCGCGGTTTCTGAGTCCATGAAAGAAGGCCTGACCTTCGGCGCGCCGACCCGGCGCGAATTGGCGCTGGCCCGCCGGATCAAGGCCATGGTGCCCTTCATGGAAAAGCTGCGCTTCGTAAGCAGCGGCACGGAAGCCGTGATGAGTGCCCTCCGGACTGCGCGGGGCTTCACCAAGCGCGACCGAATCTTGAAATTCGACGGCTGCTACCACGGCCACAGCGACGGGATGCTCGTGAAAGCGGGCTCCGGCTTGGTGACCTTCGGAGAGCCTTCCTCCGCTGGGGTGCCAGCAGCCATCGGCGAACTAACATCGGTGCTGCCGCTGGATGATTTTGGCGCCCTGACCCGCTATTTCGACGAGCACGGTATGAACACCGCGTGCGTCATCATCGAGCCCGTCCCGGCCAACAACGGGCTGCTGCTCCAGCAACTGGATTTCTTGAAGACCCTCCGGGAACTCTGCACCCGGCACGGCGCGCTGCTCATCTTCGACGAAGTCATCAGCGGTTTCCGGGTGGGCCCAAGTGGCGCGGCAGGGCTTTACAACGTCCAGCCAGACCTCGTGACTTACGGCAAGATCATTGGCGGCGGCATGCCGGTCGGCTGCTACGGTGGGCGGAAAGACGTCATGGCGGTCGTGGCGCCGGACGGCCCGGTTTATCAAGCAGGCACTCTCTCAGGAAATCCGGTGGCCATGGCGGCGGGGCTGGCGACTTTAGAGATGCTGACACCTGCTCTTTACTCGGACCTGGATCATCGCGCCAATCTTTGGTCCAAAGCCTTCGAGAAGATTCCGGGACTGCACTGCCCCCACATCGGAAGCCTGCTTTGGCCAGTATTCCAGGGCAGCGTGAAGCGCGCGGACCTCATCAATTCCGGCTCCATCACGCAGTTCAACCACCTTCACAGGCTCATGCTGGAGCAGGGCGTCTATCTCGCACCCAGCGGCTACGAAGTCGCATTCCTGAGCGCCGCCCACGGAAACGAAGCCCTGGCCAAATTCGAGCAGGCCGTGGACGCCGTGGCACCCGGATTTTCTGTGTAGGCGCGCGATGGAGGACTGATCCCGTCCACGTTCCGGGATCGAATACCGAGGACCAGGCCATTCGAATGGAGCTTTAGATGACTCAACCACTTCTCCGCGTTCTCAAAGGTGAAACCCTTGATAGGCCTCCGGTCTGGTTCATGCGCCAGGCGGGGCGGTTCTTGCCGGAGTACAGAGCGTTGCGGGCCAAGGCGACGTTTGAAGAACTGATGTACAACAGCGACCTCGCCGCTGAAGTGACGCTTATGCCCATCCGCCGGTTCCCAGGAATCGATGGCGCCATCATCTTCAGCGACATACTCGTGATCTTGGAAGCTCTGGGCTGCGGGGTGACGATTCCTGAGGGGGGGCCGCGGCTCGCACGCACGCTCGACCAAATTGATCCAGACGTCGAACTTAATGAGAAAATTTTCGAACCTGTCCAAGCCGCCATCCGGAAAACGAAAGCGGAGCTTCCTGAAAATGTCACGATGCTGGGTTTCGCAGGAGCTCCATGGACTTTGTTGGCCTACGGCCTTGAAGGCAAGGGCAGCAAGACCTGGGCCCGGGCAAAGGCATTCCTCCACCAGGAACCCGTGAAGGCGAAAAAGTGGATGGACCGCCTCGCCGATGTCTCGGCCCACTTGCTGAACCTCCACATCGGCGCAGGCGCCCAGGGCGTTCAATTATTTGATACGTGGGCTGGAGAATTGGATCCGGCGGATTACCGTGAATTCGCGATTCCAGCGGTGAAACGGACGCTGGAGCAGGTGAAAACGGCTCCAGCCCTATTTTTCGCACGGAGCGGCTACCAGCCGCAGGAGCTCGCGGATCTGCCCTGCGCTGGGTTGGCCATACCTTGGCAAGTGCCCATGGAAGAAGCCCGGCAGCGTTTTTCCGCCACCAAGGTCCTTCAAGGGAACATGGATCCAGCCGCCCTGCTGGCAGGCAAAGCCACAGCCACTAAAAAGGCCCGGGCCATCGTTGATTGCATGAAGGGCGCGCCCCATATTTTCAATTTGGGGCACGGCTTGGTTCCGGAAACGGATCCTGACGTGTTGCAAGCCGTGATCGAGGAAGTGAAACGATGACCAGCCTTTCTGATCTCATTCAGCGGTATGACCGTCCAGGCCCGCGGTACACGGGATATCCCATGCCTCCGGTGTGGAAGGATGACTTCCCGGAAACGGAAATCGTGGATGCCTTGGCCAGGGCGAATGCCAGTTCTGAGCCCTTATCTTTGTATGCGCATCTTCCTTTCTGCAGCCGCCGTTGCGCCTATTGCGGATGCAATGTGGTCATCAGCCCCAAATACGATCCAGTGGGAGCCTTCCTGGCGACGCTGGACCGCGAGGCGGAGCTTTGGGCGGGCCATCTCCCGGACCGCCGGGGCGTGATCCAGATGCATTGGGGAGGCGGCACTCCCACCTACTTGAATGTGCCGGATCTTCAACGTGTCTTCGATTTGATAACGAATCGTTTTCCATTGTTGCCGGGCGCGGAGGTTTCCTTGGAAGCCGATCCGACTTTTCTGCGGCCGGATCAATTGCCAGCGCTACGCAAGATGGGCTTCAATCGTGTTTCCTTCGGTGTGCAGGATCTTGATGAAAATGTCCAAGAACTCATCACTCGGGGACAAACCTGGGATCAGACCCTGGCGGCTGTAAAACAGGCAAGGGTGGAAGGTTTTGACGGCGTCAATTTGGATCTGGTCTATGGGCTGCCTGGCCAAACGCTCGACACTTTCCGCCGGACCCTCGAAGAAACCCTCAAGCTGAGTCCGGATCGCCTTGCGGTGTATGGATTCGCCTACTTGCCGTCCATGATGCCATTTCAACGGAGTATTCCTTCTGAAACCTTGCCCAGCGCAGAGTTGCGGCTTGATTTACTATTGTTGGCTTCTGAATTACTTGAAAAAGCGGGTTATCTTACCGTCGGAATGGATCATTTCGCCCACCCTGATGACCCCTTGGCCAAGGCCATCCACGATGGGCGGCTCACCCGCAACTTCATGGGTTACGCCGTCCAGGGCGGCTCGGACATGGTGAGCCTCGGGCCCAGCGCCATCAGCCAGATTGGCGGCGTCTACCACCAGAACGACAAGATTCTTTCCCGTTGGGAGCATGCGGTGGACGGTGGGCATTTCGCGGTCCACAAGGGCTATCATTGCTCCGAGGAAGACGAACTGCGCCGTTGGGTGATCCATCAGATCATGGGGCGTTTCGAGTTGCGTTGGGCGGATATGAGCGCACGATTCGACGTCGGGCCGGATCATTTCACCGACGCGATTGAACAAATTAAAGAGGAAGTGCCATTTGGCATCGTCGAGTTGCGGGATGAAGGGATTTTCGTCACGGAATTGGGACGGCGTTTTGTGCGCAATCTGGCCATGCCTTTTGACGCGTATCTATCGAAGATGGCTGCCACAACCAAGTTCTCCAGGACGGTCTGATGGACCTTCTCTCCCAGCTCCGCGCTGATGCCGAAGAAGCCATGGCTGCACCGGCCGAGCCTGCTGTGGACACGGCGGTTCTGCTCTTGAATCTGGGGGGTCCGGTCAACCTGGACCAGGTCGAGCCGTTTTTGTATAACCTTTTCAGCGATCGGGAACTCATCAAGCTGCCTGGGCCGGCATGGTTTCAACCTACCTACGCCAGAGGCATCGCCAAATTCCGCCGCAAGGGCACCGCCGCTAAATACGCAGAGATAGGCGGTGGCTCTCCGCTGCTAAGGCAATCCGCGGAACAGGCTTCGGCGCTGAGGAAATGCCTCCGTGAAGCTGGCCGGAAAGAGCCTGTGAAATTGTTGTTCCGCTATACCCAGCCACGCGCGGACGGATTGCTAAAGGCCCTTAAAAAACGAGGGATCACCAAGCTTTTACCCGTTACCCTCTATCCCCACGACTGCATCGCGACCACTGGATCCAGCATTCGCGAATTGGAGCGTGAAGCGGCGAAGATGGGCATGACGGTCCTCAAGGGGGTGCTCGCCTACGCCACGGATTCTGATTATCTGGATGCGATGGCTGCTCCGCTGCATGCGGCGCTCGAAGAACTCCCTTACGCCACGGTGATATTCAGCGCCCACTCGCTGCCCATGAGCCAGATCGAAGCAGGCGATCCTTACGAAGAGGAGATCAAGGCCACGGTGGATGCCCTGAAAGCCAGAATCGGTGAAACTCCCGGCGGCAGCGTGCTGGCCTACCAGAGCCGCGTGGGACCCATCAGGTGGCTGACACCCGCCCTTAAAACAGTTCTTGGTGATTTCGGCGGGAGAGACGTCATCATCCTGCCACTCAGTTTCGTGAGCGAGCACATCGAAACCCTTCACGAATTGGACATTGAATATGCAGCGCTCGCTAAGAAAGCAGGCATCAGGACGTACCGCCGTCTTCCTGTCCCTGGTGTGAACCCAAGCTACATCCGCTGTCTCACTAGACTGACGTTGGAGGCGCTTCAATGACCACACTCATTCTTGGTGGTGGAGTAAGTGGCCTGGTGACGGCTTGGCAACTGCAAAAGCGTGGTGAAGCTGTGGAACTTTGGGAGGCCCAGGACACGGTGGGTGGATGGGTCCACACGCTGCCATGGCCCGACGCGGAAGGCCGCCCAGGCCATATCGAGCGCGGCCCCCAGGGTGTGCTCGTGGCCCCGGGCTCCGCAGCGGACCGCTTGTTCAAAGAACTTGAATTGGAAGTGCGGACCCCCGGCCACGGGGCCCGTTGGGTAGGAAAGGGCGGATCTTTGATTCCAGTTCCCGCTGCGCCGGTGGCTCTGATGTTCTCCAAGCTGCTCTCGGTTTCGGCCAAGCTGCGGATGATGATGGAGCCCTTCATCCCGGTCCGTTCGCCAGAGCCGGAGGAAGGTTTGTCGGAATTCATCACGCGGCGTTTGGGACGTGGTGTGGCCGAGGATTTGCTGCCAGCCATGGTGGCGGGAATTCTTGCGGCTCCGGCGGAATCCCTTTCCGTGGATGCGCTGCCCAAGCTGCTCTACTGGGAGACCAAAGGCTCCCTTTTCCAGGGCATGAGAAGCGGGGGCGCCAGCTCATTGATGGTTCCAAAGGGTGGTATGGGAATGCTGCCCAAGCGCTTGGCGGAACGCCTCGCCGGAGTTCATACGGGACTTCGGGCCGAAGGCCTTGAGCGCATGGACTCGGGCCGTTGGCGGGTATGGGGCGGTGGCGAATTGCGGGAAGTGGACCGTGTGCTACTTGCCCTTCCAGCTTACGAAGCTTCCGTCCTGCTTGGACCCATCGCGCCTCAAAGCGCGGATGCCCTCGCGGCTATCCCGTATACATCGGTGCGTCTGCGCCACAGCCGCCATGCTCGCTTGGCGCCGCTGGACAACTCTTTCGGGTTCCTGGTGCATCCACCGGAAGGGCATGGCTTTTTGGGGGCCTTGGTGCCTTCCTGGATTGATCCTGACAGCGCACCTTCGGACCTCATGCAGTTGAGGGTTTTTCTGGGGGGCGCTTTTGAAACAGATGCGTCTTTGTCTGAACCCATCGGCGTTCAAAAAACGCTGAAGTCCTGGGTGCCGGAGCTGGGCGAGCCGCTTCAGGTCCGTGAAGAATTCGCGGATCGCGCCATTCCAAGGCCGGAAATGGGCCACCGTGGCCACGTGAAAGCTGCCCTGGCGGGGCTTCCTGAAGGCATTGACTGGATCAGCAATGCCCGGTTCGGCCCTGGGGTGCGCGATGTGATCGAAGGCATTGAAGCCTGGATGGATCATAAAGACACAAAATGAGCCACAAAGGCTGATGAGCATAAGAATCGTGAATGGATCCTAGAAACTATGCCTTCAATCCCAAGGTTTTTCGTGCCGTCTCTCTGAAGGTAGAAGCAAGTTCAAGAGCTTCTTTTGCCATGTCCTGGGTCGCGCTCTCCTCAGGCTCCTGAATCAGCCGATTGATGGCGCTGAGCTTGCTCAGATGAGTACGGTGGGACTCCCAACTCGGCTCGATATCCGCGCACAAGTACAGCAGCACGGCCAAATGGGAGGTGGTCGGGAAATCAATATCCCCTTCCTGCAAACGCGCCTTCAGGTAATTTTCGGCGCAAAGATGGGTGTGCAAGCACACGGCATCAGGGTTGGCGCCTTTCTTCACCGCCAATTCGCGCTTCGCTGTTTCCAGGTGGGCCTCGGCTTTCGCGATCCACCGGTCGCTCAATTCCTTCATGCAGGCCTCCTCAACGCACATAGGTGGTGTTCCACAATACGCCGAATCAACCGAGCCGTTCTACGGATTCATCCACCCCGCAGGCGGTGAGGGCGCCCAGCTGCAGATCTAAAAGATGGGAGCTTTTCACATTGCTCATGGCCTTGAGCATGGAGGCTTTGATCTGGGGAATGCTCTCCTTCAACTGCTCGATCAGCGCCTTGGCCTGTTTCCGGCGGCTCTCCGACACGCTACAGGCACACAAGGGACATCCACAGGGCACGATGGGATAGCCCTTGAGCCAGGTGAAACGGCGGAGATCTTCTTCTTCACAGGTGGCGAGCGGTCTGATCACTGTATTGGCGCCATCATCGCTTGTAAGGCGGACCGGCATCGTGGCCAGTTTCCCGCCGAAAAAGAGATTCAGCAGCAAGGTCTCAAGCAAATCATCGAGGTGGTGCCCAAGGGCGATTTTCGTAAACCCGTGTTGTTTTGCGTAGGAGTACAGGACGCCTCTCCTGAGCCGCGAGCATATGATGCACGGCGTTTCATCAGGCCGCTGGCGGATGAGGGCGTCAATGGGAGCGCCCAGCACATGGTGGGGGATTCCGCGCTGCTCGCAGACCTCTGCGATGCGGTCTGGGTCGAATTTCGGGAAGCCTGGATCCACTGTGATGCCGTGGACCTGGAATTCAACGGGAGCGCGCTTTTGGAGCGAGCAAAGGACATCCAGCAAGGCCCAAGAATCCTTGCCGCCGCTGAGCCCCACCAAAATCCGGTCTCCGTCAGCGATGAGGCCGTAGGTCCGGATGGCTTCGCCCGCGCGGTGAAGAATCCGCTTTTCCAGTTTTTTAAGCGAAGCCAAATCCTCCTCGGAGGGAGGCGAGGCCAAGGTCGGCAGCGCGCATGGATTCGCCATGCTCAGACCATCAGGGAGGCGCAGCCCTTCTGCTTGCCATTCATCATCGAGGCCTGAGCCTCGCGGACATATTCCGGGCAGGTGCAGATGGGGCAGGTGTCGCTTTTCGTTTCGGTGCAAAGGTCGGCAATGTTGACCTTTTCAAGAAAAGTAGTGAGGTGCTCTTCCAGATGGCGCCAGAGAAGTTCGCTCATCCGCCCATCTTCCAGCAGAACCTGGCGTCCCTCTTCTGGATCATTTTTCGCGACTGCGTAAAGGCTGGCATCTGTGAGCCGCAGTATCTCGCCGACGCTCACTTGGCTGCATGGGCGCGTAAGCACATATCCGCCCTTGGGGCCACGGACGCTCTTCACGACACCGGCCTTCTTCAATTTGTGGAAAATCTGCTCCAGGAATGGCAGCGAAAGGTTTTGGCGTTCCGCGATTTGATGCAGCGGAACCGGCTCACCATGGCTGTGATGGGCCAAGTCGAAAAGCGCCTGCATGGAATAGCGGCCGCGAGCGGAAATCTTCACCTGAGAACATTGCTCCTTACTATTTCTGAATATAGAATTCTTGACTGTTTTCGTCAATTTATTAAAAACCAACTGGGATGGCACTTCAGGAGTCCCTATGCTGAAGCACAGAGGTGATCATGTTGCCGATTATTCTACTGAGCGCAGGCTTGCTGTCAGCGCCCATTCAGGAGAAGCCAACGCAGGAACTCGACCTCGTGGCCGGAAAGAAAAAAGCAGAGCCAGCCAAACCCCACCTGATTCCCGCCAAAAAGGAAGGAGGCTTGCCCTGCGACAGCAAGGATCAACAGGGGGTTCTGTTAGGCGCCACCACCAGGGATGCCATTCTTGCGCATCGGGAGATCTTTCGTGACAACACCAAACACCGGGACATCAAGGCAGAGTGGGCCGCTCGCTGGAAAGCCGTAGATGTTCCCTGCTCTTTGGTCGTGGCCTTCGGATCCTGGTGCAGCGACAGCCAACTGGAATTACCTGATTTACTGGCCCTCACCAAGGAACCCAACCCCTTCGTCAGCATTCACTACATCGGTGTGTACAGGGATAAGAAAGTGGATGCCTCGGCCTGGCCCAAGGGCATCGCACCCCAGGCCATCGAGAAAGTACCCACCCTTTGGCTCTTCGAGCTAGAGCCTGGCGGAACGCAAAAGCTCCTGGGAAGCATCGTGGAAACACCGCCCCAAGGTCAGCGGATGGCTGAGGCGGTGCTGGATTTGCTCTCAAAAGCCCGTTAGAGCTTTTCGACTCGGATCTCGATGCGAGAGCCTTTTTTCGGGGCCTCTTCACGGTCCTTGGAGTGCTCTCTCCGATGCTCGGATTTATATTCTGGCTTGTGTTCCGGTTTGAATTCCGGCCTTGGAGCAGGTTGGGCAGCGGGCCTTGGGGCGGGCGCGGGGGCTGCGGCTACGGGTTTGCCAACCCAGGCTATGCCTACCTGCTTGATACGGTCCACCAGGCGCTGGGGCTCCAGAACCTGGATGCCCTCGCCAAACTGGAGGCACCAACGTGCGATGGCACGAAGATCGGTAGCCACGAAGGAGACGGTGGCTTTGCCTTCTTCTCCATCCTCGATCTTGAATTCAGGAAAGGCTGGGGGGGCCTGCTTCACTGCGAATATCCACTGCTTCTGCAGGGTTGCCTTCACGGGGATGGGCTCACCGCCTAACCAGCCGCCGATGAGGTTTGCAGGAGTTCCTTCCTTGTAGGGGCCTTGGGCTGAGCGTCCGGGGCCTTCCACAAGATTGATCTCAGCCATCTGGTCCAAGCGGTGGTGGCGTTCAGCGTTGTAGCGCCGGTCCCACCCCCACACGAACCAAGCCTGGGTCAGGGTATCGAAGATCAGTTGGCGTGGTTCGAAGGTGCGGGGCGGATTAGCCTCGGAATCACTGAAGATCAGCTCGATGGCCCTTCCTTCGCGCACAGCTTGCAGGGCAGCTTCACTCTGCCAGGAGGAGATGCCGAGGGGTTTCACCGCGGGCTTGGGCGCGCTTGCCGCGGGCGCCGCCGGCGATGAGGTTGTTTTTACGGCAGTCGAGGATGCGTCGGCCGTTGGCCCGCTGGGAGCAATGGCTGCTAGCGGTTCCCGGGAGATTTCCGGTTTTGCATTTGGTTTTTCAGCCGCAATTTTGAGGGTGGATTTTGTGGGCCCGAGGGGTTCCTTCGAAGGTTCGAGATGGACATCCGATTCTGCGGAAGGTTTCGCTTTCGGCGCAGCGGATGCGCCCTTTCCTGGCGCCTTTTTGGCTGCTACGGAAGGTTTTTTGGGCGCCCCCGCCGCTTTCTTCGGGGCAGCCGCGTCAGGTTTCAGGCTGGTTTTTTCGGGCACAGCTTTGGGCTTTGAGTCTAGTGTCGTGGTCTTCTTAACGGTGGCCATGGATGGATCTCCGCTGTCATCATGGCCCGGAAAGCTAGTGCCCGTCTAGGGTTCGGCTTGAAAAGTAGACTTGAACAGTGTTGTGCTGCGAGAATCCATTTAAGCCACCGGCGAAACCGGATTACCGCGTCCTCTCGGGCGGCCCACAAATCTCAGGCGCAATTGCCTAATCCCTTCAGGTGTTTTCGGAATATTTTCCCGATCGGTGCCAATCGGCTGATCAGGTGTTTCAGAACCACCATCTTTTATTCCCAACACAATTTGTTTCCAATCCCGGCCAAGGTTCCAAAGCAGCGGTGCACCCGCCTTGGGTCCAGCCATCAAGGAGAACTCTTTTGAGCAAGAAATCCATGTTGATCAACGCCACGGATCCTGAAGAAATCCGTGTGGCCACCTTATTGGATGGCACCCTCCTCGATTTCGACGTGGAGTTCATCCACAACGAAAAGATCAAGGGCAATATCTACAAGGCGAAAGTGGTGCGGGCGGATCAAAGCCTGCAGGCAGCCTTCATCCATTACGGTGGGCAGAAAAATGGGTTCCTGCCGCTCGGCGAATTGCCCCGGGACATGGTGAGCCCCGATGGCCGCCGAGGGCGCATCCAAGATCTGTTGAACCGCGACCAGGAGATCCTGGTGCAGGCGGTGCGCGAGGAAATCGGCAGCAAGGGCGCCATGATGACCGCGCAGGTGAGCCTTCCTGGAAGATATCTGGTCCTGACGCCGGGCAATCCCGTGAACGGCATCAGCCGGAAGATCGAAAGCCGTGAAGAACGTGAATATTTCAAGCAGCTCATTGATGAATTGGAGATCCCCAAGAACATGGGGGTCATCGTCCGCACCGCCAGCCTTGGCGTCACCAAGGACGATTTCCAGAAGGATCTGGAATACCTTCTCGACACCTATAAGGAGGTCCTCAACCGCTACAAGCAGCGCAAAGGGCCAGGCTTGGTGTGGCAGGAGGACGACGTCGTCACCCGCACGCTGCGGGACGCCTTTTCCGCCGACATGGAAGAAGTGCTCATCGACGATTTGGAGACTTTCCAGTCTGCCCAGGCCTTCTTCAAGCGCACCATGCCCCAACATGCGCATGTCCTGAAGCACTACGTCGGGAGCAAACCCCTATTTTCGAAATCCCAGACCGAAGATCAAATTGACCGCATCTATGCGCGCAAGGTGGGCTTGCCCAGTGGTGGCGCCTTGGTGCTCGACCAGACCGAAGCGCTGGTGGCCATTGACGTCAACAGCGGGAAGACCTCTGGCGAGGGTGTCGAGGACATGGCTTTCCGCACCAACATGGAAGCGGCTGAAGAAGCCGCCCGCCAGTTGCGTTTGCGGGATCTCGCAGGCTTGGTGGTCATTGATTTCATTGACATGAAGAAGGAGAGCCACAACAAGGCTGTGCAGGACAAACTCGTGGAAGGGCTGCGCGAAGACAAGGCCCGCATGGAAGTGGGAAAGATCAACCGTTTTGGCGTGTTGGTGATGACCCGCCAACGCCTGCGTCCTTCCATCCAGCAGACGACGCATGTTCCCTGCCCCCACTGCCAGGGCACGGGCCAAGTGAAGAGCATCGAGGCGCTTCTGCTCTCCGTGATGCGTCGTCTGAAGGCGATTCTGAGCCATGGCGACGTGAAGGAACTCCGGGTGAAACTAGCTCCGGCCATCGCCTTGCCGGTGTTGAACCAGAAGCGCCGGGAACTGCAGGAGCTGGAGGATATGTTTGGCTCGAACGTGGTCATTCTGTCGGGCCCTGAAGTTGCTTATGGCGAGATGATCGCCGAGATCGAACAGCGCGAGGAAGAGGTGGAGGACAAGCCCGCCAGGATTCGCGCCGAGCGCATAAGCGAGCCTGAAGAAGAGACCGTGGTTCTCGGTGGCGACAGCGCCATTTCGTTCGACAAAGCCCTTGGAGAAGACTCTCCGAAGGGGAAAGGGGAGGCTTCAAAGCGCGACTTCCAGAAACCGGCCGAGTTCAAGCATGATCGCCGGGATGTGCAGCGCGCGGCTCTGGATGAAAGGGAGCGCCTTCGCGCCCTGTTTGAAAGCGCCAAACCCGAGGATGAAGAAAACGCTGAGGCCGCAGCAGCCGCAGTAGAGGGAGAAAAAGAGGAAGGAACTGCCAAATCCGGGCGTCGCCGCCGCCGGGGCCGGGGTGGCGCTGCGAAAGCCGCGTCAGCGCAAAGCTCACCTGAGGCGCAAAATCGTGTGGTCATCGAGCCTCCTGTGCTTTCGGGGGAGATCGTGGCGGCGCTTCTGCTGCCGACACCGCGCCCTAAGCGTCTCGGCGCGTCTCCCCAAAAAACGTCAGGATCGCCCGTGGTAGAACCGGCCGTTCCATCGGTCCCTGCAACAACCCCCGTGGCCTCCATGCCTGTTGCGGAAAATGCGGTGGATGAAGGCGCAGCCAAAGCTGCACCCAAAGCGCCGAAAGCCAAGAACAGCAAACCCAAGCCTGCGAAGCCTGAGACGGCGAAGGCTGTAAAGCCCTTGCCAAAGGTTGCGGCCAAGCCCAAGAAAATCGAGCCTGCCTTGGACTCTCAATCAATTCCCACCGCGAAAATGCCTGCCAAAAAAGAGCCCAAACCCAAGGTTCAGGCTCAGAAGAAAGTGAAAGCTCAGTCGTAGCCCTGACATAGTCATAACCATGTCCCTCGCGATTCAGGCTCTCCTGGCATCCCTGGCCACCCTTTTCGGAGGTTGGCTGGTGGTGCGTTTTCTTCAAGGGCGGGCCGCCACCATGCGGCTGATCTCTGGCGTCGCGGCAGGCTACCTGCTCTCGGCGGCATTGGTGCGGATCATTCCCGAAAGTCTGGAACAGGGCGGCGAGGGCACTGCGTATTGGGTCTTAGGCGGCTTTCTACTGGTGCATGTGATGGAACACGGCATCACCAGCCATTTCCATTATGGTGAAGAAACCCACATGGATGGCGGCCCCATGACAGGCATCATGGCCCTGGTGGGGCTTTCGCTGCACAGCTTCATGGATGGGCTGGCCTTGGCGGCGGCGGTGCATAGCAGCAGCAACCTGGGGCTTTTCATGTTCATGGCGCTCCTCCTCCATCGCATTCCAGAAGGGGCCACCATCTCCAGTATTTTCTTGGTTCGCGGTTTCGGAAGGCGAGGCGCCCTGCTGGCATCTGCTGGCCTTGCGGTGGCCACATTGCTGGGCGCCATGAGCCAATCGGCGCTCCACTTGAACCCAGCGCCAGTGCTGGCGCTGGCAGGTGGCCTGGTCATCTACGTCGCCAGCTCGGATCTGCTGCCGCAAGTGCAGAAGGAACGGGGCTGGAAGAGCACGCTGGCATTGCTCACAGGCTTTGGCATGTTCCTCATCACTGCGTTGATCGCACCCCACCAGCACGGCGGTTGAGGCTTCATGCGGCCCCCGTCCTTGATGTGGCAACGGTTGGCGGTTCTGCTGATAGCCCCATCTTGGGTGGTCCTGTGTGGCCAAAGATTACTGGCCCAGGGCCTGCCCGCCTTGCCACCCCTCAGCACGTTTCAGCAGAATACCGCTATGCCCGACGCAATCGCCTTGTTGCCCCTCAGGCCTTTTGATCCAGGCGACGCGTCCAATCGGCGGATACCGTTCCGATGGCGCGGTGAAAAGGTCGTGGAAACCGCTGATTCCTGGAGTATCGAGGGCGGTGCCATCGAGACCGATGAAGTGCTGCTCCTGGCCGATCAGATCCACTACGAACCCGGCACCGGGCAGCTCACAGCAGAAGGCCACATCCGTATGGAAGCGCCGGATCTGAGATTGCGCTGCGAGCGGCTTTCCATGGACTGGAAGCACCAAGTGGGCGAAGCACGCGCGCTGGAACTGGATCTGCCGCCGAACTGGGTGCTTCATTCGGATAGCGTGGCTTTCACCACGCTGAAGCACTGGGATTTCAAGGCTGTGGAATTGAGCCCCTGCCCCCAGGAAGAGCCGGGCTGGAGAGCGAAGCTTTCGGAATTGAAGCTTGATCTGGATGGATTCGCGACGCTTCGGAATGCGCGGGTCTTGGTGGGGCATGTGCCGTTGCTCTACGTGCCGTGGGCCATTTATCCCGCCAAGGCCCAGCGCAGTTCCGGACTCCTCCCCCCATTGCTGGGATATAGCGGACGTCTGGGGGCCAATGTGGGGCTCAGCTATTTCCAGACGATAGGTGATAGCGCCGATCTGACTTTCTCACCGCAATATTTTTCAAAGCAGGGTGTGCTTTGGGGATTGGAATCCCGCTGGAGTCCTGAACCCACCCATCAGGGCAGTTTCCAGGGGCAGTTCATCAATGAACGCAGCAGTGACGAGCGCCGCTCCCGTTTTGGATTCAAGGAGGTGTGGCAACGTGAGGATGGGTGGCAACTCACGGCGGACATCAATCAGGCCTCCGACAGCCTGATAGATGCCGACTATGGAAGAGGTCCGGGACAGCTCGGCGCACGACCCTTCGACAGCGCCTTTTACCTGGGAAAAAGCTTCCAGTGGGCGAGTTTCGCGTTCACGGCCCAGGAGCAGCGCAGTTTTTTCCTTCCAGATGATCCCTTCTTTCGCCAGGACTTCCCTAGTTCCCTGAAGAGACAGGTGCTGCCGCAGGTGGAGGCCCGGCTGTTCCCGCTTCCCTTGGGGGACTTCTATCTTGATGGCTCCTGGCGCACGAGCCGCCTCAGCTACAAGATCCAGACCGGCGAGCACGAGCCTGAAGGCCGCTACACCTGGGGCAGGGACGATGGTTTCATCCGGGTGCATGGGAGATTGGGGCAGTGGGGCCCGTTCCGGGCGGATGCCCAGTTGTTGGCCCGTTATACGCGTTACGGCGCCACTCTGAAAGAGGCCGTCTTCGACCCCAATTCCGGAGCCAGCGGAACATCCCTTGCTCCCGACATCAATTCAGCCTTCGACCCCTTCCGCGCTGAAGGAGCCTCTGCTAAACGCTACTTTGATTCCATCAAACTTCAATTTTCTGGCCCGCAAGCCGGGCGGACCTACACGGGTCTCTCCCTTCTCGGATATCACGGTGATATCCGGCATGTGATCGAGCCGTTCCTCGCGCTCACCCAGAACAGCAAATTCGGCTTGGCCGGCAAGCTGCCGCGCTTCGATGAGGTGGATGCCCAACCCGGCGTGGATGGCAGCTCTATGGGGGAACGGAGCGCTGAAATCGGCATCAAGCAACATTTCCTGGGGAGGCCGGGTGCCGGTCTGGACTTCGCAGATCTGATCCGCTGGCGCATTTCCACCAAATTCCATTTCAATCCCATCCTGTTGGGCGATGGACGCATCAAGAAGGGTTTCGATTCCCTGGACAGCAATATTGATGTCGAACCCAGTGAATCCTTCCGCATCAGCTTCAAGCGTTCATCGGACCTGGTGGATGGCGGTACGGATAATTCCCTTACTGCCGAGGTGAAGAGGGCCGATGGAAGCCGCTTCAACCTGGCGTTCTTTTCAACGGGAATCAACCGCTTCCTGGTGCGGCAGCAGGGCCTTCAATTAGGAGGCATGCAGCGCTTCCTGGATGATCGTGTGCGCCTGGAGTTCAACACGAACTACGACATCAAGTCCCACGGGTTCACCTATAGCCAAGTGGGCTTGGCCTACGTGACCCCCTGCGTGGCTGCCACCCTCCGCTACTCCCATATCGCGCTTTCCATACCTTTCGAGGGTGGCCCCACCGGTAAAGAGGACCGTGTGGATCTTGTTCTCACGCTGCGCGGGCTGGGCGATCTTTTCACACTGAGGCAATAGGCTGTGGAATTTTCGCGGTAGGCCACCGAAGATCCGCGGCCAAAACGATTGCTGAATATCTGGTGCCTCCGAATGGAAACTGGTAGGCTCTCGATCAGTCCACATCCCACCATCCAATCTTCCTGCACCAGGGATTTACCCTAGGAGGCTTTATGCTTCGCATCTCGTCGTTTCAAAAATTACCCGCCTTGATCAGCCCCGCGCGGATGATGGCTCCCCTCCTTCTTCCCGCGCTGCTCTTTGGAGGGGACACGATTTCCGTCTCGGGCCGCGGCGAGTTCGCGGTGGAAAAGAAATGGAAGACCTCCGAGGCCAATCAATTGGCGCTTCAGCGCGCGGAAGCGCTGGCGGTCGAGGATGCCATCGCCCAGGCCGTCTACCAGATCTACGGGAACCGCTCCAAATTGGGTGCGGATGCCGATCGCATCATCAAGGATGTGGTGGCTCACAAAGCCAACATGGTGGTGGATACCCAGGTCACTGGAACCAACGTGGACGCGGGAAAGGCAATGGTCGAGCTGGTGCTGAAGATCGATGGCAAGGCTATGAAACGCTATCTGGAGGACAGCTTGGGCCTCTCCTTGTCCCAGGAAACAGAGGGCAAATTCAAGGTCATCGTTCTTTCCTACACCATCGAGGGCCAGGATGCCGATAAATCCAAACCTTTAGTGCTGCGGGAAGAAGTCACGGACGACAGGAAGAATGTCCAAGCGGCGTCCTTTGCTGCCTCCAGTTCCCACGCTTCCGCGAGTTCCAGCCAATCCTCCTTGCAAGCAGCTTCCGCAAGCAGCAGCAAAGGCAGCGCCGCCTTCCAGAGCCAGGGTTCCATGCAAGCATCCCGGGACCGCCAGTCCGCCGCTGCAGTGCAGGGCGACCGTGGGTCCGCGGCGGCTTCCAGCAGCAGTTCGGCTCAGATGAGCGCCCAGCGCAGCAGTTCCGGTGCCGCGGCCTGGGACAACCAACGGGCTTCCAGCATCGATGCGCGCAGCAGCCGCGCCAGCGCGTCCTCAAGCAAGTCCTCGGCTTCCGGCGCGGCATTCAGCGATACCAGTTCTTTCTACCACCGCATCACGGTCTACGCCGATCCCACTAAAAAAGGCGCAGGCGCCACCAACGAAGTGCGCGCCGCCCTGGGCGAGATGATCGAGAAATCGGGCCTCAATACCAAGTTCCTGGATATGGATCTCATGGGCCGGAACTTCGAGACCGAAGACGATCTCTACTCGGTGATTCTCAGCGGGCTGAAGCGCAACCCCGATGTAGGCCAAGGCGATTATGTTGCGGTGGCCCTCAACCGGTTTACCCCGGTGAACAGCAACCACCGGTACACGTCCCAGGTGGTCTACCGCGTCATCCGGATCAAGGATGGCGACACCCTGTTGCCGGACAAAGTGATCATCGGCGACAGCGGTGATCAGGCTTCTGATGATGTGGGCCGCGCCACAGCCACGAAGTTGGCCATGCGCAAGGCTGATAGCGTGCTGCCCGATGAGTTGCGCGCTGCGGTCAAGAAGACCCAGCGGGCTGAGAAGCGGGAGAATGCTTCGGCATCCACCACCTATGTCATCCGCGTGGACAATATCGCGAGCCCTGCATCCACCGCCGCCATCAAACAGGCTCTTCGCGGCGCAGGCATGACGGTGAGCCCCCAGTTCCGAGGTGATGCCCGCTCGGAAACCATCACGGTCGCAATGAACGGGAAGACCGGTTCCGACGTGCTGGCGCTCCTTGAAACGCTGATAGATAAATTCGCGGTGGTGACCATGGATGAGCGGAATACGATTCTAAAGGGCAAGTGATGTTAAGAATTCCTTTTTTAAGGAGAGCTGTCTTTGGGTGGGGCCTCAGCATCAGCCTCAGCATAGGGATCACCACCTTCTGCAGCGCCCAGGCGACGGTGAAGCTGGCCCTAGCGCCCGAATTACTCGTCACCGACGCATCCAGCGACACACGCATGCCAGGCCAGACCACGCTTCAGGCAGCCTTCGAGCAGCGGGCCAGTGCGACGTTCCCAGGCCGGATCATGCGCCTGGGGCCAGATGACATGATCGCACCGGACGAACGTGTGCTTGTCCTGGTCCCCACCATCACCGCTGCGAGGGTTACTCGAGAAGTCACTGCTGGAATCATTGATAAGTATGAAGCGGTGGTGGTGGGCGACCTCTCGTTGCTGGACCCATGGACCAACGCCAATCTTTACTCCGCTACGCGGATGGTCGCCGCCAGTGTGGAAATAGGCCGAAGCGGAGCGGCGAAGCGTGACGAATTGATCCGCCAGGCTTTCGAGGCTGCCTGTTCCCGCTGGATGGAAGCCTGCCTCACCCAACTGAAGGACAAAGCTGCGCCCTTCGTACTGGATGCCCCAACCCTGGCGGTAGCGGGCTTGCCAAAGGGGGGAGTCTGGCCCTTTGGCCGCGACCGGGGAGTGAAGAAAGGGGCGACCCTGAAAGGGCAGGGACATTACGCCAAGGTTGTGGATGTGGAGTCCCGTTATGCCACCATCCAGGACGTTGCCGATCCTTCCCGGCGTATCGGGCCCGGCGAACGCTATAGCCTAACGGTGGTGGACAAACCCGCGGAACGCCCAGAGCCCACTGTGGCTTTGAAGTGGCGTGGAATTGCGCCAAGACTGCCAGAAGGTGTTACCACACCAAGCCTGGAACCAGATGCCTTCCTTGGTCTATTCAACAACTACATCAGCCAAGCAGGCGGCCTGCGGATGCTGCCGGTGGAACGCGGCAGCGAGCGCGCCAAAGCAGGGCTTCTTCGCCTGCATGACCACATCGCCCGCCATTCACAGCTCACGACGGGCAACGCTCTAAGCCTGGAACAACGCGAGGTGGCTGAGGCCGCCCGGCAATCTCCAGATCGCGTGGCCGAGATGGGTGTCCTGGGCGGCTATCACGGCACCCGTAAAAAGGCTGATGGCCAGGTAGAGCACTACTACCGCATCCGCTTAGGCGCGGTCTTGTCCACGCGGGTGGGGACGGATGAATCCGCGCGTTTTCCCATGGTCGCGTTTGTGGACCATGAAGAGGAATTGGCCCAGGTGGAGCAGGCCGGCGTACGAGAATTGGATACCGGGGCAGCTTGGTTCACCGTGTGCCGCAATGCCGTCATCCGTCTTGCTGGCAAGGTGCAGACAAAATTGTTGGAACTGCCCGCATCCGATGTGGAGATCAAAGAAGGCACCGTGGATGCATCTCGCGCCGCGCAATGGAAGGGATCGGCACCTTCCCGCTTCGCGCCGCTTAGATGGCTGCGCCCGGTCGGCGAGGTGAAGGACCAGAAAGGCGCGTCCTTGGGCCTTTTGTTTGTCCCTCAAAACCCGTCTAAAGGCTTTTTGAATGCTGCGGGCCTGGGCGCAGAAAAAATTGCGCCTGGGGATGTCCTAAGGTTCAGTGGGAGCGCCGCCCAGGACCCGATGGTTTCGATGGGTTCCTTGGAATTCATCGGCGCGCCAGAGTGGCTGCCTGAGAGCCGTTGGTTGGCACCCATGGCTGCTGGGGCGCTGATGGTGCCGGGGGGCTGCCGTTTCTTGCTGGATGGCGCCGACATTGGCACCAGGCTGGTGTTGAATGGTGCGGCCTTCGCTCGTCGCAGCGAAGGGAATTCCACCTCTTTCACGGGTCAATGGCGCGTGCGCTTGCAAGTGGGAAGCGAGCCACAACCCTCCTGGAAAACTGGTTTGCAAACGGATCATACCCAACGGCTTGAAAAACCCGCTGAGGTGCTTCAGCCACTGGATATGGACGCCTGGGCTTTTGAGTACGTGATTGATTCCTTTAAAAAATTAAGCAGCTCCGCTGCCCAGAAAAACCTTAACCAGGCCCTGCGGGCCACCTCACCGGAGTAGTCATGAAACGCACATTCGCATCCCTTCTTCTTGTCGCGGGCTCTGTAGCGCCACTTTCTGCGCAAGGCTTTGGCAATCTGCTGAAAAAACCCGCGCCGTCCTCCTCAAGTCCCAAAGTGGACGTCGGCGCCGCGATGCTTGCGGGGGCTTCGATGATCGGCTTTGTCACCATCGCCACGGACCAGGGAATGAAGGCCATGGATTTGATGATGGAAGTGTTTCCGCCCGAAAAAGTGGCGAAGGTGAAACTGCTGAATCTCCAGTACAAGGAACTCGCCGCCAAGCGCAAGGATGGCAACATTGATGCCGAGCAGCTGAAAGTGGCCAGCAGCGCCGGGCAGGAAATGGCCGCCATCCAAGGAGATTGGAAATCCTACAAGAAAGAGAAATCTGCCGTTGTCACAAAGGCGAACTCCCGGTTAGGCCTCATGCTGGGAGCGGATGCCGTGGCTGCCAGCGCAGCCCCCGCGACCCTTGCTTCGCTCCAGGAAGCGGGCAAGAGCTTGGCCAGCAACCCCATGCAAGCAGGGAAGGCCGCCCAGATCAGTGCGCAGGTCGCAGTTCTCTCCGCGGTGGTCGCACAGATTCCCCAACAAACAAAATCATTCAGCACGGTGCGCGGCATCGTGTCCAATATTGCCAAAGCTGAGAAAATCACGCTGGCGCCTGATGTCTCCACGGACAAGGTGAAGGATCAAGCTTCTCTTAGTACCAGCGCTAAGGAATTGGACTGAAGCCCGGCCAACTGAATCCTGGCGGACCAATCGTCCGCCAGGATTTTTTAAATTCTGGAGAGCATTGCCGAGCTTGGGGAAAGTTAGGCCTCCACCACCACGACGCAGTTCCTGCCGCGGCTTTTAGCCTGGTACAAGGCTTTGTCCACTTGCGCGAAGAGATCCTTGAATCCATGGGATCCCGGGGCGCCGACGCCAAAGCTCATGCTTGGGAAGATCGAGTGGCCGTCTGCCAGGACCAGTGGTTCTCCATCAATGCGGCGACGGAGTTTTTCTGCGACGCTTTCGCCAACTTTGAGGTTGGTCTCGGTCAGCAGAACTGCGAATTCTTCGCCGCCGATGCGAAAGGCTAGGTCGGACTTACGGAGGGAAGCGCGCATGCGCGCCGTGAGGGCCTTCAATACTTCATCGCCTGTGCCGTGCCCAAAGCGGTCATTGATGAGCTTGAAATGGTCCAGGTCGCTGAGAATGAGCACGAAGGGCCGCTTGTGGCGTTCCCACTGGAAGATCGCATGCTCAAGGTTCTGGTCGAAAGCCCGGCGGTTGAGCAACTGGGTCAGCGGGTCGGTGAGCACTTCATTGCGGAGGGAGGCTGCCTCTATTTCCAGCATGGTGCGCCGCTCCCGCAAGTCGCTGATTTGCCGGTCGAACTCGAGTTTCACCCGCTTGGCGTGCATCCATTCCAGACCGCGTCGGCATGCATGCAACAGCCGTGGACCGGAAAGCGGCGCTGGAAGCCAATCTCCGGCACCGGCAAGAAGCAGCTTCCGTTCGGTGGCTTCATCCGCAACATTGCCGATGAGGATCACGAACGGCCGTTCTTCCTGCTCCCGCAGCATCTTGAGGATGCGCAGGGAACGTTCTCCGGTGGCATCAATCCCCAATAGAACCAATGGGGCCTTCACTGTTTCATTGTTCTTCAAGAATTTCGCTGCGGAATGCTGCTCCAATTCAAACCGGAAGGGTTGCAGCAATTCCGGGAGTTTGCGCGAGAGGCCAGGGGGCAGTCCGATCGCGCTCACGAGCACCGCGCGTCCGGCACGGTCCGGATCTCCTTCCATGACTGGCTCCAGCTGGTGCAAGAGCTGATGGATGGTGCTGCTCGCTGCGAGGAATCCATCCCCATCCACTTCGCGGAGGAGTTCGAGATTAGCCTGGGCTGGTGGCTCCTTGAGGATGATGTAGATAGGCAGATTGTGGAACAAGGCACGGCTTTCGCCCCGCATCAGGTTGCAGAAGCGGAAGCCATCCAGGGGATCGCCGCTAGCATCCACAAGCATCAACTCGGCTTCATTCCAGGCCTCAGTGGCCAGCGCGCTCAAAGGATCTGGCAAATGGGTAATGTGATGCCCCGCCCCTTCATAAGCCATGCGGAGGCGTTCTACCAAGGTTGCGTGCTGAGTGATGGCGACAATGTTCATAGGGGTGGAAGGTTATATGAAGAATAACGGGGCATTGGATATTACTGGAGCCAAAAGGCGCATTGGGGGTAGATTCTTCCCATCTGGCGCTCAAGGCTAGCCACTCAGAAAACGGAAATGATCCAGCCAATTGAAAAAGCCCCGAATTTTCGGGGCTTTTCCATCAGCCTAGGAAGGCCTTGAGAGTCTTCGAATACCGCGGGTGGCGAATTTTTCGCAGCGCCTTGGACTCGATCTGGCGGATGCGTTCGCGGGTCACAGCGAACTCGCTGCCCACTTCTTCGAGGGTGTGTTCGGAAGTATCGTCGCCCACGCCGAAGCGCATGCGCAGGACCTTTTCTTCCCGTTCGGTGAGGGTGTGGAGCACGGAATTGACGGTCTCCTTGAGACGCTGGCCGACCACTTGCTCCACGGGGGAGACCACGGTCTTGTCCTCGATGAAATCACCAAGGTGGCTGTCTTCTTCCTCACCGATGGGCGTTTCCAGAGAGATGGGCTCCTGGGCGATCTTCATCACCTTGCGGACTTTGCCCACGGGCATGTCCATGGCGTTGGCGATTTCCTCGCTGGTGGGTTCGCGTCCTAGTTTCTGGACCAGCTCGCGCTGGGTGCGGATGAGCTTGTTGATGGTCTCGATCATGTGCACCGGAATGCGAATGGTGCGGGCCTGATCAGCGATGGCGCGGGTGATGGCCTGGCGGATCCACCAAGTTGCATAGGTGCTGAACTTGAATCCGCGGCTGTATTCGAACTTGTCCACGGCCTTCATCAACCCGATATTGCCCTCCTGGATCAGATCCAGGAATTGCAGGCCGCGGTTGGTGTAGCGCTTGGCGATGGAGACCACCAGCCTCAGGTTGGCTTCGATCAATTCAGCTTTGGCAGCGCGGCTGATGGACTCGGCGGCCTTCAAGCCGTTGTAATCCGCGTGGAATTTCTCAGAGGTGGTTTCGTACTTCTCGAAGAAACGAGCCAGCTCTTCATTGATGTGCTTGGCTTCCTGGCTGTATTTCTCCTTCATTTTGGCGAAGGCTGGATTTTTGAGCCGGTCCTTGATCTCACGGGCTTTGCGCTCGCCGCCCATGACCTGATTGTGGTGGTGGGTGATGCGGTCAATAAGCCGCGTGATGGCCAGACTGTTGAGGCCCAGCCGGCGCACCTGACGGCTGACCCGGGCGCGGGCCAGTAGGACTTCACGGCCTATTTTCCGTCGCTTGCCAATGGTCTTTTCTCCGGCGTCCACGGCCCGTTTGAGATCCAGGAGATCCTGCAGGGCCTGGTCGAAAACCAGCAATTTCTCGAATTGATGGTGGACGTGCTGGGTGGCCGAAGTGCTATCAGCATCTTCGTCTTCGTCAACTTCATCGCTCAAACCCACGACTTCTCGGATCTTTCCGGGGTTTTCCTTCAGCATTTTGCCGATATCGATCAGCAGTCCGGATGCCAGCCGGGACCGGGAGAGCGCACGCATGACCGACCGGACGCCGATCTCGATGCGCTTCGCGATTTCCACTTCGTTTTCGCGCTTGAGCAGGGGGACCGTACCCATTTCCTTAAGGTACATGCGGACGGGATCGTTGAATTTGTCGCCTTCGGAGCCGTCTATGTCAACATCGCCATCCTTGCCTTCTTTCGTCTTCACACCGAGAGGAAGAAGCTCCTCTTCGATCTGATCACGGGCCTCCAATCCTTCGGCTTCGGTGGCGCCGATGCCCACAGCCAGACGGTTGAACATGTTCATCACCAATTCCAGATCCTTCGGGGAGCTGGCGGTGGGCGGCAGGAACGAGTTCAATTCATCAATAAGCACATAACCACGGCGGCGGCCGAGCGAGATGAATGCCTTGGTGAGTTCAAAATAGGTTTCGCAGGCGGGCGTTTGAATCATCGAGTCCTCAAAGAACCTCAGAGAAGGGGAGCCTCAAGAGCAGGGGCGGCCGCACATGTGCATCGGTCAGAATCCGTGACTCTTAGCTTCAGGCAGGGTTTTCCCATTCTGTAGAAAGCCCGGAACCATTCAGTGTAGGGTACTTCGCGTTCCAGGCAAGAGTAAATTTCCAACTTTAGGACTGGAAACCACCCCGCAATTGCCGGGCCAAAGTGCTCTTGCGCAGGAGCAGTGAGGCTTGCCTGGATTCCAGGTGGCGGCACAAATCCGGATCGGTGGAAGTGGCTGGATCCTGTAGCTGCTGGTTCAGCAAACCGAGCTCCCGCTGGACGTAGGCGGCCTCCAATTTCGCGAAAACCCGCTCCAGTACAGCTTCCGAGTCCTCCCATTTGGCTTTCTGCGCATCCTGGCGCCGGATGAGAGCCAGGATTCCATCCGGCAGTGATGCTTCATCCCCTTCGGCGTCCAGGAGCGCCTGCAATACCGGTGCGCCATCCATGTTTTCCCACCAGGCATGGGGCTTCTCGGCGATGCGTAGACGGGTTTCGGGGTGCTGGCAGAAAGGGAACAGCGGCCTCAGCAGATCATCCACTTTGGGTTCGGCGGAAAGGGGCAGTTCATGGATATCGGCGGTTGGCCTGAGGGTCTTCATGCTGCGGCTGATCTCGGAAACCGGGATCTGAAGCTGATGGGCCAGGCTCGCGAACAACTCCCGCCTTTCGGGAGTATCCGGAAGATAGGGCAGGTAGGCTTGCAACTCCTTGAAGGCTTCCATCCGATCAGCGATGCGGCGCATATCCTTTCCTTTAAGCGCCTGGGCCAGCATGAAACTGGTCCAATCCGGCGCTCGGCGCAGAAGTTCGCGGAAGGCTTCAGCACCGACGCGAAGACACCATGTGTCGGGATCTTCGCCTTCTGGCAGTTCCAACAGCCGCACATCGAAGCCTTGAGGCAAGGCCAGCCGAAGGCTTTTCTCAAAGGCCCGGCGGCCGGCGGCATCGCCGTCGAAGCAAAGGACAAGGCGCTTCGTAAATCGGCTGATCATCCGCAGATGGTCCTCGGTCAGCGCGGTGCCCATGGGCGCTACAGCCGAATGAATGCCTTGCTGGTGGAGTTGCAGGACATCGAAATAACCTTCCACCACCACAGCGCCATCCCGCATTACGCATTTGGCCCGGTGCATGCCGAAGAGCGTCTCGCTTTTGTGGAAGAAGGCTGTCTCGCGGGTATTCATGTATTTGGGCTTCTCGTCTCCGAAGGCTCTCCCCCCAAAGGCCACCAGGCGTCCCCGCGCGTCATGGATGGGGATGGTAAGGCGGTTCCGCAGGAAATCCACCAGGGAGCCACGTTCAGTGCGCGAAGCGAGTCCGGCCTGTTCGATGATCTCAGTGGAAAAGCCGTGGCCCTTGAGCGCTGTCATCAAGCCATCCCATGATTCAGGCGCCACCCCAAAGCCGGCTTCCTTCGAAAAAGCTTCGTTGATGCCACGTTTTTTTAGATATGCCCGGGCATCCGCATGACTGCTCAGCTTCAGTTCATACCAAGCCTGGGCGGCATCCAGGACCGAGCGCAAGCGGGATTCGTGATCCACCTCTGCGGACGGACGCTCCTTGTATTTCGGCACCTCGATGCTTGCGGCATTCGCCAACTGCTCCAGGGCTTCAGGGAAGCTCAGTCCCTCGCGCTCCATGAGCCAAGTAAAGGCATCGCCATGTTTTCCGCAACCGAAGCAATGGTAGAAATTTTTCCCCGGCACCACCTGGAAACTTGGTGAGCGCTCGCTGTGAAAGGGGCACAGACCAGAGTAGGCGGCGCCTGCCTTGCGTAGTTTCACGGCCTGGCCGACCAAAGCCACGAGATCCGTGGCGTCCTTCACTCGTTCAACCAGATCACGGTCTTTCATACGTCAGTTTGCCAGCCATGCGAGACGCCCCAGAACGGGCATCCAGGCATTGGCTTGAATCGTGAATGATAAAAGCAAACCTAGAATCCAGAACCCAGCGATCACACCCATGGGCAAAGGCCTTGGCAGGCGTTCAAAAATGCTGGCTGCGGCGAAGCCCATCGCTATTCCCCAAAACAAGCCCCATGAAGGTGAATAAAGCAGTCCGATCACCGCAAGTGCACTGAGCAGCACCCCAACTGGCAGCACCTTGAGGCGAGCCGCGAATGGGATGAGAAGCAGCAGTCCTCCCCCCAATCCAAAGGCGGCCAGAGGCAGGGCAGAAGATGGTTGAAGCCCCCAGTCCCACCATGGTTTAGGCAGAAATAATCCAAGAAGGAGTGGGAACAGCCAGGTTGTGGATTGCTTTCCTGCCTCCTGGGGCGTTGGTCTCTTGGTAACCTTTCCCCAGTGGAAAACCAGCGGAGCGAGTCCGGCTCCCAACAGCCCTAGCACTGGATCTCGGGCAGAGATCAACATCCAAAGGGAAACCCAAAGCCAGGGGCCGGGCCCATGGTCGCTCGGGCATTCTTCACTTGCGAATAGGGCGACCCCAAGGCCCAGAAGCACGAGCAGGACCGTAGAAAGCCAATCACCGGGATCCCAGAATCGGAGGAGGGTCAGGCGGACAAATGCGACGGCGACCAGTGCCGTAAGGCCCGCCAGCCCCCAGCGGAAGAACGGCCGTTCCGGCGCGCGAAGCAGCCCGGGAAGAAAATGATGAAGCGCCATATAACCGAGCGGAGACAATGCCAGAAGGGTCGCGCCATGGTGGAAATTCAGACCGGAAATGGTCAGGAGCCGTACCCAGGAACCAAGAAACAGAAGGATCCAAGCCAGTGCCATCAGCGGCCTCCGGCGTTGGGCAGAAGCGGTTCGCTGGCGATGGGATCGGGTTTTCCGTCGCCATCCAGATCCGCTGTGTAACTGAGTAAATTCCCATCCTCGAAAGTCAGGAGACGCCAGCCGAAATAAGATTTCGGCCACCTTGTCACACGGCGGATTTCGTTTCCAAGGGTCGTGGTGACGATGAACTTGGTGCCGGGGAAATCCCAGGTGTCATCCCGCAAACGGCCCGTGGAATCGAAGACGGCATCGCTATGCCAATGGCCAGAAAGCACCGCTTGCACCTTCGTATCCGCGCAAAGCTTGATGAATTCGTTGCGCCGGTTGCCAAGAAATCCACCGCTGCCTTTGGCTTCGCCGCTGGAGGCCGATTCACTGGGAAAGACTGGATGATGAAGCTGCACAAGCACTGTGCGGCCACTGGATTCTGCGATCTCGCGTTTGAACCAGGCGAATTGCGCAGGTGTGAATTGGTCCCGTCCATGTTCCGAATCCAGACTCAGGATGGTGAACGGGCCATATTCCACCCGGTGCCAAGTATCAGGCCCAAAGTGCCGCAGATAGTGGATCCAGGCCTTGCGTTCGTGATTTCCGGGGCTGGCCACCACCACGGCGCCATCGTTTTCTAGATCCCGGAAGAAGGTAGTGATCCGATCAAAATCCGCGGCCGTGTCGCCATAGCCTAAATCCCCCGTGGCCAGAATTAAATCGGGCTTCACTTCGGACATCCGCATAATGAAAATCTTCAGGAGGTCGTCCCGGCCTGGTGGGGGTAGGTCGGCAATGTGGACCACCTTCCAGCGGCCTGAAGGATCACGGGGTTTGGCAGATTTGGCTTCAATCCCGGAGCGTGCGTTCAAGCCTGCAAGCGTCCACGAAACCTCTGTGAATCCTTCTGATTTCATTTTTTCCCGCAACTCGCCAGGAACCCTAAAGGGCAGGGACAGCGCGACCTCCATGTTCCCTTTCGGGTTCATCAAAGGCAGCCCGGTCAGGGGCCGGTCCACCCGTGCCCTCGATGGCAGGCCAACTGCTACCAGGGCAGCCAAGGCGAGGATCAGGGAGAGTAAAACCCGCCTCATGGCTTGGTTCCCCGTTGCGCCAGCGGCTTGTTGTGGCTCAAGAGAAATCGGCTCCAGGTCTCGTAAGCTTGGGTCAGGTGCGACATTTCGGTGGTTCTGGCGGGATTTGATGCGGCTTGATTCTTGGGATCGGATTGATCCACAGCGTACAGGGCAGGGCGTCCATCTGGTTCAAGATTCAGGTACAGATCATCTTGCAGCAGGCCCATCCGGGGCGGACGGCGGAAGGTCGTGAATGTGAAGGCGCAACTGGCGGGATCCATGGCTGGATCGAAGAGGTCCCGGCCTAATGTCTGGGTTTCGGTTTCTCGCCCCAGCATGCTCAAGAGCGTGGGCAGGATATCAACCTGGGAAGCAATGCTGTGCCGCCGTTGAGGCTTCAGTAAACCCGGGGCGTAGATGATGAAGGGCACATTGTGGATCGCCAGGGTCAAGTCCCCGAATCTGGGATCGTTGCTCCCCCGGGGAATGCCGTGGTCGCCCCACAAAACAAAGATGGTGTCCTTGTAGTAGGGCTCCCGGCTGGCCTCCTTGAAAAAAGCATCAAGGGCATGGTCCATGAGCCGCAATGCGTTGAACTCGTCCCCGCTCACGAAGCCAGCTGCCTTCAATCCTTCAGCGCTTGGCGAGACTCGTTGGAAATCCTTTATGTGGGACGGAATCGTGTAGGGCGGATGGTTTCCACTGGTCTGCACATACGCGAAAAAGGGCTGTGGCTCATGCACCAGAGCGGCATTGGCTTCGAGCAGCAGATCTTGGTCGCAGATGCCCCAAACATCGACCTTGGGGCTCTTGAAGGAGCCCTCTTCGTGCAGCACCAGGTCCGGAAGGTTGTGGTGGAGCGCCGCCCGGATCTGTGCCCAGTTAGCGCTTCCGCCGAGGAAGTAATGCTTCCGGTAGTCCGTGAGGTAGCTCAGGAGCGTGTGCTGATCCACCAGCAAGGGATTGCGGGTGGCATTCTGTACGCTGCTGACATCGGGGGTGCCGAATAGCGTGGCGAACATGGAGCGGCTGGTGTTCTCCATGACCACGTAGAAACGGTCGAAGAAAATGCCCTCATCTGCAAGCCGCGACAGGGTGGGCGTAGGATCCAATGGATTTCCGAAAGGTGAAGTCTTGAAGGCCGCAAGGCTCTCGCATTGGATGAACACCACATTGGGGCGTCCCTGCACCTGGGGGCGCGGCGTTATGCGCCGCAAAAGGGTGGGCAGGCCTTCTTTGTCATTGGCAGGCGGAATGTGGAAATGGGCCGATATCAGCGATTGGCTGGCCTGCACTGCTTTCAAGTCATAGCCGCCGTCCATCTCCTCACGCGTTTCCAGAAAAAACAGAACCGGATTCAAGGCGAGATGGGCATGGAATGGTTTGGGAGCTTCAAAGGCTTCGCCCCAGCGGAGCGGGTAGAGGCTCCATTTGCCCCACATGCCAGCGATTAACAGTATTGCTCCTAGCCAGGCGACACCCCAGCGTCGGCTCCTTGAGACGTGGGCAGGCGCGAGATTTGATCCCAGTTTTTTAAAAGCCCAAGCAATCAGCACCATCAATGCAGTCAGGCCGAGAACTCCAGGCATTACGGGATAGCTCTCCCAGACCATGCGCGCGCTAGTGCCGAAGTTCTCAAGGAACATCAGCAGAGTGCCATTCAGCCGGGTGTGGATGTAAGCAAAGGCTCCGAAATCGAAGGCATAGCAGAGCAGCGTGAACCCAACAGCCATGCAGCCATAGACCAGCCAAATCCGGGCTTCTGCTTTGGCGAAGCCCACGGGCTTGCCCGCCCATCGCGTGAGTCCAGCCAATAATAGAAACGCAACGAGCCACACCCGCCCGCGCCTGTCATCCACCATGGCGACAGCCACGAGCGCCATGTACACGAGCAAGGAAACCACAAGTGAAGCCCATGCCGCCCCGCGCCGAAGGGTGGCCAGGGAATCCGCCGCCTCAGCCTGTGTCCGCAGCAGGAGCCATGGCGGAACCAACAAGATGGCCACCCAACGGACATCGAATTTGAAGCCAAGATAGAGCGCGTGGCCCAGGCCTGCTTCCCGTGCAAGGCCCTGGAAATGCGCCAAGAAGGCAAGCCGGCCAAGGGTCAATAGTGAGAGAACCCCAAGGCCTGCCAAGGCCAAGAATGCTGTCTTGGAGCGCGATGATCGCATCATCGCTTTATTGTAAGGCAGGGCCTTGGAGCCATTGGCCTGCCAAGGTTTCCAGCACGTGAATGCCTGGATCCAACGGTACAGGGTCGGGGGCATGGATGGTGGCGTGCAGAACCACCGTTGCGCTAGGGAATGCCCGGAGAAAACCATTCGCGTTGGCCGGCTCATTTTCGAACGCCAGGACGACTTCGCCCAAAGCCCGCAGATCCTCAAAGACCTGGGTCTTAAAGGCCAGGTCATCTTCTTCCCAGGTCGGCTTCAGATGCAGGATCACATCTTCAGAGGGGAGAGGAAAGCCAGCTGACTCAAGCGCATGAAGCGTGCCTTGCCGCATGCCAGGGTCATCACGGCCCGTGAGGTAGTAGGTTAAGCATCCGGCATTCCGCAGCACATGCACCAGTTCCACAGTGCCGGGATAGACTCCATCCATCTTCACGAAATGATCCGTGAAAAAAGTGGCACGCCAGAAATGCCGGAGTTCCGTGAGAATCGCCTCATCCGCAAATCCGGCTTCCTGAAGGTCCGCCATCACATTCCAGCCCATACGATGGGCTTCGAGCCGGTCCACGAAGGGGCGCAATTCATGCCGGTACTCGGAAAAGGCCCGCGCGATGGCTAGATTCCTCGGCCCTGTGCAGAAAAGCGTCGAATCCAGATCGTAAACCGCGATGGGGCGCGGCGCATGGGCAGGCCTGGTTTTCAGGCGTTCGATTGCTTCAAGGATAGGGTGATGCTGGGGCATGGAATCATCATCCGGGAAGAATACAAAAAGGAACCATTAGAACGAGGGGTACCTTTTTAGTGTGATGCACTTCCGGGTTTCGCGTTCCAGATGCGGGTCATGATGAAGGCGCCGATAAGGCTGAACGGAATGATGGCGCCGACCCAGACCCAAGCGTGGACGGGGTCATGACCGGTGGTGCTGATGCCATCCCAGCCATAGGTTTTTAGAATCCAGCCCAGCCCGAATCCAGTCAAGCCGCTGCCGATGTATTGGATGCCGTCCAAGGCGCCGGCCACGGTGGCCGCAGCTTTACGGCCGCCGAAATCCATGCTGGCCGTACCGCTCAACATGCCGTGGACGCCGAAGATGAACATGGCCGTAAGGCCCAGCAGAATGATGGCCCAGACCTGTCCCAGCCATGTGCCGCGTCCCAGCGCCATGCCCAGCAGGCAGAGCATCAGCACCTGCACGAGGTAGAACATGAAGGCCACGGGCGGACGGCGGGACTGGAACAGCTTGTCGCTCATCCAACCGCAGAGCAGGCCGCCCAGGATGCCGCCGAGCATGAAGGCCACGCCTGTCCACCAGAAGAGATGCGTCTTCTTGGAGAGGTTGTAGACCTCCGCCAAGTACTCCGTGAAGTAGAGCATCACACCCTGCCGGACGAAGCCCGTGCAGAATTCGGCCGCGATCAAAAACAAAATGATGGGGTTGTGGAACACTTTTTTGAATAGATCAACAAGGGGTAGGGGGGCGTCCTCAGCCTCATGCGCCTTGGATCCATCCCCTGTGTCGAAGTCTGGAAAACCAGCATGGCTGGGGCGGTTGCGCACCAGGAAATAGTCAATGATGAACATGCCGGCCATCGCCGCTGCGGGCACGAACCAAATGACCGTCCAGCTGCTGAAGCTGGCCAGCAGCCAGGCGCCGATGGTGGTGGCCAGGAAATAACCTGACGAGATCATGATCCCGAAAATGCCACCAAAGACCCCGCGCTCATGCACGTGGAACCAAGTGCTGTTCACCTTCACCACCGATAGCGCGCCGAAGCTCTGGAAGTACATATTGGCGGACCAGAGCAGGCTCATGCCTACCAACAACTGTGTGGTATGGCCGCCCAGGAACATCAATCCGATGAGCAGATTCAGCAAGGCCGCGCCAAGGGCGCCCACAAGAATCGCTTTACGGCCGCCGATGCGATCCGCCAGGGGGCCGTTGAGTGCCACGCTGAGGCCATAGGTCCAGAAGCCCGCCGTGGCGATGATGCCCATCTCGGCCTTGTCCAGGTGATACCAGGCTCCGATATCGCTTTTTACAATATTGAAGTTATAGCGGCCCATGTACATGGTCGCGTAGGTCAGTCCCAGCGGGAACCAGTTAAGGAACCGGCGGGTTCTGTATTCTCTGTTGTGGTTCACGAGATCCATCCAGAAGCTAAAGGGCCCGTTCAGGTTATGACCACGATGTAACAATTCTGCTACGAATCGCGAGTCACCACTTTTTCGATGCGTTTCTCGTAGCGGGTGCCCAGCACGAGCCGATGTACATAGACTCCGGGCGTGTGGATGTGATCCGGATCAAGATCGCCCACCTCGACGATTTCTTCGACCTCGGCAATGCAGATCTTTCCGCAGGTCGCTGCCATGGGGTTGAAATTGCGGGCTGTTTTACGATAGATCAGGTTGCCCATTCGGTCCGCTTTCCAGGCTTTTACGAGCGAAAAATCCGCTACGATGCCCTCTTCAAGCACGCATTCGCGGCCATTGAAGATCTTTGTCTCCTTGCCTTCCGCCACAACGGTGCCTGCCGCAGTGGGCGTATAGAAAGCCGGAATGCCTGCGCCCCCCGCCCGCATGCGTTCTGCCAAGGTGCCCTGAGGCGCGAACTCCAGTTCCAATTCACCATGCAGGTACTGGCGCTCGAACTCGGCGTTTTCGCCCACATAGGAACTGACCATTTTCTTGATCTGGCGGTTTTTCAGCAGCAGGCCAAGTCCGAAATCATCCACTCCTGCGTTGTTGGAGTAGCAGGTCAGCGCCTTCACACCCTTTTTTACAAGGGCCGCGATGAGATGCTCAGGAATGCCGCAAAGTCCGAACCCACCCACAGCCAGAGTGGCGCCATCAAAAATATCGCTGATCGCCTCATCGGCAGAAGGTACTCGCTTGTCAATCACTTGAGCCTCCGACTCCATTGATGCTCTGATGATGCCAGACTTACTGAAGGAGGCTTAGCGTGGGGATTGCTGAATTGATTCTGATGATGGCGATGGGGCTGCAGGCCCAAGCCACGGGGAAACCTGAAGCAGCACAAATGCCTGCGGTGGCCCCGCCTGTTCAGAATCCCTTCCAGCCCGCCTCCGGTGATCCCCATCGTGATGCACGGGAAACGCATCTCCGCGATGTGAAGCAGCTCACCCATACCGGATCCAATGCGGAGGCTTATTGGAGCTGGGACGGAAAGCAGATCATCTTCCAAAGCACTCGCGAAGGCCGTGACTGCGACCAGATCTACGTGATGAAATCGGATGGCTCAGACCAGCACTTGGCCAGCACCGGGAAGGGCCGGACCACCTGCGGCTACTTTCTGACTGGCGATAAGCGGATTATCTACGCCAGCACTCATGGTGGTGGTGACGGCTGTCCTCCAAGCCCGCCGTTCACCCCGGGAACCTATCGCTGGCCCGTGTTCCAAACCTATGACCTCTACACTGCGAAGCCGGATGGAAGCGATGTGAAGCCGCTGCTGGCGCATGACGGCTATGATGCGGAGGCCACGGCTGCGCCCAACGGCAAGTGGCTTGTGTTCACCTCGGAACGCAGCGGCGACATTGATCTTTGGAGGGCGGACATCAATGGAAAACATCTGAAGCGGCTGACGGATGCCGTTGGATACGATGGCGGCGCGGTGTGGAGCCCTGATTCCAAGCTCATCGCGTGGCGCACCAATTATCCCAAGGGCGAAGCGGCCACCAGCAAGTACCGCGAACTCCTAAAGCAGCACCTCGTGGAACCCATGGACATGGATATTTGGGTGATGAACGCCGATGGCACAGGGAAACGGCAGTTGACCCGTCTGCTGGGCGCTGCTTTCGCTCCTGTTTTTTCGCCAGATGGCAAATCCGTGGTCTTCGCGAGCAATTGGGAGGACCGCCAGGGCAAGGGACGGAATTTCGAACTCTACAAGATAAACCTTGATGGCGTGGGACTTGAACGGCTTACCTATGCGGGAAATTTCAATTCATTTCCACACTTCAGCGCCGACGGCAAAAAACTGCTCTGGGTCAGCGGCCGCGAGGCCGCTGCGCCGAGGCAGTTCAACGTCTTTGTCGCTGAATACCACTAAGACACCAAGGAACCACGAAGGCACAAATAAAAATAGGAAAAAAATGAACCACCAAGACACTAAGACGCAAAGAAAACAAAATTGGTATGAACACAGATTTTCTTTGTGTTCCTTTGTGCCTTTGAGGCTTAGTGGTTCAGTTATTTTATTTTTTACCTTTGTGGTTGAGCGTGCCTTTGTGGTCCCAGTATGAGCGGGCGGGCCGCCATTTTTCTTGATCGAGACGGAACCCTCAACGAAGAGGTGGATTACCTTCACAAACCTGAGGAACTGGTGCTCATTCCCGGCGCAGCCCAGGCGGTGGCGAAGCTCAATGCGCTTGGAATACCCATAGCTGTCGTGACCAATCAAAGCGGTATCGGCCGTGGCTACTTCGGATTCGATGAATTCAATGAAGTGACCGCTCGCATGGCGCACCTGCTGGCAGAGGCGGGAGCCCATCTGGATGCAGTCTACGTTGCCCCCCACCACGAAATGGGGCAGGGGGAATTCGCCCATCCGGACCATCCCGAGCGGAAACCCAATGCCGGAATGTTGACCCGTGCCGCACAGGAACACGGATTGGATCTCTCGCGATCCTGGATGGTCGGCGACAAGGAGAGCGACCTTGAGGCTGGACGCCGAGCTGGTTGCCGTGTGGCATTGGTGCGGACCGGGTATGGGAAAAGCGTGGATGGGTCGCTCGCGGACCTGGTAGCGGAGGATCTTTCAGAAGCGGTGGACAGGATCCTAGAATCCTGGTCCTGATGGAAAAGCGCGATCTTATGCAGGGACGGATCGTCAATCGCTACAAGCGATTCCTGGCCGATGTCGAATTACCGGACGGAACCATCGTCACGGCCCACACCACCAACACCGGCTCCATGACGACTTGCTGGGCGCCTGGTGATGCGGTGCTTCTATCCCACCATGATGATCCTGCCAGGAAGCTGAAATACACCTGGCTCGCCTGTAAGCATGAGGGTGCCTGGGTGGGTGTGGAAACCGGGATGCCGAACCGCGTGGTCGCCGATGCGGCGCGGAGTGGAACTTTGCCGAGCCTCCCCGGGCTGGTGGATGTGCTCACGGAACAAAAATATGGATCCGAAAACAGTCGGATTGATGTGCTGGCCAGAGATGCCGAGGGGCGCCGGGTCTATATCGAAGTGAAGAATACGACGCTTAAAATCGGCTCCCAGGCTTGCTTTCCAGATGCTGTGACCGAGCGCGGACGCAAACATCTGCGGGAATTGCGTGGCATGGTCGAGCAGGGGCACCGAGCCGCCCTTGTGTTCTTCATCCATCGGGACGATGTGGATGCATTCGACGTGGCCCGCGAAATTGATCCGGCCTATGCGCAAGAGCTGGACCGCGCGACCGCGGCTTGGCGTCGAGGTGCTTCCTCTGGCCGTGAAACTTGCACTGAAAAATCAAAAAAATGGCCTATTCACGCTGAGCTGGGAGCTACCCGGGCTATTGCCCTGGAAACCAAGAAGGTGGGTCGTTGAGTAGATTTCACAACTTTTCATAACCCCTTCAAGAAGCAGTCCGCCTACGCTGGTGAATTCCTCCGTTCGTTGTCACCTGTCTTCGCCTTCCGCTGATTTTCCATAGCGTTTGAATTCTTTGCCGTAATAACCCAGTTGAAAATTCCTGGGCATTTTTCCTGCTCCTGTCCATCTAAAACGGAGGCTGGCATGGCCATGCTCGCACGACCCCTATCCTTGTTCGCGATCCTGCTTGTGGCGGCGCCGCTTTGTGCGGGGGAACCCGAATTGCAGCGACGCGCTGACCATGCGATGCAGAGGATCCAGGCAATGCGCACCCAGATCGGATTGGGCGAGCTGGATCATTTTTCAACCCGCGCCGTCCACGACGATGAGCTGGGGCAGACTCACACGCGTCTGCAGCAGTACCACCAGGGTGTGCGGGTATGGGGCGGTGAAGCGATCATCCATGCGGGCAAGGATGGCGAGGACCTGCCTCCGACCTTAGCCCACCGCCGCCATGTTTTCATCAATGTGACCCCATCCCTCGGCGAGTCTGAGGTCCTGGGCGTGGTCCATGGTGACCTGGCGCCCCAAGGAACCTACGCCTACGCGCCCCGGGCGGAATTGGTGATCCTGCCAGTGGAGACCCGCGCGGTGACTCCGAACCGGCGGAAGGTCCGCACAGATGGTGTGGGCGATGCCGCCGGAATGGACGATACGAGAGGCTTGGATGCCACTGCTTTCGAGACCCGTGTCCTCCGATACGTACTTGCCTATCATGTCCGCACGGAAATCGAGAACCCTGGTGAAACACGGCACACAGACTACATGGTGGACGCCCACACGGGCGCGATCCTTGAAAAATGGGACAGCCTTCAGACATCGAATGCGGTGGGCACGGGCAACAGCCAGTACAGCGGCACCGTCCAACTCAACACCAACACCACGGCCTCCGGATTTGAACTGCGGGACAACACCCGGCCTGTGAGCGGGGGCAACACCGTCAACGATATGAATCACTCCACATCTGGCATCGGTACTGTTTACACCGATGCTGACAATACCTGGGGTGACGGTTTGGACTACCGGGAAGCACCCGAACCCACGACCTCTGCCAATGGACAGACCGTCGCGGTGGACGCAGCTTTTGGCCTTCAGGCTGCTTGGGACATGTACAAGAACATCCACGGCCGCAACGGTTTGGATGGGCTGGGCCACTCCGTCTACGCCAAGGTGCATTACGACAATGGTTACGACAATGCCTTCTATTCAGACCAGTGCATGTGCATCACTTTCGGCGACGGGACCAAACGGCTGCCCTACACTCCGCTCGACATCGCTGCCCATGAATTCAGCCACGGGGTCTGCTCCACCACCGCGGGATTGATCTACAACAAGGAATCCGGCGGCCTGAACGAATCCAACTCCGACATCATGGGCGTCATGACGGAGTTCTACTACCGCGGGGCGAACGGCCAGGGCAGCGTCATTCCTGATACAGGCGGGAACTGGACCCAGGGCGAGCAGATCGCGACCCCCGCATCGCCCCAGTTCCGCCGCATGTACAAGCCGAGCCTGGACGGGAAAAGCGCGGATGCCTGGAGTTCCACGCTCTCCACCCTGAACGTGCACTACAGCTCCGGCCCCATGAACCGCTGTTTCTATTTCATCAGCCAGGGCGCCACCACCTCAGGTGACACCTCCACGACTTTCCTTCCCGGCGGCATGACGGGGATCGGGAACCAGAAGGCGGCCAAGATCTGGTACCGGGCGCTCACCACCTACATGACGCCCTCCACGGACTACGCTGCCGCACGCATCGCCTGCATCCAGGCCGTGCGGGATCTGTACCCTTTATCAGGCCCGGAAGAAATCGCAGTTTGGAATGCCTTCGCCGGTATCAACGTCGGAGGTCCCTGGGCGGGTGCTGACGCTGCCCCCGTGGTCGTCGTCAGCGAAAGCGGCGCCGCTGGAACGGTCACATTCAGCGCCACGGCCACAGACGACAAGGGCGTTACGAAAGTGGATTTCCTCCTCGATGGATTGCTCGTTGGCACCAAGGCGGCTTCCCCATACACCATGACCTACGACTCCCTGATGCAGGATGACGGCACCCACACGCTGGACGCCAAGGCCACCGACACGGTCGGGCTCTTCACCAACGCAACGATGGATTTCCTCATCAACAACGGCCAGTTGATCAAGAATGGGAGCTTCGAGAAGGGCTATGGGGTGGGGTGGTCCAACACCTCAGGCATGGAAATCGGCGCCATCCTCAACACCCCGCCCTACGATGGCACCAAGTGCGCCAAATTCCGCGGACGGGGATCCGCCGGGAGCGTTGCGATCTTCCAGAACGTGGCAATTCCCGCGACCGCGGCTTCGGCCACCCTCAGCTTTGCCTTGCATATCGAGACCAAGGAGACCACCGGCGGCCTCCACGATACCTTCGCCGTGCAGATCCGCAACACAGCCGGGGCGATCCTGCAGACCCTGGCGACCTACAGCAATCTGAACGCCGCGGCGGGCTACACGGTCTACAACTTCAATGTCGCCGCCTTCAAGGGGCAGACGGTCCAAGTGTATTTCCTCGGAACCGAGGATTCAGCGATCTCGACCGGCTTCATCCTGGACAAGGTGAACCTCGTGGTGGTGGGCGGCGGGCCAGCCGATACCACCCCACCGTCCGTTTCGGCCACCGAGTCCGGCACCGCGGGCGCCATCACCCTGGCCGCCACCGCCACGGACGCCAGCGGCGTCTCCAAAGCCGAGTTCTACGTGGATGGCGCGCTGAAGGGCACCGACACAGCTTCCCCCTTCACCATGGCTTTGGATAGCACCACCCTGGCCAATGGCAGCCATTCCCTGGTGGCCAAGGCCTATGATCCCTCAGGCAACGTGGGTTCGTCGACGTCGGTGGCCTTCACCATCAACAACGCGGACACCCAGGCCCCATCCGTTTCCGTCAGTGAAAGCGGCAGCACAGGCATCCTGTCTTTCAGCGCCACGGCTTCCGACAACATCGGCGTGACCAAGGTCGACTTCTATGTGGATGGCGTGTTGAAAGGGACAGATGCCACCGCTCCATATGGCATGAGCCTGGACAGCGCGACCCTCGCGAACGGCAGCCACACGCTGGTGGGCAAGGCCTACGATGCCGCGGGCAACATCGGAACCTCTACCGGCTTCGCCTTCACCGTCGGCTCCGACACGACCGCCCCGATTGTGACCGCTAGCGAATCCGGAACCGCAGGGACCATCACGTTCTCTGCAACGGCCTCGGATGCCAGCGGTGTGGCCAAGGTTGATTTCTATGTGGATGGCGTGCTCAAGGGCACGGACACAACCTCGCCTTACAGCATGACTCTGGATAGCACGACCTTGACGAATGCGAGCCATGCCCTGGTGGCCAAGGCGAGCGATCCCGTCGGCAACATCGGGACTTCAACTAGCGTCACCTTCACCATCAGCAATCCCCCCCCATCCAGCACCTACAACGAAGTCGAGAGCAATGGCACCACGACCACCGCCAATATTGCGGCCGACACCGTCACGAAGATCGTGGGCTACATTGGCACTTCCACCGACCAGGATTTCTTCAAAATCAATGTCGCAGCCGGCCGCACGGTGACGGTGAACATGACCGGTCCGGCGAGGGATTACGACCTCTACTTGCTGAGCAGCACAGGTGGCGTCCTGAGGACCAGCGCCGGCAGCACCGCGACCGAAAGCGTTTCCTACACAAACGCCACTGCGGCGACAGCGATCTTTTATATCAAGGTCGTGGCTTTGGCGGCGCCTTTACCACAACGACGCCCTACAATCTGGCTTTGACCCGCTAAAACCACCATTCACAAATAATTGGCAACCGAAGGGAGGGAAATGCCTGAATGGCCTTCCCTCCCTTCGGTTGTAGCAGCATAACGCTCTCAATCAGCAGGTTCCACGGGGGCTGTCCAACGATAACCAAGGCCCTCCACTGTGACGATCCATTTCTCGCCGAGTTGTTTGCGAAGCTGGCCGATGTGCACGTCCACCGTTCGGAGGCCGGGACGTGCGTCAGGATCCCAGGCGAGATTCAGCAGCTCTGTGCGTGCGAGGGTATGCCCAGGGCGGCGCCATAGCACTTCAAGAAGGCGGACCCGCTGCACCCCCAGATCCAATTTCTCACCATCCAACAGGATCTCCATTCGGACACGGTCCAACAGGAAGGGGCCTGAAGATAAGCGAGTCACCTTGGATTCAGCCAATTTCCGCGTCCTGCGGAGGATAGCCTTCACTCTTCCAAGGAGTTCGAGAATGGAGAAAGGTTTGACGAGGTAGTCGTCCGCGCCCAGAAGGAACCCCTGGACCCGCGCGGGTTCTTCCCCCCGGGCGGTGAGTATCAGCACCGGCGTATCATCTCCAGCATCCCGGAGGGAGCGCAGCGCCTGGAACCCGTCCATTTCCGGCAGCATAAGGTCGAGGATCAGCAGGTCAGCGGGCTGCTCCCGATGCCGCAAGAGGGCGGGAATCCCATCGTTGAATCCTTCCAGGCAATAGCCTTCAGAGGTCAAGTCGGAGACCAGAAGGTTGCGGAGATTGGGTTCATCCTCGACAACGAAGATCCGAGGCAGGGCAAGGCCATCGTCAGGTGATTTGAGATGGTTTGGAGGAGGGGCCGCCATGTGGATCGAATGCTTCTTCGAAGGTGTCTGGATGATTGGATCAGCTTTTATCCTCGTTGTCTCTCGGATGGGAGACGGGCAGGTACCGCGATTGGATGGGTGAAAAGGCGGTAGCGGCCCTGCGGCGGCCTAAAAAGACTTCTACAAACAGGCGATCTTCAGGGTCAACGGCGCCTTTGGACCAATGGATCTCAAAGGAATATCCGGATTCAGTCTTGATGCCTGTGGTGGCAGTCAGAGCCACTAAAGGTTTCGCCTTCAATGAGGCGGGCGAAAGCTTTTTCAATTTTTCTTCCTCACCTGCTTTCACCAGCCAAAAGCGGAAACGAGGTTCGGTTCTGGATTTCAATCCATCCAGCTGGACATTGCCGCTGAGTTTGGGGTGGAATTTTGGCGCTTGGGTTTCACCGCTGCGATCCTGGACAATTCCAGGACCAAATACCACAGAGGCGTTGATAATCCGTGCGGAAACAGGATCCTGAGATGCTTGGAGCATCAAAGGCAGAACTGAAATCACAAGTGAGACGGCCTGTCGCATGAGTACTCCCACTATTTGTTACTCTGAAATGGATGGAGGTTCCATGTCAGGAATAAAAAAGACGCCCTTGAACGCTGCCCACCGCGGATTGGGGGCGAAAATGGTGGATTTCGGCGGATGGGACATGCCCGTGCAGTATTCCGCGGGCATATTGGCGGAACATGAGGCAGTACGCAACAAGGCCGGGCTCTTCGACGTAAGCCACATGGGCGAACTGCGGGTGGTTGGCAAGGATGCTCTGAAATACCTTCAATACCTGACACCCAATGATGTATCCGCCCTCAGCATCGGCCAGATCCACTACACAGCATTTCTCTATGAGAACGGCACTTTTGTGGATGATCTCCTGATCTACAAAGAAGCCGAGGACGAATTCCTGCTGGTGGTGAATGCAGGGAACATTGAGAAGGATTTCCACTGGGCCTTGGAACATGTGAAGGGCTTTGATGTCCGCGTGACCAATGAAAGCGACGCCACGGCTGAGGTCGCCCTACAGGGGCCGCTGTCGGAAAAAATCCTGCAACCGCTCTGCGACATTCCGCTCTGCGAGATGGGTTACTACTATTTCCGCCACGGCAAAGTCGCAGGGGTCCCCGCCTTGGTGAGCCGCACTGGTTACACAGGGGAAGACGGCTTTGAGGTCTATGTCCCTGCTGAGGCGGCTGAAAAGGTCTGGCACGCGATCATGGATGCCGGATCACCGCTCGGTCTCATTCCTGCAGGACTCGGAGCCCGCAACACGCTTCGGCTCGAATGCCGGATGTCCCTTTACGGCCATGAAATCAATGACACCACCAATGCGCTGGAGGCAGGCCTTGGCTGGATCGTTAAGATGGACAAGGATGCGGATTTTATCGGTAAGAAGGCGCTGGCATACGCGAAAGCCCAAGGTTTGGAACGCAGGGTCGTAGGGTTCAGGACTGCTGAAAAACGTGACATCGCGCGGGATGGAATGTCGGTTGTCCAGAATGGCGAACGCATTGGATATGTCACCAGTGGAGGACCGTGCGCGACTGTGGGGGCGAATATTGGCTTGGCCTACGTTCCGGTTGCGATGGCTGCGATCGGCGGCAAGATCCAGATTGATATCCGGGGTCGCGCTGTGGAGGCGGAAATCATCCCGACTCCCTTTTACAAACGAAAAAAATGATTCGCCCCCCTACGATCTAGGGCTCAGGGTCCACCATCACTTACACTTAACTTTTCAGTTTCGGAGGCTTCATGTATCCAGCAGATCTCAAGTACACCAAGGACCATGAATGGATAAAAATCCAGGGAGATGGCACTGCGTTGGTGGGTATCACGCATTACGCGCAGGATGCCTTGGGCGATGTGGTGTTCGTTGATCTGCCGGAAGTTGGTGACCAACTCACCCATGGGGATGAATTTGGCACGGTGGAATCCGTGAAGACTGTGTCGGAGCTATTTGCTCCAATCAGCGGCGCTGTTACTGAATTGAACGCCAGCCTCACCGACCACCCGGAATACGTGAACGAGGATCCCTATGGCAAGGGCTGGATGTTGAAGCTCCAGATCTCAGGAGCAGCCCAGGCGGATCTCCTGGACGCCACCGCCTACGAGGCGCTGGTGGGTTCGGAAAGCCACTAAGTGCCGTTATCCATTGCCCGGCTCTCACTCCTGTTGGTGGCAGGCGTAGCTCTGGGGGCCCAGATCCCAGCGGTGCTGCAACCCCTGGCGGTAAAATCGGTGGCGCCAGTGGCGGCCTCCGAGGTGCCAGCGATTCAAAAGCCGCATGATCCGAAACTCCAGGCGCTGACGGGCATACCTAGACTCAAAGCATTGGTGGAAGCTGCCGAGCTCGCCATCAAGGTGGAGGGCTCAGAGGACTGGGACACCGCCTCGGATCGAAGCGATGAAGCCGAGATCCTTACGGCTGATTGGCCCGATGAGACCATGAGGCAGCCCGAAGTCCTGAGCCTCTTGGACCGCCTGCATCAGGTCCAAAAGCAGATTGAGAAAGATGAGCCTGGAACTCCCATCGGGCCGGAACCAGGTCTACTCGTGACCGAAGAAGTCATAACCCTCAGTGGCGAGGATCTGAGGGCAGAACAGGAGAAAGTGAAGTCGGCGGAGCAGGGCGCTGTATTCGACTTCCCCATTGACTTGAATGACAAGGTGCTGGGGCTCTTGCACGCCTTCACCAACGAAAAACGCGGCTTCATGGAAAGCGCCCTTTCACGTGCATCCCAGTGGATGCCCATGATCCGCCAAGTCTTCACCGAAGAAGGCATCCCCCAGGATTTGGCTTATCTGGCCGTCATTGAATCAGGATTTCGCAATGAGGCCCGCAGCCGCGCCGCAGCGGTGGGGATGTGGCAGTTCATCCGTTCCACGGGCCGGATCTATGGGCTTACCGGCAACGCCTGGCTGGAGGAGCGCCGTGACCCCGTGAAGGCCACTCGCGCAGCGGCACGCTATCTCAAGCGGCTTCGCGAGGTGAGCGGTGACTGGTATCTGGCGCTGGCTGGGTACAACGCCGGCCCGCTAACGCCAGAGCGGGCCATCCAGGCTCTGGGCACCCGCAATTACTGGGACATCTATCGCTCCCGGTTCTTGCGCAATGAAACGAAAAATTATGTCCCCTCGCTTTGCGCAGCCATTCTAGTGGGCCGTTTCCCTGAACGGTACGGGCTGAACGTGACGCAGCTGCGCCCTTATGTCTTTGAAACCGTTAACATCGAGCGCCAGACCAGCTTGACGGTCATCGCGAGGTTGTCAGGAACCGATGTCAGCACCCTCCGGGAGCTGAATCCTGAACTGCTCCGGGCCACCACACCTCCAGGCCGTTACACCCTGCGAGTGCCTCCTAACATGGCTGCTCCCACCGCCCGGGCCCTTGCCAAGCTGCCCAGCGGGCAGCTTCTGGAATTCAAGAGCTATGTCATCCGCCGGGGAGATACCCTTGCCAAGGTTGCCGCCCGCTTCAAAGTGAGCGAGGACGATCTGCTGGCCACGAACGATCTGAATCGCGCCCAATTCCGCCGTGGACGCCGCATTCAGGTGCCGCCTCCCGCCGCCATTCCTATTGATGACAAAGACCTTCTGTCGAAGGCGGAACGGGCCAAGATACTTGGGGACCAACCACTCCCTGCACTCCCGAGCCTGCCGGGGGATCCGGCTGCCAAGGTGCCCGTTCCACGGGTGAAAGCCGCTGCGCCCCAAGCCTCTCCTTCCGGAATAGCGCCATCCTTGCCGCCAGCGGGCACAGCTCCGCCCGACGTGAAAGCCACCAAGCCCGCCTCTGAACCGCAGCGTCCAGATGCAACACTGCCGCGCTTCTATCAAGCCCAAACGGGGGATACCCTTGCCTCCATCGCAAAGGCTTTCAGCGTCTCCTTGCCTGAGTTGCAACAGCTCAATCCCGATAGCGTGGCGGGACTGAAAACTGGGGACTCTGTACGCTTACCGGGGACGTCAAAAGTTTCCAAGGTTGATGTTCCGCCCGTGATTGCAACGCCAACCCAAGCGCCTCAGTTCCATTCCGTCCGGCGCAAGGAGACACTCTTCTCCATTGCCAACCGCTACGGCGTGACTGCCGCCCAATTACGGCAATGGAACCATCTCCGCTCCAACCGGGTCCGGGTCGGACAAAGGCTTCGCGTGGCGAGGCCAAATTGATCCAAGTCTCCTCTTCCTGATTCGGGCTTGAACCTTCTACGGCTTCGTGCGAGACTTTGGGTTCCCCTTGGGGCTTTAGCTCAGCTGGGAGAGCGCTTCCATGGCATGGAAGAGGTCAGCGGTTCGATCCCGCTAAGCTCCACCAAAAGGCCGCCAAACAGGCGGCCTTTTTCCTGCCTGGGCAAGTCAAGAGTTGAAAAGTTAAAAAAGTTGAAAAGTTAAAAGTCAACAGCCCCGAATATCAACTCTCATCGCTTAAGCCTCGCCCCCAACTTCTCGACTTCTCGACTTTTCAACTTTTTTACTTTTTTAACTTCCCCGGATCCGCATTGCTTGCCTCCCTGAACCATGTCTCGCTCGCCTTCGGCCCCCATGAGGTGCTGAAGGACGTGACCTGGGCGCTGGAGGAGGGCGAATGCTGGGGCCTCATCGGCCGCAATGGCGCGGGCAAGAGCACGATCTTCAAGCTGCTTCTGGGCCAATTGGAGGCGGACAAAGGCACGGTCGTAAGGCCTACCAAGGAACGGGGAATCCGGATGGGCCACTACGCCCAGGATCTGGTGCCGGAGTCGGGCGGAACCATCCTGGAAGAGACTTTGGCTGCCTTCGGCGATGTGGAAAAGCTGCAACACGAAATGCGGGAATTGGAACATCGGATGAGCGAGGCCGGTGTGGATCTCGATGCGGTTCTGGCGCGTTATCAGGATGCGACGGAGGCCTTCGAGCGGTTTGATGGCTTCAGCATCCGCGCTCGCGCCGAAAGCATTTTGCAGGCGTTGGGATTCGCGCAGGACCAATTCGAAAAGCCGGTTGATGCGCTCAGCGGTGGACAAAAGAGCCGCGTGATGCTTGCCAAAGCGATTCTCCAAGGCCAGGACTTGCTGCTGCTGGACGAACCCACGAACCATCTGGATCTGCCCTCGCTGCGATGGCTTGAGGATTTTGTCGCCGATAGCACAGCGACAGTGGTGGTTGTCTCCCACGACCGCTACTTTCTGGACAAGATCGCCACCAGCATCCTGGAGATCGAGTTGGGCAAAAGCCGGGGCTATGAGGGCAATTACTCGGAATTCATGGAGAAGAAGGAACAGGAGCTGGAGCTGGCTGAGCGCCATTTCGAGCGCCAGCAGGACTACATCAAAAAACAGGAAGAATATATCCGCCGCAACATCGCGGGCCAGAATACGAAGCAGGCCAGGGGCCGCCGGACGCATCTGGCCAAGCTGGACCGCATCGCGAATCCACTGCGGGACCGCAGGAAGGTGAAATTCTCCTTCCCTGAAACCACCCGCGGAGGGGATGTCGCCCTGGTCCTGGAAAACGCGGCTGTAGGCTGGGATGGCAAGCCTCTGTATAAGCCTTTGGAACAATTGCAGATCAAGCGCGGCCAAAAACTCGGCATCGTAGGATTGAACGGCACCGGCAAATCCACGCTCTTGAAGGCCATTGCCGGTGAGATCGCCTTCATCACCGGGCAGGCCAGGCTCGGCAGCCAGGTGAAGATCGGGTATTTCGACCAGCACCATAAAAACCTGGATCCACGGAACAACGTGTTCCAACAGATCCACGCCGTGAATCCGCGGGCGGTGAAGCAAGATGTGATGGGCTTCCTGGCCAAGTTCAGCTTCCGTGGCGATGAGGTGGAAAAGCCGGTCACGGCGCTGTCCGGAGGTGAGCGGGCGCGGCTCAGCATCGCCACCCTGATCCGTGACGGTGTGAACTTACTGCTCCTGGACGAGCCCACCAACCACATGGACATCCCCTCCATGGAGGCGATGGAAGACACCATCTTGAGCTTCAGCGGCGCGGTGGTGGTGGTGACCCACGATCGATACCTGTTGGGCCGTGTGGCCGACAGCCTGCTGCGCATTCATGAAAACCTGGCCGAATTCCGGGAAGGTGGTTATGAAGAAAACCAGGATTGGGTGGATTTGGACCTCACCGCAGATGAGCCAGACGAAGAACCAAGTCCCAAGTCCCAAGTCTCAAGTCCAAAGTCTCAAGTTACAGGTCCCAAGTCTCAGGATTCATCCAAGCCCAGGCCTGTGGATAAGGAGGCCCAGAAAGCTTTCAAGCGGTTGGAGCGAAAGGCACAGGAAGCCGAGGCCAGGGTGGGCGAATTAGAAGAAAAAATCGCCGCGCTCTCCTCGGAGATGGCCGTTATGGACCCCAACGACTGGCAGGCTTTCACGGCCAAACTTGATGAACAAAAAAACATGGAATCTGAACTCGCCTACGCCATGAATGCCTGGGAAGTAGCCCAGGGGGCGCTTGAGATGAACGGTATCAAGGATGAAGGGTAGATCCCGACATTGCCTGAACCCCCACCTAGGCACTAGGTGTAATGAAAGCAGGGTGGGGCAGAACCCAGCGATTGCTGGGATCGCCAAGGTCTCTAGTGCCACTCCTCCCCGCCGCAGGCGAGGGTGGTGGCAAGTGCAAGAATAAGAAACGCGTCGGACATTCGTGAGAATAAATTCGTGATCATCTGCAACCCGACATTAGCGCTGGACCTGGACTTCAATCAGAGCGAAAGCGCTAGGGGCTTCAACGCTTTGGGCACGAACATGAAAAAGATTGCCTGGAAGACGATCAATAGCTGCAGCACCGTTCCATGAAATCAGGCAAGTGCTCACAGTGTCGTAGGGGGTGAGGCGGATCAAGTCGGGACCCTCGAACCCAGGCTCTACCACAGACCATTGAACCCTCCGATTAGTTAAAGGGCTGAGTGTGGCCAGTGGCTCAGGAAAGGATCCCGAAAAATCCCGCTTGATTACGAATGCAGCAGGGGAAACCGATACAGTCACTCCTTTCGGGTCTACAACCTGGACCGTACCCGGTTGGGGTACGTAGTGACTGGTGCCATATTCCGACACGGCTTGCAGATGGAAGGTGCCAGGCATGGGAGGGGCCGTATATGTCGCAGTTTGGCCGTTTCCAATGGCCAGGACACTGCCACCGTTGGATTCCAGGACGGACCAAGCGGCCGTCCGAAGAATTGGTCCCTCGGAGTGAATCTCCGGAACCGCCTGAAAGACCAAGTTCGCGCCAGGTGTCAGGAAAGCTGGACTGGGCTGGACCCAGAGCTTGCCGGGGTCCGCAGTTTCTTTCGGACCACCTCCACCCCCCCCACAAGCGAGGGTGGAGCCTAGAACAATAATTAGGAAGGCACGGGAAAAATAAGAAGCTGAAAACATCATCAATCCACCAAGGTTATTGGATTCCAACAATCGTCTCCCTAATCGATTCATAGGCGGCTTTTTCATTCTTGTTAGCCAAGGCTTTCTGAATGTGCTTAGGCACTGGATGGATTGGAGCGGTCAACGCCCTGATGTTTTCAGGAGCCAAATCGTACCTCTGGGCCATGAGAGTTGCTGGAGCCAACCCAGCCGTAACGCCACTGCCTGGGACAGTGCTGTAAATGCCCCAGTATTGCCGGATAGCCCCAAATGTGTAATCACTGGTGCCTTGGTAACCAAACCAAGTCCCGCCATACCCCATCAATTCATGGGATTGACCGTTTGCTTTTTCTGTACCGCTTCCAGTGGCCCCACGAGATGGTCCAAATTCTATATTTCCATTGGCACCAAAGGCTGTAAACATCGCACCCACGCTTGAATTGCCGTTCTGGTATGGGAAAGAATAATCTGGGTCGGCAGCTACCGTGCCATTCCAGGCAACGCTAGGGGCGTGGCGTCTGCCGGAAGTATGCCCAAATTCATGGGCAAACACCTCAGCAGTGCTGTCTACATCATCAACCCACGAGGCGATGGTGGCCGCTGGCAGAAGGGCGCCATTGCTGGTAATAGTTAGGCCACCATATGTATTGGCTAACCACTTGCCTGTAGAGACAGTGCCATCGAAAATTCCTATTACGGGGTAGCCATTCCCATAACGGTAGTACAGCCCCCACGTGATGCCCTCCCAGACAGATTTTGCATCGCTTTGTTGCCAAGGTTGCACAAAGGTGTGGATCAATTCCGCCATGTCAACAGGACCCCCATAGGTCATATTGAGACCCATCTCACGCCATGGCAAAAGGGTGTTTATCCGGTTCATCATACCCGCCCAAGCCTGTCCGTTTTGGTGAATCGGAGGGGTAACGCCGCCCTGAGAAATCAGGATAACGCGGACTGGAAGCGCGCCCCAACTAGGGATCGAAATGGTTGGGCTAATGGTCATCGTAGTTGGGAATAGATCTGTGCGCCCGAAGGGGGCTGCTGGAGCGTTGGTCAGCCTCACGGTGGCCATCATCCCTGGCCAGACAAGGTAATCGGGGAGGGCCAGGGAGGCGTACCTGGGAATGGGATCTCCGTCCCAAGCCCCGTTGTTCACAGCCGGGGACACCGAATCCATTAATCCAAAGCTGGTGGTTTGACCATTGACGGTGACATCCACCGTATAGTTGGCCCATGAAAAATTGAGGCCACACCCCTGGATCTTCAATAAAGCCTTTTTACCGATCTCCAAGGGAACACTGTTGGCTGAATTCTGGGTTCCCTGGGTTATTTCAAGGCCGGAGATAAACCCGACAACAGTTGAGGATGGAACGTAAGTGACCGCGCAAGTGTTTTGATTGCTGTAGTGGAGAACCCGATTCGATGGGAGAGGCTGGAAATTAGTGGTCCCAACGGAAATTTCACGGAACTGCAGGACTGCTCGCCCATTTGGAATCCCAGTGATCTTCCCGTTCCATGGGAGGTTGAACGTTGCATCTCCTCCCAGATGGCTGGCCTGCCCGGAGACGGTCAAGGGTGTGGATGAAGCTCCCAAAATGTTGCACCGGAGTGTGATTCCAGCTGTGGTTCCACCACCGCCGCCGCCAGGCCCGCCACCACCTGGCCCGATTAAGGTGGCGCTCGTGGATTGGCCTGTAGGGGCCGGGAAGGTCTGGCTCAGCAAGGCCGAGCAGGCCAGGGCACAACCCAGAACAAGGGTTCGGTACAGCATTCAGGTTCTCCTTAATAGGTTGTGGTGTGTTCAATCTCGTGGTTGTCGGAATTGCCAACGCCCACTGCTTGCCGAAAGCCTAGACTGCGAGATGGGTTTAAGGCCCAAATTCCTCTGAACGGTGTATTTTTGCCAGCGAACGGGAAGCACGCCCCTTGCCACTTCCTACCTCGGCCCTCAACGCTGGCACACTATTCCCATGAGCCTGCTACTTGCCATCGACGTCGGCAACACCAACATCGTGCTGGGGGTCTTCGATCTTTCGAAGGGGCCGAAGGCGCCCCTCATGTGTTCATGGCGCTTGGCCACATCCCGGGAACGCACGGCCGATGAATACGGCCTTTCCACCCTTGCGCTGTTTCGCCATCAGGATCTGGAGCCTGCCCAGATCAAACACCTGGTCGTGTCCTCGGTAGTGCCACCGCTGCATCCAGTCCTGCAGAGCTGGGCCCGCACTTATTTTGACGTAGAACCGCTCTGGATCGAGCCGGGCGTGAAGACAGGGCTCAAGGTTCTGATTGAGAATCCCGCGGAACTGGGCGCTGACCGCTTGGTCAATGCGGTGGCCGGGATCGAGAAATATGGCACGCCGCTCATCACGGTGGATTTCGGCACGGCCACGACCTTCGACGTGGTGAATGATCGTAAGGAATACCTAGGCGGGCTCATCGCACCGGGCTTGAAGATCAGTGCGGAAGCCCTATTCCAGCGGGCTTCCCGGCTGCCTCGCATCGAGATCACTGAGCCCGAACGCCTGGTGGGACGCAATACAGTCCAGGCCATGCAATCTGGCATTTTCTATGGGTATGTGGGCCTAGTGGACGGCATCCTGGACCGGCTGCTGGTGGAACATCCTGGGGCGACCGTAGTGGCCACAGGTGGTCTTGCGAAAGTCATTTCAGAATCCAGTAAACACATCCACCACGTGGAGCCCGACCTGACGCTGGAAGGACTGAGGTTGATCTGGCAGCGGAATGAACAGCTGATCCGCCACAGCACCAGCACCCATCCGTGATGCTCATTCCGGCGCGGCGGAGTATGCTCATTCATTTTGCCGAACTGGATTCCACACAATCCTTCCTGCGCCGCCACCCCGAGCTTGGGTATTGCGCTGTGGTGGCGGAATCCCAAACCGAAGGACGGGGCCGCCAGGGCCACAGCTGGATCAGTGCTCCAGGTGCGGGATTGTGGATGTCGGTGGCGATGGTACAACCCGACTTGGCGCCTGGAATCGTGCTGCAACGCGCCATGGCCAAGGTAGCGGATTGCCTGAAGGATTGTGGTGTGGAACTGGGGCTCAAATGGCCCAACGACCTTGTGGCCTACAAAGATGGACGGCTCGTCAAGCTTGGCGGGATCATCGGTGAGAAAGTCGGTGAGCGCCTGATCCTAGGCCTCGGGCTGAACCTGAAAAGCGCGCCGCAATTGGAGGAGCGTGCCATCCCAGCGGCGAGCTTCAACGAGTTGGATGCCATCGTTCCTGATTCACGTTCCTTGGCACACACGATCCTTCATGCGTGGCAGGATTTGAAAACGGGCTTCAACCCAGCCTTTTATTGGCCGGTGAGTGGAACACCCATCCAATGGGAAGGTGGGCAGGGAGTGGTGATGGGCTGGGAAGAAGACGGTCGCCTAAAGGTCACCACCGCAGCTGGCATCGAACGTTTGAGCGCCGCGGAGATCATTGGTCTAAATGGTCTCAATGGTCTCAATGGCCTCAACCGATCAGCTCTTTGAGCTTGGCGTAGCCGCTTTTGCTAACGGGCAGTTTGGTTCCATCCAGTAGAATTGCGGTCCAGCTGTCGGTGGGGCCCTGTTCTAGACGGGCCAAGCGGTCCAGTGGAAGCAGGAAGGACCGGTGGACGCGCAGGAAGCGTTTCGGATCGAGCTGGTTTTCCAGGCTCGACAGGGTCTGCTGTTTCAGATAGCTGCGTCCCTCGGTCTTCAACTCCACGTAGTCGTCCTGGGCTTGCACGTAGTCCAGTTTGTCCAAGGAAATGAAGGTCACCTTGCTGCCGTCCCGCACGACAATGCGTTCCAGTGGCCATTTTTCCCGAGCCGCGGCACTGAGCTCGGCTGGATGGGACACAGAGATCTGCCCAGCGAGGCATTTCGTCTTGGCCTTTGCCAAGGCCTCTTCGAAGCGGGCCTCGCTGAAGGGTTTCAGGAGGTAATCCACAGCGTGGGCTTCAAAAGCCTTGATCGCAAATTGATCAAAGGCCGTGATGAAGACCGTGGCGGGTTGCGGTTCGATCAATTCGAGCACTTCGAAGCCATCCAGTTTCGGCATCTGGATATCAAGAAAGAGCAGATCGGGTTTCTGTTCGGTAGCGGCCTTCACAGCCTCGAAGCCATTGGCGCACTCAGCCAGGACTTTGATTTCCGGATGGGCTTGCAGATGCTCCATGACGAGGGCCCGTGCGAGTTCCTCGTCGTCCACCACCAGGGCGGTGAATGTGTCTTTGGTCATGCTCATGGCTCCGTCTCCAAAGGAAAGGTCAACACCACGCGATGCCGGCCTTCGGCATCGCTCGATTCGAAACGGCAGCGTTCGGGAAAGCGACCCCAAAGACGTTGGCGGACTTGCCGTAAACCCAGGCCCAGACCTGGTTTTAAAGGGGCCTCCTTATCTGCGGGATTTTCCACAGTGAAGGTTACCGTACCCTGATGAACCGAGGCCTGAAGGTGCAGTTCGCCACCCTCAGGCAACACCGAGATGCCATGTTTGATGGCATTCTCGACCAATGGTTGCAGCAGCAAAGTGGGCACCAATGCGCCTTCAGCCTCGGGTGCGATATTCCAAGCCACCTTCAGCCGTTGACCGAAGCGGATCTGTTCGATGGACAGGTAGGCCCTCACCAGATCCAGCTCTTCACACAGCGCCACTTGCCGCCGCTCGCCCAGGCCCAGGCTTTTCCGCAGGAAATCCGAGAGCAGTAGACACATCTCCCGGGCCCGTTTGGAATCCACCGTGGTGAGGGCACTGATGGAATTCAGGCTATTGAACAGAAAATGTGGATTCAGCTGGGCGCGTAGGGCTTTCAATTCCGCTTCCTGGGCCAGCATCTTCAACTGGAGCTGCTCTGCTTCGGCCTTCTGGGCGCGTTGCAACGCAATCAACAAGTAATAGAACGCAGCGGAAGCCAGATACAAAACAATGCCGAGGGACCAGACAACAGGCAAGGCCGGTGTGATCCGTTGGGGCAGGGCGTGCAAGGCATCAAAGCGCCCCAGAAAGCGGGCCACTCCCCAAGCCGCACCGCTCCACAATCCTGCGGCCGTGACGGCGGCGAGGCTCCAGATGATGAAGAGGTTGCGGTGGCTCTGGTTCTCTACATTCACAACTTTGCAAAGGTAGAAGGGCGAAAGATAGATGCCGGCCCCCAGCACTGCCATGGGTGTGGCTAGCGCCAAGGCCTCAAGGCGGCTCCAATTCTGCATCACCGCGAGCCCTGCCAGCAGCCCGCCCAAGGGCACCCATATAAGCAGGTAGGCCAGAAGGCGGGCGCGGCTGGAGAGGATCGGGTGCATGGTTTCTATTCCAATCCTTGTCAGTGCTTGATTTCCAGACCGCCGAAAAGGACTATGCCCGTGACCACAAGGCGTGGGGCGCTTGGATCAGCGGCTTTGGAATTATCATCCTGGGTCTTGTCGTCGATACCGCCAAAGAGCGCGGTCGCGTGGTTCACTACGACCCAGTTTTCAGGAATCTTCAATTGGCCGCCGCCGAAGAGCGCGAAGACGTCCATGCGCACCTGGTTTCCGGCGGGCACCGCGCTCCGGAGATCCGCTTCGAACCCCCCGAAGATGGCTGTGAATTCACCACCTTCAAAGGCCTGGGACACTACACGGCGCTTGGCCCCGCAAAAGATCGCGGTGCCTTGGACATAATGCTCGGGGTTCACGGCACCTTGAGCAGGGCTGCGCTTTTTCTGCAAGGCGCGCATGACCATCCAGATTCCAAAAGCCACCAGACCCATGGGAGCGATGGCTTCTGCCAAGTTTCCATGGCCTAGCATCACGAGCAGGAAGAAGGTTCCAATGGCCACCAGGAACAGGCCGCCCCCGCCGAAGCGCAGGCCTTCCTGCCAAAGCTTCGCAAAGCCCCAAAGGATGATCACCACCGGCCAGAGACGCAGCACGAGGTGGGCATTCATCAGCCCCAGGTTGTCCAATGTGAACGCTACACCCGCCAGGATCAGCGCCACGCCAAACACCAGCTTCGGCGTGAAAGCACTGCGTGGACCCGCGTCAACCGCAGGTTCGGGAGGTTTGTTTTCAAGAGGAGTTTCGTTCATGTCGTTCATGGCTGCGTCTCTTTGGAGTTATTGAGGATCTCAGAATCGGGGAGTTTTGGGGACTGTGGCAGGACCGCGCGGAGGGCCATCAGCGCACCGAAGTAAACCAGGATCATGGGCCACCAGCGTTGAATGATCTCGTCGTGGTCGCATTCACCCAGCAGTCCTAGTATTCCTATCCAGAGCAGCACATGGCCGCCAGTGCCCCAGATGAACCCCCGATCCAGGAACCGGCCTGCTGCCAGGGCCAGCAGAAGCACGGGCCACCACCGGTACACCTGTTCCGAGGGCAGCAAGTTCAGATTCTCCAGAAGGAGCGCCGTGCCAATCACGATGGCGACAAAGCCCAGGATGAGCCTGAAGGAGAAACGCGAAGAACTCGCTTCACTCATGACCTGTCTCCTTTGGAGCCTGACGGGGCCGTCATTTTCAAAGCGAGCAGGAAGCCCGCCACCAGAAGCAGCGCGGCGGTGATGGGGATCCAGTCATTGCTCAGCACCACCATTTCGGGATTCGCCATTCCGATCATATTTGCCCCCCGGTTCTCAATCTACGGAGGGCCGTTGACGCGGACTATGGGAGATCGGTGAACAGATGCAGGCTATCGGTGAGTGGAGGATGAGGTGTGGAGTGGCGGGTAATGAACCCCGCCAGGCCCCGATCAGAGCCATCGGATGATTCCTCCGCGGCTCCGTTCCTGCCAGGCGGCTTCCAGCGCGATTTCGCGGCCAGGGGGCAGGGTGAAGCGAATACGTGATTCGTTGTCCGCAAACGACTGATCAGTGATTTCGGCCTCAAGAAAAGCTCCTAGTACCGAGAAGGGCAGATGGGCCAATTCGGGGCTGATACGTATTTCTCCGATGCGCAAAACGCGCACTTCTTCGAAAAGGCGGAGCGCCTCGGCCTCGGCGATAGCGCCTTGCAGGCTTTCCGTGTAGGCCCGGACAAGCCCGCCAGTGCCCAGTTTGGTGCCACCAAACCAGCGGATGCAGACAGCGATGAGGTTCGTCAGATCGTTTCCTTCCAGCACACGCAGCATGGGGCCACCTGCTGTGCCGCTGGGTTCGCCATCGTCGTCGGAGCCATAGGCCACAACAGGAACGCCTTCCCGCCATGCCGAACAATGGTGTGTCGCATCGAAATCCCGCTTGCGGAGCCTTGCGAGGACTGCATTTCTAGCATCAGCATCGGCAGCGGGGTGCAATTCCGTCAAGAAGACCGAAGCTTTCTCGCGAATTTTAAAAATGGCTGGGGCCGTGAGGCGTCGCATATGACTTCATCGTAATGGACTGACCCCATCCTTACTCCAGGCTTTGCGAAGACCTGCGCCTGCGTTACACTTTCCCTTCCCCTGGGGAGTAGCCAAGTGGTAAGGCAGCAGGTTTTGATCCTGCGTATCGAGGGTTCGAATCCTTCCTCCCCAACCAGTTGCTCCGAGGATGCCTTCCAGAAGGAGGAAGGATTCGAACGGCAATGGCGCGCAGGTAGGGAAAGGCGAAGGGCGCGAGAGCGACCGCAGCCGGTCCGCCAAAGGCGGATTCCCGTGCGCAGCCAGTGCCGTGGAGCGAAGCGAATCTTTCCTCCCAACCAGTTGCTCCGAGGACTCCTTTCTCTTGAAGAAACGTTTCGTGATCATCCCCGCCTTGGTTCTTGTCGGCTGTGCCGAGGCTAGGCATGTTTCTTCCGATGAGTTCATGGCTCACTACAAGTGGGTTAATCAGCCTCAAAGCGTTAGGGCTGTCTCGTATCTAGGTCAAAAGGATGGCAAGGCATTCATACGAATTAATTCCATGTCCCCAATTTCACAGAAATGGTCTGATCATGTCGTCTTCGTTGGACTAGCCGAACTTCCACCATCATTTCGCGACACGCTTCCAGCAACCGCAATTCAGCCATGACACGCCGCGGCCCAAACGCTCGTTCAACCCGGCTCACGGTTGGGCCGTTTACCTTTGTTCGTGAGTTAGCAAACGATCAGGTTTGGGTTCGTGTTGAATCAGTGATTACCGGTCAAGGCCTTCAACAAAGCGGCTTTGACCTTCTCCCGCGAGTAGGGTTTCGCTAGAAAGACCCCGTTCCATTCTCCGAGGATTTCCTGTTCGCTGTAGCCGCTGCAAAGGACAACGGGCAGGTCGGGATGGTCTTTTTTCAGAACAGCGAGGGTTTGCCTGCCATCCATCTTAGGCATCATGAGATCCAGGATCACCACAGAGAAAGGCCCGCACGTCTTCAGGATCTCCAGAGCCTCAACGCCATTGCAAGCGAGGATGACTTGGCAACCCAGGCCTTTAAGGATCTCCTGAGTGGCGTCCCGGATGCTCTCCTCATCATCCACTAGGAGCACGCGAAGAGATTGGGGCAGGGTGGTCTGGATCGCTTCGGTTTCCACTCTGGCCTGCGGGGGGGCTCCTGCGTCCGGGAATAAGAGACGGAAGGTGGTGCCTTCGCCGGGAGCGCTCTCCATTCTGAGGGCTCCGTGGTGGGCGCGCAAGATGCCTAGCAGGGCTGAAAGCCCGAGGCCTCGTCCGGCGTCTTTTGTAGAATAGAACGGCTCGAAGACCCGGGCTTGGAGTTCTGGAGCGATTCCACAGCCCGTATCGCTCACTTCGAGGAACACGTAGGCCCCAGGTTGGGGTTTCAACTCGGTGTGGTGGCCCGAAATATCGCCGATGCCCAGGTTGGCCGTTCCTGTGGTGATTCTGATCAGTCCCGGGTGATCGCCGATGGCGTCGGAGGCATTGGTGACCAAATTCAGCAGCACTTGCTGCAGTTGGGCGGAATCACCTTCCACGGATGGCAGGCCTTCGGGGAGATCAAGGTCCAACTGAACTTTTTTCGATAGGGATGAGGAGAGCAGCGCGGCCATTTCCCTGGCCACACTGCTCAGGTCCGTTGGCCCCACGACGAAACGGCCCCGGCCTGAATAGGCGAGCATCTGCCGTGTCAGGTCCGTGGCCCGCTCCACGATGCCTTCGGTGATCTTGATGTGGGCCAGAGCTTTGTGGCCTTCTGGCAACTCCAGTGCCGCCAAATCGAGACGGCCCATCATGGCGGTCATCAGATTGTTGAAGTCATGGGCGATGCCTCCCGCAAGGATGCCAAGGCTCTCGAGTTTCTGCGCGTGCAGAACCCGGCGTTCCAATTCCAGCCGATCCCGCTCTTCCAGCTTCCGGTCAGTGATGTCCCGCCAAGTGGTATAGAGCATTTCCCGACCGCTGAGCGGGAAGGGTGTGAGCGTGACCTCCACGGGAAAATCCTCACCATTGGTCCGCCGATGCACCCATTCGAATCGATGGCCGCCTTTTGCATGGGCCAGGCTGATCATCTTGAGGGCCTTGTCTGTGCTGGGGCTGCCATCGGGCTGGGTAGGGGGCGAGAGTTCCCAGGGATGCATCCGCATCAATTCCGGTTCGCTACAGCGCATCATCTCCAACACAGCTGGGTTGCAGTCCACAAACCGGTCCCCATCGAGAAGCAGGATCCCGTCGTAGCTTTTTTGATAGATCTGCCGGAATTTTTCCTCGCTTTCCCGAAGGGCCCATTCGGCCTGTTTCCGGTCTGTGACGTCCCGTCCTTCAGGAAAGAGCCAGCGAACTTGCCCTGAACCATCCCTGAAGGGCGTCAGGGAAAAGTCCACCACTCTTACCTCACCGTCGACACCAATGTGGGTTGCTTCTAAACGGACGAAGGAGCCCTTGGTAGCATTCGAAACTGCTTCCTTCACTTCTGCCTGAGCTTTCGGGTCGTGGGACCACCACGGGGTTTCCCAGAATGGGCGGCCGATGACTTCTTCCTCCGGTTTTCCGATAACCGCCAAGGCGGAACGATTGGTCATCAGCACCCTTCCTTCGGCGTCCAATACGCCCATGAGCTGGAAGGCATGTTCGAAGAGGGCCTCAAGCATCTCTGGGGGACGCGGCTCCAATGGCTCTCCTTGGAATTGAATGGTGGTGGGGGAATGGTATCAGTCATCGTTCAGCCCGAATACTGGCGACGGTTGGCGCGAGAAACACCACAGCAGTTCTGGCATGCAGGATCGGCTTCCGTGCCAGGCCTGCCAAGCCCCGCGATTCATATCTCTCCAACCTATGGCCAGACTGGCTCTACGATCTCCGGGGCGGTTACGCTTGGGGTTGCCAATCCAAATCAAGCCATCCGAGGTTCCTATGCCACATCCTCTTGATCGCCGGACCTTTCTTCAAACCAGCGCCGCCGCTGGCGTTGCCACGGCTTTGCCCTCGACACTCCCGCAGTCCCAGGCGCCATCCGTGAAGCGTTCAGGCCCACGGCCCATGGTGATCTCGAGCGCCAATGGCAACCGTTTCAAGAATGGAGGCCGACTCACCTGCGTGGCTCAGGCTTTCACGCTGATGGAACAGGGTTCGGATGTGCTGGATGCCTTGATCCAGGGGGTGAACATTGTGGAACTGGATCCCGAGGACGATAGCGTGGGTTACGGTGGCCTGCCCAACGCGGAGGGCGTGGTGCAATTGGATTCCTGTTGCATGCATGGACCAACGCGCAGGGCAGGTGGCGTGGCCTGCCTTGAGGGGGTACGCACACCGTCGAAAGTGGCCAAAGCAGTGATGGAACAAACGGATCATCACCTGTTGGTAGGCCATGATGCTCAAACTTTCGCTCGGCAGGTGGGCTTTCCCATCGAAGCGGACCTTAACACTGAGCACTCCCGCAAGCTTTGGCTGGAGTGGAAGCGCCGCACCGATGCCAATCACTGGCTGGACCCCAAGCAACAATCCCAATTAGGTTTTGAAGCGGGCTTGCACATGGTGCGTGAAGGCCTCATTGATCCTGAGCATTATTACGGCACTATCAACTGCAATGGCGTAAATAAAGAAGGTGAACTTTGCGGTGTAACTACAACTAGCGGTTTGGCTTGGAAAATACCTGGCCGCGTGGGTGACAGTCCCATCCTGGGCGCTGGCCTTTATGTGGATGGCCAGGCGGGTGCTGCGGGTTCCACAGGCCGAGGCGAAGCGAATCTTTATGGGCTCTGCTCCTTTCTCATCGTTGAAATGATGCGGCGGGGCATGAAGCCCAAAGACGCTGGTATGGAAGCCCTCCGCCGCATCCAGGCCAATACGGTGAGGAAGTCGCTCCTGAATAGCCGTGGTCTTCCCAACTTCAACGTGAATTTCTACATCTTGAACGCCCATGGCGATCACGCGGGCGTTTCCCTTTACACATCCTCTTTTGCGGTTTGTGATGCAAATGGCCCCCGCACCGAACCCACGGAGGCGCTGTTCCCGGGCAAGCCCAGTGAGTGAATTGGATCCGGGATCGGGAACAATTCCGCCGATTACACTGTCCAATGTGATGAGCGCGTTGCGATGGAACGAGGAGTCGGAAGATGTGGAGCTGGTGTCGGCCTGCCAATCCGGAGATTCGGAATCGCGCGAACGCGCCTTCGAGTGCCTGGTGCGGCGCCACCAGAAGCCCATGTTGAATCTGGCCTACCGCGTGGTTGGTGATTACGACGAGGCCTGCGAAGTGGTGCAGGATGCCTTTTTAGCCGCCTATAAAAACATGGGGACATTCCGCGGAGAAGCCCGGTTTAGCACTTGGCTCACGACCATCACCCTGAATCACGCGCGCAATGGCCTGGTGCGGATCAAGGCCCGGCGCAGCCATGAAGCCTATTCGCTGGATGCAGCGTTGAAAACTGACGAGGGCGACCTGCGCCAGGACCCGCCTTCACAATCGCCTTCCGCATTGGATCAGATGGAAGAAGCCGGCGTGCGCCAAAAGATTAAATCGTGCATTGACGCCCTTCCCCGGGATTTCCGGGAAGTGCTGGTGTTGAGGGATCTTCAGGAACATTCCTACCAAGAAATCGGCGTGATGTTGCAGGTGCGGGAAGGCACTGTGAAATCAAGATTGTTTCGGGCGCGGGAGGGCATCAAAGACTGTCTGAAACGCGCGAGGGGGGCCTCATGACGGCCTGCCGCGAATTCCTTGAACTGATGTCAACCTCCCTGGACCAGGATCTTCCACCTGATGAACAAGGCCGGCTGGATACCCATCTCGATGCATGCCCGGAATGCCGGGCCGCTTGGAAGGATCTTCAGTGGACTCATTCCCAGCTCAAGGAGCTGGAAGCCGTGGAGCCTCCACCTTGGTTGGCTTCGAAAATCATGGCAAGGATCCGGGCTGAAGCTGTGCCTCGGGCCTCCTTCTGGCGACGCTTCGTCCGACCCATCGTGGTGATGCCGCAACTCCAGGTCGCCAGCATCCTGCTGCTCGCAGCCACCGGGTTCTACTTGCTGAGATCCCAGCGGTCCGAACACGATGTCCTCAACGAGATGAAGCAGTTTCAGGCTCCGGCCTCGGTGCAAAGTCAGCCACAGCAGCCTGGGGCAACCCTCGACAAACTCTCTCCCAAGCCGAGCAACCCGCCAGCAGAAAAAACGAAACCCGCGACCGAGAGGACAGATCAGCTATTGCTGGAAGATTCCAAGCCGTCGGAATCTGGCTTTGCCCCTCCGCCGAAACCCTCCGCTGTACCCCCGACACCGGCTTTGACCACGGCAGCTCCACGCGATTTGGAGAAGCAGGAAAAAGACAGGGCGCACGCAGAACCCGCACCCTCCATTGAGACATCGAAGCCTTCCCCCATGGCTGGAGCCGCAGTGGGAGGTATAACCCCGGTGATGGCCGAGTCTGCGGTACCCCCCACGAGGCAGGCAAAGGCAAGTCCAAAGGGTGCAGGGAGCCGGGTTGGGGATGCTCGAGGCAATCAGGCTGGAGACGAGTCCAGGCAAAAAGTCGCCGAAGCCCCTAACCAACCCCAGGTTCACCTGGCGCGCAAAGAGAAGAAGGAGAAGTCGGATGCCGCGACCTGGGTGATCCGGCTGGAAATGCCAGATCCCCGCTCGGCCAAAATACTGATTGAACGAGAACTCGCGGGGGCTGGGGCCACAGTGATGCCCCAGCGCGAAGCCGATGGTCCACGTCTACTCAAAGTACGCCTCAACTCAGATCGTTTGCCGGAGCTCCTTTCCCGGTTGACGAGGATCGGCAAGGTCCTTGAATATCCGGACAATTCCAGTGAAAAGCCTGCTTTGATCACCATCAGCATCAGTTGGTGATTCACTAAAGCGGCTTCGGGAACTTTCCAGTGCGGCCTCTTGTCTAACAGAGCAGGCCCATTCGATAGGAGGCTCCCATGAAGAATCCCATGATGTTTTTGCTGGTGGCAGGACTGGTTAGTTGCGCTGGCCCAGTGGCCGCAGATAGTGTCGGCCACGCAGTCACGCTGGAAATCCGAACCGATTCCGGCCGCACGCTGTCGTTTTATCCGGCCGTGAATAGAGGTGGCAACTCTCGCGTCTACGCTGAAGCAGTGAAGGGCGAGAACTATCGCATCATGGTCCGGAATAATCTGGACCGGCGAGTGGGTGTGGTCATCGCGGTGGATGGCCGGAATATCCTTTCCGGCAGCAAATCCTGGCTGCGGAACAATGAGCAGATGTACATCCTGGAACCCTACGCCACTGCGGAATATGGCGGTTGGCGCACTGGGCGGGACAGGATCAACCGTTTCTACTTCACCGAAGCGCCGGATTCCTATGCGGCAGCTTTCAATGATGAATCGGCCATGGGCGTCATCGCCCTGGCTGCCTTCCCGGAAGTTCGGCATCAGCCCGTACCCCGCTACCGGAAGCAATTCAGATACGACCAGCCCCGGAGCTCCATGTCTGGAGCTGGATCCATGGCGCCAAGCGCAGTCCCTGAAGCCTCCAAACCGTCCCCGCGGCTCGAGAAGCAAGATGAAGCGGGGACCGGGTACGGCAGTGAAGAGTACTCCCCTTCCATCGCCGTGGCCTTCGAACCTGAAGCTCTGGCTTATGAAAAGACCTTCATCAAGTACGAATGGCGCGAGACTCTTTGCCGCCTGGGCGTGATTAGGGTCCACCCGCCACAGCCCCCGCGGAACCGCATGTGGGACGGCGGTTTCGCGCCGCCACCGCCGCGCCGATACTGAAAATGCTCAGCTCGGTGAGCTCTTGGGCGTGAAACCGAATTCCTCGACACCGAGCAGGTCGGGACGGACGGGGCCCGGCTCACCCTGCTCAATGCGGGAAATAGCTTTGCGTCCCGTTGCTGCCTCGAAAGCCAGCAGGACTTTCTCTTGGATGAAGTCCTTAGTACCCGTGTTCAAGGGGTAGGCGATATCCTTGAAACTGCCGTCCCGCTTGCGTTTGCTGGGCATGACCACGTAGTAGCCATCCTCGTTTTCCAGCACCCGCAGGTCGCCAATCAGAAAGCATTCGTCTATGACAAGGCTCGCGAAGGCGCGCAGCTTTTCGTCCCCCTCGACCTTATTGATTCGCACTTCGGTGATGTTCAACATCATTCCATTGTCGATTGGCGCTTGAGGATTGTCGATTGATCCATGCGGAGCTGCGCCCCTGCTATCTTTTAAATCGCCCATCGAAAATCGGAAATCGAAAAATCAGCCAATTTCGATCCATCCCCACTGCCGCTTGCTATGGTCGCCGCGCCGGTAGGACCACAGGATGTCTTGCCTGCAAACAGTGCAAAGAGGCACGGAACCTTCATTGGCCGGGTTCAAGCCCAGGCCCAGGCCTTGAGATCGCAATAGTCCCTGGAGATCAAGATGGGGCTTACCCTGCGGGCCCACGGATACGAGGGCTTCGTGCCATGCCGAATCCAACCGGGCGGCCTCGATGACCTCTTCGCCCACTTCAAAATGACAGGGCTGGATGCAAGGACCAAAAGCCCAGACCAGGGACGAAAGATCACCACCCTGCGCGTGGAACACTTCGATGCCGTGCCGGAAGATCCCGGCCAAGGCCCCGCGCCAACCCGCGTGAAGGGCTGAGATCCAGGGTTTTCCAGCCACAATTCCCGCCAGCAGAATGGGCACACAGTCCGCTACGCGAACGCCAATCCGGAGGCCGGGCATCGCGGTCCAAATGCCGTCGGCCGTCTGGATGGCATCCGTGGCGCTCACGACAGCGCAGCCATGCACCTGGGAAAGCCGCACCGGCGGCAGATCCGCCGGATCGTCCAGCTTCGTGGAAAAACCCCACGTGAGTGGGAAGGGGGGGTGAATGTGGGGAATGATCATAAATGCTGGAACTCATAATTTTCGATATTCGATTGAAGCTCGGAAGCAGCGTTGTTGGGACTCTGAACTCTCGACTATTAACTCTCGACTTTTGACTTCTCGACTTTTTGACTTCTCAACTTCTATTTCGGCCACAGCAATGCCAGCACACTGATATCCGTGATGGCCCATGCAGCAAGCCCGCGATACATGCCAGCTTCTGCTTGCTGGGCATTTATCTTTTGCCAGCGGAAACGCCAAGGAATCAACAGCCCCAGCCACGCTGCAAGGGATATCAATAAATAAAGGACGTTGGCGTGGGCCTGAAGGCAAGCCTGGGCGAACCAGAGATGGGCGCTGAGCGTGGCTAGGATCGCATAGGTAAGGCTTTGACCAATGCCGAAGCGGATCACCAGCGTTTTATCGCCACGGTTGGTGTCCTCTTCGACCTGGTAAATCTGGGTCAGGGGGTAAAGCGCAGCGAAAAGCAGGCCGAAGCCGATACAAAGGCTCATCAAGACTGGTTCCAACCCACGGCCGGTAAAGACCCAGCCCGCCATGGGCGTGAAGAACCCGAAACCCACACAGTTGATGAGCAGATCCCAGCCCGCTCTCGCCTTCAATCGGATGGGCGGCACGCTGTAGAGAACGCTCAGAAGCACGCAGGTCAGCACAATCTCGAAGAAGTAATGTCCGCCAGGCTTCACGCGCAAAAAAACCAGGCTCCACACCAGACTAGCGGCCAGGAGCGCGAACCCGAAGTGAGCCAAATATTTTGGCGGTTTCGGCGGCGCCTTCAGGTAGCCGATATCCCCTTCGTCTTGGTCGAAGGCTGAGTTCAACGCTAGGGTGCCGCCGTTCATGAGCACCACGAAAATGATCCATGCAGCCAGGCTGCCGGTAACTCCAACTGCCCCGGTGGTGAAGGCAGCCCAACCTTTTGCAAGCAAGGTGCCAAGCAGAAAATGAGCGGTCATAATCGGCCATTCTGTCGGCCGGAGATGCAGCATATAGGCCAACAGCTCCTTGCCTAGGAGCTTTTCAAAAAGCCTGCGGATCGTGAATTTCGGAGGATTCATGGGATTAAGAGCACCTTGCCAATTGCGCTCCGGCTTTCGAGGAAGGCATGGGCTGCGGATCCTTCGGAAAGTGGAAAGGAGGCCGCAATGCGAAGCTTCAGGGCTCCGCTGCGAACCCATTCGAACAAGCCATTGGCACGGCGGGTGCGTTCTTCATGTGTCGTCAGCACGTTCCATAGGTCTCCCCCAGTAAGGGTTTTGGATGCGTCCATGAAGTATCGCGGATCCACAGGTTGAGGGTCCCCACCTGCCATGCCGAAAAAGACTGCGTGGCCACCTCTGCGAAGGGCGTCCAAACTCTGCCCCAGGGTGGAACCCACGGAATCGTAGACCACGTCCATACCTGTTCCGGAAACGGAAAAATGTTGAGCTGCCTGCACCCAAACATCCGAGTACAAAACCACCTCATCCGCACCCGCCTCGAGGGCAGCCTGACGCTTGGGTTCGCTGGAAACCAGGCCGAGGACCCGCGCTCCAGCCCGCTTCGCGATCTGTATGAGAAGGAGACCCACACCGCCTGCTGCCGCATGGATGAGCACGTCTTCCCCAGTTTCAATACGATGGCTGTCCCGTGCCAGATATTGTGCAGTCAAGCCTTGAAGCAGGAGGCCCGTCGCGGTCTCGAATGAAATGTCATCCGGCAGGGGGATGATTTTCTCAAAGGGCACGGCCACTAATTCCGAATTGGCGAAGGGGGCGTCTGCAAAGGCAACGCGGTTTCCGATTTTCGTTCCACTCGGGGCATCTCCGTTCATCGCCTCGATCACCCCGGCACCTTCATAGCCAGCGATCCAGGGAGGAGAGCCAGCCAAGTGATAGTTACCCTTGCGGCGGTAGATGTCGGCGAAGTTCAGGCCAATGGCTTTCATCCGCACCAGGGCGTGACCGCGTTCAGGCACCGGGTCCGGTAGGTCTTCCATGTGGAGCACGCCGGGTCCGCCGAATTCCCTGAAGCAAAGGGCCTGCATCAGGCCGCGCTTTCCGCGCTCTGTCCGGTCTGCCCGGTCTGCCCCTCGATAGGACGGGGTCCCAGCTTGGGTTCTGCAAGGGTCTGCATGGCGGCCATCAGATGAGGAACATTGAATTGGGTGTCCACGCACATGCCGTGGGGCAGGGTCAGCGGAATCACGTAGGCCGGGACTTCTGACAGCTTGATAAGGCCCTTCAGCAACCGGTCCGTGCAGCTGATGGCAACGATCAGGTCAGGCCGGTATTCCCGAGCCTCGCGGTAGGCCTTATGGCTGCGGTTGGTAATGCGGCTCTCCCATCCATTTTCCAGAATGCCGTGCATATAGTCGCCGACGGGGCAAAGGCCGCAGTCGTAGCATTTTTCCAGGTCATCAAGAATCGGCGCCTTGCATTTGGCAAGTTGGATGCAATGGGGCAGAAGGATGAGGGAACGCTTCGCTTTTCTACCCTCAAAAGCTTCCCTCACACGCCGGTTGTTCCATCCACAGAAGGAGAGTATCCATGCATCTTCCTGGCCCATCATCCTAGCCAGGGGTCTGAAGAGCCAAACCCACATGCCATCCCATCGGATGATGGCGCGCCGGGCCTGCAAGTAAGCTTCTCCCTGCTTGAAGGTAGGCCAAGCCACGCCCCCCATCGCCATGGCCGCGAGAGCCCACCAGCCGAATCCATGGGGCATCAGAAGGCCCACTGAAAGGAATCCCAGCATCAAGGCCAGTGGCACACCCCGCCGCACCCATAGGAACATCCCATAGCGTTCAGCGGGCATTGCGTTGGGGACCATGGCTTCCATTTTCAACCACAAGGGGAGCGGAGGACTATCGCTATTTAGCAGAGCTCGCCAGACCCACGAGTTTTTTTAGATCGTCATCCTTCCAGCGGATGCCGCCTCCGATAAAAAAGGTGCGCAATTCCTTGTTGCCCAAGTCCTGGCCGCCCACCTTCATGTAGACGTTTTTCCAGAATTGATAGCTTGCAGTGAACCGATAGCGGGGATTGGGTTTGTCGTCGCGTTTGGTGAAGTCATAGGCCAAAGCGCCTACGCGGAAACGGTCCTCAAAAGAACGCCACTCGATGCCGCCCCCGCCCTTGCCTTCTACGATCCCGGCAGTGAGCACCCAGTTCTCCGCGAAACGCTTGGCGAACTGCGCGGATACAGTGACCGCCTGGTCGGAAGTCACGGTGCGGGTCTTCTCCAATGCATCCACCGGCAACCCCGTCACAGGGTCGATCTTGTGGACGGTGCGGGTCGAATCGGAAATCTTGCCATCAGGTGTGGCGCTCAGGTCCAGGGCATACCAATAGTCGTGGCGTGGCGCAAGCTCGATGCCTAGGCCCACCTGGCTATCCCCACGGGCGGTCCAACGCGCGCCGTTCATGTCGAGCCGCAGGTCCATTGACTTCACTCCACCGAGCATGTCATTCAGGCTATCCACTGCTGTATTGATCTTCTTGATGGTGGAGTCGTCATTCAAAAGCTTGCCGATGGTGCCTTCACCATTGTTGAGTTTGGCTGTGATGTTTTTCAGATTGGCCGAGGTCTCCTGGAAACTGCCCGCCAGCTTGTGGACATCCTGCATGGTGCCCCGAAGTTCTGGCCGGGTCTCCTGGACCATGGCATCCAGGTGTTTGCCGAGATCCTCAAATTGTTGAGCTAGCCGCGGCATCCGTTCCCGCAAGTCTCCGGTCATCGCCTCCGCATTGGCCAAGGTGTGGTTGATGGCAGCATGGTTTTCCTGGGACAAGGTCCGGAATTCCGCAGTGAGCACCCGGATGTTGTCCACGATCTCGTCCAGCTTGGCTTGGCCTTCTTCGCCGCCGATGGAGTGGTTCAAGGCGCCTGTGACACCCTTGATGTCCCGGCTGATGGCAGCCAAAGTGACCATCAAATCATCCAGGCTGACGCCGCTCCTGCTGGAGATGGGAATCATAGGATCGAGCAGGCCCTTCTCAGAGTGCCCTTGAGTCATGTCTATGTATTTTTCGCCGAGGATGCCGATGGAACTCAAAGAGGCCTGGGAATCTGTATAGATTGGAAACCCCTTCTCCAACTTGAGGGCGACCTTGGCCCGGCCGTTGTCCAGGGTGATGGTCTTCACTTCGCCCACCTTCACTCCAGCGATGCGGACCGGAGCCTGCACGGCCAATCCGGCCACTTGATCAAAATAGACCAGGAAGTGTTCAGAATCCTTGTCGCGGCCGAAGGTGAATTTTCCAGTGTTGAAGATGAGTATCCCCAAAACCACCAGCGTGCCAACAAAGAATAGGCCGACCTTGGTTTCGATTTTCATAGGTTCGCCTCCTGGCGGGTTCGTTTGGGAGGTGGTGGGTCTTGCAGGAAAGGGCCTTCCGCATCACCGCGTAAAAACTGCTGGATCACGGGATTCGGGTTCACTTTGAAGGCTTCGGGTTTTTCAATGGCGAGGCACTCGCCCTGGAAAATCAGCGCGACACGGTCGGCGATCATAAACGCTGATTTCAAATCATGGGTGATGGTGATGCTGGTGACGCCCAACTCGTGTTTCAGATCCAGGATGATGCGGCCTATGACATCGGTCATGACTGGATCCAGGCCTGTGGTCGGCTCATCAAACAGCAAAATTTTGGGCTTCAGGGCGATGGCCCGCGCAAAGCCGACACGGCGTTTCATGCCGCCGGAAAGTTCTGAAGGCTTCAGTTTGTCGCTGCCTCGCAGGCCTACCATGGCTAGGCATTCGTCCACGCGCACCGCGATTTCCTTCTGGGTCATTTTCGTATGCCGCTTCAGCGCGAAAGCCACGTTTTCGAAAACACTCATGGAGTCGAAGAGCGCTGCCATCTGGAAGCACATGCCAATCTGCTTACGAACCTCGAAAAGCTCTGGGATGCTGATTTCTTGAATCACTTTTCCATCTATCGTGATCTGGCCGCTGTCGGGTGCCAACAATCCCATGATGATGCGCAGCAGCACCGTCTTCCCCGTGCCTGATCCCCCCATGATCACCAGGCTCTCACCCTGCTCGACTTCGATATTCACGTTCTTGAGGACGACTTTCGGCCCAAAGGCCTTGGAAACGTTGGCGACTTCGATGACGGAGCTCATACCAGCATCAACTTTGTCAGGAAGAAATCCGTCACCAGGATCCAAAGCGATGAAGTCACCACGCTGCTGGTGGGGGCATTGCCCACGCCTTCGGCACCGCCTCTGGTCCGATAGCCTCTCCAACAACCCACCAGTGCGATGATCAGGCCGAATACCATGGCTTTGGTCAAAGCGATCCGAAGGTCCCGCGTGCCGATCAATTTGTAGAACTCGCTGGCGAAGGTATAGGCGCTTTGGCCTTCTACATTGACCAGGATCAGGTATCCACCCCAGTACCCGACGTAGATGGCAAGCCCCGTGAGGAGGGGCAGCATCACTAGCGCCGCCAACAACCGGGGCACGAAAAGGTAGTGGATCGGGTCCGTGGCCAGGCATTCCAGGGCGTCGATTTGTTCGGTCACTTGCATGGTTCCGAGTTCGGCGGCCATGGCGGAACCAATGCGCCCGCTCATCATCAAGCCCGTGATGACCGGCGCAAGTTCCCGAACCACAGCCAGCCCCTCCACGCTGGAAGCAAGGCCTTGGGCCTGGAACTGTTTGAATCCGAAGGCCAGCTGCACCGCGAAAACCATGCTCACGGCCACCCCTGTAAGCAAGACCACGGGAATGGAGTTCACACCTACGGCGACGAACTGCCGCATCAGGTTTTCAAAATCAAACGGGCGTTTCAGGATGGCTCTGATGGCGCGGGTCGAGATCACAGTGAAGTCCCCAGCCTGACTGAAGAATTCCATCAGCGATCCGCCGACTTGATTAAAAAGTTTAAGCATTCGTTTCCCGAGGATCTGGTTCAAGGCAAAGATTGAGTCTAACTCATGTCTTTTTTTTCAGCCTTGCCCAGTAGCGGACTGCGCCCTCTTCCTTGAGCACCAAGGCCGGACGCGTCATGGCAAGGGCCCGGGCGGGGACCTCTCCGCTGATGGTGCTTCCGGCCGCGATCACTGCCCCATCCCCGATGTTGACAGGTGCCACGAGTTGGGAATCGCTGCCAATGAAGGCATCCTTGCCGATGGTCGTCCGATGTTTCGCGATGCCGTCGTAATTGCAAAAGATCACGCCAGCGCCAACGTTCGAATTCTCCCCCACCTCTGAATCCCCGAGGTAGGCCAAATGATTGGCTTTTGAGCCTTTCTTCATGAGGGTTTGCTTGGTTTCCACGAAGTTGCCCACATGGACATCCGCCTGCAGCTCCGTGCCTTCCCTCAGCCTGGCGAAGGGGCCCACAATGCAATGATCGCCGATCTTGGCGCCGTCAATGATTGAATAGGGGCGGATGGACACATCCTTGCCAATCTCACCGCCATTGATGATGGATCCTTGCCCCACCCGGGTTCCATCGCCTACCTTGACCGCTCCTTCGATTCGAACCGAGGGCTCTATAAGGACATCCTGGCCAAGCTTGATCCGGGGGCCTAGAAACGAGCTGGAAGCATCCAAAAAGCTCACCCCCCCTTTCATCCAAAATGCGTTGATACGCCACTGCGCCGAGGCTTGCAAAGCAGCCTGGTCGTCTCTGGAATTCATCCCAGCCAGTTCTTCTGTGTCGCAAAAGTCCACTTGGACATGATGCTTGCTGGCCACATCCATCACCGCGTCAGTCAGATAGAATTCGTGTTGCGCATTGTTGGCTTTCAATCGGTGGAGGGCTGGTTTCAGCAAGTCCCAAGGCAGCGAATACGCCCCTCCATTCACAAGCGTGATGGCCTGTTCGTCCGCATTGGCATCCCGCTGCTCGACCAGCTTGGCGAGGCTGCCATCGAGCTTCTGGATCACTCTCCCATAGCCAGAAGGATCCGGCATCTCCATCGCAAGCAAGGATGCCGGCGCCGCACAGAGGGCAACAACCGTTTCAGCCCGGATCAGGGGCACATCTCCTGAAAGAATCACCACTCTCGCTGCCTCCAGGCGATCCAGTTCCGCCTCACAGACCTGTACCGCATGGCCGGTGCCTAATGGTTGGCCCTGATCCACCGTGAGGACGGAGCAGGGCAAAAGGCCATCCGCCCTCCAGCGTTCCAGCGCGGAAAGCACCTGCTCTTTACCGTGATGAAGGACCACGATGGCCGCCTTCAATTCCACAGGCAGGGTCCGCAGCACCCACAGCAAAGCGGGATCTCCCAAAATCGGGTGGAGCACCTTGGGCAATCGGGACTTCATGCGTTTGCCAAGGCCTGCCGCGAGAATCACTGCCACTGTATTCATGCCCTCTCCAGTCCATTCGTTTTACTCAAAAGAGCCAGGAGGCTTTGCACAAATTCCTGGCTCGGAAATGGTTTCTCTATGAAGCCGAGCTTTAGAAGGCCCAGGCGCAAAGGGCTCACGGGTTGAGCCTGGCCGTTGCCCATCACGAGTGTGGGAATGGGCTCCCGCTGAAATCCGCTCATGGCCTTCGCGAACCGTTCAAGCTTTGGTGAGCGTTCAAGCACCAAGGCATCTGGTGGATCCTGCTCTTTGCTTGCCTTCAGCAGATCTACTAGGTCCGGGAAGGTCCTGGCCTGGCCGCCCTTGCGGATCACAAGGTTCTCCAATGCTTCCCGCACGAGAGAATCCTGATCCACGATCCAGATATAACGGGAGAGCAGGGGAGACGGGGTGGCAGACGTCTCCGGCTCGGCCAGAGGCAAGTATATTTGGGGCCAAATGCCACCGTGGTCATCCTGGGTCAGTTCCAGCATTCCCCGGAATTCACCCACCACCTGCTGAAGCCAGGGGAGGCCAAGCATGGCGTGGGGGTGCTTGAGATAGGATCCATTGAGGTCCAGCGTCAGCAAAGCCCATTGGCGGCCTCCGAGTTCCTGGCGTTCTACTGCGAGCGTCATAGTCCCTGCGCCAAGGGCCTGCCGCCCATGCAAAATCAAATGTGTGGCCACTCGTTGGAGCGCATCTTCAGAAATCCTCAAGGGAAGCCCCTCGGCGCGGATCTGGATTTGGATCAGTGGAGGCAGCATGCGTTGCAGTCTAGAAATGAGGGCATCCAGCGCTTTTGCCGCGTCCAGCGCGCTGGCCGCGGAGGGTTCAGCCGAATCGGCCCGGCCACTCGGTGTGAGGCGTTGGGCAGCCAACAGGATCATCTCCGCGGCCTCGCGAGTCCCATGCTCCAACGTCTCTCCAAGAATCTGTTCTGCGGCGGGCACGATGATGCCAAGAGCATTCACCAGCAGACGCTGAGAGGTTCCCGAGCCAACTCCATCCAATAGCGCCGGCCCCAAAGATTCCCCTCTCAAAGCCAGCGTCCCGCCACGATGGTCAGAGATCCACACCAGCGCCATGTTCCGGTCGAAGGCCACGGCTTCCAGCTGCACATCCTGGAAAGCGCCATCCTTGTGAACCAAGGCAGATGTGGTTCGTCCTCGTCCTTGTTGGACCAGCTGCTGACGCAGATCATCCCAGGTGGATGCATCTTGGCCTTGGAGCATGGCAGATAAGGGGAGACCACGGACTTCGTGGCGTGGAAGGCCTACCATGTGGCTGAAGGCCCCGTTGGATTCAGCGATGGCACCGGAATCATTGACCAGGAGCATGGGTTGTTCCGACTCGATGCCATAAAGGAGGGATGGGCCTTCAGGTTTTTCGCTCACATCCAGCGCGGGCAGGGCTGTGCGCACCGCGTCCCCCCGGCCCTCCACCCAGACACCCTGGCTGCGAAGCCAGGTGAGCTGCTGTAGCGCCACCAGACCGAGCAGCATCCCCACCAGCAGGGAAGCAGGAAAAGAAAGCGTGGTGATGTTGCCGGGAAGAAAATGATAGATCGCCTTGCAGATGAGCACGGTGACGCCACCCACGATCGGAACGCGCGCGGACAGCCAACGCCCTTTGCTGAGCCTGTATCCGAGATCCGAAAGCAGCATCCAGAGGGCCGTTTGGGCAACCGTGGTGCCCCAAAACAACAGGAATGACTCGGTTGCATCCAGACCCACTTGCAGGCTCAGGAGCCAAGCGAAGATCGTTGCCCCGCCCACGCCAAAGCCCAGCCTCCTAATACCTTGGGCGCCTTCCCGATTCAACTGTACGAAAAGGCTGAAGCCGAAGAGGGTACCCCCAAGGAAGGCTGAAGGCAGAGGTTCAATACCTGCCAGGTGGCTGACCATTAGCCATGGCAGCGATAGCACCGCCAGGATTCCCCCTAGAAAATACCCATAGCTGAGTCCAACCCTTCCCTTGCGGCGGAAGATCCAGAACCCGAGCCAAGGTGGCAGGGGCAGCAGCAGGGCGAGAAAGAGATCTTGAAGCATTATTCCCTTTCATTCCCTAAGAGTTGGACTACCTCAGCCTGCCACAAACCACGCACGGCGTTCATACACCAAAGCTGCCCGGTTGAAACTTCATCCAAAGCAAGGGGTCTTTGCTGGATCGCAAGCCCATGGGCCATAGCCCAAAGCGGCAACTCAACAGCCTCGGTGATGCTGGAAACCCTCCCTTCTGGCGGTGGCAGAAGCAAGCGATTCTGTATCTGCAACCCGACAGCGGCAAAGGTTGTCTCGGCGATACTGCCATCTGGCCAGAGAAGAAGGACGTCGTCGGCGCGCCTCTCCAAAGCCAGATTCCGCATCTGGATATCCCAAGTACCCAAAAGCCCTTTGTGCGCAGCTTTTTCGTTATCCCTGATGTCACCTAATGGGTGGGCCATCGGGAGCAACCGGAAGGATTGAAAAGGATCTGGAATCGCCTCCAGTCTGGCGGAAACTGCATCAGGGAATAGCTGCAACCGGCATGCTGCTGTTCCACAGCCAGAGATCCAGGCTGTCAACTCAGGCTTGATTTTGTCCAGCCAAGCTACGTTCCATCCTAGTTGGGAAGCGCTTGTTTCAAGCCGGAACAGATGGCTCGGCAGGTGGATGCCGCGGCCATCCAGCACTCGCAGCGCCGTGCGGGGCAGGGGACGGCTTGGGGGCTCCCAGCCCAGCAAATGGGAAGAGCCAGGTCCAAAAGCCCGCCAGACTGGAAGGAGGGGAAGGTTGGCGTCGCTCAGTCGAGCCCCTTTGTTGAACCCACCTCAGCCTGCCAAGTGGCCCGCTTGGCGCGGGCAGCAAGCCGTACAGCCAAGGCTGCGGCTTCAAGGAAATTCGTCGCGTCGGATATCCAAAGGCCTGCTTTGTCAAAGGCCGTCCCATGGTCAGGGCTGGTGCGAATGAAGGGTAGGCCCAGGGTGAGATTCACCGCGCGGGCAGGTTCCAGCACTTTGATGGGGATGAGCCCCTGATCATGATAAAGAGCCACAACCAAATCGAATTCGCCTTTCGCGGCACGATGGAAAAGGCTGTCGGCACTAAGAGGTCCAAAAAAATGAGGAGCTGGGCGGGTGCTGGCCATAAGCGGGATGGGAGTTTCAGAAATCTTAGTGATTTCTACGCCCAGATGCGTGGTCGTGGCTACGACTGGAATGGGACCCGTGTTCCGGCCCTCCTTGGGTTTGCTCGGAAAGATTTCCCACCCCTCTGGGATGGCCCCAGGGCTGAAAGGCGAAGGCACATGCTCAAAGGGCGTGGCCACTTCCTCCAAGTCGAAATCCATAAAAGCTGCTTCAGCCATCACCACGGCTTCGGCCAGAGCCGTTTCTTCCTTGCCGAAGGCGCCGCCTTCACCTGCGTGGGGATTGAGAGCGCAAAGGGCCACCCGTAGGTCATTCTTCCCCATGAGCTGGATGAAGCGGTCTGCGGCGAAGCTCAGTGTTTGCGCCACAGATTCTGCGCTGATGTCTTCCACCACTGAACGCAGGCTCTGATGGACTGTATGGAGCACGATCTTCAGGCTTGGACTAACGAAGGCCATCCGGGTGATGGGAGATCCTGATAGTTCCTGCAGAAACTCCGTGTGCCCGGGAATCTCGTAACCCGCCTGATGCGCGGCGGCCTTGGAAAGGGGGAGCGTGACCAGCGCATCTGCTTCGCCGATCATCACCAGGTGGGCACCGATGCGGACCGCTTCTACGGCGGCCTTCCCTGAGGCCGCTGAGCCTTCGCCCAAAGTGAGCGCCGAGGAGGTGATTTCTGGCGTGGGATCTATCCAAAGCGCGTGTCCCATGAGTTGCCGCTCGCTGGGTTCCCAGGAATTTCCGGAGCCGGTCCACAGGCTATAGGACTTTGCGCCGGGCACCTCAGGGCCGCCTCCAGGTGGGTTGCTCCAGCGCCACTGCACACGGCCGGGCTTTGTTGTAGGGCTCTCAAGTAAATCAGGTCCTGCTTTTGCTCCGATGACAATGACATCAGCCCATCGGTTGATGGCGAAGAGAGATCCCAGTAATAGTTCAGGGCCTATCCCGCACGGATCACCGAGGGTGATGGCAATGCGTGGACGAGCAGCGGTTGGTGAATCGGATCGGCTCAAGCAGGAACCCCTGGTCCCCTCAATCGTAGAGCGGAAGGTCCACATCTGGCGAGATGAGGTCTTCTTTCTTGGGGCTGCTCTTCCGGCGGATGCGGGGCTCTTCTTCCTGCTTGTAAATGTATTTAATGTTGTGTTTGGGAACCACCACATTGGGTTCTTTAAGCCTGTTGATCTTCAAGCAGTGCTTGTCGTACCACTCGATGACACCCCGGAGTTTCTCATCATCTTGAAGGACCACCACCACTGGGGTTTTGGATTGCATTTGCTTCAGGTAGTAAAAACTTTCGGCATTGGTTTGTTCGGGCGGCGCAATCTTGCGCCTAGGGCTGCCAAGCCCTTGGGGAGCCAGCGGCGCGCTTGGGTCGATAGCGGTGACGGCGCCATCAGGCTGGATCATGGTCGGAGTCGGCGTCAGCACCATGGCACCGCCACCTAAAGTCTGGGAGGCGGCCCCTCGGCCCATCTTTTCTTTGATCTCATTCATGTTGGGGCGGATCAGCTTGCGGTTCATGGAGCATCCTGAATTTGCGACGGAATCCGTGGTGTCAAACGATTTACGAACACCGAGGAAACGAATAGGCCAATCGTGTTGGAAATGGCCTTGAATCTGACAGGTTAACTGGATCCAACAAGGAACCTCTGCCAGGTTTATGACGGAATGTTATGAAAAGTTTAGGCTCAAATATGAATCGTTGCCACTTGAGACTCGGTTCAGCCTGTCCGGGCACCCCAGAATGGAATCTTCAGGCTCACCAAGGTTCCCGAGCCAGGCTGGCTTTGAACTCGTATGTCCCACCCCATGGCTTGAACGAATTGGAATACCAAGCTCATGCCTAGACCTGTGCCTTCCTTGAAGGTGCTGGAGAAGGGAACGAACAGAGTGCGCAACTGTTCCGCATCCATGCCACATCCATTATCACGGACCTGGACCGTAAGCAGGCTGGGGTCTTCTTCAAAATCCAAATGGACTTCAGGCTCCGGGGTTCCCTCCAGGGCTTTGCGTGCATTGGTCAGGAGGTTTGTGAAAACCTGGTGCGCGCACAATGGATCTGCCCGGACCCAAACATCAGGCACTGGGCCAATACCCAGCGGAAGGCCTTCGGCGCGAGGATCGGTTTCCCAGCTGGCCCGGAGTTCCTCGATGAGATCGGGGAAATAGACACGCCGGACTTCAACTGGTTTGGGCCGCGTGAAGTCCAGGAACTTTGTGAGGATGGCGCTGACTCGATCAGATTCGCGGCCCAAGATCCCCAGCGCTCTCTCATTCATGGCGTGGGCATGGCCTTCGCCTTTGAGGATCTGCACACATCCAAGAATTGATGCCAGGGGTTGCGCAGTTCATGGGCCAGGCCCGCGGAAAGCTCACCGATGGCCGCCAGCCGTTCACTTAGCTGGGTTCGTTCTTCCAGCGCTTTGATTTCAGTAAGGTCTTGGAACAGCATCAGGTGTCCGGTTTGCTTGCCTTCGGAATCCCGCAGCGGAGCAACATTGCCACCGTAGAGCCGCCACGCCCCATTGGGAGCGATGTAACTACCCTCGAACCGCTGTTCCCTGGGAAGAATTTCCTGCCTGGCAAGATCCACGGGAAGGATAGCGTCAATGGTCCGCCCAATGGGAAGCGCTCGTTGGAGAATGCCCTCGGCTGCTGGGTTCGCCGAGGTGATCTGGCCTTTCAAGTCAGTGGTAATGAGTCCGGAAACCATAGACTCCACAACTCGGCGGTGGAGGGCCGAAAGATCATCCACCTTGGCCTCTGATGCCACCAAAGTCTGGCGCAGCCCTTCAAGATTTCTCCGGATAAGGACGACAACGAGTGTCGCGGCAAAAATCTCAAGGGATGCAAAGGCCAGGATCCATTCAGCAGTATCCATGTCCATGGGCGCGCCAGAATGGCCGAAAGGCGGGAGCACCCCGGTTCCAAATAGCAGGAAACTCGATAAATGAAGCGTGAAGGCCGTAAATCCGACCAGTACAATTTCAGTGGTGCCGAGATAAAAAGCGGACGACAAAATAGGGAAAAGATAGATGGTGGCGAATCTCTCTTGGTCCACTCCCTGGAAGGCGATCAGCAAGGCGACCAACGCGAGGTCCAGGGCGAGATTGGAACGTATGCTGGCGCGTCCCGGGGTCGCGAACGATGCCAATCCGTGATTCAGCGACCGCTGGATCTCCCATACGGCTTCGATGAAAAAGAGGGCGACAAATAAGAGATAGATCGCTTCACTGGCCGGGGCCCTCATTGGGTCAGGCGGGAATGCGAGATGAAGCACGAGAAGCCCGAAACTGGTGGACAGGCGGAATGCCAAGGGTAGGAATGGCGGGGCTGTGGCCACTTGCGGGGAGTGTTCCATCAAATTGCGGAGCATGGCTTCAGGATGCCCCAACTCAAGCTTCATAGGAGAATGGATTCACGCGGCGCCCGATTCTTGTCATCCTGGTTCTGTGAGCCCTCATGCGAAATCCTCATCTCTTCCTTCCCTGCGTGGAGCTGGCATGCGCCAGACACCCCAGCGAGAGGGCATTCTGCGTGTTTTAAACGCCTCTGACCGTCCTTTGACAGTGGAGGAAATATCGGCGCGCATGGGAGAGGACCGTTCAGGCCTACCGACCATTTACCGGAACTTGGAGCGTTTCATCCTGGAAGGCTGGGCCGAGAATATTCTTGGCCAGGACCAGGTCATGCGCTTTGTGCGGTGCAACTCCAAACATCACCACCATCATCTGCAATGCGAGCAGTGCGGACGGATGGTGGAGGTGGATATCTGTGGTGTGGAAGATAGTCTCAGGCAGTTGGAAGTCTCTTCGGGTTTCCAGATCACGAAGCACCAGCTTTCACTCTTCGGCCTCTGTTCTGATTGCCAGGCGGCAGAGAAAAGGCATTGACGCTAGACCGTGGTTTGATAAGATCTAGGAACAATGCGGGTGTAACTCAGTGGTAGAGTGCAACCTTGCCAAGGTTGAAGTCGTGGGTTCAAATCCCATCACCCGCTCCACTTAACTTGGGCCGCACAAGCGGCCCTAGTCGTTTAAGCTGTAAATCACACATCAAGGCGCCGTAGCCAAGTGGTAAGGCCGCGGACTGCAAATCCGCTATCCATCGGTTCGATTCCGATCGGCGCCTCCAGAAAACCGGCCCCGCAAGGGGCCTTCTAATTTGCGCAGATCGGAGTCGAATCAGGATGGCGCTCCCGTCTGACGCGCGCATGCGCGCTCCCACTCGGCCTTAGGCCTCGCGGAGACGGGAACCCTAGTAGCGGCCCCGGAGAGCGCAAAGCGATCGGAGGGATAAGCCGCGGGCGCAGCCAGCCTGCGGCGGGCACCGGATTCCGATCGGCGCCTCCAGAAAACCGGCCCCGCAAGGGGCCTTCCATTTTGCGCAGATCGGAATCGAACGCGTTTCAGGATGCGGTGATCCAACCGCCGCCCAGGACCTCATCATCGCGATAGAACACCACCGCTTGCCCTGGCGCGATGGCCCGCTGGGGTTCCGCAAAGGCTACCTTGGCCCGATTCCCTGGCAACGGTATGGCGATGGCATCTACTTCCAGGCCGCGGCTGCGGATTTTTGCCGTACAGGGCAGGGGGCCGCGTGGTTCGCTGCCGCACCAAGTCAACTCCCGGACCAGCATTTCGCTCCCAAACAGATCGGCATCGTCCCCTACCCAGACCGTGTTGGTTTCGCGCTCGACTTTCAGCACGTAAAGCGGAGTTGGATATGCGACACCTAGCCCTTTTCGTTGACCTACCGTGTAGCGCCAATAACCTTGATGGGACCCAAGGATGCGCCCATCAATGTGGCGGGTGGGTCCCTCTCCGATCTCGGGAGCGCGGCCAGCCTCCTCAATGTAGGAGTCATATCGCTTTTGCGTAACGAAGCAGATCTCCTGGCTTTCTGCTTTTTCCGCCAAGTGCAGACCAAGGTCGCGGCCCAGCTGACGGACCTGCGGCTTCGTCAGGCCCGCCAACGGAAAGAGCGTGCAGGCAAGGGTTTCCTGGGTGTGGCTGAACAGGAAGTAGCTCTGATCTTTGGCGGGATCAGTGGCCCTTAGAAGGTGGAATCCGGCCTCGTCATGTGTGATCCGGGCATAGTGGCCCGTGGCCACAAAGGCTGCGCCAAGAGCTTCGGCACGCTCCATAAGCGTCTTGAATTTCACGTGCTGATTGCATCGGATGCAGGGGCTTGGGGTTTCCCCTTGAAGGTAACCCTCGACAAATTCGTCAATGACGGTGTTCCTGAACCGCTCTTCGAAATCCACGACATAGTGCGAGAAGCCCATCTCGTAGGCAACCCGGCGGGCGTCCTGGAAATCATCCAGGGTGCAGCATTTCCCCTCGGTCTCAGGTGTGGTTCCACCCTTGCTCTTGTCAAAGAGCTGCATGGATACGCCGATCACTTCATATCCCGCGCGGCAAAGCAAGGCCGCCATGACCGAGCTGTCAACTCCTCCTGACATGGCCGCCACCACGCGGTCCCCCGGCTTCAATGTCGGATGGCCTTTAATGGACGACAGCGCCAATTCAACCAGAGCAGAAGGCTTCATCCCGCTCATCGTGATCCCCTCGGAGATGACCTGAATGAAAGAAGCGATGTCTCGTTTTTATGCCCTTGCACCGTCCTGCAAGCATCCACGCAATCTCCGCAATTGAAACAGCCCGCGCTGAATCCCAGCACCAGATGCTTGGCTCGGGGATCCAGGTCCACAAAACAAGCCCTCAGGCAAGCTTGGCAGCCACCGCAGGAATCCGTCGCATCAGGGAGAAATCTTGGCCGCAGAATCTGATTGCCAGGCGCAGCGGAAACAACCATGGCTTGCCCCATTCCATAGATGCAGACCATCCGGCAAAAATGGAATCTCACAGCGAATCCAGCCAGCCACGAAATCAGGATTGTGAGTGCCACCCAAGTCAGCAGGGTGGTCTGAATCATTCCTCCCCGCCCCCATGGGGTGGCGAACACTTCCTGAAGGATTTGCCGCGGGGCCACGAGGTAGGCAGCGAGGCTCAGGGCTAGGACGACCGGGGCCAGAGCCAAAGTGAGGCCAGCGAGCAAGCGGAGAAGCCATTTATGAAGGGAGGATCGTCTCATCCAGGCGGCCACCTTGCGATTCGAACCTCTCCACACCGCGGTCCTCAGGCCGTCAAATAATTCAACACAACTCCCGTACGGGCAGGCCCAGCCACAGAAAACCCGGCCTTTGAAATAGGTCAGGAGTGCGATGCCCCAGATCAGGACCACGAAGGGGATGATGAGGCCCAGCACGTAGGGAAAGTCCATGGGGTAGCTATGGCCGAAATAGATGATTCCTGGCCCATGGGTTCCCTGAATCTCGATTCGAACGATATCCAGCCAGGGCAGCAGCACCCAAAGCAAAAGCAGGACCACCTGGGTGATCCTTCTCAGCACATGAAACTGCCTGGAGACGCCGAAGGCTCGTTTAGCCATAGCCCTTTAGAATACGGTGAGGTGATCTAAGTCGTTGCCCCAAAATAACCTGAACCGCACAGCCTAGTTGCGATGGTCGCTATAAACCCATGCATTCCACACAAGAACGGTGATGGAAATTCAGGTCTTGAGGCGCTTTAGCCGCATGAACCCGAATCCGGCGAAGAACAACATGGGTGCCAAGGCCCCGAGAGGTGCCGGGATCTCCCCAGATTTCGATGCACCAGTAAAGATCCCTTGAAGACCAAGAAAGAGCAGGCCGATGACGAGTCCAATTCCGATGGATTGCCCCCGGCCACTACGTGCTTCGGGGAAGGCCCATGAAAGGGATGCAAGGACCAGGCAGGGACCCGCAAGCCAGGAGAAGATCCGGATCCAAAGCAGGGTGGCTCTGTTCGGATCGGGGGCCCAGCGTTGCCATTTAAACAAATCGCCTGTGCTGGTCATGTCAGCGTGGGTGGGCTCCCGTAAGGACGTCTCCGGGAAAAGTCTTTCCACACCTGGCCCTTGGACCAGCTTGGTCCCCCCCCAGGAAAGTCCCTGGGCAAAAGCATCTCCCGTTTTCCAGCAAAGCAGTATCGGCGCCTCTAGTGCAGGTTTGAGAGGGAATCCCCAACGAGTTTGCCCTTGTTGGTTCCAAAGCACACCTGTCGAGCCCAAATATAGCCAGGCATTACGAGAGGAGGGATTTGCAGGCCGATCGATGATTTGTCTATAAACAGTGTCAGCTTTGTAATATGCGTAAGGAGCAACCCACAATTGAAGGACCGCTGTAGAAGCAAGTACAGTCAACCAAGCCCTTCGTGCGTGCCAAACCCATTGAACAAGGCTGACTCCGCCCGCCCGTAGGGCCACCCATTCTGCGGTCTGTGTGGCCTGCCCAAACGCAAACATGGTTCCAAGTAGGAAGGTGATAGGCAAAGCCGTGTTCATAAAGGTGGGTAGATTCAATATCCAATAGTATAAAAAGTCTATTATGGTCTTGTGATTACGAGAAACGTCCCCAGCGAGGGTCGCATACTCGATAAGTAAATCAAGGGCGAGTAAGGTACCCAATGTGGCACCCCAACTCTTGGCCCAAAGTGAACATGCCCAACGATTAATGATGTGATTTGAACACGGCTCATTGGATGCCTCGGCATTTGATCTTATCGGTTTCAGAGATTTCAAGAGCCCACGAGCCTTGATGGCCAAAGAAACCAACATCTTGTTCATTTTCAATTTGAAGTGACTCATAGTTGTATTGGACATATGGGGTTTTAACTTTTTATTAAGCAATAAAAAACCAGCTGCCAGGAAGAGCCATGGCAGCAATAACTGATAATAAAAAGCTTGATGATTTGATTGCATGATCATGTTTTCAAACAACATATTGAAAAAATAATAAACCAGGATGAGTCCGAGGCTGTTCAAAATCGAACCACCAGCTTGAAACCGTGGGTGCCCCAAGCCCATTGCAATGCCAAACAACAAGAAGGCGACTGAAGCAAAGGGAAGGGAAAAGCGACGGCTCAATTCCATCACAGATGCCGGAGATTTTAATCGCATGATCTCTGATGTTTTAAGATACCTGAGAGGAGTCGGAGTCAGAATCTTCGCGATTCCTGGTAATCGGAACCGAAGATCTTGGCTCTCCTGGTGAAGGTTCACGACGCTTCCCGTTTGAACCTGGAAAACGCTTCCATTGAGGTCGACCAGCCGCATATCAAGAATGTGTCCGCCGTCCGATTGAGGGTGGATCGAGTAGGAAATGCCTTTGGCCACCATATGCTGGACGCCCGTTGGGCTGACCTCCATCACATGAACTTCACCATCTGGAGCCATCCAGACTGATTGCCCAGGAGAGCCGGGGGGAATACGCGGGGGTTGACCCGTTCTAAGGAAACGAGTTCGGGCTTCTTCGAGCATTTTAAGTCGGACTGTGGCCTGAAGGTGATTCACCGATGGAACTAGAAGGTGACTATTGGCTACAGATAGCGACAGGACAAACAAAGAGAGCACCAGATAGGGCTTGAGCAGCATCCGGCTCCCCATGCCTAATCCTTGGGACGCCACCAACTCCGAGCTTTGGACCATCTGTTGGGTCCCCAGCAAGCCTCCAAGAACGGCGGCCATGGGGAATACCAACATAAAGGTTTCAGGGACCGCCAGAAGGAGCAAAGGCAAGAGCCATTTGAAGGAAGCTCCAAGATTGAAAACCTCTTTGGAGATATCCACCAATTCTTTGGCTAGCAGCAGTCCCCCAAAGAAAAGCACGGCTCCTCCGATAGGGAAGAGCCATCTGCGGAGGGTGTAGCGGAAGAGAATTTGGTTCATTTTAACTTTCGATAATGTATATTATGTAAACTTGAATATTGAAAAGCTCAAATCACCTTGGCATTAAGAAGATCATGAATATGTATGACACCACAGGGTTTAGTGTTTTCGACAACGACTAGAAAGGTGATTTTATGGTTCTCCATCATCCCTGCCGCTTCGGCGGCCAGTCGATCCGATCCGATGGTGTAAGGCGGATGGCCACTCAAGATATCAGAGGCCTTTAGCTGAAGCGGATTGTCCCCATGGTTCTGGGAATGTTCCAGCGCCCGTCGAATATCCCCATCGCTGATCACGCCCTTGAAGATGCCCCCATCCATTACTACCGCCATACCCAATTTACCGTCAGAGATGGACTTGAGCGTTTCGATCAGACCAGCGGTTATTTCAATACTCGGATACAGTAAATGCATCAAATCTTTAATTTTTAGTAATTTAGCACCAAGACTTCCACCTGGATGAAGTTCGGCAAATCGTTCCGCTGTAAACCCTTTTCGACTCATCAAACAGGCAGCGAGCATGTCTCCCCAAATGAGCTGCATGGTGGTGCTGGCCATAGGAGCTAAATCAATCGGACATCCTTCACCATCAGGTAGTTGATAAGAAAAGCACCATCGGGCTGCTTGGCCTAAAGAGCTATTGGTGTTGGATGTAATAGCTGCAATGGGGATCCCTAAGCGAGATAGCCGAGGCAAAATCCTAAGGATTTCCTCGCTTTCCCCGCTATTGGAAAGCAGGAGCACCGAATCACCTGGAATCACCATGCCTAGATCCCCGTGGAGCGCTTCAGCTGGATGCATGAACAGGCTAGGGGAACCGGTCGAAACAAAAGTCGAGGAGATTTTTTGGGCTATCAACCCCGACTTGCCCATGCCCGAAAGGACAATACGCCCCTGTTGGCCCGAAACCGAGCCCACCCAACTTGATACGGATTCCGCCTGCCAATGCTCACTCAACCAATGCAATGCTCCCAATGTGGAGCGAAGAACGCCCTTGCCCTGCTCAATGTCTGAGGTGGACCCGACAAAAGATTTGGTCTCATGTTCCAAGAGAGTGGCTCCGAAATTGGTTCCAAAGGGAATCGAGCCATGTTAGCAGCCATTCCAAAAGCCTTTCAGCAGTGCGAAACGAAACCAACCCGTGCTTGAATGGAAGTGGCCCTTTAGCTCAGCGGTCAGAGCGGGCGCCTCATAAGCGCTAAGGCGTGGGTTCGAATCCCACAGGGGCCACGCTTCTGTGATCAATCATCTTTTTCGGAAAGGAAAATCCATGCGAACTGCTGTGTTCTCCGCCCTTCTCGCCCTGCCCCTTCTTGCTGCTGGGCCGTCAGAAAAGCCTCAAGTCAAGTTCACGACCAGCCTGGGCTCTTTCACGCTTCAACTGGAGCCAAAGGCCGCCCCCAAGACTGTTGCCAACTTTATGAAATACGTCCATAAGGGCTTCTACAAAGGCACTACATTTCATAGGGTCATTCCCACTTTCATGATCCAAGGCGGAGGTTTCACCGCTGATATGAAAAAGAAAGCAGGGGATCCTCCGATAGCGAATGAGGGCAAGGAGGCCATGGCAGCGGGTCTCCACAACACTCGCGGAACCATCGCCATGGCACGCACCAATGATCCCCACAGCGCCAGCAGCCAGTTCTTCATCAACGTGAAAGACAATTCCATGAGCCTTGATCCAAAACCTGATGGATGGGGCTACTGCGTCTTCGGCAGCGTCATTGAAGGCATGGATACTGTCGACAAGATCAAAGCTGTGCCCACCCATAACGTTCAGATGAACGGCGATGTTCCAGTCACCGCTGTGCTCATCACCGATGCCCAGGAAGTAAATGGGGTTCCGGTGAAAAAGCCGTCAGCCAAAAAAGCGTCCCCCAAGGCCACCAAGAAAAAGAGATAGCTCGAGGTCATCGGGACGAGGTGAGGCCATAATGCGCGTTGGTGCTTTTTCTTCGGTGGTCCCTGAAAGCTGGAGCGCGCGTTGTTCCTGATGCTTGGAGGCGCCGTAACGCCCTGGCCAGAAGAGCGCTGGCCTCTGCGGCCGTAGGGGTTACTGGGGTTACTACCTTCGACTTTAGGCGGAGCACCACCCATCGCGTCGGCCTGTGGCCGACATAGAGGCTCCGGCTCTGCAAGCGTAGCGAGCAGGAGCGCGCACAGCTTGCGATAGCTGGAGGCACCGTAACGCCTTGGCCAGAAGAGCGCTGGCCTCTGCGGCCGTAGGGGTTACTACCTTCGACTCCCGGCGGAGCACCTCCCATCGCGTCGGCCTGTGGCCGACATAAGACTCGTTGCCCCTGCGGGGCATCACGTGGGCTGAAAGCCCAGAGTGGGCGTTAATAGTTTGAGGGTATGGGTTTGATAGGTGCGGGCCAAGCGGCGCAGGCTCATCTTGAGGGATGTCCTAAATGGTGGCCGCGGCTCCTATGGCAGTGGAAACTCCGCACATAAGACTGGCCCGCACGGGTAGTGGTATCACATTGTGTTGCGACTTGGAAGAGTCTGCACGGATGACAGTGTCGCTGTTCATTCGCCCCGTGCATCGGACATCCCTCCCTTTTCGAGAGGAGGTCCCATGGACCGGGAAGTCGCTGAAGTCATCCATCCCGTGGCTTGCGGGCTGGATGTCCACTCGGCCATCCTCGTGGCCTGCCTGGTGCGCTCTGGCCCCAGTGGCGGGCCTCGCTACGAAGAGCGGAGTTTCCCCACGGCTCTACAGGGCCTGAGAGAGCTTCGGGATTGGCTCTTCGCCAGTGGCTGCCAGGCGGTGGGGATGGAGGCCACGGGCGTGTATTGGATGCCCGTTTTCGCGGCACTGGAAGGCCACGTCCAGATGACCGTGGGGAATCCGAACCACATGCAAAACCTGCGCGGCCATAAGACCGACCGCAAGGATGCGAGGTGGATCGCGGGCCTGGTGCGGCACGACCTCATTCGCCCAAGCTTCGTGCCCAAGCAGGAATTCCGCGATGCCCGGGAACTGACGCGGTTTCGTCGTCAGCTCATCCAAGCGCGGACCAGCATGCGCAATGAAGTCCAGCGGCTTCTCGCACGTCAGGGGTCACCTTGGGAACCGTGCTGAGCAATGTGTTCGGCACATCCGGCATGGCGATTCTGGAATCCCTGGCGGAAGGACGGAGCGTCGTGGACGAACTCCCCAAGCTCATCCACCACTCTGTGAAGAAGAAACTGGGGATGCTGACGGCGGCCCTGGAAGCGCCCCTGTTCCCGGTTCCCAGGAAGCTGCTGGCGCTGCAACTCAAGCGGCTGGAAGTCGTGGAGGAAAACATCCAGGATGTGGAGGGGCTCATCGCAGCGCAGATGGCCCCTCACAAGCAGCAGCTGGAGTTGCTGATGAGTATTCCCGGCATCAGCCTCACATCCGCGTGTGTGATCCTTGCCGAGATCGGTGTGGACATGAGCGTGTGGCCCACCGAGAAACACCTATCCGCCTGGGCGGGCGTAGCACCTGGGTGCCGAGAGAGTGGAGGCAAAAATATGCGCGCCGCCGCCCGAAAGGGGAACCCGTACCTTTGCAGCGCCTTGATGGAATGCGCCATCGCCGCCGTGAAGGCGAAAGACTGCCACCTCGGGGGCAAATACCGCCACCTCTGCGCCCAGATTGGAAGCAAGAAGAAGGCACTGATGGCGATCGCTAGAAAACTCGCGGTGATCATCTACCGCCTGATGAGCAAAGGCGCCACCTACCAGGAACCCATCTCCCAACCTCCCTCCTCTAAGTCCCGCCACCGTAGCATCCAGAGGCACATTCGCGACCTCGAAAAACTCGGTCTGATGGTCCAGCTCACACCCATTCCGGCGTTTTCCTAAAACCTCCTATTTCAGGTTTTCAGATTGGCTTTCATGACAGGCACCGTAACGCCTTGGCCAGAAGAGCGCTGGCCTCTGCAGCGCTAAGATTTGTTGCCTTCGAGTTTTTGCAGAGAACCACCCATCGCGTCGGCCTGCGGCCGACATAAGGCACCGTAACGCCTTGGCCAGAAGAGCGCTGGCCAAGGTGTAACGGTGCCTAAAATTCGGCTCTGAAGGCTTCGAAGGCGGTGCGTAATTCTGCAAGCTCAGCGCGAAGGCTCTGAACTTCGGCCTCCAGCAACGCAAGTGTTGGAAGGGGTTTCTTCTTTTCTTCCTCCAGTGCGGCGGACAGAGCCTCGACTTCCATTGGGCCCGCAAGCAGATGGAAGAAGCGCGATTCTTTTGTGCCGGGCAATCTTGGGAGTTTTACCGCCAAGGCTTCTGGCTCGGCCTGAACCAATGCAGCCATGGCCGCCTCGGTTTCTGCCAGGTCCGCAAAGGGATAAATACGCTCTGAGCGTCCCCGGAGTTCACCGAGAGTCTGTGGCCCTCGGAGCATCAGCACACATAGAAGCGCGGTTTCCTGAAGCGACAGATGAAGCGATTCCGTGAGGCGTTGCTCGTACTTGACCGTGCGGCTTCCACTCGCGCTGACCAGCCACACCAGCTGGCGGCGACGTAATAGCTCAATGCCATCTACGACCGTTTGTTCGCCATAAACTACCAGTGGGTGGCGGTTGGAGGTCTGGTTGCATGCCGCCACCAGGGCATTCAGTGTCAGCGGGTAGTAGTCCGGCGTCGTGTGCTGTTTCTCTATGAGACAACCCAAGATACGGATTTCGGCTTCGGCCAGTGGGGATTCGGACATGGATAAGTTCTAGCAGAAGGCCGGAGACAACTCGACCTTGATCCGGCCCGCCGCAGTTCTGTGGAGGGCATCAAGAAATGATTTTGCACTTAGAAAATAACCGACTAGGCAAAATATGATCACTTAAATTTCATATTTATGATTGACTGAGACTCTAAATCAGACAAGCTCTCTATTTGCCCCTAACCCGAGCGTGCCTGCCTCCAGAAGGACAATACGGAACGCTCTTCCTTGGAGAAATGCATGGCTTCCATCCGTTCACATCGCCCCTTCCCCACTTTGGGCAGCACCGCGCTGTTGATCTGCGCAACCGTTTTTTCTGCTCCGGTTCACGCTTCGGGCCACCCAAAAGATGTAAAGGGCACCCGCATCATTCGCACAATCACCAACAGCGGCGAGACGGCGGCGCCCCAAGATTTGACCAGCACACCGATCTCCGCCTTTGTGCCTGATGGAATGGGCGGCTTCATGACCATTTCAGGAACGGGCCTGGCTAATGGAACCTTCACCATTCCTCAGGTTCCCAAGGATGAATATTGGTTTCGATTCGGCAACAGCTATGTATGGACTGACGAGCATAAATTAGACCTGGATATCTTCGCCTACGGTCGTCCAGATGCGGTGCCAGCCACCCTCAGCACAATTCTCACCTTCAACGTTACTGGCCTCACGCCCTTTGCCGCCTCGGACATCCTCCAGTGGTATGCCACGAATGTGAATAGCGTTTACGGCTATCTTGGGGACTTCAATCCGACGAATATGCCGCTTGCCGGAGACATCGCCATGGTGGGCACGGCGCAGGACTGGGTGGACACAGGCCTACTCCTGGTGGATGCCACCAAAGGGGACGAGCCCTCGCTCACTCAACTCAGTTCCGTCAGCTCCGGCGCTGAGACGTACTCTGTGCTTACGGGAATATTCAAGCCCGCTTCCTTGGTGCAGCTGGATGGACTTCCCACAACGCTGAACGGTGCCCTAACGCCTGTCCCTCAGCATGAAGATGTCCGCATTGCCTGGGATCGCACCCCTTACGCAACGTACCAGGCCCAAGTGAACCCCACGGCTACTCCATCGTTCCAGCGCTTCGTGGTCCACACGCCACCCTGGGGGACGAATAAGGGGTTCATTGCGGCCACCGCGGACCTGGTGAACTTCTACCCATCTTCCTTGGCCACAACCTCGCTGGATCTAGGCGAAGCCCACTACGGCAATCCTTTTCCCCACCGTTGGGGACAGGTGTACAGCATCAATCAAAACTACAGCGTCAGCTACATCGCACCGGGCGCTACCCACCCACGCCCCATCCAGGCGACCCTCTCCACCAACTCCCTTAAGGAGCCAAAGCGGCACCACCCCATGCTCCAAGCCATCGGCCCCGTGATCAGTCCCATGATCAATGGCTCAGACGCTTTCGTGTCCCAGAGCGGCCTCACGGCTTCCCCTTCCATTGCTTGGAGCAGACCCACCCAAGGTGAAGCGGATGCTTACTCAGTGGCAGTGCTCCGGATCTTCGCCCAGGGAGTCAGCACTCGCACGACCACAGTGGCATCCTTGATCACAGAGGAGACCTCGCTAACCGTTCCTCCAGGCATCCTCCAACCAGGTCAGAGCTACATCTTCCGTATTCGCGCCATCAAGGCCAAGGATGCGGAGCCAAGCAAAGCGCCCTTCCGCCTAAACACCTTCCCCTTCGCGACCGCCGACGCATTGACTGCCATGGTGACAGTCGCGCCCTGAACCAGGGTGTTCGTGCTTAAAGCCCACTGGACTATCGGATTGTCCGGTGGGCTTTTCACGTACCGGAGCGACTCTGAAAACTCGTATGGGCATTGCTTTCATAAACGGTCATTTAACCGGACTGCCACTCTAGCGGCCAAAAATAGCGGCACCCGCGAAAACAAGCACACCCACAATCGCAATGAGGTAGAGGATCATCATCACCAACGTAAGGATGCCTACATACTTCCAGAAAGATTTCTGAGCCCGGAGGGCATCCTCCAAATCGTTGGGGTCGCCGCTCGTGGCAAGGCGTGCGATCCGGCTTGCATAGCGGCTGAGAAAAAGGACAGCAGGAAGCTGCAACAGCCCCATCAGGAGATAGGCAAACGAAGCGGCGATGCGCGGTCCGAGCGTCATGGAGCCCATCTGCCCCATCGGAACGGCCAGAATCGCGATGCACCCCACTACCAATAGTGCGAGGCCGAGGAAGCCAAGCACTGACAGGAACCGCACCCATGGTTTGGTACTCTTCAGGATTCCCACCACTTCCTCTGAAACTTCGCCAGGGTGGTGGTAGACCGGGCTGGGAGCCGCTGGAGCATAATTGGGGCTCGGTTTGGGCGCGGGCTGCGGAGCATAGACTGGCGCCGGAGCGGGTGGGTTCGGAGCAACCTGCAGCGCCGAAACCTGGCCAGCGGGTGTCCATGCAGGAAGACTTTCAGACCAAACAAGGTCCGATGGCCGCAGGGCGCCGGTTGAAAGCATGCTGCGTAACTGCTCCGCAGGTATGGGACCGAACTGCTGATTGTTCTGAGCGTAATACCACTGTGTGGCCATGGCCTCTATCTCCGTGATTGGCCCGAGTATAGAACCAGAGATCAACAGAAGGCTATAACCACCTGCGAGGCGATGAGGGAATGGCGCGCGAGTGCTCACAACCAGCCCGCGGGGTGAGCAAAGCGGACCCAGGTTCAAATCGCCAAGGGTTTGGAATACCTGTAATGTTTATTTGTGCTCCTTGCCCTCGCTCCATCCATCTCAGCAATCTCAGCCATCGCCGAAACTGTTGATTCCGGTCAAACAATCCATGACCCTTTGCAAGTGGCCGCGCCGCACGCGAGATATTCGACGCGGCGCATAGGCCGGGGATGATACGCGTCGAGGGCCAGGTACTCACCCCGGAAGGATTTCTTTCGGGTGCGCTGGAAATCGGCCATGATGGCCGCATCGCGCAGGTTACGGGATCACCCGTCGAGGAAAGCCACGTCAGGCTGGCGGCCCTCCCGATCATCCTGCCGGGATTCATAGACCTGCATGTACATGGCGGTGATGGCCACGACATCATGGACGGGGGCGATGCGGTCGTCCACGTGGCGAGGTTCCATGCCCGCCACGGCACCACTTCACTTGCCGCCACGACCGTGACAGCTCCACCGGAGGATCTGGAAGCCGCCTTCAGGGGGATCTCTCCCTACGTCCATAACCGTCCCGAGGGAGGTGCGAGCATTCTCGGAGTGCATCTCGAAGGCCCGTACATCAACCGTGAACGTCTCGGGGCTCAACCCGACCACACCCGCCCCATGGCTCTTGAGGAGCTTCGTTTCCTCCACGCGATCGCCCCGATCCGCCTCATCACACTGGCACCGGAGATACCGGCCAACCGATCGGCCATCCGCGAGCTGCTGGCCGAAGGCATCCGCGTGCAACTGGGCCACACGCAAGGAACCTACGAGGATGCGGTGGAGGCGCTCAGCCTCGGCGCCAGCGGTTTCACGCACTTGTTCAATGCCATGCCCGGCTTGCACCACCGCGATCCCGGGGTGGTGGGTGCTGCGCTCGCGAAAGCGGACTTCGCAGAGATCATCCCGGATCTGCTGCATGTGCACCCTGGCGCAATCCTCGCGGCGCTGCGCGCGATCCCGCGACTTTACTGCGTGACGGATTCGACCTCCGCTGCGGGCATGCCCGATGGCGAATACCAGCTCGGGCGCCACACGGTGACGAAGTGCCTCGGCGGCGTTCGCCTTTCCGATGGGACGCTGGCGGGTTCGGCCCTAACGATGGATCAGGCGCTTCGCAATCTTGTCAATTCACTTGGCCTGTGCCTTGCCGAAGCCTCCCGGTGCCTTTCCACGAACGCGGCAGACCATCTTGGCCTGCAGGACCGCGGACGCCTGGTCCAAGGCGCCCGGGCCGATGCGGTGGTTCTGGACAGCAACCTCACGATCCAAGGGGTGATCCTGGAAGGAGCGTGGTTTGACTCGCATGCTTGATGAAGCCAGGGAGGCGCCAGCCGCCGTCGCGCGGCTGCTGGATTCTGGCGATCCCGACTACCACGCGCTGGGCGCGTTGCTCCGAGCGCATCCCCCCACAGGAATCCTCACGCTCGCACGCGGGAGTTCGGACCACGCGGCCCAACACATGGCCTATCTCATCATGGCCCGCCTGGGACGCCTTGTGACCTCATTACCCATGTCGCTCGTGACGCTATACCATGCGAATTTGGCCAAGCCCGGCCTGCTTGTGTTGGCTTTCTCCCAATCCGGCCAGAGCCCCGACCTCGTGGACCCAACGCGCTACTTCACTCGGAACGGCGCGACCACCGTCGCAGTGGTGAACGATCCCGAATCGCCTCTCGCCCGCGAGGCCACGAGGGTGTTCCCGCTCCTCGCCGGAGAGGAACGCAGCGTCGCCGCCACCAAGACTTTCATCGCACAGCTCGTAGCAGGGGCCAGGATTGTCGCCGCCTGGGAGGAAGATCCGGTGTTCAAAGCGGGTCTCACCCAGCTGCCCGGCGCCCTTGAACGCGCAGCCTGCGCCGATTGGACCGCCGGAATAGACGCGCTGGTTGGAGTGGATCGGTTGTTCATTCTGGGAAGAGGCACTGGGCTTGCCATCGCCATGGAAGCGGCGCTCAAGCTGAAAGAAACCTGCGGAATCCAAGCTGAAGCATTCTCCGGGGCTGAGGTCAGGCATGGTCCCATGGCAATCGTTGATGAAGGCTACCCCCTCATCGTCTTTGCCCCCCGGGGTCCGGCCCAGGCTGGCTTGATCTCCCTGGCTCATGATCTCCAGGAGCAGGGCGCGCGGGTTTTGCTCGCCGCCCCCCCCGACGTTCCTGGAGTGGTTCTTCCCTTGATTCCAGCGCCCCATCCAGAGCTGGACACCGCGACCGCGATCCAGAGCTTCTACCCCATGGTCGAAGCGCTCTCCCGGGCAAGGGGGTATGATCCAGACCATCCGCCCCACCTCTCAAAAGTGACAAAAACACGGTGAATGACATGATCCCGCCTCGCACGGAACAGCCCTACCCCGGACACGAGCGCCTTGATGAATATGGGATAGCTGAGCTCGTGGCCGCCTTGATCGATGATCAGGCTTCCGCCGCCACGGCGGTGCGGGGGGCATCCGCGCAGATTGCCCTTGCGGTCGAGGGGGCTGTCCCGCGTCTTGAAGCCGGGGGCCGGATCATCTATGTGGGTGCGGGAACATCCGGACGATTGGGTCTGCTCGATAGCGTGGAACTGAATCCGACTTTCTCCTGGCCGCGGGACCGTTCCGTCGCCCTCCTGGCTGGAGGCCTACCCGCCATCCACGAGGCCGTCGAAGGCGCTGAGGACGACCATGAAAGAGGTGTGCGGGATCTTTCCGAACTCCGCCCCGGCCCACGCGACGTCGTAGTCCTGCTGGCAGCATCCGGCGCCACACCCTTCACCCTTGGCGCGCTCGCGGCAGCTCGGGCCGCAGGTTCGTACACCATCGGAATCGCCAACAATCCCGGCGCCCCCCTGGCGGGAGGGAGCGGATGTGGGAATCATTCTCGACACTGGCCAAGAGGTCATTTCCGGAAGCACTCGCCTCAAGGCCGGGACCGCCCAAAAGATCGCCCTGAACACCTTCTCTTCAGCCGTGATGGTGCGGCTCAACAAAGTGTTCGGAAATCTCATGGTCGATGTGCGGCCCACCAATGCGAAGCTCGTGCGCCGCGCAATCCGGCTCATTGCCTTAGCCTCGGGAACAAACGAGGCGCGGGCCCAGGAAGCCTTCGAAGCCTGCGACCGCCAGGTCAAAACAGCGATCGTCTCCATCCTGAAAGCCATAGGACCGGATCAAGCTCGGAAACGGCTCGCAGCGGCCCAAGGCAGCGTGCGCGCCGCCCTCCAAGGATGAGTGTGCAAGCAGAAATCCCGGCGCAAACTTCGGCGCAAACTGAAACGCGGCCATCGGCGCCGTTAGCTTGGGTGCCCTCGCTTTACTTCGGCCAGGGGCTGCCCTATGTCGCGGTGATGATCTTGTCGGTGGTCTTCTACAAGAACCTCGGCGTTCCCAACACCGACATCGCTCTGTACACAAGTTGGTTATACCTGCCTTGGGTCGTGAAGCCTCTCTGGTCGCCGGTCGTGGAGCTCCTGGGCACCAAGCGCACCTGGGTTGTTCTCCTGCAAGGTGCGGTAGGCCTGGCCTTCGCATTGCTGGCTTTCGTGATTCCAACCTCCTCCTTTTTCGTCCTGACGCTAGCCATGTTCTGGCTCATGGCCTTCGCCTCGGCCACCCACGACATTGCCGCGGACGGCTTCTACCTGTTGGCGCTTTCCGAGAAGCACCAAGCCGCCTATGTGGGCCTCCGGAGCGCCTTCTATCGCGTCGCCATGATCGCGGGCCAGGGTGGGCTCGTCTTCATGGCCGGGAGATTGACCGAACGGACCGGGGATCCCCGGGGCGCCTGGATGGCTGTATTCGTGACGCTCGCCCTGCTTTTCCTGGGACTCTTCTTGTGGCATCGCCTCGTCCTTCCGCGTCCCGAATCGGATGAGCCCGGGGACGGGAAGACTGGACTTTTCAAGGGCTTTCTGGCCACTTTCCGGAGTTTCTTCGCACGCCGCGACATTGCGCTCGTCCTGGGTTTCCTTCTGACCTTCCGCCTGGGAGAGGCCCAGGCCATCAAGATGGTGACGCCATTCTTGCTGGATCCTGCCGCCAAGGGTGGGCTTGGCTTGACGACTGCGCAGGTGGGACTCGCTTATGGAACGGTCGGTGTGCTTTCCCTCACGGCGGGCGGACTCGTAGGTGGCTATGTCATTTCGCGCATGGGCCTCAAGCGGTGGTTGTGGCCCATGACCCTGGCGGTGCATCTCCCCAACCTGGCTTTCGTGTACCTCGCCGCCATGCGGCCAAGCGGCCTCGCGACAGTAGCCAGCGCCATTGCCATCGAGCAGTTCGGGTATGGCTTCGGGTTCACCGCGTACATCATGTTCATCGTCATGATCGCGAACGGCCCCCACAAGACCGCGCACTATGCGATTGGAACCGGATTCATGGCGCTGGGGATGATGATTCCGGGCATGGCGAGCGGCTGGATCCAGGAGCGCTTGGGCTACCTGCACTTCTTCATCTGGGTTTGCTGCGCAACGGTGCCCTCGATCATCCTCACGGCTTTCTTACGCATCGACCCCGCTTTCGGGCGGAGGGAAGCGCCATGAGCAGCATGACGAGTCCGCCCAGCCCACAGCGCCTTGCTTCCCTGGACGCTTTCCGTGGCTTTGCCATTGCCAGCATGGTGCTGGTCAACAATCCAGGCAGTTGGAAATACATCTACGCACCCCTCGCGCATTCTGAGTGGAATGGATGCACCTTCACCGATCTGATTTTCCCTTTCTTTCTTTTCGCCGCCGGGCTCTCCATGGCCATCTCCCTCGGAAAGAAGATCTCCGAAGGCACCGACCACCCTGTATTGCTCCGATTGCTCCGCAGCATCCTGCGCCGCGCTTCGATCATCTTTTTCATCGGAGTGCTTCTCAATTTCATCCCTGCGTTCCATTTAGCTTCCCTGCGTATCCCCGGCGTCCTTCAGCGCATCGCGCTCACCATCATGCTCGCCGCCCCCATCGTCCTTTGGGGGCGGTGGCGGGCTGCCCTGGCCGCGATAGCGGGTCTGTTCAGCTTGTATCTCCTGTTGATGCTCCTGGTGCCGGTGACTGGGGCCGACGGCCTGGTAGCCGCGGGCAGGCTCGAGCCGGGAAATGACTTTGGAGCTTGGCTTGATCGCATCGTCCTGGGAGGGCACTTGTGGGCGAGTTCGCAGACGTGGGATCCCGAAGGCCTCGTCAGCACCTTGCCAGCAACCGCAAGCCTGCTCCTGGGCGTCCTGGCTGGCTATTACCTTGCCGCTCCGGTCCGCAGGGTCCGAAAGTCGCTGGGCCTTCTCGCGGTTGGCGTGCTCATTCTTGGGCTTGGGGCCTGGATGGGAGCGATCCTCATACCGATCAACAAAAACCTATGGACCCCCTCGTTTGTCCTTTCCACCGGGGGATGGTCCCTCGTGTTCCTCGCGGTCTTCCACGCGGCGTTGGATGAAGCCCCGCCCGGGTTTCTTTTGGCAACCCGTCGGGCCTGCCTGCCGCTCACGATCTACGGAATGAACGCGCTCTTTCTTTTCGTCTTCTCCGGAATTGTCGCTCGGATGCTTCAATCCATCCATATCGCCGGAGGAGCCACCCCAATGACACTCAAGGAGAAGTTGTTCGAGGCGATCACCACGCTCCCCCTTTCGCCGGAAAACGCATCGCTTCTTTTTGCGGTGGTGTTCAACTTGGCGATGTTTGCCGTCGCTTGGGTGATGTGGAGGAAAAAGTGGTTCGTCAAGGTCTAAGCAGACTCCTCGGCATCGCCTTTCTGGCGCCGCTCGCCCTGGCTGGATTTGTGGGTTGCGCGAACCATGTGGCACCAACTCCCTTCCAACCCAAAACAGCTCTCGCGCCCTTGCCGGAACCCCCTGCGGCGCCACGGGAATTCCGCGCCGCGTGGGTCGCGACGGTCGCGAACATTGACTGGCCCAGCCATCCCGGGATGTCAGTGGAGGCCCAAAAAAAAGAAGCCCGGGACATCATCGCCCAGGCGCGTTCGCTCGGGCTCAACGCGCTCATCCTACAGGTCCGGCCAGCGGCAGACGCTATGTACCTATCGCAACTTGAACCCTGGTCCGAATACCTGACAGGTGCGCAGGGCACGGCTCCTGAACCCATTTATGACCCCCTCGCCTTCTGGATCGAGGAAACTCATCGCGCCAGCATCGAGTTGCATGCTTGGTTCAACCCGTACCGGGCGCGGCATGTTTCCGCGCGATCGCCCCTCGCTGCGAATCATGTGGGGATCACGCGGCCAGACTTGGTGAGAACCTATGGCGATCAATTGTGGCTGGACCCCGGCGAACCTGATGCGGTAGAGCATGTGCTGGCCGTCATACGTGATGTGGTGCGCCGCTACGATGTGGATGGAATTCATATTGACGATTATTTCTATCCATATCCCATTGAGGATCCAACGGGCAAAACGATTGATTTCCCTGACGAACACGCCTGGCAAGCCTTTTTGTCCGGTGGCGGCGCGCTCTCCCGCGCTGATTGGCGGCGACGCAATGTGGACGGGCTCGTCGCACGACTGTACCAGGAGGTCCACCAGGAGAAACCACTGGTGCGGGTGGGTGTGAGCCCCTTCGGGATCGGTCGGCCGGACCGGTGGCCGCCCGGAGTCACAGGATTCAGCCAATACGACGAGATCTACGCCAATGTGGAGCTGTGGCTCGAACAGGGTTGGCTGGACTACCTGGCGCCCCAGCTTTACTGGCCCAGAATCACCCCAGGGCAACCCTTCGGCACGCTCCTGGATTACTGGCGGGCCCAGAACCCCAAAGGCAGGCATATATGGCCGGGGTTGTTCACGAGCCGCACTGGCTTGTCCGCCCCATGGCCTGTGGAAGAGATCACTGAACAGATCCAGCTCACGCGCACGTGCGGCGGCAGCACTGGCCACGCTCATTTCAGCATGGTCGCGTTGAAAAAGGACTACGGCGGCATCACCGGACCACTCGCCAACACTTATGGAGACCCTGCGCTGGTGCCCGCCACGGGATGGCTCGGGGGAACGCCGCCCCCGGCCCCCTCGGTGCGCTTGCTGCGATCACCAGCCAACTCCCCCACCATCCGGGTCGAGTTGACCACCGGGGAAGTGCCTTGGCTTCTGGCGGTCTGGGGCCGTTATGGCAGCACTTGGCGGTTTTTCACCCTACCTGGCGGAGCGGGTACGATCCCTGCCCAGTCCGGAGGAAACCCTCTTGGCCTCGCCTTCGTGTCGGCAGTTGGTCGCACGGGTCTTGAAAGCCCGCGCAGGGTCGCGAAGGAAGAGCGATACTGAAAAATGCGGAGTCTGAATGCATCAGGAGTTCCCAGAGCAGGCTGCCCTCCTCGCCCTCGGCATTGACGCTGGAGGCACTGAAACCCGCTGGGCGTTGGCAGGGGCCTCAGGAGAGATCGTGGAGGAAGGCCATGTGGAAGGGTTCAGCGCCCTTGAACTTCAGGGACCGGGCCGAGCCCATGTCGCCGCTGTCCTGGAGGAATTGGTCCGCGCTGTCCAGGCTGCAGGGCGTCCAGCACGGGTGCATGCCGGTCTGACGGGCTTCGGGGACGGGAGCCAAGATCTCATCCAACTCATCGCCGCGCCTCTGGGACTGCCTGTTCATGCCATCACATTAAGCAGCGACATCGAGACGGCGTATCTGGATCTCTTCGCTCCGGGCCAAGGCTACGTGGTCTACGCAGGCACCGGATCGGTCGCCGCCTTCATCGCCGAGGACGGAGCGCTGTACCGCGCAGGCGGCCGCGGTGGCCTCATTGACGATGGCGGAGGCGGCTACTGGATCGCGCGCGAAGCATTGCGCCATATCTGGCGCGCCGAGGACGAGCAGCCAGGAGTCTGGCGGGATTCGCCCATGGCCCAGGGAACTATTCACCCTTGTCGGCGGTTCGGACTGGGCGCATACACGGCAGTACGTGTACGGCGGCAGCCGTGGCGATATCGGACGCCTCGCTCTCGGGGTGGCGCGTGCCGCAGAGATAGATCCAGCGGCGTTGCACATCCTGCGGGCAGCCGGTGACGAGCTGGCGCGGCTCGCCAGGGCGATGATCGTCCGCTACGGGCCGCGTCCCGTGGCCCTCAGTGGCCGTGCCGCCATGTTGCATCCGGTCATTTCCGAATCCATGCGCGAAGCGCTGCCCACCAGCACGTCCTTCGCCTTGCGTCCCTGCCGTGGCCACCACGCAGCCGCACGACTAGCGCTGAGTGCGCTGAGTGCCCAAGACACCACGGTTGGCGCTCCTCAACCTCCTGTCCAGGAAATCGAACCATGAAACAAACCCTAACCTGCATCGTTCTGGTCCTCTCCGCCATCGGTTGTTCCCGCCCTCACATTGACCATTCCTACCGGGCCAAGAGCCAGGACAGCCGCGCGCAATTCCTCATCCTGCATTTCACCGGGGGCACCTGGGAGGCATCGCTCAAGACCCTCACTCAGGACAATGTGAGCAGCCATTATCTCGTGCGCGATAATCCGGTGAGGATCTACCAGCTAGTCAGCGAAGACCGGCGCGCCTACCAGGCGGGCGACAGTTCCTGGAAGGGGCAGACCCAGCTCAACGCGGCCTCCATTGGCATCGAGATCCAGAACCTGGGCGACACCAAGGGCCCAGACGGAATCGTCTACCACGATTATCCGAAGGCGCAGATCGACGCGGTCATCGAGCTCGTTAAAGGGATCGTCGCGCGCCATGAAATCCGCGCCGACCGCATCCTTGGCCACAGCGACATCGCACCGCAACGCAAGGTGGATCCAGGCCCGACCTTCCCCTGGAAGCGCTTGGCGGATGAAGGGATCATCCCCTGGCCCGACGCGTCGGCTGTGGCTGCGAAGCGCGAGGCCTACGAGGCAGCCCTGCCCAACATCGCCTGGTTCCAGGCGAAACTCGCCGAGCACGGCTTTGCCGCGCCGCAGACTGGCCAACTAGATACCGCCACGAAGAACATCCTGTCTGTTTTCCAAATGAAGTATCGCCCATCTCGCTACGACGGTCTTCCCGATGCTGAAACCGCTGCGATTCTGGATGTCTTGACCACGCCGAAACGCAAAGGGCCATGACCTTGATGCTGCCCCGTAGAAGCAGCCACGAAGCCACACGAAGTGACACGAATGAATGACTTCCTGCCCGTTTCGCTGAGGGACGCCCTTGCGGCCATAGTCGGATCGGGGCGCGTGCTCGACCGGCCCGTGGACGTGATCGCCTTCGCTTCGGATGCCAGCTTCTATCGGCTCATCCCAAAGGCCGTGGTGTTTCCCAGCAGCATGGATGAGGTGCGTTCGCTCTTCCGGTTGAGCCGTGAGCGAAGGATCCCCATGACGTTCCGGGCCGCGGGCACCAGTCTTTCAGGGCAAGCGGTGTCGGACGGCATCCTGGTGGAGGTCGCCCGGCATTGGCGCGGCATCCAGGTGTTGGAAGGTGGCGCGAAGGTAAAGGTTCAGCCAGGCGTCATCGGCGCCCATGTGAACCATGCGCTGAAACCCTTCCGCGCCAAGATGGGGCCGGATCCCGCATCCATTGCCACTTGCACCGTGGGCGGCATCCTCTCCAACAACTCCAGCGGCATGTGCTGCGGCGTGTCCCAGAACGCCTACCACACGCTGGAATCCCTCACCTTCGTGCTGCCTTCGGGCACCGTGATCGACACAGCCGTGCCGGACGCAGACGATCATTTCCGCGAGGCCGAACCGGCCTTGGCAGTCGGCCTGCTGAGGCTGAAGGCGGACCTTCTGGCGAATCCAGCGCTGGCGGAACGCATCCGCGCCAAGTACCGCATGAAGAATACCTGCGGGTATTCCCTCAACGCTTTTCTTGATTTCGACCGGCCCGTGGACATCTTCCGCCATCTGCTGGTGGGCTCCGAAGGCACATTGGCTTTCATCGCGGAAGCGGTGTTGAAGGCTGTGCCGGATCTGCCCGTGAAAGTGACAGGCTTCCTCATCTTCCCGGATCTGCACGCCGCTTGCGCCGCCATCGTGCCCTTGCGGGAAGCCGGAGCCGCGGCTCTGGAACTGCTGGACCGCGCTTCCCTGAAATCGGTCGAAGACCAGCCAGGCGCACCCGCCAACATCAAGGCGCTGCCGGATGGGGCCGCGGCGATGCTGGTGGAATTCCAGGGCCGGGATGAATCCGGCCGTGAAGATCTCGAACGACGCGGGCTTGCCACGGCAGCGGGGCTCAATTTGTTGGAGCCCGCGCGGTTCACCCACGACCCGCGTGAGCAGGCTTTGATCTGGAAGCTCCGCTCAGGCACCTTTCCTTCGGTGGGCGCCGTCCGCAAGCGGGGCACGACGGTGATCATCGAGGACGTGGCCTTTCCCATCAATCGCCTGGCCGATGCCGCCGTGGATCTCACCAGGCTCTTCGCCCAACACAGCTATGACGAGGCCATCATTTTCGGCCACGCCAAGGATGGCAACCTGCACTTCGTCATCACCCAGTCCTTCAACGATCAGGCTGCCATTGACCGCTACGCGCGCTTCATGGACGACGTGGTCGAGCTGGTGGTGAAGAAATACGACGGCGCCCTGAAGGCCGAGCATGGCACGGGCCGCAACATGGCGCCCTTCGTGGAAGCGGAATGGGGGCCTGAAGCCAAGGCAGTAATGGAGCAACTGAAAAATCTCGTGGACCCTGCGCGCCTGCTGAATCCCGGCGTCATCCTCAACGACGACCCCAGGTGCCATCTCGCCAACTTGAAGCCTCTGCCCGGCGTGGAAGAGGAAGTCGACAAGTGCATCGAGTGCGGCTACTGCGAGCCCAGATGCCCCAGCCGCGAGCTCACGCTGACGCCTCGCCAGCGCATCGTCGTGCGTCGCGAGATGGCGCGTCTTGAAGCCAGCAGGGAGGCCCCTGCCCTGCTTTCTTCGTTGCTGGCAGCCTTCCCCTACATGGCTCTGGACACCTGCGCAGTGGATGGCCTTTGCGCCACGGCCTGCCCCGTTGGCATCGACACCGGCCAGCTCACCAAGCGGTTCCGCCAGGCCAGCCACAGCAGACTGGCGAAGTACATCGCCCTCCGCTTAGCTCGAAACTTCGCCACCCTGGAGCCCACCGTTCGTCTCGCCCTGCGCACTGGCCACTTCATCCAACGAAACTTTGGCCCCAAAGCCATGCCCTTCATCACACGCGCCATGAAGGTATTCGGAGCCTCCCCTCAATGGAGCCCCGAAATGCCCAAAGCCGCCAAGGCGCCACTTCCTCTGACGTTATTGGAAGGTGCCCAAGCCATCTACTTTCCGGCTTGCATCTCGCGAGTGATGGGCCACCTACCCGGCGAATCCGAGGAGCTGAGTCTAGCGGAAGCGCTGATGAGGGTATCCGAGCGGGCCGGATTACCGGTTCACATACCACATGGTGTGGAAGGCACCTGCTGCGGTGTCCCCTTCAGCTCCAAGGGCTACGACGATGCGCACCGGTTCAGTGTGAACCGCGCCATCGAAAAGTTCTGGGAGTGGAGCCAGGAGGGCCGTCTACCGGTTGTGGTGGACACGAGCCCATGCACTTACGGCATGACCAGCAGCCGCGTCTATCTGAGCCCAGAGAATCAAATAAAGTTCGACACATTAAAGATCATGGACAGCACAGCCTTCGCCCATGATGTGCTGTTGCCCCGGCTTCAGGTACTCCGCAAGGTGAATTCCGTCGCGCTCCATCCTGTCTGCTCTGTCACGAAAATGAATCTGCTGCCTAAGCTCGAAGGCATCGCCAAAGCGTGCGCAGAGCATGTGGTGATGCCCAGGGATGCCAGCTGCTGCGGCTTCGCGGGCGACCGCGGCTTCACCCATCCCGAACTGACGGCCTCGGCCACCACCCATGATGCCCGCGAGGTAAAAGGCCAGGCCTTTGATGGCCGTTACTCCAGCAGCCGCACCTGCGAAGTAGGCATGACCCGCGCCACGGGTGAGGTGTACCGGAGCTTCCTGTACTTGCTTGAAGCAGCAACTCGACCGCAAGACAACCTTTGATCCGAGGGGGTCATTACTTCTTGCAAAAAAGGGAGCGGCTAAGCCGCTCCCTTTGCGTAATACCTGAAGGCTGTTCGTCAGAATGTGAACCGTACGCCCAGCTGTGAACGCCGCGGAGCATAGTAGGACATCGGCAACCCAACAAGGGTGGAATGCACGCTGGGCTGATAGTTGTACCCGGTTTGCTTATTGAACAGGTTGTAGATGTCGAACATGCCCTCTAACCGATACCTCTTGGTCCGCCAGAAGATCTGGGTGTAGTTCACGTCGAACTGGTTATGGGAGGGGGTGGTGCGCGAGCCAGCGGGCTCCGAGTAGCGGTTGGTGTCGCTGGTGCTGTTGGCAGCAGAACCAGGTGCCTGGACCGTCCGATCGTAGATGGAGTAGTCCGAGTACTGCCAAGGCTGGCCCGACTGGTAGATGAAGTAGGCGCCCACCGTGGCCTGCCAGGGCAGCCTGTAGGTTCCGAAAACCTTCAGCTTATGCCGACGGTCGCCCGACAGGTTGTCGTACTTGTTATTCCAAAGCTGTCGGCCAAAGTCGTCGCCGATGTTGGAGGATCCCACAAAGACGTTGGCGTCATTCGCCGAGCTGCTGGTGGAGTTGTCCTGGTCAAAATTGCCGTAGTAGTGGCTCCATGAGTAGGACATGTTCAGGTAGGCGTTGGTGCCCTTCCATTCGGTTTCCGCGGACACTTCATAGTATTTGGTGAAGCTATTGTCCAGCTGGGCCACGACAAAGACATTCTTGGCCGCCAGGTCGTTGGCGTAGGTGGTTCCCGTCAGCTGGTTCATCATCTGGTAAAGGTTGGGGATGTAGTAGGTCTGGGGCCCGTAGGGGTTGTTGAACATGACGCGAGCACCGTTATTGGTGTCCTCCCAAAAGTTGACACTGTGCCGGTAGCGGCCGTAGAGCCGACCGCTCCACCCGTTGCCCAGGTCGCGGGTGGTGCCGAGCAGGAACTCGTCCGTGTGGCGGGGCTTCATGCCGGGGGCGTAGAGCTTGCCTGTGGAGGAGGCGTCCGTCGCATGGTCCACCTGCTGGCCGGTGTTGTCGAAGTAGACGTTGATGGTAGCGACCAAGTTGCGGTCCCAGGAGGAGGCACGGGGCAGAGAGGAAACGGAAGGGACAAAGCGCGCGTAGTTGGCGTAGATGGTGTCTTCCTTCTGGTAGTTCCAGGTAATGCCCAAGCGGGGCTGGAGGGTGTCCGAGATCTTGATTTCCTTCTCCAGGTACCTGTTGCCGCGGGCCTGTACATAGCCGGAGGCGGTGCTGGAATCCTCACGAAGGCCAGAGCCATAGAGCTTGTCGTTGCTGAAGATCATACCTACGTTGAAGGTGAAGTTCTGCCACTTGATCCTATCGTTGACCTCGTAGTTGAGCGCGACATACTCCGAGTGGATGGGGGGCACTCTCGAGATGGCCTGCTGGTTGACGGCCGCCACAAAACTGTAGGGAAGATGCGCATTCGGTGAGAGTGGAGGATAGACGGAGCCAGAGGGCGCAGCGAGGGAGATAATGCCCCACCCGTTGGACATCCGGTACAAATCTTCCATCTCCTTGAACCACTGGACGCCTGCATGGAAGGTGTGGGTGACCGCGTTGCCCCATACGGCGTCATAGGCCAGCTCGTAGTTCCGGCGGAAGAAGTTCTGGTTGTTGATGGAGTTATAGCCACCCACGGTAATACTGCCACCCGTCGCGCCAGTGGGGATCGCCGGTGTAACCGTACTTTGTGATGAAGGGTTGAGCGAAGGTGTTGTAGGCGATCTCAGCGGCCGTCAGCACTGTGTGCTGCTGGGTAACGACGAAAAACGTTGGCACTGAAAACTGCCCCTGGGTGTCAAAGGCGTTCACGTCGATGCTGCCGCCGAAGGAAGGCACAGCGGAGGAGAGGTAGTCAGGATGGTCGATGCTCTTGATGGTGAAGTTGGTAGTCTTGAAGTTGATAAAGCTGTTGGGGGTCACATTCCAAGTGGCCTCCAGGGTGCTGATCTTCATCTTGGTCACCGCGCCCACGCCCACGGTGGGAGCCGTGGTCGGGCCGTAGCCACCATGTTCAGAGGTGTCGTCCGAGTCGCGGTAGCTCCCATGGATGAGGAGATTCTGAGTGGGGGCGTAGGTCAGCTTGCCGAAGTACTCGGTGCGGGTTGCGGAGTAGTTGGGGAGGGCCCCGATTTTGTTGGAACTGTTCTTCTGGCTAACGGTGGGCCGGTAAAGCGAGCCGAAGAAGAAGAGCTTGTCCTGCAGAATCGGTCCGCCGATATTGAAGACCGCGTAGGTCTTCTCCTGCTCGTAAAATACGTTGGTTTGCCCACGGCGCTTGGCCACCATGTTATCCGGCAGGATCTGGAAGGAGAGTTCTCCTGTGTAAACGTTGGTGCCTGACTTGCTGACGGAGTTGATGGTATAGCCCGCGGAGCGGTTGAAGCCCGTGGCATCCGCACCACCTTTGCTGATGGTGATCTGGTCAATGTCGTGGCCCGAGGGTGCGGCGGGCAGGGTTCCGTACATCGGTAGATTGACATTCACGCCATCGAACTGGTGAACATTGTCCTGGCCGCTGCCGCCGGCGCTGGGACCGCGTGTGGTGTCCTGGGAGTACATGACGCCCGGGATGAGCTTGGTCATATCGCGGTAGTCCTGGCCCACCGGGAGGGCATTGAACACTTCGGAACTGAAGGAGGACTTGAGTTCGGCCGACGTTGCATCCACGAGGGCACCCGCAGCCACCACCTCTATCTGGGCTCCTGCAATGGCTGCGTCGGCCATGATCACATTGACAGTGCTGGTCTGCCCGAGAACCACCGCGACCGAGCGCTTCTGGGAGGTCTTGTTCGGGTGGGTATAGGTCAGCACATATTCACCGGGGGGCAGAAAGGGCAGCCGGTATTCGCCGGTCTCGCTCGTCAGCACCCGCTTGGGTTGGGGCAGCACGTTCGCGGTGACATCAATGCGGACGCCAGCGATTCCTTTGCCGTCCTTCGCGTTCACCTTGCCAGCAAGGGTGCCGGTCTGCTGCTGAGCTACCGCCGGAAGGGCGACAAGCACCAACGCCAAAGTGCTCCAGTACCTTTTGTGCATATGTCTCTCCTACAAATTGGGTTGCCAAAAGCTCTCGCGAATTGAAGAGTTGGAATGGTGATCTCTTGTATACAGCAAACAGAAGCCAATTGAATAGACCAAGTACATGAAATTCCAAACGCTAGCGCCCAGCCGCTTTGTTTTTCGGGAAAAGTTATCGAAAAATATGCATAAACATATGAAATAATAGTGCTTAATGGAATAATTTCAGTGATACGAAGTCTCTGTTTGGAAATTCCCAGCCCCTACTACATCGCATCCTTGTCCTTGTCGTCTGCATCAGAATTCATGGCGACTGGTGCGATCACGAAGGTGTGGTTCTGGTGGGCGCAGCCATACGAACACGCACGAAGTAGCTCGCATTCCCTACGATGATCGTCACCATGCTGCCGATGAACGTATGCCAGGTGAAATCAATCTTCGTGAAGGCCAGCACCGCGACCATGGCGAGCAATCCACTCACGAAGCCGATCATCGCATCGAGCTGTGCCGTTTTCTTGAAAAGCAGTCCAAGCAAAAACGTTCCGAGCAGTCCGCCATAGGTGAACGACGCGATCTTCAGTCCGAGTTCGATCACTGGATTCTTCGTGTCCGTGAAAAGCATCGCGCCGCCAATGAGCAGCACACCCCACAACAGAGTGAAAATGCGCGACCAGCGGATTTCGCCCTGTTGATCCAAGGAGCGTCCGCGTGCGGTGAACTTGAAGATATCGAGATACGTCGAGGAAGCTAGCGAGTTGATCGAGGAAGAAAGCGTTCCCATGGCCGAGGCAAGGACGCCGGCGACCACCAACCCGGCGATTCCGGTTGGGAGATTCTCTAGAATGAACTTCGGAAAGACTTCATCCGATGTCCCAAGCCCCAACTGCTGGAAGGAGACTCCGCCATAAAAGGCATACAAGCACAATCCCAGCACCAGAAAAAATCCGAACTGCAGGACGATGAATGCCGCATCGAGCATCAGGGCCCGTTGGCTATCCCAGCGGGTGCGGCATCCCAGAAGCCGTTGCACGAGCATTTGGTCCGTGCCATGGGATGCCATGGTCAGGAAGGTTCCGCCGATCAGTCCGCCGATCAGGGTGTACGGCGCCGTGAGGAACGCCATGAACGTCGTGCCGGTGTGGATGTTAATGAAGGCGAATTTGTTTTGCCCGTTCGATGCAGCAAAGGCCACCACGTCCGACCAGCCGTTGGGTAGATGGTGGAGGATGAGCCACATCGAGGCCACGGCGCCGCCCAGATAAATGAACAACTGGACGACATCCATCGCCACAACCGCCTTGAGTCCGCCTAGGTATGTGTACACAAGCGTGAATCCGCCGATGAGCAAAATGCTGGTGGGATAACTAAGGCCGGTGATGAGATGCACTGGGATCGCCGTGGCGAACAGCCGGACTCCAGAAGCGAGTACACGTGTGACGATGAACACCATGGAAGTGAACCTGCGGAGCGGGAGGCCGAATCGTTTGCCAAGAAAGTCGTAGGCGGTTTCCAGATCACCGCGGTAATACGCCGGGATGAACACCGCGCTCACGATCAAGCGGCCGATAAAGTAGCCGGCGGCCAGTTGCAGGAAATACAGGTTTCCCTTGAACGCCAGTCCAGGGATGCTGATGAAAGTCAGCGTGCTCGTTTCGCTTGCGGCGATGGAAAACCCGACCGACCACCAGGACATCTGCTTGCCGCCCAGGAAATAGTCGCGGGAGGAGTGTTGGCGGCCGGAGATCAGGATGCCAGCGGCGGTCACCCCAAGGAGGTACACGGCGACGATCACATAGTCCAAGGGAGCGAAACCCACGGGAAGAATCCTTACATTAGTTGCGAATTGGCGTGGATGCATCGCCTGAACGGAAATACACCTCTACAGATCATCTGTCCGCAGATTTAGCGGGGCTCATTCCCCCTTTTTGAACAGTTGCCAGGGGACTGCCAGCGGAGGCATTCCGGTAGATTTTCCCTTGGAGATTGAAAAGAATCCGTAGATCCTTCTCATCCAGGATGGTTTCCTTATCGCCCCGGTAGTGAAGGCGGAAGGCCCTGATGGTCGCCCCCCTATCCTTGAGGCTGTAGCCCATCAGCACCATGGCCTGGAAGGGATCAAAACCCGCTGGAGCCTCCTGAAGCTGCTCATCAGGCCAAAGGCCAAAGCCCTGTTCGGCGAGGCGCTTCCAGGGAAAGAATCCGCTGGGATCCGCTTTGAGCACCGGTTCAACATCAGCATGGCCCACCACCTGCGTGCGGGGAATTCGAAATCGGCTGGTGAGATCCTCCAGCAAGATGAGCAGCGCATCAATCTGAGGCGAGGAAAAGGGTTCCGATCCGTTGTTATCAAGCTCGATGCCGATGGAGATGGAATTGATATCCCGATAGGGCCCCCACGTGCCGGTGCCCGCATGCCAAGCCCGGTCATCATCCGACACCAGCTGGGCCATCCGACCGTCCCGGCCAATCAGGTAGTGGGCACTGACCGGACCGCCGTCATTGTGGGTCTTCAATTGCTTCAGGGAATAGTCGAAGGATTTTCCCGCCGTGTGGTGGATGACGATCAACTGGGGCCGACGGGCGTTGAAATTGGGCGAGGGCATCCATTCTGCAAGGCTGTTCCGGGGCGAGCGGCAGGCCAAGGACGCGAGCACCAGCAGCGCCCCTAGAACCACAGAGACAGCTCGAAGTGAATTATTCTTGAACCACAGATGAACACCGATGAACACCGATTTGGGATTGAGTTGAACAGGCATTCTGCATTTCATTTGGTGATCTCGACCCGCCGTTGCTTCGCGGGAGCACGGAGCGCCTGCGGGCTTTAATACCAAATGGCATTCAAGGAAATAGAACCACCAAGACACAAAGGGCACAAAGAGACCCGTCATGCGCCAGCTTCGCGGATGAAATTCAGGTGGCCCGGCGGCGGACTCACGCTTGGGTGTGATCCGTGCCGGGCCACCTGAATTTGCAGGCCTTCGGCCCGCAGGCGCTATGCGCCTCGCGAAGCTATTTCCGGCCGGAATCAGGAATGTCTTTCTTAGTGTCTTCGTGTCTTGGTGGTGGTTTTTTATCTTTTTAAACGAAAAATCGCATAAGCCTCCTGAATCCCCACCGCGGAGCTGAGGCATCGGAAATCTGTGTGAATCAGTGTTCATCTATGGTTCCAATTTAAAGGGGCCTAATGCTTGGTTGGCGTGGCCCTTTCCGTGTTGCGGAAGAGTTCGGGATAGGTGCCGCGGCGCCGGATGACGCGGGCCTTATTGCCATCCACCATCACTTCGGCCGGCATGGGTCGGGCGTTGTACTCGCTGGCCATGGAGAATCCGTAGGCACCGGCATCAAGGATCACCACCAGGTCGCCAGCTTCGGCCCGAGGGAGCATCCTGGCTTCGGCCAGGATGTCGCCGGTTTCGCACACATCGCCTGCGATGTCCACAAGCTGCGGATCTTTGGTCTTTCCGATGACGCGCACGCGATGGTAGGCCTTGTACATGGCCGGTCGCATCAAGGTGTTGAACCCTGCGTCCACATTCACGAAAGTCTTGAGAGGAGTCTGTTTCACGGTGTTCACACGGGTCAAAAGATAGCCGGACCCGCCCACGAAGAAACGGCCCGGTTCCAGCCACAGGGTTGGTTCATAGCCCGCGGCGGCAACGCCCTCTTTCCAGACGGGTTCCAGCGCCTTGGCGAGGTCCTCCGGCGACATCAAAGTTTGTCCATCCTCGTAGGGAATGCCCAATCCGCCCCCCAAGTCCAGGAAGGCCAGCTTGATATTCAGTTTTTCTTTGAGGTCCTTCACCAGTCCAAGCATTTTCCGCGCGGTGAGGACATATCCATCAGTCTCGGTGATCTGGGAGCCGATGTGGCAGTGGGCACCCTCGATCCGGATCTCCGGCATGCCCTTGGCCTTTTCGTAGGCCTTGAAGGCGATGCCATCCTGCAGGTGCAACCCGAATTTTGATTCGGCGATGCCGGTGTTGATCTGATGGATCGTGTGGGGATCCACGCCTGGATTGATGCGGAAGGAGATGCGCGCCTGCTTTTTCTGCCGCCGGGCTTCGGCCTGCACTTGGCCGAGTTCATCCAGGGAGTCCACATTGAGCACTGCGCCTAGTTCAATGGCGCGTTGGATTTCCCCAGGGTTCTTGGAAGAGGATGTGAACATGATCTCCGGGCCGGCGTACCCCACCCGCAGCGCCGTTTCGATCTCGCCCCGGGACACCACCTCGGCGCCGAGGCCTTTGGCTTTAAGAAGACTGATGACGACGGGATTGGTATTGGCCTTGATCGCGTACAGGATTCTCAGTTTGGAAAAGCGCGGGGCGAAGGCAGCGTGCAGCGCGTCCACCTGCCCCCGGATGTGAGCTTGATCGTAGATGTAAAGCGGAGTCCCATAGGTTTTCGCGAGGTGGCGGAATGCTGTGGCGACTCCCGGATCCCCCGCGCGATCTGCGTGCGCGGCCAGCAATGCTTCATGAAGGGTGGCTTCATGAAGGGTGGGTTTGGCCACCTGGGCGCACAAAGCCGGGGAAAGCAGGAGAAGCACAAGACTGAGACGAAGAAGGGGCACGGGATACTCCAAATAGGAAGGTCGGTGTTGATTTCGAAATCAGGGAGTTGGTGGATGAAGCTCGGCCGGCAGGCTCCAGGCCGCGCGGGCGATATCGAGCAACCGTTCTGGAATCTGGACAAGTGCAGGGTGCTGAGCCGGATCCATCCACCGAAGCACCGTGAGTAGATCTTCGGCGGCCAGGGCCGTGCATCCGGCGGTGCCTCCGCCAGGAGGAGGGGACACATGGAAGAAGATGCAGCTCCCCGCATTCTTGTGGGGCTTTAAATCGTTGTAGTGGATCACCACCATGTAGCGATAGTGGTCCGTTTCCATGAGAAGGTGCTCGGCGGACCGCCAGGTTCTGGGCGCATCTGGGGAATCCAAATGGACGAGCTTCGCGTAGTCGGCGTCATCCGGATCATCCACGCAGCGATCGCATTTGGTGGCGGTGGTATAGGGTAAGCGGACGCCTTCCGGAGCTTTCGGGGCATAACCCCACATGCCCCCGAAGGTGAGGATACCCGCGGGCGAGCGGCCATCGCCTTCGCGTTTCACGGGGCCTTGCACGGGCGGTGGCGGGGCGCCCTCGTCGCTTCGCCAGGCCATGCCCTTCCCGCCTATCCAGACAGGCAATCTGGTTCCCACGGGAACAAAAACCCCTTTCTGCAGTTCAAACCGTTGCAGCCAACCTTTCGGATTGTCCCAATCCGGCGTGGTGACCAGAAGGATCTGGCCTGCTGCCGCCAGTTCCGCCGGCTTCCCGACGATGGCTTCGAAAGGCAGGTTCATATTCGGGTAGTCGGCGCTGGTGGCGTAGTCGAAGTGCCACCACTCCTCCTTGAGGACCTTGAAGCCCTCGACTTCCATGGAAGCGCGCAGCAGATCCCTATTTCGCCGGGCTTCAGCGGGACCATCCGCGTAGTCTGCGTGGGAGCGGGGGGACATCTCGTCATAGTCGCTGGGCATGGCCGCAGCGGCTCCATCAGACAGACGAACCAGGTCCAGATCCACCGCGCAGCCACGGTTATGCACGGAGCCTTTGGCGGGATCGGCCACATAGTCATGGTTCGCGGGCGGAGTTGCCTCCCAGAAGACCTTGGTGACCCACCAGGGGCGGTAGGCGTCGTGGATCCGCAAGGCGAAGCCCGAGCGGAGGAGCGCACGATTCACGCGAACCAAAGCCTGGGCGACGGGACGCTGCAAGAAGGCTTTGGCCGCGCTGTAGACAGGGGCGTGGAGAAAGTTGTCCTTGGATGCGTAGCGGATATCCAACCGAAGCGTCGGGTCAAGGGTGGTGATGTCCACCAAATCCGGTTTGCGTTTGGTTTGGCCCCATTGGGGCGGCGTGGCGGAACGAGCCTCCTTGATGAGTTGATCCACAGGTCGCGGGGTGAATGCCTGCGCCGAAGGAACCTCGCCTAGAACGGATAGAGCCGTGGAAAGCGCGACGCAGATGGTAATCAACCGGGACATCGACATGGTGCTCCTCTGCTCAAGCATGATCCCTGGCAACCCGCCGGTTGAGGGCGCAGGTGATTTCGTAGGGGATGGTACCCAGAAGCCGTGCGGTACTGGCCACGGAATGCGGATCCTTTGGCTCCCGGCTCAGCAGGACCATGGACTCGCCCATACGGATGTTGACTGATTCGGGGACAACGACAGTCAGGGAATCCATGGACACTTGTCCCACCACGGGATAAGTTGCGCCTCTGAATCCAGCCCAGGCCCGGTTCGCCAGGGCGCGCGAAAACCCATCAGCGTACCCGCAGTTCAGGGTCACGAGCCTGACCGGATGGGGGGCGACGTAGGTGCATCCATAGCCCACGGTGGTCCCTGCGGGAATGAGCACCGACCGGAACACTTCGGCGCTGAGTTCAAGAATGGGACGAAGTCCGGCTTGCCGCGCCTCATCCAAGTCTGAAAGGCCATAGAGGGATATCCCGCAACGGACATGGGTATCGCCCTCTGTGAAACCGCGAAGGCACCCGGCGCTATTGGCGTGATGGACCTGGGATACAGTAATGCCCGCATCGCGCAGCTGGGCCAGGCCGCCCAGGAACCTGCTTCGTTGCACTTGAGTGAAGCGGGTATCAGGTTCCTCCGCCGCAGCGAAATGTCCCATGACGCCACGGAGCCAAGGCTGAAGGCGTCGGATCGTGTCAATGCAGCCCCCCAGTTCGGAAATCCGCAGGCCCGATCGGCCCATGCCCGTGTCCAGCTTCAGGTGCAGCCCCACGGGATGCTGCGGCACAAGTTCGGACAATTCCAGAAGGTGGCCCTCTGAAACGACCGTGAGATCAATTCCGTGGACGGCGGCCATCGGCAAGGATTCCGGCCGGATGCTTCCGAACACGAGAATCGGGGATGAGATTCCTTCGTGCCGGAGTTCCAGCGCCTCTGAAAGCGTCGCCACGCAATATCCCGCCACACCCTCGGCCTCCAACGCCCGCGCCACCTGGACCGCGCCGTGGCCATAGGCATCCGCCTTGACCACCGCGAGGAGGCCGAGTCCCTTGGAAACCTTTTCCATGGCATGGAGGTTCTGGACCAGCCGGCCAAGGTCCACTCTGGCGATCAATGCGCGTGCATCCTGAGGCAGGCTGGCTGGTGGTGCCAATGTTTTACTGACGCTGGACATATCGCCATGTTAACGGGCTTTGGAATTCATCAAGGGAGATTCACATGCAAAGATGGGGGGATTCTCCGGGCCACTCCGAAGCCATGCACGAGGTCAACAAATGAGCACAGCGAAATTGCGTGGACTCCTGACATGTTTCCTGATGCTGCTGACTCCCCTGACTGCTTGGGCGAAGGATACAGCCGCCTACGTAGTCATCAGGCCTGTGGTGAACCTCCACCATGGCCCGCGAGAGGATACGGATGTCGTTTCCCAGGCGATGCTGGGCGCGCGTCTGGTGGAATTGGAGCGGACCGGGGGCTGGGCCCGCATCAAAGGGGAAGATGACTATCCGGGGTGGATCCAGATTTCCAGCCTTCGCGCTTTGGATGCCGGGGAGCGATACCCAGCCTCCATGGAGTTCGGGAAAGCCGTGGAGGTTGATGCGCTGGGTGCGAACCTCTACTTCGAACCCGATGTCACCAAACATGCCCCAGTGATGACCGCGCCCTACGGCGTACGGCTGGAACGCGTGAATGGTGGGAAGGACACGTCGCGATGGCTGGAGATCAAGTTGCCTGACCGACGCATTGCATGGATCCAATCCGGGGATGTGCGCACTGATCTCAAACCGCTCGGAATCGAAGCCTCGATCGAGCTGGCGAAGCGTTTCCTGGGCATCAATTACACCTGGGGAGGCAGTTCCACCTTCGGCTTCGATTGTTCCGGATTCACCCAGACGATCATCCGGAGCCGGGGCGCAATCATGCCCAGGGATGCCAATATCCAGGCAGCTTGGTCCGGGCTGGCTCCAGTGGCGGACCGCAAGCGGCTCCAGCCTGGGGATCTGCTTTTCTTTGGCAAGGACGCGAACAGCATCACCCACACGGGGATGTACCTTGGCAAGGGCGCCTTCATTCATGACACTCCCAAGGATCACCCCCGGATCCAGATTTCCGACCTAGGGGATCCCTATTGGTCCAAGCTCCTGGTAGCGATGCGGAGGCTCAAATGAAGCGGCGGGAATTATTCCAGACCATGGCTACAGCTACTGCCGGGGCGGCTCTCCTGGGCCGGGATGGGCTGGCCGCACCTCGCCACAGGGCGGAAGGCCACGGCACAACCGCCTTTTCTACCCAGGTCCGGCGGCTACAGCTCCGGCATACCTGGACCACTACCATGTCCTCCAGCGCCTACCGCGATACCCTGCATGCGCAGTTCACCCGCGACGGCATCACCGGCTACGGCGAAGGGGCGGGCATTGTCCGTTACCAGCAGAATGCCCTGGGAGGCCAGAAAGCCCTGGAGGCGCTGCAATCAGTGATCACCTCGGCGGATCCCTGGCGCTTCGAGAAGTTCCTGGCAGATCTGGATCGCCGCTTGCCGGGCCAGCGGGCGGCGTTGGCTGCGGTGGATTTGGCTCTCCTGGACTGGATCTGCAAGAAGCTGGGCGTTCCCATTTACCGTTTCTTCGGGCTGGATCCTGCGGATGCCGCCATCACGAACATGTCCATCGGCATTGACACGCCGGAGATAACCAAACAAAAGGTGCGCGAGGCCGAGGATTTTCCATTCCTGAAGGTCAAGGTCGGCTTGGCTTCGGACGAGGCCACCATTGACGCTGTCCGCAGTGTCACCAAGAAGCCGCTTCGGGTGGACGCCAACGAAGGCTGGACCAGCAAGGAGGAGGCCGTCAGGAAGATCAATTGGCTGGAATCCCAAGGCGTGCAATTCATCGAACAACCCTTGCCGGCCCACATGATCGAAGAAGCCCGCTGGGTGCGCGCTAGGGTGCACATGCCCATCTTCGCGGACGAAGCCTGCCACTCGGCCGAGGACATCCCGAAACTGCGTGACGCCTTCGACGGAGTCGTCATCAAGCTCGACAAGTCGGGCGGGCTCCTGGAGGCCCACCGCCAAATCCTCGTGGCGAAAGCTTTGGGCATGAAGACCATGCTCGGCTGCATGGTGTCGAGTTCCTGCACCATCACGGCAGCGGCGCACCTCTCTCCGCTGGTGGACTATGCCGATCTGGACGGCAACCTCCTGATCTCCAACGATCCATTCGTAGGTGTGAAGGTGGACAAGGGCAAGCTCATCCTGCCCACCACGCCGGGCCTGGGCCTCCGCCTAACCAAGGCGTGAAAATAAGACGACATTGGCTTGGAGACAGGAATGCAGAGCAGAACAATCCTTAATTGCCTGAAACGGATGATCGCCGGAATTTTTTGTCTGGCCCTAAGTCATCCGCTTACGGCCCAAGCGCTGGAGCGTTTTCTGGACCAGCCACGGCCCGCCAGTGCCGGGGTCCGCCTTGTGGTCTTCAACCCCACGGCTTTCAACATCAGGGGTCTGGCGGCCTTGCGGGACAATGGAATCCTCGATATTCCAGGTCTCACAGTGATTGGCGTCTTCCACACCAAGCAGAAGGATGACTTCGAGGACTCACGAAAGCTCGTCCGCGAGAAGCGCCTCGACTGGTTCAAGTTCCACGCTGTCTCTGGCGAGATCAGCGAATCCACGATCTTCAAGAAGAACGCCTGCACACCTGAATTCGAGACGATCCTCAAGAACACCGATGGGGTCATTTTTTTTGGCGGTCCCGATATTCCATCGTCCATCTTCCACCGGAAAACCAACTTCCTCGTGGAGATCACTGACCCCTTCCGGCACTATCTTGAACTCTCCGCGATCTTCCATTTTTTCGGTGGGACTCAGGACATACACAGCCCGGCACTGCTCGACTCGCGGCCCGCCTTCCCTGTTCTCGGGATTTGTCTCGGTTTCCAAAGCCTGAATGTGGGGACGGGTGGAACCCTCGTCCAGGACATCTGGTCCGATATCTACAGGAAGTCCTATGTCGAGGATGCCATCGCCCTGGGTCCCGAGCAGTGGCACAACAATCCGTATCAAAGGCTGTTCCCCCGGGACAATCTCATGGGATACAACTTCCACACGCTCAAGCTCAGCGGGAAAGGCAAGCTCGCGAAGGATCTAGGTTTCAAGACGACGGATCACCCGAAGGTCCTCAGCTCCCATCACCAAGCCCTAGGCCTGCTCGGCAAGGGATGGACCACCATCGCCACGTCGCGCGATGGAAAGGTCATCGAAGCCATCGAGCACAAGAAATTCCCCAACGTCCTGGGCATCCAATTCCATCCAGAACACCCCATGCTGTGGGATACCGAGCCCCGATTCCGGCAGAAGCCAGGTGACCCGTTGACGAGCTACAACGCCATCCTCGCCGGTACGCCTGCGAGCCTGGAATTCAACAAAGCGATCTGGAAATGGTTCGGGGGGAAACTCAAAGAGAGCCAGGCTCGCTGAGGAAAAGCCTCAATCAGCGGTGTTGTTCTTTCATGGTTTGCCACACCTTCGGGAGCGCCTGCACAAGGCTTCGGGAGGTAACCGGTAGGTTTTTGGGGGTGAGCGTCACCACCGCCGTGTCTTCCTGCGCGAAGTTCCCCAGCGCGCGGCCGAGCCGATAGGCGTTATCCAAGGCACCGTCCCCTCCCAGAACCACGCCGGGCGCAGCCGGATTGGGGACCGTAACGTAGAAGCCCGCCACTTTGGGTTTGACGCGGGATTTGGACGCGCGCCGAAGTCCTCGCGCTGACATTTCCCTGAATAGCGCACGGGCCGAATATTCAGCCGGATTCACCAGGATCAGTCCTTTGGATAGGCGGGAATCGAAAGGCTGGGCGCCGGTCCCATCCCGATAGGCCTTGGTGCGGCGGAAGGCCTCAGCCATATCACGCTCGACTAGAGGAAAGTGGGTGCAGCCCAGCACCACAAATCCCATGGGCGGCGCTTGGGGGTGCTGGTCGCGGAAGCCCGCCATCAAGCTGGCCACATCGAAGCGTATATAACCCAACACCGTGTTGAGGGTGTCTCCCAGGAGCTGTCCCGGTTCCAGGCCACCCACCTGGGCTACTTCCGCGTTCAATGCGGGACCTTGATAAGGCACCGGTCGCGAGGTGGCCCCGGCCTCGGTGACGAAAGCGGGGTTGCCTTCGATGGCCCCGGCCAGGCCCACGCTGCCTTGCTGGACCACCACGGGGATCGCTTTTCCCGACCGGGCTGCCGCCTTGGCGATGGCCGCCGGATAGGCGCCTGAAGCGCAGGTCCCCACGGTCGCCAGGACCCCCACAGAGGGTGCTGGCCCCCCTGCCGGAAGCAGCTCCGCCACCGCCTCAGCCCCAGCTTCCACCACACCGATGACCGGGATGTCCACACCCCACTCCTTCAGCGCGATGCGGATGTCCTCAAGGCCATAGGCCGTGCCCGTGTTGCAGGCGATGACGATGGCCTTCACGGGCGGCTTGTCGAAGCGCGCGGGCTTGCCCGCAGTCCGGTGGTAGCGGCGCCCCAGCAGGAATATCGCATCCTTCATGATGAGTTCCCGCAGGTAGTCCGTCCGTCCCGCTGCCGGGTAGTTTCCATACGGCATGTTGGCCTGGTCGCCCAGGTAGATGAAGCGCTCCCCCGCGAAATCCGGGACACCGTCCGATCCCGCTTTCAAGGTCCGATTGTTCACCAGATCCAGTGACAGTAGGGCTTCCAAGACGGTCAGACCGCCGATGCCGGAATCAAAGACACCGATGGGCAGATCGGAGAGATTGGGGAGATCCTGATGGTGGCCACGTCCCAGCTTCGCCAGGTCCGCGGAATAGAGCGCTCGGCCCTTGGGATTCGCTGCCACATGGGCCTTCAGAGGAGCCAGGGCATCCTGGGCAAACCCCTGAACAATCATGGTGGCCGAGAGCATGAAGACACCGCCCAAGCAGCGCACCAACCGGAATCCACGACGGGAAGGCAGTAGGCCAAGAGCAGTAGTGGTCCATTTCATCGGATGGCCCTCAATTGAATCAAATAGGGGATTCCCAGCATGGGTCCGTCCCCAGGCACTGTCAAAAACGTGCATACCACCAAAACCCAAAGATCGAATCCGCCCCCTGCTTGAAAATCCCTAGGGGTGTAGGGGGAGAACAAGGATGGACCCACCTGTCGGCGAAGGTTCAATTTCGTCTCAAGTCCCGACAAAGATTCCGCCACATTGAAGGAGTTGCCATTTCATTTTGATGTGATTGCAGCTCGTTATTAGTAACTTATTAATTGATAATTGCTTTAATATTTGATGTTTGATTTTGGTATGACATCTGCTCATTCTCCGGGTGGTCAAGGAGGCCCCCCATGAAGAACAGGTTTTCGATTTTTGTGATACCCGCGCTGCTCGTGCTATTCAGTCCCACGCCTTCATTCTCCCAGGTCCGCATTGGAGTGGATCTCGGGGCTGTTCAGATCCGCATTGCCCCCCAAGCTCCGCCTAGGCCGAGGTGGGAACGGCAGCCACACCGCCCCAGCGCAAACCACGTGTGGATCCAGGGCTACTGGGACCGCCGGGGCGACCAGTGGGCTTGGGCTCCGGGGCGCTGGGAAGAACCTGCCAGGCGGGATTCCTACTGGATCAGGCCCCAATACAGACGAGAGGGAAATGCCTATCGCTACGAGCCCGGCCGTTGGTCCCACCAGCGGATGGAAGAAGGAGATGACTACAGCCGTTGGCACAATGAGCAGGGCCGGGGCCGCGGAAAGAAGAAAGGCCATTACAAGAACTACGACCGGGACAACGACCACCGGGATCATTGATTTCTAGCTGAGACATCAGCAGTCAACGCGCAGGGGGACATTCCCCCTGCTTTTTTTTTCAGCCCACGCCGGTTGGAATATGGATGAGCGATGCCCCCATCGCTACCGCCGCCTGGCATTCCGAACACTGCTATCCGTTCCTTCCATTTTGTTCCACCTACCGCTTCAAGGTCACAAACATTCCCACGGCGGCTAGGAACATGACGACGGTGGCCACCCAGCCGATGGCCCGCAGTATTCCTGATCTCAACGCGAACCTACCCATGACCTTCGGATTACCGACCATCAACATCACGACCACCATGATCGGCACCGCGACGACCCCATTGATCACCGCGCAGACGAACAGGGCCTTGATCGGCGTCACATGCAGATGCCGTTGCACCACAGGGAAGTTGATGGCCAGCCCCAGCACCGTCGCGATGGACAGCACCGCATAGAATCCCTTGGCTTCAGCAGGCTTCCGGTCCAACCCGGTCCGCCATCTGCGGGCTTCGCCAATCGCGTAGGCCGCCGAACCAGCTAGCACAGGCACGGCGAGAAGCCCGGTGCCGATGATCCCCAGCGCAAAGAGCGTGAAGGCGAAGCGGCCAGCGACAGGACGCAGGGCCTCAGCGGCCTGGCTTGCAGTCTGGATGTCGGTGATGCCGCGTGCGTGCAGCGTCACGGCGGCCGCGAGGATGATGAAGAAGGCAATGATGTTGGAGATGAACATGCCGGCGATGGTGTCGAAACGGATCCGGCCGAACTGGGCGCGCGCCTGCCACGGTTCCTTCTTGAGCGCCTCTTCATCGGAATGGTCTCGGATTTCTTCCGTCTCCTGGGATGCCTGCCAGAAGAACAGATATGGACTGATCGTTGTTCCAAGGATGGCGATGAACGTAGCCCAATATTCGCCAGTGCGCGAAAACGTGGGCATGAGCGTTCCCAGCGCGACCTGCCGCCACGGGACTTCCACCATGAACACCGCCGCGACATAGCTGAACAGCACCACGGTCATCCATTTGAGGTACTTGGAATAACGCTGGTAAGGGATGAACACCTCAAGGACCAGGCAAAGGCTGGAGAATCCGATGGCATAGACCAGGGCCGGGCCGCCGATCAGCAACTGCAACGCCGATCCCATCGCGCCGATGTCGACCCCAAGATTGATTGTGTTCGCCAGGACGAGGAGGAACACAACTGGGTACAGCAGCCATCGGGAATAATGCCGGCGGATGTTGCCAGCGATTCCCCGGCCGGTGACCCGGCCGATGCGCGCGCTGATTTCCTGGATCGCGCACATCAGGGGGAAGGAGAACAACATCGTCCAGAGCAGCGAATACCCATGGGCGGCGCCAGCCTGGGAGTAGGTCGCGATGCCGCTGGGATCATCGTCGGAAGCTCCGGTGATCAACCCCGGGCCAAGACGTTCAAGCCAGGACCTCTTGACCGGAGGATCCGTCTCGGGCTTCAGATGTTCTATCCGCGCATTCAATAGGACTCGTTTCTCTGACACGGGCGATGAGTGTTGATCAATGAATTTCCTTGGTTCCTACCCTGCGTTTCCGGGGACCTCTGGCTCTGTCGGATGGCTCTCCTCGAATTTCCGGTCCACGGACATTTCGACGGCGATGGCCGCGGCCTGCTCCGCTGCCACACCCTCGGTCCGGCGCTCATATTCTTCCTCCGCGAGGTCGTCCCGGGCGCGCAACTCCGTGTCCGCGACTTGTTCCTGCTCGCCGGGCAGATCGACGCGCAATTCCTCGATGAGCATCATGATCGTCGCGGCGACGGGGAGCGCGAGCAGTGCGCCGAGCAGCCCCATCAAGGTTCCCCCCACCATGAGCGCGAAGAGGACCACAGAGGATGGCAGGCGGAGCGCCCGGCCATAGATCCGCGGAACGAGCACGCGGCTCTCGAATTCTTCGTAGGCCAGCATCGCGGCGAGTACGATGGCCGCGGCGGTGGGGCTGTGGCCGAGAGCCGCGATGACCGCCGGCCCGATCGAAAGAATGGCGCCGATGTAAGGCAGAACGTCCGCGACGGCGGCAAATACCGACAACGCCATGGCGTTCTCGACACCGCAGGCCGTCAGGAGGATGAACGTGAAGGCGCCAATGAGCAGGCATGTGATCACCTGCCCCCGGATGTACGCGCCGACGATGGTCTCCAGATTCATCATGACCCGAGAGAGCCTGATGTGGTGCGTGCGGGGTACGACCGCGAAAAGCCCCCCACGCAGTCGGTCACGGTCGATCATCATGTACAGCGCGAGGAAGATGGCGCTCGTGCCGTAGGCGGCGATCTCGAAGATGCGCAGCGAGTAGGCGAAGGCAGTGGCGCCGACCGTGCTTCCCGGAGCGCCATATTTGATGTTCCTCAGCCAATCCGCGAGTGGCGCGCTGATGTGGAAGCGGGCGAGATAGTCCGCCATTCCCGCGCGGAATGCAGGCTCCCGTTCGAATAGCGCCGCCAGTTGAGCCACGAGCGAAGGGATCGTCAAGGTCACCAGGAGGAAGGCGGCCAGGAAGACCAAGGTGAATACGAACGCGATGCCCAGGTTGCGCCTGACGCGGCGAGCCTCCAGCCAACTCACGGCTGGGCTCAGGGTCCCCACGATGAGGAGGGCGACAACGAGCACGAGGAGGATCGGCGCAAGCCGGACCAGCAACCACAGCGATGCGGCGACCAGGATCAGCGTGAGTATCATTGAGGGCGACATCTCGAATCGCACCGTACGGGCAACATTGTTCGCAGAACGCCGACGCTCGACGAACGGCTGGGACGCCGCGGGCGGCGGCTGGGATGGCGCTCTGGAACCGCTGACCTTGCCTGGCCCTGCTTCACTCGACACGTGTGGCTCCTGCCCGGGTTACCGCAACGATCTCATGTGCGAGCATATCCCCGCGCCCGCCCCGGATCCACGTCCAGACGACAGCCTTGGCGGGAGGCGAAGGACTTCGGGGGCCACTAGGCCAGGAAGGCAAGTAGGAAATCATTGAATACCTCAGCCTGCTCGAAGGCGACGAGGTGACCCGCCTTTGGTATGAGCTTCAATTGAGCCCCGGGGATACCCTTCGCCAAGACTTCGGATTCGCTGGGCGGAATCAGGGTGTCGTCGGCGCCGGTGATCACGAGGGTAGGCACCCGGATCTCTCCGAGCCAAGCCTGCGCATCGGGCCGCTCGGCCATTCCCAGCAGGGCGCCGATGACACCTTCGGGTTTGGAGGGCGACATCAGGTTCCGAACGGCAGCGGCCATGTTTTCATCCTTGTTGCTGGCCGCGAGCATCTTCGGCGCCATGGCTTCCACCACAACGGAGGCACCCTCCACTCGTACCTTTTCTGCCGTCGCACGGCGCGCCGCGGCGGTTTCAGGCGTATCCGCACCGGCCCTTGTTCCGACGAGCACCAACTTCTGGAGCATCTGGGGATAAGCCTTTGCGAAGGCAAGGGCGACATAGCCGCCCATGGAATGGCCGGCCAGGATCACGGGGCCCGCATCCAGGCGCTGAATCAGCGCGTGGAGGTCTTCGGCGAAGCGGCTCATGGCCACAGCCCCTACCGTGGCCTCGCTCTCCCCTAGTCCGCGCAGGTCCGGAGCGATCACGCGGTAGTTCTTCTTAAAAACCTCAACTTGCCTCGACCAGGCGCCACGGCTGAGCGGAAAGCCATGGACGAGGAGCAAGGCCGGGCCCTGGCCCTCGTCCGTATAAGCGATCTCAATACCGTTCAACCTCACACGCATACTAACTCCCCTACCCTTTCTCCGGTTCCAGGCGGCGTTGACTATTTTAGGTTGAGTTCCAAGCAGGGCCGCGGAACCGCAAGACGGGACTCAGACGCGAATTCAGCCTTCATCCGTTGAACCCGTATCGCAGCTTGCTTCTAATGGTGATCGTGGCGGTCCCCACCTCGGCGCCGGGTCTCTTTGGGCCAGTGCGACCGGGGGAGTTCCCTCCGTTCGCCATCCCTGGCGCTCGAGTAGTACCAGCGTTCATTGGTGTAGTAGTAGTGATACCCGTTGTGTTCGTAATACGGCTCCCTCGCGTCCAAATCCAATTCGACGATCGTCGGCAGGATCGGGACAATTTCCACCCCGCCTCCAGGCCGCGACGCCACCATGCATGAAGTGAGAATGAGGACCGAGAACGCCAGGACAATCCCTTTGTTTTTCATCGTTTTCTCCTTTATATCGCTTGTTGGAAAGCAGCAGCCTGGTTCCTGCCGAGCAGGAGAGGATGCCTAGTAGAAGGTGCGCTTGCGGGCACAGTGAAAAAATGATCCAGGCGTATCCAAAACGCTCGCTCAGTTCAAAAAAACCGTGATCGCGATTCGGTCCCGGAGGTGCCTGCGGTTGTAAAGGTAGTAGCCGTCTCCGGAGTATTGGATATACACCTCATCGTTTTCGTACCAGTTGTCTGACCAATATTCCGGCCAGGGATCAAGGATGCTGAACCAAAAGCCGCCGTACTCGAAACGGGGGAAACCACCGCTCAAAAACACGGGGAAGCTGTGGATGCGGAACGAGTGTCCCGGCCCAAAATGTCCACGGTACCGGGCTGTCGGGATGCGATAGCCGTTGTAGCCGCCGCGTTGCCGCCAATCGCGGTGCTCGGACTGCCAGTTCTGGGCGCGACGCTCCGGCCAGACCGCCTGATGTTCGACCTGGCGCACAGGCTGTGCTTGCAGGGGCGGCGGAGCCGGGACCGGTTGTTTCAAACGTTGTGGCCGAATCGGCTGTTCTCTGGCCTGCGGTTTTGGCAATTGCTGCCGTTGCTGTCGCGGTGGCAGCGGTTGTGGTAGCTGCCGTTGTGGCTGCTGTGGTTGTTGCGGCCTTGGTTGCGGTGCCTGCGGCCGGTGCTCCTGTTGGCCTTTGTTCTGTTGTGGCCGTTGCTGCTCTTGTGGAGGCTTGGCCGGTTGCAGTTGTTGTGGCCGTTCCTCTCGGCTCTTGCCCCGTTGCGGCGGATCCTGCCTTTGAGGTTTGGCCTGTTCTTTTTCCTGCTTGGCGTGCTGGGCGTCCCGTTCGCGAGGCTCCTGCTGAGCAGGCAGGGGTGCAACGGCTGCGAGCAGTAGAAGCATTACCCCAGAGTTGATAAGTCCATTTTTATTCATGAGCATTGCCTCCGTTTCGAATAGTTCAAAGAACCTTGCCCAGTCCCCAACGGCTACTGAAGCGCGAGCCCCTCGCCGGAAACAACCAGTTCCACCGCCGGTTTTCCTTCCGGCCCGCATCCGTTTCGTTTGAAGCGATGGGGTTTTCTTTTCCGAATCCCTTGAAGGTGATGGAGTCAGCTGGAACGCCCTGGCTCACCAGGTAGTCCTTGGTGGCGCTTGCCCGTTCCACCGACAACCGCTGATTGAATTCATCGCTGCCAGTGCTGTCCGTGAAGCCATCCGCTTCGATCAGCAAGCCCTTGTGGGTCGAGAGGATCCCTGCGATCTTCGCGAGCTTCTCGCGTGCTGCCGGCAGCAGCGTCGACTTGCCGGTCTGGAACAATACGTCGGACATGTTCACGATCAGTCCCCGTGCGGTGGCGCGGGTCAGCAGAATGGTGTTGAGCTGTTCCATCAACCTGGACCGCAGTCCTTCATTCCTGGACTGCAA
>JADKJH010000004.1 GCA_016722505.1 Holophagaceae bacterium
TCTTTGGAAATTCCATACCGCGAACGATCACGGGGACACGAATGGCCAGCTTCCTACCGGATGGCAAGCGACTCGGCCCTTGGGCGATGGATGCGGCGGCTGGCCTCGACGAGCTGCACCTCGATTGCTCCAACGTGATCAAAGGGGAGATGAGTCTGGTGGGCCCGCGCCCGCTGCTGGTTCAGTACCTAGACCTCTATACCCCCGAGCAAGCCCGGCGTCACGAGGTGAAACCGGGAATGACCGGCTGGGCCCAGGTGAACGGCCGGAATGCTTTGTCCTGGGAAGAGAAATTCGCCCTGGATGTCTGGTATGTGGATCACCAATCATTTTCATTAGATTTAAAAATACTTTTAATAACTTTGTTAAAGGTTATTAGGCGAGATGGCATCAGTGCCGCTGGTGAAGCCACCATGTCTGAATTTAAGGGGAGTGGTCGATGAGTTGGGATGGCAATTGCAGGCATCTCGTGATCCTAGGCGCTGGGGGGCACGCCAAGGTCGTAGTGGCAACGTCACTGGCTGCTGGATGGAACTGCACAAGCTTATTTGATGACGATGAAGCGAAACACGGGACTGAATTATTAGGTATCAAGGTGGTTGGCCACTTACCACAATCAGATGCACTCGAAGGATGCTGGGCTATCCTTGCTTTTGGTGGCAATGTTCTCCGCCAGCAGGTCGCAGGGCGATACCCTTCCGCGCGTTGGGCCACGGTGGTGCATCCTTCGGCGGTCATCCATGATTCCGTGGTGCTTGGGGAAGGGACGGTGATTTTCGCAGGAACAGTCATTCAACCGGATTCGCAGGTAGGCCGTCATTGCATCATCAATACAGCCGCTAGCGTGGACCATGACTGCAAACTTGGTGACTTTGTACATATCGCGCCTGGGACACACCTGGCGGGGGGTATCAGCCTAGGACCTGGCGTCTTTATGGGTATAGGGACATCGGCCATTCCGGGCGTCAAAGTGGGGGCTGGGGCCGTGGTGGGTGCAGGAGCCGTGGTCGTACAAAATCTTGCGGCGAATGTGCTGGCCATTGGCATCCCGGCGCGCCCTGTCAAAAACATTGCCAAAGCCTGGCAGGATATTGATCAGGCTATGCTTCCTTCAAAACGGCATTGAGGATTTCGGCACTGTGGAGCATGTTCCCAGTAGTCAGCCCAGGGTGGACCTGGAACATCAGGCTGGTTTCGCCGAGCTGTTTGGCCACTAGTAAGGTTTTGGCTGGGGTTTGGCCTTCGAATGCCTTTTCCCGGTAGATCTCGCTGCAGCTTCCGCTGAAGCAGGGAACACCCTGATTTTCGATCTCGGTCATGATGCGGTCGCGGCTCCAGCCTTCTTTGAGGCGTTCGGGGCGGAGGTAGACATAGGCCTTGTATGCGGCGTGGCCGAAGTCGGGGCCGGGCCGGGGCACGCGTAGGGCAGGGTGGTTTTCCAAGGCACCGAATAGGGTGTTTATATTTTTGCGGCGATGTTGAGTCCAATCGGGCAGCTTGCGCAATTGGATGCGACCGATGGCAGCCTGCATTTCTGTCATTCGGTAGTTGGTGCCGAAGGATTCGTGCAGCCAGCGGAAGCCAGGGGCATGTTGACGGTTGTAGACAACGTCCCAGCTCTTGCCGTGGTCTTTAAAGGCCCAGGCCCGGCGCCAGACGGCTTCATCTTGGGTGGTAAACATGCCGCCTTCGCCTCCGGTGGTGATGATCTTGTCCTGGCAGAAGGAGAAGCAGCCCACGTGGCCGATGCCGCCCACGGGCCGTCCTTTGTAGGTGGCGCCATTGGCCTGGGCGCAGTCTTCGATGACCTTCAAGCCGTGTTTCTCGGCAAGTGCCATGATGGGATCCATGTCGCAGGGCCAGCCCGCCAAGTGAACCGGGATGATGGCTTTGGTCTTGGGCGTGATCACCTTGGCGATGGTTTCGGCGGTAATATTGCCACTGTCGGGATCCACATCGGCGAACACCGGTGTGCAGCCCATCATGACCGCGCAACTGGCGCTGGCGATGAACGTTCGCGGCGTGGTGATGACCTCGGATCCCGGGGGGATCTCCAGGGCATGAAGCGCCAGTTCCAGGGCATTGGTACCATTGGCCAAGGCCACGGCATACTTGCAAGCCACTGCGGTCGCATACTCTTTTTCGAACTCCCGGCCTTCTGTGCCCGTCCAATAGTTCACTTTGCCGCTGCGCAGAACCTGAACGACCGCTTCAATCTCGTCATCCGCATAGAATGGCCAAGGCGCGAAAGGTGCAGCGACTAAATCTGACGGGGCCAGGGCATCCTTGGTCATTCGCACATGCTCCAATGAATGATTCATTGTGACGCATTCATCTGCCGTGGGTGAGGATGGAAGGCGGATTTATTCTGTACTGTTGAGACAGGCAAATTTGTGGCTTCTGAATGCGTACACTGATTGCTCATTCGCTTCCACCCTCCCCAATATCCCTTAACAAATCTGTTCGGTTAATGGCTCCCAATTCATTCCTTACTCCCATTGCCTTGTGATGCAGGGGCCTTACAACGAAGGACGTGATTCAAATGAAGACCTTGCTTTGAAGATTTCCATCATCACTACTGTTTACAACCATCCCCGAGTGATCGAGGCACTGGATTCCGTCCTGGCCCAGCGCTTGGATCCCGGTGATGAGTTGGAGTTGGTGGTCATAGACGGAGGATCCACTGACGGCACGCTTTCTCGTTTAGAGGGGTACCGTTCCCGCGTGGCCGTGTTCCTAAGTGAAAAAGACAGCGGTATCTATGACGGCATGAACAAGGGGATCGAACGGGCCAGCGGAGATATCATCGGAATTCTAAATTCAGATGACCTCTACGAGGACGATCATGCGCTGGCCACCGTTTTGGAAATCTTTCATTCGAGTGATGCCCAGGTGGTCTACGGCGACCTGGTCTACGTGCGTGAGGATGACCCTTCCAAGGTCGTGCGCTATTGGAAGTCCAGTCCCTATGAGGATGGCCTTTTTGAGCGGGGCTGGATGCCGCCTCATCCAAGCTTTTTTGTGCGGCGGCAGGTGTACGAACAGCATGGGTGTTTCGACCTGGCGTTTCAGCTCGCCTCGGACCTCGACCTGATGATTCGATTCCTTGTCAAAGCGCGGATGCGCTTCCAGTACGTGCCCAAGGTGCTGGTGCGCATGCGCCTGGGCGGAGCCAGCAACAAAAGCGTGAGGAACATTATCAAGGGCAACCTGGAGGGTTATCGCGCTTGCAAGAAGAACGGTCTGAAGGTGTCGTTGTTATTCTTCGTACATAAAATTATTTCCAGGATTCCACAATTCTTCATGAGACCAACAGCTGCACCTCGGAATGATCATGGGATCTGAATATAGGATCAAATAACCATCCATCAACCCAGAACTTGGTTGGCAGCCATTCTACATATTCTAAGAAGGCTTGCAGAGCAAGCTCATCGGCTAATCTTTAATTGGCTATTTCTACAAACCCTGAGTAGTGATGGGTAATACCAACTTTCGATTCAGTATCACCAGCAGTAGGACGTAGAGCACGGTCTGTCCTAGTGCCAACCAAGGGCGATTGGCCAGAAAGACAAACCCAGCGGCATTGAGCCATAGCAGGGACGTGGCCAGCAGGATATTTCCGCCGGTTAGCGCCAGCAAGTGATGGGGGCAGGTGGCGCGGTCAGCGGTGAAGATGGTCATGCCGAGTTTCTTGCGCCGGATCAGGCCCATGGCCACATCCAGGGAGATGGGTGCGGTCATGAAAAGGGCCATGGAAGGATGCGCCAGTCCGCCGCCCCGCAGGATGGCTTCTGCTAGAAAAAACCCGCAGCCAAAGCTGCCCGCGTCCCCCATGAATTGCCTGGCCTTGGGCCAGTTGAGCAGCAGGAAACCCAGGAGCGCCCCCAGGGCGATGCGGGTGTCCACGCCGCGCGCGGCGAGGCCCAGCAGGACCAGGAACGTGAACCCGCCCATATAACCGTTGATGGCGTCCTCGATGTTCACGGCGTTGGGAACGGCCATGAACCAGAAGGTGATGAGGATGGCGGCGCCCGCCAGAAGCAGGGGAGAGGCCGTCCAGGCGGCGGGGAGCCAGGGAACGCCGGTGGCTCTGAGAACCAGAACCCACGGCCAGGTAGCCAGGACTGACAAGGCGAGAAGCACCAGGAATTTCTGTCGAGGGTGGAAGCTGAAGCGGTCATCCGCCGCGCCCACGGTGATGAAGCCGAGCCCCGCCAGCCAGGTCTGCCAGGGGATGATGGGCCAAGGGATCCACCCCAATGCCAAGGCCAGGCCAAACATTAAACCTCCGCCACCCACCATGGCCAGGCCGCCGGTACGCGGTGTGGGCAGGGTATGGACTTTGCGGTCACCCGGGAGATCGATAAACCCCAACGGCACCGCCAACCGCACCAGCAGCAAGCCAAGGATGACCGTGGCGGCCAGGGTGAGGATCGGGAGCAGGAAGGGGGTCATGAATGGCGGCAGCAACATGTCTGGTTGATGGTAGCCGATCATCCAGATACCGCCGCCCAGGCCACGATGTGGGGGGATTTCCGGGTCATCATGCTGACGCTGGGGCTTTGGCCATCTCGTAGGTAGGTAAAGACAAAAAAAGCCACAAAAACACTATTGGCCACAACGAACACATAGGACACAAAGGTTGAAGGGCTTGATGGAATCTTCAATGAATCGGTGCAATCTGTGGATTCTTGGCTGTCTTCCACACGATTTCTACGTGGACCTGGAGCCCAGCAAGCAGCAGCTGGGCTGGAAGCCGCCGTACAGCCTGGAGGAAGGGATACGGAGGACGTTCGGGGTGTGAGCCAACATGGGTCACCATTGGTAATTGCTTGCATGTGTATACATTGGGTGTATACATAAAACCGGAGGCTTCCATGCACACTCCCAAATCTGAACCCCTGGAACTGACGGTCTTCAAGTCAGGCAACTCCGCTGCCTTGCGCCTACCCAAAGCCCTTGGCTTCGAGCCTGGTGAACGGATCGTGGCTTACCGCGATGGAGAAGCCCTGGTGCTGAAACACGCTGATGCCATGGGTTGGCCTGTGGGCTACTTCGATAGCTGGGAACCCTCCACCATTGAGCTTCCGGAACGCTTCCCGGCTGGAAGCAGGGAAGCCCGGATGCAACGCCTCTTTGGTGTGTCGGAAAGCTTCTGATGACGCGCTTCCTGCTCGATTCCAACTTTTGCATCGCCTGCCTTCGCCGGAAGGCCTGGGCGCTTCAGGTACTCGGGAAGATACCCCTCGCCTCGGTAGCCGTTTCCGCCATCACTGTGGGGGAACTTGTGCTTGGAACCCACCTTTCTGGCGATTCAGGCCTAGAGCTGGCCAAGGTGGAGGCATTTCTTCGTCCCATTCAGGTGCTTCCCTTCGGCTGGGATGAGGCGTTCCAGTGGGCCAGCATTGACGCCCAGCTTCGCAAGCACGGAAACCGTATCGAGACCGAGGACGCCATGATCGCGGCCACGGCCCTTGCCTTTGGGATGACCCTGGTTTCCGGCAACATCAAGCACTTTGAACGCGTGAAAGGATTAAAGGTCGTGGACTGGGAACAACTGCCGCCGAAGGGACTTCCGGTAAAATGATGAGCACGCGAAGACTTGTCCCCCATCAAACAGGAGCTGGCCTGGCAGCCACCGTTCAGCTTGGAAGAAGGGATACGGAGGACGTTCGGCTCGCACCTGGGGGTGCATAACCATTCAACCCTGTAACAGCTTTGCCAACTCCCGCAAGGGAATCGCTTCGATTCCCTCCTTGACCCGATATCGCTCATTTCCTGGGTAGACGACGAACTTCCGGTCGGGATTCAGATCGGTGCAGGCCGCGTGGAAGCCGCGTTCCAGCTTGGGGGCCAGGCTGCGCTTGATTTCGATGGCCCACAGGGTGTTGTCCGGCCAGACCAACAGCAGGTCTATCTCGGCGCCACCCGAAGTCCGGTAGAAGTGGGGTTCCGCCCCCTCCGGCGCAGCCGCGATCAAGTTCTCGATGACGAAACACTCCCAGCTTTGCCCGAGCACCGGATGGGACAGAAGGGTTTCCCGGTTTGGAATGCCAAGGAGGGCATGCACCAGGCCGCTGTCCCGCACAAAAATTTTTGGGGATTTCACCAACCGCTTGCCAAGATTTACATGCCAGGGCGTGAGGCGGCGCAGCAGCAGCAGGTCCACGAGCAAGTCCAGGTAGCTGGTGGCGGTCTTCGCATCCACCCCGAGGTTGCGGGCGAACTGGGCCGTGTTCAGCAGCCCGCCCTGGTGGTGGGCGAGCATGGTCCAATAACGCCGCAAGGTTTCGGCTGCAATGCGGGGGCCGAACTGCGGAATGTCCCGCTCTAGATAGGTGCGGATGAAATCTTGCCTCCAGCGAAGGCTGCGGGGCTCGTCCCTGGCCAGGAGGCTTTCGGGAAAACCACCTCGCACCCACAGGTCATCCAAGGGCAGGTGGAGGGTCTCCAAGGCGTCGAGAGGACCTAGCTCCAGGTAGGCGATACGGCCCGCCAGGGTCTCCCCAGATTGCTTGAGCAGGTCCAATGATGCGGAACCCAACAACAGGAATTGGCCTGAGCGTCGACCTGCCCGGCGGTTCTGATCGATCAGGCCCCGCAGCACTGGAAAGAGGCCCGGGGCTCGGTGCACCTCGTCCAGAATCACCAGCCGATCCGCATGATCCGCAAGGTACAGCTCGGGTTGGGCAAGCTTGGCTCGGTCCGATTCGGACTCCAAATCCAGATATAGGGCGCCCATCTTCTCGCCCACTTCCAACGCCAGGGTTGTCTTGCCCGATTGGCGTGGCCCCAGCACTGCTACGGCTGGGCTATCGCTTAAGGCTTCCATGAGTCTGGGGGCAAGGCGGCGGCTAATCATCTTTGCAATAATGGAGTTTGATTGGACGATATGCAAGGATATAATATCAACATCGAAGCAAAAAAACGACTACTGCCCTTATCGTGGCTCTTCTGAAAAAACAATATCGGCCACAAAGAACGCATAGGACACAAAGGTGAAAGGGCTTGTTTGAATTTGTGGGAATCAGTGCAATCTGTGGATTTATGGTTTTAACTTGGCGATTTCAGGGTCTAATAGAGCGCAGAAGCTCTGATAGGTCTTCTTTTCCCCTGAGATGCTGAGCGATGTCAACCATCAAGGCTTCAAGTTCGCGCATCGCCTTGGGCGTGGGCTGCTTGGGGGTGCCATTCATGGCGAGGAAGACCAATGCGGATGCAATGCCCGTCCGGTTGTTTCCATCATGAAAGGCATGGTTTTGGGTCAGATGGACTGCATAGTGGGCCGCAAGCCAATGGATATCCGAGCCAGGGTTGTAGTAGGCTGAAAATTCAGGCGCAGCCACGGCGGACTCCAGGCTTCCTGGATTGAGGATGCCTGGAGTACCGCCGTAGCGCTTGATCTGGTCTTGGTGGATGAAGACGACTTCATCCACAGTCAGGAATATGATTCCATCCATTTAACGCTTCGCCAAGGCTTGGAACATCGGCTCGAAGGTCGTGTTGACCTGGTTCACGGCTTCCAGAAAGGCGGTGGCACGGGCAGGATCGATGGGACGAACAGGCGTCACCAGGAAGGACTGCCCGTCGGTGCGGATTTCCACGGGGGTCTCAGCGGTCATGTTGAGTAGTTCCATCAGAGGCTTGTCGAGGGTAAGGGCGTAGCTGTTGCCATTGCGGGTGAGGTTTTTTTGCATGAAGACAGCTCCTGTCCGAACAATATACGGACATGGGTGGGCCTGTCAAGGGACTAGAGAGGGAGCAGACGTCGGGTCATCAATCTGGATCTCTCGCAGGGTCAAATGTGATTGCCGCAATGCTCGAAGTATCAAAGGATTGGATTGGTCCCACCTTTTCGGCGTTTCTGGAAACCTTCGGCGTAGCGGCCCATGCCCAGGGGCGAGGGGGCGTAGGTGGGGACTAGTCTCAGGAATTCACTTAGGATCTTGGATTGGCGTTGGCCCTCGGGTGAGCCCATGGCGGCGGAAAGTGCGGCCAGGCTGCTGTCCAGCAGTTCTCGGGAGCTCGTTTGGGCGCCATCGGCTTCAAAAACCTTGGCATGCACGGTCGTGCGGGTGGGATTGCAATCCCAGAACAGTTCCTCGAACATCTTTTCGCCTGGGCGGATGCCGGTGAATTCGATTTCCAGATCCTGGCCGAGCACAAGGCCTGAAAGTTTGACCATGTCCGAGGCCAGATCCATGATCTTGACCGGGGTTCCCATATCCAGGGCATAGATCTTGGCGGTCTCTCCCAGAATTCCGGCTTGGAGCACCAGCTGGCTGGCTTCGGGGATCGTCATGAAGTACCGGGTCATGTTCTGGTGCGTGATGGTGATGGGGCCGCCCTTCGAGATCTGTTCTTTAAAGATGGGGATCACGCTGCCGCGGCTGCCCAGGACATTCCCGAACCGGACGTTCATGTACCGGGAGCCAGCGGGGGCATCCGCCGCGGCGATGAGCACCAGTTGCTCAGCGATCCACTTGGTGGCGCCCAGCACATTGGTGGGGTTCACGGCCTTGTCGGTGGAGATGTTGACGAAGGTGTGCGTTCCCGCTGCCAAGGCGGCATCCAGCACGTTCTGGGTGCCAAAGATATTGTTTTCCACGCCTTCTTCGGGGTGGGCTTCCAGAAAGGGGACATGTTTGTGGGCGGCGGCGTGGAAAACCACTTCGGGATGCCAGCGCTTGAAGGCCTGGGTCAATCTGGGGATATTGCGGATATCGCAGAGTTCTGTGGAAATGGTCTGATTGGGGAACTGGGCCCGCAGGGATCTTTCGCTTTCCCAAAGGCTGTTTTCTCCGCGGCCCAGCAGAATGATCCGGGATGGCCGGAAGGTGGTCACCTGCCGCGCGATTTCACTGCCGATGGAGCCCCCTCCGCCGGTGATGAGCACCACGGAATCCCCGAGAACCTCATTGATGGAGGGCTGGTCCAGTTCAATGGGATCGCGGCGCAACAGATCCTCGATGGAAATATCACGCAATTCGGGTTTCCAGTTTTTGGGGCCCAAAAGATCTGAGATGGCCGGTACGGTTTTAGCTTCGACGGCGCAGGCGCGGGCAGTTTCGCTGAGCGCCCGGATGACTGTGCCGGGGGCCGTGGGCATGGCCAGGATGACCTGGGTGATTTCATGGGCGCGGATGACTTCGTCCAACTGGTGGGTGGTCCCCAGAATGGGAATGCCATGGACCCGGAGCCCCTGCTTATCCAAGGCGTCATCCAGAAACCCGATGACGCGGCAACACAGGGCGGGATGCCGGATCAATTCCTGGGACACCAGCAGGCCGGCTTTCCCGGCGCCCACGATCAGCGTTCGGTGATGGGGCACCTTATCCGTGGCTTCGGTGGAGGCTTGGGCATCGTTGATCCCAAAATGCCAATCATTCCTGGCCCGGAAGAAGCCACGGATGCACAGCCAGCCACCTCCGGTGCTCAAGGCGGCGGCAATGGCGGTCTTGGGGTCCAGGTAGATGTGATGCCAATTTGCGGAAATTGCGATGAGCGTGGCCGCGCTAAGCAGCAGCAGGGTCGCGATGAACACCCGGACCGCGTCCCGGAAGCCGATCATCCGGTAGTGCTGGCGGGTGAGTTGCAGGCCCAGGTTCACGATCAGCGCCAGGGCAATCCATTTCGCAAGCCCATTGGAGGTCGGATGGAGGGCTGAAAAAATGCGTTCACTCAAGCCCCAGGCCAAGGCCGAAATCAGCACGTCCAAGATGAGCTTCACGGCCCTGCGCAAATGGGGATTTTCAAGCGTTGGATGGGTTTCGGGATTCGAGTCAGGTTTCATGGGGTCTTTTCGGAATGATCTTCGCCAACTTCCAAGATGAACGCGGATGGGGCATGAGGTAAATCGAGTGATGACCGATAGCTCATGATAGCCAGGCGGGTAACTCGGGATGAACTTTCCAATCAGGCCAATCAGGCCAATCAGGTCTGTTGGAATCATCCGAGCCGTTCGGCGCCAGGGGCTTTGGCGAGCTTCCGGTCGAAGGTCACCAATTTGCGGGCACCGAGAGTCTTGGCCTGGCGCAGTGCCAGATAATCGGCCAGATCTGCCGGGCCGCTGGCAAAATCCTCCAACGCAGCATGAACATCCACGGCACGATCCAAATGGACCGTGGTCTGGCGCGCCAGGGCCACTAGCACTTGATGGATCTGCTTCCGGCTCCAACCCACGGACTTCAGTACCCAAGCCAGTTCCACCAATACGGTGACAGGCACCAAGACGGCTTTTGCCTGCTCCAGGAAACGGCGTGCCAAAAGAGATTGCTTGGGATCATCATCCAGCAGGGCCCGGACCAGTATATTGGTGTCCACAGCGATCATCGGGAAATCCGCTGGCGCACGGCAGCTTGGATGGCCGCCTCCACATCTACAGGTTGCTGGGGCCTGGGGGCACTTTTAGCTGTGTGCCAAAGCTCATGCCAAGTCGTGGAAGGAAGAGGGCTTACCCGCAATTCGCTGCCTTCCAATTCAAAGCTCAAACGCATTCCCGCATCCAAGCCAAGGGCCTCTCTGATGGCCTGGGGGATGGTCACCTGGCCCTTGCTGGTCATCGTAGCTGTCACGTTCATGGGAGAGCCTCCTCCTTACCATCTTACAACTTTCCTTACTTACGCAAGGGCAGGTTTGGCGGTTAACTCCGAGGCTTTTGCAAATGTGCCCTTGTCCGATTCAATTGCAGCAGGAAACGACTGTTTTTCCAGAACGGTTCAACCACCCACGATCCCCTGCATCAATCGTTTGATGGCGCGGCCTGCGAGCTGGGAATAGCGTGCTTCTCCGACTAGAATCCGTGCCATATGCGGCGCGGCGGCGGGATGCTTCACACCCACGCGGTAGGCGGTTTCCGGCGCGCGGTAAAACAGGGTGGCGAGGCGTCTTGCCCAGACCATTTCAGAGCCTACCTCCCGCCTGATGATCTCCGAATAGCGGGGCAGGGCGCCCGCATCTCCCCTCAGTGCGGCGTCTATGGCTTCGGCGGCCTTCACGCCGGTGAACATCGAGGGCCGGATGCCTTCGGCGGTGAAGGGATCCACCACGCAGGCGGCTTCGCCCGCCAACAAGGCCTGCGGGGTGTGCAGATCCTGATCCCCATCCCAAAGCAGCACGGGATGGGCTTCTACGCTGCATTCAGCAAGGTCCAATCCAAAGCGCCGCCCGTATTCTGCCAGCACTTGGCGCAGATCCTGGTTCTGCTTCCCGCGAAAAACGCCGACGCCAAAGGACCAGCCATCGGCCTTGGGGAAATTCCAGGCGTAGCCGTTGATCACGGTGCCGAAATCCAGGTGGACCCGATCCGTGGGCTTGGTCCTGATTTCAGCATCAGCTTCAGCTTCGATGGCTCCAGCCACGCGGTGTTTGCGGTGGATGAAGCCCAACCATTTTGCTGTGGGGCCTTTGGCGCCATCGGCGGCAATGAGAAAACGGCTTTGGTGCGGGCCCTCTGCGGTATCTACAGTCCAGAGCCTATCCTGAAGACGCGCGCCCAACGCGGCGCAACCCTCGCGCAATTCCGCGCCTTGGGCGACAGCCTGCTGAACCAGGAAGGCATCAAAGGCATCGCGCCGCACCATCCAGAGGGGCTCCACGGTGCCCATGTCGGCTTCAATGGGGTCATCCCCGCGAAAGGTGTAGCGAACCCTGGAGACACGGGCGCTGATCACTGGTGAAAAATCAAAATCGAACCAGCTCGCGATCTCCGGAGACACACCGCCGCCGCAAGGCTTGACACGGGGCAGGCGAGCCTTCTCCAACAACAACACCGAACGGCCGCTCCTGGCCAGATGATAGGCCGCTGCGCCTCCGGCTGGCCCGGCGCCGATGATGATGCAATCGTGGACAAAAGACATGGGGCTAGTGTGCCAGATGCTTGGCTGAGGATTCTCAGAGCGTGTCTTAAAATTCCCCGGCGCCGCGACGGAGGTCAGCCGCGATGCAGCGCAAGGAAGGGGCCGCAGCGGCGTATAGATCATACGCTCAAGGCCCGTGACGCCGTGGTGCGCGCGGCTGGCCCCGTCCCCCCGGGCTGGGGCGGCGGGCTTCGTAGGGCTGCGTTACCCTCCCGTGGCGTATAGGCGATACGCCGTGGTCGGCTGCCTTGCCCTGCTCGCCCGGCGCTCCCAGCGCGGCGCGGGGAATTTTAAGACACGCTCTTAGTGGTGCGATTTGGTCAAGATTCACCCAAAAAAAAGAGACCTTTGCATTCCCACTTGCGAGGTATAGGTTATTTAGGTAATCAATTTGTTCTCAACACGCTTTAATCTCTTCCTTCCCAGAGGAGATACTTTTTTAAGGAGACTGGCCATGCGAATCTCGGGTTTATTGCTTGCATCGCTGATCGCGGCAATGCCGCTTGCGGCTCAGGAAGGCGTTAAGTGGGTCGGCGTCCAGGTAGGCACCCAAGGCCAGGGCTCTGACGCTCGCGGTGCCAAGGCAGCCGTCTTGTTTGGCGTGTCAGGTGGTGCGTGGTTCACGGATCGCTGGGGAATGGATGCGGCGTTCCATATGGCCAACATTGATTCAAACAACAACAAGGGCAGCGGCAGCCAGCAGTACCTGACGATCGCAGGCCGGTTCAATTTCCTGGTCAATGATCCCCATTGGAATCTCTACGCCAAGGCTGGACTGGGGACGGTCCGCGTGGAACCCCCATGGGCGCCCTCCACCACCAATAAATCCGTGACCCTGATCGGTCTGGGAACCCAGTACAGGATTGGAGAATCCGGTTTTATGGGACTAGAGGCCCAATTGATGCGCTTCAACGCCGACTACCACGAGTGGCCGGTTCTGATCACAGCGGGCTGGCGCTTCGGCGGCGTGGCTAAACCCATCAAGAAAAAGTGAAGGGCATCGAATGAGGTCACGTTAAGCAAGCGCTTCGTCCCTTATTCATCCATGGATGGTCCTCAGGTGGCCCGGTGGCGGACTCACGTTCTTGCGTGACCGCGCCGGGCCACTTGAATGCTGGCGCTAGGTGTGAGGCTCTGTCGCATTGCGACTATTGCATGCTTCTGCAAATTCATTCCACGGTCACGCTTTTGGCGAGGTTCCGGGGCTGGTCCACGTCGCAGCCGCGCAGCACGGCGATGTGGTAGGCCAGCAATTGAAGGGGAACCACGTACAGGATGGGCGCCAGCCAGGGATGCACTTTGGGAAGGTGGATCACATCCTCGGCGATATCCGCGAGGCCTTCGTCGTCATCGGTGACAAGCGCGAGGATGCGGCCATCCCTCGCGGCGGCTTCCTGCAGGTTGGAGAACGTCTTCTCCCGGTGCGCATCATCAGGCATGAGGGCCACGATGGGCAGATGGCTGTCGATCAAGGCGATGGGACCGTGCTTCATCTCGCCGGCCGGGTAGCCTTCCGCGTGGATGTACGAAATTTCCTTGAGTTTCAGGGCGCCTTCAAGGGCGATGGGGTACAACGGCCCTCGGGCGAGATACAGGAAATCCTTGGCCTCGCGCCAGTCCTGGGCCCACCTGGCGATGTGCGGCTCTAGGCTGTTGATGCGCTCCAGCAAGGCGGGCAATTCCCTCAGGCCCTGGATAAGTTCGGCGCGAAGGCTGGGATCAAGGGTTCCCTTGGCTTCGCCGATGCGCATCGCCAGGAGCAAAAGTACACTCAGCTGCGTGGTGAAGGCCTTGGTGGAGGCCACCCCGATCTCTGGGCCCGCATGGGTCAGCAGCGTGGCTTCGGCTTGGCGGGCAGCGGTCGAGCCCTGCACGTTGCAGATGACGAGGGTCCGCGCGCCTCGGGAGGCGGCCTCCTTCAACGCGGCCAAAGTATCGGCGGTTTCACCGCTTTGGGTGATGCCGATGGCGAGGGTGCCGGGTGCCACGATGGGATCGCGGTAGCGGTATTCCGAGGCGTAATCAATGTCCACGCCGATGCGCGCCAATTGCTCCAGATAGAACTTACCCACAAGACCCGCGTGCCAGCTGGTGCCGCAGGCCACGATGGAGATCCGGTTGAAACTCCGCAACTGTTCTGTCGTGAAGGGTAGATCCAGCTGGATGGGTTCGGTGTCCTCAATGGGCAGACGGTTCAATAGCGTATTCGACAGGGCTTGGGGCTGCTCGAAGATCTCCTTCTGCATGAAATGCTTGAAACCACCTTTTTCAGCCGCCACAGGGTCGAAGGGAATGATATGGGTGGCGCGCGGCACATCGAGCCCATCCATTCCAAAAATCCGCGCGCCCTTGCGTGTGATCTCCGCCAGATCGCCATCCTCGAGGTAGATGACCTGCCTGGTGTGGCGCAGCAAAGGCACCACGTCCGAAGCCAGGAAAGTTTCACCTTCCCCCAGGCCGATGGCCAAGGGTGGGCCACTGCGAGCCACGAGGATCCGGTCTGGGTCATCCGCGTGGAGGCAGGCCAGGGCATAGATGCCGCGCATCTTTCCAACCGCGCCGCGGAAGGCTTCGACGAATTCAAGGCCGCCATGCATCAGATGCGACACCATCATCTGAAAACATTCCGTATCGGTTTCGGTGATGAAGGTACAGCCAGCGGCCTTCAACTCAGTGCGGAGTTCCAGGAAATTCTCGAAGATGCCGTTGTGCACCGCCACGATCTTGCCATCGTTGCTGCAATGAGGGTGCGCGTTCTCCTCGGTGGGCCGGCCGTGTGTGGCCCAGCGTGTGTGGCCGATACCCAGTGGTGCCGTGTCATTCAGGTTGATCTTGGCTTGCAGATTTATGAGCTTGCCGCTGGCCCGGGTGATGTGGAAGGTGCCGTCACCGGGAACAAGCGCCACCCCGGCGCTGTCATAGCCGCGGTATTCCAGTGTGCGCAACCCCTCCACCAAAATCGCCGCAGCACTCTGCTGACCGATATACCCCACGATGCCGCACATGTTGCCCCCAGCAGTTGAACTCTCGAAAACTACCGCACCCGGCGTCCGCGGCCAAGGTGGTGGAATAACCTCAATGTGTGGGCTTTCGCCAGACCACACCTGTGGTGGGTCAGCCTTATCCGGATCGGCCTTATTCCCAATATTCGGTTGGCGGTTTCTTCCATGCTTTGGCGGATGAGTCTAAATTGCCTCACACAGCTGAATTGAAAGAGGGCCGTGCCTCACCGGGGAGTTACATCATCCAGAGGGTGCGTGGTGGGCTGGATCCTCGGAAGGCGCGCCGTGCCGCGGGAGTTCCATCCTCCCGGCGCGGTGGAGCAATCGCGGCATTAGCTATACACTCGGCCCGTGGGGTATTCCCATCACGCGGTGAATCAATATTTGGGTTGATGATGGGAAAAAACATCTTGGCAGCGGCGACTGACATAGCCTCTTTCGAAAAGAATGGTCCAGATATCGAGGCGGAAGCGCAGCGACAGAAAACCGCTCTGCTTTTCCGGAATTCGGGGATCGCGCAGTCCGTGAATGTAGTCAACGCCTCGCTCCTGGCCTACGTGAACGCATTGAACCATGCGTCTTCTGGCTCAGCTCTTCTTTGGTGGAGCCTGGTGGTGGTGATCGCAGCGGGCCGCTATCTGCTGGCCCGCCGTTTCCTGTTGGCCATGCCGGATGCCGCCGCTGCCGTGGCGTGGCGGAGCCGGTACATCTTCGCTACGGCGCTGATGGGAGCGGCTTGGGGGGCGGGGACAGTGGTGTTCATGTGGAAGGCGCCTGATGGCGCGCAGCTGTTCACCGGATTGGTGTTCTCAGGGATGGTCGCGGGCGCCGTTCCCCTCTTGGCTTCGGTGCCCACGGCATTGCGCACGTTCGTGGCGCTGGTGAACATCCCGATGTCCGCCGTCATATTGCTCCAAGCTAAGACACCGTTGCACTGGGCCTTCGGCTCGATGAGCCTGATCTTCCTTGCGGCTGTGCTCGCCAGCGCGCGCTATCTGCATGAGACGATCGATGTCTCGATACGGTTAGGGCTTGAGCAGGGCGATTTGGTCAAGAACCTCGAGCAGGCGCGCACGGCCGCTGAAGCCTCCCTTTCGGAGCTGGAGAAGCTGACCGAGTCGCAGCGGCTCCTCAAAGCGGCGGTGGAGCAGAGCAGCGCGTCCATCGTAGTGACAGACACCGACGCGAGGATCATTTTCGCCAACGCGGCCTTCACCCAGATCACCGGATATTCCGTTGAAGAAGCGCTGGGACGGAATCCCCGCATCCTGAAATCCGGCCGGACCAAGCCGGAAACCTATCGCGACCTTTGGGAAACCCTGGTCAGCGGCAGGGCATGGCACCACGAGCTCTGCAACAGGAAGAAGGACGGGGAGCTGTTTTGGGAGGCCGCCAATATCTCGCCCATCATGGATGCCCAGGGGCGGATTTCCCACTATCTCGGAGTCATGGACGACATCACCGACCGGAAGCACGCGGAAGCGGAAATCCTGAGGCTGTCCCAATGGAATGAGCTGTTGCTGAATTCCGCCGGCGAAGGCATCTACGGCGTCGAGCAAGACGGGGCTGTCACCTTCATCAATCCAGCCGCCCTTGCCATCCTTGGACTCGAGAAGGATGAGGTGCTGGGGAGGAACGCGCATCAGCTGATGCATCACCACCATCAGGATGGTTCCCCCTATCTGGAAGAGGATTGTCCGATCCATCTGACCCGCCAGGATGGAATCCGGCGGCAAGTCGAGGAGGTTTATTTTCGAAGGGATGGAGAGCCGTTCCCGGTTCAAATGACGGTCACGCCCATGCAAGGGGATGGCCAGCTCATGGGGGTCGAGGTCGTGTTCCAGGACATTTCTTCCCGGAAGAAAATGGAACAGGATCTGGTCCGCCTCGCCACCACCGATCCCCTGACCGGAGTTGCGAACCGGCGCCGCTTCCTGGAACAGATGGAGATGGAATGGGCGCGCGTCCGGCGGTTCGGGACCCTGGCTTCGCTCTTGATGGTGGACGTCGACTACTTCAAGAAGATCAACGATGCCCACGGCCATGCCATCGGCGATGAGGTGCTGCGGCACCTGGCCGACCTGTCTGTGGCCCAGCTCCGCCGGCTCGACCTGTTCGGCCGCCTGGGGGGAGAGGAGTTCGGCATCCTGCTGCCCGGCACGGATGGCGCAGGCGCCTTGCAGGTCGCAGAGGAATTCAGGCGCAATGTGGCCAATAGTCCCCTCCAGACCAACGAGGGAACGGTCCCGTTTTCCATCAGCATCGGGGCCACGGCTTTCGAGCGGAGCGACAGGCTCCCCGATCAAATCCTGGCCCGGGCCGACGCCGCCCTCTACCGGGCCAAGGAGGGTGGGAGGAATCGAGTGGAAGCAAATTGAATCGTGGATAGGCGGATGGAAGGGAACGGAGAAGAATACGGGTGGGCAATCGCCTCCGATGGAGTTTGGCCATGAACGATATGGAACCTCGCAAATCCTCGTCCCCTTGGAAATGGGTTCTCCTCGGCTGCGGTTTGGCTTTGGTGGCGGCCATCGGCATCATCGCAGCCCTGGGGTACGGCACGTACCGCTGGGGCAAATCCATGGAAGCCACCATGAAGGATCCGGTCGCCCGCGAAGCGGAAGTCCTCAAGGTGCTGGGCTGCGCGAATCTCCCCGAGGGCTACTACGCCGTGACGGCCATTTCGATCCCTTTCATCATGGACATGGCGGTGCTTTCCGACCAACCGCCCACGACCGGCGGACGCCCGGGGCGCATGGGCGAGCGGGGTCTGATCTTCATGCGGATCATCGCCATGGGCAAGCAGGAGAAGGAGCTGGAGGACTACTTCGAAGGCCGGAGCCAGGATGCCGAACCATTGCGGCGCAGCGGCATCCACATTGATTCGTCGGAAGTGCTCAAGCGGGGAGTCCTCGAATCCAAGGGAACCAATCCACGGCTCCGTTACCTGGTGCAGCGGGGCAGCCTCAGCCAAAGCGGCAGGCGCTCTCAAGGCCTCATCACCATCATCCTTCCTGCGTGCCCCTCGAAATCCAAGCGGACCATGCTCATTTGGGCCGGGCCTGATCCCACGTCCGGCGGTTCTTTGGACCAGGCCCTCATTTCTGGCACGGTGGCCGATGAAGACGCCATCGCCGGGATGGTGGGCCAATTCAGGCTTTGCGAGCAGTGATGGGGATGGAAGGGAAACGGGTCAGAGCTGGGATATTTTCTTCCAGAAAACTTGTGCATCATGGGTGAGCTGGAGAACGAAGGACTCCACCTGAGCCTTGAGCGAGGGCCGATTTAAGGCTTCAGCATTGGCCAGAAGGGCCAGGATGTCAGCAGCATCCTGGGGGCTGGTGGCCTCCAGCTTGAGCAGAATGAGGCCCAGGGGAGAGGCCACGAAACACGGGAAGGCTTCGGACTGTTCACGGGTCTCCAGGGCCAGGCGGGCGGCTGCACCACGCCCCAGGATCAGATCCTGGCGGGGTGGGCCAGGAAATCGGACTACGCCACCAAGAGGATCGTCAAAGTCCCCTTTGGTGATACGAGGTGCGGTCCCTTCCCACTCCGACCAGAATGCGGGGTTGAGGATGCGCGGATCCAGCGTGAGCAAGTCCGCGTCCGCGGTATAGCGGGCGACGCCCCAGGCAGCCATGGCTAATCCGCCAATGAGGCAGTAGGGGATGTCTTCTCGGTCCATTAAAGACGTTAGGCGGGTATCAAGCATCAAGCTTCGCCTTCGTCCTGAGCTGCCATGCACCGGCTTGGGCGTCTTTGCATGCGTTTCAAGCGGTCGCGAAACCGTAAAATCTCCGCGTTGCTAGCTCCTGCGGGCAAAAGGTGGCGCATCAACCTCAACCCAGTCCCGTCCTGATACAGCTGCTCACAAAGGGCCAGGGCCTCTGCTGGACTGGGAAGGGGATCTATGCGTCGCACCTCTCTAGGGTAGAGCTTTCTGGATCCCTCAGCCACGGCTATAAAACACGCTCTTAAGACTCAGCTTGTGGGATTCTTTCCTTCACGGCCTTTTAGGTCAGAGATCCGCCTCTGTGCTTTGGCGGTACTTTAAGCCCAATGAGATCCCCAATTATTCCGATGGAAATCCGTTCGCCGCCCGCCCGCGGTTTATACGCTCACTCGGCCCGCCAGGCTTTCAGCCATGTGCCGAAGCGCCGTCCCGGCGGGGCTGCTGGGGTAGAGATCCACCACGCTGCGCTGCTCGCGCACGGCCTGGAGCAGGTGGCGGTCCGAGGGCACGAATCCTAAAATTTCCAGATCCTTCCCCAGGAAATGCTGCGCCGCAGCCCGGAGCTGGTCCGCGGCCTCGGTGGCTTCCTCCAGACTTTGGGCGTTGTTGATCACCACATGGACAGCCTTGTTGGGCTCGCGAAGATGGAGCACTTTCAACATGGCGTAGGCATCCAGCAGGCTGGTGGGCTCCGGTGTGGAAACAAGGATGACTTCCTGGGCAGCGGCCAGCATTTTGAGCACCGCATCATGGATGCCCGCGGCGGTATCGATGAACAGCCAGTCGGCATCGTCGCAGACCCGCTGAAGGCTTTGGGTCAGCCGCAACTCCGAGGCCGGGTCCAGATGGGACAATTCATGGACGCCGCTGCTGGTGGGAATGACGCGGATACCTGTCCCTCCGGGCACAGGCACTTCCAGCATCACCTCCTCCATCATTTTTTCACCCTTCAGGACCTGCTCCAGGGTGTGCCGGGGTGAAAGGCCCAGCAGCACGTCCAGGTTGGCCAGGCCGAAATTCGCATCGAGCACCACCACTTTTTGGCCAGTCTTGGCGAAAGCCAGAGCCAGACCCGCCACCACATTGGTCTTGCCCACGCCGCCCTTGCCGCTGGTCACCGCGACCACCCGGGCGCGAAAGGGGGAAAAGGTCACAGTCATGTCAAAGCCAGCATTTAGATGCACAAAAGGGCAGAGCTGAGCTGGGACGCGCAGGATTCATCATCAATTTAGGGAAGGCCCAGGTCGGCATGTTGACACCAAGCCACTGGTAGGGCGAGGAGGATGCCAATTGGGCCTGAGGCTGGGGGCGGGGGTAGGGGCCGGGATTGTGAGTGCCAAGCACCAAGTCGAGAGTCGAGAGTTAAGAGTCAAGAGTCGAGATTTGAAGAATACGGCCAGCCTACCGTCCCCCAAGAGCCTCCCAGCGTTCCGCTGGATGGAAGCGGCAGCGCCATCCGGCCCAGCTGACCCGCTGGAAGGAAAGAGCGCCCGGCCAGGGAACCCGGTCGAGAAATCGGCTCAAAGCCATCTGCAGGCGCAAGCGCTGTTCATGGGTCAACGCAGTGTCGCCACCTACCCAGGCGCCGGGTTTCCGGGCCTTGACTTCCAGCAGCCGCAATTCCTCGCCGCGGCTCATGAGCAAATCCAATTCGAATCGCCCCAGCTTGAGTTGCCAAGCCACGAGGTCCCAGCCGCGCAACCACAGCAGCCAGAGCGTCAGGCGCTCGCAGCGGTGGCCCCAAGTCCGAGCGGACTTGCCCTTTGCCGTAGTGGAACTCATGAAGTGCCCTGATGGATTGGGATGAAGTGGACCTCCATGGTGCACCCGATTTCATGGGTGTACACCGCGGCTGTTGTGAACGAGGGGGACCGCCCGGTCGCTTCGCTCCCTCTGCTCCCACAGAACAGCTGCTCACGCAGCTTCCCGCTCGCAAGCTCGTGGGGGTGGGAACCCTCCCCTCGTGCTCCCCACGTGGTGTCCGGGCAAAGCCCGGACACCACGTGGGGAGCGGATTTCCGTGGAAATCGCGCTCTGTGATGCACGGCACAAGAAATTTGCCCATTCGACTTGGGCCGCCCATTCAAACTATCCTTCGGAGAAGCCTTTTGGCGCCTTTTTGAAATCCATTTTCAAATTTGGATGAAAATTGGCTGCGACAATTCTGAAACTTCCAGGTGAAAAAGATGGATCCTTTGCTCTCGGTGGCCAGTATTGCCCTGTTCCCTACAAAGACGGAGAGGCGGGCGAATCTGTTCGACAAGTGCCTTCAATTCACCCGCGCCGACGAGTTGAAAGCCTTGGGCAGCTATCCCTATCATCGAATTATCGAGAATGGGCAGGACACCGAAGTCCAGGTGAACGGGCGCAAGATGCTGATGCTCGGCTCTAACTCCTACCTGGAGCTGACAACCCATCCCAGGGTCAAGGCCAGTGCGATCGAGGCCATCCAGGAGTACGGCAGCGGTTGTGCCGGGTCGCGCTTCCTGAATGGCACCCTTCCGATCCATCTGGAGCTGGAAAAGCGGCTTGCCGCCCTGGTGGGCAAGGAAGCCGCCCTGGTCTTTCCGACGGGATTCCAGACCAATACCGGCGTCATCTCCACCCTGGTCCAAAATGGCGAATACATCATTTCCGACAAACTCAACCATGCCTGCATCGTGGATGGTTGCCTGCTTTCTCCAGGAAAGCTGGTCCGCTACAACCACAACGACATGTCGGATTTGGAAGATAAGCTTTCCAGGCTTCCGGTGGATGCGGGAAAACTCATTGTCACGGATGGCGTCTTCTCCATGGAAGGCGATATCTGCAAGCTGCCGGAAATCGTCCGGCTGGCAAAGCTGTACGGAGCCCAGGTGATGGTGGATGATGCCCACGGCTTGGGCGTGTTGGGCCCAGGCGGGGCAGGCACGGCCGCGCATTTTGGGCTGACCGAAGGCGTGGACTTGATCATGGGGACCTTCTCCAAGTCCCTGGCGGCCATCGGTGGCTTCATCGCCAGCACCGAGCGGGTCATCAATTACTTGAAGCACACTTCCCGGCCCTTCATTTTTTCCGCGTCCGCAGCCCCGGCCAGCGTCGCGGCTGTGCTCGCGGCCCTGGACGTGATGCAGGAAGAACCGGAACGCCTCGACTTGCTCTGGCGCAACGCGACCTTCATGAAGCAGGGGCTGGACAATCTCGGGTTCGATACGGGAGATTCCGAAACGCCCATCATTCCGGTGCTCATGGGTGACTTCGATCGCTGTTTCCAGGTCTGGCAGTTCATGGAAGAAGAAGGAATTTTCGTCAATCCCATCGTGCCGCCCGGCGTGCCGCCCAACCGCTGCATGATCCGGGTTTCGGTCACGGCTGGCCACACTCTGGAGCAACTCAACTGGGCTCTGGAGAAATTCTCGGAAGCTGGCCGCCGCTTCGGATTGACGGAGTAGCGGGGCATGGCTGACAGCCTGAGGATCCATCCGGTCACTGAATCCGCAGATGTAGAGGCGTTCATCCGCTTTCCTTTCAGTTTGTACAAGGATTTTCCGCATTGGGTGCCGCCACTGCTTATCGAACGGCGCGAGTTTCTGGACCCTGCCAAAAACCCGGTATTCGAGTACGCCAAAATCCAGACCTTCCTGGCTTTCCGCGGAACCGAGGTGGTCGGGACCATCGCCGCGATCTGCAATACCCGCTATGGGAAATTCCATCCCGAGGAGCAACACGTCGGGTTTTTCGGCCTCTTCGAATGCATCCAGGATCAAGCAGCCGCCAACGCGCTTTTCAATGCTGCCGCCGAGTGGCTTGGCAACCAGGGAAAGACGGTCCTGCGCGGCCCTGTGAACTTCACCACCAACGATATCGTGGGCCTTCTGGTGGATGGATTTGACGACGACCCGGCGATCCTGATGCCTTACAACCCGCCTTATTTCGCCGGATTGCTGGAGTCTGCAGGATTCACCAAGGCCAAGGATCTGTTCGCCTTCACCCTGGCCGAGCGGGACTACCAAGGCCAACTGGACGGAGTGGCCACCAAGCTGGCCGCACGGGGGCATGTGAAGATCCGGCCCGTTGATTTGGGGCGCTGGCACGAGGAACTGGAATTCGTGCGGAGCTGCTACAACGTGGCCTGGGCGAAGAACTGGGGCTTTGTCCCCTGGACAGATAGGGAGCTGGCCTTCGTCGCGAAGGAACTCAAGCCGCTCATTGATCCCCGCCTCGCCTTCGTCGCCGAGGTGGACGGGAAGCCCGCTGGATTTTCCATTTCCGTCCCGGATGCCAACCAGGCCATCAAGCTGGCGAAGGGCAGGCTCCTTCCTTTCGGGCTTCTGAAACTAATCTGGAAGCTCAAGGTGGCCAAATGCACCCGCCTCCGCACCATCGCCATGGGTGTGCTGCCTGAACATCGCAGGCGCGGAATTGATGCGATCCTGGTGCACCACCTCGTCCGCCAATCCGTGGCCTATGGCTGTCCGGTTTCGTAAATGGGCTGGATCCTGGAGGACAATCTGCCGATGCTCAGTGCCCTGCGCCAGATTGGCGCGCAAAAAACGAAGACCTACCGCGTCTACGACCGAGCCGTTTGACCCATGTTCGCACTCGTCACCGGGGGGCAGGGGTTCATCGGTTCACACCTCTGCGAGAGGCTGATCCAGGAAGGGCATCGTGTCCGGGTGCTTGCGCGCGAGTCGAGCGATCTCACTTACCTGCAAGGGCTCCCGGTGGAAGTGGTGCAGGGCGATTTGGTTGGTCCTCGGGATCTTGGTCCTGGGGATCTAAGCCATGCTGTCGCCGGGGTGGATTGCGTCTTCCATCTGGCAGGCGCGCTGAAGGGATTCCGGGAAGCAGATCTTATGCGCGTGAACCGCGATGGCACCCGTCGTCTCGCTGATGCTTGCCTCGCCCACACGCCCAAGCTCTCCCGATTTGTGCTGGTTTCCAGCCTGGCGGCCGCTGGGCCAAGCCCCGGTGGCAGCGCTCCCGCTTTTGAAGATGCGCAACCCGCACCTTTGACCTGGTACGGGAAAAGCAAACTCGAGGCCGAAGGTGTGGTTCAAAAATCAGGGCTTCCCTTCACGATTCTTCGCCCGCCCATCGTCTTTGGACCACGGGACCGGGATGTCTTCAGCTATTTCAAGATCGCCAAAGCGGGTGTGCTGCCGATTCCAGGGTGGAAGAATCGTTGTTATTCGCTGGTGTTCGCGCCGGACCTTGCGACGGGAATCCTCCAGGCGGCGGCAGAACCAAAGGCCGCTTCCGGACTGTTCAATCTGACCGGCGCTGAGGTGGTGACCTGGTCTGAATTGGGTCAGAAAATTTCCGCGGCGCTGGGGGTTCGAGGCCATGTTCTGCGGCTTCCAGAATTCGCCATCCAAGCTTCCGGGCGCATCGCGGATCTCGCCGCGCGTGTGCGCGGACGGCCTCAGATTTTCAGTTCCCAGAAAGTGATCGAGATGCTCGCGCCGGCCTGGGTGGCGAGTTCCGGGAAAGCCCAGACGATCATGGGCTGGAGCGCCAAGACACCCCTCGAAGAAGCCCTTTCGCTCACCGTGCGCTGGTACCGCGATCATGGCTGGCTCTAACCTTCGGACTAGGCCCTTCGGCCTTAAGGAGCCTTTGGGCGCGTGGCGTCCCCTGGATCTGGCGCTGGTTGCCTATGCGGTCCTCGCGTCGGTGCTGCTGGTCATGGGCATTGCCCGCGGCGCTGTGGGGTGCAGCCAGCAACTGTTGGCCAACGCAGTCATTCTGGTGGTGGCTCTAGTAGCTATGCGCTGGAGCCGGGACACCACGGCTTGGGTCCCGACCCTTCTCCGGTTCTGCTACGTACCGCGTTGCTATCTGGTCTTCTACCGGCAGATCGAGATCATCTGGCCCATTCTCCGGGCGGCTCCGTTGGATGCAGGTCTGGCTCGCCTGGAAGGGCGGTTGTTGCATTTCCAGCCCTCGCTGGCGTTCCGCGCCGCATTCCCCTTTCCCTGGCTTTCGGAGATCTTCTGTTTCGCGTACTTTGCCTATTATTTTTTACTCCGGTGGTGTTCCTTACGGTGCTCTTCCGGCGCGGCTACCTTGCTGCCGAGCGGATCGTCCTGAGCACTTCGCTGTGCTTCTTCTGCTGCTACGGGATCTTTTGGCTCTTTCCAACTGTCGGGCCCCATTACTTTTTCCCGCCGCATCTTGGGCCACAGCTCTACGACGGCTATGTCTTCAACCACCTGTTGTACTTTTTGACATCGGGCGGTGAGATCCGGGCCGGTGCCTTTCCTTCTTCGCACATTGCAGTGGCCTTGTTGTTGACGCTGTTGACCCGGCGGGAGGCTCCAGGCCTTTTCCTTCCCCTAGCCCTGATAACAGCGCTGATGCTTCCTGCGGTGGTTTACCTCCGGGCGCATTACCTGCTGGATGTGCCCGCGGGAATCCTGGTGGGACTAGCCGCCTTTGTAATCCAAAAAAAGTTCACCACAGAGGCACAGAGGAAATCTGGAATTATCGATTTGGATGCAGACTGAAAACAACCTCTTAATTCTCGGTGCCTCTGGGGTGATTCCTTTTTGGCTGAAATCAACAATCTATTCGTCCTGCCTGGGCGCGATGAGGCTCCGCTGCACGCGCTCCAGATTGCCCTGCAACTGCACCAGGTTCCAGGCGATCCACATGGCATAACCGAGCCAGACCCACAGCAGGCGGGGATCGCAGGGCGTGCGCTTGAGCACTTCGGTGCCGATGTCGAGCCGTAATCCTTGGAGGAACCAGACCACGCCGCCGAAGACGATGAGCAGATGCCCCCACCGGATCCAGTAGGGACGCAGGCCCTCCTTCGCCTTCCAACGCAGCAGCAGCCACCGTAGAAAAAGCTCGGATTTGGTTTCGGTGAAATGCAGGGCGATGAGCTGATCCACCAGGGGCGCGTAGCGATGGACTTTTAGTTCGGCAATCTCATCTTCACCATTCACCTTTCGCAGGAAGGCGGAGCGGATCTTGCCCACGCATTCCTCCCATGGGGCTTCCTCGCGGCGAACGGCGAGATGCAGGCGCACCAACCCGACCCACAACAAAGCCTGGGCTAGCAGCACAAGCCAGAGCGCCATGCCCTGCCAGCCGCTGTTTCGCACCACATCCAGGAAACGGGAGAGATCCATGGAAAGAGTTTGACCGGAATCGAAGTCAATTACTGCCCATTCCGGCATCATGGATTCACTATGTATTTCCGTCGCGGTTCGATCGTCCTATTGGTTTCTTCGGGGTTGCTGGCCCAGGCACCGGATGCCTGGGAAACACTGCTTTCACGCCAGCGCATTCGCCCGAATCGCCAGGGGGCCTATCAGTTCATTTCCCGTGGCCAGGATTTTGAAGGGGTCTGGAGTAATGATCTGGCGCTGACCAGGCTGCGCGCCTCGGGAGAACTGAGTTTCCTTCAACTGGATGAAGCCCAGTCCAAAGCCCTTTGGTCCCGGCAACGCTGGGCCAGCATAGAGAGCCATTGGGCCATCCTGGGACCAACTTTTGAGATCGTGGCATCCGGCACTTCGCAACCCACTGCGGAATCCTTGCTTCAAACCCTGCGGGATGTTGGCTGGAAGCCCCAGTCAGAGCGGCGCGCTGCATTCCTGCGGGAGCATCCAGACAATGGAGACGCTTGGCAGGATCTGTTCACGGAATCCCTGAACGTCGCCATGAGATCCGGGGACGAGGAGGTGGTTTCTCCCGATAAGGAAGGCGAAACCAAGGCCCTCGATGCGGAAAAGGATCAGGCCCGCTTTGGCGATGTGGACCGTGCTCTGCGGGGTCTGCTGGAGGTTGAACGCTGGGAGCATTATTTCGAGTTCCAGGTGGATCTGAATGAGGGCGTCAAGGGTTTCGCGCAATCCTCGCTCCTGCAGCCGATGACCGTGAAGATGCGCCGCGGGGTTGAAGATGCGTTGAAAGTCCATCCAGGTGATGAACGGCTTTGGAGCGCCTGGAGCGAATTGGCTGGTCCCGGTGATTCCCCGGAGGCGTTGCTGGCTTCTCTGGACCCGGCACCTCGCCAGCCCTGGCCCCCTCTGGATGCCGCGGAGCCCTTGATGCTGGCCTATCGGCGAAACAAGGATTGGGTAGGGTTGGCGCGCGTCGCCGAAGCAGCCATGACCCAAGCGCTTCACCCACTCGTTATCCAGGCCAGCGCCGGAGATTCTGACAGAGCTCTTATTGGGCACCGGGCCACGGTCGTTGCGGCCTGGGGCCCCAGCCGAGTGGAAGCCTTGCTTCACCTGGGCCGCGTTCAGGAGGCCTTGAGCGTGTTGGAGGAATGCCGAGCCGTGAGTGGCCGTGTGTGGCGACGGGTGCAGCAGGTCTTTGGGAAAATCAACCTGGGCGGGGAATTGGCAAAGACGCTTCGCGAAAGTGATCAACGCGCGCTCATGGATTTGATCAAGCTGCCGGCAGCGAAGGATGCTCCACCTCCCGCAGCGCCGCTGCCACTGCGGTTGGCGGTCCAGGGGAAGCCCTACTGGAAAGAGGATTTCATCAAGCTTCAGCAAAGCCCCGCCTTCGATATCTGGAGCCCCGGCCGTGATCTCGTATGGGAATACCTTGGCGAACCCGAAGCCAGGCTTTTCAAGGATCGTGGTGAAGGCGGCGCGAATAGATGGGTTCTGCTCCAGGGCCAGGAATTGCTTTCCAGCGGCGGCGACCTGCCAACACCTGAAACCTTGTCCGGCCTGCTGCGCGCTCAAGGTGATTTGCCTTATCTCGCAGAACTCGATGCCTTCATCAGGGCGCATCCTGATCATATGGAAGCCCGTGAACAGCGGATTTCTGAAGTGGCCGCCCGTCCCCAAACGCCAGGTTTGGAGAAACGGCTGCTGGCGGATCTCACGCGGACCCGCGTTGCCGCCATCCTTCCCAAGGACTGGAAACCCGACAAGGAATTATGGGCAGAGGCCGCGCAAAAAATGCTTCCACAACTTGAGGCTGATGTCAGGCGGTGGCCCACGGCGAATCGTCCAATGCTCGTCTGGGTGACCTGGGCAAGCTTGCTGCCATCCCATCCAAAACCGGGCTCTTTGTTGCGTAGTTTGGCCATATGGAAAAACATTCAAGCGGAACGGGATCCTGTGCGGACCGGCCCTCTTAACATTTTTACGACCGGCATGATTTCTGAATTTCTAGAGTCACACAAAGATTGGGAAGGCCTTTCGGATTGGTGCCAGGCGCTGTGGGAGCTGGGCTGGCGAGAGGCCCTGCCGCGTTACTTGAAACCCATGCCAGGCTTGAAGGAAGCACCTGTTCCGATGGCGCGTTGGTTCATGGATGTCCCCTTCCGCCGCATTCTTCAGCCCTGGGCCGTAGCTCTGCGCAACCTGGGGCGAGCTGAAGAATTACGGCAGCTGGCGCTGGAATTGGATCTGCTCCAGCCGGGCCTGGCTAAGCGATTGGATGCGCCCGCGCAAGAGGCCCGGCCAAGTCGGCGCTAGGTCTCTCGGCCCTCTGCGTGGCCACGTTTTTATCGGGCCCTAGAGCCTTCCCCAAGCTACCTCGCCCAATTTGATGAACGCCTCGGCATCCAGGTTTTTCTCCTCAGCTCGGGCCAGCAGGTGTTGCATCAATTCGGCGGTGGCTTCGGCATCGGGCAAGGCGCGATGGGCGCGGCGGTTGTGGATGTCTAGAAGAAGGCAAAGCTGGTGCAGCGCCCGGCTCTTGGCTTCGGGGATCAACGCTTTGGCGAGCAGCCGCGTGCAGATGAGCCGGTGGCGATGCCAGAGTCCATGAGGTAGCCAGGCTTTCAAGAAAGATCCATCGAAGGGCGCGTGATGCGCCACCCAGACGCGGCCTTCCAATTCGCCGGAAAGCCGCCAGGCCACGCGTTCCCAAGGCTCTGCCTCGATGAGCATAGCCGGGGTGATGCCTGTTAGCCGCTGGATGAAGGGAGGATAGTCGCCTTCGATGGCCGAGAGCATCTCGAAACCACCCTCGATGACCGGCCCACACATCTTCACAACGCCGACATCCGTGATTTCCGAGGCCGCATGAAAACGCTCCTTTTTGTCCCAGAACGCTTTGGGGCAGCCGCCCGTAGTCTCCAGGTCCAACACGGCGAAGCGCAGGGACCTCAAGGGTTGGGGCTCTTCGATGAGCATTGGTTGCTCTGGACGCTCTTCAGGAGCAGGCATGGCCAGGATCACCCACTGATGAGCGTTTTCAAGCCATCCCGGAACAACACATCCACCTTCTTGGCAATGCGTTTCTGGACTTTACCTAAGCCAAAACTTGGGTGGTCCATCCAATCACCTTCGTCCCAGCGTGACTGGATGCTGTAGGGCTTGGCGATGCTGCCCGCCTGCTCCTGGGTCATGAGTTCCTGGAAGCGTGAAGAGGAAGTGGAGGCCCGGGGTTTCAGTCCGATGCTCGCAGAACCGCGCGACACGCGAGTCACCACCTCCACCTTGGCGCGGGCAGGCCTGAACTTGTGTACGGATTTGCAATTAGCGCAGATCAGGTTGTCAGGAACGCCATTGGTGAGAGAGAGCACCTGGTGCTGGGTCTCCCCCTTGCAACGCCCACAAGGTGCGTCAATGTCCATGCCGGCATAGTAGGTTTTCATCATGCTTCCAAGGTAACCCAGCAACGATATAACCTGCTTCAGCCGGTCTTCTTTTTCGACTGCCTGGCCGCGCAGCTTGGCCACGGCGGCTTCAGGAGCCTTGGTGACGAAGCTCTCGTCGGCCAGGCGGGCGCGCAATGGCTCCAATTCTTTCAGGAGCTTGGCGCGCTCTAGTTCAAGCTTGGCCTTTTCGGCCACGGGATCCTTCAGACCCGCGAGTTCTAGCGCGATGGTGCCGCCGCTCACCACGCCCACGGCGCGGGTGGGTGTGGCCAGATCACCAGTGGTGAATTCGAGGCTTTCCAGCCGGGCGATGGTCTTGAGCGCATCGCTGAAAGGTTGAAGCTCCATGGCGGTGCAGAAGGCCGGCACCCGCTTGGCCGGATCAACGCTGTTCTCTGCCTTCAAGCGCAGGAATGCGCTGAGGATGTCTTGGAATCGGGGAATCAAGCCTGCATTTCCCCCTTGCCTGGCGAGTACGGGATGATCCAGCGGCCAACTGCGCTCCGCCAAGAGCCTGGATTCGCCAGAGAGCAGGCGGTCCGCCAGGACAGCTTCGTGAATTTCTTCGGTGACGAAGGGCACCATGGGATGGAGCGCCCGCAGCAAGATGTCCAGGAAGTGCAGGATGGCGGCCTTCTGGCCTGCGGTGCCGTTCATCAGATTGACTTTGGCCAGCTCGATGTAGGTGGCGCAGAAATCATCCCACACCAGGTGGTAGAGCAAGTCTGCGGCTTCGTGGAAGCGGAAAGATTCCAGGGCCTCGGTGGTCTGTTTCAAGCAGTCCCGCAGGCGACCGAGCATCCAGAATTCCGCTTCGCCCAATTCCGGTTCCACTGCAAGCGTCACATCATCCGTCAGGTTCATCTGAACGAAGCGGGCGGCGTTCCAGAGCTTATTGCAGAAATTACGGCTGGATTCCAGGCGGTTGCGAGACAGGGCAATATCGGTACCCGGCGCAGACATGGAAATGAGCGTGAAGCGCAGGGCGTCCGTGCCGAACTCGTCCATGACTTCCAAAGGATCAATGACGTTCCCCTTGGATTTCGACATTTTCGCGCCGGATTCATCGCGCACCAGGCTATTGAAGTAGACCTTTTTAAAGGGAACCTGATCCGTCCAGGTGAGGCCGCTCATGACCATGCGCGCCACCCAGAAAAAAATGATGTCGTAGCTGGTGCACATCAGGTCGTTGGGATAGTAGCGCATGAGATCTTCGGTTTCATCGGGCCAGCCCAGGATGCTGAAAGGCCAAAGCGCTGACGAAAACCAGGTGTCGAGCGTGTCGGGATCCTGTTCGAGATTTGTGGAATGACAGTTGGAGCATGAAGCGGGCGCTTCCAGTTCCACGTGCAGATGGCCGCAATCAGTGCAGGTCCACGCGGGGATGCGATGGCCCCACACGAGCTGGCGCGAAATGCACCAGTCCGTGATATTGCTGAGCCAGTGTTCCCAGACCGCCACGTGATGTTCGGGCGTGAAGGTGATCTTGCCCTCGCGGACCACCTGCAACGCTTGTTGCGCGGCATCCTTCACATTCATGAACCACTGCTCGGATACAAGCGGCTCCAGCACGGCGCCCGTGCGGTCGGACACGGTCACCTGGGAGATGTGGCTTTGGATCTTGGCGAGAAGGCCCAGGACTTCGAGTTCCGCCACCACTTTCTTGCGGCATTCGAAACGATCCAGCCCCGCGTAGGCTGCCCCTGCTTCCGGGGTCATCTTGGCGTCGAAGCCGATGACCGTGATGCTGGCCAGCTGCAATCGCAGGCCGGCGGCGTGATCGTTGGGATCGTGGGCGGGTGTGAGTTTCACGCATCCGGTGCCGAAGTCCCGGTCCACGAAATCGTCCGCGACCACGGGAATCTCGCGGGTCGTGAGGGGCAGCTTGAGCATCTTTCCTACTAGATACGCATATCGCTCATCCGCTGGATGCACCGCCACTGCGGTGTCCCCAAGCATTGTCTCGGGCCGCGTGGTGGCCACGGTCAGGTGGCCGCTGCCATCGGCGAAGGGGTAGTTGATGTACCAGAGATGGCCATTCCGCTCGACATGTTTCACTTCGAGATCGCTCAGGGCCGTGCGCGATACAGGATCCCACTGGATCATGCGGGGACCGCGGTAGATGCGTCCCTGGCCGTAGGCCTCCACGAACACTTTTCGGACGGCGCGGTTCAGGTCCGGGTCCATGGTGAAGCGCTTGCGCGTCCAGTCCACGCTGACACCCAGGCGCCGTAACTGGTTTTCGATGTCGAGCTGGTTCTGTTCCTTCCAGGCCCAGATCCGCTCCAGGAATTTTTCGCGGCCCAAGGCGTGGCGATCGGTGCCCTCGGCCTTGAGTTGGCGTTCCACGATGATCTGCGTGGCGATGCCCGCGTGGTCCACGCCGGGAATCCAGGCCACATCGAAGCCTTGGGCCCGTTTCAGGCGCGCCATCACATCCGGCAGGGAGTAGGCCAACGCGTGGCCCATGTGCAAATTGCCGGTGATGTTCGGCGGCGGAAGGGACATGGAGAAAGGGACCTTGCCGCGGGCGGGCTTGGCGGTGAAGACGCCTGCAGCTTCCCACGTCGCATACCAGCGCTGCTGGGCGGTCTTGAAATCGAAAGCCTTGTCCATTTCACGCATCTTGTGTTCCTACCAATCAAAACTGAAAAGGCGACTACGCGGAGGGCAGCGGAGGAAAGGAGGGAAGTGGAGGAAGAAATTGGTTTTTCTCAGCTTCCCTCCGCTGCTCCGCTTCCCTCCGCGTGGTGATTTTTTAAACGACCGCGCCTTCGATCCGCATCCCCAGTGCTTCCAGGAGACGGTGATCGTGGGATTCGCCGGGATTGGGCGTGGTAAGCAGTTTGTCGCCGGTAAAAAGGCTGTTGGCGCCTGCGAAAAATGCCAGGGCCTGCATCTCGTCGCTCATGGCCGTGCGGCCGGCGCTAAGGCGGATGCGGCTCTTGGGAAAGAGGATCCGCGCCGTGGCGATCATGCGGATGAATTCCAAGGGCGGTACCGGTGGGAGATCCGCCAGGGGTGTGCCTTCCACAGGCACGAGATGGTTGATGGGAATGCTTTCGGGGACCGGATTCATCTCTGTGAGTTCCTGTAGGAAATGAACGCGGTGGTCCACTGTTTCACCCATACCCACAATGCCTCCGCAGCAGACTTCAAGCTCCGCTTCCCGCACGGCGGCGATGGTCTCCAGCCGTTCATCGAATTTGCGGGTGGAAATGATGGTTTCGTAGAAATCCTTGGAACTGTCGATGTTGTGGTTGTAGACCTTGCAGCCGGCCGCTTTGAGCCGCTTGGCCTGGGGCACGTTGAGCATCCCAAGCGTCACGCAGACTTCCATGCCCATGTCCGATACGCCGCGGACCATCTCCAGCACCGCATCGAAGTTCTTATCGTCCTTCACTTCGCGCCAGGCGGCGCCCATGCAATAGCGGGTGGAGCCATTGGCCTTGGCCAACGCGGCCCCATCCAAAACTGACTTCACATCCTTCAGGGGTTCTACTTTTAGGCCGGTGTTGTACCGTGCGCTTTGGGGACAGTAGGCGCAATCCTCGGGACAAGCTCCGGTCTTGATGGAATCCAAGGTGCAGAACTGGATGTCGTTGGGATCCCAATTCTTGCGATGCACCGTCGCGGCCCTGAAAAGGAGCTCGGGGAAGGGCAGATCGTGGATGGCTCGGATCTCTTGGATGGTTTTCATCAGGCACCAGGCGAATCCATAAACTTACCACGTCAGGCGGGGTTTTCTGCCTCGGAAAACCGCGCCATACATGATAGTTTGGGGATTCTGCATATCCTGATGACGCCCCAATCGGAGATCCCTTGACCCGACCTGCCAGCCCCATCAGCACCCAGCCTGTGACCGCTGGCGCCCTTGTGGGCCAGCCTTCGGAAGCTCTTACGCGAGAGCAGCGAATCGCGCTCTTCCGTACGATTTACGCGGCCCGCCGCATTGATGACAAAGAAATCGTCGGCAAGCGGCAGAACAAGGTCTTCTTCCAGATCAATGGCGTGGGCCACGAAGCCGTCCAGGCCGCGGCAGCCATGCTGATGCGGCCGGGTTATGACTGGTTCTTTTTCTATTACCGTGATCGCGCGCTGAGCTATGGCCTGGGCTATACCGCCGAGCAGATGTTCCTGGGCAGCGTGGGCAGCGCAGATGACCCCTCCAGCGGGGGGCGCCAGATGCCCAGCCACTGGGGCGAAAAAGACCTCAACATCTTCACCACGTCGAGCCCCACCGGGTCGCAGTTCCTGCAAGCCGTGGGCGCGGCCGAGGCAATCCTCCGCGCCGAGGGCTGCAACCTGCAAGATGAGATGAATATCCGCTCGGATGAAGTGGTGCTCACAACCACCGGGGATGGCACCTGCTCTCAAGGGGAATTCTGGGAGGCCATCAGCAACGCTGTGAATCTGAAGCTGCCTGTGGTTTTCTTGGTGGAAGACAACGGCTATGCCATCTCGGTTCCCACGGAAGTCCAGTACCCAGGCGGCAATGTCGCAGCCCTGCTCAAGGGCTACGAGCCGCATGGATTGCTTATCGTGGACGATGTGGATGGCTGCGACCCATTAGCGAGCTACGACGCCTTGAAGATGGCTATTGATCACGCCCGGGCGCGCAAGGGGCCCGCTCTGGTGCGCGCCAAGGTCATCCGTCCCTACAGCCATTCGCTGTCCGATGATGAGGGGCTCTACAAATCCGCCAGCCAGCGCCATGAAGAAGGCCAGCGCGATCCTGTGCTCACCTTTGCGAAAAAGCTGGTGGAGTCGGGTGTTGCCACCGAAGCGGATCTGGAGCAGATCAAGGCCGAAATCCAGATGGAGGTCGACCTGGCCTGGGAGGCCGCCGAGAAGGCCCCGGTGCCTGCCAGCGGAAGCTATCTCCAGCACCTTTACAGCGAGGATGTGGACCCGTGTTCAGCGGCTTTCGATACCGAAGCCAGCATTGAGGAGAAAACCGGCCCCAAGACGCTCATTGATTCCGTGAATCATGTGATGAAGCTGGAAATGGCCCGGAACAACCGAATTCTTGTTTTCGGCGAGGACGTGGCCGATGCCAGCCGTTCGGAAGTATTGGGCGAGGTGAAAGGGAAGGGCGGCGTGTTCAAGGCCACCCATGGATTGCAGAAGGCCTTCGGTTCCAACCGTGTCTACAACTCGCCGCTGGCCGAAGCCACCATCGTGGGCCGTGCCATTGGCTTGGCGGCTCGCGGATTCAAGCCCGTGGTGGAGATCCAGTTCTTCGATTACATCTGGCCCGCCATGCAGCAGCTCCGCGATGAGCTGCCCAACATCCGCTGGCGGAGCAACGGCGCCTTCAAATGCCCCATGGTCATTCGCGTGCCTATCGCGGGCTACCTGATGGGTGGCGCCACCTACCACTCCCAGTGCGGCGAAAGCACCTTCACGCACATTCCCGGCTTGCGCGTCATCTACCCCAGCACGGCTCTGGATGCCGCAGGCCTGCTGCGCACGGCCATCCGCTGCGATGATCCGGTGCTGTTCCTGGAACCCAAGCACCTCTACCGCCAGACCCACAACAAGGGGCCCGAGGCGCACGAGGACTTCATGGTTCCCTTCGGCAAGGCACGCACCGTGCGCGAGGGAAAAGATCTATCGGTGATCACTTACGGCTGCACTGTGTACCGCGCAGTCCAAGCGGCGCGGGAGGCCGAAAAAGAGGGCATCAGCGTCGAAATCATCGATCTGCGCTCCCTGAATCCCTACGATTGGTCGGCCATCGAAAGAACCGTGAAGAAAACCCACCGGGTCATCGTCGCCCACGAAGACACGCTCTCCTGGGGCTATGGCGCCGAGATCGCCGCGCGCATCGCCGATGAGCTTTTCTTTGATCTGGACGCCCCGGTCCGCAGAGTCGCCGCGAAGGACACCTGGGTCCCGTATTACCCCCACCTCGAAGACGAAGTCCTGCCCCAGGCGAGCGACTTCCTGGAGGCCTACCGGGCCTTGGCAAGGGTTTAGGTTTGCGCGCTAGGAGAAGTAGATGCCTGAGGCTCTCGGCTGAGGAACGGAGCGTCGCCCTTCTCAGCACGGCAGCATGATGGTGAAGGAACTCCCCAGGTTGAGCTGGCTTTGGGCGAGCACGCGGCCTTTGTGGGTGGCCACGATGTTTTGCACGATGGCGAGGCCCAGCCCGACACCTTCCCCGGCGCTCCGCCGCCGGGCGTGGCGATAGGCATCGAAGATATAGGGCAACTCCTCGGGCGGGATCCCAGGGCCCGAATCCACCACTTTGAAGGTGGTCCATTGCAGACCTGCATCCACGCCTGCTCCGGTTTCGGTCGTGGTTTCCACGGTGACCCTGCCGCCCTTGGGTGTGAATTTGATTGCGTTCCCCACCAGATTCGCCAGAGCCCGTTCGAGTTTGACCGGGTCGCCCTGGATCGGCCGAGGTTCGCCATGGGCCGACCATTCCACTCGCACACCCTTTTGCAGCGCGAGATGCGCGTGAGCCTCGACGACGTTCTGCACTAAGTCCTTTGGGACCACTGGAACGGATTCGAAGAGCACATCGCCGCTTTCAAAATGGAAGACTTCGAGCATCTCCGAAAGCAGGGTATTCACCTTTTCGATGGACTGGATGGAGGCTTTTATGATTTCTCCGGGCACAGGCTGCGACTCGCTCAGGCAATCAAGCAAGGACTGCCAGAATTTCAATGGAGACTTGAGGTCGTGCACCAACATGGCGTTCATATCGGCCTTGATGTCGTTGATCTCCTTGAGCTTCAAATTCGCATCCAGCAATTTCGCGTTCTGGGATTCGATCTCCCGCTGGAGCCGGCTATAGCGGATGTGGTGTTCCACCCGCGCGACGACTTCTTCGATCTGGAATGGCTTGGGAATGTAATCGCTTCCCCCTGCATGGAATGCCTTCACTTTGTCCAGGGGGTCGTCCAGGGCGCTCACGAAGATCACCGGAATCTTCGACAGGGAAGGATGGGCCTTCATGGCAGCGCAGGCTTCGTACCCATCCATTTCCGGCATGGAGATATCCATAAGCACCAGCTCTGGGGGCGATGTCTCAGCGGCTTTGATGGCCATCTTTCCCGATGGCGCCGCGCGGACCCGGCAGCCTTGCTCTTTCAGCAGACCGGCCAGGAGATCCAGATTATTTGGATTATCGTCCACGATCAGGATGTCTGGGGTCGGGGTCAGCATGTGCGCTCCTGGGACAGCAGGTCTTTCAACGTTTCAAACCTGTACTTTTTCGCCAGGTCACGGAGGGGTCTCGCTGCGTTCTGATCCTCGACCGTATCCAAGAGCTTAAGGGCCTCATCCAGATCTCCGATCTCGATGGCGGCCAGCAATTCCTTCCGGCTGGCTTCCGGTAGAGCGCGCGCAGAAATCCCTGAATCGAGTATTGGCTTTTCCGGCTCAGCCACTGCTGAGACAAATCGGAGACCGAGGAAATGGCTGATGCAGTCCGTGATTTCCCACACTTGAAATGGTTTCCGGATGTACTCATCAAACCCTTTGGCCATGACCGCATCGCGCTCATTGTCGAGAACGCTGGCCGTAAGCGCCACCACGGGAAGCCGCGGCGTTGAATGCTCTGCTTCCCGCTCCCGGATCTGGCGGAGGACTTCGTAACCATCCAAGCCAGGCATCCGGATATCGAGGAAAACCAGATCCGGACGGTTTTCCTGGACAGCTTCAAGGGCCGCTCGTCCATCTGGCACAAGGACGGGAATCAATCCAGCTTCCTCAAGAATCCGCCTTAACAGGTCGCGGTTCTCCTCTCGATCATCCACCACCAGGATGTGTGGAGGATCCTGTCCCGGCGCAAGGACACCCGCGGCCTTGGCAATGGACAGTTTCGGATTGGCGGCAGGAAGGCTCTCAGGGGGAAGCGGGATTTCGAACTCGAACCGGGTGCCACGGCCCACTTCGCTTTCCACCGTGATTTCTCCTCCCAGCGCCTTGGTGATGGCCTGGCTGATGTTCAGGCCCAGCCCCGTGCCTTCGCTCGCTTTCCTCCCGGCGTCGGTCTGGGAAAACCGGTGGAAGAGCATCGCTTCGATTTCATCCTTGGAAAGGCCCGGTCCCGTATCTTCAACGAAGAAGCGCGCCAGCCCGTCTGCATAGGCGGCGCCCAGGCGCACATGGCCCTGCTTCGTGAATTTGACCGCATTGCCAAGCAGGTTGATCAGCACCTGGCGGAGTTTGCTCTCGTCGCCCAGGACCCACTCCGGAAAAGGGGATCGCAGGTCCATCCAGAACGCGATCCCCTTATCCTGGGCCCGGATCCGGATCATGTCCTCCAGGCTTCGGAATAGATCCGCCGGGCTGAAAGGCGCGGGCGTGGCAGTGATTCCAATGGCCTCGATCTTGGAGATGGTCAGCACGTCATTGATCAGGCCAAGAAGGTGTTCTCCGGACCGCTGGATCCTCCCGAGCTGTTCTTCCATGTCAGGTGCCAGGTTGCGTCGCCGTAGAAGCTGGGAGTACCCCAGGATCGCGTTCAGCGGGGTTCGCAATTCATGGCTCATGTTAGACAGGAACATGCTTTTCGACAGGGAGGCCTGCTCAGCGTGGATCTTGGATTCGGCCAGCTCGGCGCTCCGGACTTCCAGCTGCTGGATGAGGCTCCGCGAAACATTCAGGGCTTCCGTGAGCCGCGCCCTCCATCCATGGAGAACCAGGGACATGAGGGCCAGGTACAAGCCGGAGAGAAGCAGGATGGTGGCTTTGGTGATCTCAGCGCCCCACGCATAGGAATGGCCCAACAATCCCATGTAGCCCAGGTATAAGAATGGAAATATCAAGGCAGAGACGAAGGAAAGCTTGAATGATGAAAGCGCCATGAAGGAAATGGGAAGCAGGATCACCGGCAGCATGAAGCTTTTTCCGCTACCACTGGCGTGAAGGGCCAACAGCACCAGCAGGACATCCAGGCTGAGCACAAGCCCGCCAAGATCCAGGAAGGAGACCCTGCGGTAGAACAAGCGCACGAGCGCAAAACACACGATCCAATAAACGAAAGCTGGAAACAAGAAACGGGTAGTCAGAAGCACCATGGATAGGCCGCCCTCATTCGGGTGGAGGGCGACCATCAAAGCCAACAGCAAGATGGCCAGGATGCGAAGCAACGGCACCTGGAATCCGTGGTATTGGAAACGCCGGTCCATGGCCTGGGTCTTCCGTTCCTGCTCGGTCCTGGCCATGGCGAGGCCTTCCGGAGTGAGCCATCGCGGCCAATGGCCCATGAGCTGCAGGATGACTTTATTCGCTCGGGATTCAGAACCCATTTGGGGCCTTCAAGATTGGGGAGGGATCCACATTCTAGGCCAACGAACGCCTGGGCTCTCATGTCCCGTGCCGAAGGCGGAGACCGCTAGTCCACCACCTGATGACATTCAGAAAAAAGAGAGCAGGCAGATCCTTTGATTCGCGAAAACGAGGGAAAAGGCCCAGTTTCGGACTCTAAGCTTCTCCCAAGGCGGATCGTAGTCCCTCCATGCGCCTGGTGAATCGCCTCCTGTTTCCGCTCCTGCTGCTGTGGGCGGGCCTTACGGTGGTCGCGGGGTTTGTGCTGCCTGATCAATTGCTCAAAGCCCCGATGCCCAGCCGCACCGAAGTCCAGCGGGAGCGCATCCGTGGAGCGCTTGCGGAGTATGGAAGCCGGTGGACGAGGCACCCGGTGGCGGGTGGCGAAGGAGTTCCGCTGGAGGTCTGGTGGCTTCACCGCCCGCAATCGAAAGGGGTCGCGATCCTGTTGCATGGTTTCGGCGATGACACATGGGGAAGCGCCGCACGGGCCCGGGATTTGCCGGATTGGGATGTGGCGGTATTCACCTTCCGCGGGCGGGACTTGCATCCCGAAATTCCCTCCACCCTCGGCGCCTGGGAACGTGAGGATGTGGTTCGCGTGGAGCGATTCCTGGAGAGCCAGGGTATTTCACGCCGTAGGATCCTGATGGTTGGAACGAGCATGGGTGCGGGAGTCGCACTTCTCGCCTTGGCAAAGCTGGAACAAAGTGGCGAACCGCTCGCTGGCGCCTTGTTGGAATCTCCGTTCATTGATCTCCGCGACGCCGCCCGCAATCACATCAAAGGAACCCTCGGCTGGACGGAAGTGCTGGCTCGGCCCGCGGAGTGGATCGCCATTTTCCGCGCGGCGCGTATCGCGCATTTCAATCCCGGGGATGTTTCACCGCTCAAGGCCAGCGCCAGCCTCCGCACACCCATCGCGCTGCTTGCGGGTGGCGCAGACTGCATTACACCATTGGACGGTGTCCGGGCCATCGCACTCCACCACCGCGATCTGACAGTGGTTCCCGAGGCCGGCCATTGCGAGGCGGGTGCGCGGATTCCAGGCGGCTGGAAAGCCTGGGCGGATGCGCGGCTTTCACGCTGGGGTTTCTAATTCAGTGCTTCGGGGTTTCTAATTCAACGTTTCAATCCCGGGTGCTTGGCAGCCACTTCATCCGGCGCATCAGGCTTGAGGCGCCGGGGGTGGGCAGGCAGGCCGATGGCCACGTTGTAGTCTGGGATGTCCTTGGTGGTGAGGCCGAAGGCTCCAACCATGGCCCAATCGCCGACCTGGGTGCCGCTCAGCACCGTGGCGTGGTACGCGACCCGGGCACCGACGCCGATGACCGTGTCACCCAGGTTCACGATCTTGGGCTCCACCAAGTCGTGCCAGTGGCTGTAGATGTTGGCGTAGTCGCTGATGCTGGCGCCATCCTTGATGGTGATAGTGCCGCGGTCGTCCAGCAGCACGAAGCGGTGGATGAAGACGCCATCGCCGATGCTGATGTTGTAGCCGAAACTCCATTCAACGCCTGTGAAGAATTTCACGCCTTTGCCGCAACTTTTGAAAATGTGCTGGGCAAGCATGGCCCTGAACTTCAGGCCCAGCCACACGTTGGCATTGAGCGGGGAGTTGTCGAACATCTGCCAAAGCCAGATGAGCGGCTTGACGGGTTCCCATTTCGCCAGATCCAGCTCGCTATAGTATTCCGCTTCCAGCGTTGCGTTCCGCGGATCGAAGTTCAGCAGCATGATTTCATCGTGGATGTTCCTAGGGGCCTCGTGCATGCCGTAGAACCCCCGGCAAAGTTCGATGCAGAGCTCATTGCGGTCAGTTTTGGGATTGCAGATCCTGGCATCAATATCCGCGATCCAGGCCTCGAATCGCGCATCAGCGGCTGCGTTGGGTAGAAGAACGAGGCGATTGACCAAGGGGATCTCCAAATACGACTTAAACAGTCAACTTTACCGTAATAATTGAAAACTGCATCCCTTTATGCACCAGATCCTGTAAGGCCTGTAGAGGCTGAAAATCAGTTAGCATCGCATATTGCAGCTTGGGGAATTTCATGGATGCGAACGCTCGGATTTTTATCGCAGGTGCGGGTGGCCTGGTGGGCTCGGCGGTGGTCCGGCACCTACGAGCCGAGGGGTTCACGAACCTGCAGGCACCTACTCGAGCTGAACTTGACTTGACGAATCAGGCGGCCATCAACGCTTTTTTTGAGCATGAGCGACCAGAATTTGTGTTCCTGGTGGCCGGAAGAGTCGGTGGGATCCATGCCAACAGCACCTATCCGGCGGACTTCATCCGCGACAACATTCTGATCCAGGCTCTGGTCATAGATGCTGCGCATCGGTACGGCGTGCGCAAGTTGTTGGACCTCGGCTCTTCCTGCATCTACCCCAAAATGGCGCCGCAGCCCATGACCGAAGACTGCCTGCTGACCAGCGCCCTGGAGCCCACCAACGAGTGGTATGCGATTGCGAAAATCACTGGCCTGAAGATGTGCCAGGCTTTCCATCGGCAGTATGGATTCAATGCCATCAGCTTGATGCCCACCAATCTCTATGGGCCGGGGGACAACTTCGATTTGGCGAGTTCCCATGTGCTGCCGGCCATGCTGCGGAAGTTCCATGACGCCAAGGAAACGGGTGCTTCCGAAGTGGTGCTTTGGGGCACGGGCTCGCCGAAACGCGAATTCCTTTTCGTGGATGATCTGGCGGATGCATGTCTTTTCGTGATGCGCAATTACGACGGCGAGCAATTTTTGAATGTCGGCACGGGCCAGGATCTGAGCATCCGCGAACTGGCGGAACTCGTGGCTCAGGTGACGGGCTTCACGGGCCGTATCGCATGGAATTCCAGCATGCCGGACGGCACACCACGAAAATTGCTGGATGTCTCACGCTTGCAATCCCTGGGGTGGAAGGCCAAGACCAGCCTGTCCGATGGGATCCGCATTTCCTACAACTGGTTTTTGGAGCACCACGCCACGATTCGGGGCGGTGCCTAGTCACTATAATCAGCGGTAACCGTCACGGTTCACTTCTGCGTGGCCTGCGTTCTTGAGCAGCAGTTCCTTTTCCGCAATGCGCAGATCTGATTCCACCATCATGCCGACCAGGGTTTTCACGTCGGTCTTCGGCTCCCAGCCCAGCATCCGCCTAGCTTTCCCGGGATCGCCTTCAAGATGGTCCACTTCGGCGGGGCGGAAATAGCGCGGGTCGATTTCCACATATTTCTGCCAGTCCAGGTCCAGTTTTTCGAAGACGAGGTCCAGAAAAGCCCGGATGGAAATGGATGCGCCTGTGGCGACTGCGTAGTCATCTGCCTTGTCCTGCTGCAACATGCGCCACATGGCTTCCACGTAGTCTCCGGCGAAGCCCCAATCGCGCTTCGCATCCAGGTTCCCGAGCAGCAACTTATCCTGCAGGCCCACCTTGATCCGCGTGGCGGCCCGGGTGATTTTGCGGGTGACGAAAGTCTCGCCCCGCCGCGGGCTTTCGTGGTTGAACAGGATGCCGTTGCAGGCGAACAGGCCGTAGCTCTCGCGGTGGTTGATGACCTGGTAGTGGGCGTAGACCTTGGCGCAGGCGTAGGGGCTGCGTGGTTCGAAGCGGGTGCCCTCGTGCTGGCGGGGTTTGGCGGAGCCGAACATCTCGGAGCTGCTGGCCTGGTAGAAGCGGATCTGCTTCTGGGTGTGCTTCTGATAGTTGCGGATGGATTCCAACAGGCGGATCACGCCCACGGCGACTACGTCCACGGTGTATTCGGGCTGGTCGAAGCTCACGCGCACGTGGCTTTGGGCGCCTAAGTTATAGACCTCGTCCGGCTGGACATCGTCCAGCACATTGCGCAGGGCCCCGGCGTCCGAAAGATCTCCGTAATGCAGATGGAACTGCGAATGATAGCTGGGATCCACATAGAGGTGGTCAATGCGGTCTGTGTTGAATAGCGAGGCCCGCCGGATGATCCCGTGGACCTGGTAGCCCTTCGAAAGCAGCAACTCCGCCAGATAACTGCCATCCTGGCCTGTGATTCCCGTAATAAGTGCGGCTGGCATGGAAATACTCCTGTGTTGCGAAAAATTTCACTTGTAGAGAATACGCGACCCGCCATCCATAGTCTTGCAGCAAGGGAGACTTATACAGCCTGGATGTGTATGATTAATGCACATGCAGTGATGCAGCGGGTCCCGTAGCTCAGTGGATAGAGCAATCGCCTCCTAAGCGATAGGTCGTGCGTTCAAGTCGCGCCGGGACCACCAACCTTTTGAAACTCATCATCGGGTTTCAAAATCGGTGAAGGAGGCGAGATTGTCCGTCAAATCCGAATGTTTTTTCTTTTTCCTCCATTTTTGATTGTCGATATATTCCTAGTCATCAAACATTGCCAAAGCGCACAAACTCCCCGGGTGATATGGCGATTGGACAAATCCATGGCGCGGTTATTGGGGTGTAATGGTTGAACTTCGACCCTATGTGTAAGCAATAAAGTTTTTTTCTGAAACTCTTGTTACTATCCCGGCACGGGACTATGCTCAGTGGCACGAAGTTTAATTTTTCGGAGGATTGATATGGCATCACTCAAGAGTTGGATACTTCCGCTTAGTGCCTCGGTAGGCCTGCTTGCGGCTGGTGGCGACACCGGAACGCAGGCTCCTTCAAAAGGATGGCCTTGGGAAGTTCAGCTTCAGCTCGATCAAATGAGCTACAGCAGTGCTGATGTTAGAGGTCCACTTGGTGGATTCAAGGCTGGCGCCGATCCCAGCACCGGCTTTGGCATCCGCTTCGCCATCGACCCCATCTGCACGTCTTGGGGTTCCATTCTGTTTTCCGCGGGTTATCGCGCTCCTAGCGACGTGACCATCAAATACGGCCAGAAAGCTCCTTTTGATCTGAAACATCGTTCCCAGGCTGAAATCGGCGTGATGGCCCGTTTCGGCACCAATGAGCCTCGTCGTCGTTGGGAGTGGGGTGTTGGTGTTGATGAGCGCTTCGACTCCATGCGGGCCACGGGTGCCTGGGGCACTCCGACTGAAGACAAAGCTTGGCGCCCCTGGGTGCGCGGCATGGTCCGCTACGTTTGGGACGATGGCAAGAACACCCAGCCCTTCCTCGGCTTGGAAGTCGCTGGCGCCTTGGGCAAGGTTGAGGTTAACGAACAGAACTATTACCAGGACCTCGTGGTCCTGACCAATACCTACCCGGCTGGCTATCGTTCTCGTGTGCAGGGCCCCGAAAGCCTGACCCGTGGACATTTCCCGACCTTCCAGGTGGCCCTGGTCGGTGGCATCCGCTTCGGCCGTGCCAATTGCGGCAAGCCTGTGGCCATGGCTCCCGTCCCGGCCAAAGAAGAAACTCCAGCCCCAGTTGCCGCAGTGACGCCAACTCCAGCTGTTGAACCGACGGCAGCTCCTGTTGAAACCACCCAGGCCAAGCCGGTGGAGCCGCCTCCAGCTCCGATGATCGACGTGCAGAGCCTGACGGTCCACTTCGGCACCAACAAGTTCGAGGCGAACAAAGCGGCGGCTGAGGCTGTCAAGGGTTGGGCAGAGAAGTACAAGAGCGTTGTTGATCCCAGCGTCACGTCCGTTATCGGCCATACCGATAGCCGTGGTTCCCGTAAATGGAATGAAGTCCTTTCAGTGAAGCGTGCCCAGAATGTGGCCCACATGCTCAAAGGAAACGGCTTGAATCTCGATGGCGCGAAGATCGAGGGCCATGCCTTCGATGAACCCATCGGCGACAACAACACCAAAGAAGGCCGCGCTTTGAATCGCCGCACGGACGTGACATTCAAGGATGGCTCGAAGTTCCGCGTCACCGGCAAGACCGAAACCGCGCCCGACTACACCCGCACGGGCGGCCCACGCCGCAAGAAGGCCGCAAAGGTTGCCGATGCCGCCGCTCCCGCCGCTGCAGAAGCGACACCCGCCCCTAAGGCTGCCAAAGCCCCCAAGGCTGGAAAAAAATAAAAGCATCACATCGAAAGAAAAGGGCCTCTCGCGGGGCCCTTTTCTTTTACCTGGTGTTAAGAGAAGTCCTTAAGCCTTCGTCAGGTATTCCTCATAGACGCCATGGAAATCTGTGATTTTCTGGCCGTCGAAGTGCCAGATCCTGGTGGCGACTTCGTCAATGAGATCCTCGTCGTGAGTCACCAGCAACAAGGTTCCATCGTACTTCTGAAGGGCCATGTTGAGCGCGACCACCGCTTCGAGATCCAGGTGGTTGGTGGGCTCGTCCAACACCAGGACATTGGGTTTCTGGAGCATGAGCTTGCAGAACATCAAACGGCAGGCCTCGCCTCCTGAAAGCACTTCTGTTTTCTTAGTCCCTTCTTCACCACGGAAGAGCATCTGGCCCAGGACGCCGCGGATTTGTTCGATGGTGGCGTCGGGGTCGAATTGGCGAAGCCAGTCCACCATGGTCCAGCCAGATGGAATGCTTTCACGGAAATCCTGGGCGAAATATCCAACCTGCGCTTCGTGGCCCCATCTGACCATTCCGCTATCGAGCTTCACATAAGGTTCGGTCACCCCCGGAGCTCCATCGAGCAGAGCGTTGAGCAAGGACGACTTCCCCACGCCATTGCGCCCCATGATGGCGACTTTTTCCCCACGCATGATCGTGCCCGAAAATCCGTGGATGACTTCAATGCCGCCGTAGCCCTTTTTGACTTTCTCGAATTCCAGCAGATGCTTTCCGCTGGGGCGCTTCTGGTCAAATTTGATGAAGGGCCGTTGGATGTTGGATCTTGAAAGTTCACTGGGCGCCAAGCGCTCGACTTCCTTGCGCCGGCTGTTCACCTGGGAAGACCGCGTTCCGGCCGCGAACCGCGCGATGAATTCATTCAGCTGGGCGATTTTTTTCTCCCGTTGTTCGTTATCGGACTCGATGCGGGAGCGTGTCTGGGTTTTGGCCATCACCATGTCGTCATAGCCGCCGGTGTACTGAATGATGGTCTGGAAATCGATGTCGGCGATGTGGGTGCAGACCGCGTTGAGGAAATGCCGGTCGTGGGAGATCACGATGACGGTGCCGTCATAGTGGCAAAGGAACTCTTTCAGCCAGTGGATGGATTCGAGATCCAAGTGGTTGGTGGGTTCATCCAGCAGCAAAGCCTGGGGATGGCCGAAAAGCGCCTGAGCCAGCAGGACGCGCACTTTCTGGCCGCCCTGGAGTTCACTCATTTTCCGCTCGTGCAGAGATTCGGGAATATCCAGGCCATCCAGCAGGATGGCTGCGTCGGCTTCAGCGGTGTATCCATCCTCGTCGCCAACGATCCCTTCCAGTTCGCCTAGGAGCATGCCGTCGTCGTCGGTCATCTCTTCCTTGGCATAGATGGCGTCCCGCTCTTCCAAAGCCTTCCAGAGCGCTTTGTTGCCCATGATCACTGTGTCGATCACCCGGAATTGGTCGAAGGCGAACTGGTCCTGGCGCAGGATCCCGAGCTTCCGTGGGCGTTGCACGATGCCTGTCTGCTGCTCGAGCTCCCCGGCGAGAATTTTCATGAACGTGGATTTGCCTGATCCGTTGGGGCCCGAAAGGCCATAGCGGTTGCCAGGATTGAAGCTGGTGTTCACGTTCTCGAAAAGGATTTTTGCGCCATAGCGCATGGTGACATTTTGGACTGCAAGCATGAAAACCCCAGAAACTGGCCGGTGATTTCGGCCGCAACCCTCAAGATTAACGTGGGCAGCGGTCTTTCTGGAGGCATTTTATCTGTGATCACGCGCCAGAGCGTTCTCCCACGAGCATGAATTTTTGCAATACTGGTATACGCTTACCCGCATCCCGCTGAAACAGCTCCTGAGGAATTTTTCTCACATGCCCCTAGACCCTGAAAAAATTGGCCGCTACGAGGTCCAATGCGTCCTTGGGCGCGGGGCCATGGGCGTGGTTTATCTGGCCTTGGATCCGCTGTTGAAAAGATCTGTGGCGATCAAAACCATGCGGGACAACGGTGAGGATGTATCCAACACCATGGAGCGTTTCAAGCGCGAAGCCGAGATCAGCGCGAAACTGAACCACCCGAACATCATCACCGTCTACGACGTTGGCGTGGACAAAGAGATGGGTCCCTTTCTGGCGATGGAATACATCCAGGGCGCCAGCCTGGCGCATCTGATCAAGGAAAACCTCCCCATGGATGTGGGCCTGCGGTTATTGCTTCAGGGCATGGCGGCCCTGCAAGCCGCAGAGCAGGGCGGCATCATCCACCGGGACATCAAGCCCGAAAATATGCTCATCAGCCTGGAGGGGCGGTTCAAGCTGATGGATTTCGGCATCGCACGCGGGGACCAGTCGAGGTTGACAGCCGCTGGAATGGTCTTCGGAACGCCTTCCTACACTGCGCCAGAACTGCTCGTCGGTGGTGAACCATCTCCTGCGACGGACCGATATGCCTTCGCTGTGACGGCCTTCGAAGTCTTCACGGGGGCGCTGCCTTACCAGGGCACCAGTGTGGGGACGACCCTGTATCGGATCGTCCATGAAGCGCCCAAAATGCCCGAGACGCTGCATCCTAAATTGCAGGAAGTGTTTCTTAGGGCGCTGGCCAAGGATCCAAACCAGCGCTATCGCGATCTGCCCAGTTTCATGTGGGCGCTCATCAGCGCCGCTCCCATCGCCAGTGACCAGAAAGCCAAACTGTTGGACAACATAGAAAGCAATCGGCCGAACAGCGGCAGTTTTGATTTTTCGGTGAACACGCAAGGGCCGCCCTCATCGCCGAATCTCAAAGCCAGGCCAGCTCTGAATTCCCAGGAACTCATTTCCACGAAGCTGACGGAATCAGGATCTATTGATTCTTTCCAGGACGATCCTGATGTATTCGCCGCGCAACCGCCTGAGAAATCCATAACCCATTCAGAAGATGTGGAGAGCCCGGAGGATCTCGGGGAGCCCCTTCCTGAGCCTGAGCTCCCCACCGCATCGGAACTCCTTGCGCAGATGGGCGACGCTGCCTCTATTCCTGGAACCGGGGCAGCCACTCAGCCAGCGATGGAAGCATTGGATGCATTGGATGCATTGGAAGCATCGGACCTGTCGGCCGAACCGGCGGCAGTCAAACCAGCGGAGCCAGCACCGCGGAAAGGCGGGCGTGGATTATTGGCGGCCTTCGTGGCGATTCTTGTCCTTGGTGGACTTGGCGTTGGCGGCTACCTGCTCTCGCAAACGAAGAAACCCATCCGAAGCGTGGACATCCAAAGTGAGCCGCCGGGCGCCACGGTTTACCTGGAAGGGAAGAGCATCGGTGAGACACCTCTCAACCATGTGGAACTCAAGGATGGCGCATCGGAATTGAAGCTCGAACTGACGGGCTTTGAGCCGAAAGCGTATCTCATCAAGCCAGGGGAGACAGCCGTAATGGTCACCCTGGAATTACCTGCATTCCACATTTCGGTGGTGACGGATCCGGTGGGAGCCGAAGTGTTTCTCAATGAAAAATCCATGGGAAAGACTCCCCTTCAAAGCCTTGGCATTCCCTCTGAAGGCGCGAGAAAGCTTCGTATTATCCACGATGGTTATCAGCCCTGGGAGGCTGACGTGGACCCGGTCTTCGGTTTCCCCGACGTGGTGCGCCTCACTCCGCTGCCGAAGGGGAAGCGTTAGGAACCGTGTCCAGATAATCGGCAATCTTTGCGGTTTAGAATATTTTGCCGCCGCCATTTATGTCTGATCCCACGGGATCAGCCGGGTCATTTTGTGGCAACAACCTGGCTGAGGCCGAAGCGGACCTCATCAAAATTGGCAGCTGCGATTTCCCAGCCAAGCCCATGGCTTCCGAAGTGGCCGATGGTGTAGAGGCCTAATGCCCTGGCTCTGTTTGCGACCACCAAAGGGAGCTTGCCTTCGAGGGTAGTTGCGTCTAGCCGGCCTTCGCCGGTGAGCACTGCATCGCAGCCCTGGCAGGCATCTTCAAAACCAAGCACCTCCAGTATTTTTTCTGCCCCGTTCACCAATTCCGCTCCTAGGCTTAGGAGTTTCGCGCCCAAGCCTCCGGCTGCCCCAGTGTGGGGGCCTCTCGGCAACTCGAGGGACAGCAGCCGCTCCTTTAAGATCGGAATATCCGCTGGCTGAGCGCCCTTCTGGGGCCCAAAGGTTTCAGCCGCAGCTTCGAGATCGGTCCGCACATCGCAAAATACAAGCGTTGGCGGAAGCTCGAATCGGGGCCAGTCCCGCCCACCATCCACGGTGGCGCTCCCACCCAGTCCGACCCAAAGGCGTGGGGCATCCGCTAGCTGCTGGATGAGCTCACCCAGGCCACGGCTGGAGGCTGCCACCGGATCTCGTTCTGCCAGGGAGGCGAGGCCGATCACCCTCGCGCTTTCGATAGCCAGGGTGCCGTCCGGCAGATGTAAAACCGGCACGGGGCGGTTGCGGCCGGAGGGATCGGTGGCATCCCGCCAGACCAGATGCCCTCCTAATCCGTGCTGGAGGCATTCAAGAAACCCGTCGCCCCCATCACTCAGAGGCAGCAGCCGGTCCCCGGGGCTCCCTAGCCTCTGCGCCGCTTCGAGAGGGCTGAAGGTACCCTTGAACGCAGTGGGGCAGATGAGTTTCATGGTCCAAGCACCACTTTCTTTCTCACTCCCGAGGGGGCGCGCTCCATTTCGCGCAAAGCTTTTTGCCAGGCCTTTGCATCCAGGCCGATACCGATGACCACGGCCAGCTGGGCCACCACAACGCCTGTGGCTGGTTTGGGCAGTGGAGCCACTTCCAGCCGTCCGTCCGCCACCTGGAAGGCCCAGAGATCGCTTCCGTCATGGCGCGCTGGCCAGCCGTCGAACGTGCAAATCCCCTTGGCCCGAAGCAATTCTCCTCCAAGGGGCGGACGTTGAAAAAGGGATTCAAGGGCCGAGGGATCAATAGGATGGTCCCAATGCAGGGTGAGTGAGCGTGCCCCGGCAAAGCTTGGGCCCTCGTTTGGAACCCAGCCTTCAGGCAAGGATTGGAGATCGCCACGCCAGGGGTCCGCCGCTTCAGCGGGCAGTTCGCCCAACCGTGAATGCACCAGGGTGATGTGAGGAAAGGCTTGGCGGATTTCGCTTTCCCAGGCCACCGCAAGAGATGGATCCAAATCAGCTTTGCTGATGCAGATCATGCTGGCTAGGGCTAGCTGGCGGCGCAATAGTTCGCGGCTTTGTATATGATTCAAGGGGCTAAGGCAGGACACGACAGTGAGACATCCCACTAATCGCAGTCGGCCCTGGAGCCCTGGATCTTGTTCCAAGTCCAACAATTCGGTGGGATCTGCGAGTCCAGTGGTTTCCATCACCACCCGCTCCGGGTCTTTCGGAGGTTGGCCCATCGCACCATGCGGCGAGGGCCGATACGACATCATCCCGAAGGCTGCAACAAACGCAGCCATTGATTAGATTCGCGATGCCCGCCAGTTCAGGGCGCTCTGCGTTCACCAGCGCCTCATCCACACTTACGGATCCAAATTCGTTGATGAGCACCGCCACCCGGCGATCCGACGCGATTTCGCGTTTCAGCAGACGATTCACTGCTGTGGTCTTGCCAGCGCCCAAAGGACCCGTGACGATGAGAACTTCGATCATTCATCCACCCTGACTCCATGATGCCTCCATGATGCATCCAACCGACGCTATCTATACCGCGCTCGTGAGCCTGGCCGCCACGGTGGCACGGGCTGTGGGCCGCGGCCTGCCTGCTGGCTGGAGATTGAGACTGGAAGCAGGTGCGCCTGAAGACATCCAGGCGGGGTGGATCTGGCTTCATGCGGTGAGCGTGGGCGAATTGATCTTGGCGAAGGGCCTGGCGGAAAAATTATTGGACGCGCGGCTCAGGGTGCACATCACCACGGGCACTCTGGCGGGGATCGAGTTGCTCAGCCAGCGCTGTGCTCAATGGGATCAGGGGAGGGGGTTGCTCAGCGGTGGCGCTTTCCCGGTGGATGATCCGGCGGGGCTCCGGTCTTTCTTCCGGAATCCGCCTCGTGCGTTCATCGCGCTGGAAACCGAACTCTGGCCCAACCTGCTTCGCCAACTGGAGGTCCGGGGCATTCCACGCATCATTGTGAACGGACGGCTGACGGCGCGAAGCCTTGACCGGACGGGCCTTGGTGGGAAATGGCTCAGGCACGCTGCGGAGAGGCTTTCCTTGGTGGTCGCGAGAGATCCGGAGTCCGCTGAGGGTTTCCGCTCCCTGGGCGCGCCCCAGATCACTTTGGGCGGCAACCTGAAGGCGGACTTGCCATCGCCAAACCCTCTGGGGGCTTCATGGGGAGCCCTGCGTCTCGGTTGGCATGGCGACCCCGTGATCGTTGCTGGAAGCACCCTGGAAGGAGAAGAAGGCTTGGTGCTGACAGTCTGGGAGAGGTTGCGATCCATGCATCCTTCCCTCCGCTTGATACTCGCGCCGCGCCAGCCTCGGCGCTTTCAGGCCGTGGCCGACTTTTTGGCAGAGCAAGGCTGCGTTGTTGCGCGCGCGTCAGACCCCTGGCTCGAGGATCCGCGCCAATGGCAGAACAAGGACATCCTCTTGCTCGATACCCTCGGCGATCTGCCGGCGGCTTATGGTGAAGGCACGCTTGCTCTGGTTGGAGGCGGCTGGCGGGGCACAGGTGGACACAACCCGCTTGAGCCTGTCCGGTGGGGAATCCCGACTCTCATTGGCCCCGCCTTTGGCAATTTCCGGGACCTTGTGGAGCCTCTTCAAGCCGCCGGACGATTGAAGGTTGTCGAGGAGTCCGAGTTGTCGGCCGAGATCCAGTCGGCGCTTGAGACAGCGCCCAACAGAGGCCCGGGTTGGGACAAGATTCCAGCCTTGCCGGAAGGCCTTTCGGGGGCCCTGGAAAAAACTTGGAGTTTGCTTCAGCCATTTCTCCATTTGCAGGCTTACTCTAGTTGATCTATTGCGGAGACCCGAACAGATGCAAGAACAGCCGCCCCATGTGCTGCTAGTTGATGACGATCCGGCCGTATTGGGCATGGTGTCCGACGCGCTCAGCCATTTTGGTATCCAGGTGCACGCCTTTTCCGAGGGCAGCCCTGCGTTGGCGCTGCTGGAGGACCCGGCTTCACCGCCCATAGATATGGTGATTTCCGATATCAACATGGACGGGATGGATGGCTTCGATGTGATTCTTCGGGTGAAGGACATTCAATCCAACCTGCCTGTGGTGCTCATGACTGGCCAAGCTTCACTGGAGTATGCGGTGCGCGCCATGCGCATGGGGGCGGCGAATCTTTTCCAGAAACCGCTGGCATTGAAGGAACTTGTGAAGAATGTGTTCCATTTGGTGGAAATGCACCGGGAATTCCGGCTGGCCCAGGATGGGTTGAAGGGACTGCTGAAGGAGACGCGGCATTTTTCGTTCCGATGTGATGAGCTGGATATCGGTAGCATCATTCGCCATCTCACGGATCGACTGGTGCCCATGGGCTTCGCCTCGCCATCCAACGTGGATGTCATCAGCATGGCCTTCCATGAAGCCCTGGTGAATGCCTTGGAACATGGCAACCTGGAGTTGGATTCTTCCATGAAAAGCGACGTGTTCAGCGAGACGGATCCATACTCTGTCTTGCGGCTGGAGCGGCTTTCGGATGAACATTTCGCTTCGCGGCTGGTGGATGTATTCATGGACTCCACGCCCGATCGATTCGTGGTCACCATCACCGACCAGGGACCCGGCTTCGATACCTCTCAGGTGGCGTATGCCGCGGAGGATTCCCTGCACAAACAGACAGGACGGGGCCTTGCCATGATCCAAATGGTCATGGATGAGGTCACCTTCAACAAATCCGGAAACCAGATCTGCCTGGTGCTGAAAAAGAAGTCCTGACGCGGTCATGGGCCGATAACCATCAGCCAACAGCTACAAGCTATCAGTCTTAAGCCAGCAGCTCAAAGCTCATGGCTCATGGCCCTAAAGCGCGCCCTCAATGAAGGCTTTGATCTGGGGTTTCGGCTGGCCGCCGACGATCTTGCCCTCGGGCTTGCCATTCTTGAACAAAATCAAGGTGGGGATGGACATGATTCCATACTGCCCAGCTACTTCGGGGTTTTCATCCACGTTCATCTTGACGAATTTGGCCTTGCCATTCATTTCACCCGCCAATTCATCCAGGATGGGCGCAATCATTTTGCAAGGGCCGCACCAAGGAGCCCAAAAATCCACTAGGGTGACTCCATCCTTCACGGTTTCGGAAAATTGGGCATCAGTGATGTGGGCGACGAGGTCAGACATGGGGCTCCTTTATTGTTTGGTGATGGATCGCGGGACGGGACACTTCGATCCAGGACACTGACTAGACAATACCAAGGCTTTGGCTCCCTGGGGGCCAGAGGCTGCCGGTGGCAACAAAACTTTGTGACTCAGGGCACGGGTGAGAGTCCTTCAGGCGGAGGGGAATTTCCCCACTGCGCAATGGTGAAAATGCTCATGTAGCGATCATTTGTATCGCGCAATCGCTGGGCCAGAACCTCGCAGAGGGCATAGAGCACTTTGAGAGCCAGATGGTGATGGGATTCGATGAGATTCCGCAAATCTTTGAGGGGAATGAAAAACAATTCGGTGCCTTCGTGGGCGATGGCATCCGCGGCCCGGGCCGAAAAATCGATCAAGGCCATTTCGCCAAAAAAAGCGTGGGGCTCAAGGACCGTCAAGGCCTCTTCTCCGGTGGGGCTGCTCTTTGAAATACGCACAGAACCCTTCACGACAATGTAGAGCCCGTCCCCTGGATCCCCTTCCCGGAAAATGAAATCGTTGCCTTTGTAGGATTTAACCTGCCCGATGATGAGAATCTGGGCACGCTCCGTCTCATCCAGGTTTCTGAAGAGGGGCGATTGGGTCAAGAAAGCTGTATTGATCACAGTGATCACCGATCATCTTGGCGCCATGGCGCCAGATTCATGGATGGAAAGGTACAGTAGAGGCCACATCAAGTCCGAAGCCTCGGAGCCCAATGTACTTGGTTTCGTGCCGGCTGAGGAGCCGCATTTCGCGGATGCCCAGCTGGCGCAGGATTTGGGCCCCCACTCCCACATCGCGATCGCTCGGACCCGCTTGCATCGCGCCTTGTGACTCGCCCTGCACACCCTGGGTGGAAGCATGGCGGCGGAGATAGACCAGAACTCCGCGGCCTTCAGCTTGAATGGCCTTCATGGCGGATTGGAATGCGCAGGATCCTTCCGTTCCGAACCCCTGAAGATCATCGGGAAGGGATTCAAGGTGGACTCGCACCAGGGGCGGCGCTCCAGATAGATCCCCCATGGAAAAAGCCAGGTGGCTGCCGCCATCCAGAAGGCTGGCAAACCGATGTATCCGCAAAGTCCCCCAGGACGTGCTGGATTCGCGCACATCAAGCTCTTTGACGATCGGGTCGATGCGCAGGCGGTAGGCCACCAGATCCGCCACGGTCACCATGAGAAGGCCGTGTTTTTCGCAGAAGGGGATGAGATCCGGCACGCGGGCCATGGTTCCATCATCTTTCATGATTTCGCAGATGACGCCGCTGGGATGAAGCCCTGCCATCCGTGCCAGATCAACTGAGGCTTCCGTCTGGCCGGTGCGGGTGAGCACTCCTCCGGGTCGGGCCCGGAGTGGAAATACGTGGCCGGGTTTTACGAAATCCGCAGGTTTGGCCTCCGGCGCGATGAGAGCCTTGATGGTCCTGGCGCGGTCCTGTGCGCTGATGCCTGTGCTGGTGCCATGCCGGGCCTCGACTGAAATACAAAAGGCCGTTTCAAAAGGACTGGTGTTGTCCCTCACCATGAGCGGAATTTGCAGGCGGTCCAGGGTTTCGCCTTCCAGCGCCGCGCAGATCAGGCCACGGCCATGGGTGGCCATGAAGGCGATGGCTTCGGGGCTCACATGGTCGGCGGCAAGGGTCAGGTCACCCTCGTTCTCCCGGTCCTCATCATCCACCACGACGACCATCCGCCCTTGGCGGATTTCAGTGATGGCCTCATCAATCGGAGCAAAAGGGCCGTTCATGGGTGCCTCGGTTCTTTTGATAATTCATTGGTTGGTGTGGATGGGCGAGCTTTTGCCGCTCATGCTAGGATTCTAGGACACAGCGATCATTTTGAATCTTGAGAGGAATACTCGAATGTCCCAGGGTCTCATCCAAGGGTCCATGCGCGAAGCACCATTGCCCGATATCATCCAGTTGGTGAGTCAGGGCTCCAAGACCGGTTGTTTCAATGTGGTGGACGATTCACGCCGCGCCAAGATCTATCTGAAGGATGGCCGCATCGTCCACGCAGTGAGCAGCACGGCCGAAGGCCTTGACGCCTTCTATGAAGTGGCGCTCTGGCTGGACGGCAGCTACACCTTTGAAGAAGGGGACCAGAACATCTCCCCCACGATCACCAAGCCCAACGCTTCGATCCTGATGGAGATGGGCCGCCGCATGGATGAATGGCGGGTCATCAGCCAAAAAATCACATCCCTGGATCTCTACCCCATCTCGACGCTCCTCCCAGGTGAAACCCCTTCTGGCGTGAATCCACGGGAAGCCAAGCTTCTTGGCATCGTGACGGGATGGTACTCCGTTGCGGAATTGGCTGAGGTCACCCAGAAGCCCGTCCTTACTGTGGCCAAGGATCTTTATGGACTGGCCATGGCCGGGCATATCACGTTGAAGGGTGTGCGTTCAGGAAGACGGCCTGCCATTGATGTGCCTGCATCCCAACCGGAGCCAGCCATGCCGGTGACCCAATCTGTTCCGGCCCCCGAGGATGTTCCAAAGCATGATGCCCCCCAGGGTTTTCCCCTTGCCGAGGATTCAGGCGCCTTCCCCAGCTCCATCGCGTCCAAGCATGTCCCAGACGCCTCTGCGCCCCATCATCCTACGGTGTCCGTGACTGTGCCTGCGCCGGTAATGGACCCTGTGAGAATGGCGAAATACACAGCCTTCACCCAGCGTATTTCCGTCACCGCCAAGCAAGTGCTCCCGGTGGAGCATCACGAAATGGTGAACCGGCTTCAAGCTAAGGCTACCCAGTCCTTGCTGAGCGGCGGCGGCCCTGATGCTGTGAAGGAAATGGCCCTTGGCGTTTCGCGCTCGGCGGTAGATGCTGGAGCGGACGCGGAACTTGTGAAGTCCCTAAACGCACAACTGAAGGCGCTCTTCGCGAGCAAATAAGAGGAAATCCTATGCGCCATCGTGGAATCTTGAGCCTTGCCGGGGCTCTGCTGGCTGTTGCATTCATGGAACTAGGCTGCGTGGATGTGGCCGGTGGTGGAACCACCGGCGGCACGGTGCTCTATGCATATGACAACAACGCGCATCAACTCATCGAATGGGACGCGAGCGCATTCTATGACAGCGACAATCCCACGACGCTGAAAACCGTCACCAGCAGTGTCTTCACGAACAAGATGGACAATCTCGCCTGGGGCGGACTCTGTCTTGATTCCAGCAACAATCAACTTTATCTCGTGCATGAATCAACCGGGGTGGTGGTGCGCGTGAGCAACATCCGCGGCCAAAATGGCACCATCACTTCCAATAGTCCGGATGTGGTTACCTTCACGTTGGGGAACAACAGCGATCGGCTCTCGTCCGGGAAATTCGGTCAAGCGGCCATTGATTCGGCCACCCGGACCCTTTATGTGACTGAGAAAAATGATAGCGGCGACACCCGCATCTGGGTTGTGTCCAACGCCGCCAGCCAAGCCCAAGACAGCATCGTGACCACCAACAGCACTATCACCGTGGCGGGTGATACGGCCTGCACAGGCGTCGCAGCTGGATTAGGCGGCCAGGTTTTCGCCTACTTCAATTCCGGCGATGCCATCGGCATTGATGCGATCAGCGGCCCAAGGCTGAGAAAGGGTGGTTCTTCCGGATTTTCCAAGGAAACCTCGGTGCTGGTAGGCGCGAAGACCTCGCTGGGGAAATATGGAACCTTGGCTTTGGATTCGGGGAACAATCTTGTTTTCACAGCCCGGCACAATGTGGATGCTTCAGCCAGCGCGATTCCAGTGCAGGCCTTCGAAATCGGCCAGTTCAATGGCGGTGGATACAATCAAGGGCCTACGTTCACATTAGGAACCGTCGCGGATCAGGGGAGCATCCGGGTGTTGGCTCATCCTGGCAATAAGGAATGGCTGGCGGCGCTCAACTCCAGCGGCGAGCAACCTGCCAACGTGATCCATATCTGGAAACTTCCCCGGGATACCGGTTCCGTGGCCAAGATCAAGAACATCACCGCGGCGCTCTTCAAGGGCATCACCTTTGATGGAAACAATTGATGCTTCAAGCGAGGCTGCTGCTTCTGCTGCTCCGGGATGTGCTTCGTGACATCCTGCGGCATAGGGGCCAGCACGCGCTGGCAGTGATTACGCTGGCTTCGGGGCTATTGCTGGCTGGCGGTGGATTGTTGCTGGTGGAAGGCCTGGATCGCTGGGTGAACCATTTGGAATCCATGGCTAAGATCACGTTGTATGCGGCGGACGGCGCCCATCTCGACGAAACCGAAGCCCGGCTTAAGCGTGATCCACGATTCGTCTCTGTCCGCAGGATTTCTTCGGCGGACAATACCAAAGGGTTTCTTGCCACGACGCGGGAAGCCGGACTCATGCTGCAAAGTCTTGGACAGGAAGCGCTACCTGAAACCTTGGAATTGACCCTTCGTCCAGAACTGCTTCCCGCGAAAAAGGCCTTGGCAGTGGGCGAAAGCTTGAAAGAGGTCCCGGGCGTGGGGGATGTGGTGGTGGACCAGGAGCGGCTGGAAGCCTTGCAGCGCAATGCTCGCGTTTTGCGGAATGCTCTTTCCACCTTGGGAATCCTGCTGCTGGTGGCGGCAGGATTCGCTACGGGAAATGTGATCCAGATGACAGTTCAGGCGCGCAATGATGAAATTTCCATCATGCGGCTGGTGGGTGCAACTGAAGCATTCATCCGTCGCCCTCTGATTCTTGAAGGAGCAGTACTTGGTCTTGCAGGCAGTGCTCTCGCCCTCATAGGGCTCTTCGCAGCCTGGCTTCCTGTTTCCCGAGGTTGGGGCGGTATCTCGCCATTTCTTGTGAATCTTGCTCGCGAAGGATTTTTTTCATGGCGCAGCATCCTGTTACTCGCCGTTGTTGGAGCTGCCACAGGCGCGACAGGGGCGGCATGGGCTTTCAGAGCCACCCAGAAGGAAGAGCGCAGGATGCGAATCGCCATGGAGCGAGCCAGCTAATTCGTCAGAATTTTGTAGCTATTTAGCAATCGAGCAATGCCATCCGGCAGTCTGCTTTTTCCAAAAAAGGGAGCACGTATGATGCGCAAGCAAGAAGCCCTTGATTACCATTCCCAGGGACGCCGAGGAAAAATCGAGGTGGTTCCCACCAAGCCCACCAGCACCGCACGTGATCTTGGCTTGGCCTATACACCTGGAGTCGCTGAGCCTTGCCTGGAAATCGAGAAGAACCCCGAGGACGCATACAAGTACACAGCCAAGGGCAACCTTGTGGCAGTCATCTCCAACGGCACAGCCGTGCTGGGGTTGGGCAATATCGGCGCACTCGCCGGCAAGCCGGTGATGGAGGGCAAGGGTGTCCTCTTCAAGCGTTTTGCCGACATTGATGTGTTCGATATCGAAGTGAATGAATTGGATACCGAGAAGTTCATCCAGATCGTCAAGTCGCTGGAACCTACCTTCGGTGGAATCAACCTGGAGGACATCAAGGCGCCCGAGTGCTTCGAGATCGAGAAACGGCTCAAGGCGGAGATGAACATCCCGGTCTTCCACGATGACCAACATGGCACCGCGATCATTTGCACGGCGGCGCTATTCAATGCCTGCGAACTGGTCGGGAAGGAACTTGGCGATTTGAAAGTCGTGTTCAGCGGCGCCGGTGCTGCGGCCATCGCGTGCGCGAACATGATGCTCGCCGCTGGTGTGCGCCTCGAAAACCTCTGGTTATGCGACACCAAGGGCCTGGTTTATGAAGGCCGCACCGAGGGCATGAACAGCTACAAAGAGAAGTTCAAGAAGCCTTCATCTGCGCGTTCCCTCGGAGACATCATCCCTGGCGCGGACGTATTCGTGGGCTGCTCCGCGAAGGGCGTATTGACGCCGGAGATGGTGCTTTCCATGGCGCCGGATCCCATCGTTTTCGCGATGGCCAACCCCGATCCTGAAATTGACTACCCGACCGCAAAGGCCGTGCGCAGCGACATCATCATGGCCACGGGGCGCAGTGACTACCCGAACCAAGTAAACAATGTGCTGGGGTTCCCGTTCATCTTCCGAGGAGCGCTTGACTGCCGCGCGACAGAAATTAACGAAGCAATGAAACTCGCTGCTGCAAAAGCGCTTGCGGCGCTGGCGAAAGCCGACGTTCCCGAAAGTGTTTCAAAAGCCTATGCGGGGCAGAAGTTCACGTTTGGCCGCGAGTACATCATTCCCAAGCCTTTCGACCCCCGCGTGCTGCTCTGGGTCGCCCCTGCTGTGGCCAAGGCCGCCATGGAGACAGGCGTGGCGAAATCGCCCATCGCCGATTTCACCAAGTATGTCGAACATCTGGAGGGGCTGCAGGGCCGCAGCAAGGACGTGATCCGCACGGTGCTGCACCGCGCCAAGGAAGACCCGAAGCGCATCGTCTTCCCCGAAGGCGACCACCCCCAGATCCTGAAAGCCTGCCAGACCATGGTGGATGAAGGCATTTGCATCCCGATTCTGCTCGGCCATGTGGATAAGATCCGAGGCCTCATCGCCGAGCTGCATCTTGATTTGCGGGATGTGGAAATCCTGGATCCGGAATTGGTGGAGTGGAGGCCGGCAGCCGTCGAGCTCTATTACGAGCTGAGGAAGCGCAAAGGCGTCACGCGCTTCGAGGCGGACCGGCAGACCATGCGCCGCATCGTATTCGGCGCGCTGATGTGCCGGATGGGCCGCGCCGATGGCCTCGTGTCGGGCCTGACGCAGCACTATCCCGAGACCATCAGGCCTTGCCTTGAAATCATCGGCCCCAAGGAAGGTGTTCGGAAAGTCTGCGGCGTATATACCTTGGTGCTCAAGAACCGCGTGGTCTTCTTCGCGGACACCACCATGAATGTCGAGCCCACGGCCGAGGAGCTGGCGGAGATCGCGATACTCACGGCAGACTTGGCGCAGAACCGGTTCGGCATCGAGCCGCGTATAGCCATGCTCTCCTACAGCAATTTCGGCAGTGTCACCCATCCCATCGCCAAGAAAATGCAGGAGGCCGCCCACCTCGTGCAGATGCAACGCCCGGACCTCCACTGCGACGGTGAAATGCAGGCCGATACGGCCCTCAGCGCCGACATCCTGGCGGAGAACTACCCCTGGGCCGATGTCCAGGGCGGGGCCAACGTGCTCATCTTCCCGGGTCTTTCAAGCGGAAACATCGCCTACAAGCTCATCCAGCGCCTTGCTGGCGCCGAAGTCATCGGCCCCATAACGTGCGGCATGAAACAGCCGACGAATATTTTGCAGCTGCACAGCGACTTGAACGACATTCTGCATCTGACCGCGTTGACCGTTGTCGAGGCTCAGCAGAAAGCCTGAATTGGTAAATGATCGAGCTCGGGGAGTGAAGCGGTCAAACCTTCACTCCCTTTTTTATTCCCGTTCCAATTTTTCCAGCCACCTAACTAGCTCAGGGTCTGGTCCACTGCTGCGGTTCAAGGCCGCCCGGAAATCGTTCAGGGCCTTTGTCGCTTCGCCACGCCTGAGATGCACCATGCCGCGCTCTTTGTAGGGCAGGCTGTCGTCTGGGTCGAGCAATTGCAGATGGGTGGATGTCCAGAGGGCTTCTTCCCACGCTTCTGTTTTTACGAATCGCAGGTGCAGGTTGCGGACCAGGCGCGTGATGATTGCGCGGTGGGTGGTAGGTTTCAGCATTTCCGGCCGGAACAGGATGCGGTCGGAGGTGGCTCTGGAAACCAGATCCGCGGCTTCTTCTTCCCCCACCGCACGGCCGCCATGGAAAGGGTCGATGCAAAGCAGTCCTTCATGGGTACGAAGCCCAGCCAGGAAATGCCCAGGCAGGCCAATGCCCACAGCATCCAGGCCCAGACGCCTAGCCACGTCAATCCAGATGATCGAAAGTGAAATCGGAAGGCCTCTCCGCCGTGAGATCACCAGGGGGAGCACCGCGTTGCGAGGGTCTTCATAGGACTCCCGGTCACCGCGAAGGCCCGCATGGCGGAACAGGTAATCATTCACCACTTCCAGGGCTTCCAGCATGTCCCAGGGCAGCGGCATACGTCCCGCCAAGCGATCCGCCCAGTGCTCGAGAACCCCTAGGCAAGGACCTGGATCGGGGTCATCAAGCAGTGGCGAAACGGCGTGGATGGCTCCTTCTGCGAGCTGTCCACAGTCCGGATCCCGCAGCAGGAATTCATGGAGGGACATCTCGGATTACCTGCCGCCAGCGCGGGCACGCCAGGCCCGGCCTACGATGAATGCCAGCGCGCCAATGCCCAGGGCCCAATAAACCAAGGGGTAGAAGCTGCTGGTGGCGGCTTCTATTTTTTTCTTCTCTTCGGCCTTCCGGATGTTTTCTTCGATGGAGATCTTCTGCTGGGCCTCGTGGGATTCTGCGATGGCCTTTTTGGCGGAATCGCGGCTCTTCTGAAGCTCCTTCATCGTTGGATCCTGACCTTCAGGCGGGTTTTCCTGGGCGTCCTGCAGGATGAATTTCACATTGTTTATGGCTTGCAGATGTCGGTGGCGCTTGCGCTCTTGGCCAGATGAAGCCTTGCGATAGGTGCCTTCCTCCGGAGACTGCGATTGATCATTCATGCTGTTGTCCAGGGCCTCGGTCAAGTCCTGGATGTCTTGACGCATCGCCTGCATTTCCCCGTGCTGGCGGTTCAGCAACCCGCCATGAAGCCAAAGCAGGCCTACCTGGGCGGCGAGCACCGCCACCAGGGTCCATTGAATCAATGCCGGCTGCCGGGGTTGTGGTGGCTCGTTCATGATGCGTCCCTTCCCAGAATCAATAGGGTACGGTCATCCCGGTTCTGCGTCTCGAATTTCGCGACGTCCTGGAATACCGCCTCGCAGGCAGCCCGCAGGCTGCCCGTGCCCCAGAGCCGCTGTAATTGCGCGCAGAAACGGCTCAGCCCGTATTGCTCGCTCTTGCTGTTCATGGCTTCGGTAAGCCCGTCGCTGTACAGCACCATCCATTCCTTTGGTGAAAGTTGTCCTTCCTGGATCTGCCAATCACCAGGACCTGCCGGACGAAGGCCCAGGCCACGGCCGTGAGGATTCAGTTCGCAAATCTCATGCGGTTGGGATCCCTTCACCAGCAAGGCAGGAGGATGGCCCGCCCGGGCGAGCCGGTAGTTTCCGTCCTCATCCCATTCCAGCAGGCAAAGGGTCAGGAAATCGCGTTGGCTCATCAGGGTGCGAAGGGTGTGGTCCAGCGATGGCAGGATGGTTTCCAGGGTCTGGTCTTCCCGTTCCGTGGAAAACTCCAGCAGCGCGATGGACTGGCTCATGTAGAGCGCTCCCGCCAGCCCCTTGCCGCTCACATCGCCAACGGCGGCTAACCATGAACATTTTTCATTCAAGGCGCAGCGTCGGCGTTTCACCCAGAGCAGGTCTCCGCCAGTCTCCTGGGCGGGGTCAAGACGCAGAGCCAGGTGGAAGCCCGGGGTTTCCGGCGGAGTGGTGGTGATCATGCCTTCCTGGATGTACCGGGCTGAGGCCAGTTCCTGCTCCATCCGTCCCTGGTCCAGCAGCCGTTGGTGCAGCACCGCCGTATCCAGCACGATGCCGGCCTGAATGGCTACTTCCCGCAACAGTTCCCGATCTTCCCGGCCGTAGTTAAGCTCCGAGTACTTCCCACCAAGCAGCAGGGCCGTATGGGGTTTCTCTCCGACCATGATCAGCACGAACACCTGAAGTTCCAAGGCATCTATGTGGAATCGCAAGGAGGTGTCCTGGTCGCGGATCCAATCCGCTTCGTCGCTTCCCAGGCCAAGCACAAGCTCACGGTTTTCCAGCGCGTGCCGTATGAGTGACGCAGGGATATCGAAGGTCCGAGCTGGATAGGAGATTCCATCCTTTTCGATGGCCGGAAGCTGTATGGAGTCTTTTTCAAAAGGCAATAAGAGAAGGGCTTGTGGCCGGAAAGCTTCCCGCAACGTGGCATCGAGGGAAGCTAGCAAGGCTTTCTCGGAAAAACGCTTCTTCGTCTCGCGGAGCCCGCCCAGGATGATATTCCGTGCGGTGGAGAGATCCCTTCGGAACCCCTTCTTGATGGCCTTCAGCATGCGCCTGAGAACCCATCCGACTGGTAGCGCGGAGAGCCCGAGCAAGGCGCCGATCCATGCTGGCGGAACCGCCGTGAGGCCTTCCGCGAATAGCAAGGCTAGGCCGCCGAGATAGATGAATAGGACAGTGCCGAGGACCATGAAATAGGCCAGCCAGCGCAGAATCGCGCGCCGCACGTCCAGGAAGCCGTGCCGTACGATGGCGTAAGCGAAAGCCAAGGGCAGCAAGGGCAATGGTGTATAGAAGACCCATACTTCCCGCCGGAAAATCAGACTGTTGTTGAACTTGAAGCCCAGCGTGATGAGCGCCACCAATCCAACAGCACGGCTGACGCAAGGATGAGCGCCGGGAGAAGGGCGCGGCGCCTTGATGCCGGGAGCATCCAGGCGCCCCGCCAGAAGCAGATGGCCCCGGCGAGGGCCGCAGCAAAGATGAGGCCCGTCAGCAGCAACTGGATCTTGGGGCCGATAAGGACCGCGATGAGTCCCATCACGGCCTCGTACTGCTTGGGATCCGCAGCCGCCTTGAAGTAATCCATGGATGCCAGTAGCAGACCAAGAAATAGGTTATAGACCCCTACCAAGCCGAAGACCAGGTAAAGCCCCTGCAGAAATCGTTTGTTTTTCCGCAATGGAAAGGGATAGGGGAATCGCAGAAAGAAATGGAACCACATGGGGGGAAGCAGGCCCACCGCAAGGCTTCCGAACAAGGCTCTCACGACGTTCAGCCATGGGGGAAGCGTGCCCAGGAAAGGCCGCACCACCAGGGGCACCAGCAGCGTAAGCACGCCCAGATAGAAAAAGTGCCGGGCCACCTTCCGCTGGGCCGACGACACCACCACCAGCAGGCCAAGGGCCCAGGCCACCAAGGCTGAAACCACCACAAACAGGCTGGCGATGCTGAATGGTTTCACAAGGCGGACGGGTTGCTGGAGCGTGCGGCCCTCCCGCTCCAGGGTGTACACCAGGATCCGGCCCTCACCCTCTTCGTTGATCCGATTCTGCGCATCGCCCAGCGTCCTGGGTGTGACCTTGCGGCCGCTGATGGCCTTCAGGACATCGCCTTCCAACATGCCCGCTTCTTCAGCCACGCCATTGGGAAGGATCTCCCGGATGACAACCTGGTTTCCTTCTACGACCCAGGAACATTGATCATCAGAGTAGGCATAGACCCATTGGAACAAGGCGAAGGATCCCAGGCAGATCAACAGCCCCAGTAGACTGGTAAGGATCAGCCGGAACTTGATGCGTTGCAGAGAAGGGGACACGGGATGCCTGAAAACAAGCCCTGGTGGATTCTGGTGGGGGGGATGAGGAGGTTGGGGGGGGCTCTTGCCGAAGCTCTTGCCCGGGATCATGCCTTGGTGCTGACTGGCTCTCAAGACGCTGAACCTGAGTGGTTGAAGGACCTTGCGCGCCAAACGTCACTTCAGACCTTCAGGTGGGATGCCATGGATCCGGAGATCGGTCCCCAGATGATGGCAGACCTTGCGGGGCTTGAAAGCACAGGAATCCATCTTTCCGGAGCTGTGATCGCGGCGGGGGTGTTTCCCGAACAACCCTTTGGGACATGGACAATGGAGGAACTGGAAAACATCTGGCGGGTGAACTCAGGCTTTCCGATGTTATGCGCCCAGGCCTTGGCGCCACGGCTGGCCGACGGCAGCTGCATGCAGTTCCTGCTGGACACCTGCATCCACCAGCCATTCTTGAAACGGCTGCCCTATAGCGCATCGAAATCCGGCCTTGCAGCGTTGGTGCCAGGTTTGGCGCAACTGTTGGCGCCGCGTATTCGCGTAGTGGGGCACGCCATCGGGACAGTGCTTCACGATGAAGCCACAGACCCCCAATGGCTGGCATCCCTCAGTCTGCTCCAACGCAGCGGAAACCCAGAAGATCTGGCCCGCAGTCTTCGATTTGCGAGTGAAAGCCCCTATCTGACCGGGGAGATCATCACCCTGGATGGTGGACGCCGTTGGCGTTGATTTGGGATATTCCCCATCGGCTCTTAAGCTTGGGGATTCCGAGAAGGTCCGCGTGCGATTCAAGGTCAATGAAATATTCAAAAGTATTCAAGGCGAAGGCACCCGTGCCGGGCGGGCCTGTGTGTTTGTGCGTCTGACGGGCTGTCCGTTGCGCTGCGTCTACTGCGACACGGAGTACGCTTTTTTTGATGGCCGCTTCATGGAACTTGAAGAAGTCATCGAAGACGTGAGGCAACGCCTGGGTCCACCAAGGAAGGGACCGGATGCTCCCTTCGTGGAACTCACGGGCGGCGAGCCCCTTGCCATTCCTGGCGCGCCGGAATTATTGAGAGCTCTTCAGTCACTAGGTTCTGAAGTAGCTTTGGAAACCGCAGGCAGCCACGATATCGCCCCAGTTCCGCGTGAGGTCATCAAGATCGTGGATCGGAAGACGCCCGCCAGCGGCGAGAACCACCGTTGGCTCGAATCAAATCTGGACCACATGGTTCCCGGGCAAGATGAGTTGAAATTCGTGATCACCAATCAAGCCGACTATGAATGGTCGAAAGCCTGGTGCGCAGAACGAGCCATTTGGGACCGTTATACGGTTTTATTCAGCCCTGTGCATGGTGACCTGGATCCGATCTGGCTCGCTGAATCCATCTTGGAAGATGCCTTGCCTGTGAGGTTCCAGGTGCAATTGCACAAAATCATCTGGGGCGCGGACCGGACCGGCGTTTAGGCGTCTCCAGTGATCGAGTGATCGGGAGCGGGTGCCCTCTTGCTCCCTGCAGTTGTGGATCCGGCACCTCTATACCGGACGAAGAACAGCGCATGGGTTATTTCTTCCATTGTTGGAGCATTTGCTCCAAGGGTCCCGTCACGGCACCACCCAATTTTCTGGCTTTGGCCAAAGCCAGCGCCTTTTCCACGAGTTGCACGGCCTGGGTTTTGTCACCGTGAAGGTAGACTAGGCGCGCTTTCACCGAAAGATTCGTGGGCTGCTCGTTGAGTTTGATGGAGCGGTCCGCCCAACCCAAAGCTTCACCCATATGGATTTCTTGATCCGCGCAGTATTGCGCCGCGTCGCTCATCAGTTTCCAATCGCTGGGCCGTTCACGCATGGCTTTGCGCATTTTCATGGTGACGATTTCATCCACGTCCACTTCCACAAGCAGGCTCACACGAAGCTTTTCCCAATACAGATCCACATAGGCAGTGGCGCTGCTGGCTGGGTAGATTTCGTAGGTGAGCCATTCCGTGTGGGGCACGGCCTTGGGTTTCACATCCAAGCGCAGCACGTCTTCGCGAGGATCGTATTCCCAGGCCCCTTGTTGGCGGGCGCGTTTGTTCAGGATCACCGTCCAATGGTCCTGATAGGGGATGGAAAAGATCGCATAGGTGCCTGCGGCGATTTTCTGCCCGTTGAGCTGCACCGGGTCGCTGAATCGGATGGTGGTGGCCTCGTTGGCGCCCGTGCGCCAGACCTGGTTGTAGGGAACAAGGTTGCCGAAAATCTGCCGCCCTCGCACAGCGGGCCGATGATAGAGGACCTCTACGGTGGTGGTGCCTATGGTCTGGGAAACGCTGGCCGAGGGGCTGAGTTGTGGAAAAATCTGAGGGGTTTGGGAAGCAAGAAAGACCGCAGAAGTCGCCGCCAGGAATAGATATCCAGGTTTATGCATCAGGCGCCCTTGACCGCGGATTTCCAGGAAGCCAGTTCGCGCTCTTTGTCGGCGAACCACTCCTTGGGGGGCTGCTTATCGGCGGTTAAGGCGCGAGCTGTCTGGATGGCTTTCTCCATCCAGATGATCGATTCGGCCACATGGCCTTGCCAGCGCAATATTCGAGCCTTGGTTTCCTGGTTCCAGAAGCTATTGCCAGCCCTCAGGCTCTTGTCGATCCAGATGCCGGCGAGATCAGCATGGACTTCATTTTTCTGGCAATAGTCAGCCGCTTGATACCAGGTCACCCAATCCGTGTCCGATGCGACCGCTATCTTGGATTCCAAATGCTTCCAGTAGATGGCCTTGGTTTCGAAGGCCACGGGGAAGCCCACCCGCAGGGTTTCCCAAGACAATTCGATCCGCGCGGTAGCCTCTCCGGTCAGGCGGATGCGGTAGTCCAGCCATTCTTCATAGGGAATGCTTTCGGGGCTGACCTCAAAGCGCAGGACATCCTCCTTCGCGTCATAGGAATAAGAGCCCCACTGCTGGGCGTTCCGGCTCAGGACCAAGGTCCACCTGCCGAGGCCGGGGATGGCAAAGAGCGCGTAAGTCCCGGCGGGAATACTCTTTCCGGCAACTTTGCAAGGATCGCTGAAACTCAGGGTGGTGGCCGCGTTCGCTCCCGTGCGCCAGACCTTATCAAATGGAACCAGATCGCCCCAAACTGCGCGGCCCTTCACCGCGGGTCGATTGAACGTCAACTTGATGGAACTGATACCGATGTCCTGGGTCAGGGTGGCCGCGGGGCTGGTCCGGAAGGGCGTCAGCCGAACCGGCTCGGCGGGCTTGATGACCGGGGCCTGTCCTTGAGCCCCGAGCAGAGCCGAAGCGCAAAGAAGGGTAATGGGAAGACGCATGGCTGCTCCATAGGATAGTTGGAGTTTAAACCTTCGTCTGAAAAATGAAACGCGCTCTAATATTCCCGCAGACGGTCAACGGTGCCTTCGATAGGTCGGCCCTCGGCGAAGCAGCGCAGGTTATCGAGAATATCGGGAATCAAATCCTTGGGTGTGGATGGTCCGCTGTGATGAGGGGTGACGGCGACCTTGGCGTGATGCCACAAGGGAGAAGCCGCGGGCAGGGGCTCCTCTGAAAACACATCCAGTACCGCACGGCCCACATTGCCTGCATCCAGGGCAGCCATCAGATCCTCAACTCGCATCAAATCGCCGCGGCCAACGTTGATGAGCGTCAGTTTGGAATTTCCGTGCTGCAATAGGCCCGCGTTCACAATCCCGCGCGTTTCTTTTGTGGAGGGCGCCGCGAGCACCAAGCAACGAGTTTCGGGAAGAAATCCAGGTAGTTTGGCTGAGGTTGCCAGTTGGAATTCCGCATCCTCTCTGGAATTTCGGACAATTCCAATCACGTCCATCCCCAGTTCGCGGAGGGCTCTGCCGATCTGCCTTCCTATGCGGCCAAAACCAAGCACCAAGGCCAATTTACCGCCCAGATCCTCGGGTATCAGTTTAGGGTCCCAGCGGGCCCGGGATTGTGCTTCGGCACATTCCTCCAGACGCTGCGCTTCGCTGAGCAGATGCCCACAGACATAGCGCGCCATCCAGAATCCAAAGTGGCCATCGGCCCGTGAAATGGGTATATCACCAGGTAGTTCTGGGTGGGCCACTAGATGATCCATGCCCGCGCCGCTGTTCTGCACCCAGCCGAGTTTGGGCATCCTGGCGATGAGGCCTTTAGGCAGGCTCCAGCAAAACAGCGCTTCAACCTCAGCCAGCCAATCCGGATCCAAAGATTCCCATTCACGAGGGTGGGCACCTCGGATGTCGAGGCGGGGTTCGGCATCTTTCAAGGTTGGAACCCATTCGGCGAACCGGTGATGAATGACTGCAAGTTTGCGCCCTGATGACTCATGACTTCAAGTTTCCAGAATTGGGGGTGTAAGGGGGAATGTTTCTATTTTTTTTGCTACAGATCACATAAATTCCTGGAATGCTATAGGGTGATGGGCCAATGCCCAAGGAGGATTCATGAAAAAACTCGTGCTCGCCGCCCTAGTTGCAGCCTTTGCCGTGTCCGGTTTCGCTGGTGACACCAAGAAGTGCGACCCAGCCAACTGCAAGGACAAGGCATGTGCCGCAAAAGCGGACAAGAAAGCCTGCAAGGAAGCTTGCAAAGATGCCTGCAAGGACAAAAAGGGCTGCGAAGGAACCAAGAAAGCTGAAGCCACCACGGCCCCCAAAGCCTGATTCACGATCTTTAGAAAAACCCCGCAGGGTTGAACAATCAACCATGCGGGGTTTTTTGCGTCGCTGCCTTGCCTTGCCACGAAAAGGGAGTGGATGGACGTAATCATCATTGGAGCCTGGATGTCGGGTGATGCCGGAGGTTGGTGGCTACTGCCCCATTTCTTACCTTCATTTTCCACCCTTCACCCCACGCTTCACCCCACGCTTCACCCCTTGACCCTGTGGCTTCACCCCTCGGGGGGATTCCTTCTGCGCCGGTAGGTCTATCCTGGGGTTCCACATCTCAGGGGTGCTCCATGATCCGCGTCCTCCTCACGACCCTGTTGTTGACCGTGTCCACCCTGGCGAGGGGGGGTGACGTAATCACCATCGGCGAGACGTTCCGGGTCCATGCGGCCAAGCTCCAGGAGGACCGCAACATCCTCCTGTCCCTACCGCGAGGCTACGCCGGAGGCCAGGAACGTTATCCGGTGCTCTACCTGCTGGATGGAGACGCGCACCTAGTCCATACCCGCGGAACCGTGGATTTCCTGGCTCGCAACGGCCTGATGCCAGACCTAATCATCGTGGGCATCCCCAACACCCAGCGCACCCGGGATCTCTCCCCCACGCTGGGGCACGAACTCCGGGAGGACGGCACCCGCGTCATCGTGGCAGGAAGCGGCGGCGGCGAGCCCTTCCTGGAATTCATCGAGAAGACGCTGATGCCCCATGTGGAATCGACCTACCGCACTCAGCCGTTCCGGATCCTTGCGGGACACTCCCTAGGGGGCCTCCTGGCCCTCCACACCTTTGCTTCGCACCCCCAACTCTTCCAAGGCATCCTAGCGGCCAGCCCTGCCTTGGACTGGGATGACGACTACCCACTGCGCCGCCTGGAGACATTCCTCCGCACGAAACCAGTCCTGCACACGACCCTCTTTGTGAGCATGGCTGACGAGGAAACTGGGGCCGCCCGCCCCACACGCTTGGAGCGCGTACATTCCCTGCTGAAAGGGGCTAAGGTCGAGGGCTCCTTCGCCTGGGAAACGCGCAAGTTCCCAGAAGAAAACCACGGCTCCGTGGTCTTGCGGACTCATTACTGGGGTCTACGAAAAGTCTTCGAAGGCTGGCGGCTCCCCGCTGACCCCAGGACTGGGCGCTTCTGGGAGGGCCTCGGAGGGCCTGAAGGCCCACTACGAGAAGCTATCCCAGCGGCTGGGTTACCCGCTTCTACCTCCCGAGCAGGTCGTGAACCTGGCTGGGTATCAGGCGCTGGCCCGGAATAATGGCGGTGAGGCCCTCGCCCTCTTCCGCCACAACGCGGCGCTCTACCCAACCTCCCCCAACACCCACGACAGCCTGGGCGAAGCCCTGGAGAAGGAAGGCCAGAAAGCCGAAGCCACCGCCTGCTACGCTAAGGCCGTGGAACTGGCGGAACAGGTCAAATCCCCGCTGTTGCCCGTCTATATCCAGAACCTGAATCGGATGGCGAAGGCAGAGAAGAAGTGACTCTCCTCTGACGTAAATCAAATTGAAGCCACTGGAATCCCTCTAGGAGCCGTCAGGTCCTGTCCCACCGTCGGGTTTCAATTTGGGCTTGATCATAAATAGTACGCGACGTATTGTCATGGTACGAGGCGTACTATGAGCACTTCGCTACTGGAATTCGCATTGATGGGCCTTCTGGACCAGGCCCCGCGCTCCGGCTACGACCTTCGGAAGCTCTTCTCTTCGACACCGCTCCAGCATTTCAGTAATTCTCCAGGCTCGATCTACCCGGCCCTGCGCCGTCTGGAGGGCCGGAAGTGGATCGTGGCGAGCCTTCCCGACGGAGCGAGGGGCCGCCAGGAATTCCGCCTCAATGCCCGGGGCCGTGGGGCCTTCATTGCTTGGTTGAAATCCCCTGTGACAGAAGAGGACATCATCTGGGATTCCGGAGAGCTCATGCTCCGCTTCGCCTTCATGGGACAGGCGCTCCTCCCTGCGGATGCCAAGGCTTTCCTGGGCGCTCTCGCCAGGGAAATGGAGACGTACCTGGTCTCCCTGGAACGCTTCGAGGCTGAGAACGGGTCCTGGATATCCCTGACCGGGCGCCTGGCTTTTCAACAGGGTGTTGCGTTGTACCGGACCAAGGCTTGCTGGGTTCGCGAGGCATTGAAGACCCTGAGCAAGACCAAGAAATGGCCCTAATGCCCGCCCAAGCGGATCTCTCCCTGTTTTTCTACCTGACCCGTTCCCACCACACTTACCCAAACCGACTTTCCAAGGAGAACTCAATGCGCCCAAGAATACTCGTCAGAGCTATCCAGAAATATGGGACGGGCTGGGCCGCGGCCTTCGTTCTGGCCCTTGCCCCCATCATCTGCTTCGCCCCCCTCGCGGCGGCAGGGCCAGAACCGAAAATCGTGCTCACTGGGATTCCGGATTCGTCCCCTCACTACTTCAAGATGACAACGAAAGTCATCCACATCGAGCCCGACGGCCAACGCAAGTCGCGTGAGGTCTATACCCTCTGGCTCCAGGTCACCCCAAAGCCAAGACCCGAACGGGATATCGTTACCAGCCACCGATTCACGGTGAGGAATGGGAGTGGCCCCGAAGTATCGATCCCGGCACTTAAGGGTTGGTCCTATGCTCTCCCAACGTCACCGACCTGGGCGGATGACCGCGGCCAGCTGTTCGGGATAGACCACTCCCGGTTCGAGAGCCTCGTGGACGAGAAGGGCGCTTCTCTTTCAACGAACACATACCTGGTCTTCAACGCATTCGTGGACTTTCATAGTTTCTGCCATGTTTTCTGCGGAAGAATCCCAGGCGTTGAAGGAATCCAGGATCTCCATGAAAGCGGAGACAGAATCGTCCACATCGGGTCCCATGTGGAGGCGCCGGTCCATCTGGCTTCTCTGGTGGAGAAGGGCTCCACCTTCAAGAACGGAGAGATCACTTTAGAACTGAAGGGAACCGGCCAAGTGGATGGCGCCCGGTGCGCGATCGTCGGGTACGACTCCGGGGAAAGCTCCCTGCACATGATCCTCAAGCCCACGCCCCAAGCCGCCATGGATGTCGTAGGCGGCTCCCATTATTGGGGTGACCTCTATGTGGATCTCGCGACGCAGTGGGTCCGGAAGGCCACCCTTTCCGAACTGGTAGTTTCGGAAATGTCAGGAGCGCTGCTCAAGGAAAAAATGCATGTGGTGATCGAGCGGGCGATCCTGCTCGAGGCTATCTCCAAGGATCGGTGCGAGGGCGGAAAATAGGCCCTCCCGATGAACTTCGTGAAAGCCAGGCTGGACTTGGTTTCAAGCGTGGAGGGATTCCATCTGGTCATCGCGCAGGATGATCGAATGGCGGGGTTCGCGGCGATCCGGCCTGGCGTTGGAGGTCAAGTATTCCAAACCGGGTTATCGCCGGTCGAGGGGATCGCATGGGTTGGCTCCACGCACTTCGCAGCAGCTTCTAGGCTTTCTTTGGCGTGGTAGCTGCTTCGCACCAGCGGCCCGCTTTCCACGCGCTGGAAGCCCATTTCCAATCCCTTCTGGCGATACATATCAAATTCCGCCGGTTCCACGTAGCGTTGAAGCGGCAGGTGCACGCTGGTTGGTGGCAAATACTGGCCCAGGGTGGCGATGTTCACGCTCGCGGCACGCCAGTCCTTCATCAACTCCAGCACCTGTTCTGGAGTTTCGCCCAGGCCGACCATGATGCCGCTTTTGGTCCGAAGATCTGGTTGTGATGAGTCGCGATACCTGGCCGCCTGGTTGAGAACCCGCATGGATTGCTCGTAATCCGCATCGGGGCGCACCCGCTTGTAAAGGTGGGGGACCGTTTCCACATTGTGGTTGAGCACCTCGGGGTGGGCCGCGAGCACCGCGTCCAGTGCGCCCACGTCGCCACGGAAATCCGGGATCAGGACTTCTACACCGCAGGTTTCATTCAACGAGTGGATCCATCGAATGGTTTGTGCGAAATGTGCCGCGCCGCCATCGGTCAGATCGTCGCGATTCACAGAGGTGACCACCGCAAACTTCAGTTGGAGCGAGGCTACTGCCTCGGCCACTCGCTGGGGCTCTTCCGGGTCCAACTCGCCTGGTTTCCCCTTGCCGACACTGCAGAATCCGCAATGACGCGTACAGATATCGCCCATCAACATAAATGTGGCCGTGCGATGCACTCCCCAACATTCGTTTAAATTCGGACACCTGGCTTCCTCGCAAACCGTGACGAGTTTCTTCCCACGCATCAGGGCCGCCACCTCGCTCACGATCTCGGGAGCTGGAATTCGGATTTTCAGCCATTCGGGGCGCTTGCCAGGAAGTACGGGGGGGCGTGCCATCTCTTGATTCTCATTGGAGTTGTTGCATTGCGCAACGAGGGGGCCTTGGTGAATGCAAAATGACATGCTTTTCATCGGGGTTGCCGCTAATCAATTATTCTTGGCGACGGCCAGATCTTGGGAAATCAGGTGCATAGGCTAGTTGTGATTTTTTACCAGAGCTTTGGCTCTTCTCTTGCCCACCTGAAGAGTGTAGAAATTTAGAAGGTTCTGAATTCCTATGGCAACCTCAAGTGTGTGGCCGATTGTTTGAAAGTTTTCGATTTCCCTGTAACCAAACCCCTTGCCTTTTCAGGCAGGCTTTTTCAAGAGGCACTTATGCGTCGCACTTACCTCACCCTTCTCGCTGCCGCCGCGATTCTCGCTGTGGGCAGCCCCGCCAATGCCACGATGCCTATCATGAAGAAGGCTAAGGAGCTTGGTTTTACCTACATTCAGAACTGCGCATCCTGCCACGTTGATAAGATGCCCAAGAAGGAGTCCAAGGGCGAACCTTTTGCCGAAGCCGGCAAGTTCCTGATGGCCCAGAAGGCCAAGAACAAAGCCAAGGAAGTGGATGTGGCCTGGCTGAAGGATTACAAGGCCAAGTGACCAACTGCTTGTGGCAGAAGCTTTCACGATGTGATCTACCGAAAGACTCCCGTTGTTCAAGCACCCTTCTTCCTTGCCTTCTCAGGCAGGCCTACTCAGAGGTACTAATGCGCCGCACCCAACTCGCTCTTCTCGCTGCCGCCGCGATTCTCGCCGCGGGAAGCCCAGCCCATGCCAAGTTGCTTTTCGTGAAGAAGGCCAAGGAACTTGGTTTCACCTTCGTCAAGGACTGTGCGTCTTGCCACGTGGACAAGATGCCCAAGGCTGCATCCAAAGGCGAGCCCTTTGGTGAAATCGGCAAATTCTTGAAGGCTCAGAAGGCCAAGAACAAAGCCGCGGAGGTGGATGTGGCTTGGTTGAAGGACTACAAACCCGCCAAGTGATCCATGTGATCGAGGCATCGAGGTTTTGATTATTTGATCTGACAAATACTGGACCCGGTTGCAAGATCCTTCATCAGGAGCTTGCAACCGGGTTCATTGCTAGATTGGGCTTGATTGCTTCAGCGCGCTAATTGGTGATTTTGGCGTCCTCAACAATCACGGCGTAGGTATAGCCCGAGCCGAAATCTTTGTTGATCCGGACAGTGCCCTTTACCAGCAACACGTCGCCCACTTTGGCGATGTCCTTGGTTGTGACGGTGATGTCGTTGTCACCCTTGCTGGGATCGCCGCTTCCGTCCCGAAGATGAATCCAGTTCTTCCCCATGACCTCGGAAGTGAACTTCACAACTTTGCCGTGGATGGTGACCGGCTTCTCCTTTAGCGCCATTTTTTGGGCGTGGATCTCGGCGACGGTCCGGGCATCTGCCCCCGAGGCCTTGTCCACCTTCACATCCGGAGCATCAGCGGGGCCTTTGGCAGCCGTGGCATGTTGCATGGCTGGGCTAGGAGACGCTGCGGGAGCGTCCATGGTGCCAAAGAACACCACATCAAACTTCCGCTTCAGGGTTTTTGACTCGAAATTATCCATCTGCATGGCATTGAATACGGTAACATCGGCCCCCTTCTCGATTTTTGTTTCGGGGACTGCCGCCCAAATCTCACCTTTCTCGCTTTTTATTTTGAGATAGCTGTAGGGCGAAGCATCAATGCGCTCGATGAGCTTGCCTGAAATGTTATTGCCCGTGGGGGCAGGGGCGGGGGCAGGAGCTGCTTTGGATGCGGCAGCCTGGGCAACGGTCGGCGGGCTGTTTCTTTGGCATCCGGCAAGCGTGGCCGTCAGAAGGAGAAGGGCGGGGAACTGGCGCATTGGGGAAACTCCATGATGAAGAGACATTCGTGGGCTATGTGCCACGCTGGTGAACAGAATAAACCATTCCCGGCCGGGATCCTTGAGATGGCCATCACATTGATCAGAGGACGGTTTGGTTTGATCAGGTGGCGTTCCGGTGTGGCCAGCGATTTCCTGGTCAAACCGTCGCGCCCCTTTGCGGATTTTACAGCTGGAATCGAGGGATGTCGGCGGATAGGCCATATTCATTCCCAAATCCATGGGATTGGAGCCCGCTGCGCTACAATTCTCCCATGTCTGAACTGCCTGCCACCGAACGTGTGTCCGAACCCCAGCAAGCATCTGCGGCCGCCTCGCGGTTCTTCGAGTCCCCCAAAGGTTTCGAAACGAAGTTCAGGGATCTTCCCCTGCATCTGTCTGCTTTTGAAGGTCCTTTGGACCTGCTGTTGCATTTGATCCGGGAACAAAAACTCGACATCGTGAATTTGCCCATGGCGGATGTCACCCGGCAGTACATGGATTACCTCCTGCTGATGGAGGAATTGAATATAGAGATCGCATCTGAATTTGTCGCCATGGCGGCCCAGCTGCTGCAAATCAAATCGAGGCTCATGCTGCCCCGCACGCCGAAGGAAACCGGGGAGGCTGATCCGCGCGAAGACCTCATCCAGAAATTGCTGGATTACCAGCAGGTCAAGGAAGCAGCGAGGGAACTCGTTTCCCGTGAATCCGAATGGCAATCAGTGGTCTACACCAAAGGGTTGGATATCCAGGAGCACGCCCGCACCGAGGACGAGCCCATCCGCGCCACGCTGTTCGATCTGCTGGCGGCATACCGGGATGCCTTGAAGCGCCTGCTCCCGCCGCCGCCGGTGGAAGTGCGAACCGCGCCCAAGAGCATTGAACAGCGCATCGCTGAAGTTCTCGCGCAACTCGCGGACCATGGCTGGAAGCCTTTTGGCGGACTGTTGACCGATGCCCTGACCCGTGAAGAGCTGGTGCTTACCTTCCTGGCCTTGCTTGAATTGGTGCGCACGGGCCGCATCAACCTTGTCCAAGTTGAAACCTTCGGTGAGATCCGCGTGCAGGCGGCTTGAGGCGCTATATGGAACCCATGGATCCCGCTCTTGTGGTGGAATTGCGCAAACATGTGGCGCTGACCCGGATACTTGGCTTCAGCCTATGTTTCCTTGCGCCGGCGATCTACCTCGCGCTGCTGGTTCAGATGACGTTCCATGGGAACTATCACCCACTTTTCGCGGGGTTCCATACAGTGCCCTGGGGCGATTTGCGCATCATCGTTCTGTCCATGGCCGGTCTGGCATTGTTGGCGGCTGGTCCCCTCCTGACCCGGCAGTTCTGGGTCCTGGCAAATAAGGCGACAAGCACCGCGGGGCTGTTCGCGAACCTCAGGACGGGCCATATCGTCCACTGCGCGTTGCTGGAGTCCGTGGCGATCTTTGGCCTTGCGTTGGGCCTTACAGTGGGTCCCGCGGCGGGTCCCGTATGTCTGATCATGCTGCTCATTCCGCCGGTTGGTTACTTGCTGCTGGTCCCTGGGGCGCGATCCCGCATGCGTCTGCTTTCACTCAGGGCCTCCCAGCTACCTGGAGGCCGCGTGCCTAGCCCTTCAAGCATTCGCCCTGGAGATGACTTTGGCGCGCCTTGAAGAAGCCGATCTCGACGCTTTGCATCGTGCTTATCGTTGGGCCTATCTAGCAGGCCTGACACTCTGTGTTTTCTGGCCCCTGATGCTCCAGCTGGTATTCACTAATTTCATCGCTCCGGGTCAGAATCCACCAGATGGCGTGGTCAAGCAATTGGGTTATACCTTTACGGGGTTGGTGTTGCTGTGCGCGGCCTTTGTGACTTGGCGATGGGGGAAAATCCGCGCGGGGTTCGGGGAGCTTGGCTCAGCGGCAAGGCCAAAGGTGATGGCTCGCGAAATCCTGCTCTACTCAGCCCTGTTCGAGCTGAGCTGCTTTTTCGGATTGGCCTATTGGGCCCTTGCCGGGTTGGAGGGCATGCGCTTTGCCCGCAGCTTCATCGTTCTCACCAGCATCATGTTCTTTTGTTTCGTTCCGCGGTTTGACGCATGGCGTCGGGCAGCCGAAGGCGAGGCCTAGGAAGAAATTCATCACCAAGTAGGTTTGTCGCAATGGCCAACTCAAGGTTATGCTTGGCCCTGACTCTTCGCGCTCCTATGCTCCTATGGCCCAGAAAAAACCAAAAGACCAGATTGCCAAGCCCGACGAGGCTGACCGAACTGTGCGCCTTCCTCGAAAGGATCTGGGGCTTGAGAAGGATGAGCCGACCCAGGCCCTTCAAATGGGCGTTCCTGCGGCAGAGTCCACCCTGCGGCTGAATCGGGACGAGATGTCTTTTGAAGAACCCACGGTCGCATTGAAAGCTGGCGTTCCCGCCGCGGAGTCCACCCTGCGGCTGAATCGGGACGAGATGTCTTTTGAAGAACCTACTGTTGCATTGCAAGCTGGCGTTCCGGCCGCGGAGTCCACCCTACGGTTGAAGCGGGACGAGATGCCTTTCGATGAACCTACCGTTGCATTGCAAGCTGGGGTTCCAGCCGCAGAGGCCACCTTGCGGATGAAGCGGGATGAGTTGGTATTGGAAGAACCTACCCAACCCCTTACGCGCCCCAAGCTGCGTACGGCAATGGAAGTCATAGATGAGGCGACCCAAGCTGAGATACCCCAGGCCAAACCCTCTGTGATGATGCCGGACGCCACGGACATCCCATCCTGGGAGGAGACCACACAGTTCTTTACACCGCCTCAAAGCGGGCATGCAGATGCCACAGTCCGAATGACTCGCCCTTCAGAGCCGATGGCTGCTCCTGTGGATCCCAGTGCTTCGATGGATGAAACCTTCCCCAATGTTTCCACGCCTGTGCTCCAAGAACCGCGCATTCAAGCACCTAGTCTGATGTTGGTTTCTGAAATTTCGGAGACAGAGGAAGATACGCTGGTTCTCCCAGATATGCAGGAGCTTGACGACCTTCCAAACGCCATGAAAGCGACCATGGTGATGCCGGTGATGGAAGCCCCCGCGGCTCCTGAAACGCCCGAGCCGATGGAAGCCACCACCATCATGCAGGTGGAGCCAAAACCCGCGCCGTCCGCACCGTTCGCACCATCCGCACCCATGGAAAAGACCATGGTGATGTCGGTGATGGAAGCCCCCGTAGCTTCCGAAACGCCCGAGCCGATGGAAGCCACCACCATCATGCACTTGGAGCCAAAACCCGCACCATCCGTACCATCCGCACCCAGGGAAAAGACCATGGTGATGCCGGTGATGGAATCCCCCGTAGCTCCCGAAACACCCGAGCCGATGGAAGCCACAATCATCATGCGGGTGGAGCCAAAACCCGCACCGACCGCGCAGTCCACACCCATGGAAAAGACCATGGTGATGCCGGTGATGGAAGCCCCCACGGCTCCCGAAACGCCCGAGCCGATGGAAGCCACCGCCATCATGCACTTGGAGCCAAAACCCGCACCGTCCGCACCATCCGAACTCATGGAAAAGACAATGGTGATGCCGCTGATGGAAGCCCCCGCGGCTCCCGAAACACCGGAGCCGATGGGAGCCACCACCATCATGCCGATCTCCGCTGAGGAGCCATCGGCCTACCTCACTCGGCAGGGCCAGTCTCCGTGGCCCCCCTCCACTGATTCACCGGAGCCTTCCCCGGTTTCTACCCAATTGATGTCCGAGTCTCTGCTTTCCAAGGCTATGGAGGCGACCAGCGGAAACGCGGATTCCGCCCTTGCTCCGGTACCGCCAGAAGTATCGTCCATTGAAGAAGACTCCCCTTTGGCCAAGGCGGCGACCATTCCTGCGACACCCACAAATCCGATTCGGCCATCTAGCCCTGGCCAGGACAGAACCGTCGACACTTCCATTGGCATGGCGGTGACTCCATCCACCCTGCTCATGCCCATCCAGCCGTCCCTTGACCCGACGGTGCCCATCCAAAGACCGATGTCTGTGTCTGCTTCAAACGCCGACTCGGCAAGGTCGCATGCACCAGTCTCCGGTGCTTCCCAACCGATGCAGTCTAGGCCTGAGCCCAAGCCTGCTGAACCCTTGGCTGTGGTGGCATCGCCATCCGTGCCGGGTTATCCGGACCGTCAGGTTCCAGTGCCCGCGCCCGAGTCCAAATTCCAGACCAAGCCCATCGAGAATCCAAATAAGCCAGAAAACGTGGAGAGACCAGTCCGCCCAGTCAAGCAGGTAAGTCCTGCTTACGTACCGATGCCGGCACAATCCACTCCCCAAGAGAGTTCATCAAAGCTATGGATTCCGGTGGCCATCGCGGTGTTGCTTCTGGTCATCGGTGGGATTTATTTCGCATTTTTCAAAACCTCCCAGAAAACCAGCTCGCCACTTGTGATCTTGCCTAGTCAGGCCAAGGAACCTGGCCTGCCTGTCCCCGCCAGCATGCAAGGCACTCTGGCTCAGGCCAAAGCTGGTGACAGCAAGGCTATGCATATGCTTGGCGTGAGTTTCTACTACGGGCTTAACGTCCCCCAAAACAAAGCTGAAGGCTTGAGATGGATGCAGAAGGCCGTTGATGCGGGCAATGAAAAAGCCAGGAGCGACCTTCGCCAGATGGAGGCGGGGAGCCGCTGATCAAGCTGATCCAGCTAATCAATTCGATATGGCCCCAGGCGTAGTCTCGCGCCACGCCAGCACTTTCGCGGTGGCGGCGGGCCCGACGGCCATGCGGAGGTCATCTTCCGGCGCGATCCGGATTGCTCCCACGCTTCCGAAGGATTGAAGCAATTTTTTAGCGGTTGCGGGGCCAATACCTGGGATTTGTGTCAGCTCAGTCTGGATGGTGCGCTTGGCCCTGAGATTGCGGTGATAGGTGATCGCAAAACGATGGGCCTCATCCCGGATGCGCTGGAGCAACTGAAGCACCGGAGAAGATTTTGGAATGCGGAAGGGTTCGCTCCGGCCAGGGCGGAAGACCAGTTCTTCTTTTTTCGCGAGGCTGGCTAACTCCAGATGATCAAGCCCCAGCGCCTTCAACGCCGCTTCCGCCGCATGCAACTGGCCAAGGCCACCATCAATGAGCACCAGGTTCGGAAACTCCTGGCCTTCATCCTTCAAGCGCTTGTAGCGGCGGGTGACAGCCTCATACATGTTGGCGAAATCATCGTTCTGTTCATTGCTCATCTTGAAGCGCCGGTAGCGGGCCTTGTCAGGGACACCTTCGCTGAAAACGACGCAAGAAGCCACCACTTCGCGTCCTTGGCCATGGCTAATATCAAAGCATTCCATGCGGCGTGGAACGTGGGAGATGCCAAGGAACGCCTGCAATCCCTCCAGCACGGCTTCGTTCAGACGCGCGGGTTCGAACTTGCGTTCCAGGGCCATCCGGGCGTTTTCCTGGGCCATGGAAAGCAAGTCCACTTTTTCGCCCTTTTTCGGGATATGGATATTGGGTTTCGTTCCCCTAAGTTGGCCCAGCCAGTCCCGCAGGAGATCCGGGTACTCAGGTTCCACTTCCACCATAATCCTGGCGGGGACAGGCTCGACGGTATAGACCCGCTGCAGCACTGCTGCCAGCACAGCGCCATCGAAGGTCTCAATATCGTCCAGAATGTATTCATGCCGGTTCACCATGCGGCCTTCGCGCATGACCAGGCGATGCACGCAGGCGCGTCCATCCAGCACTGCGGATCCGTACAGGTCCGTGTCCTCCTGATCAGAACTGGCGGCCTTCTGCCGTGTGAACCAGGCATCCAGCTGCTGTAAGGCATCGCGGTGCTGGGCTGCTAATTCGAAAGCGGAGACCTCTGCGGCCTTCCACATGGCCGCTTCCAAGCGGGACTTCAGCTCATCACGCTTGCCTTCCAGAAAGAGCTTCGCCTCTTTCGCCTGCTCGGCGTAGGCTTCCTGCGACACCACGCCGATGCAGGGCGCCGTGCAGCGGTGCAGCTGGTACTTCAGGCACGCGCGGCCTCGCTTGCCATCGATATCAATGTCGCAATCGCGGATCTGGAAAAACCGGTAGACCAAATCCGCGGTGCGGTAGGCGGTGCTCGCGGGGAAAAAAGGACCAAAATATAGCGCCTTGTCCTTCAGTACTTTCCGGGTCACATAGACCTTTGGGAAGGCTTCCCGGGTGAGCTTCACGTAGGGGTAGCTCTTGTCATCGCGGAGCAGGATGTTGAAGGGCGGGCGATGCTCTTTGATCAGGTTGTTTTCCAGGACCAGCGCTTCCAGTTCTGTCTCGCAAACGATGAATTCCAGGTCCCAGATGCGTGCCACCAGCCGCCGGGTCTTGGCGTCTTTGGGAGATGCGGTGAAGTAGGACTTCACTCGATTCCGAAGCACCTTGGCTTTGCCGATGTAGAGCAGGTTCCCTTCCGCATCGTGATACAGGTAGCAGCCGGGCTGCGTGGGCAGATCCGGGAGTTTCCGCTGGAGAAAGGGACTCTTGTCTAGGTTGGTTCTGGGCGCCACGGACATAAGTCTACCGGGGCACGGTGTTCTAAAATGCTCCTAAACTGGGATCATGTTGAAGCTCGAATCCTTTCCTGTGGGTCCTTTGGGGTGCAATTGCAGCTTGCTGTGGGATTCCGCCGCGGGCACCGGAATTGTCGTGGACCCGGGTGGCGACGGTGCGAAGATCCGCGCCCGTGTTGAGGCCGCTGGGTTTACGGTCACGGCCCTGCTGCATACCCATGCCCATTTCGATCATGTGGGCGCCACCAAAGAATTGCAGGATCTTTGGCAATGCCCGGCTTACCTTCATCAAGCCGATGACTTCCTGATTCAGAATTTGGACCTGCAAACCGGAGGGTTCGGATTCGCTTCCATTCCCAAACCTGATACGCGGGACCTCAACGCTGGTGACCAGTTCGAAGGTTTGGCAACCCTTCACACGCCCGGCCATACGCCTGGTTCGTGCAGCTTTCATGGTGAGTTCGAAAAAGGGAAAGTCGTGCTCGCCGGCGATACGCTTTTCCGTGGTGGGGTGGGTCGCACAGACCTTTGGGGCGGCGATTTCGGACAGCTGGAACAAAGCATCCGAACCCAACTCTATACGCTGGACGAGGGTGCCTTGGTGATTCCTGGCCATGGTCCGGCCACCACCATCGGCGCAGAGGCCGAGAGCAATCCCTTCGTGCGGAAGCGTTAGGGGCCGTGTCAAAATAACCTGTGCAGTTGAGGTTATTTTGCTACGGCCCCTAACGCCGGACCGCAATCACTCTGTTCAAGTTGTTTTGACGCAACGGCTTAGGGGGTTAAGGCCTTGAAGGCGCAGGCTTGCTGGGTTTGGGATCCGGCGCGGTGGCTAGCAGATCCGCGAGCAGAGCCTGGCCTTTGGGGATGAGCGTGATGGTCGCTCCGCTGTCCAGGATCCTTTGGGTTTCCAGGACATTGAACATGGCTTCAGACACGGCGGGGTCGCGGGATATCTCATCCAGGGTGGCGCCTACGATCTGGGGCCGGATGGCTCCAGCTTTGGCGAATTCCACCGCCGCTTGGCGCTCGGCAGTGCTGCTGATGATGTTCACCTGGTTGGTGCCGTCCTGCTTGATGGATGAGGTCACCTGCCGCAGCCTGTTCACCACCTTGCTTTCGATCTGCCGGATCATGTCCCCATCCCGGAAATGCACTTTCCTGATGTAGATCGAGCCCAACCGGTAGCCCCAGTCATGGGATTGGGGCGAGACCTCACTGCGGACGGTCTGGCTCATAGTGTGGCGGTTGGCCATCATGTCGCTCAAGGGCATGTTGCTGAGACAGCGCACCGTGGAATTGCTGACATTGGCTGCAAGAGAGCCCCGTGGATCCGTGTTCTTGAACAAATAGGCCACGGGATCGCTGATGAACATTTCGTACCAGATGCCGATGCCCATGGGCGCGCCTTCTTCGGAGTTCACGGGCTGGCTGCGCAGGTATTCCTGGTCCAGCCGCAGATCAATGTCATAACAGCGGCCGACCCAGTTGATGAACAGGGCCCGCCATCCGAGCTTGGCCCACAGGAAGTGGAGGCCGGGTTCATCCAGCACTGAGATCACTTTCCCAAATAGCACATAGACCTTGCAGCGGCGCTCCTGGACGATGGCGTAGAAGCCAAGCATCCGGGACAGGCCGAACAGGATGGGCACAGCGATGAAGCTGGCGATGAACGTGGCGAATGCAGCGATGAGGGTAAGCATTACTTCACCTCCTTCACCAAGCGGCCCGCTTGGGCGTACAGCCCGAGCCCTACATTCCGCACGTAGGCACTGAGCGCGGCTTCACCCCCGTTGGCCTTGAGTTCGGCGAGCTGCGAGGCCATGAGCCGTAGGGGCTCCACCTCGGCCTGGGCTTTGAGGGTTTCGATTTCCACAGCCCGTCTGGATTGGACGATCTTCTGATCCGCGGAGGCCTGGGCCAGGCTGATGTCCGAGGACACCTGGTTGTGGGCGGTGTTGATGGCTGCCAGCGCTGATTCCACTTCTGGAGGTGGGTCAATGCTCGTGATGAGCGAGGCATCCAGCTGGACACCGTAGCGGGCCGCAGAGGATCCGCACTCCTTGTCCATGTGTTCGTTGATATCGCGCAGGTTCTTGCGCAGATCGTTGATGGAGATGCCCGTTTGGATGGCGGGTGTGCCGTCGGCGGCATTGGGCGCTTCAAAATTGGCGATGCGTTCCCGCAGCACCGAAACGAAATAACCCATCACGTGGGCGATGGGATTCTTCACGCCAAAAATGTAGGCGTACAGGTTCCGCTCGCTGATCTTGAACCGGATCTGGCCCGAAAGGCCGGTATTGAGCTGGTCCTTGGTGACGGCCTCCAGAACGGTGCCGCTATTGTTGGCGCTAGGGGTCATGGGATCGAAAGCCATGCTGACGGTCTCTGTGGCGATGGACACCTTGTAGACCTGCTCCCAAGGCCACTTGAAATAGGGTCCGCCAGGCGGGATCACCCGGACCTGGGGATAGGTGTAGCGCAACTTTTCATCGGCGTTGAGGGAGGCCGAAATGGGGTCCTCGGCGGTGGTTGCGTCCCCCAGCCGTTGGGCGCGTCCGAAGGAAGTCTTCACAGCGCGTTCGTTCTGGTTGACGGTGAAGATCCCCGCCACCAGGTAGCGCACAAGAAACCAGGCGATGAATCCCACCAGGAAACCAAAGGAAATTCCTGCGGTGAGTTCAGGCATCGGAGCACCTCTTCGGAGTTGATGTTTGAGTGTAGCCAGAGCAGTGGATTCAAAGAGCGTGTCTTTAAATTCCCCCGCGCCGCGACGGAGGTCAGCCGCGATGCAACACAAGGAAGGGGCCGCAGCAGCGTATACGTCATACGCTCAAGGCCCTTGACGCCGTGGTGCGCGCGGCTGGCCCCGTCCCTTCGGGCTGGGGCGGCGGGCTTCGCAGGCCTGCGTTATCCTCCCGTGGCGTATAGGCGATACGCCGTGGTCGGCTGCCTTGTCCTGCTCGCCCGGCGCTCCCAGCGCGGCACGGGGGAATTTTAAGACACGCTCTGAAATGTGCTGTCGGGCACGACCAGGCCGCTGCGATCGGTACCGAGGTCGGCGGTGACCCTATCGTGCGAAGATAAGCCATCTATCCGGAGGACGGCATGGAAGCGTTGATCGCTGGCATGGGTTGCATGGGCCCCTTTATCCTTTTCATTGGCATCTGGGTGTTGAGCTGCATCCGGGTGGTCAACGAGTATGAGCGCGCCGTGGTATTCCGCCTTGGCAAAGTGCTGCCCCAGCCCAAGGGTCCGGGCCTCATCGTGATCTTCCGGCCCATCGACAAGGCGGTGGTCATCTCCCTGCGGACGGTGGTGCTGGATGTGCCGAGCCAGGATGTCATCACCCGCGACAACGTGACCTTGAAGGTGTCTGCGGTCGTCTATTCCAAGGTCGTGAACCCTCTGCAGGCGGTCGTTGGCGTGGAGAATTACCAGTGGGCCACCAGCCAGATATCCCAAACCACATTGCGCTCAGTGCTGGGTGAAGTGACCCTGGATGAACTGTTGGCGGATCGCGAAAAGCTCAGCCTGAGGTTGCGGGAGATCATTGATTCCGCCACGGAGCCCTGGGGCGTGGAAGTCACCGCCGTGGAACTGAAAAGCGTGGACCTGCCGGAACAGATCCAGCGCGCCATGGGCAAGCAGGCCGAAGCCGAACGTGAAAAACGGGCCAAGATCATCGCCGCCGAAGGCGAGCTCATGGCCAGCCAGCAATTATTGGATGCCGCCAACAAGCTGAGCGAAAACCCCACAGCCATCCAGATGCGCTACCTGCAGACATTGACGGAAATCGCCGTGGAAAAGAACAGCACCATCGTTTTCCCGCTGCCCATGGAATTCCTGAAGGCATTCGAGAAATTCGTAGGCAAGAAGGATTGAAATCGCGAATGACGCGAATGAACACGAATTTTAAATAGGTTTTCTTCGCGTTCATTCGCGTAATGAGCGGTTCAACTTCTGTGAGAAAATCATTCCGGAGGACCCATGAAGATAGGCCTTTGGGACGTTCAGATCGTCAGCGGAGGTACCTTCCGGCTGGATGGCGGCGCCATGTTCGGCACGGTGCCGAAGGTCGTCTGGAACAAGATTTACCCCGCGGACGAAGAGAACATGATCCTCATGGCCACCAACTGCCTGCTGATCCGCGGCGAAGTGGACGGGGTGAAGCATGTGGTCCTGGTGGACAACGGCAACGGAGACAAGGAGTCCGACGATTTCATGGTGCGGTTCAAGTTCCAGGGCCGGGGTGTTCTGGATGCGGAACTTGCGAAGCATGGCGTGAAGCCCGAAGACATCACCATGCAAATTCTCACCCACCTGCATTTCGACCACGCTGGTGGCAGCACGCGGTTTGATGGGGCAGGGCAGGTGGTTCCGAGTTTTCCCAATGCCCGCTACCTCGTGCAGAAAAAGGATCTCGAAGACGCCAAGCATCCGCATCTCCGCGTGAAGGCCAGCTACCTTGCCAAGAATTGGGAGCCCCTGGAAGCCGCGGGTTTATTGGAGACAGTGGAAGGCAATGTTGAAATCCTGCCCGGTATTTCCGTGCGCATGGTGCCCGGCCATATCGCAGGTTTGCAGGCTGTGGTCATCGAAAGCGGAGCGCGCAAACTCATGTACATCGCCGATCTCATCCCCACGGCCCGCCACATCCAGCCCGCCTGGGCCATGGGTTACGACCTGGACGTGGTCACGTGCGTGAATGAGCGCCAGCAGCTGCTTTCTGAAGTCACTGGCACGGACACTGTGCTGGTTTTTGAACACGATCCCGAGATCCCCAGCGGCACCGTCAGCCAGGATTCCAAAGGGAGGTATGTGGTCACCCCGGTGGCGGTGTGACTACTTGGGATCCAACCCAATATTTGAAGTTCTCGGACTATCGCACACGCCCCGCGATGGAGCTGCTGGCGCGGATTCCGCTTGATTCGCCCAAGCGCGCCGTGGACCTCGGCTGTGGGCCCGGCAACAGCACGGAACTATTGGCCCAGCGCTGGCCCGATGCTTTCATCCGAGGCGTGGATAATTCCAAAGACATGTTGGATGTGGCCCGGAGGGCTCATCCAGATTGGATATGGGAAGAGTCCGACATTGCATCGTGGATATCTGATGAACCTCAGGACCTCATCTTCTCCAACGCCGCGCTTCACTGGCTGCCACTTCATGAAATCCTGCTGCCGCGCCTAGCGCAGCAGTTGTCCAAGGGAGGTGTCCTGGCTATCCAGATGCCGCGCAATTTCCAGGCCCCCGCCCATCGCCTTGTCCGCCAGATCGCTGAAGACGGCCCGTGGCAGGGCATTCTAGCTGGCGTGGCGGAATGGCATCCGCCACTTGAACCAGCTGAATACTACGACATCCTCTCGTCCGCTGGTGGTGCCATTGACACCATTGACACCATTGACACCATTGATATCTGGGAAACGGAATATGTGCAGATCATGGACAGCACCGCAGCCATCGCCGAGTGGATCAAGGGAAGCACGCTTCGGCCATTCCTGGACAAGCTCTCGGATGCACAGCAACACCAGTTCCTGGCTCGGTACACGGAGGTCCTTCAATTTGCCTATCCGCTCCAACCCGATGGCCGTGTGTTGTTTCCTTTCAAACGTATCTTCATCGTCGCGCAGCGATGATAGGGAGAAGTGGAATCAATGATCGATGGCGGATGGCCGATGATCCATTAGGCGGCATCTTCTCCAGGCCCGGGCTTGTCCTTGACCGCGCGCATGATCGCATAAACCGTCAGCCCCACGCATAGCAGGAAGACCGCGAGGAAAAGCGCCAGCGGCCCCCATTGCGTTGCCACCGCCACGTGTTCTCCGTCGCGCCACGGCGCGAGATAGATGCCGCGCAGTTGATGGCGCGTCACCACCATGAATACGACCGCGCCGACGATCAATTCAGCGGCGCGGCGAACCTCTTTCGCCTGCTTCAGCGGGTTCGTGATCTGGGCAAGGACCACGAGCAAAAGCACGCCAAACAGGATGCCGACCATCAGCGGAACCATGGTGGCAGCCCCACCGCGCATGAAGCCCTTGAGCACTTCCGGTGGCAGCGCGGATAGAAGCCAGATTCCATCCATCAGTTCGAGCAGCGTTGCGATCAGAGCCGCGCGGATGCCGAATTGGGCCATACCTTGGCACACCTCGTGATCGCCGCCTTTTGCAGCCCGGCGGGTCGCAACGAAGGACAACACCGCTCCAGCCATCGCCACCGCCGCGAATACGAAGTGCAACGCGCGCGGCGCGAAAGTCGGGTCGCTAAGCGCCGCCCAGGCCTGCTGCGCCACCGACTCCCAGCGGCCTGGCTGCAGATGGAGCAGATTGATCGCGACTTGGATCCCAGCGATCACCAGAAAACATAGTGCTTCGACAATGACCACTGCGCGTGCATCCTTGCCGGCCCGCAGGCGGAATTTGGCTATGTAATTCAAGTAGTAGCCGAGGGTCAGGATGCCCAGCATTCCAAGCCAAGCCCAGGCCAGCAGGACCGTCGCGGTGTAGAAGAAACGACCGAACAGCACCTGCATGAACAGCAGCGGTGCGATTCCGAAGGTGATGGCAAAGGAAATCGTCCAGGCGTTGACCTCTACAAAGAATGTTTGAATTGCTTTCGCGCCGGGCTTGCCACGCCCCACCAAGGCGGCGAGCAGGGATCCGCCGAGAACCATATTGACGAAGACCAAGTGGATCAGGAACGTGAGCACCCAAAGCACGTGGAACAACCAAGGAGGCCCAGGTAGCGCTGCTGGATCGAGGGCGGGGATGAGGCTATTTGGCATGGGGCACCTCCACTGTCTGGGGTTTCTGGAGGCTCAGTAGATAGGCTCTGAGCGCCTCGATCTCCTGGGGGGTTCCGACGAGCGGGGGCATTTGGGGGTAGTCGAGCTTCTGGGTTGAGAAATGCCCAAGTTCGATGTACTTGCCGGAGGTGTATTCATCGCCTTCGGATCGCATGGTCGACAGGACGATTCCCAGAGTGTCAGCGTCCGTGGGCGCCACAAGCTTGCGCAGGGACGAATAACCGTCAATCGTATGGCAGGCTTGGCACTCGGCCCGGTATACGGCCCGTCCCATGGATACCGGTGTGCCGTCGCTTTCCCGCGCGGCCCACTTGGCCTTCTTCAAGATGCCGCCTTGGTTGAGGTCCGCGATTTCGCTGACGAGGATGCCATTGGAGAACATGAAATCGCGGATCACGAACGGCTTCCGCACTCCTTCACGCACCCGTTCGGAAGCGCCAAAGAAGGTAAAGGCGGCGAGGAGCGCCACGACGGCTACTGGCCATTTATTTGCGCGTGGGACCAGGTAGGCGAATAACGCGAACAACAGGAAAGCAGCAAGGGACCAAAGCACCACGAGGCGGGTTGTGGCCAGGGCGGGCACGATGGGTGAGGCTCCAAGAAAAATTGCGCGAACCGATTCAGGAAGAGAGTGCTCCCACCACCGATAGCCCCCATAAGCTACGAAGCCGCCGATGACTTGGAATCCCGCCAACAGGCCCACCATCCGCCTGCGGGCATCGCCGTCGGGCTCTCGCAGCGCAGCAAATGTCATGTATGCGCCAGCGAGCAGCAGACAGATTCCGGTGCGCATCAACAAACCGGGGAAGTAGGTGGGGTTGAAAATCCCATCCCAGAACGAGCGCGTTTCGATCCAATGCCCAGGCGTGAGCATGAATGAGATGATTCCCTGGATGATGACCAGCGACATGTACGCCGCGAAGAAGTACAGCCAGATGATGAGCAGATGCGTGCGGGGCCGGACCTTATCCCAGGTGGCGTAGTACAGGAGCGCGGTCGCTACTTCGAGGATGAAGAAGCCCCATTCGGCGGCCCAGCCCCAGACATAGTTGTGGATCAACGCGGAGGTCGCGGCGGGCTGCACTAGGCCGATGGTCACCCAGATGCCGACGCCTGAAATCGCCCCGAAAACGGTCGAGACCAGGATCAACATCAACGAAGCGCGCTTGGCCAAGTTTCGAAGGGCCGGATCGTGGCGCCGCACGCCAAGCGTCTCTACGATCGCGATAGCGAGCCCGCCTCCAATGGCGAAATGCGAAACCCAGACGTGGGTGATGGCGATGATGGCGATGAGCACGCCGCCGCCCATGGATAGATTCCAGATCGGGTAGTCCATCGATTCCCCCTCGCCATGCAAAAAAACTCTATGACTTTATAGCATTCTTATTTCATCCGAAAACTTGTTCAAAGCACGGCTTCCAGATCGTCCATCATCGCAAGTGAACATCTAGCGGAATTCCTGCAGGATTGACCGTACAAACATCTACTGCTTGACCTCGTAGCCATCGGAGCGTTTGACCCTCTAGCTTTCCGACCATAAAATTCAAATAGAACCCAATAAAAATGCATCCATCGAGCCCATGAAAAATGGTCACCTAGGTTACATTTCTTCAAACTATTGGCTTGCCGTGACAATATATTTGGCATATTTGGCCCAGCCCGGTGCATGCCATGGCCTTCCAAGAAGAAATTCGGATTGGCCCCTACGAAATCGTGGGTAGGATCGGCGCTGGCGGAATGGGCGAAGTTTGGAAGGCACATGACACGCGCCTGGGCCGTGACGTGGCGATCAAGGTGCTGCCGGCGACCTTCGCATCGGACCCGGAGCGGCTGAAGCGTTTCGAAACGGAGGCGCGCTCTGTCAGCGCGTTGAACCATCCGAACATTCTTACCGTGCATGATCTCGGCAACCATGACGGCTCGCCCTTCCTGGTCATGGAACTGCTGGAGGGCGAAACGCTCCGGGAACGCATGGGCGGCAAACCGATGCCTCCTCGCAAGGCGGTGGAAATCGGCCTGCAGGTTGCCCAAGGTCTCGCTGCCGCTCACGGCAAGGGGATCATCCATCGGGATCTCAAGCCTGAGAATATTTTCATCACTCACGAAGGCCACACCAAAATCCTCGACTTCGGCCTCGCCCGAATCCGCAGCGATGAGGGCTTGGGGGGCGGTGCAGAGAATGGCTCCACCGTAGCTCTGGGAACCCGTCCGGGGATGGTGCTGGGGACGGTGGGATATATGGCCCCTGAGCAGGTCCGGGGAGAAGAAGTTGGACCCGCCGCGGATATGTTCTCCTTTGGTTGCGTGCTCTTCGAGATGCTGACGGGACGCAGAGCGTTCCAGGGCGATAGCGCCGTGGCGATCCTGAACGAGATCCTGACGCGGGATCCGATGGAGGAGGGTTCGAGCCTCGAAGGCGTTCCCCTCGGATTGGGGAAGATCGTTGAACGGTGCCTTGAAAAGAAACCGGGAGACCGCTTCCACTCGGCCCATGACCTCGCCTTCGCGCTGGAAGCGGCTTCAATGCCAGGTTCTGGAACGGGTGGTCAAATTCCATGGAGAGGCCATGGCCCGCGGAAGTTGCTGCTGCCCCTCGGTGCGATCTTCCTTCTCGCCGCCCTAGGTGGAATTGGCTGGTTCCTCGGGCGGCGTTCGGCGCCCAGCCCGATGCCCGCCTTCAAGAGTGTGACGTTCCGTAGGGGGACTGTGTACACGGCGCGATTCGCCCCCGATGGCCAATCAGTGGTCTACACCGCCGCCTGGGAAGGGGATATGCCACGCATGTTCCACAAGCTTCCGGATAGCGAGGATGCCGTTCCCGTGGGCCCGCCCGGTGCCTTGCTCCTTTCCATCTCCCGCAAGCGGGAGCTGGCGATGCTCCTCGAATCCCGGATGTACGGGCCCTTCAGCCGGAGGGGCACGTTGGCCACCATGTCCATCGCCGGGGAATCCCCCAAACCCATCGAGAACGACATCTGCGCCGCGGACTGGTCGCCAGCTACGGGGGAGCTTGCGATGGTCCGGGACCTCATAGACCATCAGCGGCTTGAATTCCCGCGGGGGAAATCCATTTATGAGAGCACGGGCTGGATCAGTGACCTCCGATTCTCCCCGGACGGAACCGAGATCGCTTTTCTGGAGCATCCCCTCCGGGAGGACGGGAACGGTTACCCGGTCCGGTTGCAACTCGCTACCGGCAAGGGCCGTTGGCCCGACGCCAAGGCCCGTTACGCCTTGTTCTACGGTATAGCATGGAGCCCGGACGGAAATGAGGTTTTCTCCGCCCTAGGCAAGGGAGTCACGGCGACCGATCGCGGGGGAAAGCAGCGCACCGTGGCAAAGCTGCCAAAGGGTGCAGCCATCCACGATCTTTACTCCGACGGCAGGATCCTCCTGAGCGAGTATTCCATGGGCGTGGGGATGGCTTGTGCGGATGAGAGGGGCCAACGGGATCTCTCATGGCTCAGCTGGTCGCTCGTGATGGACATGACGCCTGACGGAACCAAGGCGGTATTCACCGAATTCGGGACCACCAAGGAGCGGTGCGTATCGGCCCTTCGCGGTCTTGACGGTTCACCTGTGGTCCGCCTGGGAGAGGGCATGGCGACGGGCATCTCCTCAGACGGAAGTCTGGTGGCTGCCATCAACCTCGTGACCGAGCAGATCATCCTCCTGCCAACAGGCGTCGGGGAGGCCCGGGTCCTGCCCTCCCATGGAATTCTCAGCCCGGCCCACGTGCGCTTCCTCCCTGATGGAAAGACCATCGTGTTCTATGGACACAAGGAAGGGCAGGCTCCATGCATCTTTGTGCAGGGGATTGATGGCGGGGAACCAAGGGCCATCGGCGGGAAGGGGGCCGGCTTCGGCATGCTGGCCGTCTCCCCGGCTGGCGATCGGGTCGTAGCCACCGGCCCTAACCGGCGATGCTGGATCTTCCCTCTTTCAGGGGACGCCACGCCTTTTCCAGGGGTTGCCGAGGGGGAAATGGGCATCCGTTGGAGCGCAGATGGGAAGGCTGTGTTCTTCCATTCTCTTGGTGCCGTCCCAGTCCCCATCCGGAAGGTCGATGCGCTCACGGGACGTTCAGAGGTCGTTCGCACCCTCAGTCCTGCGGATCCCTCCGGCCTGCAGTGGGTCAGCCCCGTCGCCATGACCGCCGACGCCAAGCGCTTCGTGTTCAGCTACCAGCGCGTGACCTCCGACCTTTTCATGGTTGAGGGTCTGAAATGACCATCACCCCTGGCACCCGGCTCGGCCCCTACGAAATTGTGGGGCAGATTGGCGCTGGCGGAATGGGCGAGGTTTGGAAGGCGAAGGACACGCGTTTGGGGCGTGACGTCGCAATCAAAGTTTTGCCCCCGGAATTCGCATCCGATGCCGACCGCCTACGGCGCTTCGAGCTGGAGGCACGCACTGTCAGCGCACTGAACCACCCAAACATCCTCACGCTCTTTGATACGGGGTCCCATGAGAAATCGCCCTACTTGGTGACTGAACTTCTCGAAGGCGAAACCCTGCGGGGCCGCCTTTCCAAGGGCCCCTTGCCTGTCTCAAAGGCTCTTGAAATCTCCGTCCAGGTGGCCCGGGGCCTCTCGGCGGCACACGACCTGGGAATCATCCATCGGGATCTCAAGCCTGAGAACATATTCCTCACAAGGGACAGCGTGAAGATTCTTGACTTCGGTCTCGCTAAGCAGGCCAAGGCGATTCTGGACGGGCAGAAGAGAGATTTACCTACACGGGATTTGCGCAACGCTACGGCTGAAGGCACCATCCTCGGCACCGTAGGCTACATGAGTCCAGAACAGGTGCGTGGCGAGACCGTGGATGCACGGAGCGACCACTTCAGCCTCGGCGTGATTCTATGGGAGATGGTGACGGGCGCACGGCCATTCCGGGGCGATTCCTCCATCGAAGTCATGCATGCGATTCTTAAGAGTGACCCACCGGAGTTGGATTCGGCCCTGAAGGTTCCACCAATGTTGGAGCGCGTGCTCAATGCCTGCCTCGCCAAGGAACCTGGCAGCCGCATCCACAGCGCTCACGATTTGGCGTTCGCACTGGAAGGCGTGTGGGAGTCGAGCAAGGGCAGTGGCAGCCACACGGGTGCCGAGGTGGTTCCCCAGGGCTGGCTCCGCCATTTTACCTACCGGTGGATGGCAGCGGCCCTGGGGTCGCTCTTGCTGGCCGCCGTGACCGCATTGGGATGGATGGCCCTGCGGGAACACCCGAAGGTCGCAGCGGTCCGCACTATGATCACCCCTCCCAAGGGAGTCGAGATCGTCGGTCGGGGGTACGCCATCGGCCTCGCTCTTTCGCCAGATGGGCGGATGCTTGTCTTCGTCGGATCCACGGATACCGCGACCTGCCTCTTCCTCCGCCCCCTCGACTCGCTCAAGGCTGAGCCGATTCCCGGGACCGCCAACGCCCGCCACCCCTTCTGGTCGCCGGACGGGCGGGAGATTGCCTTCTTCGCGGATCGGAAGCTCAAGGTGGCCACGGTGTCTAGTGGTACCGTCAGACCCCTGTGCGAAACCGGGATCTACCCGTTCGGAGGTGTCTGGGGTACTGATGGGTCGATTTATTTCTGCCCGGAAGGCGATGTGGGGCCCATCTCAAGGATCGCATCGAGTGGCGGCATGCTCACACAGGTCACGACCCTCGACCCCACGCATCAGGAGATTGCGCATTCCTTCCCGAGCCTACTGGCTGGCGGGAGGCACCTCCTGTTCACCGCGTATAACGGAGGCTTTGGCCAGCGGATTCTCTCCCTCGATACAGGGAAGGTCGTATCCCTCCTGCCCGACATCATCCGGGCCGAAGTGTTCCAGGACGTCCTGGTTTACGAACAGAAGGATGCGCTCCTAGCCCAGCGTCTGGACTTGCGTTCGTTCAAGCCCCTTGGGCAGGCCGTCGTCCTGGCCAGGGGCATCAACACCAATGCAGCCCCGGAGATGTATGTCAGCTTTTCCGCCGATGGAAAGCTCGCCTGCCTCCTGCCCTCCCGGCCCGAAACCCCCAATCTCGTCTGGTTCGATGCGACGGGCCGGACCCTGGGGACTCTGGGTTCCAGTCCGTGGTACCGGAACCTCGTGCTTTCCCCGGATGGGAGCCGGGTTGCGGCGGACATCCAGGGCATAGGGGAGGAGCACGAACGCTCGGAAGTTCGGCTCATCGAATTCAGGTCTGGCGCCGAGACGCGTCTGGCTGTAGATGTGCCGTGGGCCAGCGACGCCGCGTGGAACCCAGACAGCTCTCGTCTCACCATGATGACCACCGGGCTCCTTGGGGGATCCGCGTCTCAGTCGCGGTGTCGCATTTTGGTGGTGGATGTCCAGGGCCTGGCCAAGCCGAAAATCCTCTTTGAATCGCCTCAGATCTCGTACGCCCGCGACTGGGCCCCCAATGGCCAGACACTGCTTCTGGACCGCTATGCAACGCCCGTGACTCGCGGAGACATTCTGGCTATGCGCCCAGAGGAATCCACACTTCCGTCCCCCTTCCTGATCACAAAAGCCAACGAGGCCACTCCCCAATTCTCCGCAGACGGTGCCCACATCACCTACACCGCCGACGGAACGGGGCGCGAGGAGATCTATGTTGCGAGTTTTCCGGAAGCGGGGATACCAAGCCTCGTCTCCAGCGCTGGGGGGCGCAACTCCCGATGGGCCCCGGACGGGAAATCCATCTACTACCTATCCCTCAACGACGAATTCATGAGGGTCGCCGTCACGGCGGAGAATGGCCGGCTTTCCTTTGGCACCCCAACGAAGCTCTTCCGAGTCCGGCCCTTTCCCTACAATGGCCATCCCTTCGACATCCATCCGGACGGCAAGCGCTTCCTGTTCTCCACGGCCCACGACGAAGGCACGAGCATCGTCCTCGTCCAGAACTGGATCTCGGAGGTTAAGTGAGGACCCTCGCCCCCGTCCCCTGCCTCGGCCCCTACGAAATCGTGGGGCAGATCGGTGCAGGCGGAATGGGCGAGGTCTGGCGGGCGAAGGACACGCGTCTGGGGCGCGACGTGGCGATCAAGGTGCTGCCAGAGCCTTCGGGCTTCACCCGCACGACCATTGCCGAGTACCGACTATTCTCTCCCACGATTTAGGGACATACTCTGCCCCGGAGGATCTTGTATGAAACCCATTTCCTTCTCGCTCAATGGTGTTGATCGCAAGCTTACGTTGGATGAGACCCGTACGCTGCTGTGGGTGCTGCGGGACGATCTGGGCCTCACCGGCACCAAGTTCGGATGTGGTGAATCGGTTTGTGGCGCATGCACGGTGTTGCTAGACAATGAGGCGGTCCGCGCCTGCGCTACTCCGATGAGCGCCGTGGACGGCAAGCGCATCGTCACGATCGAAGGATTGGCCCACGACGAGCATCTGCATCCGGTGCAAGAAGCCTTCGTGAAGCATCTGGGCTTCCAATGCGGTTTCTGCACGAGCGGGATGATCATGGGCGCGCATGCCTTGCTTCTCAAGAACGCCAAACCCACGCGTGCGCAGATTATCAAAGAGATGGAGCCGCATTTGTGCAGATGTGGCGCGCACGTCAGGATCGTGCAGGCGATCGAAAGCGCGTCTGCGGCCATGGCAGGGGGTGCGCGATGAGCCGCGGAAAAGATTTGATGGAAGTCCCAGAAGGTTGGGGATTCGTGAAGACGATGGACCGGCGGGACTTTCTAAAGCTCACGGGTTCGGGCTTGCTGGTGGTGTGCTCGGTTGATCCACTCCTTGGCCAGGCGGGTCCGGCACCGACTGCCCAGCGGGCCGCTACGGACATCAACTCCTTCTTGCACATCGGAGCGGATGGGCGCGTCACTTGCCTCGTGGGAAAAGTGGAACTGGGGCAGGGTGTGATGACGTCATTGCCCCAGCTTGCCGCCGAAGAATTGGGAGTGCCATTGTCGGCGGTGGATATCGTGATGGGAGACACGGATCTCTGCCCGATGGACCGGGGCACATTCGGATCCCTCAGCATCCGCATGTTCGGGCCGACCCTGCGTGCCGCCGCTGCCGAAGCCCGTGCCGTGCTGGTGCAGATGGCGGCCGAGCGGCTGCGGCTTCCTGTCACTGATCTGGAAGTGCGCGATGGGGTCGTGATATCGAAGACGGATCCCTCGAAACGTATGGGATACGGTGCGCTGGCCGCTGGCAAACGTATCGAACGGCGACTGGATGGCCAGGCGGTCCTGAAGCAGGTTAGCGCGTTCACGATCATGGGCCGATCAGCGCCGCGCCGCGATGCGTTGGAAAAGGTCACCGGCAAGGCGAAGTATGCGGGCGATATCGCGCCGAGCGGGGCGCTGCACGCGTGCATACTGCGGCCACCATCCCACGGTGCGAAGCTCTTGCGTGCCGATACGGCTGCTGCGGAGGCGGTGCCCGGAGTGCGCGTCGTGCATGACGGAGATCTGGTCGCGGTCCTACATGCGCATCGGGACGAGGCGGCTCGGGCCCTCGCCCTGGTCAAGGCCACGTATTCGCCATCGCCCTCCAGAGTCACGCATGAGACGATTTTCGAGCATCTGCAAAAAGTAGCGCCTGAAGCGCGGCCAACGGGAACAGGTGGGAACCTGGCCGCCGGAGAAAAATCCGCTGCGCAAGTCGTCGAGCAGACTTACCTCAAAGGTTACGTCGCCCACGCTCCCATCGAGACGCACTCGGCCGTGGCGATGGTGGAGAATGGCAAAGTCACGGTGTGGGCGGGCACCCAGACTCCGTTTCCACTCAAGACGCAGATCGCGCGTGCACTCAATATCGCACCCGAGAAAGTGCGCGTGATCACACCCTATGTGGGGGGCGGATTCGGTGGCAAGAGCGCAAGCATGCAGGGGATCGAGGCCGCGCGCCTCGCCATGGCCACAGGAAAACCCGTGCGAGTGGTGTGGAGCCGTGAGGAAGAGTTTTTCTTCGACACCTTCGATCCTGCCGCAGTCATCAAGATCCGAGCGGGGCTTGATGCCGCGAAGAAGATTGTTTTCTGGGACAACACGATCATCGGCGCCGGCGATCGTGGCTCTGCGTTGTTCTATGAGGTTCCCAACCATCGCACGGCCGTCCGCGGCGGTTGGAACGCCAACCCTGCCGGCATGCACCCCTTCGCCATCGGACCATGGCGGGCGCCGGGTGCCAACGCCAATGTCTTCGCCCGCGAGTCGCACATTGATGTGATGGCGGCGAAAGCTGGGATGGATCCTGTGGAATTCCGCCTGCGGAACCTCACCGACGCGCGCATGCGCCGGGTGCTTGAAGCAGCCGCAAAACAATTTGGATGGACCCCGAAACCAGCGCCGAGCGGCCGCGGGGTCGGCGTGGCGTGCGGCGACGACGCAGGCACTTATGTCGCGACCATGGCCGAAGTGAAGGTGGACAAAGCCACTGGCAAGGTGCAAGTCGTGCGGGTGGTCTGCGCGCAGGATATGGGCATCGTGGTGAACCCTGAAGGCGCCGTGCAGCAGATGGAAGGCTGCATCACCATGGGGCTGGGCTATACCTTGGCCGAAGAAGTCCGCTTCAAGGATGGCGTCGTTCTCGACACAAACTTCGGAACCTATGAATTGCCGCGCTTCTCGGATGTTCCGCGCATCGAGACCGTGATTCTGGACTCGCCGGATCTCGCGCCTCAGGGCGGTGGCGAACCGGCCATCGTAACAACGGGCGCGGTCCTGGCCAACGCGGTGTTCGACGCGGTCGGCGCGCGTGTGGTGCAGTTGCCGATGACGCCGACGCGAGTGAAAAGCGCGATGAAAGGGTAGTGAAAAACGATCGCCCGGTAATCCTGGCATGGCACCCTTCCAAGCCCCTGCCCGCTAGAATCGAATCATGTTCAGCTTCCCGGATGCCTTGCGCGCGTTGCGCTACCGCAATTTCCGCCTTTTCATGTCCGGCCAGCTGATCTCCCTCATCGGCACGTGGATGCAGACCGTGGCCCAATCCTGGCTGGTGTACCGGCTGACCGGTGAAGCCACTTGGCTGGGATTCGTCGCTTTCGCGGGACAGTTTCCGGTGTTCATCCTGGCCACGGTGGGAGGCATGACGGCCGACCGTGTGCGCCCCCACACGCTCATTGTCATCACTCAATCCACGTCCATGCTGCTGACCCTGATCCTTGCCCTGCTCACCCTCACCGGCCATGTGCAGATCTGGCATATCGTCACGACCTCGCTGCTGCTTGGGGCGGTGAACGCCTTCGATATCCCGGCCCGCCAAGTCTTTGTGGCCCAGACAGTGGCGCGGCCGGACCTCATGAACGCCATCGCCTTGAACTCTTCCATGTTCAATGGGGCCCGCATCGTCGGCCCGGCGGTGGCGGGCCTTCTGGTGGCCACCGTAGGCGAAGGTTGGTGCTTCCTCGTTAATAGCGTGAGCTACCTCGCGGTCATCTCCGGGCTTTTGGCCATGCGCCTGGACGGCATCCCAAGGGCGCGAGCCTCTGCAGGTGGAAGCGCCATGCTCGAGGGCTTCCGGTTCATCCTTGGGGCCAAACCGGTTCGCGACCTGCTGGTGCTTATCGGCCTGTTGAGCCTCATGGGCATGCCTTACTCGGTGCTTATGCCCATCTTCGCGGACCAGATCCTCCACGGAGGCCCCAGGGCTTTGGGCCTGCTGATGGGCACCTCTGGCGTGGGCGCTTTGGCGGGAGCCTTGAGTCTCGCCCTCCGGCGGAGCCCCAGGGGCCTCGGCCGTTGGATCGCGGTGAGCGCCATGGGCTTCGGCGCGGCCCTTGTCGTGTTTTCGTTTTCCCGGAGCCTCCCGCTTTCCGTAATGATCCTGTTGCCCGTGGGCTTCACGCTCATGGTGGAGATGGCCTCCAGCAACACGCTGATCCAGATGATGATTCCCGACCTGCTCCGAGGCCGGGTCATGTCGGTCTACTCGATGATGTTCATGGGCATGGCCCCCATCGGCGCACTCCTTGGCGGAGCTCTCGCGCATAAGCTCGGTGCGCCCATCACGGTGGCCCTGGGCGGTGGCGGATGCCTGTTGGCGGGGTTGGTCTTCGCCCTCCGTCTGCCGCAATGGAAGCAGGGCGCCCAGCTGTTGTACCGATCCGAGGAGGCGGCACGATTGGCAGAATCACCGGAGCCCGTAGAAGGCCCGTGAGGAATGTTCAGCCAGATCGGACTGGGACCGGACTGGAGTGAAAATTGAGGTCAGCTCCAACACACGAGCTGCGCCGACAGGTTTTCCAGACGCTGGTTGACCTCAAACCCGCGGGTCTGCCCGAACCACGAGCACATCCACTTCAGCGGAACGGATCACTCGGTCAGCTGTGCTACCGAAAAGGAACGCATCCAAAGCTCCATGGCCTACATGGCCTATCACCAGCAAAGTGCCGGATTCGGCCTCGGCCACCAGGAGCCTAGCGGCATTCCCGGTGCGCACCAATTTTGTGCTTCCGGGAAAAGGTGAAAGCCATTCATCCAGCAGTTCCTTCGCATTGGGCTCGAATTTCTGGAACCAGGTCGGATCGGCCATGGGCGCATAGGCTTGGAAAATGGCTTGGGAAGGGTGCTCCACCACATGCATGGCGATCAGCGGGACGTTGAGCCGGGTGGCCCATTCTGCAGCCCGCTCCAAGGCCTTGCGGCTTGCTGCGGAGAAATCGATGCCTACGAGGACTCGGTTGACCATGGGAACCTCCACGTGCCGACACCAACATAGGTCACGGCAACTGTCGCCTTCGGCACAACTCGCCATGGCTGCCAGACGGATTCCCCTTAATCTGGCGGCAGCTCAGTTTGGGAATCAATCGCCGATGCCTCAGTGGTTTCTGTTCGATGACGCCAGCATTCCAGGAGCACCGTGGTGATTGTAAGGGCCACAGGGCCAAGGATGAGACCGGATGCGCCAAAAACCATCAAGCCACCCACGACCGATAGAAAGGCGAGGATGGTGTGCAGTTTCAGCCGGTTCCCCACCAGGATCGGACGAAGTAGATTATCGATTCCACCCACGATGATCCCACCCCACACCGTGAGAATCAGAGCTTTCCCCCAACTGCCTTCCAGCCCCAGGAAGAGGGCCGCGGGAATCCAGACGATGAAGGCACCAAGCACTGGCACCACGGCCAGTAGAGCCATGACTACGCCCCAAAGCAAGGGCGCCGGGAGCCCCAACCACCAGAACATCAATCCGCCCAGGAGTCCCTGCACCGCTGAGACGGCCAATGTTCCATAGACGGTGGCATAGACCGTATCTTCGACACGGCCAAACAGCCGGTCCATCTCTGCCTTGGAGAGCGGCGATAAAGACCGCAGCGATTGGAGCGCTGTCCGACGATCCCGCAGGAAATAGAAAAGCAGATAAAACGTGAGGCAGAATCCGATCATCTGCACCACAGATCCCTTCACGATGGCCCCTGCAGCCGTAGTCAACCAGGTGGCAACGGTCTTGACGGTTCCCGGCAGGTCAATCTGTTTTTCGATCCAGTCCGCGAGAGGCGCAACGCGTGGCTGCGCTTCAATGGCACGCCTCCATTCGCCGGATTCCACTTTTGTCCTGATGATCTCCGCGCCTCTCGCGGACTCCAGGATGAGCCGCTGCCCCACAAAGGTAGCGGGCACGGCCACGATCACCGCCACGACCACCACGGCTACCGCAGCAGCTAGGCTGGCGCGCTTGAGTTTTGCTTCCAGCCACCGTTGGAAGGGAGCGAACAGAACCGCCAGCGCCAGGGCCCAGGTAAGAGCTGGCAGAAAGGGCAGGGCCAACCGGTAGCAGACGTAGATGCCAAGGGCGGTTGCCAAGATCAAGACCAGTGTGTGGATCTGGCTCCGGGATCCCCAATCGTTCGCTGAGGTGGCTGTGGTCGGAAGGGGTGCCTGGTTTCTTTTCAACTTCGTCGCCCTTTTTTCAAGTCACAAGATCAGCGAAAACTCACACACTCCGGCGCGCCTTTGCCAAATGTTTTTCCCCCTGACCAGAATGGCGTTGCCTCGCAAAACAAGCCACGGCAATTAATGCTTGGAGGGCGCTTCTAGCCGTTGCAAAGGTTGATCCAGGTCACAACTCCCTGGGATTCCCGGTATTCCTGGGGCATGGCTTCTATCTTGGATCCGACGGTTCTTGGGCTGTTTGATCTTTCTGAAAAGGCCTCGGGAACGTCCCCGAAGGGAGACTTGATTCCATGTATCCCAGCCTAACGATCCCCGTTCCTGACTTCCTGGATTCCATCCCGGTGGAGCATCGGAAGGATCCCCATGCCTTGCTTCAGATCCTCATCCAGATCCAGCATGCATACCATCACGTGCCCAAGGAAGCGGCGAAACGGCTTGCGGAGGAGATGGGTGTCCCGCTGGTCCGGGTCCAAGGCCTATTGAGTTTCTACTCGTTTCTGAGCCCTGAACCTCAGGGCGACTATGTCATCCATTTCAGCGACAACATCACGGACCAGATGTTGGGAAACCGCGGGCTGGCGGCCCACCTGTGCCAGCGGCTCGGGGTAAAGCTTGGCGAGACCCGGAAAGATGGCCGGGTGAGCGTCCACTTCACCTCCTGCACGGGGATGTGCGATCAGGGCCCTGCCGCCCTGGTGAATTATCTCCCAGTGACGAACCTGGATCAGGAGCGTATCGAACGCATCGCAGACCTCGTCAATGCCCAGATCCCCCTCCAAGACTGGCCGCCGGAATTCTTCACGGTGAAGAGCCAGATCAGACGCTCGGATGTGGTCTTCCGCAAGCCGATCGAACCCGGTGAAGGCATTCGTGCCAGTCTGGAGCGAGGGGGCGCGTTTCTCGCGGAATGGGCCGAAGACTTGGCTCCCAGCGACGCCCGCAAACATCATCTGGAACGGGGCGGCGCTGAGACGTTGAAGGAAATCTACCGCTCCGAGCTGCGGGGACGGGGCGGCGCCGGTTTCAAGACCGGCATCAAATGGGAGTCCGTCCGGGATGCCAAGAGCAGCGACCACTATGTTCTCTGCAATGCCGATGAGGGAGAGCCGGGCACCTTCAAGGACCGGGTCCTGCTCACGGATTACGCGGACATGGTGTTCGAAGGGATGACTATTTGCGGCCATGCGGTAGGTTCCAAAACCGGGATCCTTTATCTTCGCCAGGAATATTGGTACATGAAGGAGCACCTTGAGAAGGTGCTGAGCCGGCGCCGGGAAGCTGGCCTGCTGGGCAAGGGAATCCTGGGCACGGCCTTGGACTTCGATATCGAATTGCATTTCGGAGCGGGCGCCTACATCTGCGGCATGGAAACCGCCATGATCAAAAGCATTGAGGGGCGCCGCGGGATCCCACGCAGGCGCTGGCCGCTACCGGTGCATCAGGGCTACCTGAGGTGCCCTACGGTGGTGAACAACGTAGAGACCTTCGCCGCAGCCACGGTCATCAGCGCCAAGGGAGGCGCCTGGTTCGCCCACAACGGCACGGGCCAATCCACCGGCACCAAGCTTTTCTGCGTTTCAGGCGATTGCGAGCGACCCGGGATCTACGAGTATCCCTGGGGAGTCAGCGTTCATGAGGTTCTTCGGGATTGTGGCGCCCTCGATGCCCAAGGGGTCCAGGTGGGAGGCCCCAGCGGGACCATGATCAACACCCGGGAATTCGACCGTTCAGCCTGTTTCGAGGACCTGGTGGGTACCGGCACCCTCATGATTTTCGGCCCCCAGCGGGACATGTTCGAAGCCGTGAAGAACTTCGCGCTTTTCTTCCAGCACGAAAGCTGCGGCCTCTGCACGCCCTGCCGTGTCGGAACCACCCTGCTGGCCAACTACGTGCGGAAATTCGAGAAGGGATGCGGATCTCCGGTGGATCTGAAGGAGATGCAAAACATTTCAGGCTTGATGAAGACCATGGCGCACTGCGGCCTAGGCCAAACCGCGAATCACCACATCACCGAGAGCATCGAAAAGTTCCCAGCCATCTGGAAGGGCCGGATGAAGACCACGGAATTCATTCCAGCCTTCGATCTGGATGGAGCTTTGGAGGAGGCCCGGAACCTTACGGGCCGTACGGATCCTGAAGCCCACCTCGCACCCGACCATGCACCGATGGAGGCCTGAGCCATGTCCAGCAGCTTCTTCCTCGACGGCAAGGCCATTCCATTCAAGGAAGGACAAACCGTCCTTCAGGCAGCCATGAGCGCGGGACATTACATCCCCCATCTCTGCTGGCGCCCGGAACTGGAACCCCACAGTTCCTGCCGTCTATGCACCGTCATCATCAGCGGGAAACCATTCTCCTCCTGCACCCAGCCAGCCATGGAGGGGCAGAACGTGGAGTGCGATACCCCAGAGCTGAAAGCGATGCGGCGTGCGGTGACCCAACTCCTCTTCGTAGAGGGGAACCACTACTGTCCATCTTGCGAGGAGAGTGGCGGTTGCAAGCTTCAGGCGACCGCCTACTACCTTGGGATGCAAGACAACCATTTCCCCCACCAGTTTCCGGTCCGGGTGAGGGACTCGAGCCACCCCCTGGTGAATCTCGACCGGGATCGCTGCATCCGCTGCGAAACCTGTGTCAGGGCCAGCCGGGAACTGGATGGCAAGAACGTCTTCGCCATCCATGGCCGGGGCATCCGATCCAAGCTGGCGGTCAATTCCCCCACAGGCTTGTTGAAAGACAGCGGCATCTCCCCGGAGGACATGGCGGTGAAGCTCTGCCCAACCGGAGCCCTGACCGTGAAGCGCGTGGGTTTTGAATTCCCCATCGGCCAGAGGATCTTCGACCAGGAGTCCATCGCCACCCTTGAACTGCGGGAATACGCGAACCAGGAGGCCGTCCATGGCTGAGAAGCTGAAAGTCGCTACCTGCTCGCTGGCAGGCTGCTTCGGCTGCCACATGTCGCTGCTGGATGTGGATGAACGCCTGCTTGAACTCTTGGAAATCGTGGAGTTCGACCGGAGCCCCATCAACGACATCAAGCACATCAGCCAACCTGTGGACCTGGGCCTGATCGAAGGCGGCGTCTGCAATGCCGAGAACATCCATGTGCTCCATGAATTCCGGAAGATGTGCAAGATCCTGGTGGCGGTGGGGGAATGCGGAATCACCGGTGGGATTCCCTCCATGCGCAACAGCTTTACCTTGAAGGAGTGCCTGGAGGAGGCATTCGTCCGGGGAGCCGGGACCGAGAATGCCCATATTCCTGATGACCCTGAGATACCCCTGCTCCTGGACAAGGTCCGGCCGCTACACCACATCGTGAAGATAGATTACTTCCTGCCTGGATGTCCGCCTTCCGCGGAAGCTTTCTTGTACTTTCTGACGGAGTTGATGGCTGGCCGTGATCCCAGCCTGCCTCAGGAACTCATCCACTTCGACTAAGCAGCCACCACCGTTTTCCTAGGAATTCCCATGACCCCCATCGCGAACATGCAACTGGAAACGGCCATTCATCCCGAGGGCCTCAGACGCACGGTCATCGAGCCCATCACCCGTGTGGAGGGCCACGGGAAAATCACCCTGCTCATGGATGAACAGAACCATGTGAAACAGGCGCGGCTCCACATCGTGGAATTCCGCGGTTTCGAAAAGTTCATCCAGGGACGTCCGTACTGGGAGATTCCGGTGCTGGTGCAACGTCTTTGCGGTATCTGCCCCGTCAGCCACCATCTGGCTGCGGCCAAGGCCATGGACATGCTGGTGGGGGCCCGCACACTCACCCCGACCGCCGAGAAACTCCGCCGTTTGCTCCACTACGGCCAAACCCTCCAAAGCCACGCGCTGCATTTCTTCCACCTGGCCAGTCCGGATCTCCTGTTCGGGTACGACGCCGAGGTGGCCACGCGCAACATCATCGGCGTCATCCAGGCCCATCCGGGTATTGCCGTACAAGGCGTGATGCTGCGCAAGTATGGCCAAGAGGTCATCCGGGTTCTGTCCGGCAAGCGTGTCCATGGGAATTTCGCCATTCCCGGCGGTGTGAACAAAGGCTTCACCAAGGAGGACTGCAATTATCTGAAGAAGGATCTCGATCAGGTCATCAAATGGTCGCAGAGCGCGGTGGAGATCGCCCGTGGGCTTTACACCGGAAACCTGGAAGAAAACGCCTCCTTCGGAGCTTTCAGATCCAACTTCCTGAGCCTGGCTGCGCCCGATGGAAGCTTCGAACTCTACGATGGGAAACTCCGTGCCACCGATGCCGACGGCGGGCGCATCTTCGACCAGGTGGATTATGCGAACTACCTTCGCCATATCCACGAGGAAGTGAAATCCTGGTCCTACATGAAGTTCCCTTTCATCGTGGCCTTGGGCAACGATGCTGGCTGGTACCGGGTGGGCCCCCTCGCCCGCATCAACAACGCCGAACGCATGCCGACGCCTCTGGCCGAAGAGGCGCGGAAACGCTTCGCGGCCATGGGCGAAGGTGGCCCGGTGCATGCCACCATGGCCTACCACTGGGCGCGCATGATCGAAATGCTCTATGCGGCCGAAGCCATCCGGGAACTGCTCGATGATCCGGACATCTACGGAAAGGATCTCCTGATCCAGGGCGAACGAGCCCTGGAAGGCGTTGGCGTCATCGAGGCCCCGCGTGGAACCCTCTTCCACCATTACGTAGTGGATGAAAACGATGCAGTGGTCAAGGCCAACCTTATCGTCGCCACGACGAACAACAACACCGCCATGAACTCAGCGGTGCGCGAAGTGGCGGCCCACTATCTGGATGGGAAGGAACTTACGGAGGGTCTGCTGAATCACATCGAAGTGGCCATCCGCGCCTACGATCCCTGCCTCTCCTGCGCCACCCATGCCCTCGGGAAAATGCCCCTTGAAGTGGAGCTGTTGGATGCGCAAGGGCGCCAGGTACACCGCTTGATAAGGAACGCGGATGGCAGTTGCGAGGAAGGATGAAGCCCCAAGGCCCGCCATGACCCCTCCTCGCATCATCATCCTGGGTTGCGGCAATCCCAGCCGCGGAGACGACGCCTTGGGGCCGCTGCTCATAGAACGTGTGGGGCACTGGATCCGCTTGCACCCGGACAGGCCTGTGGCGGCCGTGGAGGATTTTCAATTCCAGGTGGAGCACTCCTTGGATCTAGAAGGCCGGGACTTGGCCCTTTTCGTGGATGCGGCGGCCTCTGGGCCGGAGCCCTATGCCCTGGCGCGCATCCAGCCGCTGGCGGACACCAGCTTCACCAGCCACGCCATCTCTCCCCAGGCGGTGCTGCATGCCTTCAGTGCCCTTGGCCAAGGGGAATCGCCACCTTCCTTCGTGCTGGCGGTGCGTGGCTATTCCTTCGAACTTGGGGAAGAACTGAGCCCTGAGGGACGGAACAACCTGGAGTCAGCTTGGATACTCCTGGAACAGCTCCTGGAGAGGCCAACCCTTGAAGGCTGGGAGCGGCATTGCGCGGCTTCAGCGCATGGATTTCTTCAGGGCCTGGATCAAGGTGTCCAGGGATTGCAGGAATCGTGAGCGATCCCTGGCTTCGAAGGGTGCCGGTCCGCCGCTGACCACACCCATGTCCCGCAATTGGGCCATGAGTTCCCGGGTGGCCAGGGCCTCGCCCATGGCGTCATCGGAGAACACCTTGCCACGGGAATCCAGCACCCGCGCGCCTTTGGCGAGGCAGCGGGCCGCCAGGGGCAGGTCCGAAGTGATGGCGATATCCCTCGCCGTGACGCGCTCGGCGATCCAGTCATCAGCCACATCGAGCTGACCACCCCGCACCACCACCATCTCGAAGAGTGGGTCACGGGGAATGCGCAGGCTGGTGTTAGCAACGAGATGCACTTTCAGACCGTAGCGCTTGGCAACACGGAATATTTCATCTTTAACCGGGCAGGCGTCGCCATCCACATAGAGTTCGATCAAGGCTGGCTCCCAGTCTGGGCGCGGGCTTCCACCGCATGGATCAGACCATCCAGAATTTTATGAAGCGTCTCGGCCAGAGCTGGATCCACGATGTCGCCATCGGGCTTCACGCGGCTGCGGCCAAAGGGGATGGGTTGGGAAATCTCCGGGACAATTCGGGCCGACATCACCGTCAGGGTCTGGATCAGCCACGCCAAAGCCTTTTCGCCCCCGGTCGCCCCTGGCGAAGTGCTGAGGGCGGCCACAGGCTTCTCCACGAATTCCCCGGAAGCCACCGTCCACTCCAGGGCGTTCTTCAAAATGCCCGGCATGCCATGGGCGTATTCTGGCGTGCAGATGATGATGCCATCCGCGGCGCTGAGCTGAGCCCGCAGGGCGTGGACTGGGGCTGGCGCTGCTTCTGTTTCAAGACCTGGATCGAAGGGCGGCAGTTCCGCCAGACCTTCGTACAGCGTGATGCGGTGACCCTGCGGCGCGAGGGCTTGCAATGCCCGCAGCAGGGCCGTGTTGGAGGATTCGGAGCGCAGGCTGCCGGAGATGGCGAGGATTTCCATGAAGGACATCGTAACGAAATTATGATCGGGCCACCTGGCACAGTGGGTATGTTCATGTGGATTGGCCCGCAAGGCCTTTTTCGAACCGTGCAAGGTCGATGGGCGCGCGGGAGTGCGTGCCTGTTCCAATTAGGTTCACGCCATCGTGAGCCTGCACCTCGAAAGTGACCAGCTTGCCGGTCACGGCGACGACCTTGGCCCGGGCGGTCACCGTCCGACCGACGGGCGTCGCCGCCAGGTGGCGGATGTTGACTTCAAAACCGACGGAAGTCCACCCGGGCGGAAGGCTGGGCTGAATGGCTTGGCTCGCCGCGACCTCCATCAGGTAAATCATGAAAGGGGTCCCGTAGACCTCTGGCATCTCCTCATGAAAATGGCGGACGGTGACTTCCCGCGTAACCACTACTGTCGCTTCGGATTCTGCGCCGACGACTACATCTGCGACGGGATTCATGGTTCCTCCGAGAGCAGCTGGCTGGCCGGATTCCCTTGGGCACGGGATCAAGCCAGGGGCCTACTCATTGACGTTGTCAATGGATGTGAGCACCAGTTTCGAACCGACCTGGTCAAAGACAAAGCGGATCGGGTACTCGCCGACATCGCACCACACCTCGTAGTGGAGCTTGTTCTTCCACTTCTCGGGATGCAGGGGGGCCGAGGCAAAACACTGTTTCGTTGGCCCCGGGAAAATGGTTTTATACCGCTGTATGAACACCTTCTGGTTTTTGATATCGCCACCGAATTCATTGCAGCGGAGGGGAAATTTCGTCATGGCGATCAATGTCGGCAAATCATCCGCTTTCAACGCGGATTGGAACTTCACCCATTCTGCGGATACCTCCCGAGGCAATGCAGGGCTGCCTGCGGAAGCATGGATGAAACAAGCGATTAGGATAAGGAAGTGTTTCACTTGGAATCCTGATTGCGGGCGGCCTAAGGCTGCTGGAATTCGATGGTGGCCGGGCGCCAAGTCTGAGGATCGTTCAGCAGCTTGTGGCGGGCACTGAAGATCTCTAGGGCCTGGGGAACGAACCGGATGAGAATGAGCTCGGGAGTTTTGGGACCTTGGGGATAAAAGGGAGCCCAGGAGGTTTGCCAGCGCCTCTCCTTCTCGGCTGGGTTGGAGACGAGGGTTCCGCTGCCCAGGAGCGTGACATAGGACATCGTCGCCCGGTCGAAGTAGAGCAGGGTGGCCTTCGAATTCTTCCTGAGTTGTGCGGCCTTCCGTGTGGTGTTCTTGGTGGCTAGCCAGATGACGAAGTCCTGGTCCGGTTCCGCCGGATCCACGACGCGTGCCTGGGGTTGGCCCTCCTCGCCGATCGTCACGAGGGTGCAGTAATGAGCCTGTTTCATGACCTCCCGGGCGGCGGCGAGGGTCTGCGCGCGGGTGGCCGGTTCGGGGGTAGAAGGCGGCATCCACCCAATGTTGCACACGATGGCAGCGAGCAGGCCGACCGAGCGGATCAGACGAATCATGGCAACCACCGCCTTTGGGAGAACGTCACCTGAGGATGAGCGCTGACCGCCCCGACCGCAAGACGAACTGCCCCGCTGAGCGAGGGCTCGGGTCACGGCACGGCTCACATGCCGATTGGAGATTCCGCTTCCTTCACCGTGATGACGATTTTCCCCTTGTGGCGTCCTGCTTCAAACTGCCGGAAGGCTCCGGGTACCTCGCTCAAGCGGTAAGCTCCGTCGATCACGGGCACCACCTTGCCCGCTTCGAAAAGCCCCTTCATATACTCCAGATCCTTGTTTTGTTTCAGCGCCACGAGGCCGACTTTCTTATTCGTGGCCATCCAGATCCAAGGCCCCAGGAGTAGCGCCTGGAACAGCCGCGCCATGGAGCCTCCGACGGTGACGTACCTTCCCTTGGGGTTCAAGGCGCGCAGGCAATCCAGGATCGAACGGGATGTCTTCACATCGAGAATCAGGTCATACCGCTGCCCGCCCTTGGTGAAATCCTCCCGGGTGTAATCAATGACATGATCTGCGCCCATGGAGCGCAGCATATCCAATTTCTCCGGGTGATCCACGGCGGTTACCTCGACACCGAACTGCTTGGCGGTTTGGATGGCAAAGGTGCCCACCCCTCCGCCCGCGCCGTTGATCAGCAGCTTTTGTCCGGGCGCGATGCGCCCTTTGTCGAGCAGGCCCTGCACCGCCAGCATGGCCGCCTGGGGGACCGCCGCCGCCTGCTCGAAGCTCATGCTGGGCGCTTTCAGGGCCAGGTCCTTCTCTCGGGCGCAGACATACTCGGCGAAACCGCCCCAGCGGCCACTGAGGTCCCCGAACACCTCATCACCCGGCTTGAATTTCAGCACGTTTTTCCCGACCATTTCGACCCGCCCCGCCACATCCGAACCGAGGATCCGTATCTTCGGTTTCAGCAGGCCGAAGATCAGCCGGTTGACGAAGGAAGTTCCATCGAGGGCACCCAAATCCCAATCATTGATGGATACCGCATGAATTTCGATCAGTACTTCATCATCCTTGGGAATTGGTTTATCAACTTCTTTCAATTCAAGCACATCTGGTGATCCGTATTTTGTGAACACGATGGCTTTCATGGTGTTCCTCAAGAGATGCCCATGAGTGGTGCTTAACGATGAAAGTTTGACAGTTCAACCGGAAATCGAGTGTTTTAAGCATGGCAGCAGCGACCCTCGGTTGGGTCCAGGTTGAACCAGAAGGTCAACCCGTGGGCTATTTTCGTGGGGGAAAGACAATGGGCATCTTGGTGTCTTTGATCAATTTCGTTTCTGATGGATTGATGGAGGCCAAACGGTACTCAGTCGAATCGTGATACAGCAGCTTGGCTTCGGCAACACTGAAAGTGGTGAGCTCATCAATCAAAATGCTGCCTTTAGCGATGACTACTTGGTTATTGCCCTTGGCGTCGGCAAGGATGATGGAGGATTGCTTCGACGTTTCCTTTTCGCCAGATCCAACGAGATAAACCCTTCCAAATGGGATTTCTGCGCCGTTTTGGGTCAACGATAATTCATGGTCTTCCTCAATGGCCGAATTGGAATCCGGAAGCAGCCACCATGACTTTCCATCATTCGCATCAATGAAAAGGACATTCCGAATAATAGATCCTGAACTCTTGAGGCTGAACGACCCACCTCCTGATTCCCGTAGCTCCGCCCGGATCACGCTAGAGGAGCCTACTCTCGAGAACTGTCCCAGCCTCAATTCGGGTTCGCCCTGTTCTTGAGGGGCAAGATCCGGGGCCGTTGCCTGGGTTCGATGGGACGATCTGAAAAACCCTGAGACCAGGCTTGTTGAAATGGCGATGAGCGAGAGGGTGAGCAAGAGAAAAAGAGCCAGCGCATTCACGCGCCAAATATTCCGGAAAACCTTGGACCACGAAATTGGTTTCACCACCACTCCTTCATCAACGATTTCGAGTAAGCCCTCGCGTCAAAATGACTTGAACAATGCAAAGATAACCGGCCAAAGCGAGCAACAGAGATCTACAGCATGACCTAGTCGCATATGGCTGAGCCTTGGTTGCTCGTGAGTATAGGTGGATGCGTGGATTTCACTTGCGGGGCTGTTGACTTGTCTTCGCCTTTCGCGCAACCGCTATGGCCGCCCTTGCAAGCACCACGAGCTGCGTACTGTCTTCGAGCAAATCAGCAGGCACCTCAAAGTACTTTCTGACATCCACCCGGCCCTTCTTGGTGCCGTATGAGAAACATTTGCTTCCCATCTGCTCGTATTTCTTGCGGGACTCATCATCTACCGTGAAGAAAAGAGATCCATCCATAATCATGGCGAACTGGGTTGCTTCGGACTTGACGCCGATTCCACCGAAAAAGCGGCCAGTGGAGAGTCCTGGAATGCTCACGAGCTGCTCTATAACAAACTGAGTGAATTCATGGCTACTCGCCCCCACGAATGTCTCCTTCACCTATCGAACGAAATTAATCGGCACTAATGATAGTCGAATGTTCAGATCATGACCGCAGCCGCGCACGGTTGGGTCCAGGTTGAACGGGAGGCGAGAGGTTAGACCCAATACCGTTCACTTTGGAGAAAAAGTAGCCACGAAGAGACACGAATAGGACACGAAGACGTTAATTCGTGCCCTTCGTGTGGCTTCGTGGCTGATTTAACTGAACGGTATTGAGGTTAGACCGTCGGACGACCTTTGGACTCAGGATATTGGGGATTCTGGAGGTTGCCAAAGTTCAATTCGATTCCCTTCTGGGTCCATGACCCAACCGAATTTGCCGAATTCTGATTCCTCGACTTTGGAATCAACTTCACAGCCTTCTGAACGCAATACATCAAGGACTGCGTGGAGATCTTCGACTACATAATTCACCATGAAGGATGCCTTGCTTGGAGCGAAGTATTCAGATGAATCAGGGAAAATACTCCAGGCCGTAACTCCATCTGGTTTGTTCCAGGGAAAGGCTGTGCCACCCCAATCTTGAACATCGATGCCTAGATGAAGCTTGTACCAGGCCTGGAGTGCCTCTGGGGCTCGAGCCTTAAAGAACACCCCGCCAATTCCGACAACTCTTTTCATGGGAAACCCTTCGTATGGATGGGATTTTTAGAACAGCCTTTGGTCAACGACCTAACTACGCAATTAGACATACTACCTCGGCCACAGCCACCCGAATGTTCCGGCAGTGAGCAGCGCGTAGATGAGGGCATCCACCAGCTCCTTGAAGACGGCGCTCCAGGGGCGGCTCATCCAGATGGCTCCGGGGATGGTGCCGAGGCCGTAGGCCATGAAGGCGGCGCTGCCCACCACGCGGAACACTGTCAGGTAGTGCATTTTCGTCGGAAGGGTCACGTGGCAGATGTAGGCCGCGAAGAGGGATACCAGCACCGTGAATAGGAACCAGGAGATGAGGGAGGGCCCCATCTTCGGAACTCCGTTGGGCCGGAGGGTGAGGAAGCCCAGGGGGCCGTCCAGGTACTTCTGCTTCATCGCCTCGCTGCCCATCTCCTTCATGTCGGCGCAATAGGGCAGCACGTACTGGCCCGGCGCCGGGCTGTGCTTGCGGATGGCGTCGCGCACTTCGTCTTCGTTGGCCAGTTGGCGGTATTCCGAGTTGTGGTACTTGAACACCATGTGGATGAGGCTGCTGGCGAGGAAGACGAAGACTGCCGAAAGCAGGATGGGCAGCCATAGGTTTGAGAGCGAGAGCATGGATCCTCCGGGAGATGGATTCGGGATGAGGGTGGTTGGAAAGGGACGCCCAGCCTAGCGCTGAACCCCCGGCTTGTGTCAAGGGCACCGACCCCTGCGCCACCCAATGGAAGAGGTTTCCGGATGATATCCTTGGCCTAGGAAACAAATGGCCATGCCCCCCTTCAAGCCCCATGAAGCCTAGATCGAAGGCGATGCCAGCGCCGCCGGAGAGCGCTATGGAAAAGCCGGGCTTGCATCCCCGCAATCCCCATCGCCATGGCTACGACTTCGACCACCTCATCCAAAGCTGTCCGGAATTGGGACCTTTCGTGCGGCCTAACGCCTACGGTGGTGTCTCCATTGATTATGCGGATCAAGCAGCTGTAAAGATGCTAAATCGTGCGTTATTGAAGCACGTTCATGGAATCGTCCACTGGGATATTCCGCCTGGTTTCCTTTGCCCGCCGGTGCCCGGCCGCGTGGATTACCTGCATCATCTGGCAGATCTGCTGGCGGGCGGCAATGGTGGCGCGATACCGGGAGGTACGCGGGTGCGCGTGCTAGACATCGGCGTGGGTGCCAACGCGATCTATCCTCTGGTGGGCCACACCACCTTTGGCTGGAGTTTCCTGGGTTCCGACATTGATGCGAAAGCTCTGGCGGCGGCGCGGCGGATCGTGGATGCGAACGGCCTTTCGAAGGCCATCGAACTTAGACGGCAGACGCCGCCAGCGATTTTCCGCGGCTTCTTGAAGGATGATGAAAGCTTCGATCTCTCCGTGTGCAACCCGCCGTTCCACGCCTCCCCGGAGGCAGCCCAGGCCGGCTCACGGCGGAAATGGACGAATCTGGGGCGGGGAGGTTCCGGGAAAACCGCGCCCGCCCTGAATTTCGGTGGGCAGGGTGCGGAACTCTGGTGCGAGGGTGGCGAGGCATCTTTTGTGCGCCGGATGATCCAAGAAAGCGCAATGATCCCCGCGCGGTGTCTGTGGTTCACCACGCTCCTATCCAAGTCGTCCAACCTGCCATGCGTTCTTCGCGTGCTGAAACAAGCGCAGGTGCGGGATCAGCGCATCATCCCCATGGCCCAGGGGCAGAAACAGAGCCGCATCGTGGCCTGGACCTTCTTCACGCCGGAAGCACGCGAAGCCTGGGCCCGGGAGCGGTGGCGCCTGGGGACAGCCAACTGATCCCGAAGAGCCGACACGTTTGGAGAGTCTAATTTTCCTGGGAACCTTGTCATCGGGGAGGCCAGCGCTACAAATACTACTGGGAGGCCGTGGGGCTTTTTACTTACATCGAAACCGTAAGCGGATATGCTTCTCCTTTCCCATTACTCAAGTGCTCAAGGAGTCCCATGCGCGCGTCCGCCTGTATCCTGTCCATCCTTTTGGTCGGTGCTGCGATCCCGGTTTCCGCCCAATCCTCGAAGTTCATCAAAAAGAACGCCGATGGCACCGCGAACATCCTGTATTCCAATACCCAGATCAAGAAGGGCGAGGAGGGCAAGAATGTCCTGAAGGCGGCTTTCAAAGCCGACGAGAGCATTTATGCCCGGGCCTATTTCAGCGCCAAGTTCCCGGCTCTGACCGGCGAGGCGGAGGGATTTATTGATATCTGGGTGGACGGCAAACACGCCAAGCGCATGGCCTTCACCAACCGGGACGTGGCGGCGGGCAACGAGCAGATGCAGATCTACATTCGCAACACCGACCCCAGCCCCGATATCAAGGATGAAGTCTGGGACGCCATGGAGCCCGGCAACCACAAGGTGAACCTCATCGTCGGCTTCACCCAGTTCATGCGTGAAGGCGCGCGGGCCTCGGTGCAGGGCGACGATGTCGTCGTCAAACGGGACGATGTGTACAAGGCTGTCTATCTTTCTTCGAGTTCCTTCACCTTTACAAAGGATTGATAGGATTGATTGGATTGATCGGCGCTGCCTCCGCGGTTCCCACTTATCGAGGTCCCATGGCGCGCCGTCCTGAACAAGTCCATAAATCCGTGAAGGACACGCTGGAGGACCTTCTGAAGGGCCACCGGGAGGCGGCCTTCAGCGGGCCGGAGCCCGCGCTCAAGTATCTCAGGCGCACCTTGGAGGGGCAGGCCAGCCTGCCCAATGCGGTCAAGGCTGTGGCTTACGATTTTGTCGCGGACGCCGAAGCCCAGCTTCAACACTGGGAAGCGGTGGACGAGGCCGTGAAACTGGTGCTGGCCAATCTCCCCGCCATGGAACAGGATTTGGGCCATGGTTATCGGGCCCGCCTGGAAGCCATGGCCTGCTTTGAACGGGGCATCCAGGCCCGCAGCGAGTTGGGAGATTTCCACGGTGCCCTGGAGCTTTGCGAACGCGCCATCGGATTGAACCTGGGGACCCACTACACAGCCAAACGGGATAGCTTGGATTGGGCTCGGTAGGGGCAGAAAAGTTGTGGCATTTGGTACAGTCCGGCCCGGATCCGTGCACAGGCTCCGGGGAGGAGTAAGCTCGGGTTTTCGACCATCCGGGAACCCGCCACATCAAGGAGACTTCTATGGACTTCAAGGACAGCAAGAGCGCGCAGAACCTGCTCAAGGCTTTTGCCGGGGAGAGCCAGGCGCGGAACCGCTACACCTTTGCGGCGGGGATCGCCCGCAAGGAGGGCTTGGAACATGTGGCCGCTATCTTCGAGGAGACTGCGTTAAATGAGAAAGAGCACGCCAAGCTCTTCTATAAACACCTTGCCAGCCTGGCTCCAGGGGCCCTGGAGATCACTGCTGGATACCCTGTGGTCGCCGGGGACACCGCCGCCCAACTCCAGGCCGCAGTGAATGGCGAGAATGAGGAATGGACTGCGCTTTATCCAGAATTTGCCAGGATCGCCCGCGAAGAGGGATTTCCTGAAGTTGCCAAGACGTTTGAATGGGTCTCCAAGGTGGAGAAAGAACACGAGGCCCGCTTCAAGCGGCTGCTGGACCACGTGGTGAACGGCACCGTGTTCCAGCGGGGCGAGAAGATCTACTGGCGTTGCCGTAATTGCGGGCATATCCACGAAGGCACCACGGCGCCCAAGCTGTGTCCCGTCTGCCTGCATCCCCAGGCCTTCTTCGAACCCGTCGCGGAGAATTTCTGATCATTGCGTCATTGCGCGGGCACCTGCAGGGCTGAAAAGGCACCTGGGTTAGAATCATCTCAACGCTAAGGTTGCCCATGTCCTTCACTCCTGGATCAAAACACGGCCAGATGGCCGACATCAACATGACGCCGATGATCGACGTGATGCTGGTGCTGCTCATCATCTTCATGGTGGCGGCGCCGATGCTGACTACGGGCGTGGACGTGAACCTGCCGGAGGCCAAGACTGGCAAGAGCCTTGAATCCGAGGCCCTGACTGTGACGATGACCGATGATGGCCGCATCCAGTTCGGGAAAACGTTCGTGCAATTGGGGGTGCTGCAAAAACAACTGCGGGAGCAGGCCAAGCTGGACCGCAAACGCCCAGTGATGGTGCGGGCGGACCATAATCTGCCCTATGGACGAGTCATCGCGGTGGTGGATAGCATCCGCGAGGCGGGCTTTTCGCAAGTGGGTTTTGTAACCCAAGCCTCGTTGGAAGCAGAAGGCAAGTAATGAGTCAGGAATTGTACGTCCTTCTCCAAGAGCGCGCAGCGCTGGGAAGGATCCGCTTTCCCGTGGCCATGGCTGTAGGTGGCGCGGTGCTTGGCGTTCAGGTGGGCCTAGTGGCCCTTTCGATCTTTGTGGGACAGATCCACAGCGAGACGCCCGAGCCTAAAAAAGTCACCTGGGTGACTCTGCCGGGAGTCGCACCGACGGGACCCAGCGGCGGCAGCGGTCCGCAGGTCCAGGGCGATACAGGGCAACGGATCCGCAGGGTGGAAGATGTGGCGCCGAAAGTCACGGAGCGCCCTGCCGGCAGGATCCCCGATGTGGTGGGGAATACAAAAGCCTCGGCCCCCATCAAGGGGACGAACCCCGATGCCGCCAGTAAAGGCAAGAGCGCGGATTTCTCGAAGGGGAAAACGGCTACGACAAATCCGAAAATTGGAGTGGCGGGGCAGGGTGATGGCAGCGGAATTGGCGTGGGCGTACCCATTCCAGGCCTCCGGGCCAGTGGCGCGTCCGATGGCGGATCAGGCTTGGTGGGCGGTCTGGATCAGAGCAATTTCCCCTACGCGTGGTACGTGCAGAACATGCAGAACACCATCATCCGCAACTGGAGCCGCACCACCAACGCCCAAGGCCGCGTGGGCATCTACTTCCGCATCCTGAGAGATGGCACCTTGGAAGGCTGGAAGGTGGAAAGCCCCAGCGGCAATTACGCGTTAGATCAAAGCGCGATGAACGCTGTGCGGCGCACCGGCCACATCCCCCCGCTGCCGGATGATTTCCAGGGCAACGAACTGGGTGTGCATTTCTGGTTCACGTATCTGGGAAACTGAAATTTTCAGTTCAACCCGTAGTTTCGTCTTAGGAGCCATTCCCATACTGCGGATGGCAGCATTGCCTTGGCCCACCCAGCCAGCCGGGCTTCAGGACGGATCAGGATCCGGCGGGGCGGATGCTTGCGTGTGAGGGCTTTTAAAATGCAGCGGGCGGCCTGCTCCGGGCTTCCGGCAAACTGCTTGGCCTGGGCCTCGCGGGTTCTCACGAAACCTGAGAGGATTTTTTCGTAGCGCGTGCCTTTGATCCGGTCCGGCAGATCCCCCCAGGCATTTGTGATCGTGGTGCGGAAGGAACTGGCCACCGCGCCGGGTTCCACTAGCACGACCGGGATCTCATCGCCGATCTCCAGGCGCAGGGTTTCAGCAAGGGCCACCACTGCGTGTTTCGATGCGTTGTAAGGCCCCGCCAACGGAATGCTCAGGCGGCCCAGCATGGAGGCCACATGGACAATCCGGCCTTCACCTTTCAACGCGTTCTTGCGGATGAGGGGAAGAAACGCATTTGTCACCGCGTGGAGCCCCACCACATTGGTCTCGAACTGTGCCCGCAGCTCTTCGGGCCGCACGAATTCAAGGGGACCCATCTGGCCGTAGCCCGCATTGTTGATGAGGGCTACGATGCGAAGATCGGAACATGCCATCGCCGCCCGGTTGATGCTTTCGAGTGAGGTCACATCCAAGGTTAAGCAGCGCAAATCCCCGCCATCCGGTAGATCCGCAAGATCAGCCGGATGGCGGGCAGTGGCCACCACGCTCCAGGCCACATCCCTGCAAGCACCCACCAGGGCCTTTCCTATGCCTGATGAGCAGCCGGTGATGAGAACCCAAGGGCGAGCCGCTTCAGGCACCTTTCTTCTTTGGCTCCGCTTTTTTCGGCGCTGCGGCTTTGGGTTCGGCCTTCGCTGGCGCGGCCTTGGACTCCACAGAGGTAGCAGTCATGGCGTAGTACACGGTCACCTTGTCGCCTTTTTTCAGGCCTTCGGCGCCCTTGGTTCCCTTGGGCAAATTGATCTGGAAAGCTTCGCTGCCCTTCGTCACTGTGATGGTGTCAGCGCTGATATCTGTGATAGGGCCGGTCACCTGGTAGCTCTTGGCGCCCGCGGCGTAGCCCAGGATGGCGCAGGCCAGCAGGCCTCCAGCGATAAGAAAGGAAGATCGAACGCGCATTTGCGCCTCCAAAAAGGTGGGACTTGAGGTGGGGGATTTAGAATGCTCGGAACATCCTAGCACTTCCGCCGCCGCCGCCCGCTACAACGCTGTTTTCGAAATCATTGAAAAGAATCTCGAAAGTGTCGGGATCATCCCACATGATCCAGTGCTTGGCATCCACAAAGTAGGACACGGTAAGTTTGGGAATGCCGTCCAGTCCAAGCTGTTTGAGGGAATCCTTCTCCTTTGTGGGATCAGGGATCAGCAAGGTCGAGGCGAACAGCGCCACAGGCCCCAGGACGGAAGTCCCCCGGGTTCCTAATGAATCGGTGCCCAGCGCGCCAGCATAGGCCTTGAGCACGGGAACTGGAACTTTCAGAGCGTCTTTGACGAGCCTGGTTTTTTGGGCTTCGCCCTTGCACAGCCCACCAAAAAATCCACTCAGCGCGGCGCCTGCATTGGCATCCAGATCTTTTTCAAGTTTGTCTGTGAAGGCTTTGGGGATGGGCGCCAAGCTGCTATCCACAAGAATGATGCCGCGCGAGATTTTAGGATCCGCCAGAGCCACTCGGATGGCGATGGCGCCGCCGATGCTGTGCCCCACAAGAACCACCTGCTCGATCTTTTGCTTCCGGATGAGTTTGGCGATTTCGGCGCCAATGGCGTCCAGATCCGCCGCACCTTCCTTCAAGGGGGGTGCGGCGCTGTCGCCATGGCCGGGCAGGTCCACGGATAGCACTGCGTGGTCCTTTTTCAGGCGCTTGGAAATCTCGGACCAGGCATCCCTATTGCCGCCAAATCCGTGGATGAGCACCACGCCGGGGCCTTTGCCTTCTTTCTTGAACGCCAAGTCGGGGGGAGCTGCCGCCAACGGGGCAGCGAGGATAGCAAGGATAGATGTCAGGGCTACCGTGAGTAAGGGTTTCATGTAAGAAGGATGCACTTTTAAAAAATTCTGACAAGGTTGAATCCGAGGCCCCATTCGCCGCTGCGATTGGGGCCGTTTCCGGCGTAATCACCCCCGAGAACCTGGTTCGCGGTGGTGCCGCGGACGTTGGTCGCCAGGAGTGTGAATCGGTGGCCTTTGGTCCTGAAGACGTAGCCCAGGGCCCAGCCATTCTCGACATCCCGGGTTGTGGTGGAATCAACAGAGACCTTGAGATCCTTCACTTTGGATGGCCGTGGATAATATTCGCCGATCAGGCTGTGCCGTTCAGCCATATCCCAGCGGACTCCGAATCCGGCTGTGGTGACGCCTTTGCGCTGGGTGCTGGTGGAACTCAAATAGGTGGGGACCGCGAGCAGTGTGATGCCGCCTCCACTCCATGAAAGTGGAAGTTGGACCGCCGTACCCACAATTCCTTCCCGGACATTGGGGGTGAAGGCCTGATCCTTGATCGTTTCGTCGTAGCGCTCGATTCGGATCGCCGCACGAATGTCTGGCTGGGACACCAGCACTTGATGCAGCGCCACGGTGAAGGTTTTGTCATCCGGGGTGCGGTAGATCTGGAAATTGGTTCCGGGCGTGCTGGGGACCGCGATGTCCACGCCAAGCCCAGAGAAGGAATAGCCATCAAGGCCAAAGGCATCCTTGCTATTGCTCCGCGCCTGTTCCTGGAATCGGTGGGTGAACCGATAACTGAAACTTCCACCCATGAGTCCTTGAGCCGTTGTCAGATTCAACCAAAGAGGGACTTCGCTCTGCTGGGCAGATGCGGCGGAGGGAGCGATAGCCAAGGCTATGCCTAGGATCAACGGACTGCGCATGGGGTCTCCTGTGGGTCGCTCAACAGGGTGCCATGGTTGAGGCTCTAGAGATACCCGGACTAAGTCTCAAAATTAAGATTCAGCGATTCATCAGTACATTTGCTTGTTCACGCCGTTCACGGTATCACCCTCACCCGAGGTGGGGGGCTCGGTGTACAGGTGCATGGACTGGCTTTTGGTGGGCAGTTTGCTCATGCCGAAATAGGTGAACAAAACAAAACCCCAGGCAAAAACGCTTGCCCATACTGCCTTCCGGCCCTTGAAAGCCGGTACGTAATGCATGTGCAGCACTGCGCCATAGACGAGCCAACTGATGAGGCCCCAGTTTTCTTTGGGGTCCCAGGCCCAATAATCGCTCCACGCGAATTTGGCCCAGACGCCGCCGGTGATCAGGCCGCAAGCCAGCAACAGAAACCCTAACCGGATCCACTGCCGGTTCATTTGTTCAAAATTTACATCGGTGGAGCCCATGGCTCGAGCCCAGAAGGAGCCAACCTCGAAGCTGCGATCTCCGGGCTTGATCAGCGCGAGGACACCCACGACAAAGGCCACGGTGGTGCTCGCATAACCAGTGAAATAGATCGTCACATGGGGCAGGAACCAGGCGCTTTGAAGGGCTGGCGGCAGGGTGATGATTTCGATATCAGCCTTGGCCAGGGCATACGTGAGGGCGCCGAACATGATGAGTAGCGAGATGAAACCCAGCAGGCGGACTTTCTTGACCCACTCCACCACCAGGGCCAGCAGGCCGAAGATGAAGCTGAAGTAGATCAGCGATTCGTAATAGGTCTTTGAGGGTGCTCTCCCGGCGATGATTCCGCGATGGATGAGCATGAAGGCATTCAGCAACCAGGCAGCCAGAAAGAGCATCCGCCCAGTCCGGTAGAGATGGTCCCTTTCATCTTTAAAAGCCAGTGCGAAATGGCATAGGGCGTAAGCCAGCAGCGCGAATAAATAGAGCGCATAGGTGAGCTGGAAAACCAGCTCGGCCTTGATGAAATTGGCGTAAAGCTGTGCCATCAGACCTCTTTCCTATCGGCATCGCGGCGCTTAAGCACTGGCTTGAGATAGAACATCCAAAGGATGCCCACGAGCAAGATCAAAAAGCCCGCATAGACGAGCCAGAGGCTAGGTTCGCGGACCATCATGATGCCGCTGGCGCTGGGATCCTCCGGGTTGTAGTTGCTTTGGTAGAACCAGTGGCCATGGAAAATGAGCGGCTGGTTGACGCTCACCGTTCCGCTAGCGAGCTGTTTGCCCGTGGCGTCGAGCACTACCAACTCCGAACGGAAATCCTTGGGCTCCGTGTCCTTGGCTTTGTAGATGAGGCCCACGCTTTGGTCGAAGAATGTTTCTGGCTTGGGAAGTCCATCCGGACCAAGGGCATCCAGCCATTTTTCCTCGCTTTGGCCAGAGCCTGGATCCCAGAGCCTCACTTTCAACACTGGCCGCTCGAATTTCAAGGCTTCCTTGGGGTTGGGATGGGGCACGAAAGCGGGTACGTACTCTGCATGATCCAGAGCAGCCACAGCCGTGGCAGAAAGGCCTTTCTCCACGATGAAAGGCTTATTGAGCTGGAGAGGCTCAGAGCGGGTCAGGCGGCCATTCTCCACAAGGCGGATGGAATGATCGCCGCGGGTGAACACGATGAAGCGGGATTGCCGTTCCTCACCTTCCCTCACGTAATCCAGCTTCAACCCTTTGGGCAGATTGGGCGCGTTGAGCTGATCTGAAAGACCAGGATTCCTGGCGCTGAGCATCACTCGGCGCGGGACTCCGCCGGACGCGCGGAAACTCAATTCCAGCCAGGGCTCCAAAGGGTTGGCGCTGCGGCTGGTGGCGTGGGGGGTGCCATCCTTGTCCTTCACGACCGCAAAATCCGGATAGTATTTTTCAACTTTCAGGCTGAAGGACGGAAACTCCGTGGTGGAGCCTACCTTCGCATTATGAAGGGTTGTTTTTCCCATGAATGTAAGCGCGATCTTTTCCGCTTTTGGCGCCCTGGGCCGCAATTGGTTTAACAGATCCGTGGACCAGCGATCCTGGTACACCACCGCAAAGCGTCCGCCGGGTTCATCGCGGCGCGCGGCATTTTTCTGGCGCGAAAAGAGGTCCCCGATGACAGGTTGCGGCTCACCGATGCCAAGCATCACCCGCAGGGCCGGATTCTCGGGAGCATTTGGATTGTTGACGAACTCGCCCGCCTCCAAAGCGTTGGGAATTTGCTGTTCCACTGAAAGATAGAGCTTGGAGAGCGGCAATCGGGCTTTCAAGCCTGGCTTCACCTCGTAGGCTTTTGGATTCTTCTCGAAACCGCCTTTTCCATCGGGTTCAACAAATGCGTAAAGTTTGAATTCTGGATTGTTATGTTCAATCGTGAATTGATTGAGCTGGACGCGGAAATCAGGAATTGGATAGGGCTCAGCTGGGTTGGGCCGCATGTTTTTCATCTTGTAAAAGGTGTTTGTGGGTTCCCCGGTGCGCAGCTCGTTGAAGGCGCGCACATAGCTGTACTTGCCCCATAGGCCACCCAAAAGGATCACCGACGTGGAGACGTGGACCAGCAGAAAACCAATGCGATGGGCCGGGTAGGGCCGTCGTTTCCATGCCACCGCCAGCATCGAGAGGGCCAACAGCGAAAGCAGGGCGAAAAACCAGAGGCTGCGGTAAAGGTTCGCGGAATGCGTCCAGAGAATCAGTTTTTGCGCAAAATGCCCATAGAACCGTTCATAAAAATCTGGTGATTCATCCTGCAATACCACTGTCCCGATCACGACAGCCAGAGCCATAAAGAGCATTTGGCTCACAGCGAACTGAACAGATACCAGAAGCTGATAAAACCAGTCATGGCGGATGAGGAATGCCGCGCCATAAATCGCCGCGGTGAGGGCCACGAAGGCCGTCACCTGCTGTTGGGGGTTGAAGCCCATCTTGCTGAACAGGTTCTGCCCCGCCATCCAGGACACTGCCCAGATGGCCAACACGATCATTTGCTGGATGGAATTCTGGTGGAACGGCTTGTGGGCCGGGGCTTCGCTGGTGGGTAGGCCTGCTTCAGTCATGGGTCTTCGCTTTCATATTAGGGGCCGTGTCAAAATAACCTGTGCAGTTCAGGTTATTTTGCTACGGCCTCTTATGCCGGACCGCAATCACTCTGTTCAAGTTATTTTGACGCAACGGCTTAGAGCAGCGCCAGAAGACCCAGCATGTAGAAACTCAGCTCCACAGGAACTTGGAATCGAGGTTTTCCGGCCGAGAACCGCTCGTGGAAGTACCAGAGATAGAGCAATGGATAGGCAGCGCAAATGCCGAGAATCACCGCGATGGTCACCGGATGCACGTGGCGTGGACTGGCGAAGGTGAACCAGAGGGAGCCCGCCAACCCGATGCCGAGCAAGGCGATAAGCACTAGTTTCGCGCGGGGTTTTCCCAGCAGGATGGGCAGTGTTTCTTTTCCGAGCACCTGGTCATTTTGCATATCGCGGATGTCATAGATCACGGTGCGGGCATATACCAGCACCGTCACTAGGCCCAGCGCCACCAAGGCTTTCACATCCCAGGCCCAGAGCCAGAAGGAACGGCCGTGCTGCCAGACGGGAAGAGCGATGGCAACCACCCCCAGCGCCATGGCCACCAGCACATCCTTGGATCCAGGTATGGACCGCAGGCTCCAACGCTTGGTGCCAAACGGGATCTCCACTTTGTACATAAGGCCCAAAAGGCTTGCGGAGAACACCACCAACAAAGGGCGGATGCCGATGGAAGCAGCGATGCCTAGAGCTGCTGCTAGCGATATGAGCGCCGTGGCCATCAGGATCTTGCGGTTGCGTTCGAGGAACCGTGCGCGTCCCGGACCCTTGGCGCCAAGGCCCATCGGGTCCAAGTAGGGGGTGAGCAGATACATGGCCAACAGGTAGGTGCCTGTGATAACTGGATAACGCCAGCTCAAGCCCAAACCCATCCAGGCGTGGACGCCCAAGGTCATGAGTCCAGCGCCGATGGCCATCATCAGTGGAGTGCCGAAAGCCGCGAACATGAATCTGGTGAAACGGCTGGGCGCGTCGCCGAGTTGTTCCATGGTGTCCACGACCTCATCCACCAGCCAAGTGGGTGTGGAGGCACCAGCGAGCACCCCAACGGTCTCGTTGCCCTTGAATCGCCCAAGATCCAACTCTGAAGCCGTTTCAACATACTGCACGGGCTTGCCATAGTGCGCGGCGAGTTCCGCCAGATGCTTGGTGTTGCTTGAGGCTTTTCCGCCTACCACGATGACGAAATCCACGGTCTGAGCGAGCTTTTGGGCCTCATCCTGGCGCATCCAGGTGTCTTCGCAGATGGTGTTTTCAAGAATGCAGTCCCCGGCACGGCCACGGATATATTCAGCAATCTCGTTGTAGTCCTTCACCGTGTAGGTCGTTTGCGCCACTACGAGGACTTTTTTCAATTCCTCGGGGCTCAGCTCCATCGCCTGTCCGAGATTGGCGACGATCTTGGAGCCGTGCTCGGCGAAGCTGCGGTGGGCGATGCTTTCGGCGTGGCCGTGGCTGCCGAGGATCACAGTGAAGTAGCCCTTTGGGCTCCATTTCTTGATCTTGTTGTGGACCTTGGCCACCTCAGGGCAGGTGGCGTTGACGATTTTGATTTCCCCAGCTTTTTGGCGCTCCTTGAGCCCACGTAGATCCTGGATCGGAATGCCGTGGGCGCGGATCACCACGGTGCCATTGCCAACTTTGTCTGGTGATTCCGCCACTGCCACGCCGCGTTTCCGGATGAGCTCCAGGGCTTGGGGGTTGTGGATGATCGGGCCGAGGGTCTGGACATTTTCCTGGCCGCTGTTGGAAGCCTCCAAAACCGCATCCATGGCGCGCTTGACGCCCCAACAGAATCCAGCGGTTTTTGCGACGATCACCTTCATCAGCTGCCTTTCCTGACCAATCCAGTCGGACAATCCAGAATAGCTGCAAAAGGCCAGTTCCGTGCGCCGGGATGCCATTACAAGAGTCGGATACGGTCTCCAGAAACCTCGATGACACCCTGCTCTCGAAGTTGTTTGAGTAGCCTGGAGAGTGTCTCGGGAGCCATGCCGAGTTGAGCCGCCAGGATTTTTTTGGGCACCTTCAAATGGAAGGCGCCATCCGGCGCATTTTTGGCGGAATCCTCGATCCACCGTTTGAGCCGCCCTGCCCCGTCATTGCCGCTGAGTTGTTGCACCTGAAAGGTCAGGCGGTGATGCCAGGCCGCCAGGCCCTCCATGACCTTGAGGCTGAGATCCGAGTCCTCTCGAAGCAGCGCGAGAAAGGGATCTTTCGGGAAATAGGCCAGCAGGGTGGCTTCCAGGGCTTCCGCGGTAGCTGGGAAGATGCCTCCGGAAAACATGGCGGCTTCGGCAAAGCTGAATCCAGAACGCACCACATTGAGCGTGGTTTCACCGCCAACTTTCGGCGCGATGCGGTACAAGCGGATCTGGCCTTCCAGCACCACGAAGAATCCCGTGCAGACCTCCCCTTCGGTGAAAAGCAATTGGCGGGGCTCCAAATTCCGAAGCTGCATCAGCTCGCCCACCCGCGCCAGTTGGGCCGAGTTCATGGATAGGAACAACCCGGTTTTGGACCAGAGTCCCTGGTAGGCGGCAGCTTTCATTCCTTAATGTTAGGGCGAAGCAAGGGGGATTCGATGAATAGAGGTCGGATGACCGCAGCCGCTGTGCGATCCGGGGTGCCCAGTTCAAAGCTGAAGACCTGACTTGAGATGTGTCAAGGCGGGCCCATGCCCGTCGCTGCACTCTTGCAGGGTGGGCTGTGGGCCCCGTGGAGGTAGCCATGAGCGCAGTGAATGCATCATTGTTGGAACGGACCGTCGGAGAACTGGTGGCGGAGCAGCCCTCGCGGTCCCGCATTTTCGAAAAGGTGGGCATTGATTACTGCTGCAAAGGCAACGTGGCGTTGGGAGTGGCTTGCGAGGCCAAGGGCGTTGCGGTGGAGCCCATCCTGGCGGCCTTGAAGACTCAGCCTGCTGTGACGGAAGACGGCGATATCACGGCCCTCTACAAGTCGGCGGACGACCTTGTGGATTACATCGTCAATAAGCACCACGCCTACATGCGCGAATGCTTGCCGCGCCTGGCTTTCATGACGGAAAAGGTCGCGGGAGTCCATGGCCACGAGGACAAGCGGCTGGGGCAGCTCCACCAGGCTTTCATGCAATTCAAGGCGGAAACTGACGGCCACCTGGACAAGGAAGAGGTCATGCTCTTCCCCTTCATCAAGATGCTAGCCAAGGGCCAGCGGCCACCCTTTCCCCCCACGGTGATGATGCCTATCCGACGCATGCTGGAGGAACACCTGGATCACGGCCGCAACCTGGAGCATTTCAGAGAATTGACGGACGACTATGTCCCGCCCCCCCAGGCGTGCAATACCTATCTCGCGATGCTGCAAGGCCTGGAAGAGATGGAAGGGGATTTGCACCGCCACATCCATCTTGAGAACACCGTGCTCTATCCATGGGCCGAGCGCATGGAGCAGGATCTCGGCGTGGACCAGAGCGCTTTTTCTGGGCTCAGTTGCCACTGATTCCACCTAGATTAGATTCCGTACAGGCGGGCTCTCATTGATTCTGAGAGTCCGCATTTATTTGGCCCCGCCTACCGGTCCGTCAGCGCAAGAGCCAAGGAATTTCATCTGGATAGATGGAATCGTTCTGAAAGTTCTGGCTCTTTACCTTGCATTTCAAGTACCTTGAGCAAACTCATTTCCTTTACCACTCAAGGATATTTGACTATGGCCGCACCGCTCCTGCCCGTCACGCTGACCTGCAACACGGACCTGCGCTTCATCGACCTGATCCAGGTCGTGGGTAGTGAGCTGCTGAAACATATGAACTTTTCCCAGGAAGACGGAGAGCGGCTTTGGCTGGCCATCCAGGAAGGCATCGCCAACGCCATGCGGCATGGCAACAAGCTGGACAAGCAAAAGCCTGTGAAGGTGACCTTCACCCCCACTTCAGAAAAACTCGAGATCCGCATAGATGATCTCGGCACCGGCGTGGACCTGAGCACCATCCCCAATCCGAACCTGCCGGAAAATCTCTTGAAACCTGGTGGCCGCGGTGTCTATTTCATGCGGGCTGTCATGGACAAGGTGGAATTGGAACACCGCGTGGATGGCAGCACCCTGGTGCTCGTGAAGTATCGCAAGGGGCACGAAGAAGCCACCGCCTGAATTTCATCCTTCCTGGGTTCATCCGTGGCCCCGAACTGCCAAACTAGGCGGATGACTGAAGACCGCCTATATCTGATCGACACCTTTGCGCTCATCTTTCGGGCGTACTACGCCAATATGCGCATGAAGAATGGCGCGGCGCACACCATGGCGCGGATGCTCTTGGCCATGGTCAACCAGCACCAGCCCACGCATCTCGCGGCGGTGTTCGATACCCCGGAGCCCACGTTCCGGCATGAGATCTATCCCGACTACAAGGCGAACCGGGCGGAGATGCCCGAGGATCTGAGACCGCAGATCCAGCTCATCCGCGAACTCATCGAGGCCCTCAACATCCCCATCGTGCAACTGCATGGATTCGAGGCGGACGATGTGATGGGAACCCTCGCCCGGGAAGCTGCGAAGGAGGGCCTTCCTTCGGTCATCGTCAGTCCTGACAAGGATCTACTGCAGCTTGTGGATGACGCGGGCAAGATCCAGGTGCTCAATAACCGTGACGGCGAAGTATGGATAGATCGGGCTGGCGTGAAGGAACGTTTTGGCGTTTTCCCCGAGCAGGTTGTGGACATGCTCACGTTGATGGGGGATTCATCTGACAATGTGAAGGGCGTTCCTGGCATCGGCGAAAAGGGCGCGTGTGCACTGTTGGAGACATACGGATCCCTGGATGAAGTGCTGGCTCACAAAGCGGACCTGAAGCCCAGGCAGCGCGCAGGCATCGAAGAAGCAGCACCGTGGCTGGAACTTTCCCGCCGCCTGGTCACCGTGGTGACGGATCTGAAGCTGCCAGTGACAGTGCACGATCTCATCTATAAAGGCGTGGATCAGGCCCAGGCCCGGGAGGCCTTCAAGCGCCTGGGGTTCCAGATGCTCACCAAGGAATTCACCGCGATTGGGGGAGGCGAGGCAGGGCCCAGACGCAAATACCGCCACGCTGCTTCGATGGCTGACCTCGACGCCGCGATCCAGGAAATCCGCCAGGTGAAACGCTGCGGGTTGGATACGGAAACCACCAGCATTGACGCCACCCGCGGCCACATTGTGGGCCTAAGCCTCGCCTGGAAGCCGGACGAAGCGCTCTATGTCCCCCTGGCGCATTTGAAACCGCCCACCAAGGACACCGAGGGCTCTTTGCCCGGCCTTCTGCCGGACTCGGGGCTTCCTGATTCTGAGCTGGATCTGCGTGGGGACGCGGCGGACTACTTCGCTTCCCTTGCGCCGCATCTCGATCCGCGCAATCTCAACTTTCGCGAGGTTCGAGCCAAATTGGGGCCGCTATTGTCTGATGCGGCCATCGCCAAGGTCGGGCAAAACCTCAAGTACGACCTGCAGGTCTTGGCGCGCCATGGCTTTGAAGTGCATGGATTGGCGGGCGACAGCATGGTGCAAAGCTATCTGCTGGAATCTTCGCTGCGTCTCAACCTGGACGACTTGAGTTCACGCTGGTTGGACACAAAACCGATCCCTTTCGAAGCCATCGTTGGCAAGGGCAAGGCCCAAAAACGCTTTGATGAAGCCGACTTCGACCAGGCGGTGCAATACGCCGCCGAGGATGCGGATCTTGCCCTGCAGCTGGTGAACAAGCTGGATGCCGCCATGCAGGACGCCCAGCTTCGGCGGCTCTATGAGGAGGTGGATCTTCCGTTGGTGGAAGTCCTCGCCGATCTTGAACTTCAGGGAATCCGCGTGGACCTGGAGGTGCTGTCCGGGCTGGCCAAGGACATGAATGCCCAGCGCGATGCAGCCGCCGTGCGGGTGACTGAGCTTGCGGGTGAGGCTTTCAATCTGAACAGTCCCTCCCAGCTTTCCAAGATCCTGTACGACAAGTTGGGACTGCCTGTCCTCCAGCGCACCGCCAAAACCAAGGTCCCCAGCACCGATGAGGATGTGCTGAGCGAATTGGCCCTCCGCGACGATGGCGAGATCGCGCGCCAGCTGTTGAAGCATCGACAGATGGTGAAGCTTCTGGGCACCTATGTGGAGGCCCTTCCGCAGATGGTGAATCCCGTCACGGGCCGCGTCCACACCAAGCTCCACGCGGCTGTGGTGGCTTCAGGCCGCCTGGCTTCCAGTGATCCCAATTTGCAGAACATCCCCATCCGCACCGAAGAGGGCCGCCGCATCCGTGGCGCGTTCGTCCCTGAAAAAGGCTGGGTGCTTCTGGATGCGGACTACTCGCAGATTGAATTGCGGGTGGTCGCGGCCCTGGCCCAGGATCCCGTGCTGCTGGGAGCCTTCGCGGCCGGGGAAGACATTCATCGCCGCACAGCCTCCGAGGTGATGGGTGTGCCGCTGGACCAGGTCACGGGCGATGACCGCGCCAAGGCCAAGGCCGTGAACTTTGGCTTGCTGTATGGCCAGGGCGCCTTCGCCTTGGCATCCTCGCTCGGCATCACCACCAAGGAAGCAAAGGCCTTCATCGAGCGGTACTTCGAGCGCATGCCCAAGGTCGCCACTTGGATCGAGGGCACGAAGGAGAAGGCGCTGAAGGAGTTGCTGGTGCGCACCCATTGGGGCCGCATCCGCCGCATTCCTGAATTGGAAAGCAGCAATCCCGGCCTGAAGGCAGGTGGCCTGCGGGAAGCGGTGAACACGGTCGTGCAGGGCACCGCCGCCGACATCATGCGCCGGGCCATGGTGCGTCTCCACCGGATGCTCAAGGCTGAAAATATGCGCTCACGGCTTCTGCTGCAGGTCCATGACGAACTGTTGGTGGAGGCCCCGGCAGAGGAAGTTGAAAGGGCTTCTGAATTACTGAGGGGAGCCATGGAAGGCGCCGATGATCTGCTCCCTCTTGGCGTCAAGCTCGCCGCAGAAGTGCGGACTGGAGCGAGTTGGCTGGCGTGCAAGTGATGAGCTTGGGCAATACTGGATCACCTGGAGAATCACCCATGAAGATCCTGCTTGTCGGTTCCGGTGGTCGGGAATACGCCATCGCCCTGAAGCTTCTGGCGGGACCGACACCGGTGAAGCTCTTCGCAGCGCCAGGGAGCGATGCCATCGGAGAGCTGGGCGTTTGCCTACCATTCGCGGTGGATGACCTGGAGGGGATCAAAGGCTGGGCAGCGGAACATCGTCCGGATCTTTCCATCATTGCCCCTGAAGGTCCGTTGGTGGCAGGTCTTGCAGATGGATTAAGGTCCATGGGGCTAGCCGTGTTCGGTCACGATGCGAACACTTCCCGGCTGGAAGGCAGTAAATCTTTCGCGAAGGATTTCATGCATCGCTACGGGATTCCTTGCGCCGCCAGTGTCAGTGTCTCGGAACTTAACAACGGTGAAGCCATCATTAGCACATGGACCTACGGGTACCCCATCGTGCTGAAGGCAGATGGCTTGGCGGCTGGAAAGGGGGTGGTACTGGCTGCGACCGAAGAGGAAGCCTTGGAAACCTTGCGCCGTTTCCTAGACGGCCAATTCGGCGAGGCATCCAGGACCGTTCTGCTGGAGGCACCGTTGTTCGGCATGGAGCTGAGCCTGCATGTCTTGGTGGATGTGGATGCGACCCATGCCCGCTATGTGATGCTGCCGCCTTGTCAGGACCATAAGCGCATTTTCGATGGAGACAAGGGCCCGAATACGGGTGGCATGGGGGCCTTCGGGCCCATCCCATTTTTGAAAGCCGAAGATATCACCTTGCTTCGTGACGCCTTGGTAGTGCCCACGGTGCGCGGGCTTCAAAAGGAAGGGCTGAACGCCAGGGGTGTCCTGTTCCTGGGAGTCATGTGGACGGACCAGGGCCCACAGTTGCTGGAGTACAACTGCCGGTTCGGGGATCCCGAGACCCAGGTGCTCATGCAATTGTTGAATGAAGATTTGCCCCAGCTCCTGCTGGAAGTGGCCGAAGGGCGCTTGGATCGGGAGCGCGTGAAACTGAATCCGGGTTGCGCCATCTCGGTCGTTTTAGCAGCGGAGGGCTATCCGGATGCTCCGAGGAAGGGTGTCCCCATCGATGTGGGAACTCCTTCAGTCACTGTCATCCATGCAGGCACCAAGATGATAAACGGCCGATGGGTCACGAATGGCGGCCGTGTGATCAATCTCAGCACCCACGCTGGAAACCTGGCTTCAGCCCGCCAACGGATCGAAGAGGGTTTGGAGTCCATTCATTGGGTCGGTATGCAATACCGCAAGGACATCGGACTCCGGGCTCTGCAGCATGCCGAAGCGGGCCGTTCGGTGCGGGATCCATGGTGAGCCGCTGGAGCTAGGGAGTACCCATGATCGATCTGATCCGCGATCTCTATGTGCATCAGGAATGGGCCGACGCAGAGCATTGGCGTGTGCTTCGCGTATTCCAGCCGGCCCTGGAGGATGACGGATTGAGGCAGGGGCTCTTCCACATCCACGCCGTCCAGAAAGTGTGGCTCGCGCGCTGGCAGGGCGTGGGCTTGACCTTCCCTAAAACCGAAGACTATCCACGCATTGAGGATCTCTACACCTTCGCCAAATCTTGTCACGCAGCCCTTCGGGGTTATCTGTCCCTCCGCTCCGAATCGGATCTCCAGGCATCCGTGACCTATCAAAATATTTACGGCGAGACCTTCACCCAGCCCCTGGGGGACCTGCTGCTCCATCTGCCATACCACAGCCAGTACCACCGGGGACAGACCGCGCGGGCCATGGTCGCGCTGGGCGCCCATATGCCCGCGACTGATCTGGTGGTGTGGCAGCGAGCGGGTCGGCCAAAAGCCGACTGGGCCGGATGATCAGCATCAGTTCCAACGATGCAGGGGTTCCCGTGCCGGGCTCGTGTGGCTCCGCTTCACTGGAAACGGTTGGACCAGATGTTGTAGCGCGCACCGTCATGCTGGTACCACACCGCCAGGGCGTTGCCGCCGGGATCAAGGGCGATTTGGGGGTAATAAGCGTGGCCTGCGTTGTCAGTCTCGATGAGCGCTGCCGTGCCCCAGCCGCTGCCGATGGTGTAGCGGTTCGCCCAGATGTTGATGTGCGTGCCGTCATGCTGCGCCCACACCGCCAGCGCGTTGCCGCTGGGATCAAGGGCGATTTGGGGCTGAGAGGCTTCCCAAGGGTTGGTTTCAATTAGCACCGCCACGCCCCATCCGGTACCTGCCATATAGCGGTTGGCCCAAATGTTGGAGGAGTGGGTGCCATCCTCCTGGGACCACACCGCTAGGGCGTTGCCGCTGGCATCGATGGCGATTTGGGGATGCATGGCATTACCGGCGTTGTCGGTTTCAATCAGCGCGGCGGTGCCCCAGCCGGTACCTGCCACGTAGCGGTTAGCCCAAATATTATCGCGTGTGCCATCGTTCTGCGGCCACACGGCCAGCGCATTGCCGTTAACATCAACGGCAATTTGGGGATTGGAGGCATCACCCACATTGTCGGTCTCGATGAGGGCTGCCGTTCCCCAGCCGGTGCCTGCTGCGTAGCGATTGGCCCAAATACTGCGGTGGGGGCCATCATACTGCCGCCACACTGCCAGAGCATTGCCGCTGGGGTCCATGGCGATCTGGGGGCTAGAGGCATCATCGGTGTTGTCGGTTTCAATCAGCACCGCCGCGCCCCAACCGCTACCGGCTGTGTAGCGATTGGCCCAGATGTTGTATGCGGGTGCCGTCATCCTGGGACCACACCGCCAGGGCGTTGCCGTTGGGATCAATGGCGATTTTGGCCTCGGAAGCGTCCCCGGTGTTGTCGGTTTCAATCAACTCCGCCGTGCCCCAGCCAGCACCTGCCGTGTAGCGGTTGGCCCAGATGTTGTAGCGTGTTCCGTCATGCTGGGCCCACACAGATAGGGCGTTGCCGTTGGCATTCATGGAGATTTTGGGTTCATCGGCATAGCCGGCGTTGTCGGTTTCAATCAGCGTGGGCGTGCCCCATCCGGTGCCTGCTGTGTAGCGGTTGGCCCAGATGTTGTTGCGCGCACCGTCATATTGGGACCACACCGACAGGGCGTTGCCGCTTGCATCCATGGCGATTTGGGGGCTGGTGGCACTACCCGCGTTGTTGGTCTCGATGAGTCCGGCGGTGCCCCAAGCCTTCGGTGGTGCAGCGGGGTTGACCGTCAGCATGGCGACCGTGCTGGTGGTTGAGCCGGAACCATTAGTGGCAACGACGCGATACTGATTTCCACTGTCACCGGTGCTGGTGGCGAGTGTGGTGTAGCTGCTGGTGGTGGCACCGGCGATATCGGCAAAGCTGCCACCCCCATTGGTGCTTGCCTGCCATTGCAGTGTAGGGCTTGGGATGCCGGTGGCGGCCGCGTTGAAGGTCGCGGTGTTCGGCGCGGTCACTGTGGCGTTGGCGGGGTGGGTGGTGAAGGCCGGAATCATCGGAGCCTGGTTGACGGTGAGCGACGCGGCGTTGCTGGTGGCGCTGCCCGCGCTGTTGCTCACCACCACACGGAATTGGTGGGCATTGTCCGCCAGCGGCACGGCCGTCAGGGAAAGGGTGGCATTGGTCGCGCCTGCAACGTCTGAAAAATTGGCGCCGCCATCGGTACTGCGACGCCATTGGTAGCTGATGGAAGCACCCGTTGCGGTGACCGAGAAGCTGGCGTTTTGCCCAACAATGATGGCCTGGGCGGCGGGTTGCACGGTGATGCTGGGGGCCACCACGGCGGGCTGTCCAGGCGCGTCGCTTCCGGTGCTACAGCCAAGCACGGAGATCAGTGCTGGAACGCTAGCGAAAAGGTACAGACGGGCCGTCCGCATAAATACTCCTGAGTGAAGGGGATGGATGATTTAGGGGATGATTTCGGCCGTGTAGTTGCAGGTCCAGTGCCTGCCCCCATCCACCCGTGCATTCCCGCTCGAGGATCCGGAGTTGACGGAGTTCCAAAGCAGATTCACTGCCGGCCATAGGTCCCAGGATGAGCTCCAACCAGCCACGGAGGTCAGGTCGGGCGTGTCCACCGGGAAGGTTCCACCGCCGCTGATCCAACCGGGACTCATGAGGACCTGCCACCCGCGGGACGAGCTGCTGCCTTGAACCTGGACCACGTTGAAGATGAAGGACGTGGAGTAAGGAGCCGCGAAATTCGAGGTGAAGCGCAATCGGGGATGGGGTGACGACTGGGAAAGAATGACCGTCGGCGGAGTGGCTGCAGCTTGGAAATTGAGGGTCACATCTTGAGGTGTGGCCATCCAGTACTGGCTCAGAAGCATGGGCGACGTGCCATGGCTGGTTGCGTAGTCCGGTGGCATGGCTGTGGCAGTGATGCTTTGAAGATCCCCGGACCTCAGCTTGGAAGCAGGAACCACCGCGATGGGGGGAAGACTGCCCCCGCCAAAGGAGAAGCTGGTGCCCACCACTCCGACATCCAGACCGGGATTCCAGAGGTGGCAGATTCCAGTGATCACCTGGCCGCTGGGAGCGAGACCCGAGAGGGTGACCGCCGCCGAGCCTGGAACGAAAGCTTCGGCCCCGCCAAAATCCAGGTCTCCGCCGACCGAGGGATTTGAGCCCGAGAGTGTGATATCCCGCCGCAGGATGCATTTCAAGGTGGCGCCTCCGGGAATGGACTCTGCGGCGAACAGGTCCCCCAATGGTTTCTTCATCACGGCCGGCGCGGTCCACGAGCTGTGGCCGCCTGCGGGGGCGGTGAAATTCGAAGTCCCGGCGATGCCCACATCGATCGCCACGAGGTGGCCCTCTCCAGCGGTGTAGGTTCCGCTCACTGGCTGGAAATTGGGGCAGGGGTCCTGCATTTGCAAGGCCAGCTCGGCTGTGGAGCCCATGAGCACCATTGTGAAGATCTCGTCCGGTCTCACCTGGTCCCGCAGGGTGATGGCCACTGCGCCCCGCCCCGAGGCCAGGGAGAAGGAATAGGCGCCACTGTTGCCCGCGACCGCGGTCCAGGGCCCTGAGCCGTCCTGGAAGGCGAAGAGGATGACATCGTTCTGCTGGAGGCAAGGGATCATGGTGATCTGGGTGCCTCCCGAGGGCTGCGTGACCACCAGGCTGACGGTGGTGGAGGCATTGGGGGCGCCCGACGCGGTGCCGTTGATGATGATGGGATAAGTGCCTGCGGTTACGGAGGAGCCCACCGTGAACGTGGCGCTGCTGCTGGTGGTGGCCGAGGAGGGGCTGAAGGCCACGGTGACGCCCGCAGGCTGGCCCGAAGCGCTCAAGGTTACGGTTCCGGAGAAACCGCCGGCCGGGACGATGCCGATGGTGGAAGTTCCCGCAGAACCCTTGGCCACGGTCACCGTGGAGGGTGTGGCGGTGAGGGCGAAGGAGGGCTGAGCTATGGCAGTCACGGTGAGGCTGCCCGAAACGCTCGCGTTGGGGGCCCCGCTTGCGGTGCCCTGCACGGAGAAGGAATAGACGCCCGGAGCGACGCTGTTGTTTACCGAGAGTTGAAGGCCGGAAGAGACGGCGGAACTTGCAGGTGTGAAGCTACCGGTCACACCTGCTGGAGCGCCTTGCAGGCTGAAAGCGACCACGCCGCTGAAACCACCACTGACTGTTACTGCCACCATGGTGTTGCCTGTGGATCCCTTCGGAATCGTTAGGGAAGAGGGGACCAGATCCAGAGAGAATGAGGGCGTAGGACCGGGGATCACCAGCGTGCCTTGCACTGTGGCGTCGTTCACACCGGTGGATTTCCCTATGAGCGTGAATGGGTAGCTGCCGGACTGGGCGGTGGCGTCCACAGCCAACTGCAAGTTGTACGTCATGGCGGTGGCGGCGGGTCCGATGGTGGGTGTCACACCAGCCGGAAGCCCTGAGTGGAACCAGGAAATAGAGGCATTGAAGCCCCCTTGGGGTGTCACGGTCACGAGCATCGTGCCGGAAGCGCCCTTCTGGACATTGAGGCTTGAAGGATTCAGGGAGAGCGAAAAGCTGGGCGTTCCGCCTGCATTCCCCCCCGGCGAGCCGTCGCCCCCGCCACCACATCCAGTCAGGATCGCCATTACAAAGGCGAACAGCGAAGCGAGGATCGTGCGAAGCAGGTTCGTCTGGCGCATGGAGGACTCCTTGGAGGATTGGCTAGAATCTAAGCCAACCCCTGGCTAGCCAACAGGTACAGATCCCACCTTTCCTCTTGTGCCAGCCCGGCCTACCATCCAGACCACCTGCCTATGCGCGCCCAGGACCTCCACCTCCAACTTGATCCCGACAGTCCCGCCCCCCTGTACCTTCAGGTGGCCGGCTGCCTGGAAGACGCCATCCGACACGGTCGTATCCTTCCTGGCGTCGCTCTTCCCAGTGTCCGGGAGCTGGCCAAACGTCTCGGTGTCCACCGGAACACGGTGCTGGCGGCCCTCTCAGAACTCCAAGCGCAAGGATGGGTGGATACACGGGAACGGGCGGGAGTCTTCGTGAAGGGACAACGGCCGCTCCCTGAAGGGAAGATGCTGGAAGGCGGGCCTCCCACCGCGCCGGGTTTTGATCTTCCCTCCCGCTTCCTGCCCATGACCGACCCCCTCCCCCAGGAGATGGATCTTTCCGAACCACGGGCGGACGTGCGCCTGGCCCCCACCGAGGCCATGGCCAGAGCCTACCCCAGGGCCATGCGCCGCAAGGGTCCTGAACTGCTGGGGGTGGAGGAGTACAAAGGGCAACGGCGCCTCCGTGACGCCCTGGCTGCGCACCTTTCGGAGCAGCGTGGCTTGCGGGTGGATCCCGAGCGGATCCTCGTTACCCGGGGAACGGGCATGGCCTTGAATTTGGTGGCCCAGGCGCTGGTGGGCCCCGGGGGGGCGGATGCGGCCATGGAGGATCCCGGAGATCCGGTGGTGCGAGGTCTTCTGAAAGGCTTTCCAGGGTTGCGTCTTCACGCCCTTCCCGTGGACCACGGAGGCCTGAGGATGGACTCCCTCCAGGCCCTTCTGGATCGGGTGCCTTTGAAGTTCCTGGTGCTTTCCCCGCAGTGCCAGCTGCCCACCGGGGTTGCGCTCACAGGGCCCCGCCGAGCGAAGCTGCTGGAATTGGCCCAGACCCATCGTGTCGCCCTCATCGAATTGGACCCGGAATACGATCACCACTTCGGATCTGGACTTCCCCCGCGCCCTCTGGCGGCGGAGGATTCTTCCGGCCAAGTGATCTACATCGGCAGCCTTTCAAGAGTCCTTGCGCCGGGGCTCCACGCTGGCTACCTCGCTGCTGCAGGGTTGTTGGTGGATCGCCTCGCAAAGATCCAGCAGCGCATGGACTGGCAAGGGGACCGGGTCCTGGAATGGGCTCTGTCCGAACTCTTTTTGGACGGAGATTTCAATCGGCAATTGAGGAAGCTCCAAAAGACTGGTTTGGAGAGGCGCGACGCGCTGGTGAATGCCCTTGGAGAGTTCTGCGGAGAGGCCCTTTCTGTCCACCCTTCGGAGGTGGGGATGGGCCTTTGGGTGGAGGGGAAGGGTCACCTGGAAGATCCTGCGCAGTTCGAGGCCTGGATCCGGATCTGCCGGGAAGGGGGCCTGAAGCTGCGTCAGGGTTCCTCTTTTGACCACGAGGGCCGTCCGAAGGCTGCCACTCGGATCGCTTTCGCTGCTTTTGAGCCGGAAGAACTCCGGCATGCCGCCATGCGGATGGGTCAGGCTATGGCCCGGAGCTAATACCCGTTCCTTCTTGAGACTCTTTGGACCTGTTCGGAGTAATTCAGCGCGTTTTTTTGTTCCGCCGGGACCATTGGCCTTTCAATGCCCGAGCATCGGCAAGCTGTTTCTTCACCAGGTTGTCATTGGGGGTCTTCGCCAAAACTGTTCCCGCCAAACCTTCCTGCAGACCCAGAACCCAGGTGGGGTCCTCCCCGTGATGAAAGCGTGACTTGGCCCATTGTTCCACGCTGTCCATGGCCATGGATGAAAGCAGGACAGAGAACTGTGGAAAACGGGTGATGTTCTCCTCCCAAGTGTCCCAGACCAATTGAAAAGCTGCCTCCGTTGGCTGCCCTGTGGTTTCCAGTTCTTGCGCACGCTTGAGTAAAAGGCCTGCCCGGAGCTGGGCCGCGTAAACGGTCTCTCCTCCCAGGCCTCGGGCGCGGTCCAGCCACTCGATTCCCAGCCCGACCCAGGGTTCCACCTTCTTGTCTTTGATCAGACCTATCTCGGCCAATGCCGAGACGATGTACACACCATTGACGGCCATTTCAGGGAGATCGGGATTCTGTTGCTGAAGACCTCTGGAAATTTGAAGACCTTCTTCCGCCAGTCGCTTCGCTTCCTCCCAACGCTCCGCGCGAATCAGGTTCATGACCACGGGATAACAGACCAATACCAGATTCTTCCGGGGGCGGAGGCCTTGGGGATCCAGGCGCACGGCCTCACGCATCAGATCGAGGGTCCGCCGCTCATCGGCGGCTGAGTCCCCTTTCCGCTCATTCACCACAGAGGCGACATAGGACGCCGCTCCGAGGGGCATGAACGACTCCGAGGTGGGGCCTTGAAGGGTGTCCATCTGCCGGGTTGTCTCGTTTACCGCTTCAAAGTCTGTGGCGCTGAGTGACTCTCCAGCCGCAAAGCGCGTCATGAGGCTAGAGGCTCTGGCCCACCCAAGGCCTTTCCAGAGCTGTGGATCGCTGCGGGCGGATTCCAAGGCCGTGAGGAAGGTTTTCTGGGCCTCCCTGGATGCCGCCAGGCTTGGCTTTGCATTTCCCTTGCCGTCCTCGTCCCACTGGATTTCGAACCAGGCTTCCCCCAGGAGTTTCAGCGCGGCGGGGTCCCCTTTCCGCTCTGCCTCCGCGCGTCGCGCGGCAGCCACTGCATCCTGCCATCGCCCGTCCAGGTACGCGATCTGGCAAAGCAACATGGCTTGCGCATAGGGACTTTGCGCGGGCCGCGAAGCGAGCACAGCCTTGGCCGGTTCCAACAATTCTTGGCGAGCCTGGGCCAGGGCTTTTTTCTTTCGTTCCGGATCTTGGATGATGTCCGCGCGTTTCCTGGCCTCATGCCAGAGCTGCCCAAGCGTGTCCCCATAGATCAAGGCCGCGTCAGGACTGCGGAATCCGCCGTCCCAAGCGCGCTGAAGCAGAGGCTTGGCTTGGGCGGGTTCTGATAGGAGCCAATGCCCAACCCCCACTGCATAGGCCCCTGCGGGTTCATGGATGTTGGATTGGAGGCTGGCCATCTGGTTCCGGATGCGTGCAAAGGCGGGATGCAGATCGTGGATTGGGAGCAGATACTCCATTTTTAATGAGGTTTCCATGGCCTTGGCCTCAGCCCCCAATTGGGATGCCGCGAGGGCCTGGCGGGAGGAACGCCAAAGGGTGTATCCCCCGAAGGCAAGGCCCAGAGCCGTAACCAGGCTGGCGGCCAACGCCATGCGGGAGGCGAGGGGATTGCGCTGGCGCCAGCGGATCAAACGCTCAAGGAGGGAGGATGGCGCGGCCTGCACGGCTTCTCCATCGAGGTAACGCTGCAAGTCTTCCGCGAAGGCAAGGGCTGTGGAGTAACGATCCTTGGGGTCCGTGGACATGGCCTTGGCCACGATGCGGGAGAGGTCTTTGGGGATGGTGGGCACCTGGATTTCTAGGGGCGTCACCGGCCGGAGCCGGATGGCCTCCAGCAACTTGCCGGACTCCCTCTCCGCATAGGGAAGGGCGCGGGCCAGCAGGGTATAAAGGGTCGCGCCCAGACCATACACATCCGCCCGGCGGTCCAGGGGTGGACAGTATGGATCCAGTTGTTCCGGTGCGGCAAAGGGCGCGGTCCCAGACGGCATCCGCCCTCCCCGCTCGCGAAGAGCCACCAGGCCGAAATCCGTCACCAGGGGATGCACCTGGCCCTGGTCGTGAACCTCAAGAAGGATGTTCGATGGCTTGACATCCAGGTGGACCAGTCCCGTCCGATGGGCCGCGTGCAGGGCCTCCGCCACATCCCGGATGGCTTCCACCGCCGCATCCTGGACCATTGGAAAGTCCGCCAGGGTGCGTCCCGCCACCAACTGCAGCGCAATGAAGGGACGGCCTTGGTTCTCTCCGACTTCATACACTTTGCAGATGTTCGGATGCTCTACCCGGGCCTGGGCGCGGGCCTCCTCCAGGTGCAGCTCCGCGTCGCCGGCCTTGAGCAGCTTGAGCGCCACCCAGCGCTGGAGGCGGTCGTCGAAAGCCCGGAATACGCGCCCATGGCCGCCGGTGCCGATCAGAGCCAGATCGTGGTAGGGACCGATATCGCCAGGCAGGGGATCCAGATCCGGTACAGGGCCCGGAGCCATGGTCCAGGATTCCGGGCAAGCCGGGAGCCCTTCGGGGTCCTGCTGGACCGCCCGCCAGAGCAGGCGGTCCAGGTCCTCGGTGCGGAGCAGGCCCCTGTCGAGCAGGCCCTGAAGCGCGCCGCCCCAGGGTGCTCCGGGAGTAGGTGCATCGGTTTGATCAGGGTCTGGGTGGGTCGGAAGCATCCCTTCGGCCAAAGCCAAGGCAAGGATCCGGCGTTCCAGTTCCTTCCGGTGCATGGGTTGGTTGGATTCCTCGTTCATTTATCTTCTGATCTTGCACTTTTCTGGTTGGAATTCATACATCTGACGGTGCGGCCGGGAGGGTCGAAACGGTGGTCATTTCGATGAATCCGATGAGAAGGGGAGTAGTGGGAATGATTCCGGTCCACTGTTCGTCTAGCCTTCATACTGAGGGCTGCCAATTCTTGAATTCCCATGCATTCGCCGCATCCATGCGAGGACCCCGTGCTTGAACATCTGCGCGACCTGTTGAACCACATGGCCTGGGCGGATGGCCAGTTTTTCCATGCCTGGTCCACGGGGTCTAAAGATGACGAGGAATTACGGGAACGCTGGTCCCATGTGGTGGGCACCGCGACCTTTTTTACTGAGATCATCCGGGGGGAACATGACCTGCCTTGGGATAAGATTCGGTCCGGCGAGGTCAGCCCTCCTTGGCTGGACCAACCGTTGAAAAGCTACGACGAGCTGAAGGCCCGCACCCAGGCCAATCATGCAAAACTGGCTGCGACTTTGGCTACCTGGGACGGCGCCGCGCTCAAGCAAAGAGTCCGCATCCCCTGGTTTCCTGAACCTCCATGTGTCCTCAGTGTCGCTGAAGCCGTCACCCAGGCGGTGCTGCATACCCAGCACCACCGGGGGCAGTGCATGACGCGGCTCAAGGACAAGGGCGGAAAGAATTCGGATGTGGATTACATCATCTGGCTTTGGAAGGGGCGCCCCCCAGCTCGGTGGGCCTGATCCAGCGAATCCAGGAATTAGGCCCTTCTCATAGGCGGCGCCGTGGATATCCTGGGTTCCATGCGCCCCCTCATCGTGATTCTCCTGGCCGCGGCTGCGCCGCTTTCCGCCCAATTCTGGGCCCGGCTTGCCAATCCATCGGTTGACGTAGCGATCCTCCATCCTCCGGAACTGGGCCTCAAGATTTCCAGGGTGGCCATGGCGCCATCGCGCTCTCCGGCATCCTTCGAGTTGGCCGATGCGCTCTCCGCGGACCTGCTCCATCACGGTGATCTGGAGGTGGTGGCCAAGGGCGATGTGGATTTACTGGACCGGGCCCAGGATATGGCTGCGCGGGGTACGGTGGATCCCGCATTGGTGGCCCAATTGGGCCGGGCGCTGGGACATGTGGTGCTGCTCACGGTCCAGGTGAGCCGGGCTGAAATGAATCGCCAGGACAGCTCCAAGGACATCAAGGACAAGGCGGGCAAGGTCACCGGCGCCACGCGCACCCTCACCACGACGCTGGACTTCGAGGCCACGCTCCAGATGGTGGACGGGTCCACTGGGAAGTTGTTGGGTTCGATGCAGATTCGTGAAAACCCTTCTGCCAGCACCAGCTCGGACAAGGGCCGACCCACGCCACCAGATGAACGCGGGCTCCGTCGGAAGGTCTACGACGTAGCCCGCGAGCGGGTGCTAAGGCTCTTGCTTCCATGGACTGAAACGACCAAACAAATCTTCTTCGATGACAAGGCCTACCGCATGGATCAGGCTGCCGCGCTCATGAAAGCGGATGATCTCCAGGGCGCTCAAAAGCTCGCAGAGTCCGGCGCGGCCGAGGCCGAAGCTGATGCCAATGGCGAAGCCAAGCTGCGGGCCAGGGCCGTCTATAACCTCGGCATCGTTTCCTTCTCACGAAGGGATCCGGCCGCAGCGCTTCCCAAATTCCGCCGCGCCCTGGAAATCCTGCCAGACGCGGGGATTTTCAAGGACGCCCTGAAAGACGCTCAGCGTGCTGTGGAAGTCCGGTCGGCCTATGACCGGTACCAACGGAGCGCTGACCTTACTGTGCGCGCAACGCCCCGTCCTCAGCCTTCCACCGACAAAACCCGCACGCCTGAAGAAAGGTTGGAGGATCTAGACCGCTTGTGGAAGAAGGGTCTGCTCAGCGAGGAAGAGTACCGGGCCAAGCGTGCGGAGATTTTGAAGTCGCTTTGAAGCCAGACTCCATCGGATTTCGCGCAGGCCGACCCAAATGATCGTATTTCCGCGGCAAAGAGTATTCGCCGTGGGTGTACTAGCCTGCCCCAGATACACTTCTGGGTTGGGCCAGTCATACCAAGTTAGGGAGATTCTCTTGAGAGCTGGTTTCTTATCCTTTTTCGTGGGCTTGGCAATTCATGCCGGAACTTGGGCGCCCATCACTCCGGAAATCTGGGCCATGAAAGAAGATCCCGAACATGGCGTGAAGGGGGCTGTCATCCTGGAACGCCACATGACCTTCAATGGCCGTGCGATTATTCACGTCTTTCGAGCACGCGTGCTCTCAGATTCCGGGCGGGAGGCCGCGGAACTGATGGAATTCAGCCCGGAAACCACAAGTATAGAAGGCCGAACTGTCCATCGGGATGGATCCGTGGTGCTTTTTGACAAACTGAAAGACTTCACTTCCAAGATCCTCCCCAACTCAGAAAAATCGGGACCTCGGCAGGTGATCATCCCACCAGGGGTGACCTCGGACTGCGTGGTGGAACTGCGCTGGGTGGAGATGGCAGGAGGAGGCGAGGACCGTGAGCTTCCCTGGAGCATGGGCTACTCTGCGCAGTGGTGGCTGGGCAGCCCCTTCAAGGTCATCGAAGAGGTCGTGGAATTTCAGCCAGGCTACCACTGGAGTGCCGTGGTGATCCCTGGACGTGGGAACAAACCTGAGATCACAAACAATGGGCGAGGACGGAAGTATGTATTTCGGAATTTGCCTGGTCGAGAGTCGCCGCCCTATGCGTTGATGTCCTTGGCGGGTAGGCCGATTGTTTTGGCTTGGCACCAACCGCGCCCTCTGGTGGGCCCAGATCGCGGAGAAGTGCAGCAGTACTGGGAAATCGCAACCAGGGAATTTTGGAAGCCGCATTTCAAAAATAGACTCCAGACCGGCAAAGCCTTCAAATCTTTAGCGGAGGAACTCATCCAGGACCTTCCCGCCGGGGGCCCCGAGGCTGCCGAACTACTGCTCAGGCGGCTGGACCGGCGAATCAAAAATGTTGACTCTCCCACCTCGGAAGAAAAAAGCACCCTGGACTTGAAAGCTATTCAATCCGATAGCTACGATCAAACCCACGACTTGGAAATGATTGTGAAGCGGGGAGCAGCCACAGGGCAGGAGATGGGATTCCTGTACCTCGCCCTTTTGGAAAAGGCGGGCATCCATCCCTGGTTGGGTCTGCTGAAGAATCGAAATGTCAGCCTATTCCACTTCGATGTTCTGGACGTGTACCAAGTCCAACACCTCCTTGTCGGGGTTCAATCGAAGGATGGGAGGGTATTGTGGCTCGACCCCTCACTGCGTTTCGCTGCGCCAGGCCTTGTGAATCCGGCTTACCAAGGCTGGGAAACCTTGGTGGTGGATACCGCGACCTGGAAGCCCACCAAGGCCATGATTCCATACCAGCCTGCTGCCTTTAACATTTCCCAGTACACGTTTCAAATGTCGTTCGAGAAAGAGCTGGAGCGGTTCAAGGTTGGAGCCAAGTTTACCGGGTACCCAGAATTCCTAGAACGACGACGATTCATGACTCGCGCCCTCGACGACCAGGCGCGGCAGCTCAAGAAACTTTTGAGAAGGGTGTCCCAGATTGCTCCATCACTTCCACCCAGGTTCGGGAGGCCATGAACCCCGACGCCAACATCGAATGGGAGGCGGAAGGACTTCTCGATAGACCCACCTCCTCGACGTTCCAGTTCGATCCATTCCCTGGAATGCAGAGAGCCCTTTACCTTCCCAGCGCTTGGCCCGAAAAGCGGACCGAACCCATCGTCCTGACCATCCTTGGGATTCAGTTGGGCACTTGCGAGTTCACTCTGCCGAAAGGATTCGTTCTGGGTCAAAAGACTCCGCTGATCCGCCAGAACAGTTTTGGGAAGGTTGCCTTCACAGTCTCCACAACGGCTAAGGGTGAAGAAACACTGGTGAAGGTTGTCATCCGTGTGGATGTCCTGAGGGGTTTCGCGCCTGCGGAGGCCTATGACGAGTTCAGGACTTTCATGGGATGGGTGGACGAGGCCTACCACAGCAAAGTGACCTTGGAGAAGAACTCTTGAAGGCCAGAGCCCTATTTTTTGGGCTGCTGGTGACCTGTCTGCTCGGTCAAGATCTCTCCAAGCTCCCCGATTGGGCAAGGATCGAAGCGGCCGCTGCGCTCAAGGAAACCCCACCTCAAGAAGCCAACGCGTGGGTGCTTTTCATGCGTCACGAGGTCGCGTACACCGGCGCCGGGGAAGTTCGCAAACGGACCCTCCGCCTGGTGAAGGTGCTAACGGAACGTGGCCTTGGGGAGGGGAAGTTTAGGCTCTTTAGCCTTGGAAGCCGCGCGGAAAAGATCAGGAGCCTCAAAGGGTGGAACCTGCGGCCTGATGGGGAGGTGGTGCAGCTTTCACGAAAGGACGTGGAGGTGGTTGACACAGACACTCATGGGACCATCACGACCTTCTATGCGACCGAAGCGGAGATTTCCCGTGTGGCGATCGGAAGTCTCCTGGCCTTCGAATCCGAGGAGGTTTGCCAAGCACCCATGGGTCCGGTGGATTGGGTCTATCTTGCGGAAATCGAGCCCGTGCGGCGCTGGGAGATGACCTTTGGCAAGAAGGAGGGATGGTTCACCGATCTCAAGGAGGTAGAGGCACGGATCGAGCCCCGGCACTGGGAAGCGTGGGGAATCGCCCAAGAGCGATTGCCCGGCGGAGCCATCGCCGCCTCTGGCATAGCTCCCTTGCCCAAGGACGAGAAGGCGCATCCCCACTTGATCAACGTGCTTCCGCGTGTGGAACTCCGGTTCCTGGACCCCAAGCTTTCCACAGCCCCTTCCTGCGCAAGCTGGGATTCGTTCGCCTCTTGGATCTTTGAGCATTATCGTCCGGCCATGATCTCTTCTAAAACGATCCCCTTGGCGGGCCAAAGCCCAAAGGATGCCCTGCGGACTATCTACAACTGGATGTCGAAGGAATTGGTCTACAAGCAAGTCTATCTGACACCCGAACGGGGCTGGTTGCCCGAGACCTGCCCGGAAGTGGTGCGGAAAAGGTTCGGGGATTGCAAAGACCACGCTACTTGTTTTCTTGGGGAAGCCAGCGGTGTGGGGTTCGATCCTTGCCCAGTCTTGTGCCGCATCATTGACGGAGTGATTGAGGCGGATCAACCGGTTTTCCCATACGTGTTCAACCATGTCATCGCCGCTGTTCGTCTAAAGGAAACCTTGGGGCTGCCTGCAGAGGTCGAGACCTCACAGGGCCGTTTCCTCCTGGTGGATTCCACCGATCGGTTCTGCACGTTTGGATTCCTCCCATCCGATCATCGCAATCGGAGGGTACTCATATGCACCCCCACTGGCGCCGTCTGGGCGACGGTTCCCGCTTCAGCAACGATGGAGCCCGGTCTATCGATCGATCTGGAAGGACAGGTAGAAGTGAACGGTTCAGTGAAGGCCCAAATCCGGCTTCGGGAGACCGGGAATGCCATACACCTACGCCAATTGGCCCTCGAACACAGCACCCAGCAACTGAGGCAATGGGTGATTCAACACGGCTTCCGGCTCCCCCCAACCGGAACGCTCACGGACCTTAGCATGGGAGATCCTCTGGACCTGGAACACCCCTTCGAGGTTCGGTTCACCTTGACTCATCCAACCGGATCAGTGCTGCAGGGAAAATATCTGGAACTTGTCGATTGGGGCCTCCCTGGCATCCCATCTCCCATACAGAAGCCAGGCGTTGTTCGAAAGCTCGCCGTCGAGATGCGTGCGAATGACGCATTGAGCCTCCGTGCAAAATGGACCTTTCCCCATCCGGTCCAGCCATTGCTTCCCGTCGTCCAAACCGATAGCCCCTTCAGAGCCCTGACCTGGCAGGTGCTAGTAGAAGGTGCCAGTGTTCGAATTGTGCTGGATGAACGCCGGAAAGACGTCTGGTTCGACAGTGAGCGAAAAGCAGAAGGTGTCGCCGCGCAAAAGGAGGATCGTATTTTTCTACAGAATCTCCATGAGCAGGGACTCCGGTTCAGAACTGATTGGTAACCCATTCCATGCGTATTGAGGATCCCAGCAACACAGTCTTGAATCCACTAACAGAGGAGACCGGTGCCACGGGTGAACGGACTTCCACAGCGCTGCTTCGCTGAAGTCCTTTGGTTGAAAAGGCCCGATAACGGTATCGGACAGCCCTCACTCGAAACCTGAAATTGATCAGTTCTGGAGCCCTGCCATTGGAAGACAAGATGCCATTGACTGTTGATCCGGACGCTGTGGAACCCAATTAAATTTTGACTATGCCAAGCCGTCAATGATGCTGTTCAGCGTGGCGCTGGGGCGCATGGCGGCGGAGGTCTTGGCGAAATCGGGGTGGTAGTAGCCGCCCATGTCCACGGGCTTGCCCTGGGCGCCGATCAGTTCTTCGTTGATCTTGGCTTCATTGGCGCCGAGTTGTTTGGCTACCGGCGCGAAACGGGCCTGTAGTTCCGCGTCTTTGCTTTGGGCGGCCAAGGCTTCGGCCCAGTACAGGGCCAGGTAGAAGTGGCTGCCGCGGTTGTCGATCTGGCCCACCTTGCGGGCGGGGGACTTGTCGTTGTCCAGGAACTTGGCGATGGCCAGATCCAGCGTTTCGGCCAGGACCGCGGCCTTGGGGTTCTTGAACGTATTGGCCAGGTGTTCCAGGGAGGCGCTGAAGGCCGAGAACTCGCCCAGGGAATCCCAGCGCAGGTAGCCTTCCTTCTGGAACTGCTGTACATGTTTGGGAGCGGAACCACCCGCGCCCGTTTCGAACAGGCCGCCGCCGCCTAGCAGGGGCACGATGGAAAGCATCTTGGCGCTGGTGCCCAGTTCGATGATGGGGAAGAGATCCGTCAGGTAATCGCGCAGCACATTGCCCGTGACCGAAATCGTATCCTTCCCGGCGCGGATGCGCTCGCAGGAGATCTTCATGGCCTCATCTGGGGTCAGGATGCGGATGTCCAGGCCGGTGGTGTCGTGCTGGGGCAGGTAGGCCTTCACCTTGGCGATGATCTGGGCGTCATGGGCGCGCTTTTCGTCCAGCCAGAAGATGGCCGGGGTGTTGGAGAGCCGGGCGCGGGTTACAGCCAGCTTCACCCAGTCCTGGATGGGCGCGTCCTTGGCCTGGCACATGCGGAAGATGTCTCCGGCTTCGACCTTCTGCTGGAGCAGGGTCTGGCCCGCATCGTCCACCACGCGGATGCTGCCTTCGGCGGGGGCGAAGAAGGTCTTGTCGTGGGAGCCGTATTCCTCGGCCTTCTGAGCCATGAGGCCCACATTGGGCACGCTGCCGATGGTGGCCACATCGAAGGCGCCGTGTTTCTGGCAATCCTCGATGACAGCCTGGTAGATGGTGGCGTAGCAACGATCCGGGATCATCGCCAGGGTGTCGTGCAGCTTGCCGTCAGCCCCCCACATCTTGCCGGAATCGCGCACCACCACCGGCATGGATGCGTCCACGATGATGTCGTTGGGCACATGCAGATTGGTGATGCCTTTGTCCGAGTCCACCATGGCCAGGGCGGGGCGGATCTTGTAGACCTCCTGGATGTCGGCTTCGATTTCGGCGCGCTGGGCATCGGGCAGGCCCTGGATCTTGGCGTAGAGGTCGCCCAGGCCATTGCTGAAATTCACCCCAAGTTCCTTGATGACCACCGCGTGCTTCTCCACCACATCCTTGAAGAAGACCGTCACCGCGTGACCGAACATGACGGGATCGGAGATCTTCATCATGGTGGCCTTCAGGTGCAGGGAAAGCAGCAGGCCATCCTTGGCGGCGGCCTCGATCTGCTCTGTGTAGAACTGCCGCAGGGCCTTCACGTTCATGACGGAGGCATCGATCACCTCGCCGGGCAGCAGGGGCATTTTTTCCTTCAGCACTTTGATGCTGCCATCGGCGCCCACGAATTCGATCCGGGCGTTGGTGGCGCCGGGAACGGTGGTGGAGGTTTCGCTGCCGTAGAAGTCGCCGCTATTCATGTGGGCCACGCGGGCCTTGGAATCAGGCGCCCAGGCGCCCATCTTGTGCGGATGTTTCTTCGCGTAGTTCTTGACGGAGAGCGGCGCGCGGCGATCTGAATTGCCTTCGCGCAGCACCGGATTCACCGCGCTGCCCAGCACCTTGGCGTAGCGGGTCTGAATGGCCTTCTCCGCATCGTCATTTGGCTGCTCGGGATAGTCCGGCACCTTGTAGCCCTGCTCCTGCAGTTCCTTGATGGCGGCGATCAGCTGCGGGATGGAGGCACTGATGTTGGGGAGCTTGATGATGTTGGCCTCGGGAGTGAGGGCCAGCTCGCCCAGGCGGGCCAGGTTGTCGGGAACCTTCTGGCTGTCAGTCAGCGCATCTGGGAAATTGGCCAGGATGCGGCCTGCGAAGGAAATGTCGCTGGTGACCACATCCACGTCGGTGCCCTTAGTGAAGCCCTGCACGAGGGGCAGCAGGGAATAGGTTGCCAGCGCCGGGGCTTCGTCGATACCGGTCCAGATAATCTTGTGGGTGGTCATGGCTGCTCCTAGGGCAGGTTCAGGGAAGTGAGCGGTGGAAGGGAGGGCGGAAAAGATCGCGGCGGGATTGTCCCCGCCAGGGATGAAAAAGCCCATGGAACATGGAACCCAGGTTGAAATTCCCATGTCCTTGATTACAGATTCCCATGCTCCCTGGGTGGGATCAACAGGGGATGCCCAGGCCAAAGAAACGCACGGAAAGCCTATGTGTCCACGGTTTACGCTGCGTCAGAGTGGTTCCAGACTCCACTACGGGGCTAGGCCAGGGCCCGTTGTGTTCGGCGTCACATACTATGGATGAAACCCGGTATCACATTTCCAGATACGTATGAAGCCGCCGCTGCTCGGTGAGCAGTGATTTCAGGGCCTCGGCGGCATCCTTTTGCGCGCTGGTCTTGCGGCGGCTGGTGGGGGCCTGGACAAGCTGGGATGGGTCGTAATGGACCGTGCGCAGCATGTGGTCAATGGTGTCGGCCTGGACGATGTGCTGAATCTTGAAATCCTCGTCCTCGTCCACGATGACGTGGGCTTCGTTGGGGGCGCCGAACAAGTTGTGCCGCATGCCAAGGATGTCCTGGTAGGCGCCGGTCAGGAAGAACGCCACGTAGTAAGGCTCACCGGTCTTGGGCTCGTGCAGCGGGATTTCGTCGCGCACATCCTTCAGATCAATGAACCGCTCCATCTTGCCGTCGCTGTCGCAGGTGATGTCGCACAGCGTGGCCGACAGGGTCGGTTGCTCCTTCAGGCGATGGATGGGCATGGCGGGGAAGAGTTGCTCGATGGCCCAGTGGTCGGGCATGGACTGGAAGATGCTGAAGTTCGCGATGAGTTTGTCCGCCAGGCTCTTGTTGAGATCCTGGAATTCCTCAGGGATGTATTTCAGGCTCTTGTGGCCCAGGATCCGCGAGAGTTTCCGGCACACTTCCCAGAACAGGATCTCGCCTTTGGCACGATCTTCCAGGCCTAGGTAGCCCAGATTGAAGAGCGTCAGCATCTCATCTTTCTGGGTGATGGCGTCGTGGTACATCTCGCTGAAATTCTTGATGGAGATGTTGTCGCGGGTATAGGCCAGTTCTTTCAAAACCTGTGGTTCCTTGCCCGTGAGTTCCACCTTGTACTTGGTATGCGTGGTGTCGATGAGGCCGATGATGTCCACGACCACGATCTGGTGGTACGCCACAATGGCGCGCCCGGATTCGCTCAGCAAATCCGGCATCGGAACCTGTTCCTGGGTGCAGATGTCCTTGGTGGTGTAGACCACGTCAGCGGCGTACTCCTCGATGGAGTAATTCATTGAAGAGCTGAAGGTGGTCTTCGATCCGTCGTAGTCCACACCGAGGCCGCCGCCCACATTGAGATAGCGGATGGGGACGCCCATTTTCCGGAGCTTGGCATAGATGCGGGTGGCCTCCTTCATGGCGGCTTTCACACTGCGGATATCCGTGATCTGGGAGCCGATGTGGAAGTGCAATTCCTGGACGCTCTCGATCATTCCGCGTTTTTCAAGCGTCTCGATGGCTTCGATGATCTCCCGGGTGGTTAGGCCGAATTTCGCGTGGTCCCCGGCGCTGGATTCCCATTTGCCCTTGCCCATGGCGTTGAGCTTGGCCCGCAGGCCTAGCAAGGGCATGACCTTCAGCTCCTTGGCGACTTTCAGGATGAGCGGAAGCTCGGTCATTTTCTCGACGGTGATGAGGCATTTGCGGCCAGCTTTTTGGGCCAGCAGGGCCATGCGGATGAAGCTCTCGTCCTTGTAGCCGTTGCAGAGCACCATGGCGTCGGGGTGCAACTCCATGGACAGCGCAATCATCAGTTCGGGCTTGGAACCCGCCTCCAGGCCGTAGTGGTATTTGGCGCCTGCCCGGACGATCTCCTCGACCACTTCCTTCATTTGGTTGGTCTTCACGGGGTACACGCCCTGGTAGGAGCCGTCGTAGGCGAACTCCTTGATGGCCTTGCGGAAAGCCTCGTGCAGTTCGATGACGCGGTCCGCCAGGATCTGGGGAAAGCGCAGGATCAAGGGCGTGCGGACGCCCTTTTTCCGCAGGTGCTGGACAATCTCATAGACATCCGCCACCAGGTTCTGGTCCTGGGTGGGCGCTACTTCCAGGTGCCCTTTGCTGTTGATGGCAAAGTATCCATTGCCCCATTCCTTCACGCCATACAAAGTCGCGGCATCCTGGATCGTCCAGTGCTTCATGGGCATCGATAGGGCCTCCCGTGGAAAAGGGCATAAAACTCTTTATAGGGGAAAAAAGGCAGGCATACCAGAAAAGTTCATGCAGCCGCAAGGACACCGGTGGCGTTTTCACCCTGTGGAGGGGATTCAGGTTGTCCCCTCCGCCTTGCTTCCCAGAATCAGATCCACGTTGCGGTTCCAATGGCGATTTCGGACTCGCCTAAGTGCGGTCCGGCGGGTCCGAGATCGCCATTGGGAAGGCCCGAGGAGCAAGCTGGCTGCGGGTTCCGTATGAAGGCGGTTCGGTTGGCCCCAAAGTTTGGCATCGCCGAATATTGGACTGGCGTTCCAGGGGCAGACCTCCTGGCAGATATCACAGCCCGCCGCCCAGCCGCTCTGGGCGATGGCGGCGGTGACATCGGGCGGTGGTTCCGTTTCGGTCTCGATGGTGTAGGTGGTCATGCAGCGATTGGGATTCAGGTGGAAGGGCGAGATGGCTTGGCTTGGGCAGGCATCAATACAGGCTATGCAGGCGCCGCAATGTTCTGCCGAAAAGGGCTTGTCCGGCGGCAGTTCGACGTCTAGCAACAATACCGCTAGGAATCCCCAGGAGCCATCCTTGCCCATGATCAACAGGGTGTGCTTGCCCTGCCAGCCAAGCCCCGCTCTCGCGGCCATCTGCCGTTCCATCAGCGGTGCCGTGTCTACACACACGCGGCCTTGCACCTCGGGCCTTTGCATTTGCGCTTTCGCCAGCAGCTTTTGCAAACGAGGCTTCAGAAGAATGTGGTAGTCCGTGCCCCAGAGATAGCGGCTGAGCTTCAGGCTACCGGGCGCAGAACCGGGCACCGCCTTGGGACGCGCATAGGGGAAGAACCCCACCAGCGCCGTCTTTGCACCCTCCATCACTCGCTGGGGATCCAGCAATACTTCCGGGTCAAGGTAGGGCAGATGATCGCCGCGGCCCTCGGAAAACCAGGTTTGGAGATGATCGTGTTCCGTCTCGAAGGGTTCGCAGGAAGCAAAGCCCACGCGGGCGAAGCCCAGATTCAGGGCTTCGGCTCGCAGCCACTCCTTGAAGGCAAGGTTTTCCATGGGTCAAGGATAGGGGAAACGGGGGCGGTGGGCTTTCTGCCCAATCGGCATTAGGCTGGAGGCTCACCGATCCTAAGGCTGACGCCAAGCGCCCACCCGCCATGAACCTTCCCAACTACATCACCTTCGCCCGCATCCTGATGGTCCCGATCCTGGTCGTGGTCCTGATGACGCGCGTGCAGAATCATTTGATCATCGGCGTCACGCTGTTCTGGATCGCGTCGCTCACGGATTGGCTGGACGGCTATCTGGCGCGGCGCTGGAACGAAGTCACGGTGCTGGGGAAGCTCCTGGATCCGCTGGCGGACAAGTTGCTGGTGGCGGGCGCGCTCATGAGCCTGGTGGAGCTGAATCTGGCGCCCGCCTGGATGGCCTTCATCATCCTGGCGCGGGAATTCGCCATCACGGGCTTAAGGGGCATCGCCTCTGAAGAAGGCGTCACCATCGCCGCGGGGACCGTAGGCAAGTGGAAGCTGGGCGCCCAAGTGGCGGCCATTTCCTGCCTGATGCTGGGGCCTAAGCTTGATCCCTTCCTGCACACGCTGACCAAGCGCGAGATCTTCCAATTCTTCATCCAGCTCAACCGGCCCTATGCCTTCTTTTCGGGCATGGGGATGATCCTGATGTGGATCGCGGTGGCTCTCGCCATCTGGAGCGCGGCAGTGTATTTCAAGGATTTCTATGATGCAGTGGGAGAGCGGCTCTTCAACAGCACGGGCAAGCTCACGGGCAATTTGAATCCCGCCAGGCAAAAAGACGATTCAGCGAGCCGCCCTGGGTCTCGCGACGATGGGGGCAACATCCAGTGATCCGCCGATATTTGCTAGCAGGCCTGTTCACATTGCTTCCGATGGTGGTGACCCTGTGGATACTGAATTGGATCTTTGACGCCCTCATCGGCATCTTCAGAGGGCCCTTGGTGCTCGTTTACACCTCCTTGCATCTGCCCGAACCCGGCTACTGGACCCTGGCTTTTTTCTCGGCCATCGCCACGATACTGCTCCTGATGCTCGTGGGTGCTCTGGTCGGGAATTTCGTCGGCCGGCAGTTGCTCTTGTGGATGGATGAATTGATGCTCCGCGTGCCGGTGGTGAAGGGCGTCTACGGCGCCACCAAGCAGCTCATCAACGCCATCCAGAGCGGCCAGGGCGCCAACAGCGGCGGCGGGTTCAAGGAAGTGGTGCTGGTGGAATGGCCCCATCCCGGCTCCTACACCCTGGGCTTCGTCGCCCACCGCGACTGCTCCTGGGCCATGGAGGGCGGCGAGCGCATGATCGCCGTCTACATCGCGACCGCCCCCAATCCCACGTCGGGCTACGTGGTGATGGTGGATGCCGCCAAAGTCCGCCCCGTGCAGCTCCGCCCCGACCAGGCGCTCACCTGGGCCGTCAGCGGCGGCGTCATCATCCCCAGCAGCGCGAGGCTCCCGGAAAAGGGAGACGCGTGAGTTCCCTTGAAGGCAAGCGCATCCTCGTCACCGGCGCCGGCAGCGGGATCGGGCGCGCGGCGGCGCGGATGTTCGCCGAGCGCGGCGCGGAGCTGGTGCTCGTGGGGCGCCGGCTGGATGCGCTGAAAGAGACGCTTCCGAACGCCCTTTGCGTGTCGCTGGACCACTCCATTGATGAAGCCGTGGAAGCCTTCGCTTCGCAGTGCCCAGAGCTTGACGGGATGTTCCTCAACGCAGGGCAGTTCATGAAGGGCAGTGTGGAATCGTCCCCTATCGCCACCTTCGACCAGATGATGGCTGCGAATCTCCGGGGGCCTTGGCTGATGTGCCATCACCTGTGTCCAAAGCTCAAAGCTGGCGCCAGCGTGGTGTTCACGGGCTCCAACATCGGGCTTCGCGCCATCCACGACAGCGCCGCCTACAGCATTTCAAAAGCTGGCGTCCACATGCTGACCAAAGTGCTGGCCCTGGAATGGGCACCCCGGAAAATCCGTTGCAACGCCATTGCGCTTGGTCCCATCCACACCGCCATGGTGGATGCGCGGCTGAAATCCTCCAAGGACCGGAAAGCGGATCTGGCTCGGCTTTCCAAGGTGAACCCGCTCAAACGGCTGGGGCTGGAAGTGGAAGTGGCCGCCCTCGCGGCCCATCTGCTGGGTGATGAAAGCGTCTGGACCACCGGCTGCGTGATTCCCGTGGATGGCGGAGCAGACGCGGTGTACTGAAAACGCTTGGAACCGCGAAACCATGCGAATAAGGCAAAGAGATGTGGGTCTGAATTGCGATCCCAATCTTGTTTCGCGCCTTTTTAGCGTTTTTCGTCGTCCTGTATTTTCTACTTCACCAGGACAGCCTTCAGTTGCACGATTTCATCCGGTAGATCCGGCTTGGTACGTCGTTCTGAAGAAGTCATGTCAGACTCTCTACCAGATCACGGGAGTCCGCCACTTGATTGCTGATCCGCCAAGGCCGGTTGCGTGGCCCGAAGCGCCCACGACCCCATGCTCTGCCGCGGCGCAGGTGGACGTGGACGTGGCGATCGTCGGCGCGGGCATCCACGGCTGCGCGCTGGCCCGCGAGTTGACGCTGCGCGGCATTTCCTGCGCGGTGGTGGACCGGGGCGCCGTGGGCGGCGGCACGTCGCAGTGGTCCTCGCAATTGCTCCACGGGGGCATCCGATACCTGCAGACCGGCGACATCAGGCAGATGCGCGAAGGCCTGGTGGAGCGCGCCGCCTGGGCCACCATCGCGCCGTGGCGAGTGCGGTGGGAGAGCTTCTGGATGCCCCATCGCGGATTTTTCGAAGGATTGTCCCATCGGGTCGGCATAGGCCTTTACGATTCCTGGGGCCGGAATCGCCCCGGATGGCCGTCCTCACTGCGCTTAGGCGCCGTGCCCTCAACCGTTTTTAAAGCGGATCCTCGGGCGGAGGATTCACCCTTTCGTGGCGCGGTCGCCTATGCGGATTTGATGACTTGGGATCGGGATCTGGTCAGGGATTTGGCAGCGTCCAGCGATGCGACCTGGCTGGACTTCCATGAAATCGAGAATTTTGACGACGAGCCGGGTGTCTTGAAAGCTGCGCACGCGAGGGATCTGCGGGATGGCACCAGGCGCACGATCACCGCGAAGAAATGGGTGTTCGCCCTGGGGCCCTGGAACGATGCTTTGCTGCTCCGGTGGTTCGGCGATTCCTGGAAGCGGCTGCGCCTCTCCAGTGGCATCCATCTCTGGTTCGATGCGCCGGATCTGCTGCAACGCGGATGCCAGCATCCCTGGGCGATGATGCGGGGGGAAGGCCGCATCCTGTTCGTCATCCCGCGCGACGGCCTGTTGCAGGTGGGCACCACTGAACGGGCCGTAGAGGACGGTTGTGTGCCGGTTGTGGAGGAAGAGCGCGAAGAATTGTTCACGGCCCTTGAGGTCAACATCCCGTCCGTGCAATGGCGCAAACTCCCGGTGCGCCTGGAGGAGTCGGGCGTGCGGCCCCTGGTGCGGCCGCCCAAGGACAAAGCGCATACCGCCAAATTGAGCCGCGAAGCCATCCTTGAAACCCATCCAAAATTTTCGAACCTGCGCCTGGTTCTCGGCGGGAAACTCACCACCGCCCGGGCCCTCATGGATCGCCTAGCCACGGAAATCACCGGGCAAACCTGCCCGGAATCGCGCACGCGCCCCTTGAACAAATGGGATGGACAAAGCGCTGGACTCCAGTAAAATCGAGAGTTCCGCTCTTTGCGTAAGTAAACAGCGGAACAAGCACAACATGGTCCCGTAGCTCAGCTGGATAGAGCATCAGACTACGAATCTGAGGGTCGTACGTTCGAATCGTATCGGGACCACCTAAGCCCCCGAGAATCAGGGGGGGCTTTTTAGCACATCCGTTGACTACTGGATACTGGATCGCTCTCCTCATTGCGCGAAATGGGCACGATTGGTCCATGCGGCGAAGTGGGACTTCATGGCCTACATCGCCACAGTTTTCGGGTGGACGACGCGCTCGAAGTCTTTGTAGGCCATGCGGACGACCTCTTCGTGGTTCCCTGCGTTGAAGGCGATTTGTTCGTCTTCTGCAAGCTGGGGATCTACGAAGACATCCATGTTGAAAAGATTGCCAAAGGGAGGCATGGCGCCCACCTCGCAGTCCGGGAAGCCGAACCTGAATTCCCCTTCCTCGGCGATGCCAACATGCCGGACGCCGACGGATCTCCGCAGGCGTTCCAGGCTGACGTGCTTCGTTGCCGGAAGCACGGCCATGGCGAGCTTGCCGTCGAGATCCACGATCACGGTCTTGGCCATATCTTTGCCACTGACGTGGGCAGACTCCGCGATCTCCATGGCCGTGTAGGCCGTGCGATGAGGAATTGAGATGTACTTCACGTCATTTGAATCCAGGAAATCTTTAAACCGAGGGCGAGCATATGGCCTCCTTTTCTGAGAGATGCACCAAAAGATCGGTCCGGAAAGACGTGGGGACAATCTGTAAAAACAGGGCGATCCCGAGCGTTTCCCAATTGCGCCACATGGATGATTCTTGCGCTGCCCGTGAGATCCCGGCCTAGAGAATCGGCTGGAGGGGCAGGGTCTTCCAAAATCGGCTGATCCGGCGCTTGGCGGGAGCCGCATGGGAATCCGGATTTTCGCGGAGGGCGTTCCAGCTGTTTCCGGGCTCCATGTCCCGTTCGATCCGCTGCTCCACCTGCCGGGCCGCGTCCGGACTGGGGATGAGCACACCCACTTCGGTGTTCAGGTTGGCGGAGCGGGGATCGAGATTGAAGGTCCCTACGAACAGGGTTTTTCCATCCACCACCAGGGTCTTGGCGTGGAGGGAAAGGGTCGGTTTCCAACCCTTGCCAAGGGCGGACCGCGGGACCAGCTCGCCCATGATGGCGGGCTCCGGCTTGAATTCGTAGACCCGGATGCCCGCCTTCAGGATCGCCTTGCGCTGCTTCTGATAGCCGCTGAAGGCCTGCAGGTTGTCCGTGGACGCCAGGGAGTTGGTACTGATGCGCACCTCCACGCCTCGCCGGACCAGGGCCTTGAAGAAGTCCAATCCCTTCGGCGACAGAACTAGATAGGGGGATTGGATGGTCACCCGATGGCGGGCCGAGCGCAGCAGGTCCATGAGTGCGCTGGTGGTGCGGCCCCCGCCCCCGAGATCGAAATGGTTGTCGTTCTTGCCGGGCTGATCGCATAGGAAGGCCGCATCGGACCAAGTCATTCCGTCCGTTAGCTTCGTGAATCTCTGCGTCAGGTTCCGGGTGGCTTCCCGCACTTCCGGTGCATAGTTCTCCCGGTTCCCCGCGTAGGCATGGAGCTCTGAATAGATCGCCTGGATGCGCGCCGGGGTCAATTTCCGGACTTCGCCTTCCAGGAGCCGGTTCACGGGAACCGCCAGCGGGCTGGCCCAGAACCGCTCGAAGCTGGCGTTGATGTCCGCCACGATGGGGCCCAGCACCAGCACGTCCCGATCGCGGAAATTGTAGGTGTGGTCGAAATCGTAATATTCGTCGGCCATGTTCCGGCCGCCGGTGATGGTCACCAGGCCGTCGAAGGTGGCGGTCTTGTCGTGCATCCGCTGATTGGAGGCGCGGAAACCCGTGGCCAAGTTAAGGAGCCGCTTCACCTTTGATGTCCCCACCGTGTGCTTGGGGTTGTAAATGCGGATCTCGAAATTCGGGTGGGCCGCCAGGGCCACCATGGCCTCCGGCGACGCATCGATCAGGAGATCGTCCACGAGCACTCGCACTTTCACGCCGCGCTGGGCCGCCCGAAGCAGCGCTTCGGTGGCCAGGATGCCCACGTTGTCCGCGCTCCAGATGAAGTACTGGATGTCGATGCTGCGGGTGGCCTTGTCCGCCAGCCAGCTCCGGGCCAGCAGGGATTTTTCGCCCTCCTCCATGACGAAGGTGCCCGTTTTTCCCGGATGGGATGTCTGGAGCGACTGGACGGTGCTCGCGATCTCCCCGGTGGAGGTGGGTCCGGCGGCGGCAGCCTGGGCAACCGCAAACGCCAAGGCCAGGAAGAGCCTGAGGAGGGTCATGGTTTCAGTACCCCGCGGCCTGGCCGTCCTTGCGGCTCTCGCTGGCCCCGAAGTAGACCTTCTGTTTCGGATCCCAACGGATGCCCTGGTAGCCGCCGTAGCCGCCGAGCAGCCAGGCCACGCCGTGGCCCATGCCCATGAGCTTCTGCATGGTTTCGATGGGGAAGCCGCTCTCGAGCTGGATGGTGCCGGGCAGCTTGCCGGGCTCCTGAACCCTCGTGGGACAGGCGGGGCGCGTCGCCCGCCTCCTGCGTGTTCATGTCGAAATCGATGAGGTTCATCACGATCTGAACATGACCCATGGGCTGGAATTCGCCGCCCATGACGCCGAAGCTGAGGAAGGGTTCGCCATCCTTGGTGATGAAGGCGGGAATGATGGTGTGGAAGGGACGCTTACCGGGTGCGTAGGTGTTGGCCTGGCCTTCTTCCAGCGTGAACAGCTCGCCACGATCCTGAAGGCAGAAACCGAGATCGCCGGGGGTCATGCCACTGCCCATGCCGCGGTAGTTGCTTTGGATCAGGCTCACCATGTTGCCGTCCTGGTCGGCGGTGGTCAGGTAGACCGTGTCGCCTTCCTTCAGGGGCGGATGGCCCGCCTCCAGGCGCCGCGCGGCGCGGGTTTCGCTGATGAGCGCCCGCCGCTGGGCGGCATAGTCCTTGGACAGCAGCCATTTCACAGGGACCTTCGCGAATTCGGGATCCGCGTAGAATTTCGCCCGATCCTCGAAGACGAGTTTTTTTGCCTCGGCGAAGAGATGCACGTGGCGCGGACTGCCGAAGGGGATCTTCGAAAAATCGTAGCCTTCGAGGATGTTCAGCATCTGCAGCGCCGCGATGCCCTGGCCGTTGGGCGGCAGCTCCCACACGTCGTAGCCGCGGTAGTTCGTGGACAACGGTTCCACCCATTCGCTGTGGTGCGCGGCCAGATCCTCATAGCTCAGGAAGCCGCCCTGGGCCTTCATGCCCAGGCGTCGATCCTGCGAGCAATATCACCTTTGTAGAAGGCGTCCCGGCCGCCCTTGGCCACTTTCTCCAGCGTGACGGCCAGCCGTGGATTACGGAAGACTTCGCCGTTCCGCGGGGCACGTTTTCCGTCCACCGTGTAGGTTTCCACAAAGCCTGGGAACTTGCCGAGGGCCGGCACACTCCGCTCCCAGTAGTAGGCGACAAGTTCCGGAAGGGAAAGCCCTCGCGGGCGTAGCGTCGCGGGCGCGAGCACCTCCGCCATCGGCAGCTTGCCGAATTTCCCGTGCAGTTCGAACCAGCCGTCCACACAGCCGGGCACCGACACGGGCAGGGGGCCATGGGCCGGGATGTGCTTCAATTCCAGCTTCTTGAAATGATCCAGGCTGAGGCTTTTCGGCGAGCGGCCGCTGGCGTTCAGCCCGTACAGTTTTTTCGTCTTGGCGTCCCACACAATCGCGAAGAGATCGCCGCCCATGCCCGAGCCCGTCGGCTCCATCAGGCCCAGCGCCGCATTGGCCGCGATGGCGGCGTCCACGGCCGAGCCGCCTTTTTTCAAGATGTCCAAAGCGATCTGCGTCACCAAAGGCTGGCTGGTGCAGGCCATGCCGTGCTGCGCCGCGACCTCGGCGCGGGTGGCGAAGCGCGGCCGGTGACGCGATCGCCCGCGAAAAGGGGCAACAGCGAGAGGGCGCAAAGGAGCAGGGTTCGCCGCATGGCAGGCCTCGTGAGACGATGGTAAAATGTAGTTTATCCAGGAAGCGGTGGGGGGAAAGGCGTGACTTTCGACGGTGTGCTGGTGGGCCAAGCTTCAGCTTTTACCGCGGCCTTCCTGTGGGCCATCACCGTTACGGTACTCACTTTCGCCGCGCGGCGCATTGGCCCTCAGGTGGTCAATGCGATGCGCCTGGCCCTTGCGGCGATGCTGCTGGTGCTGTTGCATTGGCTCTTCCTGGGCACTCCCTGGCCGATGGGTGTGGGCCTGTCAGGAACCGCCTGGCTGTTGCTTTCGGGCCTACTGGGTTTCGCCATGGCGGACGGGCTGGGCTTAGAATCCTTCGTGGAGATCGGGCCTCATTTGGGAATGCTGATGCAGACCTTGGCGCCCGTACTCAGCGCGACCCTCGCCTGGGTTTTCCTGGGGCAGAATCTGTCCTGGTCCAAGGGCGCCGCGATCCTGGTCACGCTGTCCGGCATCGCGATGGTGGTGGCCGGTCCTGACCCGCGCCCTTCCGGCCGCTCCCGGGCCTGGGGCCTGCTGCTGGGCTTGGGTGCGGCAGTGGGGCAAGCCTTGGGGCAGTTTACGTCGCTGAAAGGCATGGCCAGTGGTGTGGAACCTTTTTCCGCGTTGGTGGTGCGCGTCGGGGCCGGGGCAGTGGGATCCATGGCTTATCTCGCCTTGCGGGGGAACCTGCGGCTTTCCTCCTCAGCCTGGGCCGATAGGCGGATCCTGGCGCAGATGCTCACAGGCACGGCCCTTGGGCCGATCCTGGGCGGGTTCCTGGCCATGTACGCCATCGCCCATGCGCCGTTGGGACCCGTCTCCACGCTGCTTGCCATCGTCCCGATCTTCCTGCTTCCCCTGTCGTGGATCTTCTTTCACGAACCCATCACGCTCCGCGCCGTGGTGGGAACGCTCTTGACCGTGGGAGGGGCGGCGGGGTTGTTTTTGGTGAACTGAGAGCTTTTCAGTTCTCACCCTGTTTCGCGAACAAACGCTCCTCCACTTCGCTACGCAGCTGCTCCGCCTGGCCAGCCCAGCCGTCGAGCCCATTCACGAGGATGCGTATTGTCTGACGGTTTGTGAGCGTGAGCACCAGCAGGTCCATCGGCGGACGTCCGCTGTGGTAGATATGCGTCTTCGAAATGTCCGACCTGCGCATGCAGCGGATGCCTTCATCCAGATCATGCACCAGGACATGTTCCGGCGTGATCCATAGGCCATGGCGCACGCGGCCTTCCTTCAAGTCTGCTTCGAGCCGGACTGCCTTCGCTTTGCCACGGCGGCATAACCAGTGGATGCCAGCGGAAAAAAGCACAAGGCCCAGCGTGATCGTGAACCCCTCGCTGCGAAATCGGGTCGCAGTGAAGACCGTGATTAAAAACAGGACTGTCACCGCTATGAGCACGACCAGGGACACAGCGGCGGCAAAACGGAAAGGATTGCTGTAGCGCGGATGACTCGGCAGATACCACACGCCCTCTGGAGGTGAGCCGTGCAGCAGCGTGCGCACATCGGGCGGAAGCCCGTCTTCGGCGCGGAGGATAAGGGTTTCAGCCATGGTGGTGTTTGACTCTTTGCAGGATGGAACAAGACACCGGCAGCGTTCACAGTTGCTAATAGCCAGTGCCGTTACCATTATCATCATTCGTGAAAATGAAGGGATTCAGCTTGGTGGATGAAGCAGGAGTTGGCCGGATCGAAGGGCATTGCGACTTCCGCTGCGCCAGCACCGGCCTGGTGGCTGGATCAGTGGCGTTGCATTCGCCCGCCCCACCGTGGAACAGATACTGGGTCGAACTGAGCGGATTTTCGCTCACCGGGGACCTGCAACAGGGGATCGAACCCTCATCGGTCGAGCTGCTGCGCGAGGCGCTGCGCTGCGGGGAGGTTCGCACGCTGTGGCAGTACGACCGGGAACTGGCGCCCTTCTTCTGTCCCGAGTGCGGCCTGTGCTATGCCGCGAGCGCGTGGCAAGCGCACCCCAATTCGGCGACCAGCATTGATGGCATTTGTCCAGCGGGGCATCGTCGTAGGCTTTGCGCAGACTGAAAGCCGGGGCGCCCTACACGAGCACTGCCTGCAGAAGAAAGCCGAATGCAATTCCGGCGGACATAAGTTCATATCTGCTCGTTGGTGGTACGGCCGCGAACACTATCCGCATGGGCAGGTGGCAAAGCACAAGTGCGACCAGCATCGCTCTCCGGTGGCTGGTGCCCGCGCCATCCAGCATCGCAAAGAGAAACGCCTCTGCCACGAACAGGTAAGTGGCCACAAGCGCCGCGTCAAGCGCGCGCACGAACGGCTTCCGCGCTTCGCCCGCGAATTCCATTTGGATGCCCAGCGATGCGACGGTTACAAAGACCAGGACAAGCGGCATGCGCTGGGTGAAGAACCCCCAACGGACTTGTGATGAAAACATGGCGGCGAATATCCAGATGAACCCTCCCACGGAGAGCACGGCGCAGAGCCCTCCCAGCGGGGAAAACCAGCTGGGGAGCGCTGATTGCGTTCGCGTTTCAAAGTAGAGGGCGACCATTCGCCCCACCGCGACAGCCTGGAAAAGCGCCACCAGCCATACCGCAAGATGTGGGAAGGTTGCACACCACGCTGATGCGGATGGCAATGCCCACGTCCAGAAGGCGATGAGCAGGAGGTCGACGAGAACCCCTTCCCATGGAAAGTCATTGAGATGCAGCGATCGTGGCATTAGACCTGTCGTTACATTCTTGTTCGGGTTGAGTTCGCCGTCTTTTTGAATCCTAGGGTGAGAACATCGCGGTCCCTTCCTTCTTGAAGAAAAGGAAGGTGTGGATATTTACATCGCCCGTTTTCTGGTCCAATTCAGTCCCGTACACGTGGGACGTACGTCTTGGTTGGATCCAGCCGGGAAGCGAACGGACTGTTCCAGAGCCGATCGAAGATCCGGTCGCCCTGAGCCGCCAGAGAAGGATCCCGGAGGATGAGTTCCACGTTTCGCGAGTCTGCGAAGTAGTCCTCGCTCCAGTTGCTTGTGCCTAGCCAAAGCAGATTCCCGTCCACAGTCATGTACTTGCTGTGGACGACCCGGGCGAATGGAATATGTCCCTTGCTGGATTCGGGAATGGATGCGATCCGCACTTCCAGGTTGGGGATGAGCGTGAGGGACTTCAGGTGGTCTACGGCGGAGAAGCCAGGTTCCAATCCGAAACGAGAAGCTGGACGGCCACGCCCCGGACTGCTGCCGCGCGCAAGGCGTTGTCCAGGGTCGGCCAGAAACGGGTCTTGCCGGATACAGGGGAGTAGGTGAGGAGCTGGACGCGGATTCTGTTCTTGGCCTGCCCTAGGATCTCTTGAAGGGCTGGCAAGGAGGCCCGTATGGATGCTGGGGTTAGGCTAGGCGGGCTGGCCACCAGCTCCAAGGCTGGAGGGACCGAAAGGGCTCTTGTCTTGGGCAGGGCCGGCATCTTATGGGTTTTGCAGAACTCCCAGTCAACTTCAAAAATTTCCCGCAGGGGCGCCACCAGGGAGTGGGTCTGGAACCGCAGTCCTGTCTCATGGATGTGCTGCAGGGACCGCCAATCCAGATTCTGGCTTCCTACATAAGCATCTTCTCCATCCACCACAAAGTATTTGGCGTGAAGGATCCCGTGCTTGCCTTCACCGAAGCCGAAGCTTCGCAGTTCGGCTCCAGGAATGGCGCGCAGCCGGGCTACGGAGGGCTGGTCCCCGTTCAACATCAGTGTGGAGAGCATGACGCGTACCTTGACGCCCCTGGCTCCAGCCTTCTCCAGCTCCCGCAAGAAGGGCTCCAAGTAGCCGTCAGGTGTGTTGGTGACATAGAATTCTGCTATATCCACACTGCGTTTGGCCCCACGGATCATTTCTGGCCACACATCCTTGGCGAAGGGCAGGTCGGTCTGCTCCAGGCCTGTCCCTTCTGGAATGGATTGCACCAGCTGGGGGGCCTGAGCGCCCAGGGAGGTGGCTAGGAGCAAGGCCAGTAGGCTGACACGGAAGAGGGGCATGGTGACCTCGCTGAAGGAATGAGCCTACCCTAGTCCGCTAGTCCCATAATCTCATGGCCTCTTGAGCCAGGCGGGTGATCGCTGCCCAATCTTGCCGCTCCACCAAACCTCTTGGCGTCAGCCAGGAGCCTCCCACGCAAACCACGTTGGGTTGCTTCAAGTAGGCCGACGCGGTTTCAGGCCGGATGCCGCCTGTGGGGCAAAACCGGATGTCCTGGAAGGGACCCGCAAGGGATTGCAGCATGGAAATGCCGCCTGCGGCTTCGGCTGGAAACAGCTTCAGGTATTCAAATCCCATGGCGCGGGCGCGCATCACTTCGGTGGGTGTCATGACCCCAGGCAATAGCGGAATGGTTGAAGTCAAAGCGGCAGCGGCCAACTCGTCTGTGAGTCCTGGGCTCACCGCGAACTGGGCGCCCGATCCAGCCGCACGCTGAAGGTTCTCTGCGGTGGTAACCGTTCCAGCCCCCAGGACCGCTTCGGGGAAAGTGGATTGGATCAACGCGATGGCCTCCAGCGCAATAGCGCTTCGGAGTGTGATTTCCATGACGGAGATGCCGCCTGCCAGCAGCGCTTCGGCGATCGGAAGGGCCTGATCCAATTGCTCGATGGTGATAACAGGCATCACGGGAACTTTGCGCAGAATGTCGCCTATGGTCATGGCCTGTCCTCGCTGCATGGAATTCCGAAACTGGTGGCCCCTTCCTCTGCCGAGGTGGCGTGCCTGCGGAAAAGGCCGAAGAGTTCGCGGCCCATGCTATGGCTGTTGACGAGAGGGTCCAGGGTCGCCGGGATCCTGGAAGCGAGAGCTGACTCGTCCAGGTCCACCCGCAGGATTCCAAGGTTCGCATCCAATTCCACGAGGTCGCCATCCTGCAGTTTCGCCAGCGCCCGCCGGTCGCGGCCTCCGGGAAAGATGGATTGCGGCTGGGATTTTCCCTGAAGCCCCTGACATCCGGCCATCCGTGAGCAGCGCGACATTGAACCCTTTGTCCTGCAAATTCACGAGGGCTGGTGTCAGTTTATGCAATTCGGGCATCCCATTCGCTCGGGGGCCTTGGAACCGGACGATGGCCACCAGATCCCGGTTCATCCTTCCTGCCGCATAGGCTTCAAGGAGAGCCTCCTGGCTATGGAACACCATGGCTGGGGCGAGCACCCACCGATGTTCGGGAAGCACGGCGGAGACCTTGATCACGGCACGCCCGAGATTTCCCGTCAGCAGCCGCAAACCCCCGCTTTCGGAGAAGGGCTGGCCTGCTGGGCGGAGGATGGATTCATCGAGGCTTTTTTCCGGAGCGCCGCGCCATTTCACATTCTCATCTACGAGCCAAGGCTCCTGGGCGTAGCGGTGCAGACCCGGTCCCATGATGGTCGCCACATCCTGATGTAGAAGTCCGGCTCCCAATAATTCCTGAATCAGGAACCCCATGCCTCCAGCTGCATGGAAGTGGTTGATATCTCCTTTTCCGTTGGGGTAGACGCGCATCAGCAACGGCACGTGGGCTGACAGGGTGTCGAAGTCCCTCCCAGTCGATGTGGATTCCCGCGGCTCGGGCGATGGCCACCAGATGCATCGTGTGGTTTGTGGATCCTCCTGTGGCCAGGAGGCCCACCAATCCGTTCACAATGGTTTTTTCATCCACTAGACGGCCCAACGGCGTGTACTCCTTGCTGCCAGCCACGATGGACGCGGCCCGTACTGTCGCGGCCCTCGTGAGGGCTTCGCGGAGCGGAGAGCCTGGATGGACGAAGGCCGAACCGGGGAGATGCAGGCCCATGATCTCCATCAGCATCTGGTTGCTGTTCGCGGTCCCATAGAAGGTGCAGGTGCCCGCGCCATGATAGGACTTGGCTTCCGCATCCAGCAGGGCTTCACGGGGAACCTCCCCGGCCGCGAAACGCTGCCTCATTTTGGCCTTCTCGTCATTAGGAATGCCGCTGGACATGGGGCCCGCGGGCACGAAGACCGCAGGCAGATGGCCGAATTGCAGCGCTCCGATAAGCATCCCTGGAACGATCTTGTCGCAAACCCCAAGACACAGGACCGCATCGAACATGTTGTGGGAAAGGGCGATGGCCGTGGACATCGCGATGACATCCCGCGAGAAGAGCGACAGCTCCATGCCTGGCTGGCCCTGGGTGATCCCGTCGCACATCGCAGGGACGCCTCCGGCGAACTGCGCGGTGGCGCCGACGGTCCTGGCCGCCTGCTTGATCCACTCAGGGAAGGCCGCCAGGGGCTGATGGGCTGACAACATGTCGTTGTAGGCGGAAATGATCGCCACGTTTGGACCGATGGGGCCGCGCAATACCGATTTGTCCGAGCCGGGAGACGCGGCGAATGCATGGGCTTGATTCGCGCAGGAAAGCTCGCAGCGGTGTGGCGCGGATGAGGCCAAGGCTGTCGCGGACTCGATGCGTGACAGATAGGCTTCGCGGGTGGCGCGGCTGCGGGCTTGGATGCGTGTGGTCACGGATTCTAAGGTTGGATGCAGCACCGGTTCACCCCTTCAGGGTCAGGCGTTCGTCGCAGAATATGTAATTTTATTCCATAAATTTGATATGCGAGTGTCATTTTTGAAATATTATTTCATTGGAGAAAGTCCATGGCTGCTCTACCCGACTTTGACATTGTGCTTTTTGGGGGAAGCGGAGATCTGGCCATGCGCAAGCTCCTGCCGGCCCTCTACCACTTGTTCCGGGAAGGGATGCTGGCTCCAGGCGCCCGGATCATGTCCTCGGCCCGCAAAAACATGAGCCTGGCGGAATACAGGGCCTCGGCAAGAACCCAATGCGGTGCCTTTCTTGGCCAGGCCTTCGATGCGGTGAAATGGGAGTCCTTCTCGGAGCGCCTTTTCTACTTCCCGCTGGATGCCCAGGACTCCGACAGCTACCACTCGCTGAAGGCGGCTCTGAACGAGCATGCCGAGCGGATCCGCGTATTTTATTTCTCCACGCCTCCGTCCCTGTTTCCGGTCATCTGCTCGAACCTCGGGCGGCACGAACTCATCACGCCGGAATCCAGAGTCGTGCTTGAGAAACCGCTGGGCCACGATCTGAAATCATCGTGTGAAATCAACGACCTTGTGGGGGGCTATTTTTCTGAAACTCAAATCTTCCGCATTGACCACTATCTTGGAAAAGAATCGGTCCAGAACCTCTTGGCTTTGCGTTTCGGCAATGCTTTGTTCGAGCCCCTTTGGCGGCGTGAATGGATCCGGGATGTCCAGATCACGGTAGCGGAACAGCTCGGCGTGGAAGGACGCGGGGAGTTCTACGACCGGACCGGAGCGCTGCGGGACATGGTGCAGAACCATCTCCTCCAGCTGCTCTGCATCGTCGCCATGGAACCCCCGTCCAGCATTGATCCCAATGCGATCCGGGATGAAAAGCTCAAGGTGCTGCGCTCTCTGCGTCCATTCACTGCGGAGGACGTGGCCACCAAATCGGTTCGGGGACAATACCGGTCCGGCGCGATAAACCATGCGCCGGTGGGTTCCTATACGGATGAGCCGGGCATCAACGCCGAAAGCTCCACCGAAACGTTTGTGGCGTTGAAAGCCGAGATTGATACGTGGCGATGGGCCGGTGTCCCCTTTTTCCTTCGCAGTGGAAAACGGATGCCCGAAAGGGTCGCCGAGATCATCGTCAATTTCCGGGAAGTACCGCACTCCATCTTTGATCTTCCATCCAATTCTTTCCGGGCCAACCAACTTGTCATCCGGATGCAGCCGGAAGAAAGCATGAAGCTATTCCTGCTCGCCAAGAAGCCCGGGGACACCATGGCCTTGGAACAGGCGCATCTGAATCTTGATTTCGCTGGGACCTCCCAGACACGCCGCCTGGACGCCTACGAGCGTTTGCTGATGGATGCCATCCGTGGAAATCTGACGCTCTTCGTGCGGAGGGACGAGCAGGAAGCTGCCTGGACCTGGGTGGAGCCCATTCTTTCCGCCTGGTCGGCCAGCCCGGAGCGGCCCAAACTGTATGCCGCTGGAACGTGGGGGCCGGCTGCTTCCACAGTCCTTGCTTCCCGTGATGGCCTTGCCTGGAATGAGGAAAGTTGATGGCCGTGGTGGTACGGAAGTTCCCGGATTTCCCTTCCTGGGTGGCGGCCACGCAGGCCCATATCGTGCGGAATCTGGCGGAGGGAATTGGTTTGCGCGGGCAGGCCAGCTTGGTGGTATCTGGTGGGAAAACACCTGTTCCCCTTTTTGAATCACTTGCCGAATGCCCGCTCGATTGGGATCGGATCACGGTAACCCTTGCGGACGAGCGATGGGTCGCGGCAGATGGCGCCGAGAGCACTGAAAGGCTGGTCCGGTCCCATTTGCTGTGCAACGGGGCCGCTGGGGCCAAATTCATTCCTTTGAAGATTGACGATTCAACGTTTGAGACGTGTGTGGCGGATCTTGGCGTCCGCCTGGAGGCTGTCCCAAGGCCCTTCGACATGGTGGTGCTCGGTCTGGGCGAGGATGGCCACACGGCTTCGCTCTTTCCGGATGCCCCAGAGTTGGAACGGGGGTTCTCGACCCATGAAGCCGCTCTAATGCTTCATCCCGCAGGACAGGCCAACGCCCGGCTAAGCCTATCCGCCCACTCACTGCTCCAATCCCGCGAAATCATTCTATTTATCCAAGGGACGGCCAAGCTGCGGATTTTGGAACAGGCCCTGGAACCAGGCCCCATATCTCTGCTCCCTGTGCGCGCGTTCCTGCATCAGGATCAGGTTCCAGTCACTGTGTACTGGTCCGCGTGAGCCTATGTCCATGCTGAATCGGATCCAATCCCTCAACAGCGAGTTCTCCCGCTCCGAGCGGAAGATCGCGGACGTGGTGCTGCGGCGGGCAGCCCAGGTCGCATCGGCGCCTGTGGCGCAAATCGCGAAGTGGGCGGATGTGAGCCAACCCACCGTGGTCAGGTTTTGCCGTCGGCTCGGCTGTAAGGGAGTCACCGACTTCAAGCTCCAATTGACAAGCAGCCTCGCGTCGGGACTTCCATTTGTGCATGCCCGTATTTCTCCTGGCGATAAGGCCGCCGGAATCGTATCCAAGGTGTTCGGGTACGCTATGGCGGGGTTGGCGCATACCCGGGAGCATCTTGATGTACCGGCCGTTGAGCAAGCGATCGCAGCCCTGGATGGAGCGAGCAGGATCGAGTGCTACGGGATGGGCAATTCTGGAGTGACCGCGATGGATGCCCAGATGAAGCTCTTCCGCTTCGGGATTCCCACGATGTGCTATACCGATGCGCAGATGCAACGGATGACGGCCGTGCTGCTGCCGCCAGGCGCGGTGGTGCTGGCCATCTCGAATTCAGGACGGACCCGGGCCTTGCTGGAAGTCGTGGAACTTGCAAAGAGGGCGGGGGCGGCCATCATCGGAATCACCCGGCAGGGAACTCCGCTGGCCAAGGTCTGCGATATTCTTCTGTCGGCGGATGTCCCCGAGAACCCAGAGGTGTATGCTCCGATGGTGTCGAGGCTGGTCCACTTGGGGGTCATCGATGTCCTCACAGTTGGCCTGGCGCTGCGCCGAGGCAGCAGCGCCATCCATCAATTGGAAGCCGTGAAGGCCGCCCTGAAAGCGACCTTGATCGACGAACCAGGCAACAGCAAACGGGAGGCACCATGATCAAAATCGGCATCAATGGATTCGGGCGCATCGGACGCATGGTATTCCGCGCGGCCCACTATCATTTCCCTGAAATCGAGGTGGTCGGCATCAACGATTTGCTGGAGCCTGATTACCTTGCCTACATGCTGAAATTCGACTCGGTCCACGGCCAATTCAAGGGCGATGTGTCCGTGGAAGGGAAGGATCTGGTCGTTGATGGAAAGAAGATCCGCCTGACGGCCTTGAAGAACCCCGCGGAGCTGAAGTGGAACGAAGTGGGCGTCGATGTGGTGGTGGAATCCACGGGCCTGTTCTTGAGCAAGGAAACCGCTTCCGCGCACCTCACCGCCGGGGCGAAAAAAGTCATTCTGTCAGCACCATCCAAGGACGACACGCCGATGTTTGTCTTTGGGGTGAATGACGACACCTATGCGGGCCAGGAAATCATTTCCAATGCCTCCTGCACCACCAATTGCCTGGCTCCCATCGCCAAGGTGCTGAATGACAGTTTCGGCATCAAGCGCGGCCTCATGACCACCATCCATGCCGCCACGGCCACGCAGAAAACCGTGGATGGGCCATCCAACAAAGATTGGCGCGGTGGCCGCGGCATCCTGGAGAACATCATTCCTTCATCCACGGGCGCAGCCAAGGCGGTGGGCAAGGTGATTCCCGAACTGAATAAGAAACTCACCGGCATGGCGTTCCGGGTGCCCACCTCCGATGTCTCTGTGGTGGACCTGACCGTGGAACTCAACCAGGACGCCACCTACGAGCAGATCTGCGCTGCCATGAAAGCGGCATCAGAGGGCCCGATGAAAGGGGTCCTCGGCTACACCACGGAAAAGGTGGTCTCCACCGATTTACGGGGAGAGAGCTGCACCTCTGTCTTTGACGCCGAGGTGGGCATCGCGCTGGATCCGACCTTCGTGAAGATCGTCTCCTGGTATGACAACGAGTGGGGCTACTCCTGCAAGGTTTTGGAGATGGCCCAAGTCATGGCGCGCAAAAGCTAAAAAACCGGGGGTGGCGTTTATCGCTTGAAAATGGCTGAGGTGAGGGGGGCCAGTGTCACGGTCCTCCCATCAGCGCTGAGCGTGGCGCTGGATGAAGCTGTGATCGGTGCCAAGCCTGCTGAACTGCCATCCGCCAAGAGGAGTGCCGCCCCCAGGTCTGCATCAGCTGGAAAGGCATGTGGAACCGAGTCCGCATTGTGGAACACGTAATAGGTTCCGGTGTTGTCGGTGGACATGGCCTTGTAGCCGAAGGCCAAGGTGCTGCTGCCCCCTGAACTGGGAGGGATAGAGATCACATTCGCGGCGATGGAGGTGTCGGGAAGCCGGAAGGCGTTGGTGCTCTTACGTAGGGTGATCAGGCCCGAGGTGTACCCGTACAATTGGTATCCATTCTGGGAAGCCGCGTAGTTCGTGAATCCGCCAGCGATCGGATCGCCGGAATAAACCGTGGACCATTTCAGCATATTGATCGCATCGGATGCGTTGTACGAATTGTCAACAAAGGTCCGTGTTCCATTGGACTTCGTGTTGGAAGCCCCTTGGCTGGCCGTGGTCTCCTTGGAGCGGAACATCTCGTCGCCTGCATGGATGAAGGCAACCCCTTGGGATGTGAGCAGCACAGCGTATCCCACCTTGGCCCTTTTCAGGATGGTCGCGTCGTTCGCTTTGTTCGAATTCGTGGCCAGTGAAAGCACGTCGTACAAGCACAGGTTGTCGTGGACGGAGAGAAAGTTGATCACATTATCGGAAGACCCAGGCGCGAAGGCCGGGTTCGTATTGGTCGGCAGGCCGGCGATGTTGGAGAAGAGGGCAGACGCAGGTTGGGGGGAATCCGTCAGGAAGGCTTTGGCGCCGTCATTGGGATATCCGTTCTTGAAGATCTGGCGGTAGCTGTCCGAGAACATCGCCACGTTCAGCCCCTTGAACTGGGCTGAATTGCCTTGATCGCTGCCGGAAGTCGGGTTGTTGTTGTAGTCAGTCGCGGCGCCGGTGTAATAACCGTTCCATCCCTCGCCGAGGAAGACAACATGCGGATTGATGTCCTTGGCGGCCTGGTAGGCGGCCTTGATGGTCTGGGTGTCCATCACGCCCATGAGATCGAAGCGGAAACCATCCACATGGTAGACATTCACCCACTGGACGATGGAATCGAGGATGATCTTCCGGACCATCTTGGATTCGGATTTCACATCATTGCTGCCCGCGCCATTCTTGCTGCTTGATCGGTAGTAGTAGCCCGGGAGCGTCGCATCGCCCAGAATGCCATTGTTAGCCGTGTGGTTGTACACGACATCAAGAACGACCCCCATGCCTTGTTTGTGAATTTCATTAATGAGTGTTTTCATCTCATTAATACGTGAATTATGATTGATGGGATTCGAGGAGTACATGCCGGAAGGCGTGAAGTAGTTATGCGGGTCATAACCCCAGTTGTAGTTCGCGCCGGAGGTCTGGCCGGCATTCATCTCGCGCTGGGTGTTCTTCGTTTGGTCGTAATAGTAATTTTCAAGGGGGCACAGCAGCTGGATATGGGTCACGCCCAGTTTCTGGATGTGGGGCAGGACATCCACCAGGGCCTTGAAGGTTCCCCACTGATGCCCTGCGGCGAAGCCTGCCAGGACCGGATCCACCGTCAGGTCGCGGATTCCGGCCTCGTAGATGATGGCGTCCCGGTTTGAAAGGAAGGCATAGGGCGCTGGTGTCGCGCCATCACCAGCCTTCATCCGCGACCCATCGAAAAAATAGGAAGAACCTGCGTAGTACGACCATCCCCCGTCGGGGGCGATGGCCGAAGGATCCACGATGGCGCCCTTGCCCACGGAATCGCCAGTGATTGAACTGGAACCTGTGTGCACCCATTGCGCCATGGATCTGGCATAGGGATCCAGCACATAGGTTCCATCCACGTTGTATACGTAGAAATTCTGCGCAGGGGTCGCGATAGCCGCGCTTGCCCATACGCCCCCGGAGCCCTTCACCAGCGGTATTGAGATCGCCGGAGAGCTAAGGGGATCATTCCAATTGTTATAGAGCGCTGCGGTGACCGTAGCGGCCTTGGGGTTCCAGTACCGGAAGGTGATGTTCGAGCCGCCCACCGCCACTCCCAGCGCAGAGCTGGGGACGTTATAGTAGGCGGGGTCCGCAGCTGGGGAGGAGTTGGGATCCTTGTCGATGGAAACAACGTCAGGTGGCGGCTGGGAGCTGTTGCTACCTCCCCCACCACTGCATCCGATCAGGCCTATGGCACAAGCCGCCAGTAGCGAATAGATTGAATATTCTTTATCGGATTTCGATATTTTGTTCATCAGTTGTCCCTCAAGAGCGCCTGTACATCCGCTCGTAGTACTCATCCAACATGCGTTTGACGGCAAATTTACCGCGGGTGCTGCGGATGGATTCCTGCATCATGTCGATCCATTTGCCATGGTTTTCGTAGTAGGTGGGCAGCACTTCTTCAGATAGAACCTTCTTAAATGCCTTGAAATCGTGTTTATCCAGCACTGCATCCTTGGCGCTTTCAAAGCCATCGCCGAACTGCCAGCCGTTGACGCCATGGTCGCAGGCTTCAGGCCACCACCCGTCCAGAATGGAAAGGTTCAGGACGCCATTCATTGCTGCCTTCATGCCCGACGTGCCTGAGGCTTCCTTGGGACGGCGGGGGTTGTTCAGCCACACATCGGAGCCGGTGGTGAGCATGCGCCCGATCTCCATATCGTAGTTTTCCAGGAACACCACACTATTTGGGTATTTCCGGGTCATCTTCACAATATTTTCGACGATGGTTTTGCCATTGTCATCCAGCGGATGTGATTTCCCTGAAAATACGATCTGGAGTTTTCCACTTTTCAGGAGGGGCTCGATGAATTTCTCCTCGGAGAAGATGAAATTGGAGCGTTTGTAAGGCGCTGCCCGCCTGGCAAATCCAATGAGCAGGGCTTCAGGGTCAAGCTTCACGCCCGTCCGATCTTTGACGAATTGGATGAGCTTCTTCTTGTTATCCATATGGCGCCGCCAGAGCGCCTCCTTCGCCCTTTTGGTGCCGTCGAAGGAATTGGAAAGCCCGAGCATTCCTCCATCCACCCAGGTTCCGGTATGGATCGCATTGGTGATCCCGATGATTTCACTCCGACCGCTGATATGCGCCCACATCTTGTTGGAAGTGGCGCGGTGGAGATCGGCCACGGCATTGGAGATACGTGACAAACGCAAGGCGCCCACGGTCATATTGAAGGGACTGCCGCCGAGCTGTTTCAATTGGGTTTTTGTGAGCCCAAGGTTGGCGCCCATGTACATGAGGCGTTCCACTGGATGGGATTCATTTCCCTGGAGGATCGGTGTGTGCGTGGTGAACACCACCTCCTCGCGGGTCCTCTTCCAGGCATCCCCGAAGGCCGAACCTCTGGCCATACGTTCGCGGATCAGCTCGAACCCTGCGAACAAGGCATGTCCTTCATTGAAATGGTATGCAGAGGGTTTGATTTTCAGGGCTCGCAGCGCGCGGACGCCCCCGATTCCTAGCACCATCTCCTGGGCGACGCGTTCCTCGCCGAACCAGCCGTATAACTGGCCCGTGATCCAACGCGCCTCGCCATCATTGCCTTCGATGTCCGTGTCGAGAAGGTACAGTGAATCGACCCCATGGGAGGAATCCACGCGCCATACCTTGACCAGGACATTCCGGCCCTTGATCCCGACTTTGACTGTGATCCCAGTGTCCTTCAGGGATTCTGGCCCGTAATTTTTATAGGCATCGAAGGATTTCCCCGTCTCTTTTTCGATGTACTGTTCACCGTATCCTTGCTTCCACCGGATGCCAATTCCAACCACCGGAAAACCATGGTCCTTGGCGCCTTTAAGGTAATCCCCCGCTAAGATCCCCAAACCGCCTGCATAGATCTTGAAATTGCTTTCAAGGGCGTACTCCATGCAGAAATATGCGACGGTGGGGAGTTTCTTCGTGGCCATAGGCAATCTCCTTGGACTCATTTAGGGCTGTCCGATGCGCGTTCCAGCAGCACATAGCGGTCTGCCTGGATTTTCACCGCGCCACCCGCCACCACGGCGGTGCGGCCTGTGTAGGCATCACGAAGTGTTTGCCCATCCACGAATACGCCAGCGACAGTAAGTGTTACTTCGCCAGTGGCATTCATGGCGACCACCACCCGATCGCCGCTTGCGGGGCTGATGCGGCTGAATGTGTAGGGTTTCTCCGCCAGTTGGTGATGTTCGCCATTGGCCAAGGCCATATGCCTCGCCCGGAAGGTTCCAAGTTTGCGCCAATGGGCGAGCACCTTCTCATCCATGGCGGTCCAGTTCATATCGGAGCGAGTGCCTTGCTGGGGGTCGGTTCGTGGTTCATAACCGGCTGGCCTGGCTGTCTCGTCACCATAGAAGATCTGGACCCCTCCCGGAGCCAGGAGCAGGGCTGCGCCGCCCTCGGTGAGCCGTGCGCGGTCAAAGAGATGCGTATCGTGGGAGGAGAGGTAATTGAGCATATGGACCGGTTGCCCGGTTTGTTCCTTCGCGTACTCGCGGAATAATTTTTCTGGCTTCCCGAAATCATCTTCCCGTTCCTGGAAGTCGAAGTTGATCATCGCGTCGAAACCGGAATTCAGCATTTTGTGGCGCGAAGGACCCACGCCCCAGTATTCGCCGACCATCCAAAAGGGCGCATCATCCACTTTCTTGGTTGGATTCTTGGATTTCCAGTCCGCCAGTGCCTTTACGCTTTCCTGCTTCAAGGCTGACCAGGCCTCTGGCTCCACATGTTTGACGGTGTCGGCGCGGAACCCATCAACGCCGAATTCACGCACCCAATCGGTCAGCCACTTGACCAGGTAGCCTCGGACGGTTGTATTAGGTAGATCAACCGCCCGGGTATCGGCCTTCCCGCGCAGGAATTTTGGAATCTTGACGAACTCCGCGCTCTCGGTGCGGAAATCGGGCAGGTAGGCGATCTGCATCATGAGATCGCTCTTCCCGCCGTCTATGTACCCTGGCAAGCCTGCGCGCACCCAGGCCCGGCCCCACCAATCGCCAAAGTTGAAATTATTGTAGTCAATGAAATTGTGGTAATCCCGCAGTGCCGCCTTTTCTGAGCCCGGCCAGAGCACTTCGACTTTGAAATCATGGGCGGATTGGATATCCAGGTAGCCTGGGTGGTTCATAACCACATCGAACAGGATGCGCACACCCTGCGCATGGGCTGTGTCCACCAGGTCATGAAGCTCCCCGGCTGTGCCCATGTTCTTGTCCAGGGTGGTGTAGTCGAGCGCGTAATAGCCGTGGTAGGCGTAGTGTTTGAACTCCTTGTTGCCACCCACCACCCAGCCATGGATCTGCTCGTAGGGCGCGGTGATCCAGATGGCGTTCACGCCGAGCTGCTTGAACCAGCCAGTCTTTAATTTTTCAGTGATCCCTTTGAGATCTCCGCCATGGAAGGTGCCCACATCCTCGCGCGGCGTGCTCTCGCGCTGGCGTCCATAGCTGTTGTCGTTGGCTGGATCTCCGTTGGCGAAGCGATCGGTGATGACGAAATACACGATTGGGTTGTCAGCGAAGGAGCCGGGCACACCAGTTGGCAAAGAGGCGGCCGGGCTGTTCTTCACAGTCAGCAGTGATAGGTCAGATAGGTTTGATGCATCTGATACGTCTTTTTGGAGAGGCGCTGCTTTTGGGTCTGCCTGCGCAGCTGCGTGGGATGGAAGGGGCGCGGCAAGCATCAACCCGCAGGCCAGGAGGCAGGCCCAGCGTGTGTGGAACACAGGCGATAGAGCAGGGCGGTCCAGGTTCATAAAGCCTCTCGAATGCTTAATGGCGAACACGAAATGAGGAGCCGTAAAAAATATCCCAAAAAACACGGGTTATTTTTAACGGCCCCTTAGGAGATTACTTCTTGCAGACGTGGTCTTTCTTGGCGTCTTCGAGGGAATAGTAGATTTGACGGTCATTGTTGTTGACCCAGATGGCTTTGTGGGCGTTTCCGTCGAAGTTCATATCCTTGCCACCCTGCTCCTTGATGTCGCCGCGATGGATGATGTAGTTCACCTGCATCTTGGAACCGGTGGAGAACTCATCGGCCTTCACATGCCAGAACACGCCGAAGTCCGACTTTCCAGTAGGCATCATGGGGTTGGGCCATTCAATGTCGGGCAGCGGCATGTTGGGGCTCTTCCAGAGATGCACGCCCCATTTCTCGTACTTGCCGTCGCAGCGGTGGTAGTTGATTTCGATGGAGCCTTCGGGCGGTGTGGCGTAGGCGGGAATCGCAAGGGCGAGGGCGAGCAGGAACGCCCCGAAGATGGAACTGCGCCAAATTTTCATGACTGACTCCTTGGGTTGGAAGGGAGGGCACTTGTTTTGGAACGGCCCTCGGTTGTGGGAAAACTGAGTGGATTCAACCTTTGATGCCGCCAGCGGTAAGCCCCGAGATCATCCATTTCTGGGCCAGCACGAACACGACAGTGATAGGTAATCCTGAGAGGATTGCTGCGGCCGCGAAGTCGCCCCATAAGTATTTCTGGTCGTAGAGGAACATCTTTGACCCTACGGCCATGGTCAGGTTGTCCTGCTGATGCAGCAGCACGGAGGCAACGGGGTATTCGATGATGGCCCCGATGAAGGCGAGCAGGAATATGACCATCAGGATCGGAACAGCCATGGGAAGAAGAACCAGGTAGAAGGTCTGCCAGGGAGTGGCGCCATCAACTTTGGCGGCCTCCTCGATCTCCACCGGAATGGTTTCGTAGAATCCCTTGATGGTCCAAATGTGCAGCGCGATGCCCCCCGAGTACGCAAGGACGAGAGCCCAATGGCTATCAATTCCGAAGAGGGGGAAGGCATTGCCGATGCGGTCGAAGATCGCGTGGATCGCCACCAGCGCCAAGACAGCTGGGAACATCTGCATCAGCATCAGGCCCATCAGCGCAGCCTTCTTGCCTGTGAACTTGATGCGGGCAAACGCGTAGGCCGCCGTGGTGGATAGGAATAGCGCGACCGTCGCCGATAGAGTCGCGACTTTCACCGAGTTCCACAACCAGCGCAGCACCGGCAGATCGGGATAGACCAGGTGTCCGTCCGCGGCTGTGGAAGGCAGGCCCAATGCGAACCGCCAATGTTCGAAACTGATGGTGTCGGGGATGAGCTTGCCTGTGGCGAAATTACCGGGCCTAAGGGAGATGGAGATGACCATCAACAGAGGGAAGATGACCACGGCGCACAAAGCGATCAGGAATACGTGGGCTGCCAGGACCCGCCAACGTTGGGACTTATCTATCACGATTGCCATGGTTCGCCTTTCCCGGATGCTGTTCAGCGCTTGTCGTCTTGGGCGATTTTCGTGGTGCGGATCTGGATGAGCGAAATCGCCGCCACGACCAGGAATATCAAGGTGGAAATCGCCGCAGCCAGGCCAAACTCCTGGCCGTGGTCCTGGAAGGCCATCCTGTAGGTGTAAGAGACCAGGATGTCCGTGGTGCCCGCCGGCACGCTGGTGTTCAGGAAGTCAGGCCGCCCATCCGTGAGCAATTTAATGAGCACGAAATTATTGAAATTGAACGCGAAAGAAGAGATCAGCAAGGGGGTCAGCGGCCGCCTGATCAGCGGCACCGTGATGCGGAAGAAGTTGGTGATCGGGCCAGCTCCGGCAACCGCCGATGCCTCGTAAAGGTCCGCCGGGATGGCTTTGATGAGGCCCATGCAGATGATCATCATGTACGGAAACCCAAGCCAGGTATTGACGATGAGCAGCATAGACCTAGCCAGGGCGGGATCCGAGAACCAGGTTGGCTTGATGCCGAACAGGGAACTCAGGATCAGGTTGATTTCGCCGGAGTTGTTGTTGAACAGGCCCTTGAAGACGAGGATCGAAATGAACCCAGGAATCGCATAGGGCAGGAAGAGCAGCAGCCTGTACACGCTCCTGAACTTCAGCGCATCCCAGTTGAGCAGCACTGCCAGGACCATGCCCAGCGAGATCGTGAAGAACACTGACAATCCTGAGAACATCAGGGTCCATAAAAAGATGCGCCAGAAGGGTTCCCGCAGGGCTGTATCGGTCAATATCCGTTTGTAGTTGTCCCAGCCGATCTGCACATGGAAACCAGGCTGGACAGTCTCGCCGTCGGCGGTCTCGTAGAAACCGGTCTTGAAATTCGGTTTTATGGTGCCGCCCTTTTCGTTATTGACCAGCGCCCCATCTGGTTTTGGCGTATATAACGCGTGGGAAGGCGCAAATTCCCTCAACCCCGTCATGCGCTCCTTGGCGCCATCAGGCATCACGATGGTGAGGTGTTTCAAACTTTGTTGATGGGCGATCACATCCTTCAAGGAGATCGGTTCGCCGGGTTCAAATGGCGCCACCTTGGCGGATTCGGCTTTCAATTCGGCTGGATGGGACGGATCCAAAGCAAAGGGGCCGGTGTGGAATTCGCTGCCTGTTTCGGAATCCTCGAGCCGGATCCGGAATTTATTCCCATCGGGATGAAGGGTGAAATTGTAGGTAGGGCCTTCGGCGCGGTAGGTCTCTTCCAGCAGGTAATTTGTCGCGCGGCGGAACTCCAGCAGATTCGTGGAGCTGTAATTCGTGAACCCGATGACCACGGTGTAGAACATCGGGAACACGACGAAGATGAGCGCGGCCGCGATACCGGGGAAGAGATACCTGTACGCGTAAAGACGTTGCGATGTGTAGATCCAAAGCGCCAGCGCCGCGATCAGGAGGATCGTGCCAGCCAGAAGCGTTTCGCCAATCGCGTAAACCATCGTGACGAGGTACAGCGCGGATAGAACAACCATCGTCAATAAGGCGGGATTGATGAAACGTCGAACGGCTGGCGGGATGCTCATGATGGGAATTCCGGTCTGATCTACTTGAGGATGCGTTTGGAAGCGGCATCAAGCGCTTCCTTGGGGGTTTGGCGGCCTTCGGTCATGTTGGTCAACGCGGACACCATGGCGGCCCAGAAACGCCCCATCTCAGGATTGTTGGGCATGGTCGTGCCATCCTGCGCGCTGGACATAGAGACTTGGATCTTCGGGTTGCTCTTCATCTGGGCAAAAGCCGCTTTGCTGGCGGGCGCGCCGATGGAAACGTCATCATCAATGGTTTTCAGTCCCTTGGCGGCGAGCATGTAGTTTTCGATGAACTCTTTCGCCACATCAACATTCTTGCTGGCCTTGGTGATCATCGCGCCCTGGAAACCCACGAACGGGGCCGCCTTTTTGCCGCCCACGCTGGGAATCTTGGCCACTCCCCAGTTGATCTTGGCTTTCTCGACGTTATCCCAGGCCCAAGGGCCGCTGATGATCATTGCAACCTTGCCCTGCGCCATGCCGGCTTCCATGTCGGCGTAGGATGCGCCCTTGGGCATGACACCCTCCTTGATGAGGCGGTTGAGCATCTCAGCTCCCTTCAAGGCGCCCGCGTTGTTCACGCCAGAGTCTTTGCCGTTGTAGGTGCCATCGGCGTTCTGTTTGAACGCGTAGCCGCCGTTGGCGGCGAGCAGCGGCCATGTGAAGTACGTGTTGTTGTAATCCCACAGGATGGCGTGCTTGCCTTTGGCCTGGAGTTTCTTATCCAGTGCGAACACCTCTTCAAATGTCTTTGGCGGGTTGGGGACCAGAGCTTTGTTGTAGATGAGCGAAACGGCTTCCATGGCGATGGGGTAGCCCCAGATCTTGCCGCCGATGGTGAAGGCCTTCCATGCGTTGGGATCAATATCATCCTTGACCTTTTTGCTGGGGTTGACTTGGCTGATCAAGCCGCTGGCGGCCCACTCGCCCACGCGGTCATGGGCCCAGATCCAGATGTCAGGGCCTTTGCCTTCTTCCGCGGCCTGCTGGAACTTGCCCGGCGCATCCTCTGGGTGCTCGACGGTCACTTTCACGCCAGTCTTTTTGGCGAATTCATCGCCGACTTTCTGAAGGCCGCGATAACCCTTATCGCCATTGATCCAGACGAGGAGCTTGCCTGGCTCGGAGGCATGGGCGGTGAACGCGATGCTTCCGCCGATGACGATCAACGCAGCGGTCGCGAGCTTGATTAGTTTTTTTTGGGTACCCATGCCTATCTCCTGATGAAAGGTGTGGCTGAGGCCACGGTTGAGGGTTGGATCGAGCGGTTTGCCGCTACGCTCGGACCCTGGGGGTCCGAGGTAGTGTTTGTCCTTGGGAATCGAATAGATAGCAGTGGTGCCTTGGAAATGACATGTGGGCTTCGTCGCCCGCGTTAAGCGTATTTTCGGGATCAGTTTTGACCGTGATGGTATCCCCGGTGCTGGCGGAATCCATGTAGAGGAAGGTGGTATCGCCCAATCGTTCGGCGACCTGCACGCGGCCATGAAGGGAGTTGTGCGCCTCGGTTTGGCTTGCGGAAATATGCTCCGGGCGGATGCCCAAGGTCAGCTTTTCCCCTTCCGCCTTGGTGCGTGCGTCGGCCCGGACCTGCAAGACAGCCCCATCACTCAACTTCACTGTGGCCAATGCCTCGTCGGCCGAGACGAGGGCGCATTCCATGAAGTTCATTTTCGGTGAACCGATGAACCCCGCGACGAACGTGTTGGAGGGCTGGTGGTACACCTCAAGCGGGGTGCCGACCTGCTCGATGCGCCCCATGTTGATGACTACGATCCGTTTGGCCAGGGTCATGGCCTCGACCTGATCGTGCGTCACATACACCATGGTCGTCTTGAGTTCACTGTGCAGCCGCGCGAGTTCCACGCGCATCTTCACCCGCAGCGAGGCATCCAGATTGGATAGGGGCTCATCGAACAGGAAAACGCCAGGCTTGCGCACGATGGCCCGGCCTATGGCCACGCGCTGCCGCTGGCCGCCCGACAGCGCCTTGGGCAACCTATCCAGGAGAGGTTGAATCTGCAGGATCTCTGCGGCATGGTCCACGGCAGCGGCGATTTCCTGCTTGGAGGCGCCCGCCAGCTTGAGGCCGAAGGCCATGTTTTCGGCCACGGTCATGTGCGGGTATAAAGCGTAGCTCTGGAAGACCATGGCGATCCCGCGCTTGGACGGCGGCACATCATCCACGCGTTTCCCGCCAATGTGGATTTCGCCGCTGGTCACTTCTTCCAACCCGGCGATGCACCGCAACAGGGTGGATTTACCGCAGCCGGAAGGTCCGACGAAGACGACGAATTCACCGTCCTGGATATCCAGATCCAAGCCCTGGAGGACTTTGACATCACCGAAGGATTTATGCAGTGACTTGATTTGAAGATCGCCCATGAAGACGCGTCCGATAAGAAGAATTGCGGTGGGACAGGAAGCTTGATGCTGGTTTGTTCATGTAGGATGGGCCAAAAACCGGATGGATCATTGGAATGGATCTTTGGCCTGGGCAATCGGCTTTAGGGGAGATCGCCATGGATGTTCCCCTTGAACGAGCCACCGGTGGCATAAAGCACCCGGAGGCCGAAGGGCGGGAGATCCTTGACGTTGTAGTGGGACCCGCTCACCGAATTGCTGGCTTTGAGATCGCCGATGATGGCGCCTATGGGGGAGCCATCGGGAATGCCAAGGGCCGCCAGATCGGAAATGACCAGCGATTGAGTGGTCCCCGTGAGATTTGCCACCACCAAAATGCTTTCGTTATCCACCCTCATGGCATAAGCGACTGCTTTGGATGGCCCAATATCCGTACTGAGAGTGGAATAGGCACCCTTGAGCGCTTTGTAGGTTGTTTTCGCTTTAATGAGGTATTTGCACCAGCTCAGAATTGAATCCGGCTGAGAAGCCTGGGCGCTGGCCGCGCTCCAATCCATGGGTTGGCGAAGATCGAGGTCGGTGCCTGATTTCCCAGGCATCCCGATTTCATTTCCGTAATAGATGATGGGTGTGCCGGGAGAAAGGATATTCATGGCTTCGTGCAAAATTATTTGATTCTTTTGCCCATTATAAAGAGTGCCTGGCCGGGAGATCAGGTTGTCGTGGTTGGAATCGAAGGTCGCGGTTCTGTATCCAGCCGGGTAATGCCCCTGCTCGAATTCCCAAAGGCCGGTCAATTGCGTGGCGTCGGCGGATTTGATCGCATTGCAAATGGCCCATGGCGCGCTGAAATCCAGGCACATATTGAATTCGTTGGCCCCATTGCCGTAATACGGCGCGATGCCCGAAGGGCCGTTGGTCCAGGCCTCGGCGATCATCATTTTCACGCTGTGCTTGTTCGGGTCATTACCGGGATGGGGATGGGAATCTCCAGTGGCATATTCATCCAGGACCGCCCTGAATTCCCGCAGCCGCGCATGGGTATCGGGCTGATCCGCCTGAGCGCCAGGCCCTGATTCACAGAGGTACCGGACCGCATCCACCCGCATGCCATCGAATCCCCGGTCAAGCCAATATCGAGCAACATTCTGCATGGCAGCTTTGACATCTGGATTGTAGAAGTTCAGGTCCGCCATGCCTGAACCGAATGGAGAATAAAAGTAGTTCCCGTTGCTTTGGTGCCACACATCGGTGGAAGTGCCGCCACCCCAAGGCAAACCCCACCCGCTGGGTGGGGAAGGCTGCCAGATGTACCAATCATTCCTCTTCGTCCCGTCATTGAACCACTTGTTATTGCTGGAAGTGTGGTTCGGCACGAAATCGAAAATGATCCTCATATCCCGGGCATGCACATCATCAATGAGTTTCTGTAGATCAGCTTGCCGCCCAAAGCGGTCATTGATTGAATAATAATCAGTAGTGTCATATCCGTGCATGTTATCCCCTTTGTACGAACATTCGAATATCGGGGATAACCAGATGGTGTTTATACCGAGGGACTTAAGATAATCCAATTTTTGATCAACCCCGGGCAGGTCGCCAATCCCGTCGCCGTTCATCCCGTCTGCAAAGGCTTTCACCCATACTTGATAGATGACTGCGTCGGAATACCAATTCGGAGGATTATCCTGCTGATGGCCAGGAGCGATGGTGGTGGTGTCCGGTTGATATTGAAGAGCCTTCGTTCCGGCGCAGTCAAGGCCGCCGATTAGCAAGGCTAAAACAAGCAATGATGTCCGGATCCGCATTCATCCTCCTTCCTGGCCCTCACAATCAATGCACCTTACATCGCAACTGAAATAAGATGCATTAATTGTGAACAGCCTACCTAGTCAAGCGTTTTGGATTGACGGGTTCATGAAATCCATGGACCGGTTACCACCAAGCCTCGATCTGGGCGCCAAAAGTCAGACCGCTGGTGAGCGGATTTCCCGCCGAATCCTTGGCGCCACTGAACTGGCCAGCATCCACGGGCCCCCAGCGGTTGGCTTCCTTGTTCCAGGAGGCCTTGGTCACGAACAGGCGGATCACCGGCCGGGACCAGAAACTGGCCTGGGGGCTCCACTGCAGGGCGAGTGTCTGCTTCAAGAGGTGGCGGTTCTCGGCTTCGGATGAGAATTTCAGTTGGTCCCTGCCGATTTCGTACGCCACGCTGAAGTTCTTGGTGAAGAAATAGGTGGGGCGGACGCCGATGGAGATCCACTTCTGGCTAGCCCAGGTATCCGCGCTCCCGTCGGCGTTCGTTTTATCCGCATCCGGGGTTGTCTGGTTTCGGTAAATCACCGTGCCCTGCATCTCGAGGTTGGCGATCGGCTTGATGTAGAAGATATCCATCGCTTCGACCCACTTGTGGTCGGTCCTCACATCAGGGTTGTACCAATTCCAGAAGGTCGAACCATTGCCGTGGGTGATGTAGACCTTGTTGTCCCCGCCAAGCACCCCGGATTGGTTGTAAAGGAGGCTGAACTGGGTTCCGCTGTTGCTGTTGGAGGGGTTTTCGACACTAGCTTTGCTCCTGGCGTCGTTGTACTGGGCCCCGACGGTCAGAGTGCCACCGGACCAGAGATTGATGTCGGAAAGACGCAGATCATGCGAACCAATGACCGTTCCTTGCCGGTTGTACTGGTCCACTTGGGGTGTGCCTGGCCAGTGTCCCGTGCCCCAGCCCGTGTCCACATTTCCCGTATCGTGCTGAATGAAGGCATAGTGCAGTTTGCCGAAACCAAGGTCGATGTTCTCGATGCCGACGCCATCGCCGCTGTTGTTCCAATACCACTGATCCCGGATATGGAGGTCCTGGCGCATATAGAAGCGCCGTCCTGCCCAGAGGGTCGCATCCTTGAATGGGCCGGTTTTGCCGAAGATGCCCGTGGCCTCACCCCAACCTTCCCGGAGCCAGACCTGCTGATTGGCGTTGGAAAGCATCGAATGGTCCACATTTCCACCCGCATCCGAGGATGCATCGCGGGTGGCGTAGTACTGCCTGAAGGATGGCCGGAAGTGGAGTTTGAAAGTGGTGCCGCCCTTGTCAAAAGCGCGCACGTCCATTGCGAGTTCGAGGTAATTGTCGGACTCGTTGCCAAGGCGGTAGCCGGGGCCGGCCGTTGGGCTGTCGCCGGTGTTGGGCAGAACAAAAGAAACCTGTTCCCCGCCGTTGGAGGATCTGCCGACTCCCGCCCGCATGTAGCCATGCAGTTCAAAAACGTCCTGGGCGAACAGGGGTCCGGAGATCAAGGCCAGGGGTAGGGCTGCCTGGAAAAGGAGTTTGCGCTTCATTGAATTGCCTCCTGAAGTGAGCCGCGCTGCGGCAGGGGTGGGTAAAGGGTTTTTACGAGTCCAAAGCCTTGGTCGGCTGTGGGGTTGCTGCATTCAATTCAAAAACAGAGCGGCATGGGAACCTCACTCCCCTTGCCCGAAGAATCCCCCCCAGGGTGGGAGATACAGTTGACGGCCTTCGACCCGGGCCTCTTCGAGGCCATGGCCGGTGAGTGCATTTATGCGGGCAGGTAGAGTGAATTGGGCCGGATCTGGCCCCAGGTTGAATACGGCGATTAGACGTTGGCCATCTGCTTTGCGCTCTATGGCCAGCACAGGTTCCTCAGCCGCAAGGAAGCGAATGGAACCGCGGCAAAGGGGGATTTGAGTTCGCCGCCAAGCGAGGAAATTCTGATTAAAGTGAAGAACAGAGCCAGGCGACAGCGATTGCGTCTCCACAGATTTCGGAAGATGCTCCGAGGGCAATGGCAACCACGGTTCGACTTCTGAGAAGCCACCATGAGGCGCCCCAGCGGTCCATGGGATGGGTGTGCGGCAACCATCGCGCCCCAGGTAATCTGGCCAAAAGGAAATGCCATAGGGGTCTACCAACCGGTCGAAGGGCACCTCTGCCTCCGGCAACCCCAGTTCTTCCCCTTGATAAATGCAGAAGCTGCCACGGAGGGCGCTGAGCATGGCCATCAGGATTTTCGCGAAAGCCGGATCGTCTGTGCCATTTGTGCCCTTGCCCCACCGGGTGACCACCCGGACACAGTCGTGGTTGGAGAGGGACCAACATCCCCAGCCATTCCCCGGTTTGATGTGTTTTTCGAATTCACCCACCACCTCGCGGATCCGGCCCGCGCTGAATTCGGTGGTGAACAGTTTGAAACCGTAGGCCATGTGCAGCTTGTCGCCATCCGCGGTGTACTCCGCCATGGTGGGCAAGGAATCCTCATCTCCGACCTCTCCGACTCCCACCGCGCCGTATTCGTCCAATAGGACACGCAACCGTTTCAGGAATGGGAGCGTTTCTGGTTGGGACTTGTCGTGCTTGTGGATCTGGAATCCATAGGGGTTCCCTGGGCGCACCGTGGACAACTGCGAATCCTTCAGCTTGGCTGGAGGGTTGTTCCGCAAACGAAGATCGTGGAAGTAGAAATTGCATGCATCGAAGCGGAATCCGTCCACACCCCGTTCCAGCCAGAACCGGGATTCTTCGAGAAGCTGGTCCTGGGCGGGCTGGTGGTGGAAATTGAGGTCGGGTTGCGAGGTGAGGAAATTGTGGAGGTAATACTGCCGGCGTCGGGAATCCCAAGCCCAGGCCGAGCCCCCGAAGACCGACTGCCAATTGTTGGGAGGCGTTCCATCGGGGCGAGGATCAGCCCAGATGTACCAATCGGCCTTCTCGCCCTCTCGGCTGCTCCTGCTCTCCTTGAACCAAGGGTGCTGGTCGGATGTGTGCGACAGCACTTGGTCAATCAACACCTTCAGGCCAAGCTGGTGGGCCTTCTCTACGAGTTGATCAAAATCCGCGAGGGTTCCGAAAATGGGATCCACATTGCGAAAGTCTGAAACGTCGTAACCAAAATCTTTCATGGGGGACGTGAAAAATGGGGAAATCCAAATCGCGTCGACCCCAAGGTCGGCTATGTAAGGCAATCGAGTGGTGATTCCGGGCAGATCACCCACGCCGTCGCCGTTGGTGTCTTGAAAGCTCCTGGGATAAATCTGGTATATCGCTGCCCCGCGCCACCAATCGGGGTTGCTATGCCAGGGATGGACCTGAATTTGCTGATTCATAGGATCTCGTTCATTTCCAAGGGATTTATCATGGCTTTTTACAAGTAAATTCTTCAGGAAGGATTCGGGGGTTGTGACTGATCAGCGAGTTGGACATGGTTGTAACCGGTTACAATGGTTGGAAAGAAAAAACCCGAGCATGGAGCCTCAGTCGTGCATCGTGGAAGCACACACCGGGGAAATGAAACCGGTTACAGGAAAGACACGCAATGGTTCAACCTTTGACACAATCCTGTCAACCAAGAATTTTTGATGACTTCTTTTTCGTTGACCAGGCACTGACTTAGTTGTTTTCCTTCTCCCCTGAGATATCCATGCCCCTAGAAAACCCAGAGATGGTCATCCTGGCCGCGGATGTCGGCGGCACGAACCTGAATCTTGCCCTTGCGACCATGCGGGAGGGGCGGTTCGGAATACTTCGAAAGGCCAGTTTTCCAACCAAGGTGGAGGAATCCCTGCAAGGGCCGGTCCTTCGATTCCTGGAAAACTGCGCACAGCGAGGAATCTCTGAAAAACCTGATATAGCCTGCATTTCTGGGGCCGGCCCCGTCCATGACAAGTACATTCCGCTGACGAACGCACCTTGGGATATTGATGGCAGGGCCCTTGAACGAAAGCTTGGGATTCCTGTTCACGTGGTCAACGATTTCACCGCGGTCTGCCATGGAATCCTGCTCCTGGATCTGAAGGACGAGTCGCAATTACTGACTATTCCCCATCTGGATGCATCCGTCCCCACTGTGGATCCGCATGGAACCGCCGTCATCGTTGGGGCTGGGACGGGACTGGGCGTTGGCTATGTGGTGCGCATCGGGGATACGCCCCACGTCTTTCCCAGCGAGGGCGGGCACATTGGGCTTCCCTTGCTTGATGAGGAGACCATCGAGCTCTGGAAATACCTCCGTGCCAGCTGTCCCGCGGCGCCAGGAGCTGAATCCGCGGTATCGGGCCCGGGCATCGGGAACATATTTTCCTTCTTGGTTGATTCAGGGCGGATCGCGAAGACTTCGATCATCCATTCCATCCTCGATCTGCCTGTGGAAGAGCGTCCTGCGGCGATCGCGCAGCAGGCCAGCCTCGAGCCAACCTGCGCACGGGCGATGGGCACTTTCGTTGATCTCTATGCCCGCGTCTGCGCGGATCTCTGTGCGGTCTTCATGCCTCGGGGCGGACTTTTCCTTTCGGGGGGGATCGCACCAAAAAACGAGCAGCATTTCCTTGCCGGAGAGCGATTCATGAAGAGCTTTGAACGCAATTACCGGGACCACATCAATGCGATCACCCGGTCAACGCCGGTGTTCATCGTGCGCGACTATTCAATCAGCCTCTATGGCGCGGCCCATGCAGGATACTGTCAAGCACGGATTGGCTGAGGGGAACGAAGACGACCATGAAGATAACCATCGGGGAAATCGCCCTCCAATCCGGCGTGTCGAAGGGAACAGTCAGCCGGGTCATCAATAACAAGCCGACCGTGGCGAAGAAGACCCGGCACACTGTGCTGGCGGTCATGAAACGGCTTGGGTACGTGCCGGATCCCGTGGCACGCGAATTATCCATGCGGACCAAACACACCCTCGGCATCTGGGTAGGCGCGGGCGAGAACAAATTGTCGCCCTACTTCAACCTGATCTGGAGGGCGCTGCTGCGCGAAATCCAGGTCCGCGCCACCCAATTCATCGAATTGCCGATGGATATTTCACCGGTCAGCCAGCGCATGGATGCTGTCCTGATGTTCCACTGCACCGAGATTGACCAGCGGCTCGCATCCCTCGCCGCCCGAGGCGTACCTGCGGTCCTGATCGGGCATCACCCAGGAATCTCCTGTGTTGCGCCGGATGATACTGGCGGCGGCCGGATGGCCTCGGCCCGGCTCCTGGCATTAGGCCACCGGCGGCTGCTCCACCTGACGCTTGCCGACGACCTCCAATGGGCCTGCGAACGGGCGAATGGATTCAAAGCGGAATTGGAGGAATCAAAATTTCCCGGAATTGAATGCGTGATTGTCCGGGGCCAGGGCTCGGTGCTGGGAGGCTATCGGCTGATGCGCGATGCCTGGCGGCAAGGTTACCGCCCGACTGGAATCTTCTGCGCCACGGACGAAATGGCCGTCGGCGCGCTGGGGGCGCTTGCCGATCTTGGGGTGGCCGTGCCAGGGGAGGTCTCGGTCATCGGGTTTGATGGCTTGGTGGAGCTCTACCCTGGGCTCGCCTCGGTGGGCCAGGACATTCCTGCCATCGCCCATGAGGCAGTATCCTTGGCCCTAGCGGCCATCGAAAAAAATACTGTCCGGCAGAAGGTGGTGCCGGTGACCCTTATTGATGGCGCTACCTTGGGCACCGCACCGACAATTCCTTGACCGAAGTCCCCAGCTCGTGAGGAAACCATGAGAATCGCTGTTCCAAGGGAATGCAGGGAAAACGAGAACCGCGTCGCTCTGGACCCTGAATCCTGCAAAAAATTGATCCAGGCAGGGATCGAGATTTCCCTTGAAGCAGGCGCTGGCATGAAGGCTTTCTTTCCCGATGACGAATACCGGAAAATCGGGGCCACGATCATTCCGGATATCGCAAACCTGCTTGGTGGCGCGGACTTCACGCTCAAGGTGAACGCACCTGGGCTACGCTCCGATGGCAGCCACGAGGCTGATTTGATGATGCAGGGATCCATGCTGCTGGCTTCGATCTTTCCCACAAGGAACCTCGATGCGGTGAAGAAACTGGCCGAACGTAAAATCACGGCCTTTTCGACCGATTGCATTCCCCGTACGACCCGGGCCCAGGCCATGGATACCCTTTCAAGCCAGGGGAACATCGTGGGCTACAAAGGGGTGCTGCTGGGTGCGGTGGAACTGCCGAAATACTTTCCGATGTTCATGACCGCCGCCGGAACCACCCTATCAGCCAAAGTCTTTGTCATCGGAGCAGGCGTCGCTGGTCTCCAAGCCATCGCCACGGCCAAGCGCTTGGGCGCCAGTGTCACGGCCACGGATGTCCGCCCGGAGGTCAAGGAGCAGATCGAATCCGTAGGCGGCAAATACATCGGCATCGAGCTGCAGCAGAACACCCAAGCCTGGGGCGGCTATGCGGCGGAATTATCGGCAGAGGACAAGGCACGGCAGGCCAAGATGCTGGCCGACCATTGCGCGCAAGTGGATGTCGTGATCACAACGGCGCTCATTGGTGGTGTCCTGGCGCCGAAGCTCCTCGATGAAAGCATCGTGAAATCCATGAAGCCAGGATCGGTGATCGTGGACCTGGGCGCGGATGGCGGAGGCAACTGCACGCTCTCCATGATTGGCGGGACCATCGAGGTGGGTGGCGTCAAGATCATTGCTCCCACCAACCTGCCAGCCAGCCTTCCACACCACGCCAGCATGCTGTTTTCCCGGAATCTGTTGAACTTCATGCTGGCGTTCTGGAAGAAAGACGAGAGCCGTTTCGACCTGGATTGGAACGACGACATCCTGAAAGGCTGTGCCGTGACCCGCGATGGCGAAATCATCCATGGCCCGACCTTGAAGGCGCTGCAGGCTATTAATCCATAGAACCAGCTCAATGCCTGAACAATCTGGAAAGGAGAACGACCTCATGCACCTTTCTGAGAACGCCGCCGCCGCCATCCAGGCGGATCCGAGCCACGCGGCAGGAGGACACGGACAGCTGGATTTCATGGGCGCCCTCTTCGTGTTCATGCTGGCAAGCTTCATCGGAGTCATGGTCATCCAGCGGGTTTCCCGCCTGCTGCATACGCCGCTCATGAGCCTGACCAATGCCATCTCCGCCATCGCGGTGGTCGGGGCAATCATCGTTTCGGCCGGGAAGGACTATCCTCCCTACATCATGGCCCTGGGGCTGGTCGCGATCATTTGCTCGACGACCAACATCGTGAGCGGCTTCCTGATCACGGATCGCATGCTGAAGATGTTCAAGAAGCAGGGCGGGGCCGGCAAATGAGCGCCGAAAACCTCGTCCAGCTTCTGTACCTCATCTCGACAGCCCTCTTCATCATGTCGCTCAAGTGGATGAGCGACCCTGCCACCGCGCGCAAAGGGGTCTTTTCCGGCGTGGCGGCGATGTTGCTTGCGGTCGCGGGCACCTTGGCTGGCGTTGCCACCACGGGCGGGACGCACTACTGGTGGATCCTTGGCGCCTTCGCAATCGGCTCCGCCATCGGCTATCCGCTTGCCCAAGTTCCGTTGACCGCTGTCCCGCAACGGACCGCGCTTTCCCATGCTTTCGGCGGTCTGGCGGCGGGCCTCGTGGGGACCGCGAAATACTTCCTGTATTTCGGCCGAGGCGACGCGCTGTCGCTCACTCCCTTCATCGTTGTGGCGCTTGTCGCAGAGATCCTGCTTGGCTTCCTGACTTTCACGGGCTCGTTGATGGCTGCCGGAAAGCTGCAGGAAGTGAAGTGGATCCCCCAACGCCCCGTCACCTATCCACTCCAAAATGTCAGCAACATCGGCATGTTGATCGTGGCCATCGGGATGGGAACCGCATTGGTGATGAACCCGCTGGCGGCTTGGGCGCCCTATGCCTTCTTGGGCGTCATTCTTTTATCCCTGGCCTTCGGCGTCCTCATGATCCTCCCCATCGGCGGCGCGGACATGCCGACGGTCATCTCGATCCTCAATGCCTACGCGGGCCTTTCCGCTGTGGCCATGGGTTTCGTGCTCAATAACAAACTGCTGATCACCGCAGGGGCTCTGGATGGCAGCTCCGGATTGATCCTTTCGATCATCATGTGCAAGGCCATGAACCGCTCCTTCGCGAATGTCCTGTTCGGCGCATTCGGCCAGGCTCCGCAGGCCACCGAGGCGGGAGAATCGAAAGCGTACAAAAGCGACACCACCGAGAGCGCCGCGCAGGTGCTGGAGCAGGCCAGCCTCGTGGTCATCGTCCCCGGATATGGGATGGCTGTGGCCCAGGCCCAACACAAGGTCCGCGAGCTGTATGACCTGTTGAAGAAACGCGGCATCACCGTGAAATTCGCGATCCATCCAGTCGCGGGCCGGATGCCTGGCCACATGAACGTGCTCCTGGCAGAAGCAGAGATCCCCTACGACGACCTGGTGGAGATGGATGTGATCAATGGGGACATGCCCCAGGCCGACGTTGCGCTCATCATCGGCGCGAACGATGTGGTCAATCCGGCCGCCCGCTCGGACAAAAACAGCCCGATCTTCGGCATGCCGATCATTGATGCGGACAAGGCCAAGACCGTGTACGCGATCAAGCGTTCCAAGAACCCGGGCTTCGCGGGCATCGATAACGAACTCTACTTTCTGGATAAGACCTTCATGCTCTTTGGCGACGCCAAATCAGTCGTGGGCGAGCTGGCGAAGCAGCTGGCGGGGGACAACGGGCATTGAGCTTCGAGGCCTGGGCTTGGGAGAAGATGTAACCGCTAAAGACGCCAATTTACGCGAAAAGGTACAAAACCTTAGCCCAATCGAAAATCTTTGGCTCACGGCCCCTCAAAGCACCCCGGTGATGTAGTGCTCCAGCTGGGAGATGGTGAATTCCTGTTCGGAAATCTTGGCCTTTACTACATCGCCGAGGGAAATCACGCCCACGACCTGGTCCCCTTCGATGACGGGAAGGTGGCGGATATGCTTATTGGTCATGAGCGCCATGCATTCCTCGATGCTCTGCTCGGGCCGGACGCAAACGACTTTCGAAGTCATGATCTCCTTTACGGGAATGTCCTTTGAGGATTTTCCTTCCAACACCACCTTGCGTGCATAATCCCGCTCTGAGAAGATCCCAGCCAAGCCACCTTCCTCCATGACCAGGACCGCGCCGATATTCTGTTTGGCCATGAGTTCCAATGCTTTGAATACGGTGGCTCCTGGAGTTACAGACCAGAAATCCGGACCCTTTTCCCGAAGGACTTGATCAACACGTTTCATGGTTGGCCCCCTGTCTCAAATGTGTTGTAGAAAGTTGATACCGGATACTACTCCGAATGGATCTAGATTACTGAAATGAGATGCCGTTGAAACTACAAGATCTTCTTCCTCGGGACGGCGGCACCGGCAGCGATGCGCTGCTGGAAGGATTCCTGAGCTATGCCGGGCACCGGGGGCTCAATCTCTACCCCGCCCAGGAGCTGGCCATTCTGGAGATTTTCGAGGGGAAGAACCTTATCCTGAACACTCCCACTGGTTCGGGAAAATCCTTGGTGGCGACAGCGCTCCATTTTATGAGTCTGGCGCAGGGCCGGCGCTCGGTTTATACCTGCCCCATCAAGGCGCTGGTGAACGAGAAATGGATGGCGCTCTGCCGGGAATTCGGAGCTGAAAATGTCGGCTTGAGCACCGGCGACGCTACCGTCAACCGCGACGCGCCGATCCTATGCTGCACCGCGGAAATCTTGGCCAACATGGCGCTTTCGGAAGGCGAGGAGGCCTTCGCCCACGATGTGGTGATGGATGAATTCCATTACTACTCGGATCGCGAGCGTGGCGTCGCCTGGCAGGTGCCGCTCTTGATTCTTAAGAAAACCCGGTTTCTGTTGATGAGCGCCACGTTGGGTGACACCAGTTTTTTCGAGGGGGAGTTGACGCGCCTCACCGGGCTGCCCACGGCAACTGTGAAATCCACGGACCGCCCAGTTCCGCTTGGCTTCACTTACGCCGAAACACCGCTTTCCTTCACGCTGGAGAAGTTGGTGGAGAGCGGAAAGGCACCGGTGTACGTGGTCCATTTCACCCAGGCCGATGCCGCTGCCAGCGCCCAGGATTTCACCAGCCTGAATGTCTGCACCCGGGAAGAAAAGACCGCCATTGCAGCCGAAATCGACGACTTCAAGTTCAACAGCCCTTATGGCCCCGATATGAAGCGCTGGTTGCGCCAGGGCATTGGCCTGCATCATGCGGGGCTGTTGCCCAAGTACCGGCTCCTGGTGGAGCGGTTGGCGCAAAAAGGGTTGCTCAAGATCATCTGCGGGACCGATACCTTGGGCGTGGGCATCAACGTGCCCATCCGCACGGTGCTTTTCACCAAGCTCTGCAAATACAACGGCGAAAAGACCGGCATCCTGAGCGCGCGGGATTTTCATCAGATCGGGGGCGGGCCGGCCGTAAAGGTTTCGACGATGTGGGCTACGTGGTGGCCCAGGCGCCGGAGCATGTGATCGAGAACATGCGGTTGTCCCAGAAACCCGGCAAGAAATTCGTCAAGCGCCAGGCTCCGGACCGCAACTACGCCCACTGGGACGAAGACACGTTCAAGCGCCTGATCGTCGCCCAGCCCGAGCGGCTGGGCTCACGCTTCCAGGTGTCCCACGCCATGCTGCTGAACGTGCTCAGCCGCAAGAGCGACGGATGCTCGGCCATGCGCCAACTCCTTCGCGACTGCCATGAAACGGATCGCCAGAAGGATGCGCACCGCAAGCGGGGCTGGCAGCTCTTCAAGGCATTGGTGGCACGGCGGATCGTTGAATTCACCCCACCGGATGAATTCGGCCGTAGCCTGCGCGTGAATGTGGAATTGCAAGACGATTTTTCCATGAACCAGACGCTTTCGCTCTACTTGATGGACACGATTCCGCTGCTGGACTATGAATCTCCCGGCTATGCCTTGGACTTACTGACCCTGGTGGAGAGCATTCTGGAAGATCCGGATCAGATCCTACGCAAGCAGTTGGACCGGGTGAAGGGCAGAGCCATCGCCGAGATGAAGATGGCGGGCATCGAGTATGAGCAGCGCATGGCGGAGTTGGAGAAACTGGAATATCCCAAACCTCTGCGCGAATTCATCTACAGCACTTTCAACGAATTCGCGGACAAGCACCCTTGGGTGGGACAGGAGAACATCCGCCCAAAATCCATCGCCAGGGAGATGTTCGAAAGCTACCTGAGCTTTGGCGATTACGTGCGCACCTACGACCTCCAACGCGTCGAGGGCCTGTTGCTGCGCCATATCAACAGCACCTTCAAGGTGCTGGCTCAGACTGTGCCCGATGGTCTCAAGACCGACGAGCTATGGGAGATGCAAGCCTATCTCGCCGCCATGCTCCGGCAAGTGGATTCCAGCTTGCTGGATGCTTGGGAAAAAATGCAGAACCCAGATTACGTGCGGGTTGAAGAGACCCTGGCCGTGCCTGGCGCCGAGGAAACCGCCAAGGATGTCACCCGCGACCGCAAGAGCTTCCACGCAGCCATCCGGACGCGGATCTTTGCCTTCCTGCATTACCTGTCCTCGGATGACTGGGAGGAGGCTCTGCAAGGCCTGGAAGAAGCTGCCAAGGCTCCACCGGTTGATGGCGAGGGACAACCCTGGACACCCGAGCGGCTGAAAACGCGGATGGCAGCCTACTTGGCCGCCCACCAAGGCCCGCGTCTCGATCCAGAGGGCCGTAATGCCCGCCACACCTATATCCAGCCCAAGGCCGAAGATCCGGCGATGCTTCAAGTCCAGCAGATGCTCGTGGATGGCAACGAGGATAACGATTGGGTGGTCGAATTCGAAGTGGATTTGAAAGCGTCCAAGGAAGCAGGCCAGCCAGTGATGGGTTTGGTGCGTTTCGGGGAGTACCGGTAGCGCAGGGTATCAATTGATCGATGGATCGATTGGTTGAGTGATCCAGTGCTGGATCACTTTTGCCCCAAAGCACACGAACTTGAACCCAACTTGTTGGCCCGTCCTCATGACTCGGGATAACCTTCCAAAACCGTGAGCCCGGAATAAGTGCTGGTGGGAGTCTATATGTCAGGACTCGTCAAACAGGCACGAGCTCGAATGTTTTTTCATAGGGGAAGGCGGCTACCTCCCTTCGGAGTGCGGTGCGTGGCTTTAAAACCATTTTCCAAAGCGATTTCATACCACTCTCGCACCAAAGACTACGCATCGCGGGCACCGCCCAGAGGCCATGGAACGCAACTCCGACGATCCGTTCTTTCCATGTTCAACCCATTTTCATCCACGAGGCCACCATGTCGCTATTGCTTAAACAGCGCCCAAAGAATGTCGGGCTCGCACGTGAATCGCTCATGGAAGACCCGCTCCGCTTGCTTCGGGATGCGAATCGCTGGGATCCATTCCAGGACCTCGGCCTACGCTCCATGGGCAAAATGGAGACGTTCTTTCCGGCTTTCGATCTGAAGGAAACCCCCACGGAATTTTCCATGAAGGCCGATCTTCCAGGCATCAAAGAAGATGATCTTGAAATCTCCGTTTCCGGCAACCGGTTGACCATCAGCGGGAAGCGTGAAGAAGAAATCACCCGGGACGATGAGGTCTGCTACGCCTATGAGCGCACATTTGGAAGCTTCAGCCGGGCCATCACGCTTCCAGAGGATGTGGATGCCAATAAAGTCAAAGCAGAATTGAAGAATGGCGTGCTCTCGGTGACAGTGCCGAAGAGCCCAGAAATCCGACCTAAAAAAGTCGAGGTGAAAACTTCCTGAACCCTGAATAAGTCCTCCTGCCCCTAAACTCCGCCCGCCACATCCCCTCGCCCGCCTCCGACCCCAAGAGCCCGCCGAAATAGCGGAGGGGAGGAGGAGGGCGAAGCTGTGAAAAGCCCTAGAAGCGGTCTGCATGGCTGTTGCAGAAGCTCGATGCTTGGGAAATTCGGGCCAATCCACGGTTTTTGTGAATTGTGATCTCGGACACGTGTTTTTTGGACCAGGATTCTTGTACTCACGAACAAGGGGGACCGGATGCTCTGGATAGCCGTGGCTTTGGCGATGACCCTTTCCGGCCATGGGGGCGTAGAGACCACCACCCCATCCGCCCAGGCGGTGAAGGCTCCAAAGAAGGAAAGGCTGGTGGAGGCTGAGAAGCCACCTTTCACCGAAGGGATCTTTCCCTGCAGTCAGTGCCACAACTTGAAAGTGAACGGGAAAGTCAACCCTACCCGCAGGGAACTCCAGTTCCACGATGAGATCCAGTCGGACTTTCATCACGATAGCGAAAACCGCTGGTGCCTGGACTGCCATGACGCCAACAAACGCGACGTCCTGCACCTCACCAGCGGCGCCGAGGTGCCCTTCACCGAGTCCTACAAGCTTTGCGGCCAGTGCCACGGAGATAAATACCGGGACTGGAAGCGGGGCGTGCACGGCAAGCGCATCGGCCAATGGAACGGAGAGAAAACCTACTTCCTCTGCGTCAATTGCCACAATCCCCATTCTCCGAGATTCAAACCCCTCAAACCACTTCCCCCACCCATCCGCCCCAGTGAGATGAAGCGATGAATCCTGAGACTCCTTGCAACAATTCTGGTGGGTGCGGCTCCGGGTCAGTGGATCCAGGCCGTCGCGATGTCCTCAAATTCTTGGCGGTGGGCGCCACCATGGCCACAGGGGCAGCCTGCGACCTGGAGGGTTTCTTCCGGAAATCATTCCGGGAACTCTCTCCGGCGGATGTCAGGCGGATGGTCACGAGCTGGGAACGGAAATATTCCCGGAAATACGGGAAGGCCGTCACCGTGAGTGAAACCGGCCCCATGGCCGGTGTCAAATTCGGATATGGCCTCGACCTTTCCCGGTGCGTGGGCTGTCGGCGCTGCGTCTACGCCTGCGTGGAGGAGAACAACCAGTCCCGGAAGGAGCCCCAGATCCAATGGATCCGGGTGCTTGAAATGGACAAGGCCCATGGCATCGATATCAATCATTCCGATGTCTATTACGATTCGGCGGAAGTCCCACGGCCTGGAAAGTTCTACATGCCCGTGCAATGCCAGCAATGCGATGACCCGCCCTGCGTCAAGACCTGCCCCGTGGGGGCCACCTGGAAGGAAAAGGATGGCATCGTGGTCGTTGACTACGATTGGTGCATCGGCTGCCGCTGCTGCATGTCCGCCTGTCCCTATGGAGCCCGCCATTTCAATTGGGCCGAACCGAATCTCCCGGCCCAGGAAATGAACCCCAAGACCCATGTTCTGGGCAACCGTCCCCGGCCCAAGGGGGTAGTGGAAAAATGCACCTTCTGCATTCAGCGCACCCGTGAAGGCCTGTATCCGGCCTGTGTTGAAATCTGCCCCGTGGGAGCGCGCAAGTTCGGCAACCTCCTGGATCCGGAAAGCGAGATCCGCCAGGCCATGGACACCAAACGCGTGTTCATCCTGAAAGAGGAACTCGCGACCCACCCGAGCTTTTTCTACTTCTACGCGACCTAGGACGGACCCATGGCCATTTCATCCTTCCTCCGTGGCTCCGGCCGCATCATCGCATCGGGCGACCGGGCCTACAAAATCTGGGTGGGCGCCCTCCTGACCCTCATCGCCGTCGGTCTTTTCGCCTATTCCTTCCAGCTTCGCCATGGGCTCATCGCCACCAACATGCGGGACCAGGTTTCCTGGGCCTTCTATGTGGGTAATTTCACATTCCTGGTGGGCATCGCCGCCGCCGCCGTGATGCTGGTGATCCCGGCCTATGTCTACAACTGGGGGCCCATCAAAGAGGTCGCCATCCTGGGCGAACTGCTGGCGATCTCGGCCATCATCATGTGCCTGCTGTTCGTCCTGGTGGACATGGGACGCCCCGATCGTTTCCTGCACATCGCGCCGTTGCTGGGCAGCCCGAATTTCCCGATATCCATCATGGCCTGGGATGCCTTGGTGCTGAACGTGTATCTGGGAGTGAACCTTGCTGTGGTCGGCCACATCCTGTTCACCGGTTTCCACGGAAAAGATTACAACAAGAAAATTGTCATCCCGCTGGTGCTTTTCTCCATACCCATGGCGGTTTCCATCCACACCGTCACCGCTTTCCTATACAACGGCATGGCCGCCCGTCCCTATTGGAACACCGCCATCCTGGCGCCTAGGTTCATCGCTTCGGCATTCTGCTCCGGTCCCGCGGTCCTGCTGGTTCTCTTCCAGGTGCTCCGCAAGCGGACAGGGCTCCCTATCAAGGATGAGGCCATCCAGAAGGTGGCGGAACTCATGGCCTACACCATGTTCCTGAACCTTTTCCTGTTGGGCGCCGAGCTATTCAAGGAGTATTACTCCGCCACGGAGCACCTGCTCTACACCCAATATTTCTGGAGTGGCATTGGCCCCCACAAGGCTCTGGTTCCGTACGCCTGGGGTGGCTTATTGGCCACGGTCATCGCCTTTTTCATCTTCCTGGTTCCCAAGTGGCGGCGGAATATGCTGCTGCTGAACATCGGCTGCGGTCTCATTTATTTCGGTGTGTATATCGAAAAGGGTATGGGACTCGTCATGCCGGGCATGACGCCAGACACGCTGGGCGAGATTTATGAGTACCGCCCAACCTTCGTGGAATGGGGTGTCACCGCTGGAATCTACGGCATCGGTTTCCTGGTGTTCACCTTCCTGGTCAAACTAGCCGTGCCCATCATGTCGGGCCATTTCACTGCGGTTCATGCAGACCCCGCCACCCCAGCGCCTGACGAGTTGGGGGCGGAAGCACACTGAGACTGAGATTGGAGGCCGCCTTGCGCGTCCTCGTCACCGGAGCCACGGGTTACATCGGTGGCAGATTGGTACCGCGCCTGATGGCCAAAGGACATCAGGTGCGTTGCCTTGCCCGGAATCCAGCCCGCCTGGAAGGACATCCATGGCCGGGGGTTGAAATTGTCCAGGGGGATCTGGGTGACCTTCCGGCCACAGCAAACGCGCTGCAAGGAATCGAGGTGGCCTTTTACCTTGTGCACTCGATGGCATCAGGCCAGGCCTTCCGTGAACGGGACCGTCTTATGGCTGTGGCATTCGGTGAGGCGGCTGCCAGGGCAGGGGTCAAGCGGATCATCTATCTGGGCGGCTTGGGTGACCCAGACAAAGTGCATAGCAAGCATCTGATTTCACGGCAGGAGGTAGGCCGCTGCTTGGCGGAGGGTGGCGTTCCGGTGATTGAGTTCCGCGCGGCGGTGATCGTGGGCTCGGGAAGCGCCAGCTTCGAGATGATCCGGGCCCTCACCGAACGGCTGCCCATCATGATCACGCCAAAGTGGGTGGATACCCGCTGTCAGCCCATCGGAATCCGCTCAGTGCTGGAATACCTGGTGGAGGCTTTGGATCATCCAGATGCCACGGGCATCTACGAGATCGGTGGTCTGGATGTACTGAGCTACCGGGAAATGATGCTGGGTTATGCCAGCATCCGGGGCCTTCGACGCATCATTTTGTCCCTGCCGGTTCCCAGGCCAGAACTAAGCAGCCGTTGGGTGGACCTGGTGACGCCCATCCCCTTCCGCATCGCGCATCCGCTGGTGGAGAGTTTGCAGACCGAAGTGGTTGTGCGGGATGACCGCGCGCTCCGGGTCTTCAGAGTGCGGCCCACGGGCTACGACGAAGCTGTTCGTAGGGCCTTGGCGCGCATGGCCTACGACGATGTGGTGACAACCTGGGCTTCCAGCCTTTCCAGCTTGTCGCTGGATAGGCCCGAAGCAGATCAATTGGGCGCCCACGAGGGCATGCTGCTGGATCGCCGCCGGCGGCGCGTGAAGGCTGATCCCGCCTGGGTCTTCGATGTGATTTGCGCCTTGGGTGGTGAAGAAGGTTGGCCCGCGGGCAATGCGCTTTGGCAATTACGGGGTTTCATGGATCGTCTGGCGGGCGGAGTCGGCATGCGCCGGGGTCGCCGCCACCCGCGGGAATTGCGGGTCGGAGACCCTTTGGATTTCTGGCGGGTGGAAGCGCTGGAACCCTCGCACTTGTTGCGTCTCAGGGCCGAGATGAAATTGCCTGGCCGGGCCTGGCTGCAATTCGAGGTGCTGCCGGATCCCGAGGGCGCCCGCGTGGAGCAGACCGCCTTCTTTGAACCCCGTGGCGTTCTGGGATATCTCTACTGGTACTCCGTGGTCCCTTTTCACCGCTTTGTCTTTCCAGGACTGATAGGCGCGGTGAAGGAGAGAGCCGAAGCCACGGAAAGCGAGTAGGAGTTTCAAGATCCGAGACTGACTTTATGAAAGGGACCCGGCAACTGGTTGATCATCGGATAGGGGGCGGGGACAGCGGGCGGCGACTATTAAAGCCGGTCACCAGAACTTGTCAATTCCGCTTTCACCCTGGTCCATTCGATATCAATTTCAGCGGCCCGGTTCCGGACGGCGCCGAGATTGGTTTCGGCCAATCGTTCCAGTTCTTCACAAAGGGCAACGAGGTTCCTGGCGCCAACAGTCCCGCTATTGGATTTCAGGTTGTGGAGTTGGCGGATGGCCTGGGGGGCGTCATTGGTTTCAAGGGCCTCGTGCAGGGCCTGGATGCGCTTGGGGCCATCCTCCAAATATTCCCGTAGCAGGGAAGCCACCCAGCCATCCGAACCATCGGGATCCAGGGTTTGCAGCGCCCCCAAAGTGGATGTATCCACCGCGCCGCCTTGCCCTTCCTGAGCGGGCAGCCAGGCGGACAGGGTGGCCCGCAGTGCCTCCGGCCGCAAGGGTTTGGCAAGATAATCATCCATTCCGCCTGCGAGGCATTTCTCCCGCGTCCCACCCATGGCGCTGGCGGTGAGCGCGATGACAGGCAGGCGCTCACCCTTGCGGTCCCTTAAATTCCGTTTGCGGATCTCCGCAGTGGTCTCGAAGCCATCCATGCCAGGCATGTTGCAATCCATGAGCACCAGGTCGAAGCCCTGCCGCTCCAGCGATTCCAAGGCCTGGCCGCCGCTGGGAACCACTTCGCATTCGAAACCGAGCGAACCGACCATGGCCCGGGCCACTTTCTGGTTCATGGTGTTGTCGTCGGCAATGAGAATGCGATGGCAGGCCGCCCCCGGAATGGGCTGCGTGACTTTGGTGGCCGGTTCAGCCACAACCTGGTGGGCTATGCCTAGCGCCGAGAGCATGGCGTCCTTCAATCGCCGTCGTCGAAGGGGTTTGTTGACGATGACAGTGTGGGCGTCTAGGAGAAGTTCTGAAATTTGAGCGACATCATGGGTCGGGACCAATAAAATCACGGGGATCGCTCGTGTGAGCGGTTCCGCGCGCAGAGCCTTCAACAGGGCCTGGGCAGAGGCCATCGGCAGATCCTGCAATAGCAGCAGGGCTTGTTCCTGGCCCGCCAGAGTGCGCAATTTGATCATGGCGTGTTCCCCTGGTTCGAGGGGTTCCAGGTTCAGTCCCAGGGATTCCAGCGTCCAGGCTAGACCCTGCAGCGTGGCGGCCCTGGCTCCAGTGCCAAACAATCGTAGGCCTACAGGCAGAGCTGGCGCCAGCGCTTCCTCCGGCAGCGTGGTTGGATCTGATTCAAGGAATTCCAGCTCCATCCAGAAGGTGGCACCCTTGCCTGGATCACTCTTGACGCCAATCCGGCCGCCCATGAGTTCTACCAGGCGATGGGAGATGGCCAGGCCTAATCCGGTTCCTCCATAGCGTCTGCTGGTGGAGCTGTCCGCCTGATTGAAGGCTTTGAATAATCTGGCTTGCACCTCGGCTGGAATGCCGATGCCCGAATCGTGGACTTCGAAACGCAACTGGTGGTTTCCGCCGGAACCGATGCTGGTGATGGAAAGCGTGATGCCGCCCTCATGGGTGAATTTGATGGCATTGCTCAACAAGTTGGTAAGGATCTGCCGCAATCTGCCAGGGTCGCCCACCAAGGCGTCAGGAACTTCGGGCGGGATGAGAGAGCACAACTCGAGGCCTTTGACTTGCGCGGCTTCACATAGCAGACCCAGGATTTCCTCCACCGAATCCCGCAAGCTGAAAGGCACCGACTCGATGAGGATCTTGCCGGCCTCGATCTTGGAGAAATCCAGGATGTCGTTCAGGATGTCCAGCAGGTTGTCCGCGGAATGGTGGACCGTTTCCGCATAGTCCCGCTGCTGGGGTGTCAGGCCTGAATCCAGCAACAGGCCGGACATGCCTATGATGCCGTTCATGGGTGTGCGGATTTCATGGCTCATGGTGGCCAGGAAGTCGGATTTCATGCGCGTGGCGGTCAGGGCTTCATCCCTGGCATCAGCCAATTCGTGGGTGCGCGCCTCCACCGTGGCCTCCAGTTCTGCTTTCTGGAATTTCAGGTTTCGCAGCCTGGCCTTGAGATAAAACCACACACCGCCGCTCAGCACCAGGGTGTAACCCAAGTAGGCCCACCAAGTGAACCACGGCGCACTCCGGATGCTGAAAGGAAACAGAATGGGGCCGCTGATATTTCCCGCGTAGTCCCTGGCCCACACTTTGAAAGCGTAATGACCTTTCGGAAGAGTCGGATAATCCATTTTGGTATCCCGCACCCAGTCCGATGGGACAGTATCTAGACCTTCCAACTGAGTGCGGAAGACAGTGTCTCCTTCACGGAAATAGCTCAGCAGCGCGTAGTCAAATCGCACATGGTTCTGGTTGTAGGCCAGCGAGGTGCCTTCAAACAGAGGTTGGTCCGGGCTTAGCAGCCGTGCGGATTCCAAGATGAGCGGCTTGGCCGTCCGGTCTTCCAGGACCTGGCTGTGGTCGAACAGCGCCACCCCTAACACTGTGCCCGTCCAGAACCGCCCTTTGGAATCAAGAGCGGAGGACCCTTGGGTGCAGCCATTGCTGGGAAGGCCATCGCCGGTGGTGAATGTGAACGATTCATATTCTGGCCCCGGTCCGGTGGGATCCTTGCGGGGTTGGAACCGGGTCACACCGCGAAGCGTCGTAAAGAAAAGATGCCCCATGGAATTCTGTTCTACCCGGTAGACCGTATCGCTTCCCAAGGGCGGATCGCTCTTGGTGCCAAAGTGCGCCCAGCCGCGCTCGGGATGGTCCAAATCCAGCCTTGATGCGCCTCCTCCCATGCTGACTGCCCAGAGTTGCCGTTCGGCGTTGGGGCCATGGAACTCCTGGATATGGCTGACGCGGAGGCCGGGCATTTGTTCGGAACCAGGATAGGAGCGCCACTTGCCGGTATGTTCATCCAGGGAGGCGATACCACCGCCTCTGGTGCCAACCCAAAGTTCCGGATCACCGGCTTTGTTGCGGGATTCTTGAAGGGTCGTCACGAACGCATGAGGCAGGCCATCGGCGGTGGAGTAGACCTTCCATTCATCATCCTCGACGCGCACCAGGCCTTGACGCGTGCCGAACCACATGACTGGCTTTCCCGTTGTTGACCGGGTTTGGGCGATGGCGTACACCCATGGGTCCGGGAATCGTTCGGTGTGGGGGTACACCTTCCAGGTGCCTTCCTTCAGGGTGAAGATTCCTTGCCCCCGGGTGCCCACCCAAAGTGTCTCGGCTCCGCTCGAATCTTTGGTTTTCTGCAAGCTTAGGATGGCGGAGACGGGTTTGCCTAAAATCTGGTGCAGGGTGGTCCAGGTGCTGCCTTGCAGCCGTGCGAGGCCACCGCCTAGGGTCCCGAACCAAATGGTTCCATCCGCCATCTCCTGGATGCCGAGGACGACGTTTTCGGGTAGACCCGAAAGCGTCGTGAAACTAAGCCAACGTCCGAGCGGTAGCCGCGCCAGCCCCCCGAAGGTCCCGATCCATAGGGTCGCGGAACCATTTTGCCCTTGGCTGGCTACCAGGGACCTGACTACATTGCTGGGCATTCCCCGTTTGTTTTCATAGGTTGTCCACTGGCCGTTTTCGAACAGTGATAGGCCGCCTTCAGTGCCTGCCCAGATCTCTTGCCGCCCCAGATAATTCTTTGTTTGGGCCAGACGATAGATGTAGGCGCTTGCCAGCCCCGGCGCGGAAGAGGTTGGGTGCCAGGTGGCGCCATCGAACACCGAATAGCCACGATCGGTTCCGGCCCACATTTCCTGCCTATTCTTGCCATGCTCCCCGGTATCGAGCAGGCAAAGCGTCAGGGAGCTTGGCAGCCCCATTTCGCGGGCACCCCAGTGGCTCCATTGATTTTCGTGGAGGCGGTAGACGCCTTTGTCCGTGGCCGCCCACACTTCTGGCACCCCATCTGCCCCGTGCCGTTCGAGCAGCTCAAAGACAGTACTGAAAGGTTCTGATGGCACCACAGCCTGCCAGCCGCCATCCCCCAGGCGCCAAAGCCCGTGGTCTTGGGTTCCCGCCCAGATGACCGACTGACTACCTTCTGTGGTTTCCATCAGGCTGAGGACCTGGCCGTCTGGAAAGTGTTCCGTTGGCCCAAAGCTTGTCCATTGGCCGTCATGCAGGCGTTGGACCCCGTCGCCGCGAGTGCCGAACCACATGCTGCCATCTTTGGACTGGAGCATGGCCACCACCCAGCTGGAGACCGCGGGCCTGGGCATGGGCACCGTGATCCAGTCCCGGCCATTGAAGCGCGCTGCGCCATCCTGCGTGGCGATCCAGAGATAACCTTTGGTGTCGAAGGTGATGGCTTCCACTGAATTCTGGGGAAGGCCATCTTTATCGGTATAGACACGGATGGGCAGGCGCCCGGCAGCTGCGGCATCGTACCGCGGCCCGACCTGGGCCCAGGCGGATTGAGAATGCAAAGCGGCCAGCATGATCAGACAACTGAATCGCCTGAATAGCCTAGCCCATCTGTGCAATTGGAACTTCAATGCCTGTCCTTCGTCTGTGGAGGGAAGGCCAGGATAAATCAAGAATCCGCTTTGGCTAGCAGAAACAGACCAGGGTCAGTGGACGCCGCCCATCATGCGTTTGATGCGTGGAGTCAGGGCCACAAGCACCAGCGCCATGGCCGTGGTGATCGCAAACAGGCCGCCGAATAGGGTGGCGGGCTGCAAGCTTCCACTGAACCCCCCCGCAAGCCCGGCCAGCATGTTGCCCATGCCGATGGCGAAGAAGAATACCCCCATCATCACGCCTGAATAGCGCGCTGGTGCGAGCTTCGAAACCGTAGAGAGGCCTACCGGGCTCAGGCAGAGTTCGCCGATGGTGTGCAGGCCGTATGTGCCCACCAGCCACCATGGCGAGACCTTCAGGACAGGGTTGGCTGTGTAGGCGAGGCTGGGGAGCACCAGCAACAGCATTCCAGCGCCCACGAAGAAAAGGCCCAGGGTGAACTTGATGGGGCTGCTGGGTTCCTTTTCTTTGAGTGCGATCCAAAGCCAGCTGAAAATGGGAGCCAGGAACAATAGCCAGATGGAATTCACGCTTTGGAACCAGGTGGAGCGAAGGGTGAAGCCAAACAGGCTCATCCGCGTATGCTCATCGGCAAAGAGGTTCAGGGTGGTGCCGGCCTGCTCGAAAACAAAGAAGAAGATCATGATGAAGAAGACCAGGATTACCACCACCCACATGCGGCTGCGTTCTTCCGGCGAAAGGGGAGCGTGGATGATCTGCTCACCGTTGGCGGAAAGCCTTGCACCTGGTTTCAGGCCCACATCTCCCAGGGATCCCTGCCGCAGAGAGTATTGAATGAGGCCCGCCACCATGGCCAAACCTGCGAAGCCGAAAGCCCAGCGCCAACCGTTCGCAGAAGCCAGACCAAGTTTGCCCAAGGCTGCGACGAAGACGGGATCCTGGGCCATAAATCCAAGAATCAGCGGTGCGATCAGGGCGCCAATGTTGATACCCATGTAGTAGATGGTGTAACCGCCATCCTGCCTTGGATCATTCTTCTCGTAGAGCATTCCGACGATGGAGGTGCAATTGGTTTTCAAAAGGCCGGTACCGATGGCGATGACAGCTAGACCGACATAGAAAAGAGCCAATGGACCCGAGGCCAGGGCGAATTCGCCCAGCGCGATGAGCACTCCTCCCACCAAGACAGCTTTTCGGTAACCCAGGAAACGGTCCGCGATCCACCCGCCGGGCACGCTCAGGGCATATACGAAGAAAGTGTAAAGGCCGTAGAGCAGGCCGGATAATTTAAGGGACAGCCCCAAGCCGCCCGCACTGGCGGGTGCAGTCATGTAGAGGAGCAGAAGGGCCCTCATGCCGTAATAGCTGAAGCGCTCCCACATCTCGGTGAAGAAGAGTGGATTCAGGCCCTTGGGATGGTTGCGAAGGGAGAATAATCCGTAGATCACGAAGCCGACCCAGAGGGCTACCGCCACTAAAAGGGGTGTGAACGAGGTGAATGTCACGGAGTCGGCTTGGAGAGCCAGCGGAAGCAGATTCATAGGTTGATCCAGAAAAAGTCAGTATGAGCCAAAGGGCCGAAGAGATGCCTATAGGTTCTTCTGAATGAAATCCCACATGGCCTGCATGCGGGCGTAGACGTGTTGCGGAGCGCTGGGACCATGCGTGGAGCCCGGGAGCAGCACTGTATCTGCGGTGAACCCGGCCTTCTGCAGGGCATCCAGGAACTGGATGGTGTTTTGGGGATGCACGTTGTCGTCCAGCGTTCCGTGGAATAGCAGAACTTTCCCATGGAGATTCTTGGCTGCCTTCAGGACCGAGGTAGCGTCATAGCCGACGGCATTTTCGCTCGGTAGGCCCATGTAGCGTTCGGTGTAGATGCTGTCATAAAGCCGCCAGTCGGTCACGGGCGCGCCCACGAGGCCAGCCTTGTACTTGTCGCAATGAGTCAGGGAATAGGCCGTCATGAATCCACCGTAGCTCCAGCCTTCCAACGCGACGCGGCTCATGTCCGCCCAGGGCCTTTTACTCAGCCACTCGAGGCCTTCCAGCTGATCCTTGAGTTCTTGTTCGCCCAGGCTTTTGTAGATGCCTTCCGCGCTGCTAAGCCCTTTGTTGGACGCGCTGCGGTTGTCGCAGATCCAGACCACGTAGCCCTGTTGCGCTAGGAAGTGGTACCAGAGCATCGAAGGGAAAATGCATCAACCACTTGCGGAGCCTGGGGACCTACATAGATATGCTGGAAAATGGGGTACTTTTTCTTGGCGTCGAAATCCGGTGGCAGCACCAGCATGGTGGGCATCGGAAAGCCATCCTTGGTGAGCACTGTCTGGAAAGCGATGCGTCCGAAACGGATGTCCCTGAATTCTTTGGTCACGCGGCCATCAAGGGTCTTCACCACGCGGCCATCTATATCCACCAAGCCTACCTGGGTGGGGCTATGGGCATCGCTCCAGGTGTCTACCGCAACCTGGAAATCAGGACTGAATTTCATTCGATGCGTTCCGCCGCGAAGGGTGTGGCGCGCCATGAGACCGTTGGGCAAGGCGCCATCGAGGTCAACACTATAACCATCAAGGCCCGCTGGATTATTTTCCGTGGCACTGAAATAGACGCGTTTCTGTTTTTCATCCACGCCGAAAAATTCGCGCACTTCCCAGGTGCCTGCGGTGACGGCCCGCATCAACTTGCCCTTCTTGTCGTAGCGGTAGAGATGGCGATGACCCGTTCGATCGGACTCCATGATGAATCCCCCGTCCTTCAGGAAGACCGGCAAGGGCAGACGTTCCTGCCAAGCTTTTCCGCTTTCCTTCAGCATCAAGGAACTGGAAGTCCCCTCGAAACGGCGCAGTTCCAACCAGGTCTGGAGCCGGTCCTGGTAGCTGGCCAGAAGCAATCCTTTGGGGTCCCAATCCACCTGGACCACCAATGTCTCCTTGCCCGGGTAGGGATCGTCCATCCAGGTAGTCTGCGCATTCAGGTCCACCACGCCGAGGCGTGCGACTGGATTTGGATCACCAGGCTTCGGGTAGCGGGCTTCCAATAATTTCTGGGATTGCCCCCGGTCATCCACCAGGGTGTAAACCGGCACCTTGGATTCATCCAGGCTCAGGTAGGCGATGCGTTGGCTGTCTGGAGACCACCAGAAGGCGCGGAAACCGCCGCGGCCGTAGACTTCCTCCTGGTAGACCCAATCCAGACGTCCGTTGAAGAGCGTCGGGGAACCGCCCGTCGTGAGCCGTGTCTCTTTCCTGGTGGCGAGATCCACGGCGTACAAATCATTGCCTTGGAGATAGGCGACTTTTTTCCCGTCAGGGCTGAAGGTCGGATCGTCTTTCGCCTCCTTGGCGGAGGAGAGTCTTTGAGCTTTAGGGCCGTCCTTCCCCAACTCGATATCGTAGAGATCAGTCTCTACCGGCACGATGAACTGACGGAAATCCTTGTCCCAGGTAAGTGCTCCGCGGTGGACCGCACGCCGGGCCCGGTCCTGCTCCACGCCAAGTTTCACCAACTCCGCCACCACTTGGTCAGGCTCGAAGTAGGGCACGCTGGTGTTCTTTTTCAAGTCCATGCGCGTGATGCTCAGCTTGCCTTCTTCGGTTCGCGTCGAGAGCAACGATCCATCCAGCATCCACGAAAACTGAGTTTTCGGCCGTTCCAGGAACGGGATTTTTTGGGTCGGGTGGTAGAGGTTCTCGAGGCTGAGCAGGGTACCGGCCACCTGCTTCCGGGTGGGCTCGCCCACCTGTGGTGGAGCGCTTGGGATTTGCGCAGCGAGAGCTGTGGTGAACAGGAGCATGAGCAGTGGGTGATTCATGAAGGCATCCTATGAAACGTCAGAATGAACGGTTGAATAGATCACTCAGGCAAGTGTTTCCGCGTCAAATTCTGATGGCCGTCCTTCGTCACAAACACGTTGTCCTCGATGCGGATGCCGCCGAAGGGCGAGAGCGCGTCGATGAGGCTCCAATCAAATTTGGACGAATGCTGGGCTTTATCTCCGCTGCGGAAGGGGCGGAGGAGCATCGGGATGAAGTAGAGGCCTGGCTCCACGGTGAAGACATTGCCTTCCTCGATCATGCGGGTGGTGCGCAGAAAGGGATGTTCAGGCGGCTGCGGGGCGGGCGTCCCATCCAGCCCCAGCTGCTTGCCGGCCACATCATGGACCTGGATACCCAAGTGGTGGCCGAGGCCGTGCGGGAAAAATGGTTTGGTGTAGCCATTCGCCACGGCATCATCCCGATCCGTACCCCGCAGGATTCCGTGTTCAAGCAGGATGTCGGCGATCTTGAAGTGGGCCTGGTGATGGAATTCGCCGTAGTGCAGGCCCGGTTTCACAAGGGTGCAGAGCTCCTGCTGCATTTTTTCCATGGAGGCCAGGATGCCAACGAAGCGCGGGTCGCAGTGGGGCGCGGCAAAAGTGCGCGTGATGTCGGATGCGTACGCGTTATAGCGGGCGCCTGCATCCAGCAGAAGCGTGGCGCCGTTGCGCAGGTCCTTGCGCTTGCCGTGGTAGTGAAGGATGGCGCCCATCTCATTGAGGGCCACGATGGTGGTGTAGGGCAGGTCTTCATCCACGCAACCCACGGCCTGGGTGTAGGCCCAGTGGACTTCCAGCTCCGAAGCTCCGTTCAGGAATTCATTCCTGGCGGCACGATGGGCCCGCGCGCCCATCTGTTGGGCCTCGTCCATGCAGGCCAACTCGTAGCTGCTCTTGAAGCTGCGGGTCCAGTCCAAGTGCTTGGTGATGTTTTCGGAATTCACCGCGAGGCCCGCCGTTTCGGCACGCTTGGGCTCATCACCGATGTAGGCGCCTTTGGGACATACACCAAGGGCGGCCCAGACTTCATCCACCGTGCCGCACTCGATCAGGTCGAAGCCATCAGCCCAGAAGGGCGATCCCAACGGCGACTGGAGATACCAGAAATCCTCCGGCGCATAGCGGATCAGGATGGGCTTCTTGCCTGGCTGGATCTTGAGCAGGTGCTGGGGCCCCTCCAGCGGGCACCAGTGCAGGAAATGCGGTGTTCCATAAAATGGGGCTTCGCGGTCGTCGGCGAAATATTCAAACTGCACCCCGCTGCTGATGACCAGGGTCTCGAACCCAGTCCGGGCCATGGCCGCCTCGCCATCTTTCTGTCGCTGGGCAAGGTGTTCACGAAACAACGGGGCGAGGTTCATTTGAGCACTCCGGAAAAGGAACAGATTCTCAATCATGCCCACACCCGCAGCCTCCGGTGAAGCCAGGTGAGCGGGCCGCCCTGATTCCCTCGGCACCTTCTTTGAGGATCAGCAAGGCCAGCAGAATCGCCGCGGCACCATCCAGCCACCAAAGGCCTGGGCTCAACAGAAAGATCAGGCTGCCGACGAAGAGCACCAAGGAAAGCTGGATGCAGGCCAGGCTGCAGGCCGCGTCGCTTTTCAGGGCCGCGCTGTCCAGGGCACTCGCTGCGCGGGTCTTGGCGCGCCATAGATAGAACATGAAGGCCAGGGATAGGCTTGAGATCACCAGACCTGGCACCGTCGTGGGTGGGTGATGACGCGAGACCAACTGCCAGATGGCGCCCAGTTGGATGACCAGGGCGAGCAACACGAACAGGGCACCTATGGCGAGCACCGCACGTCGCTCTGCTTCCGTGCCCAGGGCTTTGAACCCTTTGCGTAGCCGGGCCATCACGACCATCGCCGAGGCCACCTCGATCAAGCTGTCGAAGCCAAATCCCCAGAGCGCCACGGAATCATCACTCACGCCGAACCCAATGGAAACAGCGCCTTCCAGCAGGTTGTAGATCACAGTGAACCAGGCCAGGAACCAGGCGCGCCGCTCCCAGCGGGACTGCTCGATCACAGGAATTTCAATGGCAGGTGTTCCTGCGCGAAGCCGTGTTTCACAGCCTTCTCGAAGAACAGCGATAAGCTCCGGATTTCAGCCTCACCCAAGCGGTAGTGGATGTTCTCGGTCAGGTATTCGCTGAGTTCCAGCTTGGTCCAGGGGATGTGGCGGCGGGCTTCTTCCACGATGTCGGGAATGTGGGCCATGCCGGTCTCGAGGCTCTTATGGAAGAAGGCCCCGACCCCGCCAGGGAGGTCCAATACGGGCGCCTCGTCGCGGACGGTCCACAGCGCGAAGACGAATGGTAGGCCCGTCCACTCGAACCATTCCTCCGCTAAATCCATCACCATCAATCCTTCTCTCCTAGCCCGCATGCTCTGATCGCCGATCATCAGGGCCGCATCGTGTTCCGCCAGCATGGCCTCCATATCAGGGGCCATGTCCGTGACTTTCGGATTCACGCCATAGCGTTCCCGCAGGAGCAATTGGGCCAGCACCGCAGAAGTCCGTGAGGATGTATCCAGGGCCAGGGTCTTGATCTCGTCGGGTGGAACTTTTGAAAGGATCACGACGCTGCGGACCCGTTTGGGGGAAGCGATGCAAAGCCCCGGGACGATCCGCAGATCAGGAATCCGCAAGTACTCGATGGAGCTGATGAGCCCTGCATCCACTTCGCCGTTCCGCAATTGATCGGCACACGCTGAAGGCACCTGGAATTTCAAATGAAAGCGCTCCCAGCCCAGCCCATGTTTGAACCCGTAGTTCAATGGTGCCGCGTTGAGGTATTCAATGATGGATAAGCGGAACGGTTGCGATTCGGCCATTATTTAGCTTAGCGGCGAAGCCAGAGGATTGGGGCAAGTCGAGAAGCTAAGAAGTCGAGAAGTTGAGAAGTCAAAAAGTCAAAAAGTCGAGAAGTACCAAGTCTGAGTGCCATCCTGCTCTGCCCCTTGCTCCAACCGTCCATTGAAATTCCATCGTTCGCACTTTTAACTTTTCAACCTTCAACTTTTTAACTTTTTCAACTCCCAACGCCCATGTCCCACACGACCGCCTGGACCCATAGCCTCGAAACGCCCATCGGCACCATGGGCGCAGCCTTCGATGGCGAAGGGTATCTGATCCGTCTGGATTTTTTGATGGAGGGACGCCCCGCGAATTGGGCCGAGCCGCAATCCAAGCGCGAGGAACAGGCCTTCGGCTTCTTGAAAGCTCAAATGGATGCTTATTTCCGGGGCTCGCTGCGGACCTTCAATGTGCCCCATAAGGCAGCGGGCACTGAATTCCAGAAGCGGGTCTGGGCCGAGTTGGAATGCATTCCCTTCGGCCGGACCATCAGCTACCTTGAGTTGGCCAAGCGGCTGGGCAATCCTCAATGCATCCGCGCCGCGGGAAGGGCCAATGGCGCCAATCCTATTTCGGTCCTGATCCCCTGCCACCGCGTCATCGGAAGCGATGGCAGCCTGGTGGGCTATGGTGGTGGATTACCACGCAAGCAGGCTTTGCTGGAGTTGGAAGGCGCCCTGCCCAAACACGAGGCGGGCCCGTACGGTTGGGTTTAGGTGCGATATAACTTTCGAGAGAATGAAGCCACGAAGGGACACGAACAAGACACAACGTCCTTCATTCGTGTCCTTCGTGTGGCTTCGTAGCTGAATTGATTAAACAATATTGAGTTTCGGCACCGCTCCGGCACCGGGTCAATTCCGGACGACCACAGTCCCAATCCGGAGTGGTCCACGCTCCAGTTCCAGCAGTTCTTCGGACTTGGCTTGAAAGGCTTCTTTCAAATGATCCAAGGCCTTTCGAACATCCACACCTTGGCCGCAGGTGAAGAAATCCAAAGCGGCGAATTGGTGCTCTGGCCAGGTGTGGATGGCCAGATGGCTTTCGGCGATGATCACGGCTCCACTTACGCCTTGGCCGCCATCTTGCCCCGCGAAATGGTGGAAGCTGTGGGTGACGATGGTGGCGCCGGAGATTCGGGCCGCATCCAGCATGGAACCTTCCACAATAGACAGATCCGCCAATCGGGCCGCATCGCAGCCACCGAATTCCGCCAGTATGTGTCGGCCCAATGAAGCCATCCGATCAAACTAGCAGGAGCGGGGCATCAGCGCACGGGGCCTGGTGTGAGATACTCGAATTATTCGGAGAATATGCATGACGGACGCAAGGACGCCCCACACCATTGATCTGCAGGGAATCATGGACCTGCTGCCGCACCGGTATCCCATGCTTCTGGTGGATCGGATTCTGGATCTAGAGCCCAAGGAATGGATCCGGGGGCTCAAGAACGTCTCCTTCAACGAAGAGGTGTTCCAGGGGCACTTTCCTAAGCGGCCTATCTTTCCAGGTGTGCTCATCGTGGAAGCCATGGCGCAGACCGGCGGTTGTCTGATGATGCGGGAGTTCGAGGACCGGGATAAGAAAGTCATCTACTTCATGGGCATCGAAGGCGTGAAATTCAGAAAACCTGTGCTGCCCGGCGATCAACTCGTGATGGAAGTCAAGGTGGTCAGCATGAAGGGCCGTGTCTGCAAGATGCGTGGAGAAGCCTTTGTGGGGGGAGTCAAGGTGGCCGAGGCAGAATTCATGTCCATGCTCATGGATGTGGCGGAGGAGGGAGGTTCCAAATGACTTCTTCAGCCCGGATCCCAGCTTCGGTCCATCCATCGTCGGTTGTCCATCCTGATGCCCAGTTGGGCGAAGGCGTCATCATCGGTCCCTTCTGCGTGGTAGAGGGTTCGTCCAAAATTGGGGCCCGCACCGTGTTGCGGAGCCATGTGGTCATCGGCCCCCATACGGAATTGGGCGAGGACAATGTCATATACCCCCATTCAACGCTCGGCCTGGAACCCCAGGACCTGAAATTCAGCGGGGCTCCTACGAGGCTGGTCATCGGCCATCGGAATACGCTCCGTGAAGGCGTCACAGCCCACCGTGGAACCGAGGGCGGCGGCGGCATCACCAGTGTCGGCAGTGATAATTTTTTAATGACCGGTTCGCACATCGCCCATGATTGCCACGTGGGCGACGGCAACATTTTTGCCAACTGCGCCACCCTGGCGGGCCATGTGGAAGTGGGTGACCGCACCAATATTGGCGCGTTTTCCGCTGTGCACCAATTCTGCCGCGTGGGGGACCATGCCTTCATGGGCGGCTTTACCGTCGCCACCATGGATGTGCTGCCTTTCATGAAAACTGTCGGTGCCCGCGACACCAAAAGCTATGGCGTGAACACCGTGGGCCTCCGGCGGAAGGGGTTCACCGCAGCGAGTATCGAGGCGTTGAAAAAAGCCCACCGCATCCTGTTCCATATGGACCTGCTGCGGGAAGAGGCGCTGCATCAGGTGGAATCAGAATTGAGCCAGCATCCTGAAGTGGCCTACCTGGTGAAATTCATTCGGGATTCTAAGCGGGGTATCCACCGTGGGTGATAAACGCTGTGCCATGGTGGCCCTTGTGGGCATGCCCAACGCAGGCAAGAGCACCCTGCTGAATGCGCTAGTGGGTGAAAAACTCGCGGCGGTGAGCCAGACACCCCAGACCACGCGAAGCAGAATATTGGGCATCGTGAACCGGGGCGAAGCTCAGTTGGTATTCCTGGATACACCCGGCATCCATGAGCCTCAGCACGCCTTGAATTACCGCATGATGGCCCAGGTGGATGGCGCGCTTCAGGATGCGGAACTCGTGCTGTGGGTGGTGGATGCCGACGGATTCTTGGGGGACGGCGAAAAAGCCATAGCCAAGCGGCTGAAGACCATTGGGCTACCGGTTTATTTGTTGCTGAATAAGATTGATCTCCTGAGCAAAGGCAGGCTGCTGGAGACCGTCGCCCACTACAAGGACTTGATGGATTTCCATGAGATCGTCCCCATCAGCGCCAAGTTTTCCAAGAACCTGGATCCGCTATGGGTGTTGCTGGAACGTGATGCCAAGGTGTCTGAATGGGCCTTTGATGAAGAGACCTTCACGGATCAGAACGAGCGGTCCATGGCGACCGAATTCATCCGTGAAAAAGTGCTGCGCAAGACCCGGGAGGAAGTGCCCCATGTGGTCGCTGTGGAGATCGAGCGCTGGATCGAGGAGGGCGAAAACTACCCCGAGGACATGAAGCCCGGTGGCGTCTTCATCGCCGGATTGATCCTGGTGGAGAAGGCCAACCACCGGAAAATCCTGCTGGGGAAGCAGGGGGAGATGATCAGCAGCATCCGTCAAAGCGCCCAGCGGGAATTGAAGAAATTGTTGCAGCGTCCCGTGCGCCTTGAATTGTTCATCAAGGTCGAGGAAGACTGGCGCAACCGCCCCGATCAGCTGGACCGGCTGGGACTGTAAACCCTCGCACCAAAAAGTGCGGTGCCGATACGAATTTGGTCGCTGCCTGCTTTGATGGCGGCTTCGAAATCGCCGCTCATGCCCATGCTCAATCGCAATCGCAGCCCTGTTTTCTGCTGCCAGCGATCCCGCAGCAGCGCCATTTCGGTGAATGCGGCTTCTTGGCCTGGGGGGGGGATGGCCATGAAGCCATGAACTTTCAGTAAGCCGCTGGCCGCAAGCTCCGAGAAGATTGCGGGTAGTCCTGATTCAGGGCATCCGCCTGCTTTGGTAGATTCATCCCATAAATCCATCTGTATCCAGACACCGCGCTCGGTGTGCAACTCATCCGCTAGGCGCGTCAGCCGGCCGCAGAGATCCACTCGGTCAACTGTTTGGATTTCAGCAAAATGCAATAAGGCCAATCTAGCCTTGTTCCGTTGCAAGGGGCCGATGAGATTAAAGCAGAGCCCTGGCAGTTCCAGGTGCTTCGCCGCGCCCTCCTGGACGTAGTTCTCGCCAAAGGAGCGGAATCCCAAGTCCACAGCTTCGCGGATGGCATCCACAGATTGGCGTTTGGAGACCGGCAACAGCTCCACATCCTCCGGGCTGCGGCCACACTTGGAACAGGCCTGTTCGATTCGATCACGCAGAATCCTGATGCGCTCGATCATTCCATTCACGCGATATAGATGATCCGCTGGCAGGATTCACAGCCCATGGGGCTCTTGGTTTCATGCAGCTGAACCAAGAAAGGGCTCCGGAGCTTCACCCGGCAACCTGTGCAAATTCCACCCTCGACCTTCACAACGGCCCTACCCATGCGCTGGGAAAGCAATCGGCCAAATCGGGTGACTTCGGCGGGAGTCATCTTGGATTCAAGTGTCTTGCGCTTCTTTTCCAGCTCTTTCCGGGCCACCACCTGGTTCTCGTGCTCAGCCATGAAGATCTGATGCAATTCAGTGAATTGGGCATGGGCTTCGATGCGCCGCGTCTTGATTTCGGCTTGCTCTTTGGCGGCGGCCACCAGCCTGGCTTCCAATTCCTTCAAGGGCCGTTCCAACCCATGGCGCTGCCGTTCACGCTCATCCACTTCGCGGATGGCTGCCGCATATTTCACTTTCTGGTCCACAGTTTTCAGATGTTTGCGGGCATGTTCTTCGAGCCGCTTGGCCAGTTCCAGTTCCTTGGTCAGCTTTTCCACCTGGGCCGTTCCTTCGAGGACACCCCGGTCCAGCTCGTTGAGGCGTTTATCCTGGGCTTTGATCTGGGCATCCAAGGCCGCTAGATCAGGTGGGAGGGCCGTAAGATCCCTTTCAATGGTTCTCAAATAATCATGAGTGGCTTGGAGTTCGATCAGGACTGGGAGGATGGTCATAAATTCAGCGTACATCCGCTAGAGGCTGTCGGCTCTCTCTACTTGAAGAAAAGAATCACAAGCATAAAATATTAGTTATATACACTCATATTTATTCATATTTTTCAAATTCCAAGTTGACCTGGGACCTGTTGGCGATAGAATTAGCACTCGCCACACCTGAGTGCTAGTGGCATCACTTTACCCATTCTTTTTGGAGGCTTCTATGGCCATCACCCCCCTGTTCGACCGAGTCATGCTCAAGCGCGTTGATCCCGCCGAGACCGTCAAGGGCGGCATCATCATTCCCGACACTGCCAAAGAAAAGCCCATGGAAGCGATCGTGGTGGCGGTTGGAGAAGGCAAGTTCGATGACAACGGCAAGCGCGTCCCCATGTCCGTCAAAGCCGGCCAGAAGGTTCTCATCGGCAAGTACACCGGCACCGAAGTGAGGCTCGACAACGTGGACCATGTCATCGTGCGCGAAGACGAGATCCTGGCGATTCTCAGCTAAGAGCCATCAGCTATGAGCCAACAGCTCATAGCTCATAGCCTTCACCCCTTATTCCCCACCGACACAATCAGGAGATAAAACATGGCTAAATCCATCATCTACGCCGAAGACGCCCGCCAGTCCATTCTGCGCGGCGTCAACAAGCTCGCCGACGCGGTGCAGGTCACCCTCGGCCCCAAAGGACGCAACGTCCTGATCGAAAAGAAATTCGGTTCGCCTCTCATGACCAAGGACGGCGTCACCGTCGCCAAGGAAATCGAGTTGAAGGACAAGCACGAGAACATGGGCGCCCAGCTCGTACGTGAAGTGGCCTCCAAGACCTCCGACATCGCTGGCGACGGCACCACCACGGCTACCGTGCTGGCCCGCGCCATCTACCGCGAGGGCATCAAGGCTGTCGTGAGCGGCGCCAACACCATGGAGATCAAGAAAGGCATTGATCTCGCGGTGGAAACGGTTGTGAAAGCCATCGACGACATCAAGAAGCCTGTCGAAGGCAATGCCATCGCGCAGGTTGGCACCATCTCCGCCAACGGCGACGAAGAGATCGGCAAGATCATCGCCGAAGCCATGGGCAAGGTGGGCAAGGATGGCGTCATCACTGTGGAAGAGGCCAAGGGCCGCGACACAGAGCTCACCGTCGTGGAAGGCATGCAGTTCGACCGCGGCTACCTGAGCCCCTACTTCGTGACCAACCCCGATCAGATGAAGGTGGAACTGGAAAACCCGTACATCCTGGCGTACGAGAAAAAGATCTCGAACATGCGCGATTTGCTGCCCCTGCTGGAGCAGGTGGTCAACAGCCGCCGTCCGCTGCTCATCATCGCCGAGGACATCGACGGCGAGGCCTTGGCCACGCTGGTCGTGAACAAGATCCGCGGCACCATCAATGTGGCCGCAGTCAAGGCGCCAGGCTTCGGCGACCGCCGCAAAGCCATGCTTGAAGACATCGCCATCCTCACCGGTGGCAAGGCCATCAGCGAAGATCTCGGCCTCAAGCTTGAAAACCTGACCCTGGCTGATCTTGGCACCGCCAAGAAGGTCACCATTGATAAAGAAACCACCACCCTGGTCGAAGGCGCCGGCACCACCGAAGCCATCCAGGGCCGCGTGAAGCAGATCCGCTCGCAGGTGGAGATCTCCACCTCCGATTACGACAAGGAAAAGCTGCAGGAACGTCTCGCCAAGCTCGTGGGCGGTGTTGCGGTCATCAAGGTGGGCGCGGCCTCTGAAACCGAAATGAAGGAAAAGAAGGCTCGCGTCGAAGACGCCATGCACGCCACCAAGGCCGCTGTGGAAGACGGCATCGTCGCCGGCGGCGGTGTGGCTCTGCTGCGCGCCATCGTCAAGCTCGATGCGCTCAAAGTCACAGGCGACCAGGCCACCGGCATCGCCATCGTCCGCAAGGCGCTGGAAGAGCCTACCAGGCAGATCGCCAACAATGCTGGCGTCGAGGGCTCGGTCGTCGTGAACACCGTTCGCGAAGGCAAGGGCAACTTCGGCTTCAACGCGGCAACTGGTGAGTTCGGCGACATGGTGGCCTTTGGTGTGATCGACCCCGCCAAGGTGACCAAGAGCGCCCTGCGCAATGCAGCTTCCGTAGCCGCGATGATGCTCACCACTGAAGCCATCATCAGCGAGATCCCTGAGCCCAAGTCAGCCCCCATGGGCGGCCCCGGCGGCATGGGCGGCGGCATGGACGACATGTACTAAAAAGTTAAAAAGTCGAAAAGTTAAAAAGTTTAGAGTCGAGAGTTAAGAGATAGAAAAAATAGAGAGAAGGCCCCGCATCCGCGGGGCCTTTTTGTAAGGGTCGTGACCCACATTTCGTGAGGGCCCTGGTAGCGTTTTCCTATGAGTGTTCTTGATGTCCATGGACTGGATCCGCGCAAGCGCATCGCGTCGCTTTTCCTTACGCCGTCCTGCGATATGGGGTGCCGGTTCTGCGCGAGCGAAACGGAGTTCGCGGTCATGTCCTTCGATGAGGCTGCGTCGCTGATTTGCGCATTGCGGGGACGCATAGACGGTGTGGTGCTGGGTGGGGGCGAGCCATTCCTGTGGCCCCACGGTCTCGAGAAATTAGCGTGTCTGGCCTGTGATATGGGCTTTCAAGTGCAGGTCTGCACCAATGGCGTGAACATGCCTGCGGGTTATGAACGCATCGAGGCCATCCATCGTTACATCCTGCCCCTGGAAGCCATGGACCCACAGCTGCACGACAGCCTTCGGATCCGTACAGGCGGCGGGCACCACGGCATTGTGATGGACCGGATCCAGGCCCTGGCGAACGCAGGGCGCGAGATCACGCTTTCCACTGTGGTGACCTCGAAAAATATTGGCGAACTGCAGGCCATCGCCGAGTGGCTGGCGTGGCAATCGCTCGTGGGATTGAAAGTCCATGCCTGGCATTTGTACCGCTTCCTGCCGGTGGGCCGCGGTGGTGTTCCCCACGGCCAGGAACTGGCGGTAGACCGTGAAGGGTACTTGCGGGCTTGCGGCGCGGTGAAATCGGCTGGGCTGCCCTTCCAGGTCCTGCGCCGGGACGACATGACCAAAGCCAGCACTGTGGAATTCTGCTGGTTCGAAAAAGGGCGGCTGCGCCTGGGCAGCGAGGCCTCTCGGGATCTAGTAGGACCAGGCATGGCCTAGAAAACCAATACCGCCACGAAGACACATGAAGCTGCACGAAGAAACAGTCTTCGTGACTTGTTCGTGTCCCTTCGTGGCTTCCTTCTTTTCAAGGTGAACAGTATTTGATCGAAGCCGCTGCGTCCACCGGCCGGTGCAGGATGGCGATGCGGTGCTCCAGAAGTGCTGTGGGTGCGCGGCGCAGGCGCCCGAGCATGGTGTCGCCGCAGAGATAGCCCAACACACGCTCTGCGTCGGATGGGGAAGGGAAGCGCAGCTCCGTGGTGACTGTTTCGACCAGGCGGAATCCATCATGTTCGATCAGGTGGCGAAGGCGGGTTTCATCCTCGGCGCCCCTTCCCCGGTAGCGCTGGAACTGGCTATCCCAATGGTTTTCCAGAAGCCAAAGGCCGCAGCCCGCGCCAGGGCGAAGAATTCGGGAGGCCTCCCGCAGCACCTGATTCCGGACCTCCTCACGAAGATTCACAAGAACCCAGGCTGCAAGCATCACATCAATGGATCCCCCCTTGATGGGCAGCGACTCGCCGCGGCCGCGCAGCAGAATGGGCCGCGTTGTGAGCATGCGGGCGGCGGTCCGGGCCAGCGCCATCATGTTCGGGCTCGGCTCGATACCCAGATAAAGCTCTGCGTGCGGGGCTAATTCGCGCAGGTACCTTCCCGTGCCGGAACCCAGTTCCAGCACCCTCCGGTCCTCCAGCCCTGCCAGGGTGATCAGGCGGCGCGCCACCAGGCTGTCGGGGTCTTCCGCCCTGGAAAACGCATCAAAGATTTCCGGCGCCTCGCGGTAGGCCCTGACCCAGCTCTCTTTGGGGGCAGGTTCGCTCATGCCGGACGGGCCTCCCTCGCGGCGGACATCATTGGGGTAGCTCGATTCTCGCCTCGAACCCTTCACCCTGTTTGCTGAGGAAGATAAGGCCCCATCCCTCCCGTTGGGCGACCTGGAAAAGCAGGCTCAGACCCAGTCCTTGGCCTTCATGGGAGAACCCTTCAGCGCCATCCCTCCGGAACCGCATGAAGGGCTTCCCCAGTTGCTCCAGTTGCTGGGGGCTCACACCGGGCCCCTCGTCTGAGACTGAGATCTGGAAAATGGGGCCCACCCTGAAGCCTGTTATCCGTGTGGTTCCGTTTCCATAGACCAGGGCGTTTTCCAGCAGGGTCGCCAGGGCCGCGCGCAGGGAGGATAGGTGCGCCTGGTGGGGAACCGGAGGGATTTCAACCAGCAGATCCCTCGATTCCTGTTCAAAAAGGGACTTCAGCTCGCTCACCGTCCCTTCATAGAAACCTTCCGGCACGGGGCTGCGCTGGGATTGGCCCGGATGGATCCGCAGGCTTTTCAGTCCATTTTCGATGAGCACCACCAATTGGTCCACTTCCTCACCGATGTGGAGGAATTCACCCTGGATTTTTTCTGGGGGGAGCTTTCCCATCCGGAGGCTGTCGCAGCGCAGTTTTAGTACGGCAAGGGGCGTTTTCAGGCTATGGGCCAAGGAGGCGATCTGGTCTGAATCCAGGCGCTCCTGCCGCCGGGCCCGGTAGCGCAGATAGAGCCCAAAGGAAAGGCTGCCGGCCACCAAGGCATAGGTGGACCAAGCGACCTTCTGGTGAAACCGGATGTCCGCAGTCATGATCGCTTCATCTTCCGGGAGCGGCCTTCCGACCATTTCCCATCCATCTCCCATGGCATCCCCGGTGAGCAGGATCTCTGACGGTGAATGTTCTCCGCGGCGAAAACCCGCTTGGAGGTTGGGCGGTGCCGTCCAGGGGGCGGAAGCGTCCTCGAATTGCTCCTTCGGATCTGCCCGGCGCAAACCTACTTGCAGGCGCGGACCCTTGGTCTGCAAATACCGAAGGTGATGCTCTACTTCTGGACTGCCGATGTGCCACAGCTTCACCATTCCAAAGCGGTCGCCGAGCAGCACCAAGCCTGAAGCGCGGGGAAAATCTGGATTCATCTCCTTTGGCGGCACCCACTGGAATCGGCCTTCAGCCTCGGCCTGTTTCACCCAGGAACGCCAACGATGGTTCAAGGAGGAATCGAGGGAGACGGCAAAGCGGTCTCCGTGCCGGACCCACACGGTTCCCTCCCGGCGGGACACCGCTGCCAAGAGCAGGGGATGTTCCCTCAGGGCTGAGCGTACATGCGGTTCATCTCCCGTTTGAAAGTCAGGGATGTTCGGCAGGACGGACCAGTTCTGTCCGATGGCCTGCATCAGGGGCATCCGGGCGTCCTGCCATTCCAGGATGTCCCGGGAGATCCGGCTGCTCACCCAGACGATGGGCAGGGTGTAAAGCAGGCTCGTGGTGGCGAGGATCGAGATGAAGAGGAGCGTCAGCGCGCCCTTCTGCTGCATAGGGCGCAGCCAGCGGTCCAGCGCCGCGGTAAGGCGGGGCTTGGCGTGCAGGATACGTCGGGAAGGGGTGAGCATGGCGGCCTTGGATTCCCCATCCTAGAACAACTCAGGTTCTCAAATAACCCAAGGCTGCCACGGCAATTTCAGGAGTGAGGATCTGGAGGGTGGCTATCTTTCCAAAGTGTCTGGAATCCCTGGTCACAAGCACGGGAATCCCGGCCTCTTGTGCAGCAGCCGCCTGGATTCCATCCTCCAGGTCATCGAACCCCAGACGGAAAGCCCGCTCGATCACCCGTGCGGTCACGTCTGCTACTCGAACGCGTTGAAGCAGGATCTCTAGTTTGGTGATGGCCTTTCGTGCCGAGTCTTTATGGCGGATCAAATAGAAAAGCGTGGGGATGGTGTTTGCTGCGATGTATAGATCCACTTTCTCTTGGTGTTCTGCCTGGAACAGGGCTTTAGCTTGGGGATACCAGGGGTGGCGTTGCTGCATGTAATCCAACAGCACGTTGATATCCAGCAGATATCTGGGTTTAGGTGCTGGTTTCATCGGGTGAGCCTAGCCTCGTGCTGGGCCTTGCGAAGCTCCTTCTTGTCGAGGTTGGGCCAACCTGCGAGAAGGCCATCCAAAGGGTCAGCTTCTGCCAGTTCCGTATTTACATTCTGGCCCTGCACGGTCTGCTCCAATGCACCCAGCAGATCATTCACAACCTGGGAGAGTGAGATATTCAGGCCTTCCGCGTACCGATGGCCGAAGGCCAACCGTGACTGTGCAAGACTCAAATTGGTGGGGCGTTTTTTCTTTGGGGCGGGGATGGTGGCAGCCATTGGGTTTCCCTCTGCGCATAAATGTAACTTATTCTATGCGCATTGCAATAGCCACCGCGCTTAAAGCTTCCTCATGATTCGCTCGATGGAAATGGCCTTCTTCCCTTTTGTTTCGATGAGCACTGCGTGGAGTTGCAGATCGCCTTCGGCCACTTCGAAGCGGGGTCGCATGGGCGTGAGAAAGCGGGCCAGGCTGGTTTCCTTCTTCATGCCGATGACGCTGTCGTAGGGGCCGGTCATGCCGATATCTGTCACGTAGGCCGTGCCGCCGGGCAGCACTTTGGTGTCCAGCGTCGGCACATGGGTATGACTACCCACCACCGCGCTGACGCGACCCTCCAGATACCAGCCCATGGCCTGGCCCTCACTGGTGGCTTCGGCGTGCATGTCCACCAGCACCACGTCGGCCCTTTCCTTCATGAGAATGGAATCCGCGGCTCGAAAGGGATCGTCACAGGTCGGCATCTGGATCCGGCCCATGAGGTTCATCACCAGGACTTCTTCGCCGCTCTTGGTGTGCAACTTCACATGGCCCAGGCCCGGCGTACCGGGTGGATAGTTGGCAGGCCGAAGCAGCCGCGGTTCTTTTGCGAAATAGGAGCCGATGTCCTTCACATCAAAGGCGTGATTGCCGGTGGTGATGACGTCCACGCCCAAATTCTCAAACCAGTCCTTGGCGATGCGTTCGGTGATGCCGTGGCCATGGGCGGCGTTCTCGCCGTTCACCACAAGGAAATCCACGGCGTATTCCCGCCGCAATTCCGGCAGATGCGCCTCCATCAGCCGCCGCCCCGGTTCACCCACCACATCGCCTAAGACAAGAATCCGCATATAACAACCTTATCGTAGGAACACGAAGGCCCCGCATGCGCGGGGCCTCCTTGGTCAGGAACGATGGAGTCTAGAATTTGGCGCGGACGCCAAACTGCACCTCACGCGTGTTTCGGTCGGGCAGGTCTATGAATCCGAAATCGCTCTGGGGCACAAATCCACTGGTGAAATTCCCTTGAGTGCCTGTTGTGCGGGTAGTTCGCTGATTGGCCCAATTCAGGACGTTGAATACATCTATGAAGGTTTCCACCTGGTACTTCTTGGTGATTTCAAAATTGCGGGTCAGGCGAAGATCCAACTGTTTGACATGGGGCTGGCGGAAGCCGTTGCGCACGGTGTCAGGGGAATAATCGTTGCTGCCCCCGTCTCCATTGAGGTCGCCTGAATAGGTAGTGGTGACACCGCCGACAGTTATGGAACGAGATGTATTGATGGAACTATAGGGTGCGCCTGAGTTGTAGCTGAAGTTCACAGCGCCCTTGATTCCGAAAAAGACTGGGAAATACCCCGCAAAGACAAAGCGGAAAGGCCGGTCGTTGGAACTGCGGGCGATTGTGGCCAGAGGATTCGAAGGATCGTTCACGTTGGAATCGGCGGTGGAACTGGCCGTGGTGCGTTCGTTGGAATTATTGTCCTCAGCCTTGGAGAAGGTGACATTGGTGTTGAAGCCCCACCCTTTGTCATTGCGCATGGATGCGGTCAGGATCAATGCCTTGTAGGTTCCTTCGCCGCCATTCTGGCTCAGGAAGATGTTGCCGAAGCCGGTGAAATCCAGTAGATGCCCGCGCACCACAGCTTTGTTCGGACGGCCCGAAGTGGAGAATTTGTTAAGGCCGGGCACGGCATAGCCGTCGTTATAAAAAGAGCCTGCGGGGGCGCCAACCTGGTTCAGGTTGATGTTCATGAAGTACTGCAGGTTCTCGAATTTGGCATAAACCCCTTGAACGCCCAGTGTCAGGCCGTTGTCGTAGGAGTGGTCCAAGCCCAGGGCCGTTCGTTTGGCCAGGGTCATCTTGTTGGTGGGATCCCAGACCTGCCCAGTCTTGCTCGCGGAACCCAGGCCCGCCAAGAGCGAGGGATTCAAGGAACTTATCCTGTTGCCCGATACACGTTGGGCAAAGGACAGGGCTCCAGTGTTGAAAAACGCGTTGGTGCTGGGTGAGTTATTGATGAAGTAGGTGGAGGTTGTGTTGCCGTTGCTGTTCATAGTGTTCGATACGGTCAGGCTGGGGTTCGGGCTGGAGAACAGTCCGTAGCCGCCGCGGATCAGGGTCTTGCCTCTGCCATTCAAGTCGAACGTGAAGCCGAAACGGGGATCCGTAGACGTCGTGCTGTTGGCCTGATCCAAACCGTTGAACAGAGGGTTGGGTCGTGGATTATCCGGCTGGGCTTCCCGCGTGACGCGAACACCCAGGCTCAGCAAGAGCCGACGGTTCATGAAGCCTTGATACTGTCCCTGCACATAGCCCGCAAACAGCTTGGATTGGTAGGCGATGGCACCTCCGAAATCGCTGTAGGCGCCTGCATACGTCAAGTTGTCCGAGGAAGATGAGGAGGCGAAGACTGTACCAGCAGCCCACTTGTTGGCGATCTGGTAGTTACCGAATTGGAAAGATCCATTCTGGTAGCGGAAAAAGGTGTTTTTGAAATCGAAGAGCTGGATGTCCACGCCACCCTTGACGGACCAGTCATCCTTGGTCCAGGTCAGGTTGTCAATGATTTGCCAGCTGTACTCATCCAGGCCGTTAGGCAGGAAGTTGTTTTGGCCTGCGTTGAAGCCGCTGTTCACTTGGAACTCGGGCGCAGCCGTGGAGTTCGCGAAGCGGGGGCGGCGTTCGATGGCGCGCTGGACACGGGCTTCATTGATCAGGTTGGATCCAAGAATGCTGTTGAGTTCCAGCACCCAGGAAAGTCCACTGTTTTTTTCCAGACCCTGGCTGGTCTGGCCAGTACTAGGGGCGAAACTACTGGAGAAGGCTGTGGTGCCGTTCTCAGACTTCCAGTCCTGGGCGTTCACGCGCAAAGACGCCCGGTGGTTTTCGTTGATGGACCAATCCAGACGGCCGAAATAAACCGTGTTGGTGCGGTCGTTGGTGTAGTTCCGTCCAGCCTCTTGCGTCAAGGTGCGACCGTCGTTGCCCATCACCAGATTTCCGAAGGTAGCGAGGAATGGTGTGAAATTAGCAAGGCTGTTGCCACCGGAAGAGCTGATGGCGAAATTGGGCGTGAAGTCTTCTTTGTATTTGTAAGTTTCTACGCCGATGAAGTAGAAGAGCTTGTCCTTGATTAGGGCACCACCCACATTCATGTTGAATTGGGTCTGAGAGAAGTTCTTCGTCCTTGCCTGATCTGTGTTGGTGGTTCCACGCGGATCGTAGGGAACGGGGCGAATCTTCGCCACCAAAGACTTGGGACGGATCTGGAAAAGCGCAGTTCCGCTGAAGTCATTGGTGCCCGTCTTGGAGATTGCATTGATGATGGCGCCCGCGGCGTTGCCGTATTGGGCATCGAAGGCATTGGTAATGATTTGCAATTCTTTGATGGTGTCGGCGCCGAACGCAAAGGGGATGCGAGTAGAACCACGCTGTTCGCCAAAGAAATTGGAATTGTAGCTCGCGCCGTCAATGGTCAGGTTGTTCTGGATGCCTCGAGCACCCTCCACGGACACGCGGTTGTTGTCGGGATCAAAGGCCGTGCCGGGGGTCAGGTTCACCAGGTTGGTGAAGTCACGACCGTTCAAGGGAATACTCTCTACTAATTTTTCGTCAATCGAAGAGTTGGTACTGACCTGCTGGGTATCGAGATTCGCCGAAACAGCAACCACTTCCACGGTGGTGGAGGCTTCGGCGGAATCCATGGTGAAGTTCAGGGTGGTGGTCTGACCCAGGCTCACCTGGACAGAGGAATTCCGCAGTGTGCGCATGCCCGGAGCCGTGATGGACAATTCGTACACACCCACCGGCATCAAGTTGAACTGGTAGTTGCCCTGGGCATCAGCGGTCAAGGTGCGGCTGAAGCCGGTGGCAGCACTGCGCAACACGAGCCCAGCGTTGGCGACGACGCCACCCTTCTTGGCTTTCACTTGGCCGCGTACGGCGCCAGACGTCTGCTGGGCCGCCAAGGGCGCCGCGATGAGCACGGCGATGAGTCCGGAAATGCGGATGTGCCTGGATGTCATATGAAGTTCCTCCGAGTAAAAAAAGATTATAGGGGATTAAAGCAGGGCGATTGTGAATAGTCGGGAACATTTATCTGAGGCATCGTTGTATTAGTGGTGTAGCCGAGCGACAAGGAAAATAAAGGCATGGATGCAACAAAAAACAGTCGGTAAATTTTTTTACTGGTATCGATTTCCCTCGGGCAAGGGGTCATCACGTTTGACCATGCAGCCGAAGCAGCAGGGCAAGATTTCAGGTCATGGCACTCCAGGTAACTCTCGGGTATTTATGCCCAACTTGATCGAATCGTGCTCCCGAATTTGAATTCTGGACTGTCGCTTCCCATCGTTCCGACGTCGAGAGCGGGACTCCCAATTAAATAAAAAACGGGCGGCCTAGGCCGCCCGTTCCATTGGAAGAAAAAATTGTCAGAAGGCGAAACGAACGCCCAACTGGACCTGTCGGGCGGTGCTCACCTTTGCATTGCGTTCAAGAATGATCGGAGCGGCGTCTGAACTGGCAGATGAGACGTATTGCTGTCTGTAGGTGTCCGCTCGATTCAGGAGATTGAACACATCGGCGCTCAAGGTCAACTTCATTGCCTTTGTGAAGTTGAAATCCTTGCGCAGGCCAAGGTCCAAAGTCATGTTGGAGGCTGAACGTTGCGTGTTGCGCCCGGTATCTACGCCGTTTAGGAACAGGCGGTCGTTACTTCTATTGGTATCTCGATTCACGTCGCTTCCATAGTTGAGCGTGTATGGGAAACCTGAGAGGTAACGGAGGGAAAGAGAGGCGAGGATCCCGGACCAGCGGGCTTCCTTGTAGCTCAGATATCCGGTCACGACATGCCGGCGATCCGTGTCGGCGTAGGACCATTCGTTGCCGAGAAGCGATCCATCCTGGGCACCTACGCCCGAGTAGTTACGCTCGTTGGAATCGGAATCCTTATTGATGGAGTAGGTGTAGAAAAGCTGCGCGTCGAGATTACTACCATCTTTATGGTATTTCGCACTGAAGGTGTAGGCGTGGTAGATGCTGGTGGCGTCGGATTTGTATTGGACGATACGCAGGTAGCCTGTGTTCGGGCGTGTGGCAGGATAGATCAGACGACCGAATGCATTTAGGGTGGGTGTGCCCAGATTGAAATCCTGAGTCCGTTCCAACTGGTTCGCCTTGGCGTAAGTGCCGGAAACGCCCAACAACAGATCATCAAAAGCGCGCTCGACCGCGAGGTTGGCCCGATCTGTATAAGGATTCTTGAAATTTGGATCGAAGGAGAAGATGTCCACGGTCGCTTTGGTGGCGCCGGTGGGGTACGAAGGGATCCAATAAGGGGTTACTGGATTGAAAGGACCACCGCCGGTATTGGTGGCGGTGCTTCCACGAGGAATTCCGAAGGTTGCTGAATCGGTGGACCGGAAATCCTTCGAACCTGTCCGGATGCTATTGGCAGCAAACACCTGGTAGAGGAAAACCGAAGGTGTGACGCTCACGTAACGACCCAGGTTCCCACGGACGACAGTTTTGCCATGGTCAGCTTCGGGTGTCCAGGTTAGCGAGAAACGTGGTGAGATCTGGCTATCATTAGGAATCCTTGAGGTAAGGGGCATGGGATTCGCAAGGGTGTTGCTCATATCGAGGATCGGGTAGTCAGGGTTGGTTTGACGATCCCATCGCAGGCCAAGTCCAAGTTTGAGAGACTCTAATACCCGCCAATCGGATTGGACATAGAGGGCTACCTGCTTGGTATTGGCCGAAAACTTTCCTGCTTCTGTAACCGGTGAGCTAAGGCCAAAATTCTGTCGGTAGGTGGACCAGTTTCCGGCTCGGAAATCGGTGATGCTGTTGAAGAAATAAATGCCCCGCCAACTACCGGCGAAGAATTCGGAGACATCGATAGTGTTGTAGTCGATGCCTGCTCGAAGCTGAAGCACGGGCGTCACATAGGTGATGTTGTCCTGGAACTGGACGCGCTTAGTGTTGTAAGTCCTATCGAAGGGATAGGCCCCATAGAACCCGACATTAGTGATGCTGACTTCAGGAACGGTTGAATTGGGCACCCTGGGCATGTCGTCCTTGGTGTAGTTCACACGGACTTCATTAAGCCAGTTCGCGCTTAGGACCCAGTTCCACTGCAGAACATAGGAATCCGTGGTGATGATGTCGGAAGCTAGGTTCTCTTTGGCGGCTGTGAGGCCGGCGCCGACATCACCATTGAACTTGGAGTGGTTGATGCGGAACTGGAGCGAGTGGTCAGTGTTGATGTTCCAATCGAAACGGGCAAAGATCGCATCCGAGTCTTTTTGGCTGTTGTAAGATCCGGCCTTGGAGATGAGGACTGCATCAGCGGCGTTGGTAGGATCCAATGCGACCGGGCTGTTCCCTCCCCAAATCATATTAATGGGAGAAGTCTCACGCTGGCCGTCGTAAGCGATGAAATAGAACAACTTGTCTTTGATGATGGGGCCACCGAGGGAGAAACCCATCTGCTGCTGCTTGAAATCCCCCACCTTGTTGCTGTCTGGAACGCCACTCAAGTTTGGCTCACGAGCCACCATGCTTTGGGGGCGCTTGTAGAAGAAGAGGCTGCCCCCTAGATCGTTCGAGCCGTTCTTGGTGATGGCATTCACGTAGCCGCCACCCATGCGCCCGAATTCTGCGCTGGCGCCATCCGTGACCACCTGATATTCGCGGATAGCTTCAATGGAGATGGTGAATGGAGTCTTGCCTTCACCAGCGCCGATGGCGCCGCCGAAAAAGGGTTCATTGTTGTCGCCACCATCAATATTGATGGAGGTGTTGACGCCCCGCTGGCCAGCAATGGCTAAGTTACCTCGCTGATTATCAACAACCACCTGGGGTGTCGAGGTCGCTAATGATGTAAAGCTCCTATTGAAGACTGGCAGGTTGGCCAGAGCGTCCGGCGAGATATAGGTCGCCGCGCTGGATCGATCCGCGTCCACCTTGGATACAGATGCCACGACTTCCACGGTGGTGGTGCTCTCCGGCGCTAGTTTGACGTTCAAGGGGGCTGCATCGCCGAGGTTCAAGGCCACCCTGATATTGGAGGCTGTTTGAAATCCAGCTTTGGTGATGCTCACCGTGTATGGCCCCACGGGCAGGGCCGTGGCCACATAACGACCGGTGGCATCGGTCTGGACCGTGCGCACAAAGCTGGTTTCGCTGTTTCGGATCACCACCGTGGCGCCGGCGACGGCTGCGCCGGAGGAAGCCTTCACAGTGCCCGAAAGCTGGGCTGAAACACCCTGTGCCACCATGGGGGTTGCCAAGGGCGCCGCTATGAGCACGGCGATAAGTCCGGAAATGCGGGTATGCCTGGATGTCATATTAAGTTCCTCCGATGTTGTTGAAGATTACAGGGGGTTCGGGCCAGATCAAAGTTAAGTCTCCGTGACATTCATCACAGGAACTAAAAGGCTGTTTCAACACATACACACAAAGGCGGAGATTCCATGAATCCATTGGGGATCCGCATCCCTGTTAGGATCTTGCTTCTACGGTTCCGGCCGTTTCGTTGGGAAAACTCCATGCCTTCTTCGCTTCAGATATCCAAGGTTGTGCGTCTTTTATTCGTTTTTGCTTTTTTGGCATTAATCCCTTCCGCCACTTTTCTTTGCGCCCAGATCACCATGCCCTTGGCTGATATCCATGCAGGCATGAAGGGAACTGGACGCACGGTCTTCAAAGGCGATCGCATCGAGACTTTTGAATTCGAGGTGCTGGGGATCCAGCGCAATATCTCGCCGGGGCACAGTCTGATCCTCGTGAAGGCCAGCGGAGGGCCCTTGGCCGAAACGGGGATTCTCGCAGGCATGAGCGGATCGCCCTGCTATGTGGACGGCAAACTCATCGGCGCCCTGAGCATCGGGTTCGCGTTTGAGAAAGAGCCGATGGGTGGCATCACGCCCATTGGCGAAATGCTGGATCAACTCAGGGACCTGCCAGAAACATCACCGGTGCGGACGCCCCTGATCCTTCCCAAGCTGGAACCCCCCAAGGTGTTGAAGGCCGCCCTCAGGGGCGAAATGCTATCCCTTGCTGATCTCTTGGGTGACCGGGGCCAAGTTGCTGAAGGCGCCTCAGAATTGCCTTTGGTGATTTCTGGGACGCCGCTGCTGCCAGAAACCCAGGCGCTCTTTAGTGGATTGCCGCTGCGATTCTCGAATGCTGGAACCGGCGCGATGGTCTCACCTGCGCCCAATGCCAAAGCCAGCCCCATCGAACCCGGCGGAATGGCATCCATCGCGTTGGTGCAGGGCGATATGGACATGGCGGCCTCGGGGACCATCACCTGGGTCAGTGGGAAGAAGGTGCTGCTTTTTGGCCATCAGCTTTTCAATCTGGGCGGAGTGGATCTGCCGCTCTGGTCAGCTTCGGTTGCGGGAAACGTGGCCAGCTACCAGTCCAGTTTCAAGCTCGCCCAACCCGTGGCGCCCATCGGCGCCCTGCGGTTGGACCGCTCGGTGGGCGTGGGTGGTGTGCTGGGCGCCGAGCCGCGCATGGTGCCCCTGCGCATCGGATTGAATCTGGCCGGCCGGAAAACTTTGAATTTCCGATTCGAGATCATGGATCACCCTTTCATCACACCGATCCTGGTATCCGCCGCCGTGAGCCAGACCTTGAATGGATACGTGCGGGGCCTTGGCCTGCAAAGCCTCTCCCTGCAGGGGAACCTCAAAATCGTTGGGCATCCGGCCATTGAAATCGAGAATGTCATCGCGGATTTGAACCCAAACCGGCTCGCTCTCTTTGTGGGGGCCATGGTGCAGTCCCTGGCGATGAATCCCTTCGAGCGGCCCGTATTCGAAGGGATTTCACTGACCATCAAGGCCGAGGAACGCCTGGACCTCACGGCAATTTCTGCGGTGCGGCTGCTCAAGGCCCACGTGAAGCGGGGGGACTCCTTGCCAGTTCTGGTGACGCTCCAGAACATCCAGGGCGTGCGGGAGAATGCGACCCTGAACATTCCCGTGCCGCACAACGCTCAAATCGGGAAGGCCACCCTGCTGGTGGGGGACGGTCTGAGCCTTTCGGCCGCGGATCCCGATGAGCGCGTCATTGACGTGAGTGGACTCAACGACATTGTGCGCCTTTTGAACGGCGCTTTGCGCAACAACCACGCCTATGCGCTGCTGGTGCAAAGCCAACCTGGCGCGGGTTTGCGGGGCAGCCGCATCGAAGGCATCCCACCCTCTGTCGCGAGCCTGATCGCCAGCGATGGCGGCAGCTCTGACAATAAGCTTCAGCGGCATATCATCGGCCGCGCATTGCTGCCTCTGGAACGGGAAGTGAAAGGCCTCATTACCCTTGAAGTGGAAATTGACTGATCCCTTTTGATTATTTTCGGCTGGAGAACCTTCATGCGTTTATGTGCGCTTCCGATATTGATGGCTGTGGCTGGTGTGGCCCAGGCCCAGCAAGGCTTGACCCCTTCATTGAACTCGCCTGCCGTCTTCGGCGGCTTTAATGACTGGCTCAATGCTGAGACCCGGGGTGTGCGCATTGGATCTGATGGGCAGCTCCGCTTGGCCCCCGGATTGCGCCGGGTGGGGCAGCTCCCCGAAGGCGTGGTCTGGGCCGCAGTGAGCGATGGGGCCGGTGGCGTTTATCTTTCCGCAGGCACCGAAGGCAAGCTCTTCCACTACACCGGTGGCAACATCAAGCCTTTAGCCCAAGTGAAGGGCGGCGTGATCTTCGCGATGGCGAAGCTCGGAAATGATTTGTTGGTGGCGCCAAGCGGCGAAGGAAAACTTTTTCGTGTGTCTCCAGCGGGTGACGTGAAGCCCTTTGCGGATATCGAAGCCAAGATGGTGTGGGGCATCTCCACCCAAAGCGGCGATGTGGTGGTTGCGGGGAGTGGCGAAAAGGGCGCGGTGCTGCTGCTGGCCCGTGAAAACGGCGGACGCAGGATGGCGGAGCTGCCTGAAGAAACGGCATTCACTGCCATGACGCCCGACGGCGCGGGCGGCTTTTACTTGGGCACCCATGGCCGGGGACTGGTGCTCCACTATTCTGGGGACAGGTTGGAAACCCTGATGGCCACAGGTTTTGAAGAAGTCCGGGCCATCACGTTATCTGATGGCCAAGTCTTCATCGGCGCCAATAATGGATTGGCCAACCGCATGGCCAGCGGCAATCTGGAAAAGCGCGAGAGCTACCTTTCGGAAACAGGCACTGCCACCAAGTCGGCGGTCATCCGGATGGACAAATCCCGGGTGCCGGAAACCCTCTGGCAGAGCAATCAGGGGCATATATTTTCCCTGGCCATCTGGCATGGCCAGTTGCTGGTGGGGACTGGCAACCGGGCCCGCATTTTCTCTATTCCTATGAGCGACCGTGGCCGGGACCAGGAAGCCTTCGCTTCATTGCAGGATCTTGGAACGGCTCAGGCTACCGCCTTCGTGGCCAGCGGTGCGGACTTGCTGGCGGTGGGCTCCAACCCTGCCGAACTGCACCAGCTATCGGACAGCCAAGCCTCGGAGGGCACGCTGGAGAGCCGCGTTCTGAAAGGCAATCCCCTTGCGGATTGGGGCCGGGCCTACGTAGATTCTGAGCAGCCTACGGGTACCGCAGTGGAACTTCAGGTGCGCACCGGGTCCACGGAAACCCCCGATAGCACCTGGTCCCCCTGGACGCCACCCCTCCGCAGCGGCGAACGTCCTGGGGTGCCGCCCGCGCGATTCGCGCAATTCCGACTCAAGCTCTCCAGCTCGCGTGGCGGAGTGACACCCGCGGTGGATTCTGTGAAGGTTTTCTGGACCAACCGCAACCTGGCGCCCACGTGGGAAGGCATTGATGTCATGCCCACAGGCGTGGTCATCACACGCAGCGGCCCCCAGGATGACATCGGCATCGAACGGGTGCCGCTGGAAACCCAAAAACTCATCCCCGCCTTGCTTTACGCCGGATCTGAAAAACGCAGTTTCCGCCGCGCTTCTCAGGCCTTCATCTTCCGTGTGAACGACCCCAACAATGACACGCTGCAGTACCGCATCCGGGTGCTCCCGGACCGAGGCAACCCCATCGAATTGGAAAAGGCCTGGAAAGAAAAATTCTTCACCTTCGATACTCTGCCGCTTCCGGATGGTCGTTATCGCTTGGAAGTCGCTGCCAGCGATGCGCCCACTCAACCCTTTAACGCCGTGCTGGCGAGCACGTTCCGCACCGCCACGTTCATGGTGGACCACACACCGCCGGCCATCTCCGACCTCACCGCGGCTATGGAAGGCGAGGGCGCCCGCGTTCGTTTCACTGCCCAGGACGCAACTTCGGTCATCAAGGAAGCGGCCCTTAGCGCCGATGGAGAGACTTGGCTGCAGATCCTCCCGGAGGACCGGATCTTTGATAGCCAAACTGAACGGTTTGATGTGTTGGTTCCCAAGAGCGCCGTTCGCGGAGATCGAGTGTTGGTGCGTGTCCTCGATGCCTACAACAATGAGCAGACCGCCTTCGCGTTCATCGGCGCCCCTGGGAAGAAATAACTCGGAAGGGCCTCTGTCTATTTTTCTTAAACGCAAAAAAGCGCCCCTCCTTCGGGGCGCTTTCCACTTGGACGGCATCGGTCAGAACTTGATACCGGTGGAGAAGGTCAGAGTCCGGCCATTCAGGAAATTGCCCCTGGCGGTGGCTTGGCCGTAAGATGCGCCAGGCAGGAATTTTCCAGCGTCCGGGCCGGAGGTCGGAATGCTGGCGGCGGTGTTCCACGTGACCACCTGCTGGTGGTTGAAGACATTCTGGAGGTTCACTGAAGTGAACCAGGTGAACTTCCTCCATACGGGCAGGTCATAGGCAAGTTGCAGATCAGTCCGATAGAAGTCGGCGAAGCGGAAGTTGCCCCTATTCGCATAGAACCGAGCATAGGAATTGCCGCCGATGCTGATCAACTCGGGCGTGAGAAAAGACGGTCCGGCCGTGGCCGTCTTGTTGTATGGAGCGCCCGAGGTGAACTGGAAAATGGCGCCTGCATTGAAGCGGCCTGGCCCGAGCTTCCGGGTGTAATTCGAGAAGGCTCGGATGCGCACGGGGACATCGGCCAGCAGGGGGCCGTAGGTATGGCCCAACTGGAAGGGAGTCGGCTGGCCGGCATAGGCGCCCTGGGGACCGAAATTGTTCCATTGCTCGGTGGTGCCGACTTGGCCTCCTTCATAGTTGCCGTTGAGTTGGCTGAGCGTGAGGTTGCCACCCAAGCTGAAGGCCTCCGTGTACTGCTTTTGGAATTGAAGCTCCAGGCCCAGGTAATCACGGACAAGGGATGGATCGTTCTTGTAGATCGTCAAGGTCGTGTCGTTGTCATCCACTGGGTTGGGCTGAAGATCCTTGAAGTCATCCACAAAATTTTTCCAGGTGCGCCGGTTGAGGGTGGCGCTCCAGACCCCGTTGTGGCCGTCTGAATGCTTCAAGCTCAGGGCGACTTCCTGCATCGCCGGGGGTTTGAGGTTCGGGTCAATCAGATTCGAGTGGCGATAGAGGCCCGCATCCAAGACGAAACTGGCTGTGTTTGAGTAGCTCGACCGCAGGTTTCCGGGACCTCCAACATAGGCATAGTCATATTCGGCGGGGTTTCCCACGGTCGAGGCGTTATCCGTGGCCCCCTGGATGACCTGGCCGGTGTAGATGCCGAAGGATGCCTGCGCCACCCACGCGCCGTCGCCGTTGAGATCCCAGATGGCCGCAAGACGCGGGGAGTAGGCAGTCACATCGTAGTTGGTGGCTTTGACATCGCTCTTGGATGTGTTCTTGTCCATGCGGAGCCCGAGATTGAAGCTCCAGTTTTTGTTGAGCTTCCACTTGTCATTGATGTAGCCGGACCAAATCGTGTTTTTCGCGGTGCCCGTGTAGGGAGTGAAAATCTGGATGAAGCTGCCCTCATCGAAGTTGCGGTTCGCCAGGCCCGTATTCCCATTGAGGGGATTGCCAGCGCCATCCACATTGATGAATCCGCTGAAGTTGATGATCTGGTTGTTGGGCGACTGGCTGTTGGCGGCATTGTGGCTGGACTGATACCAGTCCACACCGAATTTCAATTCGTGCTCACCCGCCCCTTGGAGGAACCACAGCAGACTGGCGCTGCCGTTCTCGATGGGACGCTTATCGGGATCGGCTCCGAAGAAGCCATTGTCGAAGATATAGCCGGAGACGAGATCGGCCATCACGGGAACATTCGCGCCGCCTTGGCCGCCTCCACCAGGACCGCCCAGTTCCTCATCCTTCCGGCCATAGTGGATGTTCAGGAGCATGTTGTTCGTGAGCTGGCCCTGGAACCCGAATGCGCGATAACTGAAGGCGTTGGGCTGATTGCTGAGGGTGGCTACCGAGGTGCTGCCGTTGAAGAAGGCTGTCGCATAGTCACGGCCGGTCTGGTCGATCTCGGTCTTGTTGTACTGGGCGAAGATCCGGTAATCAGGCGTGATCTGCCAGTCGAGTTTGATGTCCTTGCGGTCATCCGATGTGGTCGCGTTGTAGGCCTGCCCGCCACCGAATTCGGCCGGCGCGGTGGTTTGGGCTGAGGTGGATCGCGCGAAAGGCGACTGGGCCCGGTAACCCACCACGAAAAAGAGGTGGTCCTTGATGATCGGGCCAGAAATCACGATGTTCTGCTGGATGGTGTTCGTGTCTTTGAAGGTGGTCAGCCCGTTCGCTCCCCGGTCCCTCGGGTTGTAGGCGGCCCAATTGGGGTTTAAGAAAGAGAACCGGAGGACGCCTTCAAACGCGTTGCTGCCGGATTTGGTGACCGCCTGGACAACGCCGCCCGTGAAGCGGCCATATTCCGCGGAGATGCCGCCACTCAGCACCTGGACATCTGAAAGCATGTCCTCGTTCAGTTGGGCAGTGAAGCCGCCCGTGACGGGATCGGCTACATCCACGCCGTCTACAAGGAATAATACTTGGGTGTTTTGGGCACCGCGGATGGTCAACCCATTTCCATCCACGCTCACACCTGGCGCCAGTGACGCGATATTGGTGACCGTGCGCGCGGTGGCGGCGATCGGTAGGTCATTGATCTTATCCAACGTGAAGGACTGGCCGTCCTTGGCATCCGTCGTGTCAATATTGTTGGCGGTCGCCGTCACTTGAACTGTTGTGCTTGCCTCGGTGATGGATTTCAATGGAAATTCGGTGACATTCGTTTCACCGAGCGTCACGCGCGTGGATATGTGGGACCCCACATACCCCTGGGCGGTGACAGCGATCTGCACAGGCCCAGGAATGAGCTGGGCAAAGCGGAATATTCCCCCCGCGTCGGTGGTGGCTGAGCGGTCGCCTTGGGGCGTCTTGACCACCACTCTTGCGCCTGCGATGGGCTTGCCGGCCACCGCTTCCTTGACCAGGCCAGACAGATTGCCAGTTTGTGTTCCCTGCGCCATGAGCGCGGTCGAACAGAAGTACCCCGCAACTAGTAGCAGGGGGATGCGGCATCGCGATGAAATCATTGTTATCACTGTTTCTCCTCTCGGGATGGATGGACGGGGTGGGTGGGGCAGAGCGTTTCTTCAAGGACGTGAATCAGTTGTTGCGCGTCAAATGGCGAACCTCCAGGTGGTGGGTTGGGTACGGGAATGCCTAAGGCTGAAAGGCGGATGGCATGGAGCGCGCGAATGGTTGGATCCATGAATTGGTTCCACTCTCGGGATAAATCCACCACTCCACAATTCGTCTGGGGCCAGTCGCAGCCAAGTGGGGGGAACCCTTTCCTCACTGGGGTGGATGCGACCTGGAAACACGAAACCCTTTAGTCCCTCGCGGCAGAGGCGACGGCAGGAAACTCCACAAAAATCCCTGTGAATCAGTTCAATTCGCTATGCCGTCCACTGGCTTGTGAGCCTCCGGCACCGGGCACTTTGAGGCCCCAGGCCAGGAGGTGAGAACTATGATTTGGCCCATGCACCAAAGTGCTGGGATCGCGAATCAAATCGCGAGAGTCAAGCCATCGGCTGCCTGATGATCGTTTTCCAATTCGACGGGTCAGCTTTCCGAATATCGCTCAAATATATTTCATGGTGCTTCCCTGTCCGCCGACTCATGGAGTCAATGAACTGATGCAGCTTTTCAATCGTCGGCCCTTCTTCGGAGAATGGCCCGACATGCAGGATTTGTGCGCACCTGCCTTCGGACAATGCTTCCAAACGCAGCTTTGAAAGCGCTCTTGGGTTCTTTTTCTTTTTCACATCAGCCATGGCGCTGGCAATGATGGCCTGGGTCGCGAAGGATGGCTGCAGAATTATCATTGTCCATTTCCAGCTTGATTTATCTGAGGTTGAAAACTTCGACATATCGTCAGCCCACCAAAGGCCTTCCAATGGCATGACGCCATAATCAATTGCCGACGCCCCCTTTTTGACCATGAATTTCACCGCGTAGGAAACCATGAACAGCACCTCGACAGCATCGGCGTACGCTTGCGAGGTATTGGGATCGCCCTCGCCGTCCACCATCAAGTAGCTCATCGTCGGAACATCAATCAGGACTGCCTCTTTGGCTGAAGGTTGATATAGGGGCTTCAAATCCTTCTTGAGATCAACCTTCTGCATGGCTGCTCCTGGGGGAGAATTGGGCCGAGTGGCTCCGCAAGATGAGCGTGGCTTGTGTATCAGGACCACACTGCGGGAATGATGCCACCCTGCCCGAAAAACCAGAACCGCCCAGAACGGCCCAAAGCCGCTTGGGGCTGAGATTGTCTCCCCCGGGCAGGCCCGAACCCCTAGAGGAAAGGCTGGCCTCCCGCTTCCACCCGGGTTCCCAGGGGAGAACACCTTCAGCATCGCTATGCTCACGGTTCCAGGCCATGGCGAAGGGGCCAGCGGCGCCGGATTCGTGGCGAAGCGCGAAGAATGCCATCCCATACGCCGTTCTCAGTGGCTGAATGGTCAGGCTAGTTCCTTGAATTGATCGCGGTAGGTGCGGCTCATGGTGAGCCGCGTGCCATCCTTCATGATCACGACGTGGTCACCGCTGAACCATGGATGCACTTCGTGTATTTGGTCCAGGTTCACGATGCTGGACCGGTGGATGCGGCGGAATTGCCTGGGGTCCAGCTTGGAAAGGATTGTGGCCATGGACATGCGCAGCAAGTGCGATGTGCCCTCCACATGCAACCGGACATAATTGTCCTCGGCTTCTATCCACTGGATGTCTCCAGCCTTGACGATCACGTGGTGCTCCTCATGCTTCACCAGGATGCGGGTGAGATACGTGTCGGATTGGTTCACAACGGCCAGAAGGCTATCAAGCTGCAGGCGGAGGCCATTGGGGTGGCCGCCCCGCAGCATGGAACGCACACGGTCCAGGGCTTTGACCATGCGATCGGGATCGATGGGCTTGAGCAGGTAATCCAGGGCGCTCACCTCGAATGCCTGGATGGCGTGCTGGTCGAAAGCTGTGGCGAAGATGGTCAGAGGCATCTTTTCGGGCCCAATAGCCTCCACTACGCCGAAACCATCGAGTTCCGGCATTTGGATGTCGAGAAAGACCACGTCGGGTTTGAGTTTCCGGATAGCTTCGACGGCTTCGCCGCCATGCGAGCATTCGGAGACCACCTGGAAATCTGGTTCGTGCTGCAGCAGTTGCAGGATGCGCTGGCGGGCGAAGGCCTCGTCATCCGCGACGACGGCGCGAATTGGTGCGATGCCATTCATGTGAGACTCCCTTGAAAGAGCGGTGAGCCTTTGGTGAGGGAGAGAGGCAGGCTGATCTGGGCCAAGGCGCCGCCCGCGGGAGGGAATTTGAGTTCGAAACTATGTTCTTCCCCATAGAGCTGAGCAAGCCTGGATCTTGTGTTTTGGGTGCCGATACCGATACCGGTACCGCGGTGTGTTCCTGGGGCGCCTGAGCCGTCGTCCTCTACTTCCAGGAAGAGGCGCTGTCCATCCTGCCTGGCGCGGATATGGATGGTGCCGCCGGAAGCGCGGTCCGAGAGGCCGTGTTTGATGGCGTTCTCAACCAGTGGCTGGAGCACGAAGGTCGGCACCTGGGCTCCCAGAAGCGGCTTTGGAACCTCGATCTGGACCCTAAGGCGATCACCGAAACGGAGCTGTTCGATCTCTAGATAGCCCTCAAGGAAGGCGATCTCTTGTTCCAGGCTTGTCTCTTGTTCTGGAGACTGCTCCAGGTTCAGGCGCAGAAGATTGCCTAGCTTCAGCAACATCCGGTCCGCCGTGGAAGGATCACTGTGCATGAGTGCGGAAACCGCATTCAGAGTATTGAAAAGGAAATGGGGGTTCAGTTGCATTTTCAGAGCTTGCAACTGCGCTTGGGACAACTTGGCTTCCAACTGGCTGGCTGCCAATTGCCGGTCCTTGTACCGCTGGTACACCGCGATTCCCTCGTAGAGGCCCACCAGGCCCCAGTAATAGATCAGAAAACAATAATGGAAGTACCACTTGGCGAACCGCCAGAAGCGGACCAAGAAGGGGTGTTGCGCTTCATAGAACCAGGGAACAAGCGCGGCCATCATCGCAATGCCGACACAGGTGATGATCAGGCTCGCTGCGGCGTGGACGGTCCAGGCTTTGACATTGTTTCCATGATGGAGAGGGAACCTGCGCACCAAAGCGAGGGTGCCCAGCGAAACCACACCCCATCCATAGTTCAGGGCCAGGTCGAAGCCGAGGGCCCGGAATGCGGACTCCATCTGGAGTCCGGTCCGGACTGACACCAGATACATGCTCGCCATGTAAAGACCAGCCAGAGTCCAGCCTCCCCAGTACATGGCCCACGGGTGGGTAGGGTTTTCCTTGTCCAGGTGGGTGACCTGGGCATTTCCGAGCAGGGAGGTGTGGGACGATCCGTTCATGAGAGGAGCCGAGGAGGACTTGAAATGCGCTGAATTCAGGCTGGAAGCGCGGGGCCTGGGCAGACCGAGGACCGGTCACTGCTGTCGAGCGGCAACTGGATGCGCGCCAGGGTGCCCCCACCCTCGGGGAATTGGAGTTCGAAGCCGCGGTGCGTACCGTAGATCTCCTCAAGCCTGGAGCGCATTTCCGAGGCCGTGAGCGGATTCGCTGCTGGTGCCGGAAGTTGCCTTGGTGTGGTCGGCGGTTGGCCATCGTCCTGGACTTCCATCGTGAGCATTCCACTCTCCTGTCGTGCGCGGATGTGGATGATGCCTCCCTGGCCGCGATCGCAATTGCCGTATTGGATGGCGTTTTCCAGAAGCGGCTGGAGCACGAAGGCGGGCACTTGCGCGCCAAGCAAGTCCTCGGGCACCTCGAACGTCACCCGCAGCCGGCCACCCAAGCGCATCCGCTCGACTTCCAGGTACCCCTCCAGGAAGGCCAGTTCCTTGCCTAGGCTTGTCTCTTCTTCGCGGCTCTGCTCAAGGGATAGCCGTAGGAGCTGGCTGAGCTTCACGAGCATCCGGTCGGCTGTGGCCGGCTCGGAGTGTATCAATGCCGACACGGCGCCCAAGGTGGTGAACAGGAAATGCGGATTCAGTTGCATCTGCATGGACCGGAACTGCGCTTGGGCCACCTTGGTTTCCAGCATTGAGACCCTCAATTCGCGCTCCCGCGCGCCCTTCAGGATCTGGATTCCTTCATGGATGCCCACCACGCCCCAGTAGCACACCAGGAAATTGAAAGAAAAAAAAGAGACCATGAACTGTTGGAAGGCCATCGCCAGGGATTCCTTGGGGGGATCCAGGAGAAAGGCGAGGGAGCCGGTCAGCACTAGGCCGGTGATGGTGATCAATATTCCTGCCGCCAGATGCATCCACCAATGCCGCAGTGGAGCCGTTCCGTGGAGTGGGTAGCGGCGGACGATGCGCAAGGTGCTCAGCGACAGCACAGCCCAAACCAGAGTCTGAGCCAGGTTCAACAGGAGCAGGCTTACGATCAACTTGGCCGTCAAGGGCACGGTGTACCGGATAATGTCCTGCGTCGCCATGAACAGGCCCAGGAGCACCCAGGCGCCCCAGTACAGCCGCTTCGCATGTGGCCCTTCAAACGCCATGGGGAGTAATGGTATCAGTCGCGTGGGCCGCTTTCGATATTAGTGGCGAATCGCTAAAAAGAAGGGGCGAAACGCATTTTGGCGGGGTAAAAATCTCCCATCTCAGCGGCCCTTGAAGTGCGCTGGGCGTTTTTCCATAAAGGCGCCCATGCCACGGGCCCCCCTCCGCGATCGCAAGCTGAAGGCGCAGCGGGAGCGGGAGAACAGGACTAGATGTCCTGTTCGTTCGGGGGGTAGTCCCCAGGAAGGCCGGGCGGCTTCCGCTCACCGCCCCTTGAACTGCGCCGGGCGTTTTTCCAAGAAGGCGCCCATGCCTTCTTTCATATCTTCGCTGGTGGCCAGTAGGCCGAAGAGCGCCGCTTCGAATTGCAGGCCTTGTTCCTGGGGCATTTCCAAGCCTTGATGCACCGCAGTCAGGGCGTGGGCTTGGGCCATGGGACCGCGGGTGAGCATGGTCTTGGCAAGTTTTTCTGTGCCAGCTTTCAACTCCGCCTGTGGAAAGATGCGGCTCACCAGCCCCATCCGCAGCGCGTCGGGGGCATTCACCATTTCGGCGCTGAGGATCATATCGAGGGCCACACCCTTGCCTACCAGCCGCGGCAGCCGCTGGGTTCCGCCGTATCCAGGAATGATCCCCAAGGAGACTTCGGGCAGGCCGAATCTTGCATTTTCAGAAGCGACACGCACATGGCAGGCAAGGGCCAACTCGCAACCTCCGCCAAGGGCGAAGCCGTTGACCATGGCGATGACAGGTTTGGGCATGCGCTCGATGCGCTCGAACACAGCCTGTCCCGCCAGGCCTTGACGCCGCGCGGAGGCGCTGTCCAGGTCTTTTAATTCGGCGATATCGGCGCCAGCCACGAAGGCTTTTTCGCCGGACCCGGTGACCACGACAACGCCTACGGCCTCGTCATACTCCAGCCCTGCGAAGGCGCACTCCAGTTCTTTCAGCACCTCGGTGTTCAGAGCATTGAGTTTCTCCGGCCGGTTGATAGTCAACCAGGCAATGCGGTCCACGGTTTCGACGGTGATGACGGACATGGAATCTCCTATGCGGTTGCGGCCATTCTAGCGCATAGCCCAGGGCTTGAACTTCAACGACAGCCGTGCGGGTCGAGAGTCGAGGGTCGAGGGGCAAAGGTTGAGTGGCGGCAACCCCGTTGCTCGATGTTCAGGTTCACGGTTCCCGGCCTCCCTGTTACTGCCTTGCCTCCGGGTCCAGGTGCTTCCGCAGGAAATCCAGCGCTAGCGGCCATGCGAGGCGCGCTGCTTCGGGGTTGTAGCTGTCCCGCTGATCGCAGAAAAAGCCATGCCCAGCAGCTTCGAAACAGACGCTTAAATAACTCTTCTTGGCGCCCAGCAGCGCCAATTCCAGGCTTTGCCGCTGTTGTTCTGGGATGGAAGCGTCCTGGCCCCCCCAGACCAGCAGAAGGTGGCTGTTCAGACGCGCCAGGCGATCCAAATGTTGGGGCATATTGCCGCCATAGAAACTTGCGGCGCAGGCGAGGGGCAGGGTGCTGGCCGCCAGAAAACTCATGCGCCCGCCCATGCAAAACCCGATGCTGCCCAGCTTTCGTGGGGCGGTCTGGGCATCCGTCGCAAACCAGTCCCCAGCCGCAAGGAAATCATCTTCCAGGCCTGGGATGGTCATCTTCGCGGCTTCGTCCCGACCCGGGCCGTAGTCGTTGTACCCGGTGATGAAACCTGGGGCCGTGCGGTGGAAGAGTTCCGGTGCCATGGCGGTGAAACCCTCCATGGCAAAGCGTTCGCAGACCTCCCGGATGTGGCCGTTCACCCCAAAGATCTCCTGCAGCACCAGCAGACCGGGCGCAGTGGCCGCGTCCCGGGGCCTTGCCACATAGGCCCGCATGGATGTGCCATCACCCACAGTCAGGTTGATCCATTGACCTTTTGCAGGGTGCATATTGGCCTCTTGTTTCCCGCATTGTGGTTCAAGACCCAGGTTTGGGCCAGTGCGCGATAGAAATATAAAGTCTTCAATCCCTAAGCTAAGCTTTTCGCATGTTCAACCTACCCCATCCCGAGTCCTATCGCGATCAACTCCGCGCCTTTCTGCGGGAGGACTGGGGTACCCAGGATTGGACTACGGGCTCGGTCCGGGACCGCCCCATGCGAGGGGCCATCAAAGCAAAATCGCTGCTGGTGCTGGCAGGCCTGCCCATGGCCATGGAAGTCCTGCGCATCGTGGATGAGCGCGTGAAAGCAACGCCCTGGCAGGAGGACGGCAGCATCGTTCAACCTGGCAGTGTCGTGCTCGCCCTTGAAGGCCCCAGCCGTTCGATCCTGATGGCGGAGCGCGTGATGCTCAATCTGCTCCAACGCCTTTCCGGGACCGCCACACTCACGGGGATGTTCGTAGAGATGATCGAGGGCACCGGAGCGAAGATTCTCGATACCCGCAAAACCACGCCGGGCCTGAAGCTGCTGGAGAAGTACGCCGTACGGTGTGGTGGGGGATTCAACCACCGCCTGACCCTGGGGGATGGCGTGCTATTGAAAGAAAACCACATCGCCGCTGCGGACAGTCTGCGCAATGCTGTGGAATCCGCTCGCCGGATGAGTCCCAGCTTGATCCGCATCGAAGTCGAAGTGGAACGCCTGGATCAGCTGGCTCAATGCCTGGAATTACCCGATGTGGATGGCGTGTTGCTGGACAATATGGATCTGGAATCCATGTTCGCAGCCGTAGAAATGCGTAACACATCAGGCCGCCGCCTATTTCTGGAAGCCAGCGGCAACATCACGTTGGAAAGTGCCCGGGCCATCGCTGAGACCGGCGTGGATTTCCTCAGCGTCGGCGCCCTCACGCACAGTGCACCCGCGGCGGATCTCAGCTTGAGGCTGGAGACCTGAGCCCCAAAAAAATCAGGGTTTGCGCTTCTGCTCCGCCCGCACCACCAGCACGTCGCAGGGCGCATGCCGCACCACCCGTGCGGCGGTGCTGCCGAACAGCAGCCGCTCCCAGGTTGAGTGGCCCACCTGGGCCACCACCAGCAAAGTGTCCGGATCCGCCGCTGCCACCAGTTCCTCGGCGGGGTTTCCCCAGCGGACCAGAGCCTCGGCGTTCGAAAAACCTTCGATCCACTTTCCCAACTGCTCCTGCGCTCGTTTTTCCATGTCCTGAGTCCAATCGGGATCGGGCAGGGGCAACTGAACCTCTGGCAGCAGGGGCGGGGGCAATTGCAGAACATGCATGACCGTCAGCGGCACATCGAGTCTTTCCGCCATGGACTGGCCCTGGTTCAAGGCCTGGCGAGATGCTTCCGAAAAATCAACCCCCACGAGCACCGATTGGATCATGGCATCCTCCCTCACCAACATAGGCCGGAGAAGGCAGGAAAACACCAAGGATTGAAAAATAGATGTTTAAACATATAATTAATACATGGATCACCTGCTGGTCCATGGAGGCGCCGATGCTGACCTTGCGACGATCTGAAGACCGGGGACATTTCGATTTCGGGTGGCTGGACACGCGCCACACCTTCTCCTTTGGCGAGTATTTCGATCCCGCCCACCATCAGTTCCACGCTCTGCGTGTCATCAATGAGGACCGGGTGGCTCCGGGCGCTGGCTTCGGCACCCATGGCCACAAGGACATGGAGATCCTCACCTGGGTGCTGGAAGGCGCCCTGGAACACCAGGATTCGCTGGGCACCAAGGGCATCATCCGCCCCGGCGAGGCCCAAGTCATGAGCGCGGGCACCGGCATCCGCCACAGCGAGTACAACGCTTCCAAGACTGAACCGGTGCATTTCATGCAGATCTGGATGCTGCCGGAAGCCAAAGACCTGAAACCGCGCTACGACCAGGTGGCCTTTCCGGACGATCGCTTCCGCAACACCTGGGGCCTCATCGCCAGCCGGGACGAGGCGGAGGGTTCAGTGGTGGTGTTCCAGGATCTGAAAGTCCATGTGTCCCGTCTGGATGCAGGGACGCAGCTCGTCCGCGACCTGGATCCCGGGCGGGCCGGCTGGCTGCATGTGGCCAAGGGTTCGGTCCTGGCCAACGGGCAAACCCTGAAGGCTGGTGATGCCTTGGCCTTGGAATCCGAATCCAAGCTGGTGGTGGAAGCCGACGACAGCAGTGAAGTTCTCTTTTTTGATTTGGAGTGACCATGAAGCTGCGAGACGTGAAAACCCTGATCCACGGCCAGCCCACCACGGATGGCAACAAGGTGCCCTTGGTGCGGCTGCTGCCTGGCGCGGGCATGCGGGGCAGCGAGGCCTTCCACCTGATGGACCCGTTCCTGCTCATGGACCACTTCGGCCCCATGGTGCTGAAACCCGGCACCGATGCCGGGTTTCCTCCCCATCCCCACCGGGGATTCCAGACCCTCACCTATATGATTCAAGGCGCCTTCCGCCACCGCGACAGCACCGGCGGACACGGCCTGCTGGAACCCGGCGGCGCGCAACTCATGAACGCCGGCAGCGGCATCGTGCATGAAGAGATGCCCGTGCCCGAACATCTGGAAACCGGCGGCGCAATTGAGGGAGTGCAAATCTGGATTAACTTGCCAAAATCCGAGAAAGGAAGCCAGCCTGGCTACACGGACCTGCATGCCGCCATGATGCCTTGGCAGGACTTCGAAGGCGGCCACCTGCGCGCCCTGGCGGGCGAATGGCTCGGGCGCAAAGGTCCCGCGGACACCCCAGCGAAGATCGCCTATGCCCATGTGGAGCTAGAAGCCAGGAGCCATTTCGAGCACACCATTCCCGAAGGTTTCCAGGCCGCTGTGGTGCTGCTCAACGGAGATGCAGAGGTCTCGGGCCAGAACCTTGATCCCAACGATGTGGCTGTGCTGGGTGAAGCGGGCGAAGGCGTCCGCGTGGACAGCGCCCATGGCGCGAGCCTGATGGTCATGGCGGGTCTGCCCCTCCGGGAATCCATCGCGCATTACGGTCCTTTCGTCATGAACACGAGCGAGGAAATTCAGCGGGCCATCGATGACTACCAGTCGGGGAAATTGGGGTTCCTGGACTGAGCCCTGGATGCGTTCCTATTTCTGAATGAAACCCTTCACCTTCGCTTGCGTGGTCAAGGCTTCGGCCATGGCTGAATCCAGGGTTTTAGCGCCACCTTTGGCCGTCAGCTCTTTACGCTTTCCAGCGATGAATTTTTCGCGCTCCCCGCTGAGTTTCTGGATTTTCAGCTGGATCTCGACCCGCAGCTTGGCTTGGGTGTCGACGTAAGCCCGCGCCTCGGCGGGCTTCAGGGCTTGCATCTCCTTCGGCAGATCCTTCTTGTCGATGGATTCCAATTTTTAGAACCGGATTTCTCCGCATCCACCAGGTCCCAGCTATCGGCCCTGTAGAAACTGGATGCCTTGGCCTTGGCCCTCTGGCTGCCCGCTCCCGCTCCGGCTTTCATGGCATTCGCATCCTGCGCGGCTTGGTTCTGGAAGCTTGAATAGCCCTTTTCGCCGATCGGGATGTAGGTCTTGTTCAACTCGACCCCGAGGCGCTCGATCTCGCCATCTTGCGGCGACGGGATGTGCACCGCCTGGCGGTCCTGGTCGATGTTCATGTAGCTGCCGCCGCTGATGCGCGCGCCATCGGCCCAATTGGTGGCAACGCCTTCCTGGTAGGGTCCGCAGAAAATGGTGTTCACCATCAGGCCCTTGGATCGGGCGACTTCGCAACTCTGGTGGTAGTCCACGCGCCCTTGGGTGAAGGGCTCATTGCCGGCGATGAAGATGACTTTCAGGTCCCGCGGCGAAGGGCTCCAGTCCAGCCCTTCCGTGGCGGATTTGATGACCGCGCCGCAGTACTCATCGCCGCCCCTGGTGGTGAGTGCGAAGAGCTGTTCCGATACACGGTCCAGGTCCGTGGTGAAGGGCAATACCATCCGAAGGTAACCCTCGCCCGCGGGAATGCTTGACTTGCCGTACTCGTAAAGCGCCACCTGTAGTTCCGGCGCGAACCCATCGCGGCGCAATGGTGAGAATTGGTTCACGAACGTCCAAAGCTGCGACTTCGCCTGGCCGATGAGGCCGTCCATGCTGTTGCTGGTGTCCAGCAGTATCGCCACCTGGATGACGGGACGCGGCGAATGGTTGCTGCTGCCCGCTGGGGGCGATGCCGCGGCGGTCAGGGCGACATTGAGGCAGCTGAGAGACAGGCCAAGGGCAAGACGGCTCATTGGGCGCATAGAACCTCCTTCAGGGTTCACGGGCCTCGTGGATGAATGGCGAGGGTTGCTGAATCATGCGCGAATCAGCGCATGGGTTTCAGAGCAGAATTATTTTCAATGCCCGCTCCACGCGGAAGCTTCCGGAGGCCAGGTGATGCACCGCCCGCGCCAAGGCTTCCTTGCTGCAGTGCAATTCCGCGCACCAGGCATCTATGGGGATCTCGCCACCTTCAGGATTCAATGCAACCCATTCACACCAAAGCTCATCCAGCCGCACGGTCTCCGGTTCATCCTTATCCCGCCAGCTGCGTTCTTGGGGGCGCAGTGGCTCATGGAAGCGTTCGCTTCGCAGTTTGTCCGGAAGAAATTGCTGCGCCTTGTCATAGTCCCCATGGGAATAGTGGTAGCCCGCGCCTCGCCCGGCTTTTTTAGCCGTGCTCGTATGGGAGTCCCGCAGTGAATCTGGGATGGGTAGGTCCTCGGCGGCCAGGGCCGCGTCAATGGCCTTCACCGTGGCGTTGCTTTTTTGCGCGTTGGCCACATAGATGACCGCCTGGGCCAACGGAATCCGGGCTTCGGGCCAGCCGATGCGTTCCACCGCCCGCGACACGGTTTCAGCCAGGATGAAGGCCTGGGGATCGGCATTGCCTACGTCCTCGGCCGCCGTGACCATCAGGCGCCGCGCAATGAAGCGGGGATCCTCGCCACCACGGATCATGCGGCTCAGGTAATAGAGCGCCGCATCGGCATCGCTGCCCCGGAGGGATTTCTGGAAGGCCGAGGCCAGATCGTAGTGGCCGTCGGCACGGTCGAACATCAGCCGCCCGCCAAGGGATGATTGCAGCGAAGCGATATCGCGTTCCTTGGCCGGAAGATCTGCCCAAACCTCCAAGCCCGAAAGCGCCGAGCGCATGTCCCCGCCAGCCCAATTCGAAAGCCAGTCTAGCAATTCGGATGGAGGCGGCGGGTCGAGTTGTTCATGCGCCACGGCGCGATCGAGCACGCCCCGGATCGCGACGGGTTCCAAGGCCTTCAGGTCAAAGAGTTGGCATCGGCTGCGCAGCGCAGGGTTTAGGTAGAAAGCCGGATTCTCGGTGGTGGCGCCGATGAGGATGGCTTCGCCGCGCTCCAGGAAGGGCAGCAAGATATCCTGCTGCGCCCGGTTGAAGCGGTGGATCTCGTCGAGGAAGATCACAGGCGGAACCGTGCGGAAAAGCGGCATGGATTTCTGGTCCAGCAGGAATTTCTTCAGTTCCGCCGCGGATCCCGTGACGCCGCTGAACTCCACGAAACCATGCCCCGTTTCCTTCGCCAGGATGCGCGCCAGCGTGGTCTTGCCTGTACCTGGCGGTCCCCACATCACCATGGAGGGCAGGCGCTTCGACAGACTGAGCCGCGTCAGCGCGCCTTTCGGACCCACCAGATGCGGCTGGCCCACGACTTCGTCCAGGGTCATGGGTCGCATGCGTTCAGCCAGGGGCGCGGTCATGGTTCCAGATTAGCCCGGCGGGACCCGGTGAACAGGCAAACAGGTGCGGCGCCTTCCCGGTGTGAGGCGGGGATCGCCTAGAATCAAATCAACGTTGATAAAAATCCGTTGGCGAAGTGAAGAACAACCATTCGATCCACCCACCCGGAAGAAGGACGGCGCATGCGAAATCTGGAAGAGAAGTCCTTTCAAACCCACGATGGGACATCCCTGTTCTACCGCCACGCCCCCGCTGCGAAGAATCCGCCCGAGGGGGCCATCGTCCTGTTCCATCGGGGGCACGAGCACTCGGCCCGGATGATCCATCTGGTGGATGAACTGGACCTTCCGGATTACGCCTTCTTCGCCTGGGACGCCCGGGGCAATGGACGCTCCCCCGGAGAGCGGGGATTCAGTCCCAGCATCGGAACCTCCGTCCGGGATGTGCAGGCCTTCATCGACCACATCTGCCAGGACTACGGCTTTACCCCGGCACAGATCGCGGTGGTGGCGCAAAGCGTAGGAGCCGTGCTGGTGGCCACCTGGCTCCACGATTACGCGCCTGGAATCCGCTGCGCTGTGCTCGCCTCCCCCGCGTTCAGGGTCAAGCTCTACGTTCCCTTCGCCAGGACCTTCCTTCGGCTCCGGATGGCCCTGTCGGGAAATTTCTTCGTCAACAGCTATGTGAAGGCCAAGTTCCTGACCCACGACCCCGAGCGCATCGCCAGCTACCAGACCGATCCGCTCATCACCCGGCCCATTTCCGTGAATCTCCTGCTCGGCCTCGATGACGCAGCCGAGCGCGTGGTGGCCGATGCCCAGGCCATCACCACGCCGCTGCAGATGCTCATCTCCGGCGCGGATTGGGTGGTGCGCCATGGGCCCCAGCATGCCTTTTTCAGCCGCCTGAGCGCATCGAGGAAGGAAAAGCATGTGTTCGAGGGGTTCTTCCATGACACCTTGGGCGAAAAAGATCGCGCCCAGGCGGTCTCCAAGGCTCGGACCTTCCTGTTGGCGGGCTTTGCGGAGCCCTTTTCACGCGCCGATTTGCGCAACTCCCACAAGGAGGGCTGGAGCAAGCGGGAAGCGGATGCCTTGGCCAAACCGCTCCTGCCGGTATCGCCGCGCGGACTCTACTGGGCCGCCACGCGGTTCGGGCTCTGGGTGGGCGGTTTCATTTCCGCAGGCATCCGGCTTGGACACGCCACTGGCTTCGATTCGGGGAGCACCTTGGACTATGTCTACCGCAACCGCCCCGAAGGCTTCACACCCATCGGGCGGATGGTGGATTGGTTCTACCTCAACTCCATCGGCTGGCGGGGAATCCGCCAGCGCAAGGTCCACCTGGAGGCTCTGCTGCAAGACGCCTTTGGAAGGCTGCATACCGCTGGACAGCCAGTCCATGTGCTGGACGTCGCCGCAGGACATGGCCGGTACGTGCTGGAGGCCATCGAGTCCCAGGCCCAGCGCCCCGAGAGCGTGCTGTTGCGGGACTTCAGCGATATCAATGTCCGGCAGGGCTCCGAACTGATCCGGGCCAAGGGCATGGCGGAATTCGCGCGTTTCGAAAAGGGCGATGCATTCAATGGGGACGGCCTGGCCTCGGTGGAACCCAAACCGACGGTGGCGGTGGTCTCGGGGCTTTACGAACTCTTTCCGGACAACGATAAGTTGGTGGCCTCCCTTGAGGGCCTGGCGCGGGCCGTGCCTGTGGGCGGCTATCTGGTCTATACGAACCAGCCCTGGCATCCCCAGTTGGAGATGATCGCCCGGGCCCTCACCAGCCATCGCGAAGGAGCGGCCTGGGTCATGCGGCGCCGCAGCCAGGGCGAGATGGATCAACTGGTGGAGGCCGCCGGATTCAGGAAGCTCAGGCAGCTCATCGACGAGTGGGGGATCTTCACGGTATCGCTGGCTCAACGGGAAGCCTGATGGCGCATCCACCTCGGCCCTGGGGGCGGGCGGCACTCTGGCTCGCCTTCCTGGGTCCATTCTTCTATCTGAGCTATGGCACCGCCAATTGGCTTGCTTCGCGCCGGACGGACGTCCCCTGCATCGTGTTCGGCTGGGAGCGGCAGATTCCTTTCCTGCCCTGGACGATCCTGCCCTATTGGACCGAGAACCTCTTCTATGCGAGCGCCCTGTTCCTCTGCCTCGAACCTCGGGAAGTGGATATCCTCGGGCGCCGGATGCTGACCGCCCAGGTAGTGGCGGTCTCCTGCTTCATCCTTTTCCCGCTGGCCTTCAGCTTCCCCCAGCCCGCCGTCACAGGCTGGCCGGCCTTCCTGTTCGATGCGCTGCGGGGCTTCGACCGCCCCTTCAACCAGGCGCCCTCGCTGCATGTGGCGCTGGCCATCGTGCTGGGCGTCCATTTCCATCGGCTGGCAGCCCGGAGATGGCGGCCCCTCGTCGTGGGATGGTTCCTGCTGATCATCGGGTCGGTGCTCACCACCTATCAGCACCATTTCGTTGATATCCCCACGGGCGCGCTGCTGGGATGGTTCTGCCTCTGGGCCTGGCCTGACACTGGTCAGTCCCCCATGAGGGCATGGCGCTTCCATCGGGAAGCCAGCCGCTGGAAGCAGGCCGCGTACTACACCGGCGGCGCGCTGTTGGCGGCGACCCTCGGGATCGTTTTGTGGGGGTGGGCGGGTTGGCTGCTCTGGCCGGCCGTGTCGCTGGCCCTGGTGGCCTTGAACCACGTCGGCCTGGGGGCGGTTGGTTTCCAGAAAGGATCCGATGGGCGGCTGAGCTTGGCGGCCCGGTGGCTGTTCGCGCCGTACCTCTGGGCCGCCCGCTTGAATTCCTGGCTGTGGACCCGCGCCCGGCCCCAGCCGGACGAGGTCATGGCAGGAGTCTGGCTGGGGCGGGCGCCCATCCACGGTGATGACGTGAATCGTTTCACCTGCCTGGTGGATCTCAGCGCCGAGTTATCGGTGCGACCGGGACACAAACCTTACCGGAGCATCCCCATCCTGGACTTTTCCATTCCCGCTCCCTTGATCCTCGCAGAGGCGGCAGAGGCCATCGAAGGGGCGAGGAAGGCAGGGCCCGTCCTGGTGTTTTGCGCCCTGGGACGGTCCCGCAGCGCCGCGGCTGTCTGCAGCTGGCTGCTCCGCGAGGGCCGCGTCCATTCGGCCCGTGAAGCCATCGACCGGGTGGCGCGCTGCCGCCCCGTCTCGCTTTCCGATGAACATCTGCGGGCCATCGAGGGATCCCTGCACGCCACTCCCGGAGCCGCACCATGAACCCGCATCCGCCCACATCCCTGATCACGGCCCGCCTGCTGGCTGCCTGGGCGCCGCTGGAATCCCCTGCGTGGATCCTGCTGATGGCGGCCCTGGTCCTGCTTTGGCTTCACCCGGCCCCGCTTCCGACGGGGATGGGCGCAGCGAGCCTGCTGGCTGGAGTCTGCGGGCTCTACCTCGGTTGGCGCATCCGCTTCGATGCGGCGATATTCCTGGATCTGGCCGAAGCCCGCATCACCGATGGGGAAGCCTTCGACGCAGCCATCAAGGAAATGGGTCTGCCGGCGGTCCCGCGCGCAGCGAGGCCGAGCGGTGCCGCGGAGCGCTCCGGCTCCTGTACCAGCGCATCTTCTGGTTCCTGATCCAGGTGGCCACCCTCGCGGTGGGCGCATGGGTGCGCTGATTCAGGGGGTAGAAAAACACTCCCAGAGGAATGCGGGGGGCGCGGAGGATCGCAGAGAAATAAATCAGGTGTTTTCTCCGTGTTCTCCCTTTATTCTGCGAACCTCTGCGAGCGTTTTGATTTCAAAAGAACCGGGAGCCACCATGGATTTCGCGCACTCACCCAAGGCCGCTGACTACATCCAGCGCGTGTCGGCCTTCATCGCCGATCACGTCACGCCGAACGAGGAAACCTACCTCTCACAACTGAAGCACGGTGCGCAGCCCTGGAATGTGCCGCCGATCATGGAGGAGATGAAGGCCAAAGCGAAGGCCGCAGGGCTTTGGAACCTATTCCTGCCGGACACGGAATACGGCGCGGGGCTCACCAACCTGGAGTACGCGCCCCTGGCGGAACTCATGGGCCGGTCGCTCATCACGCCGGAAGTCTTCAACTGCAACGCGCCGGACACCGGGAACATGGAAGTGCTGGTGCAGTACGGATCCAGGGAACAGAAAAAGCACTGGCTGAAACCGCTTCTGGACGGCAAGATCCGCTCGGCTTTCTGCATGACCGAGCCCGAGGTCGCCTCAAGCGACGCCACCAACATGCGGGCGACGGCGGTGGTGAAGGGCGATGAGATCATCATCAACGGCCGCAAGTGGTGGAGCAGCGGCATCGGGCACCCCAACTGCGCCTTCGTCATCTTCATGGGGCTCACGGACCCCAGCGCGCCGAAATATTCTCAGCACTCCATGGTGCTCGTGCCGATCGACGCGCCGGGCCTGAAGATCGAGCGCATGGTGCCGGTGTTTGGCGCGTTGGACGAACCCTACGGCCACGGCGAAGTGAGTTTCACGGATGTGCGTGTGCCCATGGAGAACTTCATCAGCGGTTCGGGCCGCGGCTTCGAAATCGCCCAGGGGCGCTTGGGCCCAGGCCGCATCCACCACTGCATGCGCATCATCGGCGCCGCCGAGCGGGCCCTGGAACTCATGTGCCAGCGGTCCCTCACCCGCGTGGCCTTCGGCAAACCCCTGGCGCTGCTGGGCGGCAACCGGGACATCATCGCCAACGCCCGCATGGCCATCGAACAGGCGCGGCTGCTCACGCTCAAGGCCGCGTGGCTGATGGATACCGTCGGCGTGAAGGGCGCCAAGAGCGAGATCTCCCAGATCAAGGTCGTCGCGCCCAACATGGCCCAACTGGTCATCGACCAGGCCATCCAGATGCACGGCGGCGCTGGGCTCAGCGAGGATTTCCCCCTCACGGGGCTCTATGCCTACGCCAGAATGCTCCGCCTCGCCGACGGCCCCGACGAAGTGCATCGCGCCAGCATCGCCAAGGGTGAACTGAAAGCACAGGCGGAGAGGGCGGGGATGAAGGGTGAAATATGAATACTGAATTTTGAATTATGAATTATGAATTATGAATGATGAATTCTGAAAATGGCTGTACGCCCAATTCATCATTCAAACTTCATAATTCATCCTTTGGCTATGGAGAAAGGTATGAACTATGAATGGTGAAAAGCCAAAAGATTTACCCATCCGTACAAAGGAATTCGCCTTACGCGTGATCAGGATGTATTCCGCACTGCCAAAGTCCACTGTGGCGCAGGTGTTAGGCAAACAGGTGTTACGTTCCGGCACATCCATTGGCGCCAACTACCGCGAAGCGAATAGGGCACGTTCAAAAGCGGAGTTCATCGCCAAAATCGGTGACTGTCTCAAGGAGCTTGACGAAACCGCCTATTGGTTTGAGTTGCTGGCTGACTCAGCGATAATTCCAGACTCGAAACTTGTCGCCCTTCGGGGCGAATGCGATCAACTCCTGGCGATCTTCACAACGATTTCAAAGAAGACGAAGGCACGGGCTTCTTGACTTCTGGAAGGATGAAGGACGAAAGATGAAAAAGGTCGTACACCCAATTCATCATTCAACCTTCATCCTTCGTTTGTGGAGCCCTTATGCCCTTGGTCGATGAATCCGGCCCCATCCGCCCCGGTGAGGAACTGGACATCCTTGCTGCGGATGCCTTCTTGAAGCGTATGGATCCAACCCTAATGGGGACGCCTGCCATCACCCAGTTTCCGGGCGGGGCCTCGAATCTGACGTATCTGGTTCGCTACGATAACCGCGAGCTGGTGCTGAGGCGGCCACCGTTCGGGCACAAGGCGAAGAGCGCCCACGATATGGGACGGGAAGCGCGCATCATGGCCGCGTTGAAACCGCACTATCCCTTCGTTCCGGAGGTACTGGCCGTTTGCGAGGACTTATCGTTTTTGGGTAGCGAGTTCTATGTGATGGAGCGCATCCGGGGGCTCATTCCGCGACAGGATCTTCCGGACGGGTTGGATCTTAACGAAGCCGACACGCGCAAGCTCTGTCTCAATGTGCTCGACAAGCTCATCGAGCTGCATCAGGTGGATTGGAAGTCGGCGGGATTGGAATCCCTGGGCAAAGGCGAAGGCTACGTGCAGCGCCAGATTGCCGGCTGGAGCGACCGCTACCGCAAGGCGCGCACCGAGAACGCCGTGGATTTCGAGAGCGTGATGGCCTGGCTCGCGGCGAATATGCCGACCCAGGACAGCGCCACCTGCCTGATCCACAACGATTTCCGCTTCGACAATGTAGTGCTAGATCCTGAACATCCCATAAACGTGATCGGCGTGCTGGACTGGGAGATGGCGACGCTGGGCGATCCCTTGATGGACCTCGGAAACTCGCTGGCCTACTGGGTCCAGGCGGACGATGACGAAACCTTCAAACGCATGCGCCGCCAACCCACGCACCTGCCGGGCATGCTCACGCGCCAGGAGGCCATTGATTACTACGCCGCCCGGACCGGGCGGAAGGTGGACGACATCACCTTCTACCTGATCTACGGGCTCTTCCGGCTGGCGGTCATCGTGCAGCAGATCTACTACCGCTACCACCACGGCCAGACCACGAATCCTGCCTTCAAAGGCTTCATCCACATCACGAACTACCTGGAACAGCGCTGCCTGAAGCTGATCGCGGCGTCGAAAGTTTAAATAAACACTACGCGGAGGGCAGCGGAGGGGCGGAGGTCCGCGGAGAAAAACAAGAACAGATTGGTTAAGCCTTTTTCCCTCCGCTACCCTCCGCTTTTCTCCGCTACCCTCCGCGTGGTTAGCTTTTTATTGGCATTACCGACTATTCAGGAGAGCTGATGACCCCACCGACCTTTGATCTCAGCGGCAAGATCGCCTTGGTGACGGGGGCCAGCCGGGGCATCGGCGAGGCGATTGCGAAATTGCTGGCCGCCCACGGGGCCCACGTCATCGTCTCCAGCCGCAAGGCGGAGCGCTGCGCGCCGGTGGTGCAGGCGATCGAGGCGAGCGGTGGTTCGGCGGAGGCCCTGGGCTGCCACATCGGGGAGGTGGAGCAGATCGATGCCCTCTTCAAGGCCATCGAGGCCAAGTATGGGCGCCTGGACATCCTGGTGAACAATGCCGCGGCCAATCCCTACTTCGGGCCAATTCTGGACACTCCGATGGGCGCCTTCCAGAAGACCGTGGACGTGAACATCCGGGGCTATTTCTACATGTCCGTGGGCGGTGCGAAGCTCATGAAGCAGGGCGGCGCCATCGTGAACGTAGCCTCGGTGAACGGCGTGATTCCGGGCCCCTTCCAAGGCATCTACTCCATCACCAAGGCTGCGATCATCTCGATGACCCATGCCTTCGCCAAAGAGTGCGCGCCGCTGAAGATCCGTGTCAATGCGCTGCTGCCGGGATTTACGGACACCAAGTTCGCTTCCGCGTTGACTAGCAATGCCGCGATCCTGGAAAAAGCCCTGGAGCACATTCCGATGCATCGCGTCGCCCAGCCCGATGAAATGGCGGGTGCGGTGCTTTACTTGGTTTCAGACGCAGCGAGCTACACCACGGGGAGCTGCCTGAATGTGGACGGCGGCTACTTGACGGTGTGAAGGGGAGTCCATGGAAGACCTAAAGAACAAGGTCGCGGTCATCACGGGCGGAGCCGAGGGCATCGGCCGGGCCATCGCTCTTCGCGCCGCCAAGGAAGGCATGAAGCTGGTGTTGGCGGACATCAACGCGGACAGCTTGGCGATCACTGTGGCCGAGCTGGAGGGGCAGGGCGCGGAAGTTATCGGCGTTCCCACGGATGTCTCTATCTACGATGACGTGGAAGCCTTGGCCAATGCGGCCTTCACTCGCTTCCACCGGGTACACCTTCTGGTGAACAACGCAGGCGTAGCGCTATGCAAACCTGCATGGGAATTGACTTCGGAGGACTGGAACTGGGTGCTGGGGGTGAACCTCCACGGCGTCATCCACGGTTTGCTGGCTTTCGTGCCGCGCATGATTTCCGATGGCGAGGAGGGCCGCATCATCAACACGGCCTCGGCCGCGGGCCTCCTGGCGACGCCGGGCTTCGCAGCCTACAGCGTGAGCAAGCACGGTGTGGTGGCCCTCTCGGAAGTGCTGCACCACGACCTGGCTCTGCGGGAGTCCAGGCTCAAGGTCTCGGTGCTCTGCCCCGCCTGGGTGAAGACCCGCATCGCGGAATCCGAACGGAACCGAGCGGACGACGAACGGAGCGACCTAAGCACCTTTGACCGTGTCTCCATGAAAATCGCCACCGCGGTGCTGCAAGCCACGGCCAGCGGCATCGAGCCGGAATTTGTGGCCGACGCAGTCTTCGAGGCCATCGTCTTGGAGCATTTTTATATCCTTACGCACCCGGACACCAAGAGCGGTGTCAGGGTGCGTATGGAAGACATCCTGCTGGGTCGGAACCCCACCCTGCTGTCCTATGATGCAAACAGCAAGGAATGAAGCTGAGGATTAGGCTTTAGGGCTGGGCTTCTGGAAGTGGAAGCGCCTGGGCATCATGCAGAGGAGCATCAGCGCGCCTTGCGAGGCGCAGAAGGCCGACAGGGCGACGAAGGCCGAGTCCATGAAGCCGTAGGAGTGCAGGCCCACGCCCAGCATGTTCACGCCGAACCAGGAGAAGGCTGGTGATGACGTTGCCGAAGATGGCCATGGTCATGATGCCGCGGTCCCGGGCCATGCCAGACCAGCGGGCATGGAGGATAATCGCGTTCCAGAGGACGATGAACAGCGCGCCATTTTCTTTGGGGTCCCAGCCCCAGAACCGCCCCCAGGACTGGTCGGCCCAGATGCCGCCCAACACAGTGCCCACGAAACTGAACAGCAGCGAGAAGCAGATGATGCCGTAGGCCATGCCCACCAGAGCCTTGCCGGTCTCAGGATCGGGATCGGGAGCGATGTGCTTCCACAGGGTGTAGGCGATGGCGATGGCGCCCGCCAGGAAGGTGCCGCTGTAGCCGATGGTGATGGTCACCACGTGGGTGGCCAGCCAGAAGTTGGAATCCAGCACCGCACGCATCATTTCCATGGTGTCGCCCTCGGCCAAATGCTGGGCCACGATGAGCGATCCGAAACCCGCAGCGGTGGCCACGGCGGTTCCAAAGCCCTTCTTGTACAACCTTTCCAGCACGATGCCCAGCACCACGGCGCCCCAACCCACGAAGACCGCGGAGGAGTAAAGGTTGGTGACGGGCGGGCGGCCTTGAAGGATGACGCGGAAAGCCAGGCCGGCGGTATGCACCACGGCTCCGGCCACAAGCAGGGCGAAGGCGCTGGGTTGGAGCAATTCCGGCTTCCAGAGCCAGGACACAAAGATCATCAACAAGGCCAGGACGTAAATGATCATGCCCACGTAGAAAGGTTGCGCGCGATTGAACGTGATTTCGTTATTCGCATGGCTCATAGCTTCAGGCCGCAGGCTGGTAACGAGGTTCGAGAATTCCGTGGTGCTGCTGTTGAAGGCTGCTGCATCCTGCGCGCCATAAGCGGCTGCGATGCGGGACATAGGTTCAAGGCCAGGATGAAGGGGTTGGCCCATGGCACCGGCCTGCAAGGCTTCGCCGACACTTTCCCAGGCATCGGCCTTTTGTCCAGCCAGGGGAGGCAGAATGCGGAACATCGCCAGTTGGGTTAATGCGCTGTGCATTTCCGCGGCCTGGGGGGCGGCAACGGCCTGCAACTGAACCGCGAGGCCCGGTGTCCCCGCGAGCTGCAAGGTATTTTTCAGCCGGAAATACATGTAGACGCGTTCGAAAAGATTGACCACGGCGGACTGGAACCGCGTGCGCTGCTTGGCCTCGATGGGTTGCGCGACCTTGGCCTGTTTTTCAAGCTCGTCAATGTGTGGAGCCAGGGTCGCGAAGCTGAAGTAGCGGTCCGAGGTCTGCTTCAGGCCGATGAGCCCGAGCACGTCAGGATCATTGATTACGAATATCGGCTGGCGATCCGCCACTTCGGGACGGAACATCAGGTCCAGGATCCATTGGTCGGCTGTGATGGTCTTGCCCTCAAAGCGGAAGCTCTGTTGGCTGCGGATCAACAGCAGCGTATTCCTGGCTACGGAATCCAGGGGCTTGACGCGGCCCCCTTCAAGGATCGGAAGCTTGGCGAAAGCGCTTACATCGAATCCGTTGACTTTGCTCTGGGGCATGGCTGCGAAAACAGCCGCGAACAGAGCTACCACACCCACAATCCAGGGAAGCAGTTTGGTGAGTTTCATGACACCTTCTCCTGCCGTTTTTTAAGCGAACGGCGCAACATGATGGCGAAGTGCACCAGGAGACCGATGGTCACCAGGACGCAGGAAATATAGGGCAGCAACCAGCCTGGGTTTTCGACAACCTGCAAGATTGAAAGGGTGTCGCCTTTGCCAAAGCTGGCCTGGTAGAAGGTCCGGCCCTCATAGCGCAAGGGCTGGTTCATGTAGATCAGTACATCCCGCGACTCTCCCTTGGAGGGATTGGAGATCTGCACAAGGCTGGAGAAGTTCTTGGGGATTTCCGTCCCGGCGTACTTGTCGTGGCTGAATTTCTTCAGGGTCAAAGCATAGGGAAGGTAATGGCGCGTGGGGCGGATGGAAAGGGTGTAGGTGTGGCCTTCGTGGGTGAAGGATTGAGGCGCGCCCAAGGCGATGGACGCCAGCCAGACACCATAGCTGCGGCCAGAGACCACCGGTTCGAAGAGAACGGAGGTGTTGTTCATTTCATTCTCATTGGATGAGATAGCCCGTTCCTCGATCTTGACGGAAGGGCCGATGCCCATGGTCGCGATGGATGGAGGATCCACAGGGCTGCGGTTCGTCAGCTCGGCGTTGGGGAAAAAGTGCTTCACGTTCAGGGTGATGGGGCTGCCCGGCAGGTTCACGCTGCTGGATTTCGCCAGCACGGTCGCGGGAACCGCAAAAACTTCATCAAATGCCGGATCAGTCACGTCCACGATGGCGAGTTCCATGGAGCGGGAGTTTTCCACGTAGTTGACGGTCTGTCCCTGCTCAATGGCCATGCGGTCATCCACCTGCAAAGCGGCTGATACGAACTCTGCTGATACCAGCAAAATCAGGCCGATGTGAACCAGCCACAGGCCAGCCTTGGCCCAAGTGAGCTTAAGGCGTTTGAAGGTGGAGGCCAGCAAGTTTAAGGTCAGGACGAAGCCTACGAGCGATCCCCCGGGGAAGACCGGAATGATCCAAGTGGACCCTTCGGGGCCCCACCAGACGAGGAAGCTGCGCATGTACATGTTGACGGCGCCATAGGTGCCCAAAGGCACCTGGGCCAGGGTGCATAGCAGCACCAGGATCATGAGCAATGCCAGAGAAGCGATGGTGAGCTGGAACGAGGAAATGAAGTCCCAGGCCTTCAGAAGGTATTTGTTAGTCAAGGTGAATGCTCCCGATGAGACGCATGAAGTCCGGCTCGGCTTTTCCCACGGGCTCCGTATCGCCGACGAGTTTCAGGAACCAGGTGTTCCCGTCGCTGGTGGAAATGAGGCCTGCCACCATGCGGGTCTTGGTTTGGCCTTCACTGGTGAAGTCGAACACTGAGACTACGCCGGCTTTCGAATTGACCGTTTTGCGTGCGGCGGCCAAGGCTTTTTCATCTATGGGGCCGAGCCCGATCTGGCCGCGCCAACGATTGACATTGCTGAGTTCTCCGCCTGCTGTTCCAGGCAGCACCACCACGGAGGCATCAACTTTTCCAGGGAAAGGTGCCTTCAGTGTGGCGAAGCGCATGCCTCCCGCTTCACCTTCGGTCCAGCCCTTGGGCAGCGTCCATTTCAAAGCGCCTTGGCCCGTAGGGCGGGGTGGGGTGGGCATATCGCCATTTGGCGCGCCCATGCCCGGGGGGGGCATTCCCGCTGGTGCCGAAGGCATGCCAGTGGGCGCCACTTCCTTTGGCACGCGGTAACGGGTGGCTTTTTCCTGTTGGCAACCAAGTGCCAACAGGACCAAGGGAACGGCCACAAGGATGGCTGGCCTGGTTGAAGTTCTGATTCGCAATGTGAAGCTCCTCCGGGTTGATCGCTCGGGGTCCAGCGATTCGATGCCTATTAACAAGCTATAGGGTACCGTTGGTCTCCCCAGACTTCCGGTGATTTTGTGCTCAATTGTGTTCGAGGCTTGCCCAAGCGGTTTGATGGGCTGTCTGAGCGGGTGCCCGGGGCATCTCAGCTGGATTCAAGTGTCATGGATTCGTTACCGATTCCGCAGGCGGGATGAGGCATATTCAGGATGGGTTTCGGTCGTGAAATTTAGTCCTGCTGTAGCTCCTAAGGTGGACTTGGCATCCCATTCCAGCTGATGCTGAAGGCATGATCGTCTACCTGGACAATAATGCCACCACGCGGCTTGCTCCCGAAGCACTGGAGGCCATGCTGCCTTTTTTACAAGAAAGTTACGGGAACGCGGGTTCGGGCCATGTTCTGGGGCACCTGAGCGAAGGCGCCGTGGTGCAGGCCAGGGATCAGGTGGCAGCCCTGCTGGGCTGTTCCCCAGCGGAAATCCTGTTCAACAGCGGTGGAACTGAAGGCATCAATCACGCCTTCCGGGGTGTGTTCGAAGCCTTCCCGAAGAAGCGGCATTTCGTTGTCAGCGCGGTGGAACATCCAGCGGTGATGGCGGTGTGCGAGTGGCTGAAACTGAATGGCGCCGAAGTCACGGTGGTAGGCGTGGACGATGAAGGGCGGTTGGATCTGGCTGCGCTGGAAGCATCCATCCGGCCGGATACGGCGCTGGTTTCCCTCATGGCCGCCAACAATGAAAGCGGCGTTTTATTTCCATTAGAGAAGCTGGCTCAGATCGTCAAGGGGAAAGGGGCGCTGCTGCACGTGGATGCCACCCAGGCCATCGGGAAAGCTGCGCTGGATCTCGCGCGATTGCCCATAGACCTGCTTAATGGCAGCGGCCACAAATTCCATGGACCGAAAGGCACGGGCGTTTTGTTCATCCGGCGGGGATTACGGTTGAAGCCATTCATGCTAGGCGGCCATCAAGAACGCGGGCGGCGTGGTGGAACCGAAAACGTGCCTGGCATCGTCGGGCTGGGCAAGGCCTGTGAAATGGCACTGACACATCTTCCGCATGTGGTTGCCATGAGCGAGTTGCGGGATCAGCTTGAATCAGCCATTCAATCAACAATTCCCGACGTTCATATCCACGGCGCGGGTGCCTCCCGACTTCCCAATACATCGTTCATGGGGTTCCAGGGGCTGGAAGGCGAGGCTTTGTTGTTGAAGCTCAGTGAGCGGGGCGTCTGCGTTTCCACGGGCAGCGCATGCACCACGGGGCAGAAAGAACCCAGCCACGTGCTGCGGGCCATGAACGTACCCAAGGGCTACGCGATGGGCACGATCCGCATCTCCCTTAGCCGGTACACGACTGCGGAAGAGATTCAAAAAGTTTCTGGAATGCTGCCTGGCATCGTGGAAGACCTGCGGCGTTCGGATCTCTTCGCAAGGGTTTGAGTTTTCATCTGTGACGGTTGGATGGCCGCAGTTCCAGATTGTCGAGTTGGTCATCTGTCCAGGTGGCCGCCAGTTCCTGCCCATCTTCTCCCCTGAAGGTCATGATTCGAGAGCGTCTGAAGGGAGATTGAAAGGTGTGGATGCTGAATTCGTGGGCTCCTTCCAGAGGTTTGGCGGGGAGAGTCCCTAAGGTTGGACGCAAGGCCTTCATGGATTCCAGAAAGCCGGTTTCGCTTGGGTAGCGCGAGCGCAAGCCTGGTTCTCGACGGTAGAGCGCCATGGCATTGGTGTCATCTCCACATTGGAGCATCAGCTTCCGGAAGTTGTCCCATTCACGCAGCTTCTTGATGGCATTGGCATTCTTTCGCGCGGTCCGGAGGGCTTTTTTGTCCTCCCCAAAGAAAATGCGGTCGATCCCCTCGCCTTGGATGGGTCCGGCAAACGCACCACCACGGATGTTCACCAGCATCCAGGCGCCCCCCAAACCTTGGATAGAAGCCGCGGCCTCACCGGGATCCGAGTCGGGCGAATAGGTGGGGCCTTCAGGTGGCTCATGGGGCGGTAGATCCCCAACCCTGGTCCGCCAGGTGCGGACTGTGTCCAGAAAATCCTGATCACTTGCGTAGATGTTCGCCAAGGCTGGGTTTTTAACGAAGAGATCCCTGGCGCCTTCGTCGGTTTGCAAGCGGGCATGAACGGCGCAGACCGCTGGCCATACCTGAGCCCGGTGGCGCAGGGCCAGGCTGCCGATGGTGGCGGTCATCAGGATCGGAAGGCCGAACACCACTCCAATTCCAACCAGAGCCCATTTGAGCCATGGCCTTCTGGAGCCTTGACGGGCCACACCAGTGTTATCCCAACTGGAATCGCGCATGGAGATCCCCTGGGCTGATGTACGTTCCAACGCGTCCGACGCTTAGATCCCAGCCTATTAAACTTAGGCGGTGGTAAGGATCGCTTCAGAACAGGTGGCCACGCGGGAAAGGGCCCCCTTGACTTCGCTGGCTTCGATATCGCGATGGGTGATGAAGCGCAGGGACGAGCCCACACTGGTGACCAGGACACCACGGTCTTTCAGCAACTCCGTGGCCTTGGGCACGGATACCACGGGTACCAGGAGGATATTTGTCTCTGGCGTTTCCAGCCGGAAGCCAAGGTTCCGCAGGCCGATGGCAAGTTCGCTGGCTTTGGCGTGGTCCTCGGGTATGCGTGGCAGATAGTCCAGCGCCACCAAACCAGCGGCTGCCATGATGCCCCCCTGGCGCACACCGCCACCCAGCATCTTGCGGCTGCGGCGGGCTTCTTCGATTTTGTCCTTGGTGCCCGCCAGCAGCGATCCCATGGGTGCGCCAAGGCCGTTGCTCAGGCACACGCTCACGGTATCCGCGCCTTCTGTCAGCTCAGGTAGCGATGCACCCAAGAAAGCGGCCGCATGCCAAAGCCGCGCGCCGTCCAGATGCACCGCGAGCTTTTTTTCCTGCGCTGAATGCGTCAGATCGCGGTGGTCCTGAAGGCTCAGACAGGTGCCCCCGGCGAAATTGTGGGTGTTCTCCAAGCAAAGCAGGCTGGTGCGCAATGTGTAGTAAGGGCCGCTGCTTCCGGCGGCCTTGCGCACTTGGTCGGCGGTGATGTGGCCGGGCTTTCCGTTCCAAGGCAAGGCTTCGGGCATGCCGCCTGCGAGCCAAGCTGCGGTGCCCAATTCGGAACCCAGCACGTGGGCCTGGGCGGGGGCCAGGAAGCGGTCGCCGCGGCGCAGGTGCAGCATCATGGCGATGCCGTTGGCCATGCAGCCCGTGGGGGTCCACAGCGCGGCTTCCTTGCCCAGCAGCTCGGCCACCCGCCGCTCCAGACGATCCAGCGTGGGGTCCCGTTCGAGCACATCATCCCCGACCTCTGCATCCGCCATGGCGCGCCGCATTTCGGGGGAAGGCTTGGTAACGGTGTCAGAGCGGAAATCGAGGAGTTTCATGACGGGAATTGAATCACGGAGATTCGAAGTTGACACAGTCTAGTTTGCAATACAGACTTGTCTTCAAGGAGTATCCAATGACACCCGACGCATTGCTTGAAGATCTGGAACACAGGAAAAACCTTGCTGGAGAACTCGCTCGCTATGCCGATGGACGGCAGGGTCTTGGCCTTGGCACCGCCCTGGCTGGACTGCTGGCCCTGTTGGATCCCGTGCTGATCTGGCTCGGGTCGGATCAACTGGTGTGCTACAGCCACCAGCACGCCACACGTGCGCATTTCTGGGAATTCTACGCTCCGCTCATGGCCCTGTTCATTACAGCCATCGCGCTGGTGAACGCCTTCATCTGGCTGTTGCTCAAGGACCCCCTGCAGGTCCGGCTCTACCGCAGCCATGGTGAGGCCCGCAGCGCCATGCCTGCCTGGGAGGTGCGGGTGGGTATGGTGCTGTTAGGGGTCCTTGGCTGTGTGGGGTTCTGGATCGGTGGGAGCGTGCTGCTAGCAATGAGGGTCTCGCCAGGCCCAGAGTTATCACCTGCCAGCCTCTGGGGTGTCTCCATGTTGAAGCTCGTGGCCACCGTAGCTCTGCTCGGCACGGCTGTGCTGGTCGCCGCCGCCTGGCGCCGTGTGCGGGGTTGGCGGAACTGGCTGGGATGGATTTCTCTTTGCGCGCCCTTCTTGTTCTTTGCGTCTGCACCGCTCCTCGATAACCGGCACCCAAGCCTCTTCGCTGTAATTTTGCAGGCGGTATTGTTTGCGGGTCTCTTGTACCTGCCTTTCCTGGCACTTTTCGTCGGACTGTTGGACCATCTGCGCTACCGGCGGCTGTTGAAACAGCTCGGCGCCCTGACAACAATCGAGGAGCAGCCGTGAACAAGCCGGAGCAGCTCAAGGCGATCCTCGACCTGGACCGGCTGGTGCACGAACCCGCGCGACTGGCCATCCTCATGGTGCTTTCCGGCGCTGAATGGGTGGAGTTCAAGCTGTTGGAGGAACTCACGCGCCTTACCAAGGGCAATCTCAGCAGCCATCTCGCGAAACTGGAGGATGCGGGTTACGTGGTAATCGACAAAGGCTATCGCGGGAAGATCCCGCTAACGAAGGCATCTCTCACGGTTTTCGGGCGGAAGGCCTTGGCGGAGCACTGGGAACGGCTGAAGCGGGCAGCGCCTCAGGGCCGCAAAGGGTGAGGCGGTCTTCCATGGAGTGAAGCAACTGAACATTCATGGGAGACTGGAGGTTTCACGAGGGGTTCATGCAGCTTTGGCACGCGATTCTACTGGGGCTCATCCAGGGGCTTACTGAATTTCTACCGGTTTCCTCGACGGCTCATTTGACGCTGGCTGAACATTTATTGCTGGGTCGCGGAATGCCGTTGGCTTTTGACGTGCTATTGCATGTAGGCACGCTGCTAGCCCTCTGTGTCTATTTCCATAAAGAACTGGCGCAGGTGGCCATGGGCATCCTGGGCAAGGATGCGGAGGGCCGCAAGCTGGCGCTATGGCTGTTCATCGCCATGATTCCCACGGGTATTTTCGGGCTTGCGACCAAAGGCTTCAAAGAGACCGCCAAACAACATCTATGGGTCTATGGAATAGGTCTGTTGGTGACCGCCCTGATGCTGTTCATGGCGAACGAGCGCAGCAAGAAACAGGCGGGTCGCGAGATTGATGCATTGACCGCGAAGGACGCCCTGGCCATTGGCGCCATTCAGGGGCTCGGTGGCGGGTTTGGCCTCAGCCGCAGTGGTTCTACGATTTCTGTGGGCGTGTTCAGCGGACTTAAGCTGCCGTCTTCCACCCGCTTCAGTTTTCTGCTGGGCATTCCCACCATCGCTGCGGCCGCCTTGGTGGAGGCCAAGGATCTGGTGAAACCCATGGTGAAACATCTGCCGATGCCTAGTGAGATGCAATTCCCGGCCGGCTCCATCAATCCGGCGCTCGCGTGCTTTGTAGGCGTGGTGGTTGCCGCGGTGTCAGGTTATTTTGCGATTGGCCTCCTGGACCGCTTCACCCGTTCTCCAAGGCTGAACGGATTCGCCTTCTATTGCCTTTGCATGGGGCTGGCGATGGTCATACTTGGGACCGTGGGCGTAGATGGATTCTTCTACGCGACGACCATGCAGCATCCGTAAGCAGACAGCTTCCCGCTGATCCCGGACGCCCTTCCGCTCGCCGATCCAGGCTGGCCGTTGGCCGATGGACGTATGGAAGGATGCGTTTCTTCCCTAGACTGGCTTTATTGCTTCTATAGGAGTTTTCGTGATCCAGGTGACGGACCTTCACAAGGCTTTCACGGTGAAGGATGGTAGGACCAAAGCCAAGAAGCGCATCGAAGCTGTGCGCGGTATTTCATTCGGGTTAACCCCGGCGAGATCTACGGATTGCTGGGGCCCAATGGTGCCGGGAAATCCACCACGCTGCGTATGATCGCGACGCTGATGCAACCGGATCAGGGAACCATCGAGGTCTGCGGGCTGGATACGCAAAAAGAAGGTGAAAAAGTCCGGGGCAAGCTTGGCTACCTCTCCACGGACATGAATGTCTATGAGCGCTTCACGCCCCGGGAATTGCTCCGCCTTTTCGGTGAATTCCAGGGCGTGGACGCCACCATCGCCGAGCGCCGGGGCCTTTACCTTCTGGAAAAGCTCCAGCTCATGGATTTCAGCGATGTGAAGATGGATGGACTTTCTTCGGGCCAGAAGCAAAAGGTCTCGATTGCGCGCGCTTTGCTGCATGACCCCAAAGTCGTGATTTTTGATGAACCCACCACCGGGTTGGACGTGCTCACAGCCAAGACTGTCCTTGATTTGCTGCGGGTCATGAAAAGCGAGGGCCGCACGGTGATCGTGAGCACCCACGTGATGCCCTTGGTGGATGAGATCTGCGACCGCGTGGGCATCATCTTCGACGGAGAGCTTTATGGGGACGCGCCGCCGCGGGAAATACTCGCTCGCTACTCCGTTCGCACCCTGGATGAAGTCTTCTTTCAATTGGCTGCGGGAGGCGTGCGATGAAGGGCGTCGGACTGATTTTCAAGAAGGAATGGATGGAGTTCTCCAAGGACCGGCGGACCATGTTCTTCACGTTCGTGATCCCGCTCATCCTGTTCCCGGCCATTTTCACGATGATGACCAAGATGGCCCAGGGTGATTCGAACCGCAGGCGGGGCCAAGCCAGCCGCATCGTGCTGAACGATCCTGGCGAGGTAGTGAAGCCTTTCCTGCTTGGGGATGCCAAGGCGTTCCAACTCGTTGAGGCGCCCAGCGGAGACTTGAAGCAGGCTTTGCGCGATAAGAAATTCGATCTAGCAGTGGATGTGGAGGCAGGCGCGCCTGGAAAATTGCAGCGCCAGGAACCCTTTGCCGTGAAAGCGACGGTGGATGAAAGCGAAAGCGGTTCCGAATTGGCCTTGAAGCGGCTGAAAGAAGCCATGAAGAAGCAGGATCAAATCTGGGTGCAGGCGCGTCTGGAAGCCATCAAGGCGCCCAAGGATTTGCCAAAACCTTCCAACCTTGTCACTGAAAAAGCCAGCGATCTCGCTCTGGAACTGAGCAAAATGCTTGGAATGTTCGTGCCCTATATCCTGCTCATCGGCCTTTATACGAACGCCATGCAGCATGGGGTCTATATGACCGCCGGAGAGAAGGAACGCCACACCATGTTGAGCCTTCTTTCCACGGCCATCCCCCGCAGCCATGTCATTTGGGGGAAGCTGCTGGCCACCTTCTCCATTGGTGTGATGGGCACGGTGATGAATGTGGTGGGCATGAGCCTGGGTTTCACGATTCTCGGCCACCAAGTCGCGGGTTCGGAAGCCTCCTTGGCAGGTGCGGCCGCGGCGCCAAGCCTGAGCTTTTCCTCCTTGGCAAGCCCCACGACCCTGGGCCTTACCTTGCTTCTCCTGATTCCACTGGGTCTGTTCTTCTCCAGCATCATTCTGGTATTGGGAACCCAGGCGAAGAACTCACGCGAGGCCATGACGGCCATCACGCCGGGCATCTTCGTGGTGGTCATGCTGGGGGTCTTCTCTACGGCGCCAGGCCTGGAGAAAATGGCCGCGCTGCCCTACGTGCCTGTATTGAACGTGGCCCTTACCATCCGGAAATTGTTTTCCCATGAATTTGTGGCATGGCAATACATTCTGGCATTCGTCATGACTTCAGGACTGGCCGCCGCCATGGCGTGGCTCTCCACCAGCATCCTGAACCGCGAGTCGGCGATCTTCAGGCAGTGAGACCAGTGAGGCCAGTGAGACCTTGGGGGGAGCCTATTCCACATAATCCATGGTTCAATCAAAGACACAGGCCCTGCGATATGATTCAGGTCTGAAACATTTCGTGAGGATTCAAATGGCCAAGTCGAAACCATCTGGCGCGACAGTTACCCCCATCCTTCCAAAGGCTCTCGACAGCCAGCTCACCAAGGCCCTTGGGCTGGTGGAGTCGAAGCACTATGCCGAGGCGATGGAGGTCTTCAAAGCCCTTGTGGTGCCCGCGAAGGAAGCTGGAAATATTCCCTTGCAGCGGACCCTGCACAATTACCTGGTGGTCTGTGAGCACAAAACCAGCAAGGCTCCCAAGGGTTCCGCCAGTCCTGAAGGCGATGCCCAGTGGCTGTTGAACAAAAAGGACTCCGTTGGCGCTCTGGCATTGTTGGAGAAATCCATCAAGGCCTCTCCCACAAGCGGCATCCTGCAATTCCTGAAGGCCACTGCCCACGCGCAATTGGGCGATGCCGAAGCCGCCGCCGATTCGCTCAACCGCGCTTTGCTGCTCAATAGCGATCTCATCCACCTCTACCGGCTCGAAACCGATTTCGACGCTGTCCGCAATACGGGCGCTTTCGCAGCCATCGAACGCTCTTAAGCTTTCATGGCCCTGCATCCGGATATGCCCCTTCGAGTGGTGACACTCGGGGGCGGCACTGGATTGGCAGCCCTGTTGCAGGCATTGAAGTGCGAAGCCGAACGTCCAGAGCAGCCGTGGCAACTGACCGGCATCGTCACAGTCTCGGATAATGGTGGATCATCTGGGCGGCTCCGGGACGAGCTCGGAGGCATTCCGCCCGGTGATCTGCGCAACTGCTTGTCGGCGCTCACCCGCGAAGAATCCATCCTGAGCGACCTGCTCAGCTATCGCTTCAAAGGGGATGGAAGCCTGGCGGGGCACAGCCTTGGCAATTTGATGCTCCTGGCCATGGTGGACATCACTGGGGATTGGGTGAAGGCCATCCGCCAACTTAGCGGTGTGCTGGTGACTGCGGGGCGGCTGTACCCATCCACCACTGTGCCCGTGACCCTTTGTGCCACGGATATTGAAGGCCATGCTTACGCGGGTGAGACCGCAGTCAACGAAACCGCTGCGCCCATCCGGTCCATCTGGTTGGAACCCGAGGCCCCTGAACCATTGCCCGAGGCCATGTTGGCCATCCTGCGGGCGGACGTGATCCTGCTGGCTCCGGGAAGCCTCTTCACATCCACGCTGCCGAACCTATTGATCCCAGAATTGCGCCGTGCCCTGCAACAGTCGGCGGCACCGATTTTTTACGTGGCCAACCTGATGACTGAACCTGGGGAGACCAGCGGGCTGGATCTGGACGCCCACCTCCAGGCCATAATCAACATTGGCGGAGTCAAGCCAACGGCCGTGTTGGTCAACAATCTTTTGCCTTCGGCTGAGATCCTTGCCCTTTACCGGGAGGAAGGCGGCTGTCCAATCCTGCCATCGGGCCCGGCCGCAGCCGGTATTCCTGTGGTGGCAGAGGCCCTGCTGGACCTTGAAGCGACATCGGCGCGGCATGACCCAGCCAAACTGCTAAAGGCGGTCCGGGCGATGATTAGGGGCCGTTAGGGAATGGCCAGCGCTTTTCTGGCCAAGCCCTTACGGCCTCTTATGTCGGCCGCAGGCCGACGCGATGGATGGTGCTCCGAGCAATGCCGGATGCCTTTCGTCCTCTAACGCGGCAGGCCGACACGATGGGCGATGCCTGGCGGTAAGATTGGAGGTGTTACGGCTCCTTATGCCGGACAAAGGACGGCTTACAAATTATTAACAGGTCATTTCTGCCCGCATGGAAGCCAGCCTATTCATCTGTGCGTAAAATACTTGCCTTGAGTCCGCTCAAGATTTGGGATGAGGTGCAACTGAATGGGGTTGAAGGGCGAACTCGCGACAATGGGACTGGAAGACATCTTCCAGTGGCTTGCCGTGGGCAAAAAGACCGGCATCCTCGAAATAAAGGGTGCATCCCACACCAAGCGGGTGAGTTTCGCGGAAGGCAAGGTCACCTCGGTCTGGTCATCAGACCCAAGGGACTATCTGGGGCAATACTTGCTAGCCTCAAACCGCATCACTGAGCAGCAACTCACCGAGGCCCTGGCGGCCCAAGAGGATGAAAACCAGGTGCTGGGGAAGATCCTGGTGAACCGCAATCTCATCAGCGAACCGGAAATCCGCCGGATGGTGCAGACCAAGACCGAAGAGAGCATCTACGACACATTTCTTTGGTCCGTAGGGACCTTCGAATTCCACGACCATCGCGTGCCGGATCAGAAGACCATGCTGATCAACCTGGAAGTCACCGGGATCGTCCTGGAGGGCGCGCGGCGGGTGGATGAATGGAAAGTCATCCGCCAGGTCATCAAGGGCGAAGACGCCGTGTTGGGGCCAGTTTCCGAAGTCATCGCCGACATGCTTCCCCTCACGCCGGAGGATGCGGACGTTCTGTTCCGCCTGGACGAGCATAAAACCATCGGTCTGCTCATGCAGGAACTTCGAAGGTCGGAATTCATCCTGAGCAAACACATGCACGAAATGATCGAGCGGGGGATGCTGCGGGTCATTGATCCCGGTGGGCATCTGAATGACGCCACCCACGCCCAGCTCATGAAGGCCAAGGCTTTCATGGAAAAAGAAAAACTGCAGGAGGCCCAGAGCGAGCTCCGGCGGCTGTTGCAGCAAGATCCAAAAATCCAGGAAGCCAGCCGGATGCTGGAAGTGGTCCAGCACAAACTGGAAGATCAGAATCTGGACCAGGAACAGGTGCTCGAGCTGGCCCTGAGCATGGACGAACTCATGCAGACCCATCTGGAATCCAGCGAGGCCTTTCTGGCCACCCGCGTGAACGGAGTCTGGAGCATCCGCGATGTCATCGCGGTCAGCCCTTTCCCGCCTGAAGAATGCCTGGCGATATTCGCCAAGCTGATCCGCCGCGGAGTGTTGAAGGTCAGCAATGCTGGGCCATCCGGGACTCGGACCGCGACGTACAACTGAAATATGAGAAGCTAGAAGCTTCCATATGGAGGTCTCATGCGCCTTGCCACGACCTGCTTTGCTCTGGCCGCACTTCTGCTGCCCATGCCCGCGTTCTCCGCACCTCAATCCAAGTCAAAATCCCGGAGCAAGGCTCCCAAAACGTCCCAGGCCATCGCATCCCTTCAGGCCCAGGTGAAAAGGTTGACTGCCGAGCGGGAGGATCTTTCGGCGAAACTCCAAGCCGCACAGGTGCCTCAGGAGGATCTCGCCGCAGCCTTGAAGAGCCGGGACCTGGCGAAAGAGGAAGCCTCTTCCATCCGGAAGGAGCTGGACCAGCTCAAGAGCAGCCTGAAGGAAAATCAGCAGGGTGGAGACAGCATTCTCAACGATCTGCAACACGCCAAGGAATCGCTCAAGTCCGCCCAGGAGGAGAACCTCAAATTGAAAGCCGACCTGGTCGCCGCCAATGCCAAATTGGCTGGCAAACAAGGTGAAGGCGCCCTGCTTCCCATAACTCCAGATGTGAATCCTGCCCGCCCCATCAACCTGAACCAGGTGCGTCCAAAGGCGAAGAAAGTGGACAAAGGCGTAGTTGTGGTGAACGTGCTCGTCAACGAAAGCGGCGAAGTCCTGGCCACTAAACTTCTGCAGGGCCTCCCGGGCACGGGCGAGTGGGTGGACAAGGCCAACGACGCTTGCGTCGAGGCGGCCAAGCGCCTGGTCTTCGAGCCAGCCACCGCCGGCGAAAGCAGGACCCGGATTCGCGTTTGGCAGGGCGTGGGGTTTCTGCTCGATTAGTCTCAAGTCCCAAGTCTCAAGTCCCAAGTCCCAAGTCCCAGGTACAGCGGCCCCGGATGGGCCGCTGCTGCATTTACTTGGGACTTGGGACTTGAGACTTGGGACTCCTTCAGGATCTACTTCCCGCTCCGCAGATCCTTCCCTTCGTCGCCCACTGTGCAGCAGACATCGCCCTGTGCCCAGGCCTGGCAGGCTAGACGTTGATTGGGGCCAGCTTTAAGGATTGCGAGGATGCGTTTCTCGGCCGAGAGCGGCTCGCTAAGGTTTTCGGATCCGCTTTCGATGGTGAGGATGCAGGTGCCGCAGCGCGCGTGCCCGCCACAGCGGTGGTGAAGGTCCACCTCGCCCTTGGTGGCGATGGCCAGAAGGCTTAATTCGCGCTCAAGTTGAACTTCACCCGCTGATTTGCCTTTGAATGAAACTGTGAACATGGGTGTCTCTCTAAGAAAGCGCCCGGTGGAGCACCCGAACACTGAGGGGTGTGCCGCACCGGGCGAAGCTCCATGTTAGCAGGGGCCCTGGGCTGGATCGCGGAGGCCGGGATCATTCCGACCTGAGCACATCCAAGGGCCTGGCATTCAAGCTCTTCCAAGAGCCCAGCAAGCCAACCGCCATGGTGAGGAGCGCCGCGGCTAAGAGCAGAACGGGGGCGGCCCAGGGATTCGCATTGGCGGGTAATTCCAGAATGTTTTTTGCGTAAAGATCCGCGAGGATCCGCGCCATGACTCCGGCAATGAGCGCTGCGTTTGCCCCTATCAACAAGAATTCCCAGAGCAAGCTTCCCAGCAATGTGCGGTAGGGGGCGCCCAGGGTCCTCAACAGCGCCAAGTCCCGCTGCCGGCTCAGACGGCCTGCCAGCAGGCTTGCAGCGAGCACCAGCAGGCTTGAGGCCAGCATGAGCGCGGCGAGGGCCCGGGCGACGGTGGAGATGATGTCCAGGATCCGCCCTACCTTCCGAGCCACCTCGGTGATGTCGATGACTGTGATATTGGGGAAGGCCTTGGCTACTTCTGTCTGGATGCGGGCGCGGGTGCCTTCGCTATCGGCTTCGAGGGCCACCAGATCCAAGCGTGGTACGCCTTCCAGGAGGGATGGATGAAGGACGATGAAAAAATTCGGGCGCAGGGTCTGCCATACGACTTTGCGCAGAGATGTGACCCTGCCGCTGACCTCCTCGCCTTGCACATCGAAGGTGAGTTCATCGCCGAGCTTGGCCTGGATGCTTTGCGCGAAGAACTCCTCCAGTGAAATCTCTGCGAGCGGTGGTCCTTGATCCGGCCAGAAGCGCCCCGACTTCAGGGTTTCACCTTCCTCCATCACTGCGCGGTAGGTCAGATTCTGTTCCCGGGTGCGGAAGCCTTCGCGGCGCCTTCGGGATTCGTCTCCCTCGTCCACCGTAGGAGCCTCAACGATGGCCCGGCCGTTGATGGCCTTGAGCCGGGCCCGCACCAAGGGCGCCACCAGGGGGTCACGACCGGAAAGCTGTTTGAGTCGAGTCTGGAGCGCCTTGCTTTGATCCGGCTGGACATCCAGGAAGAAGAGGTTGGGGCGGTTGCCGGCACCCCGCTGTTTCAGGATCGGCCCCACCAGATCGTCCTTGATGAAAGACGTGGCGAGAATCAGGAAGATCGCCAATCCCATCACCGCCATCATCAATGAGGTAAGGCCTGGTTTGGCGCTCAGTTGGGCGAAGCCAAGCTTCAAAGCAAGCGGCATGCGTTGGGCGAAGCGGCCATAAATCATGAGCAATAGCCGGGTCGTCCCTGCGAGCAGCAGGAACAGCAGGGCCAAGCCCGCCAGGGTCGCGAATCCTGCCCCCAAACTTGGCGCATTGCGCAGCACCAGCCAGGCTGCCACCAGTATGGCGGACACACCGCAGAACCAAGAATGGGCTCGGTTTCCGGCCGCAGTGGCAGATTCCCGGAGCAGTTCCAACGGCCTTACCCGACCCAGGCGCAGCAGAGGTGGCAGGGAGGGAAGCAGCACCATCACCAGGGCCGAGAGCGTCTCGATGAGCGGGGGCCATTGAGCCGGCGCATTTTGTGCCGCGGCGGGAATGATGTCGCCAAGCAGGCGGGGGATGAAGGCAGAAGCCGCTGAACCCGCCGCGAAACCGAGAATCATCGCCGCGCCCAAGAGAATGAAGGTCAGACTGCCGAAAATCAGTACGGGTGCATTCGGGGGAGCGCCCAGGCAGCGCAGGATGGCCGCGTTGTGCCGCTGCCCATCCAGAAAGGCCACCAGGATGGCCCAAGCGCCTAGCAACGCCAGGAGTAGCGTGAAGAGGCCCAATTGCTGTATGAAGTGGTTCAGATTGCGGATGGGTCGGGCCAGGGCGCCGCTGGCCTCCTCGTGGCTTTGGGCCCGCACTGACGGTCCCGTGTTTTTGGCGAGCGTTCGCAGTTTCGGCATCAGGGCTCCGATTTCCGCGCCCGGCTTTAGCGTCATGAGCAGGCGTCCTGTCACGCGGGAATGCTGGGTCAGCAGGCCCAAAGACCGCACCGTCGCCAGGTCCATATGCACACGGGGCCCCAGGGTGAAAGCCGAGGCTTGGCGGGATTCATCCTTGGCCACGATGCCTCTCACCGGTAGATCACCATTCCCGATCCGCAAGGTGGATGCCTGGATTTCCGCGCCTGAAGGGTCTGCCACTTTGAGCTGGAAAGCCTGAGCCAGGATCGGTTCCACGAATACGCCATGGTCCAGCGCAGGTTGGCCATCGGCGATTGGGGTCTGCCCGGCCGAAATCTCCAAAACCCCAGCAAGCGGGTACCCAGGACTGACTGCGCGTACTTCTACGAGCTTAGGTGGCAGGCCAGCCACCGAGGCCATGGTCGCGAAGTCATATACCAAACAGACACGGTCTACCTCTGGAAGCGCGCGGATCTTGGCCTCCAGACCCCCTGGCATCAACCCCGTGGCATTCAATGCCGCGTCGCCTCCCAAGATGGCGCGGCTTTCGGAATGGATGGCTCCCAGCACTCGGGCGGAAAAACCATAGGTCGCGGCAAAGGCAGCGAAACCCAAGGATAGGCACAGGGCGATGAGCAGAAGCCGCCCCTTCTGACGGCCAAGCTCTCTGCCAATCATTCGAAAGACAAATCGAGGGCTCATGCGGCGCCGCTCACAAAGCGGCCGCCCTCAAGCAAGAGCTGGCGGTCCAGGCGATCCGCCAAATGAGGGTCGTGGGTCACCAGCACCAGCGTGGATCCCAGATCCTGATGCAGCGCCAGCAGGAGATCGAACACTTTGGATGCGTTGACCCGGTCCAGGCTGCCGGTGGGTTCGTCGCAGAGCAGGATTTTTGGGCGTGCCACGATGGCCCGTGCGATGGCGACCCGCTGGCACTCACCGCCGCTCAGTTGGCCAGGCAGGTGTCCCATACGGCGCTCCAGGCCCACTCGCGCCAGAGCCTCCTGCGCTGCTTTCAGGGGGGATTGAAGTCCAGCGATCTCCCCGGCGATGACGACATTTTGAAGCGCCGAGAAATGCTGCAGCAGGTGGAAGGCCTGGAACACGAAACCCAAATTCTGGGCCCTGAAGCGCGAAAGCCCGGCCTCGCCAAGGCTGCCCAGAGCGTGGCCCGCGACGATCACTTGGCCGGAGGTGGGTTGGTCCAGACCCGCCAAAAGTCCCAACAGCGTGCTTTTGCCACTGCCGGAAGGTCCCTCGATGGCCACCGAAAGGCCCGCTTCGAAAGAGCAGGACAAGTTCTCCAGCACAGTCAGAGATTCACCAGCGGGGGATTCGAAGATCCGGGACACTTCGCGTAATTCGATCATGAACCAAGCCTAGCGGAAGAGGTCATGAGATTCTTTCAGCATGCGCCCTTGGATGGTCCCCGTTTTGTCCCTGCCACTATTCGCCAGCCCTGCTGGCGTGGCCGCTCCCTCCGAGGCCCGCCGTACGGTCGTATTCCTGGGGGATAGCCTGACGGCGGGGTTTGGATTGCCATTAGAAAATTCGTACCCCTCTCTGATCGAGGCCCGCCTCCGGGCGGAGCGCAGACCCTGGAAGGTGGTGAACGCGGGTGTTTCCGGCGACACCACCACAGGCGGTTTGGCCCGGCTCGATTGGATCTACAAACAGAAGGTGGAGGTGCTGGTGGTGGCGTTGGGCGCCAATGACGGACTCCGCGGAATCCCCGTCGGACAAACCGAAAAGAATCTGCGCGCGATCCTGCGCCGGGCCCAGAAGGAAGGTTCACGGATACTACTGGTGGGTATCCACCTGCCAGATAATTTCGGATCCCAGGCGCAGGCCCGCTTCGCATCCATCTATCCAAGGCTGGCGGCAGAGTTTCGTGTGCCGCTGGTGCCATTCCTGCTCGAGGGCGTGGCCATGGATCCAGGGTTGAACCAGGCGGATGGCATCCACCCCAACACCGCCGGGACTCGTAAAGTCGCGGACCATCTCTGGGAGAAATTGGGGCCGATGCTCTCCGCTCCACGCTGAAGGGATACACTGCTGCAAAGCAATAATTGCGAGTGGAATCGGAGCCTTCATGCGGTGGTTGAAACGGGTCGTGATGGTCCTTGGGGTGGCCTTGGTGACTGGGGCCCTGGGCGCTTGGTGGGTGATCCAGCGGCAACTCCCGGATAGCGCAGTTCCTGTGATCCACGGGTTGGCCAACCGGGTTCAAGTGGCGATGGATGGGCGGGGAGTCCCGACGATCCGGGCCGGTTCCTTTCAGGACGCCTTTCGCGTCCAAGGTTATCTCGCGGCGAGGGAACGGCTTTTCCAGATGGAATTGCAGCGTCGCGCGGCGGATGGATTGCTCTCGGAACTTCTCGGCCCCGCCGCGTTGCCCCTGGACCGGACCCATCGAGTTTACGGATTCCACCAAGTCGCCGATGCGGCTTTGCCCCAATTGCCAGAGGCGGAGCGGGAAGCCCTGGAGGCCTTTTCGGACGGTGTGAATGCGTTCATTCAAAGCCACCCGGACCGTTGGGGCCTGGAATTCAAGTTGCTTGGCACCAAGCCTCGGCCTTGGACGCCCGCGGATTGCCTGAAGGGCCTGCTGCTCATGCACGAAGATCTCTCCAGCACCTGGCGGGCGGAGCTACGCAACGAAGCCTTGAAAGTGCTGCCGGAAAACCAGCGTCGGGCACTCCAGCCCGTGGCGACCGAATGGGACCAGCTCATCATCCCCGATGTGGAAATGCCGAAGCTGGATGCGGAGCTGCTTTTCCAGGCCCAGCCAGTGTTGAAGACCGCGAAACTCCCCGGTCTGCCCAATGACGTTTTGGGTCTCAGCGGAATGGCCGGAGAACGTGACGGCTCCATCGGTTCCAATGCCTGGGTGGTGAGCGGAAGCCGCACGGCTAGCGGGAAGCCGATGCTTATGAATGATCCCCACCTTGGTCTGGCGAGCCCTGGCATTTGGCTGCCTATGCGCATTGAAATCGGCGAGCGGTTCGTGGAAGGTGTGACGCTTCCATTCCTTCCTGGCATCACGCTGGGACGCAACCAGGCCATCGCCTGGGGTTTTACGAATCTGGGCACCGATGTCCAGGATCTCTATCGTGAAAGCCCCAGGGGAGAACGCATCGAGGACATCCCGGTGAAAGGCCGTGCCAAAGAACGGCTTCGAGTGCCTTTGGGCGCCCATGGGCCTCAGGTGCGCCCAGGCTACAGCCTTAAGTGGGCAGCGTTGGATCCCGCCAATTTGCGGATGCCCATGACAAAGCTCATCCGCGCCACGGATTGGGATAGCTTCAACGCTGCCTGCGATGGGTTCCTGGGACCAGCGCAAAACATCGTCTATGCCGATGTGGAAGGGCATATTGGCTATCGGGCGACAGGCCTGGTGCCCATCCGGAAAAAGGGCGACGATGGCTCCCTTCCAGTGGATGGCAATGACTCCAGCAATGATTGGCAGGGCTTCGTGAGCCAGGCGGAAATGCCCAGGGTGCTGGACCCCGTGAAGGGCTACCTGGTGACTGCGAACCAGAGGATTTTAGGCAGTGGCTTTCCGTATCCGGTGGCCACGCGATGGGCCAGTCCCGTGAGGGCGAAACGCATCGCTGAGTTGATTGAAGCGGCCGGCAAGCTGGATCATGCGGGCGCAGAGCGCATCCAATTGGATGTCCTATCGCTTGAACATCGCGACTTCATGAATCTTGCAGCGCCGCTACTGAGTGCAGGGTGGCAGTCCCGCTTTCACGGTTGGGATGGCGAAGCCGCCGGGGACTCCCGGAAGTTTCTGGAGGCTGAGCTGCTGAAGAAAAATTTCCGTGCGCAACTGCTGAACCGCATTCTGCGTGGCGCGGGTTGGGATGCGGATAGTTTCAGCTCGGACACCGGTGATGCGCTGTTGCGGGAAGCCCTCAAAGTGGACCAGGAAGCTTGGACCCGCGCGGGCCTGGGCGACAAGCTGGAAGCGCTGTCGGAAGCCGCGCGCCAAACAAAAAAGCAGATGGAGACCGCCCCTAAGACCTGGGGGGAAGCCAATCGCCTGGACCTTCAACACCCTGTGGGCCGGGCTGGCGGTTTGTTGGGTTGGGTCTTCAACGCGCCGCGCGGCATCCAAAGCGGCGCCAACCACACCGTTCGCGTGGCCAAGCCGGACTTCGGCCAGAGCATGCGTTTCATCGTGGACTGGGGCGATCCCGGTGCCACCACGCTCGTGGTGCCACTGGGAGTAAGCGGCCATTTGGGTTCCGGCCATCGCCACGATCAGATCAAGGACTGGCTCAAGGGCGATCCCCTCGGCCAGAGGACCCGGCTCAAGCAAGAAGAACGTGGAGCCGGCCTGCTGTTTCCGAATTAAACAGATCCAGACCTGATGCTAGTCAGACACCGGCAGTCCGCTCGGTACCGAAAAAGGGACCTCGATGCTTTGGTCCATGGCTTTGGGGTCCGTGAGGGCTTGGAGGAAACTCACAAGATCTGCCACTTCGGCATTCGAAAGCGCCAAAGGCGTCGTGACGATTCCATCCAGAGTATCGAAGACTCCAGCTTGGATGATGTTCTGGTTGTGGACCTGGGCTGCGAAACGAGGAGCCAGCTGGCTCGCGTTATAGGCTTGGAGGGACTGCCTCGGATCGAGATGGTGGCGTATGACGCCCTCAAGGGTCGTGTAGGCGCCAGCATGCGTCCAAGGTCCCGTCAGCGCGACGTTCCGCAAGGGTGGCGTGCGGAATTTGAATCTATCGGCGGTTTGGCCAGTTTCACGCCCGCGGCCATAGTCTAGGGGGGACTCCGCACCCTTTCCGGGCCCAATCTGCGGGGCCGCGATATTGTGGAATTTGAGATCGGTCATCGAAGGGCCTGAATGGCATTCTGAACAGCGCGCCTTCCCGTAGAACAGCGCAGCACCACGTTTTTGCGCGGCGGAAAGACTGGTCGAATCACCGGCGACATAGTGGTCGAAGGGGCTGTCAGCCAGGGCCCATAGGCTTGCCTCGAAGGCACCGATGGCATTGGCGGCATGTTGAAATCCCAACTGGCCATGGGGCACGGTTGGAAAGGCTGCGCCAAACAGCCGAGCATATTCCGGTATGGCCATCAGGCGGGCCATGAGGCCATTCCAGATTCCAGAAAAATCGTTATCAGCCAACATCGCGAGTTCATTGGGCGCGCCGCCGGCTTGGATGTCCCCTGCCGCGCCGCGCATCTCGTCACGGGAGGTCACCGGGAACATGGCCTGAGCTGCAAGCGCATTATCCAAACCTGGAAGCAGCTTGGTCCCAGCAGGTGTGGTGAATCCGTTTTGAACCGTGCCGCTGACCCTGCCATCCCAGAAGAAGGTGTCGAAATTCGCTACGCCGCGATTGAAAACCTCGGGGGCGTTGCGGGGGATGAAATTCCGGTTTGGCCCGATCACCCGATTCATTCCCAGGCCCGTTCCACCGACGCCGATGGAGACGCTCAGCGCATCGCCAGTGTGCGCCAAGGGGTGATGGCAGGTAGCGCAGGAGATGTCTTTGTTGCCGCTGAGGATTTTGTCGAACATGAGCGCTTTGCCCAGAGCGACTTTTTGAGGATCCTGGACCGGGGTCTGCAGGGCACGGACACCAGCCTTCTCCAAGCTGGCCCTGAGCTGAGCATCCTCGGTGGTCGGATCATCATGACGACCCGCGCACGCGAGGATCAGAACGGTGGAGAGCAGTGTTGGCAACAGGAAGAACTTCTTCATGGGTCCTCGCTAAAAATGGGATAATAAAGATACCTACAACCAGCATGGATGCTTGTTTGAATAGGGTGGATGATATTGAGTTTCAGTGTTTGATCGTAGCAAAGCAAGAGCATTTGGGCCAGTACCCTGCTCCAAATGAGCCTGCATTTCGCTGTAGCGCGCTTTCAATATGCCGAGTTTCCAGCGTGGGGGATTCCCTTGGCTGATGAGCCAGTCACAGCGATGCCGGTTCCATGCGCTGTTCGCCTTCCCAGCGGTAGAAACCAGATCCACTCTTGCGTCCCAGGCGTCCAGCCGCCACGAGCTGCTTGAGCAATGATGGGGCCTTGAATCGTGGCTCGCCGAAGGCATCGAACATGACCGCCGCTACGTTGGCGATGGTGTCCAGTCCGATGAAATCTGATAGATGCAGTGGTCCCATGGGATGGCCGCAGCCCAGCTTCATGCCTGCATCTATGTCGGCGGTGTTTGCGAGATGCTGCTCGCGGCAATGGATGGCATCCAAAAGAAACGGAACCAGCAGGCGGTTGACGATGAAGCCAGGGGCATCCGGCGCCAGCACCGGCGTTTTGCCCACCCGTTTAACGAAATCCTGGAGTGCTTCGATGGTGTCGGCGGAGCTGAGTACCGTGCGGATGATTTCCACCAAGGGCATGGCGGGCACGGGATTGAAGAAATGCAAGCCAGCCGTAAATGGTTGGCGGTCAGGCCCCAGCACGGCGACCAGCTCTGTGATGGAAATCGAAGACGTGTTGGAGCAGAGCAGGGTGGAGGGCGCGAGGACGCGATCCAGCTCTGCGAACATCTTCAATTTCAGGGACAGGATTTCAGGCACCGCCTCGATGACCAGTTCGCAATCGCCCAGGGCGCTCCATTGCAGCGTGCCCTGGAGTTTCGCGCTGAAGACATCGGCATCCTGCTGGGTGCGTTTGCCCTTCAGTACGGCTCTGTCCCATTGGGTCTGGATGCGGACCAGACCACGATCCAGGGCGGGCTGATCTATCTCTTTCACCACCACGCTGAACCCAGCTTCAGCTGCGATCTGCGCGATTCCCGCGCCCATGAGCCCGCATCCGATGATGCCCACCGTGTTGATCGAGCTGATGTCCATGGGGCCTCCAGAATGAAAACAGCTTAGCCCTAAGCTGAGCGTTGCGCGAAACTCTGGAGTGGAGACGCCATGATCATCACGCAGCACACGCTCGAAACGACGGCCCTTCCAGGGAACATCTGGACCTTGTGGATGGATGTTCCCGGCTACAAGGACTGGGATGAAGGAATCGAGTGGGCCAAGCTGGGCGGCGAATTCAAGGTTGGCGCCAGCGGCGAACTTAAACCCACTGGGGGCCGAGTGGCCGTCTTCACCATCACCGAGATGGTGGAAGGCCATTCCTTTTCAGATAGCACACCGCTGCCCTTCGCCCAACTGCGGTTTCATCATGCGCTGGAGCCGACAGCCATGGGTACGCGGCTGACCCATCGCATCGAGGTGGAAGGACCCCTCGCTTGGATCTGGGCGCAGGTCTTGAGACCGGCCTTCCGGGCAAACCTTCCCGCCTCCATGCGGAAACTGGCGCGGCTGGCCGAGGGGCCTGGGACTCGGTGAACCACAAAGGCACGGAAGGACCACAAGACACAAAGGTAAAAAAAAGTTTTTTTAGATCCTCGTGGCCAGATTTTATTCTCAAATCACTTTGAGGGCCCTTGCAGGGGGAGCCCAAAGGTTGCCTTTAACTGTTCCTCGAAGAAGCAAGCGATGTCCGTCTGCATCTCCGGCGATGCGACATGGGGAACACCAGGGTAAAGCGTGAAGCGCGCCAGAAAACCTTGGCTTGAGTACAGTCGCTCGGCTTGTTTCCAGCGTGATACCGGCGTGGTCCCAAATCGGCGGAAGATGAGTTCCTCATCCGATTTGGAAAAACTGTCTCGGAAGGGAACTGCATCATTCGTATCCTGGTCGCCAAGGTAGAAAAACCAGTTCACCAACTTTAGAGGACCGATCTTGACAGGGCTACCCGTCAGAGTCTCCAAGTCCGCAAACCCCACTGGATAAGCAAGGCGCTCACCCTCAAGCTCTGCAATAGGCGCCAAGGGCCAACCACCGGGAGATCCGCAGGCAACGGCCAAAACACGCTCCGGGTGAAACATCGTGAACCTATTCACGAAGGATCCTGATGCGGAGAAGCCTGAGAGAAGAATTTTTGGGCCGACCTTCAACCCTTTGGCTTGCAACTGGACCTGGGCGTCATGGATCATGCCGAGAAGTTGGAGATCCACACGCTTCCATGCTTCCGTCTGTGTAAGAAGGCTGGCTCGGCTGAGGGCGTGCAAGTAGAGATTCTCGTCCTCCGAGGCCGCGCTTGGCCTTGGGAAGATAGGAACCAACAATGGGCATCCGAGGCGTTCCGCCAAAGCAGACTGCCTTTGGATCTCGCAGGATGCGGAGGCTCGCAGTAATTCCATGTCCTCCACTGCGAACCCCGTGTTGTTAGGCACCACGAGCAGGCATGGATACTTAACTTTCTTGGGGATGAATAACAGATAGGGCCAGTGGAAACCCTTCGAGGGCAAGGCCGGGTATTCCTGGCAATAAGCCCTGTCCAACTTGCAGTTCTGGAGGAGGGGTCCCTTCACACCAAACTCGGCATAGCCCCCAGACGTCTTGGATGAATCGATCTCAAGAACATATTTACCCATGGGAATTTGGCGAGAAATGATCATCTCGCCCTTACGTCCGCTCCATGAGACCAACACCTTTCCACTTGGATCGATGAGCTGACTCGTGGCCTCCCCTTCTTTGGTCTCTAGCCAGAAATTGAACTGATGTTCGGTCTTGGTCTCTGGAACCAATAATTCGAGACGAATACTTTTTTTCTCACTTCGGCTCCCCAAAGACCATCCATAGGTCAGGTTGTAACCCTCCTTGACAAGAGTTTCATGGCGTCTCTTGGCTTCCTGGCGGATCGGGTCTGGGCTTGGTATGACTATCGGCTGAGCCACGAGAAAGCTGACAGATAGGAGAAGCGTGAGGACTCGCGGATGGAGCATACGGCTTTCCTGATTGGTTGAGGAACTGAATGATTTCAATAGTCTGTAGCTGCCCATTTGCTGGTTTGCCAGCGTAATGACCGTGTGGTTTTCTGGCAGCGACTTATCTCTGTTCACAAAAAGGGCGCGGCGAATGCCGCGCCCTTTTTACCTCAGGTTTCTAGGTTAAAGCGCGGCCCAATCCGTCGGTTCCGCCGCAGCGCCGCCGTAGTTGGTCTCGATCTGGGCGAGCTGCAGCTTGCCGCTGGCGTCGTCGTTCACGGCGTGCCACTTGGTGTAGGAGTCGATGACCCAGATGCCGCTTTCGCGGGTGCCGTTGCCGCTCCAGCCGTTGCCGCCGAAGGGCATGTGGGCTTCCGCCCCGGAGGTGGTGTTGTTGATGGAGCTCATGCCCGCCTTGATCTCGCGCTTGAAGCGCTCCACCCAGTGGCGGTTTTCGGTGTACAGCGAGCTGGAAAGGCCATAGGGCGTGCCATTGGCGTAGTCCATGGCCTGGTCGAAGTCCTTCACGGTGGAGATGTTCACGGTGGGGCCGAAGACCTCGGTCTGGAACAGCCACATGTCGGCGGTAACGTCGTCCCAGACGGTCGGCTGCATGTAGATGCCATGGCTGATGTCGCCCTTCACGATGGAAGTGCGGTTGGCCTCGGTCCACTGCGCGCCGCCGCTCAGCAGCTTGGCGCCCTTGTCCTTGGCTCCTTCCGCCCAGTGCTCCTCGAAGCCCTTGGCGAAGCGCGCGTTGATCATGGGGCCGTAGGTCACTTCAGGGTGCGTGATGGGGTTGCCGATCTCCAGTTTGGCGAGGCCATCCATGAAGCCCTGCTTGAATTCCTTGGCGCAGGCTTCGTGCACGATGATGTTCGCCAGGCTGGTGCAGCGCTGGCCGGCGGTGCCGAAGGCGGCCCACAGCGCGCCGCGCACGGCGTTCTCCATGTCGCAGTCGGGCATGACCACCATGGGGTTTTTCCCGCCCAGTTCCAGGCTGGGGATCATCAGGTTCCGTCCGCACATTTCGCCGATGGTGCGGCCCACCGCGGTGGAGCCCGTGAAGCTGAACTTCTGGTAGTAGCCTTTGTCGATGCCCGCCAGGAAATGCTTACCGCAGCCGGCGCGGCCCTTGCCGTTCACGGTGTTCACCACGCCTTCTGGAACGCCCGCATCCTGCATGGCTTTCAGGAAAAGATAGGCGATGGTCGGCGCGTCGTCGCTGGGTTTCCACACCACGGTGTTGCCGCACAGGATCGCCGGAATGATCTTCCAGGAAGGCACGGCCATGGGGAAGTTGTTGGCCGCCAGGATGCCGCACACACCGATGGGGCGGCGGTAGGTGTAAAGCTCTTTGTGGGCCATCTCGGAGGGCACCGTCTGGCCATAGAGACGGCGGCCTTCGGAGGTGAAGAAGGTGCAGGTGTCGATGGCTTCCTGGACTTCGCCCGCGGCCTCGCGCGGGGTCTTGCCGATCTCACGGGTGATGACGTGGGCCAGCTTGTCCTTCTGTTCGGTGAGGATCTGTCCGATGCGCTGGATCACCGCGCCGCGGATCGGAGAAGGCGTGGCGGACCAAGTCTTGAAGGCCTTCGCGGCGGCCTTGGCGGCGTTCTCCACGTCCTGCTCGCCGCTATCGGGGAAGACGCCCACGAGATCGCGGTCATCCACGGCGGAACGGGATTCGATGTGGCCGACGCCCTCGACCTCCTTCCCATTGATGTAATTGAAACCTTGGATGGTTTTCCCGGCGTGGGCCGCTTCGGGGGCGTTGGGTTTGAGAATCATGTGGGTCGCTCCAGTATCAAACCCTCAAGGATAACGTGGCTTTCCCAAGTTGTCCTGGTTGGAGAACGGGCCATCAACCAGTTAGGCTGTTGCTTTATGGGAGAGCGCAGGTGCGCCGTTTCGATTTGGTGGTGGTGGGAGCGGGCATCAGTTCAGGCTCGCTGGTTTATAACCTGTTGAAGCAAGGTTTCACGGGCAGCATCCTGGCCCTGGATCGGGGTGATAAGATCGCTTCGGGCGCCACGGCCTTCAGCGCTGGGGGGTTCCGGAATCTTTGGACATCTGAGATCAACCAGAAAATCTGCAGCCATGCTACGACCCAACTTAAAAACTTTCAGAGCGAGATGGGCGTGTCCTGCGGCTATCAGCCCTGCGGCTACTTGTTCACCTACTACGCCAAATCCTGGGTGAAGATCCCGCGGGCCGCGGAGATCTGGGCAAAAAATGGTGTGAATTTCGACCTCTACAGCCCCGAGCAAATCGAGGCGAAGATTCCGGGAATGAAATGTGGCATTGATCACATTGACCCCGAGGTTGCCGAATTCCTGGGCTTCGAACCCATCGTTGGCGGTGTCTTCGGGCGGGATTGCGGGAGCTTTGATCCCAGCCAGGCGGCTGTGGGCTACTTCGAGCGCGCCATGAGCGATTACGCGGTGAAGCCGCAGCTGCAACTCAACACCGAAGTGCTGAAGGTCCTTTTCGACGGCGCCCGGGCCACCGGTGTGACGGTGAAAGACGCCAATGGCGCGGAAGAAAAAATCGAAGCCGGGATCGTGGCGCTCTGCTGCGGCTCGTGGGTCAACAACTTGCTCAGGCAAAGCGGTCTGCCAGAAGAGGACCTGACCCCGGTGATCGCTCAGAAACGCATGATGTTCATTACGGATTTCCCCGGCCATCCCAACGAAGACCCGCGTTGGCACGATATCCCGCTCACCATCATTGATCAGGGGATTTATTTCAAATACGAAAGCGGCAACCTGATGATAGGCAAGGCGCGTCCGGACGAGCCGGATAGTTTCGACACGACCCTCGAACCCAGCTACTACGTGGACGAAGTGAACCAGCCCATGCAGGAGCGCATTCCCTCCACGAGCGTGTGCAAACTTAAATCAGGCTGGGGCGGGCTTTACGACACCAATTCCGCCGACCACAACGCCATTGTGGGATGGCACGCCAATCACCCCGGACTGCTGCTGCAAGTTGGCTACAGCGGCCACGGCGCCATGGAGTCACCCGCCATGGGCATCTGCCTGGCAGAACTGATCATCCACGGGGAATACCGCACAATAGACTGCAAGCCCTTGCGCTGGAGCCGCTTCCGCGAAGGCCAGCTCATCCATGAAACCATTGTGATCTAATCGTTATCTGTGGACGCCCCATGCGAACCAGGGGGCATCGATCAGATCCTGGAGTTTTATTGTTCGACCATATTTCCATTCCGACGATCCTCATCAGCTATATCGCCCTGCTTTTTTCGCTGAGTGTCCATGAAGCTAGCCACGCTACGGCGGCCTATCTTCTCGATGACGACACCGCCGCGCGCCTGGGGCGCATGACCATAAATCCCCTTGTGCATATCGATCCCATCGGGACCGTGTTGTTCCCCTTGATCGGGATGACGACTGGATTTCCGCTCATCGGATGGGCCAAACCGGTGCCATATAATCCCCAACACTTCACCAGGAAGGTGACGATGAGGACCGGAGCCGCCCTGGTGTCCGCCGCCGGACCTGCCTCCAACATCGCGTTATTTGTCCTGTTCATGCTGGTCACGACTCTGACGCTAAGATTCTCAGTTGCGGACCCCAGTGATCGCTTAGTCCTTTTCTACGCAGGTTTGCAGGGGCCGGAGGCCTTCTCACGTATGGCTGTTTCCCCGGCACAGATGGTGATGCTCTCGTTTGCCGGGAGGCTCATCCTCATCAATATCCTGCTTGCGATCTTCAATCTGATACCAGTGGGCCCCCTGGACGGCGGAGGAATACTTAAAGGCTTCCTTCCCTATCGGGCAACCCAATGGTTCGAGCGCCACCAGCGGACGATGTACATCATCCTTGTGGTCATGGTCATGGTGCCTTTCCTCTCGGACCTGTTCCTCACCCCAATCTTCAGAGTGGCGCTGTGGCCGATCCAGCCTGTCGCCCGCGTTCTTCTCGGAGCCTGACATGCAGCGTGTTCTTTCCGGCATCCAGCCTTCGGGCTCCCAGCACATCGGCCATCTGGTCGGCGCCTTGGACAATTTCGAGAAGCTACAGCATGGCAACGAAGCCTTTTACATGATCGTGGACTGGCATGCGCTTACGTCGAAGTACGAAGCCGTGGAAGAAATCTGGCCCGCCACCGAAGAACTCACCGCCTGCTTTTTGGCCACAGGATTGGATCCCGAAAAATCGACGATCTTCATCCAAAGCCAGGTGAAGGAACATGCGGAACTGCATCTTCTGCTGAGCATGATCACGCCGCTCTCCTGGCTCGAGCGGGTGCCCACCTACAAGGAAAAAAATGCAGAATTCCTTGGCGGATCTCAGCAGTTACGGATTTCTCGGTTATCCCCTGCTCATGGCAGCGGACATCATCCTCTACAAGGCCGACAAGGTGCCCGTGGGCGAGGACCAGCTCTTCCACATCGAATTGGCGCGGGAGGTGTTGCGCCGATTCAATTTCCTGTACCGCAAGGAAGTCTTCCCCGAACCTGCCGCTGTCCTCACAAAAACGCCGAAAGTGCCCGGCCTGGACGGCAAAAAAATGTCCAAAAGCTATGGCAACTGCGTCTATCTGCGGGATACCGATGCAGAAATCGTTGAGAAATGCACACGCCAGATGGCCAGCGATCCGGCCCGCGTCAAGCGCACAGATCCGGGCAATCCCGATGTCTGCCCGGTGTTTGAATTCCACAAACTCTTCAGCGATGACGAGACCGTGAACCTGGTGAACACCGAGTGTCGGCGAGCTGGCATCGGCTGCTTCGACTGCAAGAAAAAGGTCGCCGATGCCATGATCCGGCGCATCGGTCCGGTACGTGAAAAGATCGAGGACCATCTCCTGCATAAGGACCATTTGCGCGATGTGTTGCGTTCCGGGAGCGCCAAGGCCCGCATGGTGGCCCAGGCCACCATGGCCGAAGTGCGCGAAGCCATGCAATTGCCCACTCTGTAGGGTCCCCAGATGAATCTTCACCTTGCCATTACGCCCTCCCTTGCTACACTGGAGCGTCGGTTCCTTAGCTCAGTTGGTTAGAGCAGCTGACTCTTAATCAGCGGGTCCAGGGTTCGAGTCCCTGAGGAACCACCAACAAAAATGGCGCCCAAGGGCGCCATTTTTGTTGGTGGTTACGGATGGCGCGCAGGTAGGGCAAGGCGGAGACGCGAGAGCGTCGCAGCCGGTCGCCGAAGGCGATGCCCGTGCGCAGCCAGCCGGGTGCAAGTTACGGGACGAGGTGCCAAAATTTCGAGGTTCATGTGAATCTGGCCTTCGCTCCGCTACGGTCGGATGAGGGCGCGCAGGTAGCGGTAGGCGTAGGGCGCGAGAGCGTCGCAGCCGGTCGCCGAAGGCGATGCCCGTGCGCAGCCAGCCGGGTGCACGTTTTAAGGCGGGGGATGGGGCCATCTGTTTCCCCTTGATCGGCTTCAATTCCAGCCAAATTGGACTTCGTGCCCCTCACAATGAGATCAGAGTCCGCAGATGGCTGCGTCGCCACTCGCCGGTCACCTATAGACGTCCCGCCCCCTGGACGTCATGGGTAATGTGAGCAGCAGGGTGTATGTAATCCTAAGTTGAACCGCCACGAGTGATGTTGTTACCGTCCTTTTACAGTCAGCCAGTCTCTTTGGCCTGATTTTGAAGACATACCGAATGTTGAGGCACCATGCCACCCACGGGAAAGCGCCATCGGCCGCTGCTTCCACTGCTGATCTTCCTGATTAGTCAGGTTTCGTGGGCTCAACACACGGTACTGGAGAACTCACCGAGGGCGACGATCACATTCATTTTCGGATCTGATACAGACCCGGCTCATCCCCTCTGTTCATTGGCAGAAACGTATTATCGACACAATACGAGCGAGAAGACGGATCGGGTCATCACGGACCGGAACTCGCTATTAGAAGCGTTGGCTGATTTGGCGGGAAACCCTCCGGCCAATGGCAAGCCCTGGGGAGTGATCAACCTTGTCGGACATGGCAACGACATGGGCGTCATGGAAATCCCCCTCCAGGCCGGTGGGGATAAGACGACAGCCTCAACCCTATCGGATGCGATCAAGGATGGAGTCCTGAAACCAGTTCCTCCAGGGATCCTCGATGAGCGCAGTGAAATCCGGTTGATTGGATGCTGTCTCGGAAAGGACGTCCTACTGTTGGAGCTGCTCTCGAAGGGCCTTGGCCACACAAGGGGACACAGGCCCCTTGTTCGTTCAGCATTTGCTTCACATCTTTTGAATCCATTTCAGGAAGGTTGTCCAAAGCTTGGCAGAAGGCTGGAGCTTGGCATTGAAGGCTTCTGAAAATGTCCCGGATGGGAGAATCGCAGAACGATTCCGATCCAAATTTCATAGAGCTCACCTGGACTGGACCGATACCCTAAGCCGGACTCGGCCGAGGTTCGTGGGTGATTCCTATTGTCATCTAGCAGAGGGCTCGTTCCAATGGCGAGCCATATTCTCCTGGTCCAAGGGCATGCCCAACGTGGAAACGTCGGACCAGCGCGACCGATGGTTGAGGAACGATCCGGATTTTCGGAGATATGTGGTGGCCAATGGCATCCCTTGGGAACCTGACCAATGGAAAATAATCGCGAGCCCGATTCGGACACCGGACGGAATGGAGCGTCCATCCATTTTGGTTCGTGGATCGCTCAGGAAACTGTATGTGATCAAACCTCTGCTCCAACAAACCACCTCCGGGGAACTGCGCCCATTGCAGCCCTCCTGGGAGGACCCCCGGTATTTCATGACGATTCGGTAAGGAGCTGAACCATGAAACAAGGACTGCGGCTTTCTCTGGTTCTGACCTTGCTAATTGTTCCTGCCACATCCTGGGCACAAACAGGCACACCCGGGTCGCTATCCGGACGCGTGGTGAACCAGAAAGGCATCCCTGTCAAAGGTGCGAAGGTGGTGCTTCGTCACCTAGGGGAACCTCCACAGGAACGCGTTGTGCTCTCTGATGGACTGGGCCAATGGCGGGCGCCACTGCTCCCTTTGGGCGAATGGAGAGTGCAGATCTCGCACCAGGACTATTCGACCGTTGCGCTAATGAGAAAGATTGGCGGCGGGCCGTATCGGTTCGAGCCGAGCCCTCGACCGATCGCCGCTCGAGTCGTCGTTCTATCGCCGTCCAAGGGGAAATGAACATGAAGATCGCCCTGATCGCAGCCGAATTCGAAGAAAACCTCGCCATGCGCTACCTCTGGAGCGCGGTGGAGAAACGCGGGCACGAGGTGCTCTTCATCCGCTTCAACGGCCCTGAGGAAATGGAAGAAGCCGCGATGGCTCTCGCCGGTTCTGGGGCCAGCCTCGCCGCCTACAGCATGGTCTTCACCTCGCGGGCACTGGAATTCGTCCGCCTTGCAGAACGGGCATGGAGCCTGGGTTTTCGAGGGTACTCAGTGGCGGGGGGCCACTTCGCCACCCTCTACGCCGAAGAACTCCTTGATCAAACCAAAGCCCTCCATGCGGTGGGGTGTGGCGAAGGGGAGGGACTGTTGGTGCAATTGGCGGAGCATCTGGAAGATCCTTCAAAGGTGCAGGGACTCGTCTGGAGGGATGCCCAGGGGACTATCCACCGAAATGGCCAGCCGCTGCCCCAGGAAGATCTCGAGAGCATTTTCCCTCCCGTCCATCGCCGCCCCTTCGATGCATTCCTCGGGATCCCCGCCGCCAACGTGATCGGCTCCCGTGGCTGCCTCCATTCCTGTTCCTTCTGCTCGATTTCGACCTGGCATCGGCACTGCGGGGGGCCTCGGCTTCGACTCCGATCCCCAGCCTCGATCGCAGACGAAATGGCCTCGCTGTATCGGGATGGTGTGCGCATCTTCAATTTCCACGACGACAACTTTTTCCTGCCCTTCCGTGCGGACTCACTACAGCGCTTCCAATCTTTGGATCGGGAGTGGAAAGCCCGGGGAATCCGAGACATCGCTTTTGCCGTCAAGGCGCGCCCGGATGAGATAGACGAGGAGCTTGTGGACTGCCTCCTGGGCATGGGGCTTTTCAGAGTCTTTCTGGGCATTGAGGGGGGTACGGAAACTACCCTTACTCAGTTGGGACGAGGCCAGCGCCTCGCGGACAACGAAAGGGCCTTGGAAATCCTGGGGGGACGCCACCTCCAGACTTGCTTCAATCTCCTTCTGCTCAATCCCGATTCTACGTTGGAGGACTTCCGGGCCAATGTGGCCTTCCTGGCCCGCCACCCGGAACACCCCATGAATTTCTGCCGCACGGAGATCTACGCTGGCACCCCCCTGGAGGCCCGCCTTCAACGCCAAGGGCGTCTGTTGGGCGACCTGTGGGGCCTGGACTATGTCATGGCGGACCCGAAGGTGGAGCGGGTCTATGAGGCCCTGCGCCACATCCTCCAGGGGCGGAGCCGTGGCATCCAGTGCCTCAACCATCAAGCCATGCTTGTCGACTTCGAACTGCAACTTCTTGAGCGTTTCCACGGTGGTCAAGAATCCCTTCGTACAGCCGCCCAGAATTTCATCCGCCGGCTCAACGGGGACACAGCCCAACGGCTCCTGCGGATCGCCGAGATGGCGGAAAGCGGCCAGGTCGCTGAAGACGTATGGATGGAACGCTGCGAATGGCAGGTGCTGGAGGCACTGGATGCGGAGGCCGGATTCTCCGCTGAAGCCGCAGATTTGACCCGCCGAATTCGAGCCCTCGCCAATCCAGAGGTTCGAAACATGTCCTTCAGGATGCGCTTGTCCTGGGCCGCGGCCATCCTCGTCGCAAGCACCACGCTATTCGGGCAATCGCATACAGCAACGCCTCCAAAGACACCTGAACCCCTTCAACAAGATTCAGAACTCGAAACCTTCCGGCGCGAGATCGGGCAGAAGCTGGCAGGCTCGGATGCAGTGAAGACCTTTATGTCCAGTGGGCAGCCGACTTTCGTTCTCAAGGTCGATCTAAACAAGAGGGGATTGATACAAAGCGCACAGGTCCTGGCCCAACCCGTAATGATTCTGCCGGCGGAAACAGACGCAGCTCAAACCCGGCGCGTTCCCCATCTGGATCTCGCTGCCCGCCCGAACTTGGCCGGGTGCACTCTCCTCATCGCTTTCCATCAGGATGAATTCATCTCCGAGTCACTCGCGGGCCGAATGGATGTCACGCTTCGCCCGCTGGAAACCATGATTTGTGAAGTCGTGGCGGCCAGCCCCCGGGACGGGGTCTCCATCAAGAAGCCCAACAAGCCTCATTGATTTCTGTGAGGAAGGTTCCGATATTCGTCAAAATGGGCGCGCAACCTGCCAAGCTGCTGGCAGCCGAATTCAGGATGAAAAATATCGATGTCGAAGGTATAAACCGGCACTTCGTCCGGCAGTAATTTGGTAGTTTTCAATGATGCTTCAATCGTGATTGTTCGGGTCGCCTCAGGACGAAGGGCGGCCGAGGCTGCGATCGTTCATTTTGTCTTGTAATTATTGATCGTACGATCAAACTATTCTCATGGATACGGCAGCCCAGGTCACCCCCCACAAGGAAACAGCCAGGGTTCTTTTGGAATCCGCGATCCTCTGCTTTGCCGAGAAGGGTTTCGATGGCACCAGCATTCGGGAAATTGCCGACATGGCCGGTAAACAGGTGTCGCTTATCGGGTATCACTTTGGGAACAAGGAAGGGCTTTACCTCAGCTGTTTTCAGCATATGTTCACCCGCTTCCCCAGAACCCCCCTCAGGCCGGTTCGCGGCGGCCTGGACGCCATTCGGAAGGATCGGCATCTTGCCGCCCAGGTCCTGCGATCAGCAATCCAAGGGATAGTGCAGGATATGTTTGCGGATGATGGAGATCCATTGAAGGAGTCTTTCATCAGACTCTTCATGATGGAGATGAGATCTCCACGGCCGGTCTTGCATGAGCTGTACCTGGAGCGGATTTCTGATACGGTTCAGCTGCTCAGAACTTGCATCGCATCCCTGCAACCCAACCTCCCGAACACTGAAGTTTCTTTTCTTGGACAGAGCATTTTGGGCCAGTGCCTGATCCATCGCTTAGCGGCCGGCATGAATGCCCTTGTTTGGCAGCCCCTGCCACCGTTCGCGTCTCCGCAGGCCACTGCGGACCGTATCGCCGACTTCGTGCTACAGGGGCTGGGCTATAGGGGGCGCCCCTGATGGCCTAGCCACACACCCTGAACTGGACGAAAGTCCAACTCATCGATTCCACCGATTCCACCACGGCGGATTTTCACCACCGGCCAGTGCCTCACCCAGCCTATCCAGGGAGTTTTCAATGAAGAATGATTACCGAAACAGAATGCTCCCCATCGTTGGTGCGCTCGTGGCGGGCGGTTTGATGACCGGCTGCGGTAAGAAGGAGCAGGCAAGGCCGACTCCCGAGGTGGCCGTGGTGATCCTGCAGCCGGAACGGGTAGCGATCACCTCTGAATTACCCGGAAGGACTTCGGCTTATCTCGTGGCAGAGGTCCATCCCCAGGTGAACGGCATCGTCCAGAAGCGGCTCTTCACTGAGGGGGCCGATGTGAAAGAAGGGGAAGTTCTCTACCAGATCGATCCGAGGCCCTACCAGGCCGCCGTTGATACGGCATCAGCAGCGCTTGCCCGGGTGGAAGCCAACCTTCCCGCCATCCGAAAGCGTTCCGAACGGTTCAAGGAACTGCTCGCCATCAATGCCGTTGGGCAGCAGGATTATGACGATGTGACCGCCGCCCTCAAACAGGCAGAAGCCGAAGCCCAGGCCCTTAAGGCTGGGGTCGAATCCGCCCAGATCAACCTGGGTTACACCCGGATCACAGCACCCATTTCCGGGCGCATCGGCAAGTCCAGCGTCACCCCGGGCGCCCTGGCGACGGCCTACCAGGGCGCGGCCTTCGCCACCATTCAGCAACTGGATCAGGTCTATGTGGATTCTCCCCAATCCAGCGCCATCCTCCTGGGCATCCAGCGCAACCTGGCGGCCAACCGATACAAGGGAGGCACGCCCGAACAGGCCAAGGTGAAGCTGCTCCTGGAAGACGGCACCCCTTATCCGCAGACGGGAATCTTGAAATTCTCTGATGTCTCCGTGGACCCCACCACGGGTTCGCAGATCCTACGCATGGTCTTCCCCAATCCGCACCATGTGCTGCTACCGGGCATGTACGTGCGGGCAGTCGTCGAGGAGGGTATTGCCGACCAAGCCATTCTAGTGCCGCAGCAGGGGGTCACACGCGATCCCAAAGGGAACGCCATCGCGATGGTGGTGGACGGTTCCGGGAAAGTGGAGCAGAGAACCCTGAAGGTGGATCGCGCCATTGGCGCGAAGTGGCTGGTCACGGAAGGGCTCAATTCGGGTGACAAGGTGGTCCTGGAAGGTCTCCAGAAAGTGCGGCCCGGCATGGCCGTGACGGTGGTGCCCTTCGGGGCGAAGCCCGCGCCCGCAGCTGCGAAGTAAAGGAGCCGCGCCATGGTCAATTTTTTCATCGATCGGCCGATCTTCGCCTGGGTGGTGGCCATCATCATCATGCTGGCCGGAGTCCTAGCCATCCGGGCCTTGCCCGTTTCCCAGTATCCCCCTGTGGCTCCGCCCTCGATCACGGTGGCCGCTTATTACCCTGGGGCCTCGGCAAAAACGGTGGAGAACACCGTCACCCAGATCATCGAACAGAAGATGACCGGCCTGGACAACCTGCTCTATTTCTCCGCGAGCAGCGACTCTTCAGGCCGGGGCACCGTAACGCTGACCTTCAAGCCCGGCAGCGATCCGGACGTGGCCTGGGCCAAGGTCCAGAACAAGCTGGAAACGGCCAAACCGCTCATGCCCCAAGCGGTCCAGCAGATGGGCATCCAGGTCACCAAGTCCACCCGGAATTTTTTCTTGATCGTCGCGATCCGTTCCGAGGACGGCAGTATGAATTCCGACGATCTGCGCGACTACATGTCCTCCAACATTGAAGCCGTGCTGGCCCGGGTCGAGGGCGTGGGCGAGGTCATGTCCTTCGGGTCCCAATACGCGATGAGAATCTGGCTGGACCAGGACAAGTTGACTGGCTACCGCCTCACGCCCAACGACGTCCGGACGGCCGTCAGGGCCTACAACGCGCAGGTTTCCGCGGGGCAGGCCGGCGGCCTGCCCGCCGTCAAGGGCCAGCAGTTGAACGTGACCATCAACGTCCAGGAACTGATGCAGACCCCGGAACAATTCGGGGAAATCCCCCTGCGCATCAATCCGGATGGCTCCATGATCCACCTCCGGGATGTGGCCCGGATCGAACTGGGCACCGAGAACTATGGCTCCGAGACCAGCCTCAACGGGAAACCCGTGGCCGGCATGATCGTCCGCCTGGCCTCAGGGGCCAACGCCCTGGACACCTCCAAGCTCATCAAAGCCAAGATGGACGAGATGTCGAAGTTCTTCCCGACTGGCGTGACGGTGGCCTATCCCTACGAGACCACGCCCTTCGTGAGCGTGGCCATTGAGGAAGTGGTGAAGACCCTGATCGAGGCCGTGGTCCTGGTCTTCCTGGTGATGCTGCTGTTCCTCGGGAATTTCCGGGCCACTCTGATCCCCACCATCGCTGTCCCCGTGGTGTTGCTGGGCACCTTCGCGGTGATCCAGTACGCGGGCATGTCCATCAACATGCTCACCATGTTCGCCATGGTGCTGGCCATCGGCCTGCTGGTGGACGACGCCATCGTGGTGGTGGAGAACGTCGAGCGGGTCATGCATGACGAGGGCCTGCCGGTACTGGAGGCCACCCGCAAGTCCATGGCCCAGATCACCGGCGCGCTGATCGGCATCGGCCTGGTGCTGGCGGCGGTGTTCGGCCCCATGGCTTTCTTCGGGGGGTCCACCGGCGTCATCTACCGGCAATTCTCGCTCACCCTCATCACCGCCATGCTGCTATCGGTGGTGGTGGCTCTGATCCTGACCCCCTCCCTTTGCGTGACCTTTCTGAAGTCTGTTCCGAAGGGGCACGAGGCCGCCGAGAGCGGATGGAAAGTCACACGGCCCTTCTTCCTGTGGTTCGACCGGACCTACTACCGGTTCCGCGATATCTTCACCGGCCAGCTCGAGCGGGTGCTCGGCAAGCGCGCTCGCTACATCGCCATCTATGCGGCAATCGTCCTGGTGACGGGCTTCCTGTTCCTCCGTCTGCCCACGGCCTTCCTGCCGGAGGAGGACCAGGGAATCCTCATGGCCATGGTCCAGTTGCCTCCCGGATCCCCCCTGGAGCGCACCGAGGCGGTCATGAAGGAAGTCCAGCAGCACTTCATGGTGAATGAGAAGGACGCCGTGGATTCCATCATGTCCGTTTCCGGCTTCAGCATGGCTGGCATCGGCCAGAACAACGGCATGGCCTTCCTCAAGCTGAAAGACTGGAAGTTGCGCGACCGTCCTGAGCTCAGGGTGTCCGCGGTGGTAAAGCGCGCCATGGGCAAGCTGATGTCCCGCCGGGACGCCCTTGCCTTCGTGTTCGCACCGCCGGCGATCCTCGAGATGGGCAGCGCCACCGGGTTCGATTTCCAATTGGAGGACCGCGGCGGCGTCGGCCACGCGAAGCTCATGGAGGCCCGCAACATGCTCCTTGGCATGGCGGCGAAGGACCCCAACCTTAAGAGCGTGCGGCCCGTCGGGGCAGACGACCAACCGGAATACAGCGTCCAGATCGACCAGGATCGGGCAGGTGCTCTTGGCGTCCCAGCCGCGGCCATCGCCGATGCCCTGTCCAGTTCCTGGGGCGGCGCCTACGTGAACGACTTCATCAACCAGGGCCGGGTCAAGCGTGTCTACATGCAGGCCGACGCCAAGTACCGGATGCAGTTGGAGGACCTGAACAAAGTTTATGTGCCTAACAAATTCGGCGGGATGGTGCCTTTTTCGGCCTTCGCCAAGGGCACCTGGACCTACGGCTCCCCGAATCTCCAGCGCTACAACGGCTACCCCGCCATCAACGTCAACGGCGAGCCCGCCGTCGGCAAGAGCACCGGGGATGCCATGCAGGCCATGGAGGACATCGCCGCCAAGCTGCCGCCGGGGATCGGCTTCGAGTGGACCGGATTGTCTTTGCAGGAACGCCAGGCTGGAACGCAGGCGCCCGCCCTCTACGCCTTTTCGATCCTGGTCATCTTCCTGTGCCTCGCCGCCCTGTACGAAAGCTGGACCATCCCCTTCTCGGTGCTGCTGATCCTCCCCATCGGAGTCTTTGGCGCGGTTGCTGCCACTTGGGGTCGTGGATTGTCCAGCGACGTTTACTTCCAGATCGGCCTGCTGACTACCCTCGGCTTGGCCGCGAAGAACGCCATCCTGATCGTTCAGTTCGCCCAGGAACTCATGGGCGAAGGCAAAGGCCTGGTCGCGGCGGCGGTCGAAGCCTCCCGCATGCGGCTCCGGCCGATCCTGATGACGTCGCTGGCATTCACATTCGGCGTGCTGCCGATGGCCATCACTACAGGCGCGGGAGCGGCGGCCCAGAACGCCATCGGAACCGGCGTGGTTGGCGGAATGCTGACCGCCACCTTCATCGCCATCTTCTACATTCCGCTTTCCTTCGTCCTGATCAGCCAGATGTTCAAGAAGGGGCACCCGGAGCCATCACCCGAAGGCGATGGGATTTCCGAGGAGGGGCAGCCATGAAGTCACCCAAAGCATGGTCAGTCCTTCCCATCATCATCACCATGGCCATGGCCGGTTGCGTCTCCATGGCCCCGAAGTACCGGGTGCCAGAATCACCCGTTCCGAGGGCCTGGCCGGATGGCCCGGCATACAAGGCCGCATCCGGAGAGAAATCAGCACTGCCTGCCGCCGACACTGCCTGGCAGGACTTCTATGTGGATGCGCGATTGGGGAAGGTCCTTGATCTTGCCCTCCGCAATAACCGCGATCTCCGGATAGCGGCGTTGAACACAGAGAAGGCGCGTGCCTATTACAGGATCCAGCGCGCCGAACTGCTTCCGACCGTGAGCGTCCTGGGTGAAGTCGGCAGGCAGAAGATTCCAGCCAGTGCCTCTGGAGGGGAGGAGTCCAAGCATCTTACGCAATATACGGTCGGCCTAGGCGTCAGCGCCTGGGAAGTGGATTTTTTCGGGCGTGTCAGGAGTCTGAAGAACCGGGCGCTGGAACAGTACCTTGCCACTGAGCAGGCCCGCAGCAGCGCTCAGATTTCATTGATGGCTGAAGTTTCGAATGTGTACCTGGCCCTGGCTGCCGATCGCGAGAGCCTGAAACTCGCCCAGGAAACGCTCGTGAGCCAGGAAACCTCCTACAAACTCACTCGTCGCCGCTTTGAAGTAGGCGCCTCATCGGAACTCGATGCTCACCGTTCTCGGATTGGTGTGGAAACGGCGCGCGGGGATGTCGCCAGGTATACGCGAATGGTGGCCATGGATGGAAACACATTGAATTTCCTGGTGGGTTCCACGGTGCTGCCGGATCTGCTCCCTGAGGCGCTCGGAAGGGTGACCATGCTCAAGGATGTCTCTCCGGGCCTGCCTTCTGATGTATTGATGCGGCGCCCCGATATCCTTATGGCCGAAAACCAGCTCAAGGCTGCCAACGCCAACATCGGCGCGGCGCGTGCGGCCTTCTTCCCCCGGATCACGCTCACGGCTGGTGTTGGAACGGCCAGCGAAGATCTTTCTGGACTCTTCAAGGCCGGGTCAGATACCTGGGCGTTTGCACCTCAGATCGTCCTTCCGATTTTCGACATGGGCGCAAGACGGGCAAACCTCAAGGTGGCAACTGCGGATCGGGATATTGCCCTTGCCCAGTACGAAAAGGCCATTCAGATGGCGTTCCGGGAGGTATCAGACACTTTGGCTGCGCGCGGAACCATAGAGGAACAGCTTTCCGCCCAGGAAACGCTTACCAAAGCCCTGGCGGAGATTTACCGTCTTGCCACAGCTCGCTACTCAGCTGGAATCGACGGTTCACTTGGCGTTCTGGACGCCCAACGATCCCTTTATGCGGCCCAACAAGGTCTCATCACCCTGCGCCAGGCCAAATACAGCAATCTGGCCACTCTCTACAAGGTTCTGGGTGGGGGGCAGTTGGAGGCTGGGCCTGGGAATGCACCCCAAGGACCGCCTAGCCCCGCCGTGACGGGGCAATGACGGGGCTGGACCCGGCCGCTGGTAGCGATCCTGCGGATACCACACGGTGGTCAGCCGGTTCTGAAGGCTTTGGACATGGCACAATGGGCAGATTGCAAGCCATCATCGGGATAAGCATATGTCCAGGGTTGTGAACAGCGTTGCCTACCGCAACGGTAATCGCCTTGCCGATATCTCGCTGCCGGATATCAGCGAGGTGATCAAAGGGCCCAATACCTTCGTTTGGCTGGGCTTGCATGAATCGGATGCGTCCGTCCTGTTGCAAATCCAAGAAGAATTTTCGCTGCACGATCTCGCCATCGAAGATGCCCGTAAAGCGCATCAGCGTTCCAAGATCGAAACCTACGGCGATTCGTTGTTCATCGTCGTCAAAACTGCGCAGCTGGAGACCGGAAACCATACCGCCGATGGTTTGCGGGAGCATAGCGAAGCGGCTGGGAGGAACTGCACCATCGAATATGGCGAAACCCATTTTTTTGTCGGCATGAATTTTCTGGTATCAGTGCGGCACGGCAATGCCCAGGGATATGCAGATGTCCGAAAACGTTGCGAAGCAAAACCCGAGATGCTGGCCAAGGGACCGGCCTTCGCGTTGTATGCGGTGATGGATTTCATCGTGGACAACTACCAGCCCATTGTCGAACAGCTATCCGGGGAATTCGAAGGCCTTGAAGTGGATATTTTCAAAGGCCAGTTCGACCAGCTTTCCATTGAGCGTTTGTACGAGCTCAAGATCAAATTGTTGCAGCTGCGCCAAGCGGCTTTGCCGGTTGAGGACATCTGCCTGCAATTAATGCGTCTGCATCCTGAAATCATCCACAAGGATTTGCGCGCCTATTTCCGCGATATCCACGATCACGTGGCCCGCACCATCGAGACGCTGGACAGCTTGAGGGAAATGCTGACAACGGCCATGTCGGTCAATCTCGCACTGGTGTCGGTGCGCCAGAATGAAATCGTCAAACGCCTCGCCGGGTGGGGCGCCATCCTCGCTGTGCCCACGGTGGTGTTCAGCCTTTATGGCATGAATTTCAACAATATGCCTGAACTGAAGTGGCACTACGCCTATCCGGTGATGTTGCTATGCACCCTGGCCGTGTGTGGCGTGTTCTACCAAAAGCTGAAAAGTTCCGGCTGGCTCTGATAGCGCTGATAGCGCCTCGATCCGATCTGGTGGTCCCGCACTTCAACCGGCGGGGATGGTGATCAATCTTCAATGTTTCTTTGCCCCTTTCATATGCGCGGTGAAGTTGACGTTTGGCACATCGTGATTGGTGATGGCAACGGTGTGGAACGCGGGTGAGAAGGTGAATTTCGCGTGGGACGGGCGAAGCGAGTAGCTCCCAGGACTCACATTCCGGAAGGCGAAGCTTCCGTCGGCCTGAGCGGTGATGGCGCGGGTCGGTTTACGGTTGCCAGAAAGCGCGAGTTTCGCTCGGTAATCCGCCGAGATATCCGCGATATGGCCGGTGATGTCGTAGTTCGCCGGAGGGGTATTCTTTTCACCCTTGGGCGCGGCTGCCCCAAGGGCTAGGGCTGTGGTCAACAGCAGACTCACGGACCTGAGAAAAAGAGTTCGGATCGCCATATGAAACTCCTTTCGTTGTTATGTCCGACAACAAGGTAATTCTTTCTGGTTTAGGCGGAGGGACTATTTCAGGAATTCCATCCCATAGCAAGGATCCCGATTGCCTTCTCCGCCCTTTTTCCGGGAATCCATACCCGACAAACTACATACGTGGATCACGGGAGCGATCTACAGACTCAGGCTGCGGATTCAGTCTTCGATCGCCTCTTTGCCCAGGCTGCGCCAGAGACCGACGCCCAAGACCACCAGACCCGTCGCCATGGCGGCATGGGAGGCCCCGTAGAGCACTGCTCGAAGGGCATGGTTGCCGAACATGAAACCGTGGTTGAGCCCGGCCAGATCCATGGTTCCGTGGCGCACTCCCAGCACAAAGGTGTAACCCTTCAATAGCATGAGCAGCACGCTCATGGCGGAGCCGGGGATGTAGAGGGCTGCGGTCCACTTCAGCGACCGTGCAGAGAGCGGCGCCGCCTTGAGAATCAAGCCGATATGCAGGGCCCAAATGGTGGCCAACGGCAGCAGTGTGCCGATCAGGATCGCGTGTCCGTGGACCAGGGCGAGATACAGGATTGACTCGAGGTGCATCCCTGCGGGAACAGATGCGCTGATGGGTAGCTTTTTAACGGATTCCTGGAAGGCGATTCCCGCCAACAGCCCGAAGAGCAGCATGATCAGCGCGTAGCGGAGCTGAGTGCGGTAGAAGCGACGGTAGTGATCGGAAAGGCGCATGCTTGCTCCGGTAGGGACCTCATGGAGAAGTATCGCGGTAATCCCGGCTGCTTTTCCAGGTGGGACCGTGGAGGCAGCATTCACGAAGGTTGTCCGGTAGACTGGAGGGACAGGCGCATAACGCTCCACCCGCCACCTGCCACGGGGAGCGGAGAATAAAATCCATCGGAACCGCTTCACCGACTCCAACTCCTCGAACCTTGGCCCTGATGCCTTGAAGGCAGACAACCGGTTCCCAGCCTTCGGACGGCCCATGCAATTCCAGAATGTCTCGATCCTCAGCCTTGGCCACGTGGACGCTCCGCACCGAGTGACTTCCGCCGACATGTGCGCCCGCCTCACCCCCACAATGGAGCGTCTGGGCATGCGGCCCGACCTGCTGGAGAGCGCCTCGGGCATCGTGGCCCGCCGCTATTGGGACCCTGGCGTCCAGCCGAGCGAAGTGGCCGCCCTCGCCGCAGAACAGGCCATCAAATTGGCGGGCATCGACCGTTCCCGCATCGGCATCATCGTGAACACATCGGTCTGTCGTGATTACATCGAACCCTCTACGGCCTGCCTTGTGCACAACCTCCTTGGGCTGCCTGCGGACTGCATGAATTTTGATCTGGGCAATGCCTGTCTAGCTTTCATGAGCGGCATGCAGGTCGTGGGCAATATGATCGAAAGGGGACAGATCGATTACGGTCTGATCGTCAATGGCGAGAGCGCGCGGTTTGTGCAGGAAGCGACCATCGAGAGGCTGCGGCGTCCCGACACCACAGAGGATGAATTCCGCAGCCAATTCGCCACCCTCACGCTCGGCTCAGGCGCCGCCGCCATGGTGATGTCCCGCTCGGATCTGGCGCCAGCCGGCCATCGCTTCCTAGGAGTTGTGAACCGCGCCGCCACACAGCATAGCGGCCTGTGCAAGGGACAAGTGGACGAGATGCGCACGGATGCCAAGGCTCTATTGTTCGCAGGACTGGGGCTTGCTTCAGAGACGTATGCCGAGGCCAAATCAGAGTTCGGTTGGGACGGGGATAACGTCAACGAATTCGTGCTCCACCAGGTCAGCGGCACACACACTTCGCTTCTCTGCCAGACCTTGGGCCTGGATCCGGAAAAGGTCATGGCCATTTTCCCGGAGTTCGGCAACATCGGACCCGCCTCGGTCCCCATCGTTCTGTCCAAGGCGGCGGAATCAGGCCGTCTGAGCAGGGGGAATCGTGTGGCTCTCATGGGCATCGGGTCGGGATTGAACTGCAGCATGGCTGAAGTCGTCTGGTGAATTCGGTATGGTGAGGTCCTTCGACCCGTCGCTTTTCCCCTTCTCCCCGCATCATTTTGATCGCGGTGCGGGGCTGAAGATCCACTACCTGGACGAAGGAAGCGGCCCGCCGGTGCTCATGGTGCACGGCAATCCGTCCTGGTCTTTCTACTACCGCAACCTGGTGCTCGCCCTGCGCGGAACGCACCGATGCATCGTGCCCGACCACATCGGCATGGGCTTGTCCGACAAACCTGGCGACGCCGCGTACAGCTATACGCTAGCTCAGCGCATTGACGACCTGGACGCCTTGGTGGCCTCTCTGGATCTGCATGAACCCCTGACCCTGGTGGTTCACGATTGGGGCGGCATGATCGGTTTCGGCTGGGCGATCCGGCATCCTGAGCAGGTGTCGCGCCTGGTGATCCTGAACACCGCGGCCTTTCCGCTGCCCAGCGGCAAGCGGCTGCCGTGGCTGCTCAAACTTGCCCGCACCGCTCTTGGGGCTCTGTTGGTGCGCGGCTTCAATGCCTTCTCTTGGGGGGCTGCACGTGTGGGCTGCACCCGCCATCCGATGCCGAGGGACATTTCAGCGGGCTACCGCGCTCCCTACGATTCCTGGGCGAACCGTGTCGCCACCCTGCGCTTTGTGCAGGACATCCCTCTGCATCTCGCCGATCCTTCCTACGCGCTGGTGCATCATGTAGCGGGAAACCTGGAATCCTTCAAAGCCACCCCCGCGCTGATTGTCTGGGGGGGGAAGGATTTCGTTTTCGACGAAGGATTTCTGGCTGAATGGCGTGAGCATCTCCCCGGAGCGAAACTGCGCTATTTAGCAGATGCGGGCCACTATGTGCTGGAGGACGCCGCCGACGAAGTGATTCCCCTGATTGCTGATTTCGTGCGATCGAGCCATCCTTGATCGAGTTCGCTGATGATTGATCCCAATCCAGAATCCCAACCCATGCAATCCAGCAACATCGCTTCCTGGCTGCCCCGGATGGCACGCCAGCAGCCCGAGACGCTGGCCGTGGTATTTCCGAGCGGTGTGGGCGGAAATGGGCAACGCACCTACACGCACCTGACCTACCGGCAACTCGATGAGCGCAGTGATCAAATCGCCGCGGGGCTGCGCCGCCATGGCCTCCAGCGGGGTATGCGCACGGTCCTGATGGTGAAGCCGAGTCTCGAATTCTTCGCGCTGACCTTTGCCCTGTTCAAGGCCGGCATCGTTCCTGTGATGATTGACCCGGGCCTAGGTGTAAGCCAGCTCAAGACCTGCCTGCGGGAGGCGGAACCCGAAGCCTTCATTGGCATTTCCACCGCCCATGCCGCCCGTGTCCTGCTCGGTTGGGGGCGTGGCACCATACGCCACAATGTCACGGTAGGTTCCCGCTGGTTCTGGGGGGGCAAGACCCTGGCGAAGGTGGCCCCTGCGGGGAAGAGCGAAGGGCCCATGTTGGAGGAGACTGGGGCCAGCGAGACCGCTGCCATCCTGTTCACCAGCGGCAGCACGGGCATCGCCAAGGGCGTGGTCTATACCCATGGCCAATTCATCGCCCAGGTGGATCTGATCCGCGACACCTATGGCATCCAGCCCGGCGAGATCGATCTGCCCACCTTTCCACTCTTCGCACTCTTCGATCCGGCCTTGGGCATGACCACGGTGGTTCCGGACATGGACTTCACACGTCCGGCCAAAGTGGATCCTGAGAAGATCAGGACCGCCATCGAGGACTGGGGCGTGACGAATGTGTTCGCTTCGCCCGCGTTGCTGGCAACCGTGGGGCGCCATGGCGTGAAACACGGCGTGACCTGGCCCACCGTGCGGCGCATCCTCACGGCCGGCGCGCCGGTGCAGGCCACCACGTTGGAGCGCATGCACCAGATGCTTTCGCCGGATGCGGAAATCCATACACCCTATGGCGCCACGGAGGTTCTGCCCGTCACTAGCATCAGCAGCCGCGACATCCTGTACGAGACTCGGGAATTGACTGACCGGGGCGCGGGTGTATGCGTGGGCCGTGTCGTGGCTCCCAACGATGTGCGCATCATCGAGATCACTGATGAACCGCTGGGCGATTGGTCCCAGGCCAAGGAGATGCCAGTCGGCAAGGTTGGCGAAATCACGGTTTCGGGGCCCACGGTCACTGCCAGCTATTACGGCAGGCCACAGGCCACGCGCCTGGCGAAAATCCAGCGCGAAGGAATTATCGTGCACCGCATGGGCGATGTCGGTTACTTCGATGCGGAGGGGCGGCTTTGGTTCTGCGGCCGCAAATCCCATCGCGTGGAGTTGAGCGACATGACGTTGTTCTCGGCTCCAGTGGAGGAGATCTTCAATACCCATGTCGGGGTCTTCCGCACGGCTTTGGTGGGCGCGATCATCGGCGGTATGAAAGTTCCGGTGCTACTCATCGAGCGGGATCCGGACAGCAGCGCGGACCAAAATATGCGGGATCAGGACCTCTACGAGGCTCTCAAAGCCATGGGCGCCAACTTCGCCCACACACGCGGCATCACCCATTTCATGGTCCATCCGGGATTCCCTGTGGATATCCGCCACAACGCCAAGATCGGCCGCGAGAAATTGGCGGTCTGGGTCCAGGGCAAGTTTTCATGATCCTGGTGACCGGCGGCGGCGGCTTTCTGGGGGGCGCCGTGGTCAGGCAGCTGCTCGCGCGGGGAGAGTCGGTGCGCTCCCTTCAACGGAGCGATGTGCCAGCGCTACGGGACCTGGGCGTGCAGGTTGTCCGGGCGGATCTCGCGGACGCTGATGCTGTTGTTTCGGCGGCCAATGGCTGTGAGGCGATCATCCACGTGGCCGCCAAAGCTGGTGTTTGGGGCGCCTATGGGGATTATTACCACGCAAATGTTGTTGGCACCAGGAACGTCATCGAGGCCTGCCGCAAACAAAGAATCCGGCGTCTGGTGTATACCAGCACCCCTTCGGTCATCCATTCAGGTGGTGATGTGGAGGGCGTGGATGAGAGCGTCCCCATGGCGACGCACTTCGATTCCGCCTATCCCGCCACAAAAGCCGAAGCCGAACGGATGGTGCTTGCCGCCAACGGACCTGATCTCGCCACCGTGGCGCTGCGTCCGCACCTGATCTGGGGGCCAGGCGACCCGCAGCTTGTCGCACGCATCCTGGCCCGGGCAAGGGCAGGGCGCCTGCGCCTGGTGGGGGGTGGTGTGAAGCTCATTGATTCGGTCTACATCGATAACGCTGCCCACGCGCATCTGGCGGCCTTGGACCATCTAGCGCCAGGTTCGTCCTGCTCCGGGAAGGCCTACTTCATCACCCAGGGGGAGCCCATGCCTCAGCGGGAGCTCATCAATGGCATCTTGAAGGCTGGGGGCCTGCCGTCCTGCGGAAAATCTCTATCTCCGAGCGCCGCCTATGCCGTGGGCGCGCTCCTTGAAATCATCTGGCGGATGTTGGGCCGTGCCGACGAACCGATGATGACGCGTTTCCTGGCCCGGCAGCTCGCCACGGCTCATTGGTACGATATCTCCGCAGCCCGCCGGGATCTGGGCTACACGCCACTGGTCACAGTGGCGGAAGGCTTGGCGCGCCTGGAAGCGGACTTGCAGAATCATGACCGTGGCGAACACCGCAACTCCAACACGCTCTAATCTTCAGCAGCCCTCGGTACCGGAGAAGAGAGCCTTAAGGTCCAGGGATGGCACATGGGTCTGGGTGGCGAGGGAGACGTATCTTCTGGCGAGGGCGTCCTTGCCTGCCCCGAGAATCGTGCCGATAAGCCCCAGGGCCTCGGCTTGGTCGGCTGAGGGAAGGTTGTTAAGGATGCGCAACCAGACCACTTCCTCTAGGACATTGAACGCGGTTTGCACCTCGGCAAGATCGAAACCACCTTCGAAACGCTCCATTGCCACGGCGTTGGCGTGAGCCACCATTGGGGCCAGGTTGCGCTCCGCTGCCGCACTGATGGTAAGAGACAGGAGGTCGTCGAGCCGCTGGCGGAGTTGGCTGGTTCCGGCTTTTTCGTAGTGCTCTAGACGCGCGCGTTTCAGGGACGCGACCGCCTCGGTAAGGATCTCCTGCCTGCTTTCCTGCAGGAACGAATGGATGTCCATGGGACGCTCCTCAAATCAACAGACCGCCACGGGTCTTTGTTGCGTGGATCAGCTCCAACGCTTTCCCATGTTCGGCTCATCCTCCGGTGATTTCCGTCAACACACTCTCAGGCAGATAGGCCGAGCTCAATCCTTGCCGGGAAGATCTTCGATCCCGCGCACAGAGAATAGCCCCCCGTACGCTCAAGGGCATGGTCGACAATCAAAAATTCCGGGGGATCCTTGGATTCCTGGAATTAATTAAGAGTGGCTTCGCTACTTGTCCCTGTCACATCCTCAGCGACATTTCCGCCGCGTGTGCGGGATTCTCCTTGAAATGGTCCAACTGCAGGATGTACCACCCCATCGCAGCGAGGATCGCATGTCGCCAGCGGGCCACAGGGGCTTGGCCCAGTTCGACAAGGCCCGAATCCAGGTCGGCGCCGGTTGACGGAATGTGGGCAAGAAGTCCATGGATCCGCACCATGGGCTTGCCTTCGATGTCCAGGAAAGCCCCTCCGGGTTCATGGTCGTGGAGGGCGACCCAGTCGAATACTGCGCCATCCGCGAACTCCAGCTTGTCATGGCGAAGGGCATGGGGATGGAAGACCGCGATGTTCGTCTTTTCTCCGGCCTCCCGAATGGTGGTGATGGGATTCAGTAGGCCCAAATGCTTGATGGTCCAGCTCCCTTCGGCGGTCTCCAGCCTGGCCAGAGTGTCAGAATCGTCAGGAAAAATGAGGGTGGCTGCGACCCCATCATCACCTGACAGTGTGTAGGCCAAGGCTTGGCCTTCTTCCCGGCGCCATTCCAAGAGGGCCGATTTCATTTCCGTGAGTGATTTCATGGCATTCCCCCTTTCTCGCGGGGATGGATCCTCGCACAGGAAATATAGGTTCTTTGGGCATCCCGCGGGAGCCTTTGAGCGTTTTGAGGGGAGCAAGGAAATTGTATTTAATCCGCACCACTGAACCCATGTCTTCGGCTCAATGAGGTTCGGTGCCAATGTCGGCAGTCACAGGTTTGGAACCGTGGCGATTTAGTCGGACTATGATCGAAATTGCGCCCTCGCCTACGCGAAGGGCCATCAGGAGTCCAAATGGACTGGCTTACAGCGCTCTTCAAAGACGGGTCTGTGGCCCAAGGGCTCCTGGTCCTCAGTCTAGTGATCAGCGCGGGATTAGCCCTTGGGAATGTCCGTATCCGGAAGGTGAGCCTCAGCGTCGGTGGTGTCCTTTTTGCCGGATTGCTGGCGGGGCATCTGGGTTTCAAGGTCAACCCGGAAATCATCGAGTTCACGCGGGAGTTCGGGCTTGTCCTCTTTGTGTATGCCATCGGCCTGCAAGTGGGGCCCGGTATCGTTTCCTCGCTTAGGGCCCAAGGCCTGACGCTCAACCTTCTGGCGGCGACCATTGTCCTTGGAGGAACAGGGATCACCTTCTTGATCATCTTCTTCGGTGGGGCGAATCTCCCGGTGGCTCTCGGACTCCTGTCGGGGGCTGTGACGAACACTCCCAGCCTTGGCGCGGCGCAACAAGCCTTCAAGGACTTGAAGCCTTTGATGGATGATGCCCCGGCACTCCTCGGTGTCGGCTACGCAGTGGCATATCCATTGGGGATCATCGGGATCATCCTGACGATGCATCTGATCAAGCGTCTTTTCCGGATTGACCCCGATAAAGAGGCAGAAGAGTTCGAGCGGCTGAGGACGCGGCTCATCAAGCCGATTCTCACGCGCAACTTCGAGGTGACAAATCCCAATCTCGCCGGGTTGAAGATAGATCGGCTTGTGGAGTTGGCCGGCACTGGCGTGGTCGTGACCCGGGTGTATCGCGAGGGCAAGCAACAGGTGGCAACCCCGGATACCACGATTCAACTGGCCGATATCCTCCATGCTGTCGGGACCGAGGCAAGGCTCGAAGGATTCCGCGTCATCATCGGCAAGGTGAGCGATCTTGAACTCCCCGCGCTCCCTAGCCGGATCTCCTTCCGCCCGATCATCGTCACCACCAAGGGTGCGGTGGGCAAAGAGATTGACGAGTTGGAGCTGGACGAAAAATACGGAGTCATCATCACCCGGGTCATCCGGTCAGGGGTCGAGTTCTCGCCGACAAAAGAACTGCGGATCCAGTTCGGCGACCGGCTGATGGCGGTGGGCGAGGAACAGGCGCTCGCGCAGGCTTCCCGCGAGCTGGGAGACTCGCTCCGGGATCTTGAGAAACCCCAGATGATCCCGATTTTCGTCGGAATCGCACTTGGAGTGATCCTGGGGACTTGGCCGATCTCGATCCTCGGGATGCCAGCGGCGGTGAAGCTCGGGCTGGCGGGTGGACCGCTGGTGGTGGCGATCTTCTTATCGCGGATAGCCAAGGTTGGGCCGCTCATCGTCTACATGCCAAACGCCGCCAAGTCACTGCTGCGCGAATTCGGAATCTGCCTCTTTCTCGCCTGCGTGGGGCTGAAGGCCGGCGAAAGGCTGTTCCCGATTCTCTTCTCGCAGCAAGGGCTCGCCTGGGTGGGGATGGCGGCGCTGATCACCATCATCCCCCTGATCCTGGTGGGAATCGTAGCCCGGTCGGTGAACAAGCTCGACTACGTGACGATCTGCGGTCTGTTGGCGGGCAGCATGACCGATCCCCCAGCCCTTGCTTACGCCACCGAAACCTTCAAAAACGACACCCCCTCGGTGGCCTATGCCACTGTTTATCCGCTGGCGATGCTGCTGCGCGTGGTCATCGCGCAACTCTTCGTCATCCTAGCCTTGCGTTGAGTCCTGTTCATTTCCTGGCTGCGGGTGGAGGGGGCCTACCGCATGGCAGCGGAGGTGTCCGCTTTTCCCTCTTCATATCTCAATGGGTCCGGCGCATGCGGTGACCAGCTTCCTGCGATAGTTGAACCATGGCGGCGATCGTGGTGGTGGGCGGAGGCGCGGCGGGCATGGTGGCCGCCTGGCGGGCGGTCTTGAAGGGCCATCACGTGACGCTTCTGGAAGCCAATCAGAAACTGGGTGTAAAGCTTCGCATCAGCGGGGGCGGGAAATGCAATATCACCCATGATGGAACGGTGGAATCCGTGGCTGGGGCCTTTTCCAAGGAGCAGGCCCGTTTTCTCAAACCTTCCTTTCATGGCTTCAGCAATGCGGATGTGATTGAGCTCCTGCATCGAGAAGGTGTTGAAACCTATGTGCGGGAAAACGGCCGTGTCTTTCCATTGGACCGTCCAGGAAGCGCGGCAGCCGTCGTTGCGGCCTTCGAAGGGGTGATGCGAAGGGCCGGGGTGCAAGTCAGGACTGGCATCCGTGTGATGGGGTTAGAGGGAAGGGCGCCGCGGATGGCCGCCCTTCGGCTCGAAGATGGAAAACTGCTCAAAGCGGATGGCTTCATCCTGGCCACAGGCGGAGCGAGCTACCCCGAGACTGGAACGCGGGGAGAGATAGTGGGTTGGCTGGAAAACATGGGTGTGCCCACGCTTCCATGGGCACCCGCGCTGGCCCCGATCCCACTGAAGGCGCCTCATCCCTCCTGGGAAGGTGTGGCTTTCAGGAATGGAACGTTGAGGCTGTTAGAGGGGAAAGGGGGCCGCAGGATTGGTGCCTTTTCAGGCGACGTCGTTTTTACCAGGAATGGAATCAGCGGTCCCGCCGCCTTGGAACTGAGCCGCCAGACCGAATCCTCCCGGAGAAAGGGCCTGGTTTGGCTTGGCTATGATTTCGCTGGTCGCAGCGAAGCGGAACTTGATTCAGAACTTCGCCATGAGCAAATTGAAAACCCTCACCTATCAGTTCGGAACTGGCTCCAGCGTTGGGTGCCAGAGCGCGTGGCAGAATCCTTGTGGCGTACGGAAGGACTTGGTGAATTGCGCATGAAGGACCTTCCCAAGGGCATCCGTTCCACTCTGGTCCGCTGGGTCAGCGCTTTCCCGCTCGGTCTACCCGGCGCCGTCCCACTCGAGCGGGGAGAAGTCGCCGCTGGCGGCGTCGCGCGTTCGGCGGTGGACCCACATTCGATGCGGGTGAAGAATTGGGAAAACCTGCAAGTCTGTGGAGAACTCCTGGACATTGATGGTCCAGTGGGTGGATACAACCTGCAGGCTGCTTTCAGCACGGGGTTCATGGCTGGGGAATCCGCGGGGATTCCTGCCTCACACGACTAGTCTCACCACGCCCTCTGTCTCAGCCTGCTCCAGCCCCTGTTCAAGGCAGTTCAGGACATCGGAATCGGCCGGGATCCGGTCCCCGGCCATGACACCGACGCTCCGGTTGCGGCCGTGGGTCTTCGCGAAGTACATCCCATTGTCCGCCACAGAGATGATTTGTTCCCACGTCAAGAGGTCCGGCTGCATGTGGTCGAAGGGGAAGAGTGAATATCCAATGGAGCAAGTGACCTGGATGGTTTGCCCGGAGGGCAGGTTGAAAATGTGCTGTTCGACCCGTTCCCGGATGCGCTCCGCCAATCGGGAAGGTGGTTTGCGGTCCGTATCGCGGGCCACGATGACGAATTCCTCGCCGCCCCAACGCACCACCATGTCGGGTTTGCGGGTTGTCTCCGTGAGGATGGCCGCAATTTCCTTGAGCACCGCATCACCGGCAACGTGTCCATAAGTGTCGTTCACGGCTTTGAAATGATCCACGTCCAGCATCAGGACTCCCAGGCTCGATGCTATTTTCGGATGGGCTGGATCGGGAGTGCTCCTCCAGGAGCGGAGAACCTGTTCCGTCTCCAGGGACATGAATTCCAATAGCGCGCGGCGGTTCCTCAATTGGGTGAGATTGTCCCGAAGGGCCATTTCAGCAATTTCCAGTCGCATGACCACTTCGCGCTGGTGGGCGCGCGCCAGTTCGAATGCCAGGAGGATCAAGGCCGAAAGATAAATGCATAGGAGCAACAAGAAATTGTGGGTCCAGCGTGTCGAGGGTCCCAAAGCCACCATCAGGGCGAGCGAACCGATGTTTGGAACCACGTAGAGCATGTAGCTCAGAAAGCTGCTGCCCATGCTGATCAAGGCTCCGGAACAGATCCCCGCGTCAATGATGCCAAGCAGGGCCACTTCCGAGGGCGCCAGATCGGGATAGCTGATGATATTCAAATCGGCGAATCCGAAGGCGATCAACGTGGAGCCAGTGATGAAGCCCCAAAGTCTTAGGCGTGGGCTCGGAACATTCCGAAGCAGGACTAGGCTGAGTGTGCGGAACAGGGTCACGGCCACCATGAGCATCAGCACCCGGCCGATGGACGGACGCAGCTGGATGGCCTCTCTCAGGACCGAAGCTGTCACGGCGAGAACTAGCAGCAGCGTCGCAAAAGCGGCCCAGGCCCGCTTGTAAAGCTCATCCACGATGGCGCGTTCGAGTTCAGACGCGAAGTGCGCCTGCTCGGGTGGAAGTTGGAAAGGGATTCGCACGGAACCACCAACACGCCGGGGGCGGGCTCGCTCGGATTCTAACTCGGAAATCCAAAGGCAGAGCGCAAGTCCACCCATGCTCCCGGATAAATCCTGTTTTGAATGGCGGCCCCCGGTTCGTGATAAAACTCCTTTATGCATTCTTATGCTTAGGCCGCCGCGGGAGCTTCTGTGGGTAGACCAGATCGTTGGGCACTTCCGCTTGGAATGGTGCTCAGTGCAATGCCCATGGCGCTGGCGGCCCAAAGCACTGGCGTGACCACAGCGGATCTGAAAGTGCTCGTGCGGGACGAAGCTGGGCGCCCGCTGCCGGGCGTCAGCATCTCGATGACACGCATGGCTGTCCATGACACCTTGACCGGGATCAGCGACGCCAGGGGGGCCTGCCGGCTGCGCATGCTTCCGGTTGGGAGCTATCTGTTGCGCGCCACTTGTCCAGGCATGGAACCTTTGGGGCTCGGAATCTCGCTACAGGTCGGAAGCACACGGACGCTGGACTTGACGTTGTACCACCCGACCCAGACAGATGTCATAAGGGTGTTCGTGGATGATGCAAGCTCGGATCTAGAACGCACCCAGATTTCCAAGGTCGTGGATGAGTCCCTCATTTCCAACCTCCCCATCAACCGCCGCAGCTTCTCAGATTTCAGCCTGACCACACCCTTCGTGGCAGCGGGAAATCTGCCGACAGGCAACGGCGTCCCTGATTCCGGTCTTAGTTTCGCGGGCATGACGCCCCGCCAGAATAATTTTCTGCTGGATGGCTTGGACAACAATGATCTTGGCGGTGGTGCGCTTCGGGCCAGCATTAGCCAGGAAGCGGTGCAGGAATTCCAGGTCATCAGCGGCGGGCCTTCAGCGGAATCCGGAAGGGCCCTTGGCGGCATCGTGAACACCATCACCAAGCAGGGCGCCAATGATTTGAGGGGTTCGGTTTTCTACTTCCATCGGCCAGGCAGTCTCGATTCCAAATCGCCCTTGGGCACTGACACGGACGACTACCGTTTGACGCAGTACGGGGCTTCGCTAGGCGGACCGATCCTCAAGGACAAGTTGTTCTACTTTGTGGCAGTGGAGCGGTTGCAAAAGACCGATGTCAACATCGTGACTATCGATCCCACCGCAGTGGCGCTGATCAGCGCAGCTGGTTTCCGCGTGGAGACCGGCGAACTGCCTTATGCAGAGAGCGATACTTCGGGCTTCCTGCGCCTGGATTGGGTTCAGAATCCGTCCAGCCGCTGGACCTTCCGCGCCCTTTTCGGCTACCAGAAAGACGAGAACGCGATTCCATGGGGTGGTCTCATCGCGAAAACCGCCGGGGGATCGAAAAGCACCCACGACCAAACTTTCACCTTTTCAAACCAATGGGTGGGCACGAGCTGGTTCAATGATTTCCGCGTAATGCTGGCGTCCAGGGATAGCCGTATAGATAGCCTGGACCCCAGCCGCTCTGTTTATGTGGAGATACTGGGCTCGGCGGTTTTTGGAACCCAGCGGCTGACGGATCAGCAGTCCCAAGCCCGCTATATCCAACTGGCGGACACTTTGACCACCGTGCGGGGCAATCACACATTGAAGGGCGGCATTGATCTGCTGCACTCAAGAAACGAAGCTGACGTGCCCCAGAATTTTGCGGGCTTGTACCGGTTCCAGGCCATCCCCGAGATCGGCATATCCAGCCCCCTGATGGCTTTTGCCGCGCCCAATCCCTTTGGAGGCACTGGTATCCCAGTGGCTTTTGTGCAGAGTTACGGCAACGCCCGGGGACGATCCACGTCCAAGAGCGAGGCGGTTTTCCTTCAGGATGACTGGCAACTGCATCCGGCTTTTCTTCTGAAGCTGGGCCTGCGATTCGAGCGGGAAACGCTACCCACTTTTCCTGCCTCGGCGGATTATGATGCGATCGAGCATCCACCCTCGACAGTGGATCCTGTGCTGG
>JADKJH010000005.1 GCA_016722505.1 Holophagaceae bacterium
GCGGACTCGAACCGCCGACCTAGGAATTATGAGACCCTCGCTCTAACCACCTGAGCTACCCAGCCGAAGCAATCATTTTATCTCGGATTGGCGCTGATTTCCACGCTGGATTTCGGGGTTGAGAGGACACGCTCATATAAGGCTTCATAAAGATCAATGATGGGATCCTCGGCGAAGGTGGTTTCAGCGCGCTTCCGCGCCGACTCGCCAAACTTGCGGCGGAGGTCTTTGTCCTTGAGAAGACGGATCGCATCCAGGGCCATGGCATCCACATCCCCGACGGGTTCCAGGAAGCCATCAACGCCGTGACGGATGACCTCGGGAATGCCGCCCACGCAGCTGGCGATGACGGGCACCCGATGGGCCATGGCTTCCAAGGCGGCCAAGCCGAAGCTTTCAGTGGCTGAAGGAAGAATGAACAAATCGCTGCAAGCAAGTACGGTCCCGATATCCAACTGTTTGCCGGTGAACCGGACTTCATCCTCGAATCCCCGCTCCCGGCAGTAGTTCTCAGCCTCGGCTCGGTCCGGGCCGTCTCCCACCATCACCAGGCGGGTGGGAACTTCTTTCCGCACCCGTTCGAAAATCTTCACCACATCCATCACTCGTTTCACAGGGCGGAAATTAGAAATGTGCGTGAGCACGAAGGCCTGATCCGGCGCAAGCCAGGCACGGCATTCCGGATGATCCAATGTGGGGGGTTCCACAAAATTCGGGATGACCTCGATATGCTCCCCCATGCCGAACGTGCGGATGGTCTCATCCTTCAGATATTGGCTGACGGACGTGACGGCATCGCTCTCCCGCAAGGCCAGCTTCACCATGGGCAGGTAGCTGGGATCGGCCCCGACCACCGTGATATCGGTTCCATGCAGGGTTGTGACCACCTTCAACTTCCCATCCAGCGCCATGCGCGCCAGGAGAGCCGCCATGGCGTGAGGGATGGCGTAGTGGGCGTGCATGACTTCCAGGCCGTGGTGGCTGGCCACATCCGCCATTTTTGAAGCCAAGGCGATGGAGAATGGCGCGGCCTCGAAGAGCGGATATGAACTTGCTGTGACTTCGTGGAAATAAATCCGGTTTTCAAAACCCGTGAGCCGTGGCGGCATGGAGGGGCTCAGGATGTGGACCTCATGGCCGCGCGCCGCCAGGGCCTTCCCGACCTCCGTGGCCACCACACCTGAACCGCCGAATGTTGAGTAGCACGAAATCCCTATGCGCATCAGCAGCTCCCATCTAACGCAGCGGTTCCCGCGGCTCCGCCGACAACCCCCATATCGCACAGGACATCTAGTCCTGTGCTCCCGCTCACCTGTGGTTCGCGGACGGGGCCCCGTCCTCCGAATGTTGAGTAGCAGGAAATTCCGATGCGCATGAAAACTCCAAAGTTCTATGGGCCCGAAAGGCAAGATTGGGCTCTGTATGGCTATCATGAACCTACCTGATTGGATACGGCATGCCCTTGATGTTTTACATTCTGGCCAAGGCAATAGACGGCTTGTCCATCCTCATCATCATCTGGGCGCTCATGTCCTGGTTCCGGCCCAGTCCGGGCAACCCGCTGGTACGCTTACTCAACGCTATCGTCGAACCCATACTCCTGCCCATCCGGGCTGTGATTCCACCCATCGGCGGGTTCAGTTTCGACGCCATGATCGCCATCATTCTGCTGTCGCTGATCAAAAACATCTTCCTTCGCGCAGCTTCCTGAAATCTGGAGCTCCAATGAAATTCACACCCCTGGACATCCAAAGGCGGGAGTTTGAAAAAGGCTTCCGGGGCTTTGAGGAGGGTGAAGTGCGGGGGTTCCTGCACGAGATCGCCGCTGATTGGGAAGAAATCCTCGTGGAGAATTCCCGCATGCGTGAAGAAATCCTGAGCCTGCGGGAGCGCAACCGCCAGTACCAGGACCAGGACCGCATTTTCCGCGAGACCCTGCTGCAGGCCCAGCGCACCAAGGAAGATGTCCTGGACACCGCCAACCGTGAGAAGGACCTGACCCTGAAAGAGGCCCAATTCAGGGCTGACGAGATCATCCGCGAAGCCCATCAGCACGTGGCCGAACTGGAAGTCCAGATGCGCAACATGAAGATGGAACGGATCCGTATGCTGGAGGATATGGAATCCCTTATGGAGCGCACCCGGCGCTTCCTGCAGGAGGAAGCCCCCGAGCGCTTCCCACCCTCGTCCAATACCGTGAAACTCGACGATATGGATTTCAACAGCATGGACGAAGACGTGCCGCTGAAGCCTAGAGGACAGCGGTTCTGAGCCACAGATCAGGGCAGATAAAAATGGATTAACAATGAACATCAAAAAACACCAAGAACCACAAAAAAATAAACCCAAAAAACAATCAACCACAGATAAAGACTGATGAACACGGATGAGGAAAAACTCAGCAACCTGACCGAACGGGTCATCGGAGCGGCTTTTGCCGTGAGCAATGGCTTGGGCGCTGGGTTTCTTGAAAAGGTTTACGAGAACGCCCTCATCCATGAGCTTCGTAAAGCTGGGCTGAAAGTCTCGCAACAACATCCGATAAAAGTCCTCTATGACGGCCAAATCGTCGGCGAATTTGTATGCGATCTGTTGGTGGAGGATGTTCTTCTGGTAGAGCTCAAAGCAGTGAGGGCCCTAGATGACATCCACTTCGCCCAATGCATCAATTACCTGAAGGCAACAAAACTCATTCTGTGCCTCCTGATCAACTTCGGAACCCCGAAAATCGAAGTAAAACGCTTTCGGAACTAATGCCGTGTTTTTCATCCGTGTTTATCTGTGGTTAATTGTTTTTCTTTGGTTCTCTTTTGATCGGTGGCCCATGTCCCAAGCCGTGATCCTCAAATGCCTCCGCACGCCCGTAGGAAAGTTCCAGGGCGGCCTGTCAACCTTGTCGGCCCCTGAGCTGGCTGCGCCCGTGGTCAAAGCGCTGTTGGAACGCTTTCCGGGCCTGCCGGTGACCGAGGCGATCTTCGGCAACGTGGTCTCGGCGGGCGTGGGCCAGGCACCTGCGCGCCAGGCGGCGCTGAAGGGCGGCCTGCCCTCTTCCGTGGCGGCGCTCACCATCAACAAGGTCTGCGGGTCGGGGCTGAAAGCCATCCAGTTGGCCGCCAACGGCGTGCGGCTTGGGTGACCACGAGGTCATCCTGGCGGGCGGCATGGAGTCCATGTCCAACGCGCCCTACCTGATGCCCAAACTCCGCGGAGGCGCGCGCATGGGCCATGCCCAGGCCCTGGACAGCATGATCCTCGACGGCCTCTGGTGCGCCATGACCGATCAGCACATGGGGCTGACCGGGGATCTGGTGGCGGACAAGTATTCCATCAGCCGCGAAGAGCAGGACGCCTGGAGCGTCGAAAGCCACCGCAAGGCCCTGGCGGCCATGACCTCGGGCGCTTTTAACGCTGAAATCGTTCCCGTCACCGTGCCCGGCCGCAAAGGCGATGTGATCGTGAATCAGGATGAAGGCCCGCGCGCGGATACCTCCCTGGAAACCCTCGCCAAGCTGAAGCCCGCCTTCAAAAAGGATGGCAGTGTAACGGCCGGAAATGCTCCCAGCGTCAACGATGGCGCGGCTGCGGCGCTCGTCACCACCGAAGAGTATGCGAAGGCCCATGGCCTGCAGATCCAGGCCCGCATCCTCGGCACCGCCACCGCGGGTCTGGATCCCCAATGGGTGCTCATGGCGCCCGTGGATGCCATCAAGAAGCTGCTGGTTCAATTGAACTGGTCGGTGAACGACGTGGATCTCTGGGAGATCAACGAAGCCTTCGCCGTGCAGTTGATCGCCACCCACCGCGAACTGAAGATCCCAATAGACCGCATCAACATCCACGGCGGCGCCGTTGCCCTGGGCCATCCCATCGGCGCCAGCGGCGCGCGCGTCATGGCCACGCTGCTGCATGCCCTGGAGCGCCACGATAAGCAGCGCGGCATCGCGGCACTGTGCCTGGGCGGAGGAAACGCCATCGCGATGGCAGTGGAGCGGGTCTAGAAAAAATCAAGCCACGAATGGACACGAATTCAAGTCATTGATTCGTGTCCAGTTCGTGTCACTTCGTGGCTTCTTTCTCTCCAAATCGATCAGCATTGCCCTTGACGACTCCAATCCCCATCCGCCAAACTCGAATACTGGAATCCAATCAATGACTCTCCGCAGCCTCAACAACCTCAATAATAATCGGCCCCTCCGCGCGGATCGCGCGTGGGACGGTGAGGTTCTGGCCTAGCAAGCGACTTCCCCTGACCACCCCCGATTCGCTAAAAGCGGATCGGGGGTTTTTCTTTATGCCCTGCCCTTCCAAGGAGCCCCCATGTGCGGCCTCGTCACCATCCTCAACATTGATCCGACCCGCTCGAACTCCGGCGAACTGCGGAAGCTGGCGCTGTCCATGGCCAAGAAGATCCGCCACCGGGGGCCCGACTGGAGCGGCATCTACAGCGATGCCCGGGCGATCCTGGCCCACGAGCGTCTTTCCATCGTGGACGTGGAGCACGGTGCCCAACCACTGGTGGATACGCTGAAAGGGAGCGTGCTGGCGGTGAACGGCGAGATCTACAACCACAAGGACCTGCGCCGCGGATTGAAGCACGAGCATGACTTCCAGACGGCGTCGGATTGCGAAGTGATCCTGTACCTCTACGACGAACTGCCGCCGAAGGAATTCCTGAACCGCATGAACGGGATCTTCGGCTTCGTGCTCTACGATCCCAAACGCGAGACCTTTCTCATCGCGCGCGATCCCATCGGCGTGATCCCGCTGTACGTGGGCTGGGACCGCCAGGACAACCTGTTCGTGGCCTCCGAGATGAAGGCCCTGGTGGGCCACTGCGAGCGCATCCGCGAAGTCCCACCGGGCCATTACTACCTGGGTCACGAAGCGGACCAGGGCTTCCAACGCTACTACGAGCCCAGATGGGCGGAGCCCGGCTTCTACCCCAGCGAACCTTACGATCCGGCAAAGCTCCGCAAGGCATTGGAAGATGCCGTGCACCGCCAGCTCATGTGCGACGTGCCCTACGGCGTGCTGATCTCCGGCGGCGTGGATTCCAGCATCGTCGCTTCCATCGCCGCGCGGTTCCGCCAAAAGCGCGTGGAGGAAGATGACCAGTCTCCGGCCTGGTGGCCTCAGATCCATTCCTTTGCTGTGGGCTTGGAAGGCGCGCCGGATCTGGGGCCTGCCCGAAAAGTCGCTGACCATATCGGCGCCATCCACCACGAAATCCATTTCACCGTGCAGGAAGGCCTGGACGCGCTTTCCGACGTGATCTACCACCTGGAGACCTTTGATGTCACGAGCATCCGGGCCTCCACGCCCATGTACCTGATGATGCGGAAAATCCACGCCATGGGCATCAAGATGATCCTGTCGGGCGAAGGCGCCGACGAGATATTCGGCGGGTATTTGTACTTCCATAAAGCGCCAGATGGCCATGCGCTGCACGACGAAACCGTACAGAAGCTGCAGAAGCTCCACCCTTACGATTGTTTGCGGGCCAACAAATCCAGCGCCGCCTGGGGTGTGGAAGCGCGCGTTCCCTTCCTGGACCGCGAATTCCTGGACGTGGCGATGATGCTGGATCCCGAGTTGAAGCTTCCCCGCAACGCCAAGCGTGAAAAACCCATCGAGAAATATTTGCTGCGCAACGCTTTCGACGGAACCCTTCCCGATGAAATCCTGTGGCGCCAGAAGGAACAGTTTTCCGACGGCGTGGGCTACGCCTGGATCAATGGTCTGAAGGCCCACGCCGAGCACGAAATCAGCGATAGCATGATGCGCGGCGCTCACGAGCGCTTCCCCGTGAAAACGCCCGAAACCAAGGAAGCGTATCTTTATCGCCAGCTCTTCGAGCACCATTTCCCGTCCGCCACGGCCGTGAACTGCGTGCCCTTCGAGCGGAGCGTGGCCTGCAGCACCGCCACCGCACTGCTGTGGGATGAGGCTTTTCAGAAAATGGTCGATCCATCCGGCCGGGCCGTGATGGACGTGCATGCGACGGGCTATACGACGGAATGAAAATAAACCACGCGGAGGAAGGGGAAAAAACATTCTTTCTCTGCGAGCGCCTAACGCTCCGCTCCGCGTATCGCGCGTGCGGGCGCTCCCTGCTCCGTTCCTCCAGGGCGGGAACCCTCCTCCGCGTGGTTTATTTTTTCTGCCGAATCCTATGCCTACTTCCCTGCACTGCCCATCTGTGCTGAGCTTGGAGCTATGACCACGCTTTGCCTGAACATGATCGTGAAGAACGAATCCAAGGTGATCCGCCGCTGCCTGGACTCCATCCGGCCCTTCATCCAGACCTGGACGATCGTGGATACAGGATCTACGGACGGAACCCAGGACATCATCCGCGGGCACATGAAAGACATTCCCGGTGAGCTGGTGGAGCGCCCCTGGAAGAACTTCGGCCACAACCGCAGCGAGGCCATTGAACTGGCGGGACGCAAAGCGGACTATCTGGTTTTCATTGATGCCGACAATGAATTTGTCGCGCCGGAAGGATGGCGGTTGCCTGACTTGACGGCTGACCTGTACACAGTGCTGCTGCGGGATGGAGAGTTCTTCTACCATCGCGCCAGTGTCGCCGCCACCCGGTTGAATTGGCGCTATGCGGGCGTATTGCACGAATACCTGGATTGCAGCGATCCATATGATCCAGATGTGTTGGAAGGCCCTTTCATCCGGGTGAATACGGATGGGGCCCGCAGCCAGGATCCAATGAAATTCGAAAAGGATGCGAGTGTCCTGGAAGCGGCATTGGCTGATGAACCTGGTAATTCCCGGTATGCGTTCTATCTCGCTCAAAGCTATCGCGATGCGGCACAGCCCCAGAAGGCGCTGGAGGCCTACCAAAGGCGGGCGGCGATGGGCGAATGGGACGAGGAGATCTGGTACTCGCTCCTGGAGGTCGGCAAACTCAGCGAACGACTGGAATTGCCTGAAGAGACCGTCATGCAGGCTTATCTGAAAGCTCATCAAGCCCGCCCCACGCGGGCCGAGGCGCTTTGCTACCTGGCGCGCTACTGCCGCATCCGGCGAAAGTACGCATTGTGCTTCCGATATGCAAAGGAGGCCGCGACCATACCGCGGCCTGCGGACATCCTTTTTCTGGATGATTCCGTATACAACTGGCGGGCGTTGGATGAATGGTCCATCGCAGCCTATTGGACTGGCCAGTACACCTTGTCCAGGTCCCTTTGTGAACGGTTGCTGATCGAAGGGCGCGTACCCCAGAACGAGCGCGCCAGGATCGTCGAGAATCTGAACTATTCCCTGCGAGTGCTCGGCCTGCCTGAAATCCCAGCTAATCAAGAGAAGTCCCAATGACCGCCAAGGCCCCTGTCGAAGAGCGAAGAAGTGCAGGCAAGGCGCTGAGGGAAAGCCTGAAACGGGCCGACCAGGGACTCTGGCATATCGCCGGGAACCGCCCAGACCCCATCACGCTCCTGAAGGCTGCGGTGGCGCACCGGGACCCTGCCCTGTTGCCCATCCGTTGGGGGCGTATGGCCCAGTCGCCCTTTTATTTTTTCCGGGGCAACTCGGCGCTGATGGCCACGGATCTCGCGCCTTGGCCCACCACGGGCCTGAGCTGCCAACTCTGCGGCGATGCCCATCTCATCAATTTCGGAGCCTTCGGAAAGCAGGACGGCAGCCTGGTGTTTGATCTCAATGATTTCGACGAGACCTGCCGCGGCCCCTGGGAATGGGATCTGAAAAGACTGCTGGCCAGCGCCGTGCTTGCGGGACGGGAAGCCGGACACACGGACACCGCCTGCCTGGAGGCCACCAACCGCTGCACCCGTGCATATATGGCAGGCATGGACCGTTTTTCGGAGCTTGGCATCGTGGCACTGTCACGGGAGGAGATTGGCCCGCACAACGATGGCGGCGCTCTGGCGCCCATTTTCGAAAAGGCCCGCCGCGACACGCCTCAGAAGCTCCTGGAGAAAGCCATCGAACCCGGACCGCGGTTCAGGACCAAAGGTCCATTCCTGAGGCCGCTGACCGACGAAGCGGCCGCGCCCTTCCTTGCTTCCTTCGCCGAATACCACGGCACCCTCGGCCCCGCGCGCCAGCAAGTAATGGAGGGATACGAACCCGTCTGCTGCGGCCGCCGCGTGGCGGGGTGCGGGTCCCTGGGCATGATGGATGTCCTGATCCTCGCCTATGGCAACGGAGCCGACGATCCATTGTTCCTTGAATTCAAAGCCCAACATGGCAGTGTTTGGGAACAATATTTAAATGAATATGAAACCCCTCATTCGGGGCGCCATACCGCCGAAGGTCAACACCGGATGCAGACTTGGGCGGACCCTTTCCTGGGCTGGACAACAGTTGCGGGCAGGCCTTTCCTGGTGAAGCAATGGTCTGACCATAAAGCCAGCCTCGCAGTTCAGGACTTGGCCGGAACGGTCCTGGGGGATTATCTGGAGCTTTGCGGCACGGTGCTAGCCAAAGCCCACGCCCGCAGCGGCGATCCCGCCAGGATCGCGGGGTATCTGGGGCAAAGCGAAGAGTTGCCGGAAGCGCTTTCCTCCTTTGCCTTGCTTTACGCAGACCAAGCCACCAAGGACTGGGAAACGCTCAAGCGGGCGGTGGGGAATAGCGAGCTGGAGGCCTGGAATCCCGGAGAATGAACCGTCCATGGGCAATGCACTCTCCAGGTCCAGCTCTGGGGAGACCCCTCCGTCCCAAACATTCATAGCTATCTAGCGGTATTGAACCAATGCTGGGCAAGGCGGCTGTCCTGAGAAGCGGCTATGGGGTTTCTCATGACACGGATGGATGATCTTCAACTACGTCTCCAATCTCTCGAGAAGGAGATCCTCGAAGAATTGAACGGCCTTAGGGAAGGCCAAGGCTACCACCTGGAAGGCCGGAGGGTCCGCATCCAGGAGACCATCCGCAAAGCCCACCGCGCCCGCCGAAAGCGGGTCCATGTCTGGCTTTGGGAGGGGCGGTTGATGGCCTACCTGGTGTCTCCCGTCATCTATGCCGGTGTATTCCCGGCACTGTTGCTGGATTTGTTCGTGGTGATCTACCAGTTCATCTGCTTCCCGGCCTACGGAATTCCGAGAGTGAAAAGGAAGGACTACATGGTCATGGACCGGCGGCCCCTTCCTTACCTGAATTGGATCGAGATCATCGGTTGCGTCTATTGCAGCTACTTCAATGGGCTCATGGCCATGGTGTCGGAGGTCGCCGCGCGCACCGAGCAGCACTTCTGCCCCATCAAACACGCGCTGCGGCCGAAGACGCTCCACAGCCGCTACGGCCGCTTCTTCGACTACGGCGACATGGAGGCCTACCGCACGCGCCTTGAGGCCGTGCGCCATGATTTCGCGGATTTGCGGGTGGGCAGCGCGCCGGTTGGACCGCGGCCCTGAACAAGCAACACGCTAGCCACATCAACCCAGGCGCGTGTGCAGGAAAGTCTCCAGCGCAACCCCGGCGGCCAGGGCCTGCACGAGGGCGCTGCCGATGACGGGTGTGGCGCCCATGGCCCGCACCTCGGCCAGCGCCTGGGGATCACTCAACCCAAAGCCGACCGCCAGGGGACGGTCCGAAATGGATTGCAGCGCCGCCACACGCTCCCGGACCGGCGCCAGGTCCGGGGCGCCGCCGGTGCCGGTGACACCCAATCGCGCCACGACATAAGCGAAACGCTGGGCGAAGGGATGGTCGCCACCGGGATCAGGGCGGCGCTCCAAAAGGCCTTTGGCGCGGTCCAGGTCCGTGGTGGGTGAGAGGAGCGGAATTATTGGATAGCCCGCAGCCCGGAGGCGAGCTTCGAACTCCGGTTCTTCGGAATCCGGCAGATCCACCACCAGCAAGGCTTTCACGGGGGTAAGGCGCAGCAATCCGATTAGGCGTTCTGCGCCGATCTGGAGCAATGGATTCAAGTAGGTGAAGAGGATCAGATCAGGACTTTCCGTCAATCCAGCCAGAGTTTCGACCACCCGCAGCGGCGTGGCGCCCCGCTGGATGGCGCGGTGGGCGGCGGCCTGCAGCACGGGGCCGTCAGCGATGGGATCGCTGTGGGGCAGCCCGATTTCGAGCGCTTCGATGCCCAGGGCCTTGGCCTCCGCAAGCAGGCGCGGCAGCGATTCCAGCGAGGGATCACCAGCCATGATGAAGGGGAGCAGTTTATTCATTTATTTTGTTCCTTAAATGCCTAGTTTCGATTGATAGGTGGATAGGTCCTTGTCCCCACGTCCGGAAAGGCCCAGTAGGACCGTCGTGAAGCCCCGCTTCGCCAATTCTGGGAGCAGAGCCAGCGCGTGGCTCGATTCCAGCGCCGGAAGGATGCCTTCGGATTCGCAAAGCCATTTTGCGGCCTCCAGGGCCTGGTCATCCGAAGCGCGGAGCACTTCGATCTTTTCATCCAGCGCGAGGGCCGCCAGTTCGGGTCCCAGGGCCGGGTAATCCAGGCCCGCGCTGATGCTGGCGGTCTCTGCGGTGTGGCCGTGCTCGTCCTGCAGCAGCAACGTCTTGCATCCGTGCAATACCCCCATGCGCCCGCCGTCCAGTCGGGCGGCATGTTCGCCGAGGGCCGGCCCGTGTCCTCCGGCCTCCACTGCGAAACGGTGCAGTGCATCGCCAAGGAAAGGCACCAGCAGGCCGAGACCATTGCTGCCGCCCCCGGCGCAGGCGATGACCGAATCCGGCAAGGCGCCCGCTTGTTCCAATACCTGAGCTCTGGCCTCCTCGCCGATGACCGTCTGGAAGGTGCGCACCATCGTCGGAAACGGATGGGGGCCCAGGGCGCTGCCGAGGATGTAGTGGGCCTTGTCGCAGCGCGCGGCCCAGGCGCGCAGGGCTTCGTTCACGGCTTCCTTGAGGGTCCCCTGCCCTGCCTCCACCGGAACTACCTCCGTGCCGAAGAGCCGCATGCGCGCCACGTTCGGGGCCTGCCGGGCCATATCCACCACGCCCATGTAGACCGTGCAACGCAGGCCCAGGCGGGCGCAGGCGGCGGCGGCGGCTACGCCATGCTGGCCCGCGCCGGTTTCGGCGATGATTTGCGTCTTCCCCATGCGCCGTGCGAGCAGAGCCTGAGCCAAGGCATTGTTGATCTTGTGGGCCCCGGTGTGGGTGAGATCTTCGCGTTTCAAATAGAGATCCCTGAGCCCAAGTTTTGCGGCCAGTCGAGGAGCCGATGTGAGGGGTGTTGGACGGCCCACGAAATGACGCAATTCACTCTTTAATTCTGCTTGGAAGGACGAATCATCAAGGGCCTTTCGGAAGGCTTCCTCGAGATCCAGCAGAGGCTGCATCAGTGTTTCCGGCGCGTAGCAACCACCCAGCCCTCCATGGCCGAAACGGGTGGGAAGCAGGAAGCTAGTCGCGTGCATGAAGAACCTCAGCGGCAATGGATTTTGCGGTTTGGATGAAGGCCCGTACTTTCAAAGGGTCCTTGATGCCTGGCGCACGCTCCAGACGACTGGCGGCATCGAAACCCTGGAAGTGAACCCGGGCATCCGCAGGGCAAAGGGCGGCGCGTCCATTCAGATTGTTACCATCAAGGCCACCAGCCAAAAGGAATGGGCCCGGAGGCGGAAAAGCCATGCCATGGGCTTGTCCAGAGCCACCTAAAACACCAGTTTTATTTGGGTTGGACTCCCATATGTAAAGCTCCGCTGGGACAGCTTTCTGATCCTGGTCTTCATTCCCGTCAATCCCGTCAATCCATGGGTAAATAATGAAATAACCTTCCATTTTCAGTCGTTGAATGATCTTATCTCGATAATCTGCTGACACATAGGGCTGGATCTTCCTGATGCCTGCGGCGCTCGCCACTCGCAGGATGGTTTCAGCGTCGTCCGCAACCGTGACTAGTACAGCGCGGTCCCGCACGTCTCGCGAGGCTCCGGCTAAATCCGGACAGTGCCTCGGACTGGGCGGATGCACGACGAAGCCTAGAAGATCCGCACCTTCCGATGCGGCGAACACGGCATCGGCGGCATTCGTAAGGCCGCACACTTTGACGATCATGAAGCCACCCGGGTTTTCGCGCCCGCCAAAACCCGGTGCAGGAATCCTTTCGGATTCGCGCTGCGCATCAGGGCCTCACCAATGAGCACCGCATCGAATCCCGCCGAAAAGGCTTCCACCGCATCCTCTGGGGTGGCCAATCCCGATTCACGGATCAACACTGCGTTTGGAAAAGCTTTCCGGAGAGGTGCGGCGGATGGCGCCCCCAGCGTGAAGGTTGAAAGATCCCGTGCGTTGATGCCCACCAACCGGGCTCCGGAAGCCTGCGCGGCAGGAATCTCCGTCAAGTCATGGAGTTCCACCAGTGGTTCCAAGCCCAAGGCCCGTGCGGCTTCGGCGAAGACAGCGGTGTGTTCCTTCAGCACCCGCGCAATGAGGAGCACGGCCTGCGCGCCTGAGGCCGCGGCATCGAAAAGGTGCCCTTTGGAGATCACAAAGCCTTTGTAGAGGCTCGGCATTCCCATTTCCACAGCCTGGGCGATGTGTTGGCTCGATCCCAGGAAATAGCGAGGCTCGGTTAGGATCGAGCAACACGCGGCGCCGCCATCCTGGTAATTAGTGAGTTGTTCCCGCAAGGACGTGCCTGCCGCGAAGGGACCCAGAGAGGGTGAACCCTGTTTGTATTCCGCGATGATGCTGCCACCTTCCCTGGAATAGCTTTCACGCAGCGCCACTTCGAAAGGGCCGCTCTCATTATCCGACAACGGTTTTCGGTTCGAATCACTAGCTGAAGGCAATTCACTGATCCGTTCCAGCTCGGAAAGCAGCACCTTTTGAAGGTGTGAACTTGGTGCCAGGCCCGTGCCTTGCACCAGGGCATCGGGTCTTGGGAATCGAGTCATGAGCGCACCTCTACATTGGCCGGAAGCGGCAATGAAAACCCGCCTTCAAGGGACTTCTTGGCTTCGAGAAAATAGCCGGGAAGCGACTCGATCCCAGTATCGCGGTGCAATACCAGCCCCAGGGCCACCTGAAGCGCAACAGCATCGGCCACAGCTGCGCGGTAATCCGGATGGCTGGATCCACCATGGAGACCTCTCGCCACCTTCAGCGCCTCGGCCCTATCTTTCACGCAAAGGACATCCTTGGCCGGTTGCGGAATTCCGAGCTCTCGTGGAACCAACACCTGCACGGGTTTCAGTGCGCCATTAATGATTTCCACGACCATGGTGGGGCCTTCAATGGAAGCCTCATCCAGCCCCCGGCCTTCGGCGTCCTTTCCATGGACCACGAAGGCGCGTTGCACGGAACCCTTTGCCAGCGCGCCCGCCATGGGTTTGAGCAAGGCTTCCTTCGCCACGCCCAGGAGTTGCAGTTGTGGCCTTCCAGGGTTCAGCAACGGCCCCAGAAGATTGAAGATCGTGGGGATGCCCAGGCGCTTGCGGATCTCCCGCAGGCGGCCCAGCAGCGGATGATAGGCAGGGGCGAAAAGGAAGGCGAAACGACGCTCCCGCAGATCCTCAATCAGCTGCTCGGGAGATCGTGCCAGGTCGTAGCCCAGAGCCTCCAGCAGATCCGCCGAGCCACAGAGGCTCGTGGCGGCGCGGTTGCCATGCTTCAGCACCGGCACGCCAAGATGCGCCAGATGCAGGGCCGCCAGGGTGCTCAGATTCGCCGTGGACGCGCCATCCCCGCCGGTGCCGCAGGTGTCCAGCACGCGCATTCCCGAATCGGGAAACGGAATTGCCACTTCCTGCAAGGCCTCGGCGAAGGCCGCCAGTTCTTCGGCTTCGGGAATCCGCTGGGCCAGCAGCGCCAGGCAGGCCCCCACCAGCAGCGCGTCGGTGTCCTGGTCGATGAAAGTCTTCATCAATTCCCGGGCCGTAGTGGGCGGCAAGGGATGGATTGGGTTGTGGGTGGTAAGCAGGGTCATTGGAATTCTTTCCGGCGATGGACTGTGGCTTCTCGACTCTCGACTCTCGACTCTCAACTTTTCAACTTTTCAACTTTTTAACTTCTCAACTTTTCGACTCTTGACTCGACTTTTCGACTCTCGACTTTTCAACTCTTCAACTCTTCAACTTCTCAGCTACCTACACCCGCCCACCCCAGCCAGCTTCAGAAAATTTGCCAGCAGCGCCGGACCATCCGGCGTGAGGATGCTTTCGGGATGGAACTGCACGCCCCAACGGGGCAGCGTTTTGTGCTCGATGGCCATGATCTCGCCGCCGGGGCTCGTGCCCGTGACCCGCCAACAAGCAGGCAGGCTGGATGTTTCAGCGATGAGGCTGTGGTAGCGGCCGATGGGCAGGTCCTGGGGCAGGCCTTTAAAAAGCCCCGTGCTTTCATGCCGCAACGGCGTGGCCTCGCCGTGCAGGGGTTCCCGGGCGCGGATCACACGGCCGCCGGTGGCCGCCACCAAGGCTTGATGCCCCAGACAGACGCCCAGCACGGGAATCTTCCAATCGCTTTGCGCGATGGCCATGTGGCCAAGGCTTTCGGTGGGATGGCCAGGTCCCGGCGAGAGCACCACAGCCTCGGGAGCCAACGCCTTCGCTTCCTCCAGTGTGATGGAATCGTGGCGCGCCACGCGGACTTCGGCCCCCAGGGTTTCGAAGGCCTGCACTAGGTTGTAGGTGAAGCTGTCGAGGGCATCAATCAGCAGGATCATTGCACCATCTCCGAAAGATTCACGCCCAGGGCTTCGGCCACGGCCCCCATTTTCTGCAAGGTCTCTCGGTACTCCGATGTGGGATCCGAGGCCCGCACCACGCCCGCCCCCGCTTGCAGATAGGCCGCTCCGCCCGCGTAGATCGCGGTGCGCAGGATGAGCGCCGTGTCCAGCGCGCCATCGGCGCCGAGGCGCACCAGCGCGCCGCCATACGGGCCCCGCATGTCGCCTTCCAGCTCCGCGATGCGCTGGCAGGCGCGCAGCTTGGGCGTGCCGCTGACGGTGCCTGCCGGGAAGCAGGAGGCCAGCACATCCAGCGCATCCAATCCTGCTTTCAGCTTGGCCTTCACGGTGGTGGTGAGGTGCAGCACGTGGCTCGTGCGTTGCAACGCCAGAGCCTTTTCCACTCGCACGCCGCCGGGAATGGCGATGCGGCCCAGATCGTTGCGCGCCAGGTCCACGAGCATCTGATGCTCGGCCAATTCCTTGGGATTGTGTTTCAGCGCCTCGAAGCGCTCGGCGTCCTCCTCATCGCTGCCGCCCCGGGCCACCGTTCCCGCTATGGGCAGGGTTTCGGCCTGGCCATCGGAAACCCGCACCAGCATTTCCGGGGAAGCGCCCACCAGCGCAAAATCATCCCACTCCAGCAGGAACGCATAGGGACTCGGATTGAGGCGCCGCAGGCGCCGATAGGCCTCCAACGGCGAAGGCGGATCCTCCACGCGCACGCGGTGGCTGGGCACCATCTGGTAGACATCGCCATCCAGGATCCGCTCCTGCGTGGCCATCACGAAGGCCTCGTACTGCGCCTGGCTGAGTTGGGCGACAGCTCTGGTCCGGTGCACCGGTTCCGAAGGTGTGGCAAGGTGCGACAACTGTTCCTCAAGTTCATCCAGCCGTTGTTGTCCTTTGGTTCGATCGGCGCAAAGCACCTGCAGTTCAGCCACTTGATGAAGGTGATCGAAGACCAGGGCGGCGTCGAAGCGCCGCATCCACACGGTGGGCAGCCCCAGTGTGTTCTCTGCGGGTAGGGGCAGGCTCGGTTCCAAGGCAACCATGGCCTCGAAACCCACATAGCCTGCGCAACCTACACCGATGGGAAAAGCTTCCCGTGGCCCAGGCAGATCCGTCCGTGTGTCCGATTCGCTGAGCAACTGTCCGATGGGTCCGATGGAGCCGATGGATGCCAGGCCCCGCAGGGCCTCGACCCAGCCCACTCCAGGCGGCTCCAGACGCACTTCGCCCTGCCCTTCCAGCAGCACGAAGCTGTAACGCGCCGCCCGCTCCCCCAGATCGCAGGATTCTAGCAAAAGGCTGGCACCGGCGGGCTTCAGGGCCAGAAAGGCTGAAAGGGGTGTGATGAGATCCGCGGGGAGCAAGCGGCGCAGCAGCATGGTGGGCGAGTCCAAATGAAAAGCCCGGGTCCATTGAGGGAACCGGGCTCGGAAGGGAGAAAAAAAATCAGCTAGGTAGTAGCGTCCCCATCCGAGCAGCCGCGCCACCACCAGCCCAGATAGGCCGCAGGAGCGAAAGAGCCGGAAACGAACGTCACGAAAGCCATCTCAGCATTCCTGGCTTGGGTTTGTCAACAGGATCGTTAGGGACGCCGGGCCCGACCTATGGTGATATGGAGGGATGGATTCTCTACCGACTCCCTCTGACCCGTTGCCTGATCGCCCAACCACCATCCATACCGAGGACCCCCTGAAACCAAGAGGGCCCTGGAGTTTTGTGAGGGAGGCCGTCGGCGGCGGTCTATCAAAATGGTCCTGGCAGCTCATGGCGGCCTGGGCGGCGTTCCAACTGCTTACAAGCTTTGTATGGGCCCGGCACTTGCGGAGTTTCACAGGGTTTGCAGGCTCGCCGGGCGCCAGCGCCTTGCCAAATAACTGGGGAGAACACCTCACGGCGAAGGACATTTGGGAACTCATGGAAAACGGGGGCATGAAGCATGAACCCTTCGGCTCGGCCCTGCCGCTTCTCGCACTCTTATGCCTGGTGTGGGTCTTCTGGTCTGGATGGTGCATGCAGGCGCACTGCCTGGGATTTAAAGCCCGTTTGAAACACTGGTTCCTGGGGCTGCTGGATGCATTCCTCCTTGGCCTGTTGCCATTGGGAATCGTGTTCGGCCTTGTCCGCTGGGCCCTGTCGGCCATGGGCTCCACGGGCATCCAGGGCCTTGGCTGGCTGTCCTTTGTCGGTACCCCGCTCATCTCGATGGCTTTTCTTTCAGCCATGAACCTTCAATGGTGGCTCTGCCGTGTGGACCGTGGCGCCGGTTCCAGTGGGTTGTTGCGTCACTGGGGCCGCAGCTTCCTGCGGCTTTGGCTGCACCCGGTGCAGTGGACTAGCCTTGTTCTGGGTGGTACCGCGCTGCGCGCGGGCCTTGCATTCCTGGCGATCTGGATTGGGTGGCGCCTGGGTGGCGGCAGCACTTCCAAAGTGCAGCTGTTTCTCCTGCTGGAACTTGTCGCCGCCGTGATCAATGCCTGGCTGTTGGGTTGGTTCCTGCGTCTCACGGCCCTTTTCTGGCGCCAGGATGAAAAGGTCCGGAATGTGAGGCTTGAACTCGAACAGGCCAAACGATTGGCTGTGACCGTTGAGTCCTTGGAGATTGGTGGAAACAATGAGGCTTGATTCTTTAGTTCCAGCAGCCATTCTGGCAGTCCTGTCACTGGCGTGCCAGAAGGCAGTGATAGCGCCCAAACCAGCCCCAGTCGCCAGCCAAGCGGAAAGCCAGAATTCCGCCCCGCAATTGCTGCAGGCCCAGTCCATCGGCGCGATCCAGGAATACGTGGATGACCCTGAAGTCATGAAGATCCTCTCGCCCAAACAGGCAGAGATCCGAGCCACATTCGATCTGCCGCTTTGCGCTTGTCCAACAGGGCTTTTCCGGGGCCGCAACGGGGAGGAAAATCTACTGGGTTACTGGGTTACGGACATCATGCGCGCCCGGGCTTCCATGATCCTGGGAAAGCCTGTGAAATTCGCCATGACCAACAGCGGCGGGCTTCGCGCCAATCTCCCCGCGGGACAATTGAAAGTCTCTGATATCTACGGCGTCATGCCTTTCGAAAACGAGTTGGTGACCATCGAAATGACGGGCCAGGAGGTGATGGACGCCATCACACAGGGCATCCTCCATCGCGGGAGCGAACCCAGTTCCGGCGTAAAGTTGGTGCTGTCGGGCACAGTGGACAAACCTGATTTCCTTATGACCTGGGACGATGGCACGGCCATCAGGCCAGAAGAAACTGTCACGGTCGCCACCACGGATTACCTGTACAACGGTGGCGATTCCATTCCCGCATTGAAGAAAGGCCGGCGTCCTTTCACCACAGGCGTATCCATGCGGCAGATGCTGTTGGATGCCTGCGCTGAGTTGGCCAAGGCCGGGAAGCCACTGGCTGCTCCTGCTTTGGGCCGTTACAACATCCCACAAGAGCTCTACACCGCCGCTCGCGAACACAAACTCGGACATTGAAAAGTTGAGAAGTTGAAAAAGTAAAAAAGTTGAGAAGTTGAAAAGTTGAAAAGTTGAAAAACTGAAAGGCTTACATGGAACGCCGTCATTTCCTCGCTTCAATGGCCGCAGCCGCTGCCGCCGCACAGTTACCGCTCAGAGGTTCCGAAGGGAGCCCAGCCTCGCGCATCACCCTGCTTCACACCAACGATACCCACAGCCACATCGAACCCTTTGGACCAGGCAATGGCCAAGCCTCGGGCAAGGGCGGAATGGCGCGGCGTTCCACCATGGTGAAGCAGTTGCGGGCCGCAATTCCCAACCTCCTGCTGCTGGACGCCGGTGACACTTTTCAGGGCACGCCTTACTTCAACCAGTACAAAGGGAAACTGGACTTCGAACTCATGAGCAAGGTGGGCTACGACGCTTCCACGCTGGGCAACCATGATTTTGACAATGGCGTGGACATGCTTCTGGAAGCCATGGAGTTCGCCAAATTTCCTTTCCTGAATTGCAACTTCGACTGCAAAGGCGCGCCAGCCTTGGCTAAGCGGCTCCGGCCTTGGATCATCAAAGAATTCCCCGGCTTCAAAGTGGGCCTTACAGGCGTGGGCGTTGACTTCAAGGGCCTCGTTTCCGCCGAGAACCACAAGGGTGTGGATTGGATCTCCCCGGATGAGGCCCTGAAACCGGTGATCCACCATTTACGCGATGTCGAAAAGGTGGATCTCGTGGTGCTCCTTTCGCATATGGGTTACGACCTCCATGGCGATGCGGTGGACGATTTGCATCTGCCGAAGCTGGTGCCTGGCATTGATGCCATCATCGGCGGACACAGCCACACCTTCCTGGACCAGCCCACCAAGATCCAGCAGGACCGAGGGGAAACCCACATATTCCAGGTGGGCTGGGGTGGCATCAATCTTGGCCGCATGGATTTCGCCATGATCAAAAGCCAGGTCCGGGCGGCCAGCGGAAGGCCGATTTCCGTGATGGCTTCGGCTTAAATGCAATACCGTCCACATTGGAAAGAAAAGGGAGCCACGAAAAAAAAAAAAAAAAAAAAGAAAGTTTTTTCTTCGTGTGGCTTCGTGGCAGCATTGACTGAACTAGACAGGCTTCGATGAGCTGTGATCCTGACCACTATTGGGAAGGCCCGTACATGGTCTTCACGGAGTCGCATCACAGGAACCGAGGCTATTGCTGTGGCTCAAAATGCCGCCATTGCCCCTTCGAGCCACGTTTCGAGAAGGGTGGAAACATGCTTCGGGGATCGTGTGCCGAGCTTGGCGTTGAGCCCTGAAACACTGATGAATGCTTGATCTGGTCCGCCCTTCGTGGGGGCACTGCTCTTGGATATTTCTAGGAGAAGGCCATCGCGAGTAAGCGGGTGACGTGTGATTTCGCTCGCCAGATGGAGCGCCACCGAAGTGTAATGCAGTGGTTTCGCAGATGTGATCATCGCGAACCTGTAACGGCAAAACCTATCCGCCGCCAAGCTCTTAGATCTTGAACTTCACCGGCTGATCACCCGTGATGTTGACAGCTTGTTTTATGCCCTTGACGGTGATGACATGGCGGCCGCGGCTTACGGTGATGGAACTATTGCCATCGCTGTCAACGCCCGTAGGTGTTCCATCTATGGCGACCTTGTCAGCGCCGGGGAAGGTTTCCACGGTGATGCGGGCGGTGCCCGGCACATTTATCGCGATCACTTGGCCACCCTTTGCCGTGATGCTGCGCGAATCACGGTAGAACACCGAGGCGTTGCTAAGCTCCAGTTTGTGGGGGCCATCAGGCAACGTCATCTTGCTCGACGAAGTCAGCTCCCCCGCGTCCTTGCCATCAATGCGGACCCGCACGGGAAATCCGCCCGCGAGCTTCAGCGTTGCTGGAGCATTCGGGTCCACGGGCGTGCTGTCTGCAGGCTTGAGTTGGATTGGCGCGTCATCCGGCAAATCACCCACAAGGTAATCGCGGTTGAAAATCAGCTCATCCTTCTTCAATGAAAGCGTGTGTTTTGTTCCCTGGTTCCAGGACACCTTCACAGGAGTCGGGCCCTTTTGCTCCGTATCCAGCGTGACAGTGGCGCCGCCAGGATCGGATTTCAGGATGATCTCGCTCACCTTGGCCCGAAGCTTGGGTTCTGGTTTGTCGCCAGCCTTGAAATCGAATTCGAGGGGTTCGAAGCCCTTGTGCTCGATACGCACCTTGTCTCCAGGCTTGAGGGGCAAAGGGATTGGTGTTTCGCCTTCCATTTTCTTGTCATTGACGAAGACCGTAGCCTTGATGGGATCCGAACTCACGACGACCCGCATGCCGCCCTTCAGGACGAACCATCCGCCGATGCCCGCCGCCCCCAGAATCAGGATGCTGGCTGCCACCAGGCCACCTTTGTTCTTTCGCCGCGCCACCATGATCGAGGGTGACGATGGCTCCATTATCGTTTCATCGCCAGCTCTGGACACGATGGGCGGCATGGGAACTTCGCCACCCATGTGCATGATGCCCAACAGTTCCCGACGGTCATCCTTCTCGATCTCGGAAGTGGCATCCATAAGGTCTTTGACGAAGGCGCCGCAGGATGGATAACGGTCTACGGATTTCTTGGCCAGGGCGCGGAAAAAAATCCGCTGCCATCCACCAGGCAGGATGCCCAAGACCGGGGGCTGCACTTCGACGGGGGTTCGTTGACGATGCGATAGAGAATCGTGTTGATGGAATTTCCCGGAAACGGCGAGACTCCCGAGAGCATCTCGAAAACCAGCACGGCAAAGCTGAATTGATCCGAACGGCCGTCCACGGTGCCTTCACGGATCTGCTCAGGACTCGCATAGCTTGGAGTGCCCAGGAAGGTGCCCGTCTGCGTAAGGCTCGCATCCTCCCGCTTGGCGATGCCGAAGTCCATGAGTTTGGGCCGTCCATCGGCGGTAACCATCACGTTCCCGGGTTTCACATCCCGGTGGACGATGCCGGCCGCATGGGCATGATCAAGAGCTTCGGCCACACCGGCCGCGATTTTCAGCTTGTCCATGATGGGCAGCGGAGATCCCGACTTGATGATGTGGTCAAGTGGCTCGCCAGGAACGAACTCCATAGCCAGAAATGGGCCTAGCGCGCTCTCGCCGACATCATAGATGGCAACAATGCCCGGATGATTCAACAGGCCCGAAATCTCCGCTTCCCTCTGGAACCGCAGCATATATTCCTGCCGGTCCGCATCGCTGCGCATGGCATCCATTTTCACGACTTTGACCGCCACCTTCCGCTTGATGCGGGGATCTTCGGCCAAGTAAACACTGCCCATGGCTCCAGAACCCAAGAGCCGCTTGATTTCGTAGCGGCCGATGGCAGAAGGCAATGGGTTTTCGGGTCCGTCCATGGTCACCTGAAATGCGGGTTTGGAAATCGTACCGAAATAAGACCGGTTCCGCTTGATAAAACCAGACATGGTGGCCGGGCTTTGCCCGGAAACCATGTGGGGGAGCACGAGGGGGGACGGAGAGGGAGCGCAGCGACCGCGCGGTCCCCCCTCGTTCATGTCTGATAAAAACTTTTGAATTACAACGAATTCCTGCCAAAATAAGGCGTTCCTGTATGTCAACTCCAAACCGTTACCGGAAAGGGCCGAGCCGATCATGGAAGCTTTGAAGTCCACAATCCTGTTCACCTACTTCTCGATTCTCACGATCTTGAGCATCTACGGCGCCCATCGCCTGTGGATGTTGCTGCTGTATTACCGTCATAAAAAAGAGATCCCTCAGCCCAAGGGCGATGCCAATTACCTGCCGATGGTTACAGTGCAACTCGCTGTATTCAACGAAATGAACGTGGTAGAGCGTTTGGTGGATTACGTCGTCGCCATGGATTGGCCTAAGGAAAAGCTCGAGATCCAGCTTCTGGATGACTCCACCGATGAAACGGTGAAGTTCGCGGAATCCGTCTGCAAGAAATACCAAATGCTGGGTTTTGACATCCAATACATCCATCGTACGGATCGAACGGGCTACAAAGCCGGTGCGCTTTCCAACGGCCTTAAGACAGCTAAGGGCGAAGTCGTCGCCATGTTCGACGCGGATTTTCTTCCCACGCCCGACTTCCTTCGCAATGCGGTGCCCCATTTCGCTGATGAAAAGGTCGCTTTCGTGCAGGGATGCTGGGCCCATATGAACCGGGACTTCAGCCTCCTCACTCAAGTGCAGGGCATCCTGCTGGACGGACATTTCATCTTCGAACACACGGCCCGGCATCGCTCGAACGCTTTCTTCAACTTCTCCGGCACCGCAGGCATGTGGCGCGTCGCCGCCATTGCCGACGCAGGCGGCTGGCAGCACGACACCATCACCGAGGATGCCGATCTCAGCTATCGCGCCCAGCTCAAGGGCTGGAAGGGCGTTTATCTGAAGGATCTTGTGGTCCCCGCTGAACTGCCCGTGGATGTGAATGCCTTCAAGAGCCAGCAGCACCGCTGGGCCAAGGGCAACGCCCAAGTCATCCGCAAGCTCATGAAGACCATCTGGATGAGCAATGAGAGCCTGCACACCAAACTGGAGTGCTGGTTCCATCTCACCGCCAATTGCAACTACCTCCTGATGGTCATTCTCGCGGTGATCATGGTGCCCTGCATGATCCTGCGCGCTGGGACACCCTGGTATGTGCTGCTGGCCACGGACGGGCCTTTCTTCCTGCTGAACGCAGTGAGCGTCGGGCTTTATTTCGGCCTGTCCCAGAAGGAACTCACCGACAACACCGGCTGGCAGTCGCGATTGAAATACATTCCCGCCTTGATGAGCCTGGGCATCGGTCTTGCCCTGAACCAGACCAAAGCGGTGCTGGAAGGCTTCTTCACTGACGACAAAGAATTCAAGCGCACACCTAAATTGGGCATGGATGCCGATGGCAAGGCCATGAGCAAGCGCGCCTACAAAGTCCCCAAGAGCCTGGTCACCTTCCTCGAGGCAGGTTTCGCGGTGTATTACCTGGCGGCCGTCATCTTCTCCATTGCCATCCGAAAATGGGCTTCGGTGCCTTTCCTGGTGCTTTTCTTCAATGGTTTCGCCTATATGAGCTTGTTCTCCTTGATGGATGTCCAGCTCTTCCGGCGGCTGGCCATGGAAGAACTGGAAGACGAGGAAAAAGCCTCCTCTCTTATTCAGTAAGTGATTGATTTACATTGCCATTCCCTTTTCTCTGATGGCACTGATGCCCCAGAGGATTTGGTTCGGATGGGGGCAGATGCAGGTCTTGATGCCCTTGCGCTCACGGATCACGACACGCTGGAAGGCTTGCCACGCTTTCTGGCCCAGCAACCGCATGTGAAGACGAGACTGATCCCCGGCATCGAGCTGAGTTGCCGTTTTCTGAGGCAGTCTCTACACGTGCTGGGGCTCTTTGTGGATCCTGCCGACATCCGTTTTCAACAACGCTTGGTGGATCTGCGCCGACGCCGTGAGGATCGAAATCTGCGCATGGTGGGAAAGCTCCAGTCCATGGGCCTTTCCATAACCTGGGAACTGGTCCAGGCCCAGGCGCCGACAGCCCTCGTGGCGCGCCCGCATTTCGCCAAGGCGCTGGTGGCATGTGGAGCAGCCACCTCATCTCCAGATGCTTTCATACGCTACGTAGGCGATCACGCTCCAGGGTATGTGGAGCGTGAGGAGCTGGAACCTTCGGAAGCCATCCATTGGATCTGGGAGGCTGGTGGCATTCCGCTGGTGGCCCACCCTGGGCGATTTGGCCGGGGATTTATCTGGGATGAGGCGATGCCTGTGCTCCAAAAAGCTGGCATGGCAGGTTTTGAAGCCTTCTACGGTGATTACAGCCAGTCCGAACAGACCTACTTTAACGCCCTGGCTGCGCGGGTTGGCATGGCCCGTAGCGGTGGTAGCGATTACCACGGCGGCAATAAGCCGGGATTGAAGCTAGGCGTGGGATGGGGGGGCCTCAAGGTTCCAACCCAACTATTGGCGGAACTGGAAACAGCCAGGAACAAGGGAGCTTGAACACGGCGGAAGCGAACCTTGCTAAGATCACAGCTGAGGATTCCGATGGCTCAAAAAATTCTGCTGGTCGAGGACGACCCGATCAACGTCAAGTTCATCGAGGTGGTGTTGACCCGCATGGGCGGTTACGAAGTGATCGTCAGCGAAGATGTGGAAGAGATCCTGGCCCTGGCCAAAGGCGGCACGCTGGCTGGAATCATCATGGACATCAGCCTTGCGCGCAGCAGTTACCAGGGGAAAAAGGTTGATGGCATCTTCATCACCAAGCTCATCAAGGCAGATCCTGAATCCGCCAAGATCCCGGTGCTCATGGCCACCGCCCACGCCATGTACGGCGACCGTGAGAAGTTTCTCGCCGAAACTGGCGCTGAAGGATATCTCTCCAACCACAGACACGATCCCAATGCCTTTCTCCCGGAAGTGCAAAGCGTGGTCAAGAAGCCGTGAAGAAGCCCTATCAGGGCGGCTCTCGCAAGGTATTTCAGCCGACCTCCAAGGTCGGCCATGCCCAGCACCGCAGACCCGGTGCCGTTCAAGACATCACCGCTTTCCGCCTGCTCATCGAATATGATGGCGGCCGCTTCGCAGGATGGCAAAAGCAGGGGCCCAAACAAACCGCCGCAGGTGTCCGCACCGTGGCCGGCATCATCGAGAAAATCCTATATGACGCTGGCTGCGAGGCACTGGTCCTGATGGGCTCAGGCCGCACGGATGCGGGCGTGCATGCGCTTGGGCAAGTGGCCCACCTGCATCTGGCATCGAAGGGCGCACCCAAGGCCCATGAGTTGCAACGCCTCTTCAACGACGCCCTTCCCCACGATCTCGCCGTGCGTGAAGTGCGCCCATGTTCAGGCAGCTTCCACGCCCGCCATGACGCCATGGAACGCAGCTATCTGTACCAGCTGAGCAGCAGGCGCAGCGCCTTCGCCAAGCCTTATGTCTGGTGGGTGAAGCGGCCGCTGAATCTGCAGAAACTAAAATCGGCCTGGGGCGCCTACCAAGGCAGCCACGACTTTTCTGCATTCGCGGATCTGGAGCTGGGAGAAGATGCGCGGGTGCAGGTGCGGGCTTGCGAAGCCGCTGAACCAGGATCGCTCGTTCTCTTGCGCATCACCGCCACCCATTTCCTCCGTAGCCAGGTGCGCCGCATGGTTGGCGCCGCGGTTTCCTGCGCGCTAGGAGATGATGATCCGGCCCGCATCCTGGCTGATCTGAAAGCACCGACCAAGGAAGCCAATCTCCACTGGGGCAAGCTCGCCGCGCCCGCCGCAGGCCTTTTCCTGGAACGGGTGCGCTACAGCGGCGATCCAGAGACGGGTGCGCTGAACCCAGTCGTTTCGGTTTATTGAAAATCAAAACACTCGCGGAGGAGGCAGAGAACACAGAGGAAAAACCTTTAATAAAGACATGTCTTGTTTCTGTGAACCTCTGCATTCTCTGCTTACCTCTGCGAGTATTTTTCTGACCTGAGTAGCGCCCTACCAAGGAACCAACCATGACCCTCACGCGCGATGAAGCCTGGCAACTGCTTTGCGATTGGACGCCTTCGGAAAAACTGCGGATCCATGCCCGCGCGGTGGAACTGGTGATGCGGGATCTTGGCGAGCGGCTCGGCGAGGATGTGGAAACCTTCGGCAATGCAGGCCTATTGCATGATGCGGACTATGACCAGTGGCCCGAGGACCATCCCAAGCGCATCGTAGCCTGGTTGAACGAGCGTGGAGAAAGCAGCCTGGCCCACGCCATCAGCGCCCATTTTACCCGGTGGGGAGTGAGCTACGACCACTTGCTGGACAAGGCGCTCATCGCATCCGATGAAATCACTGGCTTCTGCATGGCCTGCGCCCTGGTAAGGCCGACCCGCACAGATGGATTGGAGCCGCGCTCCGTGAAAAAGAAATTGAAGGACAAGGCCTTCGCGGCGGGTGTGGACCGCCATGAAGTGACCGAAGCTTTCCGCATGCTCATGGCCGCCACGGGTGGCACCGAGGATGAACACCTGGCCCGCATCATCACCGTGCTGCACCTGAACCGCGGAGAGCTGGGACTGACGGCGCCAGGCTGAGACAGGTTAAACTGAAGCCTGGAGCGCATCATGGCCGACCAGCAACAACGTTCACTTCTCTCCTCAGGCGCCGATATCTGGGACCGCAGCGGGGATGATTCCCTTTCGCGCCGTGCTTTCCTGGGGCTCATCGGCGGACTCACCTTTTATGGCCTTGCGCTCAACGCCATCCTGGCCACCTGGGCCATGCAAATTCATTTTTAACCGGGACTTGTACTGATGCTGGTGTTGGCCATCGGCCTACCCATGGCGGGCATTTTCCTCGCCAGCCGCGCCAAATCAATGCCGGTGGCCTTGCTGGGCTATCACCTTTTGCTCATCCCCATGGGCCTGATCCTGGGGCCGATCCTCTCGGTGTACATCAACATCGGCGGGATGGCGCTGGTGACGCGGGCATTGATGTTCACCGGCTGCGCAGTGGGCGTGATGACGCTGCTGGGCTTGAGCTATCCAAATATCTTCGCGAAGCTGGGCGGAGTGCTTTTCGCAGCCCTCATTGCGCTTGTCGTGCTGCGGCTGGTCTCCCTGTTCGTGCCAGCCCTGGCTTCTGCTGGCTGGATAGATTGGCTGGCGGCAGGCATCTTCACGCTTTACATCGGCTACGACTGCCACCGGGCCATGTCCATCCCCGCGACGGGGCGCAATGCCGTGGATGTGGCCATCAGCATTTATTTGGATATCTACAATCTCTTCCTCACGATCCTCAGATTGCTCAGCCGAAGGGACTGAAATCATTCCGCCGGCACGGCTACTGTGGCCTTTTTGGCCGTCAGCAGCACGATGCCGAATAGGATCGCGCCCACAACGATGCAGCTGTCGGCGAGGTTGAAATACCAGTAATGCCAAGTTCCAAACACGAAATCCAGAAAGTCCACCACATAGCCATGCAGGATGCGGTCAAGGCCGTTTCCGCAAGCGCCGCCAAGGATCAACCCCAAGGCCACACGTTCCAATTTCGGGGTCTCTTCTGCTAGGAATAGGCGGCCGAAATAAAGCAATGCCGCGAGGCCGGCCAGACTGAAAACCCCAATGCGCAGCCACTCGGGCGCGGTGTGCAGGGTACCGAAAATGGCACCTTTGTTGAACCCGAGGGTCAAACTGAAAAAACCTTCGATGATCGGTTTGGAATCGCCTTGAAAGTGAAGAATCCTGAGGATCCAGACCTTGGATCCGTAGTCTGCGGCAAGCGCGCCGAGCGGGAGCAGGAGCCAGGGCAGGCGCTTCATGCCAGCTCCGATCCAGCAGCGTTCTCCACGCTCCAGCAGCGGCCACAGAGATCCACATCCGAGCCCTGCCCATGCCCGCCCTTATGATTCCAACAACGGGGACATTTTGTGCCTTGATGGGCTGAAACCTCAACATTCAGCTCGGCGGAATCGAAAAATTCAAAGTTCGATACCACGAAACATTCATCCAGTGGTTCTCCCAGGCTCTTCAATTCCAACTGGACCGATTCTGGAAGGCCGATGCGCACGGATGCATCCAGGCTCGTACCGATGGTCTTGGCCGCACGATGGGGTTCCATGGCTCCTTGCAAGGCTTCCCGTACGGTCCAAAGGGCGCGCCAAGCCTCGCTTTCAGGATTCGCGGCGACATCCGGGAAACGCTGTTCAAACACGGTGCCAGTGGTCCCCGGAATAAACTCCCATACTTCATCGGCGGTAAAGCTCAGCACGGGCGAAAGCAGAATCGCCAGGCCTTCCGCAAGTTTGAAACAGAGGCTGCGGCAACTGCGGCGGCGTGCTGAATCCACTGCATCGCAATAGAGGCGGTCCTTGATGATCTCGAAGTAGCGGCCGCTCAGTTCCAATTGGCAGAACCCGTGCAATGCCTGGGTGGCGCGATGGAAATCGAATTTTCCGAAGGCATCGCGCACCTCGGCGCAGAGCCGGCCAAAGGCGCTCCAGATCCATGCATCCAGCGCTGACCATTCCCGTTCTGGCGCCAGATCCTTCGCGGGATCAAAACCATCCAACGCGCCCAACAGGAAACGCATCGTGTTGCGGATCTTGCGGTAGGCATCAGCACTGCGGTCCAGGATCTCCTTGCCGATGCGCACATCTTCGTTGTAATCCACGCTGCACGCCCAGAGACGGAGGATATCGGCGCCCAGCGTCTTCATGACCTCATCGGGCGAGACCACATTGCCCAGGCTCTTGGACATCTTCTGGCCTTTGCCATCCATCACGAAACCATGGGTGACCACGGTCTTATAGGGCTTCTTACCACTGGCTGCCAAATTGAAGAGCAGCGACGAATGAAACCAGCCGCGATGCTGGTCGGAACCTTCCAGATAGATGAAATTGCCATAGTCGGCCCGGGAAAGCTCTGAATGGGTATCGCAAACCACACCTGCGCTGACACCGGAATCAATCCAGACATCCAGGATGTCCGTCTCTTTCTGGTATTGGCTGGCGTCAATGTCGAGGCCCGCCACCAGCGTTTCCACACTCATGTCAGACCAGGCTTCGATGCCATCTTTTTCGATAGCCGTGGCGGCGCGAGCGAAAAATTCGGGCCGGACCAGGGCTTCGCCGCTTTCTATGTGGCGCAACACCGTGATGGGCGTGCCCCAAGCCCGCTGCCGGGAGATGCACCAGTCCGGGCGCCCATCAATCATGGCGTAGATGCGATTTCGCCCCGCGCTTGGCACCCACGTGGTTGCATCTACGCCTTCCAGGCCCAGCTCACGCAAACTCTTGTCGGAACCCGATAATTTGTCGTCCATGGTGATGAACCATTGTTCCGTGGCACGGAACAGAATGGGGGTCTTGGTGCGCCAGCAGTGGGGGTAGCTGTGGATTAAGGAGTCCATGTGCAGCAGCGCGTCCACTGCTTTCAATTTCTCGATGACGATGGGGTTGGTGTCGAAGATGTTCTTGCCGGCCAGGTCTTCATCATCCACCGCTTCGACGAACTTTCCATCGGGACCTACGTACTGGAAAAGTCCCAGGTGGCTGGCGATGCTGAAATCGTCCACACCGTGGTCCGGCGCAGTGTGCACGATTCCAGTGCCGGTATCCGCGGTCACGTGATCACCCAGCAACACAGGGCTTTCGCGATCGATCCAGGGGTGGCGGGCCACCAGTGTTTGGAATTCTTTCCCCTTGAAAACAGCTCTTGTGTGGAGAGTCAGACCTGTCTTCTTGATGAACTCATCGAGCAAAGGAACGGCTACAACGTAGAAAAGGTCCTGATCCCCCAGGTGCTCATAGGCCACTGCGTAATCAAGATCGGGATGCATCGCGACGGCTCGGTTGCTTGGCAGCGTCCAAGGAGTCGTGGTCCAGATCGGAAGAAACATCCTGAATGGTCCGGCCGGGGCGATGCCGGAATTCGAAAGAAAGGCCTTGGCCCGGTCCTGCGGCACTTCGAACCGCACATAGATCGCCGGGCTGGTTCTGTCCGCGTACTCCACCTCCGCTTCGGCCAGCGCTGTGCGAGCGCCATAGCTCCAGTGGACGACTTTCAATTTCCGCGTCACTGCGCCATGTTCAAAAAGCTGAGCCATTTGCCTCACCACCGCAGCTTCATATTTCGGCGCCATGGTCAGGTAGGGCTCGTCCCAGGCTCCGAGAATTCCCAGGCGTTGGAAGGCCGCGCTTTGCGTATCCACCCACTTAGTGGCAAAGGCCCGGCATCTTTCCAGGAACTGCGTGCGGCTCAATTCCCGCCGCTTTGGGCCCATGTCCTTTTCCACCGCATGCTCGATGGGCAGGCCATGGCAATCCCAGCCCGGGACGTAGGGAGATTCATAGCCCTCCATCCAGCGGGATTTCACGACGACATCTTTCAAAATCTTGTTCAATGCATGGCCGATGTGGATCGCGCCGTTGGCATAGGGCGGCCCGTCATGCAGCACCGCCCGCCCTTTGCCCATTCCAGCGGCATTGTCGGCCCGTCGCTTGGCCTCTACGCGCTGGTATACACCCGCGACCTTCCATTGCTCGAGCCGCTTGGGTTCCCGCTGCGGAAGGTCCGCCTTCATGGGAAAGGCCGTTTTGGGTAGATAGACCTTGTACTTCTTTTTCTCAACCGGAGAATCACTCATTGTCCGCCCTCGTGCGTTGGCGAAGCGCACCCAAGCGCTTCGGATTTAATCCTTTAGTTGAACATGGTGGGGCCCGGCTGCAAAGGCGGAATGAGAGGTGAAAGGCGGGGGGCGGGAGGCGGGTTATCCTGATCCCGTGAACCTTCCTTCTGTTTCTGCCCTTCAGTGTTTTGAGCAAGTAATCGGTGCCCCGGAACCAGACTGGGATGCGGCTTTGGCCCTGCTGGCCCCGATCGAAAAGGAAGGCAGCGCAGAAGAAGCCCAGGCGAGGTTGCGCCATCACCGGATGCCCAAGGGCGCCCACCCTCCAAAGCTCAAACAATTAAAAATCCGTTTGGGTGTGGCGGCGGAAAAAGCAAGAGACCGCCGCAGCGCGGAAACAAGGCTGGACTCAGAACGCGGAATCCTGCGCTTGCGTTATGGACGCGGCGAAGCCCTGGCCCACCTGAATCCCGCGCAATTCTTATCGCAACTAGGAAAGGTTTTACAGGCAGCCGGCTTGGCTCCGATCCAAAGTCTGGAACGCTCGCCCCGGCCGCTGGTCGCGCTGGGGCATCCACTGCCGGTCGGACTGACGGGCCGATCGGAATGGGCGGATGCTGAAGTCAGCCCGATGCCCAATGTGCCCGAAGATGCGCTGCTGGCAAGGCTCAATGCGGTGGCACCCGCCGCTCTTCTCTTTTCAGGTTGCACCGCGCTTCCGGCTTACGCCACACCCGTGCTTGAATTGTCTTGCCTCGCACACTGGCGTTGGCCCTGCCCCGCCGATTCGCGCTGGGATGCCGGAAGGAAGATCGAGGCATTTGAGGCCGCCACCAGTTTCTGCATCGAAAAGACAGGCAAAGTTGGTGGCCAGAAATCCGTGAAACAAGTCGAAGTCCGCCATCTCGTAGAAGCTCTTTCCTGGAAGGGCCAGGATCTGGCATTCACCACGCGGATTTCGGCCCATGAAGCCTTGAATCCCCAGAAATTGTTGGCAGGCATAATGGGTGTGGAGCCCACTGCCATCAAGGGTCTTGAGCGCATCGCCGTCGAGCTGGCCGAAGACAAGCGCCTCCTTCAAGCTGAACGGTTTGAATTGAAATTGAAGAATATCTACGAAGACGCTGTGCTGCTGAGCGCCGGTCCGAATCTCCAACTCGTTGACGACGACGAGGACGAACCCCTGCACCTCGGGTGAACCTCGACAAACTGCTGTCGCTGGGTTTATGGTTGGCAACACTCAACCCATCCCCAGGAGGCCCTTATGTATGACGCCCTTTCTGTCTTAGCTTTGCTCCGCCTTGATGATGATGGGGCTGCTGCGGCCGGTCTGCTCGCAGGCTTCGCTTGCGTCTATATCGTGATTGTCTTGGCCGTCACCGCCTTCTTCATTTTCTGCCTTTGGCGGATTTTCACGAAAGCCGGCTATAGCGGCGCCATGGCCCTGATCGCGTTAGTCCCCGGCCTTGGCCCGCTCATCTGCCTGTGCATCCTGGCTTTCGGCAACTGGCCCGTTTTACAACACCGGGGGTGATGACGGCTCATTTCCCCAGCCAGCGGGTGCCTTTTGGCGCCTGGAACCGGAAGGTGCCGGTAGGAAAGTCTTTGGCCGGCACATGAGCATCCAGCAGTTCCAGAACCTGGCCTGCACCCGAAGCATCGGTCCAGGCCAATCGCTTCGGAAGGCCTTCAGCGCCTTCGATCCGAATTTCTGGAAGGCCCTGTTTCAGAGGCTTTAGGCGCACTTGGCCCTTCGCAAACGACTCGATGGTATAGGTCCTGCCAAGTTTCGAAGGGTCAGTCAACAGACGAAGCAAGGGCGATTCCACGGCAGCAGCCATGAGATCCATGCGCTGGGCCGTTCGCGTATCTGGATCAAATTGAATCAAGGCCTGGCCGTCGGCCACGAGTTCAAGGCCATCCTCATAGATCACATGAAGCCGCCCAACCTTGGCTAGGCGGACGCTGCCTTTCCTTTTCAGTTTTCCGAAGACAGCGCTATCGGATGTCTGGACGAAGGTCGCCTGAACGCGAGGCACAGCTACAAACGAATTCCACCATTTCGGAAGCTCCGCGCCCTGAGCTAATGCCGAACCCAGACAGAACAAAATAGCGATTCCATGTGTGGATGGAAGCCGCACCGGATCAAGGACGCCTGAGTTCAAGGCTGAGCTTGGCCGCCACGCCCTTGGAGGGAGCTGGGCGCTTCAAAGTGCCTTCGCCGATGACCTGGCCTTTTTGTTTCACTGTGACAACCACTTCCACTTCACCCGGATCCATGTCGCCCGGCAGGTCTACCCGTACCATCGATGGTGTTCCCAACTTGCCCACCATCGTGAGCTCGCCGAGCAGCGAGTTGATCGCATCTTTGGGATTCGGTGACTTCTGCGAAGGCGCTGAAAATTTAATGGGAGCAAGAGAAAGCGTGTTCTTCTTGGGTTCAGGCAGAGGCTGGGTGGGTGGAGACAGCGGTGCTGGCGGGTGGGCCTGCGCCACCGGCGATGAGCCAGGAACCTGGGGCGATGCTGGCGCAGGCACAACCGGCGCGAGCGGAGCTTCAATTGCCTTCTGGGTGGTTGGCAGATCCGCCACGTCTTCATCCGGCAACGGATGGGCGCTCAAATCAGGATGATCCTTCAATACTTTTACTGGCCGGGTTTCAAGTGGATTTTCATCCTGGAAAACAGGCGTGAGCGGCGGGAAAGCAGGAGGTGTTATGGAGGGGATAGAGGAGGCAGAGGGCGTAGATGGAGCAGAATGGGGTTTGTAGCCCGTGTCCTCGTCCATCATGGAAAGGTCGTTAGTCGTGAGAGCGACAGCGGAGGGAAGCAATGGATCCCGGGTAGAGGCGGGAATCGTGTCCGGGACCACGATCTTGATGGGCGGTGGCTTGACATCTTTGGCAGCAACGGTCGGCGGAGGCGCGGTGGTTTCGCCCAGCACATGGGTTTTGATGTGTGTGAGGCTCAGCTTCGTGATTCCACGCAGGGTCTCAAAAACACCTGTGCCATCCTGGGCGCAAGACTGAAAGCTGGGCAGTCCCCTGGGATTCAGCTCAGTTTCAAGCTGTTCCACTGGAACAATATTTTTCAAATCCCGTTTGTTCCACTGGAACACAGTGGGAATATCACCCAATTTGAGACCGAGTTCTCGAAGGTTTTCCTCCAGATTCTGCAGACTTTCCTTGCTGGCATCCAGCATGGGCACCTGGCTATCCACCACGAACACGATGCCGTCCACACCCTTCAACACGAGTTTACGGGTGCTGTTGTAGAACACCTGTCCTGGAACGGTATAAAGCTGCAGCTTGGTCTTGAAACCACCCACCATGCCCACATCCATGGGCAGGAGATCGAAGAACAGCGTTCGATCAGTTTCAGTATTGAGGCTCACCATCTCACCGCGGGCCTTGGTGGATGTCTTGCCATAGATAGTGTTGAGATTGGTCGTTTTCCCGCACAAACCTGGACCGTAATAAACGATCTTGGCCGTCATCTGACGGGTGGCGTGATTGAAAAACACCATTGTTGAACCCTCAAGGCTGGAAGATTGAGTGTATCTCGAAGGCCATCAGCCTTCCAGCCAAGCTTGATTAAATATTGCGCGACCCCGGATTCATCCGAGATTCTTGACAGCTGAAAGGACTTCCTGGTCGTGGCCCGCGGGCTTCACATCCCGAAAAATCTTGCGGATAACGCCCTGGCGGTCAATGACGAAAGTGACCCGCTTGGCAATGCCCAGGCCGAACATTTTTACGCCGTAAGCCTTGATGATGGCTTTATCGGGGTCCGCCAGAAGGCTGAACGGAAGGTGGTATTTGGCCGCAAAGGCCGCGTGGCTCTTAACATCATCGCTGCTGACGCCCAGCACCACGGCGCCAGCCGCCTGAAGCCCCGCATGCCCATCTCGAAGGGAGCAGGCTTCTTTGGTGCAGCCTGGGGTGTCGTCCTTCGGATAGAAATAAAGGACCACCGTTGATTTCGAAGCGTAATCCGAGAGCTTGATGGTCTTGCCGTTCTGATCCTGAGCTTGGATGGCCGGGGCCTTCTGGCCTTCCTGGAGGTCTCCTGCATCGCCGGAAAAGAGCGTAAGGCAAGTGAGCGCGGCAAAACTTGAGATGATGGAGGAATGGAAGATTTGCATGCATGCTCCTTAGACTGGGTCTCAGTATCCCATATTCACTCGTGCGAACATTAGGAATGCTGCGCATCGCAATAATTCCCGGTGATGGAATCGGCCCCGAGGTGATGGCCGAAACGACGCCCTTATTGGAGTGGGTGCGGACCCGCGGCAGACAGATCGAATGGGAGATTTTTCCTCATGGCGCGGATCATTTCCTGACAACGGGTGAAACGCTCTCGAATGAAACCTTCATCTGCATCCGGGACACCTTTGACGCGATTCTTTTCGGCGCCGTTGGCGATCCTCGGGTTCCTGACGGCCGCCATGCCGAGGAAATTCTGCTGCGCTTGCGAAAGGATCTGCTGCTCCGTGTGAATCAACGCCCTTGCGCCCCGATATTGGACAGGCATGTCCCCTTGAAGGGGGTTGCAGCCGCGAAGATCCACATAGAGGTTTTCCGGGAAAACACCGAGGGGCTTTATTGCTTGAAGGGCGAATCCACGCAACACGGCGCTACGGATTTTGCGATTCATACTGAGGCCGCTGTTCACTGTTTACTAAAGGCTGCTTTCCAACGGGCGGAGACCCTTGGCATGCCTTTGACACTGGCCCACAAGGCCAACGTGCTGAAGCACGGCCATGGGCTTTGGATGCGTGTGTTCCGGGGACTGCAACTCGAGTTCCCGGCCGTCCGATCCAGCGCCATGCATGCTGATGCGCTGCTTTGCGCCTTGGTGGAACGGCCGTGGGATTTCGGTGTGATCGCTGCCGATAACTTTATAGGGGACCTCATCAGCGATCTGCTGGCTGCCTTCCAGGGCGGCATGGGCATTGCCGCTTCAGCGAACCTTGCGGTGAAGCATGATCCTGCCTTTGCGGGCCATCCATTCCGCTGCACAGGGCTCTTCGAACCAGTTCATGGATCGGCCCCGGATATCACGGGCAAGGGGGTTGCCAATCCAACAGGTGCGATGCTTTGCGCTGTGTTGATGTTCCGGCATCTTGGTTGGATCAAAGAGGCCCAAGATGTGGAAACATCCATTAAGAAGGCCCTTCAGGAAGGCGCCGCCACTCGGGACCTTGGCGGAGTGCTGACGACCACCGAAATGGGCCGGGCGCTGCGGGCGGGCCTTCACTGACATTTTAAGAAACAGGAATTCCAAGGTTCAGCAACTGCGGCTCAATAATTACCGGTTCAACAGCTGCGGTTCAACAACTGCGCATCACGCCCACGAGCACTCCTTGCAGATCAATGCGGCGGGGGTCATAGCAAGTCGGTTTGAGCTCTGGGTTATGAGGAATAAGCCACACGCCCTGCTTGTCCTTCCGATATTCCTTGAGAGTGGCTTCTTCGCCGTCAATGAGAGCCACCACACGCTCCCCATTGCGGACTTCCGCTTTGCGTTGCAGCACCACCAGATCTCCATCCAGAATGGCGTCGCCAACCATTGAATCGCCCCGCACCCGCAGCACGAAAAGATCATCCCGTTCGCGGTGGATGGAATTGGGCACTTCCACAGGAAGAGCTCTCGTCTCAGGAAGAAGCGGCGCGCCTGCCGCGACATCACCACAGAAAGGCAGTATCCGCGCAGGTATCAGACGCGTGGCATTAAGGGCATGGAGGGCATTGAGGGCACCGGATGTTTTGGAAGCACCGGATTGAAGGCCAGCGCTATCATCGTCATCCATGGCATCCGCGGCTTCATCTGTATCCAGGACGGACGAACCTGGCCCCGAGAGCTTGTCCCGCATGACGATATTGTTGCCCTTGCCGTGGCTGCGGCCCAGGAACCCTTTGTCGATAAGGTGCTGAACGTGCTTGTGGATGGTGCTCACGGCGCTGGACCCCACTCCTTTGCCGATCTCGGACAGGGTTGGGCTTCGCCCTTCCGACTTGACGAATGAGCGGATGAACTGAAGCACCGCGAGCTGGCGTTTGGTGAGATCGGTAGAGGTCATGAATTCAAGGTAGGAAGAAGCGGTCCCTAGGTCAATCCCTTTTTTTTCGTTTTTTTTCTAGGCCTTCCCTCCGGTCCGGAATCCCCGCTCGGAACAGCCCGGCACCCGTCATATACTGGAGGACTGTTGCTCACAAGGCGCGCGTCCCTGTTTCAAAGGGCCGGTTTGCGCAAAGAGCTTTGATAAGGGGAAAAGGGCCTATGTCCACCGCGCTCGCAAACGCTCAGTCAATCCACGACACGAAAACACTGATAAATGATTTTTCCATCGAAATCGGGACCGTCAACGGTTCCGGTTCCCAAACAGCCAACAGCGTGCTGATGCGCACCATCTTCCAGATGGGGGTCCCCGTCAGCGGGAAAACCTTTTCCCAAGCAACATCGCAGGGCTTCCCACCTGGTTCCAAATCCGCGCCAACACAAAGGGCTATGTGGCCCGCAAGGCCGTCGTGGACCTGATGATCTGCATGAATCCCGAGTCTGCGAAGGATGACGTTCTGAAGCTCACCGCTGGCGCGCTGGTCATTTATGACGAGCCCCTCAAGCTCAACACGCTCCGCGACGACCTCATCTACTACCCGGTGCCATTCCAGAAGCTGGTCACCGCCAGCTGCCCTGAGCCCAAGCTGCACAAACTGGTGAAGAACATGATCTACGTGGGCGTCGCTGGTCAGATGCTCGGCTTGGACATGAGCGAAACCAAGATGGCCATCACCAAGCAGCTCAAGGGCAAACAGAAAGCCATCGAGATCAACCAAGCAGCTGTGGACGCGGGTTTTGCATGGGCAGCTGAGAACATGCCAGAGCAAACCCGCCTCAAGGTCGTCGCAGACAACAAGACGGCCGGCAACATCATCATCGACGGCAATGCGGCTTGCGCGCTGGGCGCCATGTTCGCGGGAGTGCAGGTCGTCGGATGGTATCCCATCACGCCATCTTCATCATTGGTGGAGTCCCTCATCGACTACGCCGACGAATACCGCCGCGATGAAAATGGAAAACTCACCGTGGCCCACGTGCAAATGGAAGATGAACTGGCTTCAGCAGGCTTGGTGTTCGGTGCGGGATGGGCGGGCGCACGTGCTATGACTGCGACTTCGGGCCCTGGCATCTCGCTCATGAGCGAATTCATCGGGCTGGGATATTTTACGGAAATCCCGGGCGTCTTTTTCAATGTGGCGCGCACCGGGCCTTCCACGGGGCTTCCCACGCGCACCATGCAAGGCGACATCGAGTTGTGCGCCAAGTGCAGCCATGGGGACACTCAGTACATCAACCTCTACCCCGGAAATATGTCTGAATGCTTTGAGTTTGCCTATGAGAGTTTCAATCTGGCTGAGCGTTTCCAAACCCCCGTCTTTGTGGTGACCGATCTTGACCTGGGCATGCAGAACTGGATGTCCAAGCCCTTCCCCTACCCAGAAGGGAACTTCGACCGCGGCAAGGTGCTGGGCGAGAAGGAGCTGGCTGAGATGAAGGATTGGGGCCGCTATAAGGATGTGGATGGAGACGGCATTCCCTATCGCACGCTGCCAGGAACGCCCGGCGGCAAGGGAGCCTACTTCACCCGCGGTTCGGGCCACAATGCCTATGCCCAATACACCGAGAAGCCGAAAGACTACACGGATCTGATGGACCGGCTGCGGGCAAAGTATGAGACCGCCAAGGGCTATGTGCCCAAGCCCATTGTGGATGACACCGGTTCCAAGCGTGGTGTGCTGGCTTTCGGTTCCAGCGATCCCGCGGTCACGGAAGCCAGGGATGTGCTGGCGGAATCTTTCCAGAAGAAGACGGATTACCTGCGGCTGCGTGCCCTGCCCTTCACCACGGAAGTAGACGCCTTCATCAAGCGCTCGGATGTCATCTACGTAGTGGAACAAAATCGCGATGCCCAGATGAAGGCGCTGCTGGTGGAGTTTTATCCCGAAGCGGCTATGAAATTCAAGTCGGTGCTGCATTACGACGGCATGGCCCTCGCCGCGCAGACCATCGTTGACCAGATTATTGCATTCGAGAAATAAGGAGACCGAGATGACTACTTCCGCACCTGTGGTTCCCACTAACAAGCTCGGCCTCACCAAGCAGGATTACGTGGGCAGCAAATCCACGCTGTGCGCTGGCTGCGGCCACGACAGCATCACCGCCCAACTCATCAACGCCGCCTTCGAGATGAATATCGAGGCCCACAAGGTTGGCAAATATTCCGGCATTGGGTGCTCCTCGAAGACCCCTGCCTATTTCTTCAATCAGGCCTGGGGCTTCAACAGCGTCCATGGCCGCATGCCCAGCATCGCCTCCGGCGCCGCCCTAGCCAATCGTGAACTGATCAACATCGGCATTTCCGGCGCCGGGGATTCCATGTCCATTGGCATCGGCCAGTTCGTGCATACCATCCGCCGCAACGCTCCCATCATCTACATCATCGAAGACAACGGTGTTTACGGCCTCACCAAGGGCCAGTTCTCGGCCACAGCCGATCTCGGTTCCGTGCTGAAACATGGCTCTGTGAACGAACTCGCCCCCATCGATCCCTGCACGTTGGCGATGGAGCTTGGTTGCGGTTTTGTCGCACGTTCCTTCAGCGGCGATCCCAAACAGTTGAACACCATTCTGAAGGCCGCGATGGTCCACAACGGCACCTGCATCATTGATGTCATCAGCCCTTGCGTGACCTTCAACAACCACGACAGCTCCACCAAATCCTACAAGAACGCCAAGGATCATGACTTCCCCCTCCACGAACTGGGTTTCGTGCAGTTCAATGAACTGGAGCAGGTAGAAATCCCAGCTGGCGAGAGTAGGGTGGTGACCTTCCCAGACGGCTCAAAAGTTTCCTTCCGCGGGCTACGCGAGGACTACGATCCCACAGACCGGTTCGGCGCCATGAAGACGCTGCATGAGGGCCTGGAAAAAGGCGAATTCCTAACGGGGCTTCTTTACATCAACACCGAGAAACCCAATATCCACGACACCACCCACATCGTCGACACCCCGCTGGTGCATCTGGGCCAAGCCGCGCTGAAGCCAGGCAAGGATGTCCTGGCCAAGTGCATGGCCGAGCTCATGTAACATTAATCGATACAATGGAAAGCCGCCGCGCAAGGCGGCTTTTCATATTCATGGGAATGGTTCAGGAACCCGCGGGTAGTTCCGTATCGGCAAAACCACCAGGTCATCGTTTTTTTTCAACCAGCGCCGGATTCTCCAGAGGCGGTTTGAAATTGTTGTAGAAGACCGAAGGGACGGAAGGCGGATGGGGGTGCGAAGGGTCCTGGGCCATGAACTCGCTTAGCATCTGTTTGTTGGTTCTGGACTCATAGCCAAATTCGTAAGCGGTCATCAGCACTGGCGCGGTGCGAGCCATAAATTCAAATAAGCGCTGATGCCGCTCTAGATCCGAGGACTCCACCACCTCAACAGTGGCCGAAGGCATCTGGGCGCGTCGTGACAGGCTTGATTTGCGATTTGAGGCTTTTTCCCCGGGGATTTCCCAGGGCCGCCAGTTGGGTCGCTCCAACTGGAAGGCTGACATCTGAAATTGGATTCCCTCCCGGCTGTGCTCTTGCAATTTCTCATCCGCAAAAGCAAGGATGGCAAGGGAGGCAGCGAGAGAAAGAACCATGTGGAGCAGTGTCGGTTCCGATCCCCCGCCGGTCAACGTCCGCTCCGGAGAATCCGCCCTTGGAGTAGCGCTGCGCTTCCGATAGACTAGGCATTCCCGGGCCCGTAGCTCAGCTGGGAGAGCGCCTCGTTCGCAATGAGGAGGTCGTCAGTTCGATCCTGATCGGGTCCACCAAGTTTCTACTTTTCGGCGGTCTTCGGGCCGCCGTTCTCATGTATGGGACGACCTCGCCAACCATCAATGTCGGTCGTCATCCCGCTCAACAAGGCCGCTTTGTGCGGCCTCGTTGCCGCCGATGCTCGCTGCGCTGCGCTCGCCGTCGCGTGAGCCTCGATCCTGATCGGGTCCACCAAGTTTTTACTTTTCGGCGGTCTTCGGGCCGCCGTTCTCATGTATGGGACGACCTCGCCAACCATCGATGTCGGTCGTCATCCCGCTCAACAAGGCCGCTTTGTGCGGCCTCGTTGCCACCGTTGCTCGCTTCGCTGCGCACGCTGTCGCGTGATCCTCCATCCTGATCGGGCCCACCAAAGTTTCTTTTTTCGGCGGTCTTCGGGCCGCCGTTTTCATTGCTGGGACGACCTCGCAATTTCATCACCGATCTACCTCATGTTGGCGGCTTCCACAATGTCATCAAGCACACGCTGGGAGTTCATGATGAACGTATGGATCGTAGGGATTTCAATGATTGGCTGGCCTTCGTAGAGTGCTGTCTCGGATACAGCCAGGATTCCGTCATTGGGTTCAAGGCCAAACGGGCTATGAGTTCCCTGAGGTCCCTTATTGCCAGCGTAGACCCTCGTGGGGACCTTTGGAACAGGCAATGATTCCATGAAAGCAGCATCGCTGAGCAGTTGCCCCATCTCGCCATTCCAGGCACGGTAGAGCGGGAATTCACGGAAGGCTTTCGCGGCGCGGCTTACCTTGCTGGGTGGGGCGAGGAAGAAACAAGCACGTGGCGCCCGTTCATAGGGCACCAATAGTGCGGAGCGGATCAAAACGCAGCCCAGAGAATGGCCCACAAGAATGAAGTCGTCGTCTTCACTCCATTTCTGGATGAAATCCGAAAGCCGCCGGACCGTATCGTCCAAAGTGCCAAAGGTCGCTGAGTATGAAAACAGGGAAACCTTGATGCCACGCCTGCACAACCTAGCCGCCAGCCAGAGTAGGGAGGCCGCGGTGCGACCCATGCCATGCACCAGGATGGCCCTCATAGCCATCCTTTCAGGTGCAATCCCACCTGGTGCAACTGAGGACCTGCATTTTCTCCAGAGAAGCCGCCACCCATTTACCAGCTGTCAATGTTTGCCTCCTATTCGGTGCTGAGGAGACTACAGGGTCGCACCACCTCCGGCAGCCCCGCGCTACTCTATCTTCATGATCGGACGACTACGCGGTGAATTGATCCAGAAGCTGCCCAACCAGGCGCTCATCGAATGCGCGGGGGTGGGGTATGCCGCGGCCATCAGCTTGGGCACCTATGGATTGCTCCCGGAGGTGGGGCACGAGGCAACGTTGTGGATTGAAACGCTGCTGCGGGAAAATGAGCTTTCTCTTTTAGGGTTCTACTCCCTTTCCGAACGGGATCTTTATCGGATGCTCGTCAAAGTGGATGGTGTCGGCCCAAAGCTTGCGCTGGCTGCGCTGGGCGCATTGCCCATGTCCGAATTGATTCAAGGAATCCGCAACCGCGACGTGAAACTGCTGGTGCATATTCCGGGTGTCGGAAAGAAGACCGCTGAAAAGCTGTGCTTTGAACTCAGTGAAAAAATGGGCGGCCTTTCAGGTCTTGATGGGCTGGGCGGCGCGGCGGCTCCTGGCGACGCCTGGGAAGCGGACCTCCGATCCGCGCTGACCAATCTAGGATTCAAGGAAGACAGCGTGATGCTTGCGGTCATCGAGCTTAGAGCCACAAGGCCTCCACTTCCAGAGGCCATCCGGTTGGCGCTGAGAGCACTTCAACGATGAGCGTCCGCATTCTTTCAACTTCCCCTTTGGCCGGAGATGCGCTCCGGGAGTTGGGAACGGCTTTTCCTGATTTGCTCATCACACCGTTCCGGACACCGTCGTGGAACGCGGCCTTGGAATCAGCCGAAGCCATCGTCGTGATGTTATCCGAACCCATCTCGGAAGCGGATATCCAGGCTGCGCCAAAGCTCAAAGCCATTGGAACGTATTCAGTGGGCGTGAACCATCTGCCGCTTTCCGTGTGTGAAGCCAAGGGCATCATCATCGTGAACACGCCGGGAGTGTTGACCGATTCCACCGCAGATATCGCCCTGGCCTTGCTGCTTTCGGTGACCCGCAGAATCGCCGAAGGCGAAGCCCTGGTGCGTTCTGGAACCTGGACCGGATGGCGGCCGGATCAACTTCTGGGGCTGAGCCTCACAGGGAAAACCTGCGGCATTCTTGGATCGGGGCCCATCGGAAAAGCCTTCGCCAAGCGCGTTTGGGGCATGGGGATGAATCCCGTATTCTGGGACCGCGAGGCCTGCGGCGGCAGCGTCGGCTTCGGACCTGAGGCCGCACCACGATTGCCATTGCATGATCTGCTCGGCCAAAGCGCAGTGCTATCGCTTCATTGCCCCCTGACGGATGCGACCCGCGGCCTGCTGGACCGCGAGGCTCTGCTGAGGCTCCCAAGGGAGCGGTAATCATCAACACCGCCCGGGGTGGAATCCTGGATGAAACGGCGGTCCTTGAGTTGCTGGAGTCAGGCTACCTTGGTGGCGTCGGCCTCGATGTCTATGAGAATGAGCCCCACCTCAATCCCAAATGGAGTTCGGCGCCTCGGACGGTTCTGCTACCCCACCTGGGTTCGGCCACGGTCGAAACCAGAACAGCCATGGCAAGGCTGCTCTGCGAAGGAATTGCCAAGGCGTTTCGTACATTTGAATGATGTCCGCAGTGCTAACCTATGGCTGCACATACGAGGTATCCCATGGCGCGTCCCTGGCTCCGTCTGCTTGATCCTGATCTGTTCGCGCTGAGAGCTTCACTTGGCCCAGATGCCATCTCAAGGCTGCGCTACGCCAAGGCCCTCAACTCCCGCAGCCTCCACGTCGAGGCCGCCGAGGTGCTGGATAGGATTTTGGCGGAGGAGCGGGCCAATGGCGAAGCCTGGTTCGAGCGGATCTTATGCGAGGGCGACCACTCCACCGACGAGGAGTTACAGCGCCTTTCTGTGGAATTGAAAGCTGTGCGGGACGAACATCCCGGTGAAGCGACCCCCCTTCGCAATCTCGCTTTTTTAAGAATCATTGAGAATCAGTTGGACGAAGCTGAAGCCCTGATTGAAAAAGCAATGGCGAAAGACGACCAGGATGCCAAGACCTTCGAACTTATGGGTCTGTTGGCCCTCCATCAGGATCACCTGGAACCTGCCAAAGGGGCGCTGTTGAAGGCCTTGAGCCTACAACCGAAAAACCCTGTGGCATTGCGCATGCTCGGAATCGTGTGCGAACAAATGGGGGATCATCCCGCCGCCGAAGCTCAAGCCCTGGCGTCCCTTGAGCTGGATCCCAATTATTATTGGGGCTGGCATACCTTAGGCGAATTCCTTTTGCAGCGCGGCGCAAGTCAAGAGGGCATGCGCTGCGTCCACCGCGCCCGGAGCCTGAATATCACAGAGCCCAGCAGCTATTTCCTCGTGGCGGAAATTTTTGCTGAACAAGGTCAACTTGATATGGCCCAGGCAGAGTTGCATAAGTTGATCCTGTTGGCACCTCCCGCATCCACATTCTCCGAGGCCCAATCACTCCTGGGTGAATTCAAGCGCGACCTGGGCGACCGAGATGGCGCCATTTCCTACTTCACCATGGCAGCGGACACGGACCCGAGCGCGGCTAATCCCTGGGCGGCCCTGGGTGAAATGGCCCGGGAAGACGAACGATGGGAAGACGCATTGCGCTGCTATCAGGAAGCGCTGGCCAGGGATCCAGAAGCAGCGGATCTGCAGGTTCAGCTCGGTTACACAATCCTGGAGACAGGCACGGTCAAAGAAGCTGAACACACCTTCTGCAAAGCCCTGGAAGCTGACCCCAGTGAATACAGCGCTTACCTGGGGCTTTCCGAATGCGCCCGCAAGGCCCAACGCCCTGAGGACCAGTTGCGTATGGTGAAAGAGGCCATGACGTTGGCGCCGGATGATCCCGATGTGTGGAATGCCAATGGTGTGGCGCTCGAAGTCGCGCATCGCTTGCCGGAAGCCACCAAGGCCTACAACAAAGCCTTGAGCCTGGACCCGCATCATCGCAAGGCCGCGAACAATCTGGGTTTCCTTCTTGAAAAGCGGATCTCCCAAGGGGAAACCGGCCTGAAAGACCAAGTCATCAATGCTTGGAAGCGCCGCCTGCTCATCTGCCGCGACGAAGGCCAAAGCATGCGCATGGCCACTGAGCATCTTTCAAAATTAGGCATTCCGGACGAGACCTTGGATGCGTGGATCTCGAAAGAGGAAGTCCCCGTTGCCGTTGAAAATTGACCGGCTTTGCGAGCAGCGCTTTTCGCTTGACGATGGCGTCATTCGCCCGGGGAAAATACCCGGATAAGGGCCTTGGGTGCGGGTTTACATGAAGTAAAAGGCATTTGGCAGCCTTTCCGCATGTTGTGTGGAAAACACTGCGGATTGGCATCCTTCAGGGCCCCTAAACCCCTATCTTCCATGGACTTCTGTTTCCTGCCCTAATTCATCAACACTTAATTAATGATAATCATATCTGTATTTGCGTAATCGTAAAAAAATGTTATTCCAGATCAGAATGTCCGCATAGTTTTCCGCAGATTTTGTTTTCTTTCGTGTTGACAGACCCGAGTCAACACTGGAGCGAAAACCAGGCGATCCGCCAGGTGTCCATAACGCCTCGAAAATGGCTTCCGCCCCCCTGGTGGTAGATCGCGCGGATGGGAATATGGGCCCAATTCAATTTCCAATCCGCAGCTTTCATGGCGATCTCCATCTCGATGGCGAAGCCGGCGCTGCAAAGGTCCAGGCGTTCCAAAACCTTTTTACGGATCATCCGAAAACCGCTCTGGCTATCCTCCCATTTCACACCCGCGATCCGCCCCAAGGTCCATGAGCCCAACGCATTGGTCTTCCATCTTTTTCCTGGGATCTTGCCACGATCCTGGAAACGGCTGCCAATCAGGAAATCCGCCTTGGGGTGGGTGGCTAGATAATCCAAAAATCCGCAGAGATCCGCCGGGTCATGCTGGCCGTCCCCATCAATAAAAAGGTAAAAATCAAAATCGTCATCGCGCACGTGGGCAATGCCCGCGCGCAGCACCTGCCCTTTGCCACCGCCTTTGCCAACCGGAAGATGCAGCACCTCGGCGCCGGCTGACTCCGCAATAGCCGCTGTGCCGTCCTGGGATGCATCATCCACCACCAGAATCCGTTGCTGGCCAAAGCGCAAGAGCCCGGATACCACCCCGCCTATATGCTCAGATTCATCGTGGGCGGCGATGATGGCCACGATCCTGGGAATGCTGCCAGGGACACCGCTAGAAAGAACGCTCAAGGTTTCACGCTTCTGGATTTGGGCGCCAGCGCGGACTGCGGCGGAAACGCCTGGCCAGTCCACTTTGTGAACATCGCCTTCTGCTCGTCAGTGGCCATGGGATCCGGGAGTATGCGGAATATACGCTTGGGATTTTCGACCACAGGCACAGAAATGGTCTTCACCCGGCCACAGTCCGCCACCGTGAATTCGACTTTCCCGTTGACTGGAACGTCGGCGATCCGCTGTTGGACCTCGGTCCCCAGCGTGGTGCGCCAACCGTTCACCGCCAGGATTTCCTGTCCGTAGCTGAGACCTGCCTCAAAGGCAGGCGAGCCTGGGATCACGTTCTTGATGGTGGACGCATCCGGCGCGGTTCCAAATTCGAGTCCCACATAGCTCTTGGAGAAGCGGGCCAGCGCCGCATCCTTCAAGTCTTCAGGGGGCAGCGATTCCCAGGGCGCTTTGGTTTCAAATTTCAGGCCGAAGGCAGCTTCGATGGCGGACGGATCCAAGGGTCCGCTATGGCGGATGTGGGCGTTCCAAAATGGCTCCGGATCCAGTCCGGACAGTTCCTGGTAGGCCTTCCGGATATCCGCATCGGTCAGCCCCTTCTCCCCATGCCGCTGCCAAAGCATAGCGAAAAGATCCTCCATGCTTTTTGCGCCTTTGGAGCCCACTCGGATCTGTGCGTCCATCATCAAGCCCACCAGCGCGCCTGCCTCGTAATAATCCACCGTGCTGTTGGGCGTGAATTCGGATGGTTTGTAGAATCGGATCCAGGCATCGAAGCTGGCCTCTTCCAGGCTCTGCTCCGCGCGTCCTGGCCGTTCTCCGTTCTCAGTCCAGCGTTTGGCCCACTCCTTGGCCTCGGTGGACCATGGAATCACGCCAGCTTTCATTCCAATCAGGTCATCCATATAGTCGGTGACGCCTTCGTGGAACCAGAGCAGCTTGGTGTAATTCTCACCGCTGTAGTCGAAGGGACCGAGCACCGGGTCATGCAATCGTTTCACATTCCAGGCATGGAAGAATTCGTGGCTGATGAGACCGAAAAGCCCCTCGTAGCCAGCAGTCTTATTGAAACGGAAAGGGTCGCTCAACAGCGAGGTGGAGTTCTTGTGCTCCAAGCCGCCGCGGGCCTTGGGGCTGAAGGTGAGCAGGAATGTGTAGCGCTGGAATGGAAAGCCCCAAAAATGCTGCCGGCCTGGGTGACGATTTTTTTCGCGCCATCTATGATCCTGGCCTCGTCCCCATTGTGTTCGCCGGTAATAGCGAATTCGAAATCCGCGTTCAAGGCATGAAATGTGTGCAACCGGAAAGTCCCGAGCTCGAAAGGGGAATCCACCAGTTCTTCGTAGTTCGCCGCATGGTAGAAACCGTTTTTGAAAGGTAAGCTGGAAGCCACATTCCATGCCGCGGGGAAATTCTCGAACCGGACAGCCACCGATCGGCCCTGTTCTTTCTCCAAGTACATGAAAGTCGCCGCCCCCACCAGCTGCGCATGGGCTGCGTCCACATGGTTGGTGCGCACGGACAGCTCGTTGCAGAAAACGCGATAGCTGAGCGTCGCGTTCCCTTTCAACAGTGGAAGCTGCCAGCGCTGCTTATCCAGCTTCCCCAGAGGGTGGATCTCCCCTCGGGAATCCTTCAGCGCCACACGATCCACGAAGCGGGCGTAATCCCGCACCAAGTATGAGCCTGGAGTCCAGGCTGGGAGCGATGCCACGGCTCCCTTTGCCAGCGCTTCTCCTGGCAACTCAAGGCTTACTTCCAATTCGTGCTGAGCCAGATTGATAGGGCGGACCACCACCCGGATTGGTTCGATGTTCCGTACGGGTCCCTTGGCCATCGACACTCCTCCGCACAACATCAGGCCCAGAGCCATTCCCCACACTTCAAACGGCGATTTCACAAAACAGGTTCCAGACCCCGAAGCCAGCGGTCCACGGCCCAGGCGAGTTCTTTTTCATCAATGACATATTCAGGGCGCCGCAGACCCTCTTCAATGAGCGCGCCAAAAATCGCAGTGAAAATCAGGACTTCCTTCCGGGCCTGTTCCAGGCTCACACCAAATACCGTATGGATATATAGCCCAAAAGGGCTGAGGGCTCTCTCCACTAGCGGCATGAGGTCCCGAAATCCGCTGTCTGGGCTTGGCACCGCGATGGAGCGAAAGATGAAACCAGTGAATTCAGGGGTCTCCCGAAGGAGTTCCACATAGCCCTTCGCCAGCTGCAAAGCAGAAGCCCGGATCTCGGATGCGCCAATGGGAACCGGCTCCAGCAATGGTTCCACAAGGTTCAGGACGCGCCGTTCGACCACCGCCTGGGCCACCAGGCAGAGCTGGCGGAACAACCCTTCCTTGCTGCCGAAGTGGTAATACAGGGTCGGTTTTGAGACGCCAGCCTCCTCCGCCACTTCCCGCACCTGCACGCCATCGAACCCGCGCTTGGCGAAATGGTCCAAGGCGACCAGCAGCAGCTTGGCCTTCAATTCGCCCTGGGCGCTCAAACGTTCAAGAGCATCGCGGAACCGTACTCCGGGCAGCGCGACGCCAAGCGCTTCCGGACTAAAGACCGGCTGCATATCCGTGGTTCCGTGGTTCAGATTCTGGTTTGCGTTCATGGCTTCATCCAAGATGCCCTAGTTTAAGGAAAATTTCCCGCCAACCTTTGGGCAAGGCCGCCGCATCCCGTGCGATGGTGGCCTCGTCCCCGCGAATAAAGGGTCCCGTGCGGCCCGCGTCCCCATGCCGCTCGATGTTGCGCCGTGTGGCCTCAACCAAGGGCATGAGGCCGCGACCCGGTAGTTCCACCCCTGAGGAGCGCAGCAGCGCCGCTGCGCCCAGCCACAACGTGGCGGAGTGGGCGGAGGTCAGCACGGCGGCCGCATGGTACAGGGCCTTTTGGCCGGGTTCCAACTGGAAAGGCTCGAATCCCAATTTTTGAAAGGCAGAAACAAGGAATTCAGGAACATTTCCAGTGAGCGCGAGGGGTGTCCCGCGCCAGTCGGCCGGTTCGCCGTCAAAACTGGTGAGGGGATGGGCGCAAGGCACGCCTTCCAGGTGAAAACTTCCTGATAGGTGGGCACATCGTCCAGGGAAACGGTCCGCTTGGGCTGAAATGGCATCATCCGGCACTGCCAGCAGCGCGAAACCTTCTGGTGCCTCAGCACTGGACAGCAGCGTCACAGAATCGCCCCAGGCCTTTGCGAGGGACCGACCCGCCCGCCCTCTCCCTAGAATGCTGAACTCATGTGTCATGACAACAGTGTGCCAGTGCAGAATGTATTCCGTGAGCTGGCCCCTTCCCCCCGCCATCGAATGGCCCAAATTCCTGCGGCTGCTCCGCAATCCCGCGCCGCCGAGAGGCTGGCTTGAGGCCGCGGCCGAACTGGAGGACCTGCAAAAGCGCCCCCTCCTTTTACGCTGGATCGCGCAACACCCCAAAGCACCAGCCCATCTGCGGGCCCGGCTGCTGCCGCGCCTGCCGTGGAGAGCCTTGGCGGCGGTAGCCTTGGATGCATCGGCCCATCCACAAGCCCGAGCCTTCGCCACAGAAAGGCTGCAAAACCTCTGGCCCGGGCTAACCGTCGGCGAACGACGCGCCCTGGCTCCTTTGGCGCCGAAACCCCTTTGGCGGCTCGTATGGAAAATGCCTGATACAGGAGTCCTCCAGGCCTTTCTCCAGAATCCACGGCTGCACGAAAGCACGCTCATGGCCCTATTCCAAGCTCCCCTTCTACCATCGCAACTCGCCGCCTTGGAAACATCACTTTGGAGAGAACAGGAAGCTATCGCATTAAGAGTTCTCCGATTGATTGATGAGACCCTGCTGATGCTGGAATCGCAGGTGGTGCTCGGCCACGCGGTCCACTGGATCAAGGTGTTGGAACCCGACGCAAGGCTCTTGGCGTCCACCAACATCCGGCACCCTGCGTTGCGGCGTATGGTCCGAGCCCATTCCGCCGCAGGAACATTCCCGGACTGAAGGCCGCGCGCCAGGATTTTCCGCTTAGGATGGAATGGACCTCAATGACACTTCAGAGCTCAGGCAGAAAGGCGGCCATGGATATTCCTGCTCCGATACCCGATGGGCCTCAGGAAACGGGAATGCTGTCTGACTCGGTTGTAGGGCAGCGGTACCTGGCGGAGCATTTGACCCAAGGGAGAACGGTAGAGGACCTCATCGGCGCCCTGTGCCGGCAAGTGGAAACCTACCGCTGTGGAGAGGTGGACCTGAAAGGGAACCCTGGCCGCCCGGACCTAGAAACCAACCAAGATTTGCTCCGGGAACATGGCTTCCAGCTGGGGGAGGCCCAGCGCATCGCCCATATCGGAAGTTGGGAGCTGGATCTTCGGGATCTGTCCAGCAAGTGGTCAGAGGAGACGTTCCGGATTTTCGGCTATGACCCCATCAGCTTCACACCCACAAAAGCCGCCTTCTATGGGGTGGTCCACCCTGAGGACCTGGAGCGGGTCAGGGCTGCTGATGTAGAAATATCCGCCGGGGGACCAGGGAAATCGAGCATCGGATCATAAGGCCTGATGGCTCCATTGCATGGGTATACCTTCACGCTGAAATCCAGCGGGATGAGAATGGAAGACCCACCGCCCTGCTGGGCATCTGCCAGGACATCACCGAGCGCAAGCTGTCCGAAGTCCAGTTGCGCAAGAGCGAGGCCCGCTATCGCTCCGTGGTGGAACAAGCCGAGGAAATCATTTTCCTTTTCGACGTGGCCACCAAGCGCATCGTGGAAGCAAATGAAGCTTTCCACAAGGTCCTTGGCTACAGCGATGAGGATTTGAAAACCATTTGCCTGTACGATCTGGCGGAGGCTGACCGGGAATCTGTGGACCGGAACATCGCCCTCGTGATGGCGGCGCAGCACAGCAAAGTGGGCCTCCGCCGCTATCGCCATAAGGATGGCCGGATCCATGACCTGGATCTGAGCGCCAACCATCTGCGGGAGGCTGATCAGGATTTGCTCTGCGTTGTTGCCCGCGACGTGACAGAGCAGGTCCGCTCGGAAGCAGCCGTGCTCCAGGCCCAAAAATTAGAGAGCCTGGGACTCTTGGCGGGTGGCATCGCCCATGATTTCAACAATCTGCTCACAGCCATTCTCGGAAATTTGAATCTGATCCAGATGAACCTGCCCAAGGTTTCGCCTGTTCAACCCCAGCTCGGAAATATCGAAAGCACCGTGCTCCGCGCGGCAGATCTCACCCGCCAATTGCTTACCTATAGCGGGAAGGGGCGCTTCCAAATTCAGGCGGTGAGCCTGGGCCAAGTGGTAGAGGGCATGACCCGTCTGCTAGCGGTATCCATTTCCAAGAGAGTCATTTTACATACCGAAATCCCTCAAGACCTGCCCGCCCTGGAAGGCGACCCAACCCAGATCCAGCAGATCGTGATGAACCTCGTCATCAATGCATCCGAAGCCATTGGCGATGCCGACGGCAACATCACCCTCACCGCCCGGGCCATCACGCTCGATGAATTCTTCATTTCCAACCATCTCATCAGGCAAGCCGTCAGTCCCGGGCCCCACATCGCCTTTGAAGTATCGGATACGGGCAGCGGCATGAGCCCAGCCACCATGTCGAGGATCTTTGATCCATTCTTCACCACCAAGGTTTCTGGGCGGGGCCTTGGATTGTCGGCCATGCTTGGCATCCTTCGGAGCCACCATGCGGGCATCAACATTTATTCAGAACTTGGAAGAGGCTCTATCTTCCGTATCTACTTTCCAGCTCATCAGGCCGCTGAAAAGGCGCCGGAAACGCCCAAACCACCTGCGCGTCTGAAACTCCCGCCAGGGACAGTGCTCATCGTGGATGATGAATCCACCATCCGCGCGACGGCGGGCGCCATGCTCGAGTCGCTCGGATTCAAGGTTCTGGAGGCCGCTGATGGCATCGAAGCCTTGGATCTGTACAAAGCGCACAGGCAGGACATCATCGTTGTGCTTCTGGACTTGACCATGCCGAAAATGGATGGCAAGGCAGCTTTCCAGGCCATCCAGGATATTGATCCTTCGGCCAAGGTCATACTCTCCAGCGGCTACAACCAACAGGAAGCCCTCCAATCCTTCGTTGGAATCCACCCGGCTGGATTTTTGAAGAAGCCATACCAGTACAGGGATCTACGAAACGAACTCGAAAAAACCCTGCTTGAAGACCCGCTCTGAATAGTTGGAGGTTTCAAGCGCGTTTGAGTACCTCGGCCACGGCCCGCTCTATGCCCACGAACACATCAGAAAGCCTCGCATCATCAAACATGTAGGCAGGCGTCGTGACAAGTTTCAAAGCCTCATCCACAACGACATCGCGGGCCGTGTCGCGGTCCTGCGGATCCGCTCCCAGAGCCTTGAGCGCCGCCGTGGTGCCCTTGTCATTGCCGATGGTGAGCGCAGCGCTCTGGCCAGTGTTTTTCAAAATGAGCGCGATCAAGGCTGGCGCGATGCAGATGGCTCCGATTGGTTTTTTCGCTTCAAAAAAAGCCTTTACGAAGTGGAGCACTTCGGGAGCAACGTCCGCGCCAATCCCATTGAAGGCAAAGCCGCAATGGTTCTTCGCCACACCATAGCCCCCGGGCATGACAAGCGCATCGAAAGCTTTGGGATCTGCTTCAGATAATGGCAGTATCTTGCCGCGGGCGATACGGGCAGCCTCTTCCAGGATATTGCGATGCTGGCCTTCCACAGCTTGGCCAGTAAGGTGGTTCACCACATGGTGCTGGTCCCTGTCCAGTGCGAAGCATTGGACGTTGGCGCCTTGTTGATCGAGAGCCAGCAGTGTGAGCACCGATTCCCGGATCTCCGCGCCATCCAAATGGCCACAACCAGCCAGCAGCACCGCGACGTTCAACCCCTTGGCCATGGAAGCCTCCCGGAATGGACCTACAGTATGCCGCCGTTATGCTAAGGCAGATGCGCATCTCCAATCGTCTTCCTGCCTCCCTGCTCCCCACGGCCTTTTCGATGCTGGTGGAGGCACGACGCGAAGCACCGGAATTCCTGGACCTGACCGTTTCGAATCCCACCCAGTGCGGCTTTGATTTTGCGGAGGGCGCGTGGACGCCTGCCCTGGCGTCGGAAGAGGTGCTCCGCTACAAGGCCGATCCATGCGGTAGCCTTCCGGCTCGGGTGGCCATCGCCACCCACCACGGATGTGGTGTGCATCCCGAAGACATCCTTCTGACGGCTTCAACCAGCGAAGCCTATTCATGGCTTTTTAAACTGCTGTGCGACCCTGGGGACCAGGTGCTGGTGCCTAGCCCCAGTTATCCACTCTTCGAGCATCTGGCTGCCTTGGAAGGCATCGAAACCGTAAACATCTCCGCCTATTTCCATGAGCGGTGGTGTTCGGATATCACGGCCCTCGAATCAGCCTGCGGTCCGCGCACCAGAGCCATCGTGGTCGTGAATCCCAACAATCCTTCTGGACAGTTTCTTTCCATAGGCGAGTGGAAGGATCTGGCTGCGCTTTGCGCCACACGGGATCTCGCTTTGCTGGTGGATGAAGTATTCGCTGATTTCGCGCTTGAGCCAGCCGTTGATTCCCTCCGCACTGCCTTGCTGGATGGAGATCCGCCCTGCCCTGTCTTCGTTCTGTCGGGCCTCAGCAAAGTGGCCCTCCTGCCGCAGGTTAAACTTGGATGGATTCTGCTTCGAGGGAAGGCAAGAGCCTGCCTTGAGCCCCTGGCCTTTCTGGCGGACCAGTACCTTTCCGTATCCGCATCGGCTCAGGCGGTTGCTGCAACCGCGCTTCTGGCGGCCCCCGCGAGACGAACCAAGGTGCTTGATCGGGCCCATGACAACTTGATCTGCCTGGATGAGTTCCTGAAGGAGTACCCCCACCTTTCCCGCCTGCCGGTAGAAGGTGGCTGGTCAGTTCTTTTGCGGCGGCCCGTCTATCACGGCGCCGACGACGTTGCCTGCGCCAAGCGCCTGTTGGAAGAAACATCTGTTCTCGTGCATCCAGGCTCCTTCTTTGATTTGCCCATGGAGGGATACCTGGTATTGAGCCTGCTCACCCCTCCAAGAAATTTTCGTGAAGGCCTATCACGTATCCTGCCCAGACTCCCTGTAGACTGATATCCATCTTCCAAAACCTATGGCCAACCAAACCTCCTGCCCAACCTGTAGCGCACCCCTAAGCTTCCGGCCCGGAACGATGGTGTCCGTCTGCTCATCCTGCGGTTCGCTTTCAGCGCGCACTGACCGCGATCCCGAACTCATCGGAAAGATGGCCGCCTTGGTGGACACGGGTTCGCCCTTGAAGGTCGGGGTGGAAGGTCGCTACGCAGGCCGGGCCTTCGCCCTGGCTGGCCGGGTGCAGATGTCCCATCCGCTGGGTGGCGTCTGGGACGAATGGTACATGGCATTGGATGATGGCCGATGGGGATGGCTGGCCGAGGCTCAAGGGAAATTCCTGCTGACCTTTGAAGAGAAACCGGGATCTGGAATCCCCGCCTATGAGCAGTTGCAGGCCGGGGCGGTGCTGCGCCTGGGTGAAATCCCCTGGGTGGTGGGCGAAACCAGCTTTGCGGCTTTCGCATCAGCCGAAGGCGAGATTCCCTGGAAAGTCGTACCCGGCGCCACTTACCGGTTCGCAGACCTTCAGGGCGCCCATGGGGCCTTCGCGACTTTGGATTATGGCGCTGGCGATGACCTGCCAACGCTCTACGCGGGCCGGGAAGTGAGCCTTGACGACCTTGCGATCCGCCAGGGCAGCAGCGATCCCAACGCGGGTCCCCGGCTCCAAGCCAAGAATCTGCAATGCCCCCAGTGCGGTGGCGCCCTGAAGCTGCACAGCCCGGACCAGGCCCAGCGCGTGGGATGTCCCTATTGCGGTTCGCTGCTGGATGCCTCCGGTGGCAAGCTGGCCTTCCTGAAATCTTTGAAGCAGCCGGATGCCCGGATGTTCATCCCATTGGGCACCGATGGCGTCATCCGGGGCATCCCATATACCTGCATCGGCTATCTGCGCCGCTTCTGCAAGGTAGAAGGTGAAACCTATCCGTGGGGCGAATACCTGCTACTGGACCGCAAGCACGGTTTTCACTGGCTCACCGAAAGCGATGGACATTGGAGCCTGGTGGATTCCGTCAGCGCGGGCGACGTGGGTTCGCATTCGAATCCTGCTTTTGTGATCTTGAAAGGCCAGAGCTTCCGCCGCTACCAGGACGTGGATGCACGGGTGGACGGTGTCTACGGCGAATTTTATTGGAAGGTCGAACGGGGTGAAACCGCCCACATCTCCGAATTCATCAGCCCTCCTCTGAGCCTTGCCTCGGAAACGCAGAAACATAAAGGCGGCGGCGAAGAAATCAACTGGAGCCTCAGCACTTATATTGAACCCAGCGAGATCTGGCATGCCTTCAGCCTTCAGGGAACTCCGCCCGCCCCGAAGGGTATCGCGGCGCACATGCCCAATCCCTTGAAGCCCCGGCTCCAGCAAATGACGATGTGGATGGTGATGGCCTTGGGCGCCCTCGTGGTCCTGGTGATGGTGATTTCCATCTCCCACCGCAATCGCAAGCTCTTCAGCGAGACGTACAATCTGGCGGCCCGCATTCCATCTCTAAGCGCCACCTTGCCCGATGACCTAAGGCCGGCGAATCCCACGCCAGCCGGGGCGAGCCCCATGGAGTCGGCAGAACCGGTCTTCTTTTCCGGACCCATCGAAATTGCCAAAGGCGGCCAGAATTTAGAAGTGAAGCTGCAGGCCCCGGTTGAAAATTCATGGCTCGGCGTGGAAGGCGCGCTGGTGAGCGAGCAGACCGGCGAAGCAGAGCTGTTCGAGTTGACCTCCAGCTATTTCCACGGCACCGACGATGGCGAATCCTGGTCTGAAGGCGGCCGCACCGAAACGGTTTTCCTCAGCGGTCTGAAACCTGGCGCCTATATGCTGCGCGTGGCTCCCGTCTGGGAGGGATCACGGCCTCCAGTCCAAGGCTTCACGCTGGAAATCAGATCAGGCGTGGTGCGTTGGCTCTATGTGGTGCTCGCCTTCTTCGCCATCATCCTGTTTCCCCTGCTGATGCTCATGCGGGTCATGGCCTTTGAGGGACGCCGTTGGGCGGAAAGCATGTACGGCAGCACGGGATCATCTTCGGACGATTCTTCTTCGGGAGACGATTGATGCGAACCCTATACGCATTGGCATTGCTGGGTGGATTCGGCCTCGTGACCGCCAACGGTTTCTTTGGCACCGAGATTTTTGGCGCGCACAAGCGGGTTGTGCTTCCTCCAGACGTGCGCCAGACTCCCGGCGCGTACCGCACCTTTTTGCATAACAACGGATTCCACGGAGGCAAGTGATGGACTACAACCTGCTCTTGACCCACATCGAGACCGCCGGCATCTTCGCGTTGATGGGCCTGCTTGTGATGGGCATCGTATGGCTGCTTCTCGTCAAGATCCTTCCATTCTCCATGCGCAAGGAGATGGAAGAGGACCAGAACGTAGCCTTGGGCATCGTGTTGGGGAGCCTGATCCTAGGCATCTCCATCATCATCGCGGCGGCCATTCATGGCTGATGGCAAGGCCACGATGGGGGCAGCGAATAATGGGAACCCAAGGAATGAGGCCGCCGTACCCGGTCCCCTGCTGAGGGTTCCCCTCCTCTTCCTCACGGTCTTCGTCATCGCAAGCTGCGGCCTGATCTACGAATTGGTTGCGGGCACCCTGGCGAGCTATCTGCTGGGTGATTCCGTCATGCAATTCTCGACGGTAATTGGCGTGTACTTAAGCGCCATGGGCCTTGGTTCCTACCTTTCACGCCACCTCCACAAGGGGCTGGCACAGCGCTTTGTGGACCTTGAATTGGCGGTGGCCCTGGTGGGCGGATTCTCCGCGCCCATCCTATTCCAGGCCTTTGCCCATACCCATGCTTTCAGACCCTTGCTCTACGGGCTGGTGGCGGCCATTGGGACGCTTGTGGGTTTGGAAATTCCGCTCCTTATGAGGATCCTGAAACCGCAAGTCGCCTTCAAGGATCTCATCGCCCAGGTGCTCACGTTGGATTACATCGGCGCCTTGGCCGCCAGCATCCTGTTTCCGGTGCTGCTCATGCCCAAGCTTGGCCTCGTGCGGACCTGCCTGGCTTTCGGCATGCTCAACGCTTTGGTGGGGCTATGGTCCACGCATCTGTTGAAGCCACTTCTGGGCAATCGCAAGATGCTTCGTCTTCGATGCGTGGTAGTGCTCCTGTTGCTCGGGACTGGCCTCGCATTCGCCAAGACTTTCACCTTGATGGTGGAAGAGGAAATCTACGCGGATGAGATCGTCTACGCCAAGGACACGGACTATCAGCGTGTCGTGATCACCCATGGGCGCGGCAGTTTCCAGCTCTTCTTGAACGGTGGACTGCAGTTTTCAAGCGCCGATGAGTACCGGTATCACGAAGCCCTGGTCCACCCTGCCTTTTCACTCAAGCCAGGCGCCAAACGAATCCTGGTCTGCGGCGGTGGGGATGGCCTTGCAGTGCGGGAGATACTCAAACACCCAGGCGTCGAAAAAATCACGTTGGTGGATCTTGATCCCGCCATGACCACTTTGGCGGCGAAGATGCCGCTGTTGCGGGAACTCAACAAAGGCGCGCTGCTGGATCGGCGGGTAGAAGTGGTGAACCAGGACGCCATGGTCTGGCTCAATGAACAGCGGCACCTTGAGCCTTATGATCTGGCTTTCATAGATTTCCCGGATCCCCATACCTACAGCGTGGGAAAACTATATACGACGCGCTTCTACAAGCTCCTGCGCCGCGCCCTCGCGCCAGACGGGATCACGGCCATTCAAAGCACCTCTCCGCTGATGGCCAGGAAATCCTTCTGGTGCATCAACGCCACGGTGGAAGCTGCTGGATTCCAGACGCGGCCCTACAATTTATCGGTTCCTTCTTTTGGTGTTTGGGGCTTCGTCTTGGCTTCACCAGCCCCGTTCGACATGCCGAAAACCACCTTGCCGGACTTGCGCTATCTAACGGACGGAACCCTGGCTGCGATGTTCGCCTTCCCTCGCGACATGGACCGGCTTCCCACGGACATCAACCGCCTGGACAACCAAGTGCTGGTGCATCTCTACGCGGCTGAGTGGAAACGATGGTCCTGACAGGCACGTTCCGCCTCCGCTCCTTCCACGCCCTGGTGGCTTGATGAGGCGGCGCACCTTCGCAGCCGGGACCGCGGCTCTTGGCCTCGCAGGAATTGGCTGCGACCGCTTCAAGCGGCGCCGGCACTACGGCGGCGAGATCCTTGGCCCCTCTTTGGAACTAGGCCACAAAGTCAGGGACGTCCAATTGCCTCAGCCCACGGCTTTCGAGGACATAGACGTCATCATCGTGGGCGGCGGGATCGCGGGACTGAGCGCGGCTTGGCGCTTCGAGGGCCAGGGCTTCAAGAAATACCTGCTGTTGGAGTTGGAATCCCAAGTTGGCGGAACTTCGCGCTCCGGTGGCAACGGCATCAGCGCCTATCCCTGGGGAGCCCACTATGTGCCGGCCCCCAACCGCGATAACCGCGCCCTGGTGCGTATTCTTCAAGAAGTCGGCGCAGTGGAATCCTTCACAGCGCAGGGTGACCCGATATTCACGGAACAATCCATGGTGCGGGCTCCCGAGGAGCGGATCTTCGCTGCGGGGCAGTGGTGGGAGGGCCTCTACCTTCGCGCCGGAATGACGAAAGAAGATGACCTGCAATACAAACGTTTCTTCAACGAAGTGGATGCCTGGGTCACCTGGCGGGATCCACAAGGCCGCCGGGCTTTCACCATCCCTAGATCAAAATGCAGTGATGCGCCTGAACCCCAAGCCTTGGACCGTCAAAGCTTCAAGCAATGGCTGGACAAGAGAAGCTTTTCCTCCGAGCGCCTGCTCTGGCTCCTGGACTATGCTTGCCGGGATGATTACGGCACTCGCCTAGAAAGCACCTCCGCCTGGGCAGGCCTATTCTATTTCGCCGCGCGGAAACTCAATCCCGGGGAAGAAAGCCGCCCGATCATTGCCTGGCCCGAAGGCAATGGCGCGCTGGTGAACCACCTCAAAACAATTTGCCAAGAACGAATTCGCACCGGCATTGCCGTGAGCCAAATCTTGCGGGTTTCGCCCGATTCCATCCAGGTCAGCGGATTCGACGCAAAAAGTTCCACGGCTTTGGGGTGGAAGGCTAAACGCGTGATTTTCGCGGGGCCGCAGCACTTGGCCCAACACGTGATTCCGACGCTTTGGACCGAGCGGCCAGAAGGTGTGACCGCCTTCCATGTCGCGCCATGGATGGTGGCGAACATCTCGCTTCGGGAGCGGCCGAAGGAAGCAGGCATGCCCTTGGCTTGGGACAACGTATTGAGAGACAGCGATGGCTTGGGATATGTGGTGGCCACCCACCAGAGCTACCGTGACCACGGCCCGACCGTCTGGACCTACTACTATCCTTTCACGGGATTGGATGACCGCGCGGAGCGCAGCCTATTGCAGGGCATGGATTGGCAAACCTGCGCCAATCTCGTGTTGGATGATCTCCGCAAGGCCCACCCGGATCTGGACCGTTACGTCGCCCGGGTGGACATCGTGCAGTGGGGCCACGCCATGGTCCAGCCCCGGCCCAATTTTCTGTTCAGCGAGGCTCTGCGGCGAGCCAAGGAACCCCATCAGGGCATCCACTTCGCTCATACGGATTTGAGCGGTCTGGCCTTGTTTGAAGAGGCCCAGGACCACGGTCTGCGGGCCGCCGAGGAGATTCTCACTGCCTTCGGAATCGTTTCGCCCACCTGGCGGTGAAGGATGGCCTACCCCCAGCCTTGGCTCTTCTCCCGCAATCTTGACCTGGCGGTTTTCGGCGGATCATCCCTGTTGGCGGTGGCGCTGACAGGGTTGGGTTGGAAGTTGGGGCTCCTTCAGACGCCCCTGCCCGTCTGGGCTTGGCTCTCAGTTGTTGTGGTTGTAGATGTGGCGCACGTCCATGCAACTTGGCTGCGCACCTACCTGGACCCGGCGGAACTGAAAGCCCACCCCGCTCGGTACGCTCTCCTTCCACTCGCTGCCTGGCTGTTTGGAGCCATCCTGCACTACCAATCAGGGAGGCTGTTCTGGCGCGTGCTGGCCTATCTGGCGGTGTTTCATTTCATCCGCCAGCAAGTTGGATGGGTAGCTCTCTACCAACGGAAAGAGTCTTCGCTTTCCCCTCTGGACCGCCACCTGGATCGTGCCACGGTCTATGCTGCGACCATCTGGCCCCTGCTTTGGTGGCATAGCCATTTGCCCAGGGCCTTTGCCTGGTTCTTGGATGGTGATTTCGCGGGGCCGATGGCGACTTGGCTAGCCTCTGTCACCTTACCGGTTTATATCGCACTGTTGCTGGCTTTCAGCCTTCGGCAACTCATCCGGTGGAAAGCAGAAGCTTTCTTACCCGTGGGGAAAACCATTGTGGTCTTCACCACAGCGCTGACCTGGTTTCTCGCCATCGTGGCATTCAATAGCGACTGGGCGTTCACACTCCTGAACGTGCTACCCCACGGCATTCCCTACATGGCGTTGGTGTGGCGGCGGAGCAAAGCCGAGTCTGAGAAGTCCGGCGCCGCCGGTGCTCTGCTTAAGGCAGGACCCATGGTGTTCGGCATCCTGCTCATCTCTGTCGCCTATGGCGAGGAATGGCTCTGGGACCTGGGTATCTGGCACGACCATCCGGCACTTTTCGGTGAAGGATGGAATCTCACTTCCTTGGCCCAGGCCTTCATCGTCCCCCTCCTCGCCCTGCCCCAGGCCACGCACTATCTGCTGGATGGCTTCATCTGGAAATCAGGAAAGGCTGGGTTTTCTCCACCAACGTGACGGCGCCATCGGCCTTGATGGTGAGGATCCAATAAAGGTCATAGGTGTCGTGCATCCACACGGGAAAGGGCTCTTTCGCTCCCAGGGCCCGTGCTAGATCTACATTCGGCCCACGATGCCAGGCCACCACCACGGTCTTGCCGCGCCAGAATTGAAGGATTTCTCTGGCAAGATCAGCGCATTTTTCGTTGCTGCGCACCAGTGGAACGCGTTTGGAATGATCGAGGAATGGCGCCAGGGTCTGCCGGGTGCGCTGCAACTCGGAAACGACAACCACATCGGGTTTCAGGTCCGTGAGCAGCGGCACCAGAGCCCGGGCGCGAGCATGTCCTGCCTCGGACAGAGGTGTGTCTTTGTCATCCGAAAGCCGTTCAGCGTGCCGGAAAATGATGACGGTAGTTGGAACATCAGTCCCCAAAGGTCGGTGGACAGAATTGGCCGGAGTCCGTAGACATCCCACCAGGCAGAACATGGCCAGGAGGCCCATAATCCAGCTGCCTCCCTCGTCCCAAGCATGCCCTTTCATCAGCACTCCTCTGGAATCAATGCTGGACCGCGGGCGTTTTCGCCGAGCAGTCCAGGCTCGTGTCATTTCCTAAAGCTTGGTCTAAAATCTGAACTCTAGGCTGGCCCTTGTTCGAACAATTCGTCGCGAAGGCCATCGCTCGGAACAATATCTTGGCTTAACAAGGAATCCTCAGGCGCCTGGTTGTAAATAACCATTTCATGTGTAATTAAGGCGCCAATGGGGATGCGCGGTAGACATCGTGCCTCCATACTTCAGTATCGGAGGCAGGGTGGATTACAAGAATGCTGGTTCAGCCAGACCGCGAAAACCTGCCCGGAAGACAGGTCTTGCATGGATGGGGTTCCGCCTTCTGGTCCTGGTCTTGGCCACAATGAGCGCCCATCTATACGCCCAGAACCCTTCGCTGGGAGCCCCCACGACCCTTGAGTATGGGGAGATCGTGGTGGGAGCGGGAGGCGGCACCATCACTACCGACGCCGCAACCGGAGCCATCACCAGCACCTCGAATGTTTTCCCGACCAATGCGCTGGCCACTTCATCAGCCCGCATTGTGGCGACGGGGCGTTCTGGAAGATCCTTCACGATCTACACCACGCTCGGTGGAAATTTCACCATGACCCGAAGCGGCGGAGGAGGCAGCTTTTCCTCCAGCCCGGGCCCCATTAATTCAGAAAACCCGGTGACCAACACCTTCACCTTCCCAGCTAGCGGCACCGTGACTTTCCACCTGGCGGGCACATTGTCCATCCCAGGAGGCCTTGCCGCCGGCGACTACAATGGAACACTGCCGATTTTTATCCGGGATTCAACAAATAGAAGCTCAAACACTGTCAGCGTCCCCATCCACATCCGGCTGATCGCCCCCCTCACCCTTACCAACAATGCTGACCTGGACATGGGAACAGTGGTGCCAGGCGCCACGGCAGGTACCGTCACCCTCAATCCTGGCACGGGTGTCCAGACCAAAGCAGGTGGCGTCGTGTTCGCCTCGGCCTCTGGAACGCCAGCCGCATTCGCTGTGACAGGGGCGCCGAGCCACAGCATTTCCATCTCCCTGGGAGGTGGAACCACCACACTTACTGGGCCGTCAGGCACTATGACCCTGACGTTGAGTTCCAGCGTGACGAGCCCCACCACCCTCAGCGCTGGAGGTGTGGCCAATTTCGCGGTGGGCGGCGTTGTAGGGATTGCGGCCAACCAACCGGATGGAAATTATGTGGGGACCCTCACAGTGACGGTGGCCTACCCCTGAACAGTGAGTAGGTTGATGGACGGGCTACTTCAACCTTTTTTCCCGTAGGAAAACAGGCTTGCCTGCATTGCCTTCAACTGGGCCAAATACGACATTGTAAATATTTTTTACCAAATAAATGAAATGATTACATCTATCTTATGATTTAATTTTCCTACTTGATTCTATGTTTTTCTATATAAAATATCATCAATAATATTATCAATATTATTTTCATAGGGAAACATTGCCTAATTTGAATGGTGCCTCTACACTGGATTCTACCGGCGATCCCGCCCGAGCATCAAAGGAGACCCCATGAAGTTCAACCCGACCCTCCTAGTCGTCATTTTGGCCGCCACCACGGCCTTTGCAGGCACCGATACCGGTACCAACACCGTTACAAATAGCCAGGCAAGCGCCAAACTCAAAATCCGCAAAGCCATCACCCTCACCAACAATACCGATCTTGATTTCGGTGGCGTGGTGGTGTCGGGGGTTGCGGCCAGCTCCATGACCCTGACCCCGGCAAACGTGCTCTCCATTGCTGGTGCTGATATCCTCGCGACCTTCAACCCCACCACCGCTGGTGCGTTCACCGTGGGTGGAACAGCCAACGCCACCTATGCCATCAATGCCATCCCTGGCATCAACATCACCAGCACTGCCCTTCCCTCCACCCCCGTCGGAGTGACTTTCACGACGTCGAAGGCGACTGGCACTCTGGATGGTACGGGCAGCGACACGTTCACAGTGGGTGGCACCGCGTCAATCCCGGCGCCGGTCACCGGTGGCGATTATAGTGGCACCTTCTCTGTAACAGTCCTCTACAACTGATCCGCGAAAAGCCTCGGTTGATACAAGGGGCGCTCCAGGGCGCCCCTTGTTTCAATATGTAATCATGCGAACCTCACTTCTTCCCCTCCTCCTGTCAGCCATGCTTGCCCCTTGCCTGAACGCTCAAGCCGGGGCAGGCGACCTGCTCGTGTCTCCGGCCCGGGTCATTCTGGACGCCAAGACCCGCTCGATGGAACTCATCCTGAGCAACCGGGGCGGCGCTTCAGGAACCTACCGCATCCGGCTTGCCCAAATGGTCATGACTGCTGATGGAGGAATCGAGAATGCGCCCGCGGCACCGGCTGGTAGTACGGACCCCACGGAATTGGTGCGCTTCGCACCCCATCAGGTGACCTTGGAACCAGGCCAAACCCAGGTGCTGCGCGTGATGGCCCGCAAGCCTGCGGATTTGGCGGACGGTGAATACCGGGTGCACATGATCTTCCAAGCCGTTCCCCCGGATCTGGCTGGAACCACCGAGCCTCCAAAGGAGAAGGCCAAGGGTGTATCCATCCGCCTGGTGGCCATCATGAATCTAGGAATTCCCATAATCATCCGCCAAGGCGAACTTGTCGTGAAAACCGGCTTGGCAGATCTCCAACTGCGCCATGAGCAGACTCAGGATGTCCTCTCCTTCCGCCTTACCCGCACGGGAAATGCCTCGACCTACGGCAACCTGAAAGCGACCTTCCACCCCAAGGATGGAAAATCCATCACACTGGGGGAGATGGTGGGTGTTGCGGTCTATCCACCTCTGGAAGCAAGGAATGTGAAGATGCCCCTTCGGCTTCCCCAGGGAATGGTCCTGAAAAGCGGGATCCTTCGCTTGAGCTTCCAGACTGAGGATAAAGTGGCACCCGAAGCTGAAGCGCAACTAGAGATTCCATGACTTTCTGGGGCGGGCGCCGATCCCGCGGCTTCTGGCCCCTTGCTGGTTTCATCACGCTCAGTTTGCTTGGAGCGGAGGCGAAAAATTCTGGAGCGGCTTCTGCCGCCGGGGTGGGTTTGAGCGCCGGTTCAGGCGCAGGAACGGCGCATACCGCTCTGACACCAGCCACGCTTCCCCCAGGGCCACGTGGTGGTTTCACCGAGCGGGCCGAAGACGAATTGTTGCTTTTCGAGGTGCGGTTGCAGGGCCGCACACTGAGCGAATCCTTCCCAGGTTTCCCGACCAAGGACGGTGTCCTGGTGCCACTGGGCGAACTGTGCCGTTTGCTTGGACTGGCCATCACCACGGATCCGCTCACAGGGCGCGCCCAGGGGTTTTTCATTTCCGAGAAACGCACCTTCAACCTGGATGCCGGTTCCAACACGGTGAGTGTGTCTGGAACTGTTTCGCCTTTCAACCGGGCCCAAGTCGAATTGCATGCAGATGACATCTATGTTGACACACGCATCCTCTCCAAGTGGCTGCCCCTCAACCTTGAAGTGGACAAGTTGAATTCACGCCTGGTGGTGGTCCCGCGGGAACCTCTGCCGGTGATGCTCCAAATGGCCCGGGCCCGCGGCAATGCCTTCAGCGGCTCCCGGGTGGACACCCACCGTTACGCAGTGATCGAGGACCCCTATCAATGGTTGGAGACACCCATGGTGGACGAAACCTTGAGAGCCTCATCCAATCCACCGGATTCCACACCAGGATCCCGACGGACGGCCGTAGTCCAGAGCAGCACTTATGCATCGGCCGATTTTCTGAAACTCAGCACGAATCTATATGCCTATGGCGATAGCCAAGGAGAACGGAATCTGGTCGCCACGGCTGGCCGCCGGAGTCCAGATGGAACCCTGCTGGGACCGCTCCACGCAACTGAGTTCGAGTTTGGAGAGGTGTTCGATCCGGGGCTTGCCACCGTGAGCGGAGCCACCACCGGCACCGGGTTATTCGTCACCAATTTCCCCCTCAACAGCAATCTGTTTGGTGACAAGCAGACGCTGCGGGGCAATCTGCCCCCAGGCTGGCAGGTGGAAGTTTTCCAAAATGGCGCGCTCATTGGATTTCAGGCTAGCCGAGGCGATGGGCTCTATGAGTTCCGGGAGATCCCCCTGGTTCATGGTTGGAACGATTTCCGAATGGTCTTTTACGGACCAGAGGGACAGCGGCGGGAAGAGGTCCAGCATTTGGATAACAGCACACCCCTGGTGCCAGCAGGCGGGTTCCGGTACCGGCTTCAAGCAGAGGAACTGCACGGAGGCCTCGGCGGCCGTGGGTTTTTCCTCGGCCAATATGGGTTGACGGACAAAGTGTCTATTTTCGCGGCCGGTTCCACCGTCCATCTGACCCATGGGGAAGTCCACCATTACGCCACTGGCGGCCTGCAAGGGCGTTGGAATTCCTTGAGTTTCCAAGGCACTGTGACCCATGCGAACGAAGGCGGCGACGCCGAGGAAATCTCTGTCGGGACACGATTGGGGGATAGCCTTTCCATCACCCTCAAGCACACGGAGCTGCAGAATGAATTCATCAGCGATCTCTTCCTGCCGAGTTTTGGCCTGGTCCGCAACCGCACCGAATTGGAACTGACGGGTGTAGCCCCCAGCCTGGCTCATCCCTGGCTGACGCTTGGTGTCGGCCTCCGCCGGGATGGGCTTGCCTCAGGTGGCAACGTGCTCCAGCTCAACCCCCGCATTGGTGGGGCCTTCAACGGCTGGTTCCTGATGAACCAGTTCAGCTACCAGCGCTCCGACCTTCCCGGCGGGACAACTTCCAGCAGCTATGGAAGCCTCTTGGTGAGCAGGTTTTTCGGGGCTTTCGCCCTGCGCAGCGAGGCCGCCTACACCGTTGCCCCAGACCGCCACCTGAAGAGCGTGTCAACCTACTTTGATGCATATAGATTCAAGCCCTGGGCGGTGCAGATCGGCCTGACCCATGACATTGATTCCAATGAGAACCGCTTCGCCACGGCAGCCTCCAAGTCCGTGGGCCGGGTCGGCCTCAGCTTCGATGGAAGCTGGTCCAATCGCGCCGGGTGGTCCGCAGGCATCACGGTGCGGATGGGTTTATCGAGAGAACCCCGCCAAGGCCGCTGGAACTCTAATGCGCTGACCGTGGCACCGTACGGAGCGATATCAGCCCAGGCATTCCTGGATGCGAACAGCAACGGCCGACGGGATCAGGGAGAACCTTCCCTGCCCGGTGCAGGCGCATTCGTGAACGGAGTCGTATGGCCCGAGACTTCGAATGCTGATGGCGTGCTCTACCAACACACCATCCCAGTGGATATGCACGCCAAGGTGCTGCTGAATCCCTCCACACTGCCGGACCCGTTCATGCAGGCTGGAGGAGATGGCTATACCTTCGTTCCCCGCGCTGGGCACATCACCCGATTCGATCTGCCCGTCATCCAGACAGCGGACGTGAATGGAACGATCTATCTAGGTGGCCCGGAAGGCATGAAGCCATACCCGGGCATTTCAATCGAACTGCTGGATTCCACCGGACGGGTGGTGGCCAGCGCCCGGTCCGCCTTCGACGGCTATTACGAATTGCAGAACTTCCCTACCGGCAAATACCAGCTCCGAATCAAGAAGGAGGATCTTGAACGGCGGCACCTCCTACCTGCCGAAGCAAAGCAGATGGATCTCACCGGAAAACATTTCGAGCGGAACGGGGTTGATTGGCATCTTCGCTCTGCGGCCGTTCCAGAAGTAATAGTGGCGCCGCCTGTTCCCGAACCTCACGGCTCCCGGCAGTGATCACCGGAGTTCCTGCTCATACTGTGGCCTGATTGGCCCCCGGTGTGACAATAGCCATTTCCGAAAAGCCCGTCCCACACGCTTCGGATTCGAGTATCCGGACCAGCCTACCGCCTTTTGATCCTGGGAATAGGTGATCCTTTTTTTATTGCCTTCCTACATGCTTGGGTGAAACTTGGGCCATCATAAAGCCCTAAATAGGAGTTCCAGATGCCAGGCAAGGTAGTTTCATCGCCGCGGGTGGCGGCCATCGTTGGACCTTATCTTTCAGGCAAGACTTCCTTGATGGAAAGTCTGCTCCACACCTCGGGTGCCATTCCCAAAAAAGGCGCCATCAAGGATGGCAATACCGTGGGTGATCCGTCGCCCGAGGCCAGAGGGCGGCAGATGAGCGTGGAAACGAGCATCGCTACCTGCACCTATCTGGGGGAGAGCTGGACGTTTCTGGATTGCCCAGGCTCCGTGGAGTTCATCCAGGACACGCTCAACACGTTGATGGTGGTGGATGTAGCCGTGGTCGTATGCGAGCCGGATCCCTACCGCGCGCTGACGATCTCGCCGATCCTCAAATTCCTGGATGACCACTCCATTCCGCACATCATCTTCATCAACAAGGTGGACACCCACCTCGTGAAGGTCGCCGAGGTCATGGAAGCCTTGCAGTCTGTCAGCGGAAGACCGCTGGTGCTGCGCGAAATCCCCATCCGCGAAGACGATCAGATCACAGGATTCGTGGACCTCGTGAGCGAACGGGCCTACAAATATGTTCCAGGCAAGGATTCCGATCTCATCAAGCTGCCTGAGAATCTGCTGCCCGAGGAACATTTAAGGCGGCAATACCTTCTCGAAGCGCTGGCCGACCACGACGATCATTTAATGGAAGAATTGCTTGAAGAGGCTGTGCCGCCCCTGGACGAGATCTATGCGGATCTGCGCAAAGACCTTCAGTCGGATCTCATGGTGCCGGTATTTTTCGGCAGCGCTGAGCAGGATCTGGGAATCAAACGGCTGCTGAAAGCTCTGCGCCACGAAGCGCCGGAATCCACCTCGACCGCCGACCGCCTTAACATCCCCAAAAAAACGCCTCTGGCCCAGGTCTTCAAGACCGTGCACGCCCAGCACATCGGCAAGCTCAGTTTTGTCCGCGTCTGGCGAGGGGACCTCTCTGATGGCATGGCTTTGAACGGCATGACCGTAAGTGGCATGTTCAAGGCCCAAGGGGGCTCCAACACCAAGATTGCCAAGGCCCTGGAAGGTGAAATCGTCGCCCTTGGAAAACTGGAAAAAGCTAATACAGGAATCGGGCTGGCTCCCACCGGCGCCGTGGAGTTGGCTTGGCCCAAGCCACTTCAGCCATTGACCTGCATCTCCATCAAGACTGTGAAAGCTGGCGACGAAGTGAAATTGAGCGGCGCCTTGCACAAGCTCAGCGAGGAAGACGCATCCCTGACACTTGAACACAATCCGGAAACCAAGGAACAACTGCTTTGGGGACAAGGAGACATCCACTTGAAGGTCGCCATCTCCAAGCTCAAAGGCCGCTTCAACGTGGATGTCGCTTCGGAAATCCCCATGGTCCCCTACAAGGAAACCATCAAGAAAGCGGTGAAGCAGCACGGGCGGTTCAAGCACCAATCCGGTGGCCACGGCGCCTTTGGCGATGTGCATATCGACATCAAGCCGCTGCCTAGGGGCACAGGATTCGAATTCACGGAAACCATCGTCGGTGGGTCGGTTCCCCGCCAGTACCATAGCTCCGTGGAGAAGGGTTCCCTGGAATTCATGAAACGCGGTCCCCTGGGTTTCAACATGGTGGATTTCGCCGTGAACCTCTACGACGGGAGCTTCCACACCGTGGATAGTTCAGATGCAGCCTTCCAACAAGCAGCCAGAGTCGCCCTGGCCGAGGGCGTGCCGAAATGCGAGCCCGTACTGCTCGAGCCCATTCTCGAATTGCACATCGCAGTGCCCAATGAATTCACCGCCAAGGCCCAGCGCTTAGTCACCACCCGCCGTGCGGGCCAGATCCTGGGTTTCGATGGCCGCGATGGATGGAATGGCTGGGATGTGGTCAGCGCCTACATCCCTCAAGCCGAAATGAACGATGTCATCGTGGAATTGCGCTCCCTCACCATGGGAGTCGGCACCTTCAGCTGGTCCTTCCACCACCTGCAGGAACTGCAAGGGAAAGAGGCTGAGCGCGTGGTCGAAACCCGAAAGAAAGAGCTGGAAAGATAAGAGATAGCCGGATCAATTCCCGCGCCGTCCCGTCCTGACAAGCAGCTCGTGGAGCATGTGGTCCAGGCCCCGCTCCAGGGCCTGGACCACTGCGTCCTGTTCCGTGTATGGTAGGCCCGGCAGAACCTCGTTCTGGAGCAGCGCCAACGCTTCCAGCCTCCTCTGGGTCTGGTGGCCCACGGGAACCTTGACGACTTCCATGTCCCCTTCCATCCATTCCCCCGCAATCATCATGCTTACGTCACAATGCCACCAGGGCTTAGCTTGGTTCCCCTGTATCCCTAGCGTTCGTCTGAAACGATGGGATAGATGAACCCCGCGAGGGCCGCGCCAATGAGTGGGGCCACCCAGAAGAGCCACAGCTGTTTAACAGCCCATCCCCCGACAAAGATGGCGGGGCCAGTGCTGCGGGCCGGATTGACCGAGGTGTTGGTGACAGGAATGCTGACCAGGTGGATCAACGTCAGGCAAAAGCCGATGGCGATAGGCGCGAAGCCAGCGGGGGCCTTATCCGAAGTGCTGCCCAAGATCACAAACAGGAAGAAAAAGGTCATGGCCACTTCCATTGCCAGGGCAGCCATCATCGTATAGTGGCCAGGGCTGTGCTCCCCAAACCCATTGCTGGCGAAACCGCCGGCAAGATCAAAGCCAGGAGCGCCGCTGGCGATGATGAAGAGCAGGCCCGCGCCTGCGATAGCACCGAGGACCTGCCCCAACCAATAGGGCAGCACATCGTTCCAGCCAAAGCGGCCGCCTACCGCCAACCCCAAGGTCACCGCAGGATTGAGGTGGCAGCCCGAAATACCGCCGATGGCGTAGGCCATGGTCAGCACAGTCAAGCCGAACGCGACCGATACACCGTGCAGCCCGATTCCCACCTTGGGGAATGCCGCAGCCAACACCGCGCTGCCGCAACCACCGAAAACCAGCCATAGGGTCCCAAAAAATTCCGCCGTTACGCGCTTGCTGAGGGGCATGGCTTCCTCCGAGAAAAGGGAATTCCGTCAAGGGGATGATTTCGCCTCAAACTTTACGCTCCAAATCCCGGAATCAGCTCATTGATTTCGCTGGAAATCCGTCAGCCCTTGCTTGCAGACCAACGGCCAGGTCCTCCCACCATGGACGCGACGACCACCAGCAATGCCAGAATTGGAGGGACTGGCAGTGGCCAGCGCAACGGCATCAATGCCGTGATGAGAAGGGGAATGCAGACCCATGGCATGAGCAGTCCAAGCACCATCATTCCGCCGCAAAGAAACTGCAATAACCACACCATCAGTGTCATGCCGCTGTGGACGTTGAGTCCATGCAGGCTGTAGCCGTGCAGATGCGGCCAGGCGTTCCAGCACGCGGAGGATCCCACTGAAAGCCGAAGGATCAGCAGGGCGAAGGAGGTGCGATTGTTGGAGGACATGGTGCTCGCTGTCGATGGCTGGAGTAGTGTGGATCACAATCAACCTATTCAGGACGGATGGCTCCGGTCCGCTCCGGTATTCTAGGTGTATCCGGAGGTTTCAAATGACCATTCAAACAATCGGCGTGATCGGCGCGGGGCAGATGGGCAATGGCATCGCTCATGTATTCGCCCTGAGTGGTTTCAACGTCGTCATGCAGGATATCTCTGCTGAGTTCACCGCCAAAGGCCTGGCAACCATCGGCAAGAATCTTCAACGCGGCGTTGACAAAGGAAAGATGGCCGCCGCTGAAAAAGACGCCGTGCTTTCTCGCATCCGCACGACAACCAATCTGGAGGATTTCAAGGAGGTGGATTTCGCGGTGGAAGCAGCCACGGAAAAATGGGAGATCAAGAAACAGCTCTTTGAAACACTTGACCGCGTCTGCAAAGCCGGTGCGATCCTAGCGAGCAACACCAGTTCCATTTCCATCACCAAACTGGCCGCCGTCACCAAGCGGCCTGAAGCCATCATTGGCATGCACTTCATGAATCCGGTCCCGGTGATGCAGCTCATTGAAATCATCCGTGGGCTTGCCACCAGCGACGGCACCTTCGCTGCAGTGATGGAGTTGAGCGCCAAGCTTGGCAAGACGCCCCTGGCCTGCAACGACAGTCCTGGATTCATTTCGAACCGCGTATTGCTGCCCATGATCAACGAGGCGATCTACGCGCTCTATGAAGGTGTAGCGGGGGTAGAAAGCATCGACGGCATCATGAAGCTCGGCATGAACCACCCCATGGGCCCGCTGACTCTGGCGGATTTCATCGGCCTGGATACCTGCCTCTTCATCCTCAACGTGCTTCACGAAGGCCTCGGGGATCCCAAATACCGCCCCTGCCCGCTGTTGAAGAAACTCGTGGACGCCGGCTGGTACGGGAAAAAGAGTGGACGGGGGTTCTACGACTACAGCGGCGAGAAGCCCGTGCCTGCGGTCTGAGTTATTTAAAGATCACAACCTTCTTCCCCCTATCGGTCTCCTTGAGGAATTTCACAAGACCGGGGCCGTAGGTGCGCTGGTCGTCCCACATGGCCATGTGGCTGCCTTCGGCACAGAGCAGGAAGCTGCCGTGCTTCATCTGCTGCGACACCCATTTCATGTGCGCGGGGTCCATGGTGTCGTGCTTGCCCGCGATCACGAGGGTGGGCATGGCGAGCGTCCTGAGTTCCGCTTTGCGGTCCCATTTTTCCAGGCGGCCCGAGGCGCCGAATTCGCTTGGTCCTTGCATCAGCACATAGATGTCCTTGTTTAGGTGCGCGAAGGATCGGACCACCGGATCAGGCCACTCTGGAAGGCGGCACAGATGCTTGGCATAGAAATTCGGCGTGAGCAGCTCCATATAGCGCGGATTCTCATACTGACCCTTGGCCTCCAGAGCTTTCACTTCTTCCACAACCGCTGGATCCATCTGCTTGGCGAGAACTGCCTCGGCGTACCGGTTGTAGTCGGGGATGCTCATCATCATGTTGGAGATGATCAGGCCCTTCAGGTTCGCTCCATATTTCAGGGCGTATTCCACCGCGAGGATGCCACCCCAGCTGTGCCCAAGCAGATAGAAGTTGTCCTTGTCCAGTCCCAGGGCGAGGCGCACCTGTTCGACTTCCTCGACGAACCGGGCGGTTGACCACAAGTCGTGGTCCTTAGGCTGGTCTGAACGCGCCGAGCCCAGCTGGTCGTAGTAGATGAACTCGATTCCTTCAGCGGGCAGGAAACCTTCCAGCGACTCGAAGTATTCGCTGGTGCCTCCGGGCCCCCCGTGGAGCAACAGAAGTTTTATACGGGGATTGTTCCCGAACCGCTTGGTCCATACCTTGAACTCGCCCTTGGGTGTTTTGATGGGAATGAGTTTCGCCCCACCGGTCTGGACGGCGTCCTTATTGGCAAAGTAGCTGCGCAGCGTGGCTGGCTGTGCCTGGGCGAAGGCAGAGGCACCCATGAGGAAGAAGCAGCTAAGGAGTGCGAGAACGGTGCGCATGGGAATCTCCTTGGAAGGGTGCCTCCCTTATACGTCCATCTTGGATTTGCAGGTAGAAATGGTTCAATGGTCCGACAACGCGCGGTCGGCCAGGTCAACGTACGAATCGTAGCTTGAGAAAGGTTCGGCCTGCTCCACGGCCAACCGGACCTTTTGGAGAATCTGCTGGTTCTCTTCCTGCTGTAGATTGAGCAGATCAAAGGCTTCCAGGACCTTGGCCTTCATGCCATTGCCACGGGCCACATCATGGGTCATTCCGCCTTCGCCCGCTTCGAATTCCGAAAGCAGATGGGGAATCCGCCAAGCGCTGGAAGCATGATCCACCATGTGTAGAAAGGCGCACCAATCACTGAAATAGGTGGAGGCCTCCACGAATCCTCCGCAATCCAGCAAGGCCTTTCTGGAAATCAAAGTGCTGTTGGTGTGCGGCATGCAACGGAGAATATCGGCAAAGTTGGATACACCCTCGCCCTCCGGATGCTTGGTGGGTACCGGAAAACGTCTACCTGGGGTGACTTTGAGGGTGCTTCCGAAAACGAAACCAGCCCCTGAATGGACCGCGGCCGCTTCAAGTTTCTCCAGGCGATCCGGATAAACGATGTCGTCGTCGTCCAGAAAGATCACCCAATCACTGTGGGCCTCCTGAAGGCCCAGGTTCCTGGCCTTGGCTACGCTGTGCAGCTTACGTTGCACCAGACGGCAGGGCACCCCGGTTGCTCTGAGGAGTGACGCCATGGAAGGGTCCTCCCCGTCTTCCACCACCAGGATTTCTCCGAACTTCCGCCGCTCGGCCGCTAGGCTCTTCAATGCCCTGATCAACAGTCCTGGACGATGGTGCGTCGTGATGATGGTCGTGATTTTCAAAGAACCCATGGGCCTAAGAATAAGGGAAATGGGAGAACATCGGTAGGAAGGCCGGCCTGCCCGAATACCTCACAGCCCAGCTTCATAGCCCTTTCCGCGGTCTCACCAGCGCATTTGCAAGGCTCAGACCCATCACCAGCGCCACCGCCAGGAAGACCATGCGGAAGGCCGTCTGAAGGCCCACCTCCGTTTCTCCCATGGTGAGGAAGGCCAACCCACGAAAGCCGATGGAGCCTGGAACCAGCAGCAGCAGGCCTGGAAGCTCCATGATCTGGTTCGGCAGGCGAGTGTAGCGGCCAAACAGGTTGGCAACGATGCCGAGGGTCATGGCGCCAAGGCCTGCCCCCAGCTCGGGCCCCAGCCAGGCGGAACCCAGGCGCGAAGAAATGAAGGCTACGATGCTCGCCAGCAGGATCCAGCCGAAATCCCGCTTCCTCGCCTGGAACAGCACCATATAGGTGAGCGGGACCACCAGCAGCGCCGCCCACTCGGTCCAGGCTGCCAGCTGGATTGACGGTGATTCCTGGAAAGTTTTGGCAAACTGCATGGCCACCTGGCGTCCCAGAGCCACGCCAAAGGCTAGCATCAGAAGTGTCATGGCCGCGTCCACCAGGCGGGACGACCCCGTCACCAGATTGCCCGTTGCCACTTCCCGCAGGGCGATGGTGAGCCGCAATCCTGGCAGCAGAATCACGATGCTGGCCAGCGTGATGGTAAAAGCCGCAGTGTGCGAGATGAAGTGCGCCGCCACCACACCGCCGAAGCCCGCGAGGGTCGCCGCCAACAGGACCAGCACCTGGGCCAGATGGTGTTGCTTCGATGTCCAGAACCCAAGCACTGAAATCATCAGGCCCAGAAGGGCAGCAAGCACCATCTCGCGCCACCCCCCGCCAAAAAAGCGCGCGGCCATGGCGCTGGACAATCCGAAACTCACCGCCACCAGGCCTCGGCCGAAACTTGGCGCACGAGCTACCACCTCGCGGACGCGGGCTGCGGCTTCCTCAATGGGCTGGTTGCCGCTGATGACCTCCTTCACCAGCGCCTGGATGCTCACAAGCTTCTCCAAGTTCGTTTCACCGCTCTCGGTGCGCACCACGAAAACCTCACGCCTGGCGGCACTGCGCAAGTCCGCGAAAAAGGCTGTGGGATGCGCCAGAAAGTCCCCTTCTAGTCCCAGGGACGCCACCAACAAGTGCATGGCCTCTTCGAAACGGTGAGCCGGTGTTCCAAAGCTGTGCAGCGCCTTGCCAATTTCCAGGCAAAAAGCGATGCGGGAATCCTGGGAAGGAGATTGGGCGTCGTTCATGCACTCCATCTTCGATTTGATTTCGTCTTCAATCACCAAACTATTTCAAACCGGGAGGGAATCGGCATTGCCACCGCACACCACCACACCAACAGGGCCAGCTTCATCCGGAGTCCATGCGCCGCTCAGCAGGGCCGCGAGAGCCGCTGCGCCACCAGGTTCCGCCACAATCCGGACCTCACGCCAAAGCCAGCGTTGGGCTTCCAGGATCGCGTCATCGCTCACGAGCACGGACGGCCCCACCCTGTCTTTCAGAATCTCCCAGGGCAACTGCCCGAGACTCGGAGGCCCGAGGGATGTGCGCGCGATGCCTTCTGCCTTCGTGGGCACGGGGTGGCCGGCCTTCTGGGCTTCGAACAGCCCGGGGCAGCCTTCAGGTTCGATGGGAATGACTTCGGCTTCGCCCGCCATGGCCAGCGCCGCCGCCGCGGGAAAACCGCCGCCCCCCACCGCCAACAACCAACGGCGGACCAAGGGCGCCTGCTCCAGCAATTCCAGTCCGATGGTGCCCTGCCCCGCGAGCGTCGGCTCTTGGTCGTAGGGATGCACCATCGGCCAGCCAGTCTCGCGCACAAAGGCCTCCGCGGCCTGGAAGACATCAGCGGGCACATCACCCAACTGGCGTACCTCCGCCCCGGCGAGTTTCATGGCTTCCACCTTCGTAGCCGCGGCGCTCTTGGGCACGAAGATCACGGCTTGCTTGCCCAGCACTTTCGCGGCATGGGCCACCGCGAGCCCATGATTGCCGCCAGAGAGGGCGACGACGTGGCCGCCTTCGATCTGCAGTAGCGCATTGAAAGCGCCCCGGGGCTTGAAGGAGCCCGTGACCTGCAGGTTTTCCAGCTTGAGCGTCACCGGAAGCAGGCCCGTCGGAGTGGCCAACACCACGTCCAGAACCGGTGTGAAGCGGATGTATGGCGCAATGCGCGAGCGCGCCGCTTCGATGTCCGATTTCGTGAGCATGATCACTTCAGCCGTCTAACATGCGCGGCTTTGCCGAACTTGTCGTCAATGGTGACAATTTCCTTGGCCCCATTGGCAAACCCCACTTGGGCAACGAGATGGTCGGCAAATCCACCCTTTCCGCCCTGCCGGGTAGCCTCAATGGCCTCGCGTATGAGAGCCGAGGATTCGACCACCACCCCACGGGTTTGGAGGAGGCTTTCCAATGTGTTCAATACCCGCACACGGTCCCACTTTCCTCGGAGGACCCAAGCGAGTTCCGCCATGACCACCATGGGAACAAACACCCCTCCTTGGGATCGTGCCTCTGCCAAAGCTTTGCGGGCCCTCCGCGCCTGGGCTTCATCATCATTCAGATAGGCGCGAGCCCAGACGTTTGTGTCGGCCACAATCATTACCAAATCCTCCTGGACTTGGCCGTATTCATTTCTTCAAAGGTCATGACGCTCGACACTTTGGGACCTTGGTCTGACACCTTCCAGAGATCCTCCAATTCATACAGCACAGGTTCTGCCTGGAAGCCGCCATGGGTTGTGAGACTGAAACGGATCCGGCTTCCGGTCTGGATTCCAAGGTGTTCCCGCAATGCCTTTGGGATGGTCACCTGGCCTTTGGAACTCACCGTGGCATCAACAGCGGCTAATGGAATGTAAGGCAAACCAGAGTTCATAGCATTACCTCAGACTTACATTTTAGGTTAATTTAGCTTACACGCAAGAACAAGCATTAGCGCACACCCCAATCCAGCACCACCTTGCCGCTCTGCCCGCTGCGCATGGCGTCGAAACCCTTCTGGAAATCATCGATGCCAAAGCGGTGCGTGATGATGGGCGAGAGGTCGAGCCCGCTTTGCAGCATGGCCACCATTTTGTACCCGCCCGACCGCCGGGTGACGGAAGGCGCGCCAGTGGCGCGTCTGGAGTCGGCCCCCGGCGAGGAGGGCGTCACGATGGCGTGGGTCGAAGTCATGGTGTACGCCTGCTCACTTCACGCCCCAATCCAGCACCACCTTGCCGCTCTGCCCGCTACGCATGGCGTCGAAACCCTTCTGGAAATCATCAATACCGAAGCGATGGGTGATGATCGGGCTCAAATCCAACCCAGATTGCAGCATGGCGACCATCTTGTACCACGTCTCAAACATCTCTCTTCCATACACTCCCTTCAGTATCAATCCCTTGAACACCACTTTGCCCCAATCAATGGCCTGCTCCCCGGGCATGATGCCGAGCATGGCGATCTTGCCGCCGTGGTTCATGACATCCAGCATCTGGCGGAAGGCCGCCGCGTTGCCGCTCATCTCCATGCCCACATCGAAGCCTTCGGTCATGCCCAGGTCCTGCATGGCCTGTTTCAGATCCTGATTCGTGACGTTGACCGTGGCTGTGGCGCCCATTTTCTTCGCCAGAGCAAGCCGGTACTCATTCACATCCGTGATGACCACATGCCGCGCCCCCACGTGCTTCGCGATGGCCACCGCCATGACACCGATGGGGCCCGCGCCGGTGATGAGGACATCCTCCCCCACCAAATCAAAGCTCAGCGCGGTGTGGGTGGCGTTGCCGTAGGGATCGAAAATGGAGGCCATTTCATCGGAGATGTTGTCGGGAATGTGATAGACATTTTCCGCGTCGATCACCAGGAATTCCGCGAAGGAGCCCGGCCGGTTCACGCCCACCCCCTTGGTGTTGCGGCACAGGTGGCGCTTGCCGGCGCGGCAGTTGCGACAGAAGCCGCAGGTGAGGTGCCCTTCCCCGCTGACGCGGTCGCCCGGCTTGAAGGCATCCACCTCGATGCCGATCTTCTCCACCACGCCGAAATATTCGTGGCCCACGATCATGGGCACCGGAATGGTTTTCTGGCTCCATTCGTCCCAGTTGTAGATGTGCACATCCGTGCCGCAGATCGCCGATTTGTGGATGCGGATCATCACGTCATGCACGCCCACCGCGGGCACCGGCGCGTCCGTGGTGATCCAAATGCCTTCTTCCGATTTGGATTTGATGAGGGCTTTCATGGGAGCCTCCGTACGGCCATTGTTGTCTGAGAACTGAAAACCATGAATACACACGAACGATTAAGATTGTGAATTTTGTATTCGTGTCTGTTCGTGTCCTTTCTTGGCTGATTTATTTAATTACACCAAGAGCCCGTCCCACCTTCTCGAACGCGGCGATGGCGAAATCCAGATCCGCCGTCGAATGCCCGGCGCTCATTTGGGTGCGGATGCGCGCCTCGCCTTTGGGGACCACAGGGAAAAAGAAACCGATGACGTAGACACCTTCGTCCAGCAAGGCGTTGGCCATGGATTGGGCGAGCGCGGCATCGCCGAGCATGACGGGAATGATGGGGTGCTCGCCGGGCAACAGACGGAAGCCCAGCTTGCTCATGCCGGCGCGGAAGTGCGCGGCGTTGGCGCGCAGGCGGCGCCGGAGCTCGTCGCCATTGTCCAGCAGGTCCAGGGCGGCGATGCTTGCTGCGGTGATGGCGGGGGCGAGGGAATTGGAAAAGAGGTAAGGGCGCGCCTTCTGGCGCAGCCATTCGATGATCTCCTTCTTCGAGGAGATGTAGCCGCCGCTGGCGCCGCCCAGCGCCTTGCCCAAGGTGCCGCTGAGGATGTCCACACGGCCCATGACGCCGCAATGCTCGTGGGTGCCACGGCCTTTTTCGCCCATGAAGCCCACTGCGTGGCTATCGTCCACCATCACCATGGCGCCATGTTTTTCCGCCAGGTCGCAGATGGCCGGAAGCTTTGCGATGTAGCCGTCCATGGAGAACACGCCATCGGTGACCACGAGTTTGAAGCGGGCGCCGCTTGCCTCCTTTAATTTCGCTTCGAGATCCGCCATGTCGGAGTTGGCATAGCGGTAGCGCTGTGCTTTGGAAAGCCGGATGCCATCAATGATGGAAGCGTGGTTGAGGGCGTCGCTGATGAGCGCATCCTCCTCGCCGAGCAGGGCCTCAAACACACCGCCGTTGGCATCGAAACAGCTGGAATAAAGCTGTGTGTCCTCCATGCCGAGAAAGGCGCTGAGCTTGGCTTCGAGATCTTTGTGAATGTCCTGGGTGCCGCAGATGAAACGCACCGATGACATCCCAAACCCACGGGAGTCCAAGGCTTTTTTACTGGCCTCAATGAGTGCGGGATGATTGGAAAGGCCTAGGTAATTGTTCGCGCAAAGGTTCATCACAGGCCGCCCGTTCGCGGTGATGCGTGCGCTTTGGGCTGAAGTGATCACCCGTTCACTCTTGAAGAGCCCCGCGTCCCGGAGCTTGTCGGTTTCGGTGCGGAGATGGTTCAGAAAATCAGCATTCATGTTAGACCTCGAAAAAAGAAACGACCTTCCGAGCTTGGGGGATTCACGCCTCGAGCCGGGCACGCAGCTTCGGCCAGCCTTCCCAATAACTCAGTTTCAGGAAGGCTGTGAGTACAAGTGCGTGATGGATTTTCCCGTTGCGCAGGTACTCCTCCCATTCCTTCCAGGAACAGGCCCAGACTTGGAGTTCTTCGGCGGAATCCAGTTGCAGGCCCCCGGTGGCCTCGCAATCCAGGGCCAGGAAGGTATGGGCGCGATTGGTTTGGGTAGCTGGGTTGGGTGTGCAGCTTCCTAGTGCGATCCAATTCCCTGCGGTGAACCCTGATTCCTCCACCAATTCGCGTTTGGCGGATTCCAGTGGGACTTCACCGGAATCGCAACAACCACCGGGAATCTCGAGTGTCGCTTCATTGATGCCATGCCGGTACTGCTCCACCACCAGCAATTCCAGATCCTCCGTGAAGGCGATGACGTTCACCCAATCCGGCCCCTGCAATCGGTAGAACGCGTGTTCCCGTCCTGTATGGGGCGAGGTGCGCCGGGCCACCAATTGAGTAAAAAGCCTCGAATCCTGCCTTGTGCTCACGTCCCCTTCGATCCACGGAGCGCCCGGATCAAAACCTTCGGAATGCTGAGCCAGCAGGCGCATCTCAGCTTTTCTCCGACACTGGCTGGAAGCGCCCGAGAATGTGATGCGTGATCATTTCCAACGCCCGGCGGTTTTCCACCCCCGTGGGCACGATGAGATCTGCCCATCGTTTGCTGGGCTCCACGAACTCCAAGTGCATGGGCCGCACGCTCTGCTCGTACTGTTCCATCACGCTTTCCAAGCTTCGGCCGCGCTCCTTGGTGTCCCGGCGGATGCGGCGCAGGATCCGGATGTCGGCATCGGTATCCACAAAAATCTTCACATCCAATTGCTCCCGCAGCTCCGGGAGCGCAAACAGCAGCAGCCCTTCCAGGATCACGACGGGTTGCGGTGGAAGCGGCGGTCCGAAGCCGGTGCGGTCACTGATGGAAAAGTCGTACATGGGCTTCCGGATGGGCTCATTGCGGCGGAGCGCCGACATATGGGTGGCCATCAAATCCAGATCAAAGGCGTGAGGATGATCCCAATTGATGGGGTTCGTCCCGAACCGGGCTTTCACCTCGTCCAACGGCGCATAGTATGCGTCCATGTCCAACAGCAGCGATCCGATTCCCATTCCACTCCCGGAACTGCCCCGGCCTTTGCGGATGCGGCGCACCAGTTCATTCGCGACAGAGGTTTTCCCGCTGCCAGATCCCCCTACGATTCCCACCAGCCATGGATGATCCTGCATCGCGCCCCCTAGCTCCAATCGTACCTTCATTGCCAGGGTGGTTTGGTCACCGTATGCTGAATGCGCGATGTCGCCAAAGCCTCTCATTTTCCCGCCCCTTCTATTGCTGCTGGCCCTTGGGTGCGCCAATGGCGAGGACCCGCGCCTGCCTGCCCAGCTCTACGAGGACGCGCTTCAGAAAAACCAGGCCGGCCAGGGAGATGCGGCCCGGCTGATGATGGCGGAAATCGTTAAGCAATTCCCGGATTCCGAAGCCGCCACCAAAGCGCGCAAAGACATCTACCAGATTGATGCTCTGCAGAAAAAAGACCTGTCCCAACGGCAGCAGGAAGTCAGGATCACAGTTAAACGGGTTATGGATGCGCTTACCCGGTACAAGACCAAAAAAGGTGAATATCCCAGCAATCTTATAGATCTGGTGCCGGAATACCTTGAGTCTGCTCCGCTGACCCCCTGGGGCCATCCTTTTCCCTACCGGGCTTTCGTGGGTGTTCCCATCGAAGACGTCACGGATCGCCGAGGAAAATTAAGCCAAAGATTTAACACCAGGTTCGACCACTATTATTTCTGCTGCCTGGGGACCGACTTCGAGCCTGGTGGCGTCGGCATGGCCGCCGATATCCTGGTGAAGGACGGCGAAATCCTTGACTCCGTGAAAGAAAAGAACTTTCCACCCCTGCCCACACCGCAGCCCGTGCGCTAAATGGCGGGAGCCTTGAGCCATTAACCCCTGGAGTGCCCATGCGCCGCGCCCTGCTTGCACCTGTAGTTCTCATCCTTCTTGCCTGCGGCTCCTCCAAACTGCAGAAAAGCGAGGCAGAGCGGGATATCAAGAAGGACTATCCGGTGATGGTCATGGTGCCGGTGCCCGCCAAAGTTTCCGCAGAAAAAGGCAGCGATGCGCACAGGAAGCTGCTGCTGCTCCATGACAACTTGGCCAAGACCGGCTGGTTCACCATTCAACGCACCGACCAGGGAAAGCGTGAGGAGTTCACCTACCAGCTGAAATCCAACGCACCGAAAACAGCCATGGCTGCGCCGACCGGCGGTTTCCAAGTGAAGGCCGCCGAGGCCGATTTCGTGAGGGCTACGCGCCTGGATCCCGCCGGCAATGGCCAGGTGGTCACCTACCAGGTGCGCCTGGTAAAGCCCACAACCCAATTCCCGCTCTTCGAGGCCTTGCACCCCGGCGTGAAGATCGGCGAGACCAAAGACCGCCACGCTACTTATCAGAAGCAGGGCCGGGATTGGGTGTTGATGGGAACGGATGAAAAATTCACGAAGGTGAATTGATAGCCGTTTGCATCCAACAAAATGATTTACCGCCAAGGGTGCCAAGAAAGGACTTTGTGGTTTTTCTTGGCGCCCTTGGCGTCTTGGCGGTGAGTTTCGTATTCTTTCCGAATAAGCGTGGGATCGCGCTTCAGTACCGATAGCTATCGGTCTTGTACGGCCCGGCTTTGCTCACGCCGATGTATTTGGCCTGGTCATCGCTCAGTTCGGTGAGTTGGGCGTTGATCTTTCTCAGTTGCAGGCGCGCAACGTGTTCGTCCAGGTGCTTGGGCAGCGTGTAGACGCCGATGGGGTACTGGCCGCTGTCGCGCTTGGTCCACAGCTCGATCTGCGCCAGGGTCTGGTTGGCGAAGGAGGAGGACATCACGTAGCTCGGGTGGCCGGTGCCGCAACCCAGGTTCACGAGGCGGCCCTTGGCGAGCAGGATGATGCGTTTGCCGTCGGGGAAAATGATGTGGTCCACCTGGGGCTTGATCTCTTCCCACGTGTATTTTTCCAGCGCGGCGACTTCGATCTCGCTGTCGAAATGCCCGATGTTGCAGACGATGGCCTGATCCTTCATGCGGAGCATGTGGCCATGGTCGATGACATGGTAGTTGCCCGTGGCGGTGACGAAAATATCGGCCTTGTCCGCGGCGTAGTCCATAGTCACCACGCGGTAGCCTTCCATGGCGGCCTGCAGGGCGCAGATGGGGTCGATTTCAGTGACCCAGACCTGGGCCCGGAGCGCGCTGAGGGCCTGGGCGCAGCCCTTGCCCACATCGCCGTAGCCGCAGACCACCGCGACCTTGCCGGCGACCATCACGTCCGTGGCGCGCTTGATGCCGTCCACCAGGGATTCCCGGCAGCCATACAGGTTGTCGAATTTGCTCTTGGTGACGCTGTCGTTCACGTTGATGGCAGGAATTTCAATTCCCCCTTCTTCGCCATTTCGTACAGGCGATGCACGCCCGTTGTGGTCTCTTCGGTCACGCCCTTGATGGCGGCTAATTCCTTGGCATACCAGCCGGGCTGAGCAGCAATGCGCTTCTTGATGGACGCGAAGAGCACTCGGGCTTCTTCACTATCGGGATGATCGAGCACGCTCAAGTCCTGCTCGGCGCGAGCGCCCAGGTGGATCAGCAGGTGGCATCGCCACCATCGTCCAGGATCATATTGGGTGCACCTTCGGCGAAGTCGAAGATGCGGTGGGTGAAGTCCCAGTAGGCTTCCAGGCTCTCGCCCTTGAATGCGAACACTGGGGTGCCAGCCTCTGCGATGGCGGCCGCCGCATGGTCCTGGGTGCTGAAGATGTTGCACGAGGCCCAGCGCACCTTCGCGCCCAGGGCTTGCAGCGTCTCGATGAGCACCGCAGTCTGGATCGTCATGTGCAGCGAGCCGGCGATGCGCGCGCCCTTCAAGGGCTGAGTCGCCGCGAATTCCTCACGGATGGCCATGAGCGCCGGCATCTCGCTTTCGGCGATGGCGATCTCGCGGCGGCCCCAGGGGGCCAGGGTCAGATCTTGGACGTGGAAATCCTGTTGCGTTTCTAAAGACATGCGATGCCTCCTCAGTGGCTGGATGCCGGGAGGGATGGCTTGCTCACCATTCACCAGCCCCGGCAGGGTTATGAGGTGAGCGCAGTTGTTCACTTGCATCCGAGCCTGGGACAGGTGCCTCGCAGCGCTCCTCGGACCTGTTTATTTTACGTCATCCCCCGTTTATCAGGGAACGAAAAATCCTGCTTGCAAGACATATGCAGTGTCAAGCGGTGGCATGATGGAGGGAACCTCCAGGCCTTATGAGCAAAGATCCCCGCGAAACCAGTCTCTTGCGCAAGGCTCAGGCCCGTGGACTGCTCTCGGCCGAGGAACTGGATCTGGATGACATCAACATGGAATTCCTGCTGCGGTCCGGCCGCATCAGCCAAGCCCAACTTGCTCAACTCGAGGGTGAACTCAAGCAGGAAGCTGATGATCCATCCCAGCTGCCGACTCAGGCCGAGCCCACTCCGGACCCTGATCTGGTGGCCCTTGAAGCTTCATTCCACGGTTGGGACAGGTACGAAGTCCTCTGCTTCATTGCGCAGGGAGGCATGGGCCGTGTCTACAAAGCCCAGGACCGGAAACTCGGCCGTTTGGTGGCTCTCAAGTTTGTCGCGGCCGGATCTGGGTCCGCGCCCCATCGTTTTGCCGTGGAGGCCCAGGCTCAGGCCCGTGTGGAGCATAAGGCCGTATGCAGGATCTACGAGGTCGGGGATTGGCATGGCCAGCCCTACATCGCGCTTCAGTACATTGATGGCAAGCCGCTTTCAGAATGCTTCGGGAAGATGGGCCTCGAAGAAAAAGTGAATCTGATGCGGGAGGCCGCTGAGGGCCTTCATGCCGCCCATCGCCTGGGCCTCATCCACCGTGACATCAAACCCGCCAACATCATGGTGGAGCGATGTGCTGACGGCCGCCTCCAGCCCTATGTCATGGATTTCGGCCTTGCGAGAGTGCAGGAAACCAGCGGTCTCACCCAAACCGGAATGATTGTCGGAACACCTGCCTACATGGCCCCCGAACAAGCCCGGGGGGACCAGGCCGTGGTGGATCGGCGGAGCGATGTCTACGCCCTTGGCGCAACGCTTTACGAAGTTTTGACGGGAAAACGGCCCTTTGAGGCCAAATCTTCCATGGATGTATTGGTGGCGATCCTGAATGAGGAACCCCGGCCCTTGCGCCAGTTGGTCCCAAGCCTTCCAGTGGATCTGGAAAGCATCACCCTGAAGTGCCTGGAGAAAGACCCTGCCAAGCGGTATGAATCCGCCCAAGCCGTGGCAGATGATTTGGGACGCTTTCTAGAGGGTGAACCCATCAAGGCCCGGCAAATCGGTCCCCTCCAGCGGCTGCAACGGCGCATCCGGAAATATCCCATTGCCAGTTCTCTGATCAGCGGGTCCATCCTGTTGGCGGTAGGTCTAGGAGGGATGGGCATCCGTGCGGCCTGGAGAGCCCGGGAGCAGACCGCTCTGGCCCAGCGGTTCGGGCAGGATGCCGAACAGATAGACGCCATTTTGCGCTATGGGCATCTGCTCCCCATGCACCATCTGAAGGCAGAAAAAGCGTTGGTCATCGAACGGATGAAATCCATCACGATGAGAATGGATCAGATGGGAAGCCTGGCCCAAGGCCCAGGCAACACGGCGCTTGGCCGGGGGCATTTAGCCCTTGGCAATCTTCCAGAGGCCCGAAAAGCGCTGGAACGAGCGTGGGGCGACGGCAATCACTCCCCCGAAACCGCCAGCGCGCTGGGGCAAGTTCTCGCGGGCATCTACCAACAGTCCCTTGCCGAAGCCCGCAAGATCCCCAATCCCACCCAACGGGAGAAGCACAAGAAAGCCCTTGCGGCGGAACTTCGGGATCCAGCTCTGCGTTACCTCCAGGCTGGCCGGAGCCATTCTGGATTCGGGGCCTACATCGAAGGCCTCATCGCGCTGCAGGAAGAACGGTTTGATGAGGCTCTCGTAAAAGCAGGTGAAGCCTCCAGGCAAATCCCATGGTTCTACGAAGCCATCGCCTTGGAGGGGCAGATCTGGTCCGCCCAGGCCAGTTCCTTGGCGGAGCGGGGCGAATATGGGGCGGTGGTGGAAGCCGTAAGGAAATCAGAAGCGGCCTACGATCGCGCCCTTCCCATTGCCCGCAGCGATGATTCCCTTTTCCTCGGCAAAGCCAAGTCGATCCTGGTGGAAGTGACGGTGAATGGAGAACAGGGACGCTCCACGGAGGTCCCGTTTGCCAGAGGACTGGAAGCCCTGCGGGAGGCCCGCAGGGCTGACCCGGATCGGGTGGAAACCTATACCCTCGAGGCCCGTTTGCGTTGGCAGCGGGCCAGCGACCTGGACAATTCCGGACGCGATGGCCGGGAAGAGTTGAAAGCTTCCATCACCGCCGCTGAAGAAGGCATCCGCCTGGATCCCAAGGACATCCGGAATCTCGAGAGCCTGTCCATGGCCTATTGGTATCTGTCCCAACAGGAAACCAATCGAGGCGCGGATGGCGAACCCGCGCTTCAAAAGGCCGAGGAGGCTGTACAGCGTGGCCAGGCCGTGGATCCGGGAAGTTCGATCATCTACAGAAACCTTGGCGTAGTGTACGGAATCCGGGCTGAAGGCTGTGATAGAAAGGGCATGGATCCGCGACCGGACCTGGAGCAAAGCGTGGCGGCTTTCCGCAAGGCCATCGAACTAGACCCGGACTACATCCAGGCCCACACCAATTTGGCGAACGCCCTCATTCTTTTGGCCGGAATGCAAAGCGACCGCGGTGATGATCCACGGAATGCCGCTGAACAGGCTGATGCAACCCTGGCCAAGGCTGTTGAATTGAACCCGAACCTGGCGGACACCTGGGACGAGCGTGGCAAAGTGCGAAATATCTTGGCCAATTACCATCACCAACGCGGAGAAGATCCGCGACAGGACATTGAACTTGCGCTCAAACATTTCCAGGCAGCCCTGAGTCGTAACACGGCCATGCCTCAGGCTATGGTCCATCAGGCGGAAGCCTTGCTGTTGAACGCCACCTACCTCCGTGAAATTGGACAGGCTCCAGGAAAGCCCCTGGAAGAGGCCGAGCAGGCCTCCCGCCGCTCCAGGAAGATAATCCGGGACTATGGCGAAATCGTGGCCACCTTCGCGGACATCCTTCATCTCAAAGCGGAAATCCTCGCTGAACGGAAACAACCCGTTGGTCCGCTTCTGGATGAGGCCCGAGAGGCGATCAGCATCGCTTTGAAGCGGGATTCAAGCTCCCCATGGTTATGGGAGCGGAGGGCGCGCATCGAACTGCTCAGGGCGCGGCTGGACCCAGGCACGGCCTCAAAGGCACTTCAGTCTTCGGAGTCGTTTCTTCAAAAGGCAGAAGCCCATAGCGCCCAGACCACGGTCAACCTGAATCTCCGGGCGAGGCTGGCCAAGGAACAGGCGGCATTCGCCTCACGGTCAGGGACAAATGCCGATCCGGTGCTCCGGCAGGGGCTCGAGGCACTGGACCGCTCCATGACGTTGAATCCCAATCAAGCCGAAGCGAGGGCCCTGCGCGGGGCCTTGCTGCTGAGCCGATCGAGAGGCCAAAAGGAGGCAAAAACCCGCCGCGAGGACGCCAGGATGGCCCACCTGGAATTCGAGGCCGCATTGAGAGCGAATCCACTGCTGCGCAGGGAATGGCAGGCATTTCTGGACGAGGCGGCGAAAATCTCGGCCTCGTGACATCGCGACAGGTTTCCCGCCGTCGATCATGAAGGTTATGGTGGAGCCATGTCCTTGAGCATCCAGGCACCAGCCAAATTCAACCGATACCTCGGCATTTTGGGGCGCCGGGCAGATGGATTCCATGAGTTGGAAATCGTGACGACAGTGCTGGATGGCGTCGAGGAATTGACCGATACGCTGCAGGCTGAGCCTGCTGAAACCATGAGCCTGACTATTTCAGGACCCATGTCAGACGGACTCGCGGTGGATGGATCCAACCTGGTGATCCAGGCCTGGCGTCTCCTTGAACAGGAAGCGGGGAGAGCTCTTCCGACCGCGCTTCATCTCGAAAAGCGGATTCCGCATGGCGGCGGTCTAGGTGGCGGCAGCAGTGACGCGGCCGCAGCCCTGAAGCTTGGCAATGAATTGTTCAATCTTGGCCTTCCCCAAACTGCCTTGCTGCACCTGGCGGCAAGGCTGGGATCGGACGTGCCCCTGTTCATCATGGGCGGTAGCGTACTCGGGCTGGGAAAAGGAGAGCGCGTGTTCCCACTTCGAGACATACCGCTGGAGCCAATTCTCATCGTCCACCCGGGGCTTCATGTGGGAACGCCTTCGGTCTATCGCGCGCTCCCGTCAGTGGGATATCCATTCCCCGAGGCACTGCCAAGCCTCGCGAACAGCCAAGCCCCTCCATGGCGCAATGATCTCACTGGTGCCGCTGTCTACGTGTGCCCCTTGCTTTCAGAAGTACGACAGGCGCTCGTTGAATCCGGCGGAGAACCCCTGCTATGTGGTTCTGGTTCCTGCTGGGCGGCCCGCTACGGCACAACAAAGGAACGCAACCAGGCTGCCAATGCACTGGGCATGGCTAACCCTTCCTGGGGAATCTGGACCACCTGATCTCCTAAGACGACGCAGAGGAACCGAAGCGACTGGGCGGTCCTCCTCGTTTATGACACGAGGAAAAGACCCTGGCGCAGGCTCACGAATGGCGCCATCTTGGTGGCATCTGGAGCCTCCATGCATCCGCTATTGCTGCCATTCATCGCCCTTGAAGTGCCGATCCTGTTCATCTTCGCCGTCAGTGTGATCTTTCTTCGGCAGCGCCATCCGAAACAATGGCTGCCCATGCTGCTTACCTTCGAATTTCCCTTGGTGGCCGCCGGTGGGGTGGGGTTGCCATTGTGGCTGGCCTGCCAGGTGTTCCTGCTGCGTTAAGCCGTTGCGTCAAAATAACTTGAACTGCACAGGTTATTTCGACACGGTCCCTAACGCAGTTTTCTCCGCTCACCGATAAATAAATACCATTCACCGATGCGATTGCGTCCACTGTTCCCTTGGCTGGCATCATGTAATCCAAGAGGCATTCATGAGCGAATTAGCGCTCCGCATCCGCGGGTTGAAAAAACAGTATCCAAATGTGCTGGCCGTAGCTGGCGTGGACTTGGACGTGAAGCGAGGAGAAGTCTTCGGCCTGCTGGGTCCCAACGGCGCCGGCAAGACCACCACCTTGGAGATGATCGAGGGCCTGACGGACCCGGATTCCGGGGAAATGGAAATCCTCGGCCTCAATTGGAAACAGAATGGATCGGAAATCCGCTCCCGGATCGGAGTTCAGTTGCAGAGCACTTCGCTCTTCAACAAAATCACGCCCCGCGAGGCTCTGACCCTTTATGGCGGTTACTACCCCAAGGCCCGGACCGCAGATGAATTATTGGAATTGGTGCAACTCACGGACAAAGCCGATGCCTACCACATCACGTTGAGCGGCGGCCAGATGCAACGCCTGGCGCTGGCCATGGCGCTGGTGAACGACCCTGAATTGGTATTCCTGGATGAGCCGACCACTGGCCTGGATCCTCAGGCAAGGCAAAGCCTGTGGGGTGTGGTCCGGAAAATAAAATCAGAGGGAAGGACCGTGATCCTGACCACGCACTACATGGACGAAGCCGAAGCGCTTTGCGACCGCCTGGCGATCATGGACCACGGGAAAGTGCTCACCGACGGAACGCCTGCGGAACTCATCTCCCAGCTTGCGATCCCAAGTGTGGTGGAGCTGAGTTTTGATGGCGGGGCACCATCGAAGGAGCGCTTCGAAGCTCTGCTGGGGACAGCCATTGAAGTGCGCGGGGATCTGTGGGAAATCCCAACCCCCGACCCAAAATCCCTGCTTCCGAAACTCCTTGAAGCCGCCGAAACAGAGAAGGTTCCTTACCAGCAAGTCCACGTCCGCAGAGCCACGCTTGAAGATGTTTTTCTACATCGGACTGGCCGCAGTCTGCGGGAGTGACCACAAAGGCACAGACTAACCACAAAGAAAAAGAAAAAAATGGACCACGAAGACACAAAGACACAAAGACAAGCCCTGGATGAAAAGGTCCAGGAAACGGCCCGTCTGGCTGTGGATGCGGCTTTCCAGGTCCACTCGAACCTGGGACCTGGTCTGACGGAAAAAGTCTATGAAGCCTGTTTCTTGTATGAATGCTCAAAACGTGGAATGACTGTCGCCCGGCAAGTGCATGTTCCAATTCAATACGGAGAGATCCGAATCGAGGCTGGCCTTCGATTGGACATGATCCTCAACGACTGCGTCGTAATCGAACTGAAAGCAGTGGAATCTCTCAACCCCCTGCATAAAGCCCAACTCATAACCTACTTCAAACTCACGGGCCTCCGTCTCGGCCTACTCATCAATTTCAATGTCTCAATGATCAAAGACGGGATCCAACAAATCATTCTTTGAACCCATTTTTCCTTCGTGTCTTTGTGGCTTTGTGGTCCAGTTTTTTTAGTTTTTTGTGCCTTCGTGGTTCATTTTTTTCTTGGTGGTGAACATGTTGCTCTGGCGCCAATTTTTGATGGAATGGAAACTTTATAGCCGCGACCGGGCGGCGATGTTCTGGACGTTCGCTTTTCCCATCCTGATGCTCCTTGGTTTTGGAGTGATCTTCCGGGGGGGCGACACTCCCAGGCTCAGCGTTGTCTGGGTTCAACCGGCCCAGATGACCCCGAAGGATGGAGCGCTCCTGAAGACCCTTGAGCAATTTCCCACGAGGCTCATCACGCTTTCACCCAAAGAAGCGGAAACCAGATGGGCGAAGGGCGAAACCGCCGTACAGATCGAATCCACCAGCGACAGCTTTCGCATGAAGGTGAACAGCTATCTCCTGGCCCAGGGCCAGATGACAGCGCAGGTCGTGCAGCAGGCCTTTCTGATTTCTCAATCCCAGCTCCAGGGGCAACCCTTACCCAAGCTCATTCCCGTGAGCATGGAAAGCCCTGGCCACGCCAAGGCCGCCAATTACGCGGCCTTCCTGCTGCCGGGCCTGCTCGGCATGAACTTGATGAGCATGGGGCTTTTCGCGGTGGGCATGGTGAATGTCAGCTACCGCGAAAAGGGAAAGTTCCGAAGGCTCGCTGTGACCCCACTGCCCAAGTGGATATTCCTCCTGGGGCAGGTGATGCATCGCCTCACCGTCACCTTGATTCAAACCATCTTTCTGCTCATCGTCGGGCGCCTAGTGTTCGGTATCGAGAACCAGGGATCCTACATGCTGCTGGCCGTCGTGATGGTGATCGGAACTGCCTGTTTCATGGCCATGGGTTTCGCGCTCTCCAGCTTCGCGGACACCAGCGAAACCTACGCGGCGATTTCGAACCTGCTGTTCTTTCCGATGATGTTCCTGAGCGGTGTCTACTTTACGTTGGATGGTGCGCCGAAATGGCTCCAGCAATCGGTCATCGCCCTGCCCCTCTCGCCCTTTTTGAAAGCTCTCCGCGCGGTCTACAACGACGGCGCAGCACTGACCACCCACGTTTTTGGATTGGGAATCGTCGTCATCTGGACCGTGCTCTGCTTCGGCCTGGCAGTGAAACGATTCCGGTGGGCGTGAGCAGAGTTGAAGAGTGAGGCCCGAAGCTCCCAACTCTTCAACTCTTCGACTCTTCAACTCTTCGACTTTTCGACTTTTCGACTTTTCGACTTTTTGACTTTTTGACTTTTTCGACTTGGCACTTTTTGCCCGATGGCGGCCCCCTCGATATTCAGCAATCAGCATTCCTGATTACCTCCTCAGCCCGTTATCCTTGAGGGTTGGAGCATCCGCATGAATGATCGAAAAGCCCGCATGGCCATCTTCCTGACGGTCTTCATGGACCTGCTCGGATTTGGAATCGTGATTCCTATCCTGCCCCTGTACGCCGAGCACATTGCGACCCAGGGGCAGTCCCCATGGATGCAAGCCACCACTGGCTGGATGCATTTGCAGGATGTAGGCGCCTTCTGGGCCGGAATCGTTTTCATCAGTTTTTCCGTCATGCAATTCATCGCTACGCCCATATTGGGGCGGATCTCCGACAAGGTTGGGCGCAAGCCGGTGCTTTGGATGTCGTTGATGGGATCGGCCATTGGCTACTTGATGATGGCCCTCACCATGCGCTTTGAATGGGTGCTCGCCGCGCGGGTCCTGGATGGAATCACGGGCGGAAACATCGCTGTGGCCCAGGCAGCGATGACCGATGGCTCTAAACCCGAAGAGCGTTCCAAACTGCTGGGCATGATCGGCGCGGCCTTTGGCCTTGGCTTTGTCATCGGCCCGGCCCTGGCAGGGGTTCTCGCTGGCTCAAAGCTTGGCGAATCCATGCTTGTGCAGCACGGATGGCACCTGCCTTTCTTCGTGGCCGCAGGTCTATCTTTCCTGGCTGCGACCTTCGTGCTGGCTTGGCTCCCCGAAACGCTCACCCCTGAATTGCGCGCCAAAGCCAAGACTCAGGAAAGCCGGGGGCATGCCTTGGTGGTTGCCTTGAAACGCCCCGGAATGCCCCAGCTATTGTTCATCGCACTGCTGGCCATGTCCGGATTCGCGATGATGGAAGGCACTTTCAGTTTGCTGGCCCATGCCCGATTTGGATTCGGCCAGCGGGAAGTTGGTTATCTGTTCGCCTTCATCGGCATCTTGATCGTGCTTTATCAAGGAGGCCTGGTGCGCATGGTAAGCAAGCGGATTCCCGAGCGGGCGGCCATTCTTTCTGGACTTACCCTGATGGCCTGCACTCTTCCATTTCTCCCGTCTTCCCCTTGGAAATGGCCTTTCTTGCTTCTGATGATCCCTTTGTCCTGGGGATCTGGGATGAACGGCACCGCCACCAGCGCCCTGGCATCGCAGATCACGCCCCCCGAAGAACAAGGGAGCCTCTTTGGTGCCATGGGAGCCATGCAGGGCCTCGGCCGGATCATCGGGCCCGCAGTGGGCACCTTCGCCTTTGCGAAATGGGGCTACGCGTCGCCTTATTTCATCGCCACGGCCACCGTCGCTTTGGCCCTCTTGCTGGCATTGACCCTTCACAATGTGCATAGCGGGTTGAAAAATGCTTGAACTCAATGGACTGAATCTGGATGCCGGGGGACTGACCCGGATCGCAGCAGGAGAATTGGTTTCGTTAGACCCTGCTGCTCTTGCGTTGGTCTCGGAAAACCGTGCTGTCATTGATCGCATCCTGGCGGAGGGCCGAACCGTCTACGGAATCAACACAGGCTTCGGCCAGTTCGCGACGGTGGTGATTCCGCCGGACCAGCTCCAGCAGTTGCAGCTCAATCTCATACGCAGCCATGCTGCGGGTGTGGGCGAGCCCCTGCCCCTTGATCAAACCCGGGCGCTCATGGCCGCACGCATCAATTGCCTGCTCCGGGGCCATAGCGGCATCCGGCCCGAACCCATCCATCAGCTGGCGGCCTGTCTGAACAAGAACGTGCTGCCAGTCATCCCGTGCCAAGGCAGCGTAGGTGCCAGCGGCGATCTCGCGCCGCTTGCGCACATGGCCTTGATGCTGGTGGGGGAGGGTCTCGCGTGGCAGAACGGAAAACAGGTTCCAGGCGGGGATGCATTAAAAGCCCAGGGCCTGGAGCCCATCCAGTTGCAAGCCAAGGAGGGCCTAGCCCTCATCAATGGGACCCAGCTGATCACATCCTTGGGTTGTCTCGCCCTGGAAAGGCTGCGGGATCTCACTGCCTTGGCGGATGAGATCGCAGCCTTGTCGCTTGAGGCCTTGCGAGGGTCACGGGCTCCTTTCGATCCGCGCATCCACGCGGCGCGCCCCCATCCTGGCCAAATCGAAGTCGCCGCGAATCTGCGGCGAATCCTGGGCCCGACTTCCGAAATCGCCGACAGCCACCGTGACTGCCATCGCGTGCAGGATGCCTACTCCCTGCGCTGCCTTCCCCAGGTCCATGGAGTCGCCCGGGACACGCTGCGCTTCGCGGGCGAAATCCTGGAACGTGAGCTGAACAGCGCCACGGACAATCCAATGATCTTCACAGATACCCAGGAATCGCGTTCTGGCGGCAATTTCCACGGCCAGTACCCGGCTTTTTCCTGCGATGTCCTGGCCATCATCTGCGCGGATCTGGCCAGCATCTCCGAGCGGCGCCAGGAACGGATGGTGAACCCCGCCTACAGCGACCTTCCTGCCTTCCTCACCGGGCACGGCGGTTTGGAATCGGGTTTCATGATGGCGCACGTGACTTCGGCGGCGTTGGTTTCGGAACTCAAAGGGCTGGCCTCTCCCGCATGCGTGGACAGCATTCCCACCAGCGCAGGAAAAGAAGATCACGTCAGCATGGGCCCCATCGCGGCGCGCAAGCTCTTGCGGGCCGTGGACGGCCTGGAACAAGTGCTGGCCATCGAAGCGCGCATGGCGCTAGAAGGTGTCCGCCTGGTGGGACTTGCCCCGGCGGTGGGGTTGCAATCCCTGATGTCGAAGCTTTCAGCGGCCTGCGCACCGTGGCGTGACCGGCCTATGTTTGAGGAAATCAGCCTTTCCCTACAAGCGCTGCGGCTCCATATGCGAGAATTCCAGGCATGATCCCCCCCAAGGCGCGAGCCAAAGGCAAAAAGCTGAAGGAATCCGTTCGCGTCCCCTGGCGGACGCGCTGCGAGGCGGACCTGCGTGCGTTCACGGATGCTGATGCCATTCGCTTCTGGAGCATCGCCCATCAGGTGGATGGAGAAGCGAGGCCCATCTTCAATTACCGCTTTGAGCATACGCTCGCTGCGGTGAAACTAGGGCGCTGGCTCTGCCCCCAAGTCAACGCAGACCTAGACATAGTTGAATGCGCCCTCTGGCTCCACGACTGCCGGAAAAAGCTGAAGGACCCTCTCACGAAGGATACCCATGCCCTTGATGCCTCTGCCGAGGTCTCGGAGATTCTCCAAGGCACTGACTTTCCACAGGCGAAAATAGCGGCTGTCCGGCATGCCATCGAACATCACGTCGGCCTGAAGCTCACGAAAAAGCTATCTCCCATTGAAACGGCCTGTGTCTGGGACTGCGACAAGCTGAGCAAGCTGGGCGCCGCAAGTCTGATCCACTTCGGCTGCATCAGCGGGGGATTCCAGCCCATCACCACCGAAGACATCCTGTTGCGCAGCGAGGCCTGGCTGGAACTCTGCCGAGTCATCGCCGCCAGCATGAATACCCTCCCTGGAAAAGCTGAAGCGGAACGCAGGCTGGCATTTCTCTGCGCCCACTATCAGCAGCTAGGCAATGAGTGGAGAGAGCCCCTGGAGGCTCCATCTACCAACCCGCTCAAGAGCCCTGTTCGATGAGCGCTCACCTTTCATTGCTGGAGATTTTTCAGCGGACGCTGAAATTCCTCCAGGTGTATCCTCCGGACGATCCAAAAGCCACCCAGGCCCTCCAAGCTGTGTACGAGGCGCTTTCGGAACAACTGGAATTCTCAGGCTCCCTGGAAATCGATGTATTCCAGTCACGGGGCAGGTTCCAATTGCTGGCCAATGGCCAACTCATGGACGGGCCGGTCCAGGCGGTCACATCTTTGGCCCAATCCCTGATCGACCGGCGCATCCACCGCATCAGTTTCGAGCGTGGCATGGATGAAGACGAGCTTCGCATCCTGTTCTTCCTGCTCCAGCTCAAGCCCCAGCGGTTAGTGGAACTGGGCGGTCCCACGACCTTCTCATCGGAAATGCCGAACATCCTGTTGAACGAGGGCGTCACCCTTTCAGGCGTGGGAGGGTTAAGCCGGCCCGTTCCGGTTCTGCCTGTGGAAATGCCCGCTCCCACAGCGCCTGAACCCATAACCCAGCCCACACCGTTCCCGATCCTGAACACCATGCCGTTGGCCAACATCCCCATGGAAATGCCGACACCGCCTTCCATGAAGACGCGGCCCCTCCCCCCCGAGTTGGATCCTTCGGTTTTTGACCCTGCTCCAGCTCCGCCGATACAGAAATCCTCGTCAGTGCCCATGGCGCACTCATCCCGAATCACATCCGCCAGAGACACTCTGAACGCTCTGCTCGGGCCCCCGCTGCCGGAGCCCGATATTCCAGCGGAAGAGGCTCTGCCGATCCCGCCAGAACCACTACCGCCTCTTGAGCCTGCGCCTGAGCCAGTCCCGCCGGCCCCACTACCCGCTTTGCACGAACGGCTCGTGGAACTGTTCATGCCCATCGCGGAAGCTGCGCAAGGATTGCCACCCAAGGCGGCTGCTCCCTGGGCCGTAGAGCAGTTGGATGTTTTGCGCAGATCCGAATTGCGTTTTGCGGACCTCACCGCGCTGCAGGGTGTAGGAGAAATGCTCAAGCTGAACCGCGAAGATCCAGTCGTGCTCAGGGACGCGCTGCGAAAAGCCCTCTGGTCCCTGCCTCCTTCCAGCCAGGGCGCGATCCTTCTGGGCTTGCCGGTATTCCCGCCCGGAGAACACGCCCTGCAGCGCGCCATGGATTACCTGGCTCCAGAGCTGTTGGCGCAAACTGTCGCGGAGGTGGAGCTGCGCATACGCCCGCCCCGCCCCCAACTTGCCCTTCTAGTGGCCACGTTGCTCCATTGCGTCAAGGATCGGGACATGAGTCTCGAAGCTTTGAGAGGACGGCTCCAGTTCGAAGGTTGGGACATCCTGGACCTGGAATCGCTTTATGCGGATATACGCTGGGAATGCCAAGGCACGGATACAAAGCTTGATCTGGCCGTGCGGGACCAGGGCCTGATTGACCTTGAGCCATCGCAAATCGGAAGCATCTGCCGCCAATCCATCCGCAGCGGCCGCATGGATGCATTTCAAACCTTCTGGAAAGCCTTGGAAGAATCCATTTGGGGGCAGGATGACACCCGGCGGCGGAAGGCGGCGCAGGTCTTCGCGGATCTCACGGAGTGCGTCGTCGATCCAGGCATTCCCTTGGGCTACGATCTCAAATTAAGGGAGTTGTTGACCAAGCACATTACTTTGGAGATGGACCCCGAGGCCCTGGGCTGGATGTGCCAAGGTATCGAATCCCTCGTATCCCAGGCCATGGTGAAGCCCGATCTGGACTATGCCGGCCGCCAAGTGGAGGCCATCCTGGATCTCTCGGTTTCCAGCGCGAGCAAAGCCGGTGGCGCCAAGATCTCCCAAACCCTTCATGATCTCTACCTGCGCATGGCGGGACCCCGCAATGTCAATGCGCTCCTACCGTTGATCCACCAAAAGCAATCTGAGCCCATCGCATCCCAACTGGTGCGACTTCTGGGGTTGCTCGGCCAGCCAGCGGCACGGCATCTAGTCTACTGCTTGGGTCAGGAAGAAGATCGCGCCAAACGCTATAAGCTTCTGGATGCGCTCCGCGCCATCGGGCCCAAAGCCGAACTGCCCTTGAGAGAAGCCCTGGCGGCGCCTGAATGGTACTTGGTGCGCAACGTGGTTTCTCTCTTGGGGGAAATTGGCGAGACCTCCGCATTTGACGACGTGGCTCTGACCCTATCCCACAAAGATGCCCGGGTTCGCCGGATGTCCGCCAAGGCCCTCGGCCAGTTGGACGCCGGGCGGGCGATTCCCCTATTGATTGAAGCCCTGCCCAATGCCGATTCCAATACGTTGATCGAGCTCGTGGCCCAGCTTGGCGAACTGAAAGATCCAAGAGCTGTATCGCCCTTGGTTGAGCTGCTCCAGGAAGGAAAAGCCTCGGATCCCGAGACTGAAAAATTGCGTCAAGCCATCCTCGAATCCCTGGGCGCCATCGGTTCTCCGGAAGTAGTGCCTTTGCTTTCAAAGTTATTCAAAAAGAAGGGGTTCCTGGGGCGGCTGGAGCCCCTGCCCTTGCGCATGGCCGCGGCACGCGCCCTGGGAGCCATTGGTTCCCGGGAGGCCCGTGAGGCCATGGCTTTGGCACTTGAAATCGAAAGCAAGGATGAAGTGAAAGCACTTTTGCGAATGCACTTGATGGGGGATTGACTCATGCCCACCTTCATTGAAACAGCGCAAGCCCTGGAAGTGGCTCTCAAGGCTCTCCAGATGTACACAGCCCTACATCCGCGCACTATCAAGTCGTTAGAGGCCGCCAAACTTTCCCTGGTGGATTGGATCGCTGAAAAGACGTCTCTCCACGTGGCCGTGGCCGGTGACAAAGTCTTTGCGAATGGTGTGAAGGTAGAAGGTTCCAGTCCCCATCTCAAAACGCTGGCCAAGCGGTTTTCAGATCGCATGATCGCGGGGTTCATCATCCAGAAAGACCTGGATGATGCCGACCTGCTCGCAATGCTCAATCTTCTCCTGCTCAAACCCGCGAAAATCGAGGAATTGGGTGGGCCTGGACCGATTCTCGAGCGGTCCGGCATCACTCGCATCCGCGTCAGCCTCACCAGATACAAGGAAGTCGGTGAAGGCGGCGAAGCCGACGGAGATGACGAAACAGGACCAGGCAGCATGGAGGAATCAACCCAGGAAGCCATCAAGGAATCAGGGGAAGAACCAGAAAAGGATTCGGGCCCCGAGGAGGCCATGAGCCTGGAAGAAGCTGAAGCCCTTCAGCTCTCCATGCTGTTCGGCCCCCCGGAGCAATTGATGGGCATCGTGCGGGATGCCTTCGGTGAGATCCTCGGCGCCATGGCCGAAGGTGAAGGCTTGGCCCTGGCTACCCTGCAACCAGCTTTTCTCGGCAACTTGGGTGCCATGGGCTACCAGCTGGGACTCGGAGAAGGGATGCCTTCTGCAACCCAGTTGGGCGTGCTCCGGCAAGTGCTCCTGAGCCTGCCTCCAGAGGCTCAATTGAGCCTTCTCGCGGGCATGGCCACCCTGCCCGGGAAGCCCGAAGGATTAGCCTTGGGCATCAAGGAACTGGCACCTGAAATATTTTCCGTGGCCAGCACCACCCTGCTGGGCCAGGGGCATCCATGGAATCATCTGCAAGGGCCTCTGCAGGACGTGCTGCGGCCCTTGGCTGAGCGGGAATCCATGGTCCGGGCCCTGGCCATCCACATGCGGCAGCTGGGTTATGACGGCAATCTGGCCGAATCCATGCTCCGCCGGATGAATTGGGAAGGAATGACCCTCGAAGCCAAAGTTCTGCTGGCACTGGAGGGTCGGCAGCTTTGGGATTTGAGCCTTGAAGAGCGGCTGGCTTTCTTGCGGGAGTTACTGGACCAGGACCGCTCCGAGGCCTTCCAGCGCGTGCTGGACCGGGTGCTGGAGACCCTCACGATGGAAGACCAGGGGCTTCGTCTCGCCGCCACCCAGACCCTGGCTGGAGTCGCCCATTGGATGCGTGATCCAGGGCTGCCCCAGGGCACCGAAGGCCCCCTGACCCAGAAGCTCGAAGCGCATTTCGCTGTGGAATCTTCCGCGCCCATACAACAAGCCGCCACCGAGGCCCTGAGCGCCATCCTGGTCGCTCTCGTCCTTCGCGGCGATCTTGGGTCCGCCCAAGCCTGCATGATGGAATTGCAGGATCTCTGCGGCATCCACGAAGAAATCCAGGATTGGCGTCAGGAGAATCTGGACCAGCTCCGGGAACGGATGACCCGGAGCGATTGCGTAGAGCGGATCCTTCAACTTCTTTTTGACGTTGACAAAGAAAAGATGAGTGCCGAAATCATCCCCTTCCTTGAGTGGCTGGGGCCAACGGCGGCCGCCTTCTTGATGGACAAGCTTGGAGATGAGACCGAACGCCAGCGGCGGGGACGCCTGATTGAAGCTTTGCGCGTGCTGGGTCCATCCGCCGCAGACAGCGTCCGGGAGGCGCTGAGTTCAGAAACTTGGTTCCTGGTGAGAAATGCGCTGAATCTTTTAAGTGATATCGGAGATGCGGGATCCCTGCCGGATGTGATACCTCTGCTGCGCCATGGAGATGGCCGGGTGCGCCGTGCCGCGGTGCGGGCCCTGTGGAAGCTGGGGGGACCCGCCGCAGAATCACACTTGCTGGGCATCCTGAAAGAAACCGATCCCGATACGAAATTCGAAGTTCTCTTCGCTTTGGGGCAAGTCAAGACAGCCGGCAGCGCCCCGGCGGTTCTTGAATTGGCAGAGGACCGCCGCATCAATGAACGTTTGCGGCTCAAGGCCTTGGAAACCCTTGGCGACATCGGCTCGCCATCTGTGGTCACTTCACTCGCCGAGCTGCTCAAGAAGAAAAAAACCTTCTTTGGAACCAGCAGCGAGACATTTGATATCCGGATCGGCGCCGCCAAAGCTCTACATGGAATTGGTACGCCCGAATCCCGCTGGGTGCTGCAGAAAGTGGTCGAGTCCGAATCCAAAGGTCCCGAGCGGGACGCCTTGCAGCGGATTTTGGAAGCCTTCACCCGGAAGTGATGTGGGTGCTTACTCGGCTTTCCGCCGCTTCGGCTTTGCGACCACAGCTGGCTCGGTTGTGGCTTCCTTGAGCATGTCAGGCTTCCAAAGGATGGGCTCGGGATGGCTGTTGTCATCCGTGGCGACCATGACGAATTCACCACTGGTGACATCCCGCCTGGCGTTGCTGACGGGACTGTAGACCCGCACTTCGAGCTGCACGGTTATGGACGTATTCCCGGGCCGGGTCACCGTAGCGTAGAACTCGATGATCTCTCCAGCCCTGACGGGACTGTGGAAGAACAGCTCCGAGACCTTGAGCGTCACGAACACGCGGTTATGGCTCACCAGCCCCGCGCAGATACCCGCCGCCTTATCCATGCGCGCCATCATGCCACCGCCGAACAGCGTGGCATTCAATCCGATGTCCTGCTGCAGCACCATTTCACGAGAGATGAGCATACAAGTCCTCCAACTTAGAATGAACTACGGGGCCGTTTTCGCGGCCCCGTAGTTCCATCAGTAAAACCGCGGTGTCAGGCGCTCACACCAAGGCGCTTCGCCATGGCTTGGCCCATGTCCGCGGGGCTCTGCACGACGGTGATGCCTGCTGCTTCAAGAGCTTTCATCTTCTCCGACGCAGTGCCCTTGCCGCCGCTGATGATGGCGCCGGCGTGGCCCATGCGGCGGCCAGGAGGAGCCGTCTGGCCCGCGATGAAAGCCACCACGGGCTTCTTCATGTTGGCCTTCACCCAGGCGGCGGCATCTTCTTCGGCGGTGCCGCCGATTTCGCCGATCATGATCACCGCGTGGGTATCCGGGTCATCGTTGAATAGCTTGAGCGCGTCGATATGGCTGGTGCCATTGATAGGGTCGCCACCGATGCCGATGCAGGTGGACTGGCCGATGCCGAGGGCCGTGAGCTGGCCCACGGCCTCATAGGTGAGGGTGCCGGAGCGGCTGACCACGCCGACGTTGCCTGGCAGATGGATGCGGCCGGGCATGATGCCGATCTTCGCCTGCCCAGGCGTGATGACGCCGGGACAGTTGGGGCCGATGAGGCGGCTATTCGGATAATCCGGCAGCACTCGCTTCACTTTCATCATGTCAAGCACTGGGATGCCCTCGGTGATGCACACAATTAGCGCGATTCCCGCATCCAGGGCTTCAAGAATTCCGTCAGCCGCGCCGCTGGGCGGGACGAAGATCATCGTCGCGTTGGCGCCGGTTGCCTTTACTGCGTCCTGGACCGTATTGAACACAGGAAAGCCTTCGACCACCGTGCCGCCCTTGCCCGGTGTGACTCCACCCACAACATTGGTGCCGTAATCACGGCAGCCGATGGCATGAAAGAGCCCTTCGCGCCCCGTAATGCCTTGAACGATCAGTTTGGTGTGATTGCCAACGAGAACAGACATGGATGACTCCGCCAAAGTAGTTGAAAAGTTGAAAAGTTAAGAAGTTGAGAAGTCGAAAAGTTGAAAAGTTGAGAAGTTGGATGAAGACCTCGGTCAAGTTAGTGAATCATCCTGAAAAGTATCCCAATCCCGCTCTGGGGCTGGGTTTGATGGTGGCGCGGGCGAAGCTGGAAGTTCCGCCTTGAGGGCCCGCAATCTGGCGAGGTAGTCCTGCTTAAGGGCATCCAAGTCCAGGTTCCTCCGATAAAGGCGGAATAGAAGCAGCACAACGATGCCAAGGTTCAGCGGTGCCGCGATCCACATGAGCTTGGGCGCATGGAAAAAAGTGTGTTCCCACGTTCGGGGGCCGGCCAGCCAGATGAAGATGTACATCATGGGAAGGAGCCCCACCAGCACAAAGAAGAAGCTCCAGCCCAGCCGCCAAGCGCCTTTGTACATGACGTCCTGGTACTCCTTGTACAAGGCGTCGTACTGGGCTTGAAGGTCTTCGCTCATCCTTTTGGTTACTTCGTGGCCGCGACGATCTTTTTCGCGGCGTCCTCCAGGCCTTCGGCGACGATCAGATTCAGGCCGCTGTCCGCAAGGATCTTCTTGCCCTCCTCCACGTTGGTGCCTTCAAGGCGGACCACCACCGGCACCTTGATGCCGATCTCCTTCGCGGCCTTCACGATGCCGCCAGCCACGATGTCACAGCGCATGATGCCGCCGAAGATGTTGACCATCACACCCTTCACGGCCTTGTCCTGCAGGATGATGCGGAAGGCGTTCATCACGGCGTCTTCGGTGGCGCTGCCTCCCACATCCAGGAAATTGGCGGGGGAGCCGCCGTGGTACTTGATGATGTCCATGGTGCCCATGGCCAGGCCCGCGCCGTTCACCATGCAGCCGATGGTGCCGTCGAGCTTGATGAAATTCAGGTTGAACTTGGATGCTTCGGTCTCTTCCGGAGCCTCTTCGTGCAGGTCACGGAACGCCAGGATGTCCGGGTGCCGGAATAGCGCGTTGTCATCAAAGCCCATCTTGGCGTCCAGCGCGATGACGTCGCCGGTTTTGGTGACAACCAGAGGATTCACTTCGACCATGGAGCAATCTTTTTCGACGAAAAGGCGGTACATGTTCTGTAAAAAGATGACCCCCTTCTTGAAGGCATCGCCTTCGAGCTTCAGGGCGAAAGCCACTTCCCGGGCCTGGAAGGCCGAAAGTCCCACCGCTGGATCAATTGCCACGCGCACAATTTTTTCAGGGGTCTTCTCAGCCACTTCCTCGATCTCCACGCCCCCCTCTGTGGAAGCGAGGATCGTGATGCGTGAGCTTGCCCGGTCCACCAGAAAGCTCAAATAGAGTTCCCGGTCAATATCCACGGGATCGCTGATGAACACCGTATAGACCCTGCGGCCTTCGGCTCCGGTCTGTTTGGTGACCAGGTTCATGCCGAGCATCTGCTTGAAGAGTTCCGCAGCCTTGTCTGGATCTGTGGCGAATTTCACGCCGCCACCCTTTCCTCGGCCGCCTGCATGGATCTGCGCCTTCACGACACTCTTGCCACCGTAAGCTTTGGTGATCTGCCTGGCATCTTCTGCATCGGTAGCTACCCGGCCGTCCGGCGTGGCCACTTTGTATTGCCGAAGCAGTTCTTTGGCTTGGAACTCATGGATGTTCATGCTCACTCCGAATGGGGCTCCGGTGGAATCGTAAGGACAGATCCTGCACCCTGGGCCGAATTTCCAGTTTAGGAGGCCATACGGAATCGCCAATGCTTTTTTGGGGTTTTGTGACGGTATTCCGTTGGTGGCGCTGGTGCCTTTTCATCTTGATGCTGGAATGGGTCGCCCACGAGAGCGCATACGGGGAGCGCTCATGTAAGAATGCTGCATTCCCTCCTCCATCAAAGGACCCTCATGGCTCAGCTGGACAAGCTCCTACAGCAGATCGTGACCAAGGGCGCGCGCTCACTCCGCATCGAGCCGAACCAGCCGCCTTTTGTGGAATTCAGCGGTGGCGGCAGTATGCCCCTGCTGCCTCAAGCCCTTCCCCCTACGATGTTGGAACACATCACCCAGGAGGTCATCCCTGCGCAACACCAAGGAACCTGGTCCCAACAAGGGCAGATAGTCTTCGAATACATGCATGGTGGCATCAACTACCGCATCGCCATGGAGCGCAGCGCCATTGGCAACCGCCTGAAGGCCGAGCCCAAAGATGGCAATTCGCTCAACAGTGGGATTCAGGACATCAAATTCGTGGATGAAGAGTCTGGAAGGACTTCACCCCCTTCCTCACCCTCCATCGAGGTCCTGCCCGCCGCACCTGCCATCGCCCTGGAACTGGCTCTTTCACCCGCATCAGTGCCAGTGCCTGCGCCCGTTCCTGTGCCTGCTTCAGGACCTGCGCCAGAACAACTTTTGGCCACGCCCCCCCATCAAACACCAGCGGTAGATTCAATTTTCGCTGGGCCAGCAGGCCCCCGGGAACTCCATCCCTTGGCGCTGGTCTTGTTCACAGCCCTGCTTGAACGAAACGGCTCGGATGTCCACTGCACCTGCGACGAGACTCCCATTTTCCGAATCAATGGGGAGTTGCAGGACTTCAGGGAATGCGGTCCCTTGAGGAAAACGCAGTTGCTGGAACTCATGTACTCCCTTGCCACACCAGATGCCTGGAGCAAATTTCAATCCCACAGCGACGCCGATTTTGCGTTCGGATTCGAACTAGGCGGATGCCGACTCCGCGTTAATTTTTTCCAAGACCGTGTCGGGCCTGGCTTTGTGGCCCGTGTGATCCCCAATGAGATTCCAGATCCTGATCGCCTCGGCCTGCCGGAGCACGTCCGCCAGCTTGCCCTGCTCTCGAAAGGCCTGGTACTGGTCACGGGCCCCACTGGAAGCGGAAAATCCACGACCTTGGCGGCCATCATTGATCTCGCCAACCAGCAGCGCATGGATCACATCCTCACCATCGAGGATCCCATCGAGTTCGTGCATCTCCGAAAAAAATGCCTCATCAACCAGCGGGAAGTCCACACCCACACCGAGAGTTTCAAATCCGGCTTGCGGGCGGCCTTGCGCGAGGATCCGGACATAGTCCTGGTGGGCGAGATGCGCGATCTGGAAACCATCGCCATCGCCCTTGAGACCGCCGTGACGGGGCATCTGGTGTTCGGCACGCTGCATACATCGAGCGCCGTGGGCACCATCGACCGCATCGTGGATCAATTTCCCGCGGACCGCCAACAGCAGATCCGCGTGATGATGGCGGATGCGCTAAAGGCAGTCATTTCCCAGATCCTGTTGAAAAAGTCGGCGGCGGCCGAGTGGCGGCGTTGGAAAGCCTCTTCATCACACCAGCGATCTCCAATCTCATGCGCGAAGGCAAGATCTTCCAGATTCCAAGCGCCATGCAAGTAGGCCGGGCCTACGGCCAGCGGCTGATGAATGACGTATTGATGGACATGATCCTGGCGAAAAAAGTAACAGCCATGGATGCCTATTTGAAATGCCCCGACAAGGAAAGCTTCATCCAAACCCTCAAGCGGGCAGGCATCAATTTCGATCCCAGGGCCGGGCAAACGGGGGAGATGTAGGCGCGAGGATAGAGAGTCGAGAGGTGAAGGTCGAAGGTCGAGATGGATAGACTCGCCTGAATCAGCCCAAAGCCCTCGACGCCGACCTGACGCGTAACTTCCACGTCTTCCTCAAGCTATTGAAATTACCGGCGGCGCAGCGTACTGGCGACATCCGAGCGCATTGAACTGCCAGGCTTCATGGTTTTCGTGTTTGAATCACACGAGTCACCCTTGCGCCAGCATGGCGCTCATATGAATGAGCCCCCACCCATGGCCGTCCGGGTCGACAAAGCTGCGCGTGTACATGAAGCCGTAATCCTCGGGCTTGTCGTAGGTCGAGCCGCCCGCGGCGACCGCTTTGGCAACCAGGCCATCTACCTCTTCACGGCTCTCGCAACTAAGAGTGAGCAAAACCTCGGCGGCCTTGCTCGTGTCGCAGATGGCTTTTGGCGTGGAATCACGAAACCTATCGTGCGTAAGCAACATGACAGAAATCGTGTCGCTGAGGACGATGCGCGCGCCGGTGCCGTCGTTGGACTGCGGGTCGTGGGAGTAGCCCAGTGCCTTGAAGAAAGCCAAGGACTTCGGGAGATCGGCGACCGGGAGGTTGATGATGACGTGGGAGCTCACGGGTTCCTCTTTGGTGTTGTCGGTTGTGATGTGGTGCCGCCTTTCCGAAGGGAACCCCGCGCGTCGGGAGTCTAAGCAGGAACGTAGGCCAACCTGAGCACATCCTCTCCGATTCGATCATGGGTCATCAGGCGGAGCCGCGGCCGGGGGCCAGCGAAATAGGGCTTGCCGTCTCCAAGCACGACGGGGTGAAGGTAGATTCGGTATTCATCAATCAAGCCAAGTTTGGTGAGGCTATGCGCCAAGTCCGGGCCAGCAACTTCGATCTCCCCGTCGCGCTCGGCCTTCAGCTCGCGGATCGCGCCCTCAAGATCATCCTCAACAAGCCTGGCGTTGGGGCCGACCGACTTCAACGAGCGCGAGACGACCCACTTCGGCTGCTTCCGCCAGGCAGCCGCGAAGGCGTGTTCCTCTGCATCCCATTCAGGCTGATCGTCGTCCCAGTAACGCATGACCTCATACATGCGGCGACCGTAGACACTGCCAGCCTGCCCCCGAGCCTCCTCGACGAAGTGGCGGAAGAGCGTGGGGCTTGGCGCAAATGCCAAATGGTCAATGTACCCGTCCAGGGACTGGTTCATGCCGAACACGAGCTTAGCCATGCCACATCCTTTCCTTAGGCGGTACATCCGAGCGGTTCTGATCCCATGATGGTTCATGCCCGCTCGATGACGGAGATCCAGCATTCACCGACGAGGCCGCGTCATCGGACTATCCGGCCTTCAAAGGCCCGGTGACCTTGTAAGTGGTGAAGATGATGCCGGACGGAAAGGCTTGCGTGCGGATGAGCTCGAAGGAACGAGGCGGGGTTCCCTCCGCCAGGAAGCGCTTCCCCGTGCCCAGCAGGACCGGATAGACGGCCAGCAGGACTTCATCCGCCAGCCCATGTTCAAGCAGGGGCGAGGTCAGCTTGGAGCTACCCGAGAGGACAAGGTCCGGACCGTCCTGCGACTTGAGGCGGCGAACACCCTCGACGAGGTCCGGTCCAAGGCCCTCCACCGGGCCCCATTCAAGACTTTCCGGACGGTGGGTAGCGATATATTTCGTGGCCGCATTGAGGCCGTCCGCCATGGGGCTGCTCGGCGCCTTGGGCCAGAAGCCCGACCAGATGTCGTAGGTGCGGCGGCCAAGCAGCAGATCGAAGCTCCCACCATACGCCGCGAGCATGGCATCCCGGCCCGCAGGAGTCCGATAGGGCGCGGTCCAGTCGGCGTAGGGGAAACCGTCGTCATCGGCGGAATGCTGGATCACGCCGTCCAGCGAGATGTGTTCGATGATTTTGAGCTTTCTCACTTGAGTCTCCGTGTGCTGGGATTGGGGTTCCTACGGACAACTTCATCTTCGCTGAACCGATTGAAAGCATAGATGGGCAAAGATCGATGGGGGATCCGGGCCGATCGAAGTTGGCCGATTCCGGGTTATACCTAGGCGTCGAAGGAAGAGTGGCGGAATCGACAGGTCCTGAAAAATATTTTTCGACGGCGACCGGGTCGGACCTTTGGCCCTCGACGGGCCGGGTACCAAGTGATGGCGTCACGGACGGTTCCGCGTCCTTTTCAGGAGATGGGAGACTGGATGCGCGGACGATCTGCATCACGCGTTCGGGGCCAAATCAGCAGACAGACAGTGCAACCGCAGAAGATTTCCGTATCAAAGGATCCCAGCAGCGCCTGGGATTACCCGGCAATACCGGAATTGATTCGCGCTCCAGATTTTCGGGTTGCTGCAGGGCAGCACCCTACTTCGTCCGCTCCAGCAATGCCTCAGGAATGTCCAGCAGCAGGGCCTTCGTCTCGGAGTCACCTTCCAGTCCCCGAATCAATTCCGAGGCGGCTGAAGACGATTTGTGGGCCAGGGTGCGGGTTTCCTGGAGGGCATCATGGGTCGCCAGCAGATCGCGCAGTTCTGCTTCATCCGAGCTTGATACGGGCTCGGCTTCGCCATTGGCCCAGATGCGTTCGACAATGGGCCGCACTTTCTCCGGCACCCGCTCGAACAAGTTCAGCATGGGCAGTGTTAGCTTGCCTTCCCGCAGGTCGCTGAAGGCGGGCTTGCCCAACTGCTCGCTGGTGGCGGTGTAATCCAGCAAATCATCCGTGAGCTGGAAGGCCCGGCCGATCTCCAGGCCGTAGCTCCGAAGCGCCTCGCAATCCGCGGCGCCGCGTTTGGCCATCACCGCGGCGGACTCCGTGCATCCTCCGAACAGCAATGCGGTTTTCCGTTCCTGGATATCGAAATAATCTTTGCGCGATGTCTCCAGGCTGAAAAGCACATCGTTCTGGATGAGTTCACCTTCGATCATGCGGGTGGTGACTTCCGCCAGGATCTCCATGAGCCGCCAATCCCGGCCCTGGATGGCGCTCGACATGGCGTGGATGTAAAGCAGATCGCCGAAGAGCACCGTGAGGGTATTGCCCCACAACGTGTTCACGGTGGGCTTCCCCCGCCGCAGTTTGGCGTGGTCAATGATGTCGTCATGCACCAGCGTGGCCGTGTGGATGAGTTCGAAAATCGCGCCGAAACGCGTTTCGAGATCCGAATCCACGCCGCAGAACCGCGAGCCCAACAGCACGAGGGCCGGCCTCAGCCGCTTGCCCTGCTGCCCGCCCCGCACATGGGCCGCCAGCTTTTCCGCCACCGCCACATCGCTGCGCAGCACCCGCTGCAATTCCACCTCCACCGCGGCCAGCTTGGGCGCGATGGGCAAAAAGTAGCGGCTCAGATCAAGACGGGACATGGCACCACTGATGAACAAGTGAAAAAAACTGGAACCACAGATGAACACAGATGAACACGGATGAAAACCGCTTCCTCATCCCACACCAGGTCATAGGCCCAAAAAATGCACAAATGACCTACGTGAAGGCGCATCCCGACAAAGGCCCGAACCTAATGCGTGGGCATTTTTATCCGTGTTCATCCGTGGTTGCTTGTTTTAAAACCGTGGCTCAGCTTCGGAAATTCGTGAACTGCAGATCCACGCCCTGGTCGTTCTTCTTGAACAACGCCATGGCCTCCTGCAGCATGTCCTTGTCCTTGCCCGACACCCGCAGTTGATCGCCCTGGATGCTGGCCTGGGCCTTGAGCTTGCTGTCCTTCAGCGCCGCCACCAGCTTCTTGGCTTTTTCCACGGGGATGCCCTGGTTGATCTTCACAATCTGGCGCACGGTGCCCTTCATAGCCTGCTCCAGCTTGCCGTATTCCATGGCGCGGATGCTGACTCCGCGTTTGTGGAGCTTGGATTGCAGCACGTCGATGACCGCCTTGAGCTTGATCTCGTCGTCGCTCTTCAGGATCAGCTCAGCGTCGTCCTTCATCTCGATATCGCTGGTCGAGCCCTTGAAATCGTAGCGCTGCCCGATCTCCTTCATGGCTTGCGCCACGGCGTTCTTCACCTCGGTGATGTCCACCTTGGAAACGACATCGAAACTGCATTCAGCGGCCATGGAAATCCTCCGGAGCCACTAATGTACCAGTGCTTAAGCGTGTATTCCTGTTTTTGCCATGGCCTTCACAATGGCCTGCTCGAGATCGGCCCAGAGATCATCTGGATTTTCTATTCCCACCGAGAGCCGGAGAAGGCCAGGTCCAATGCCGCTGTGAGCCTTGGCTTCGGCATTCACCACGCGATGGGTAAGCGCCGCAGGATGCTGGATAAGGGTGTCCACCGAACCCAGGGAAACCGCCGGGGTCATGAGCTTCACGCTACCCATGACCACCGAGGCGAATTCAAAATTCTCGACTTCGAAAGCGATGAGCGATCCGGGGCCACGCATCTGCGTGCCGATAAGTCCGCTCGGATCGCCACCTTCCAGGCCAGGATAATGCACTGCCTTGATCCCGGGATGGTCCTTCAATTTCTGGGCGATCACTTTCGCGCCTTCCTGGGCGGCGCGCACGCGGAGCGACAACGTCGGAAGGCCGCGATGCAGGAGGTAAGCCGCCAAGGGGTGGAGCACCGAGCCAGTGATGACGCGGACCTTCCTCAGTTCGGTAGCCCATTCGGCATTCGTAGCCACCACGCCGGCCAACACATCGCCATGGCCGCCGATGAATTTCGTGGCGCTGTGCAGCACCAGAGTGGCGCCAAGCTTCAACGGATTCTGCAACACAGGTGTAGCGAAGGTCGAGTCCACCAGAACCGGAACCCCGCACGCCTGGGCCACTACGCTCTCAATGTCCAGCAGCGTGACCGTGGGATTGGCCGGTGTTTCTGCAATCACCAAGGCTGTATCTGAACGCAAGGCTTCGCGAATGCCGTCCGGCTCGGCCCAGGTGACTTCCAGACCAAGCAGGCCCGAGGCGATCAGGTGGTCCGATCCGCCGTAGAGGGGACGCACGGCGACCACGTGGCCACCTCGCTGCTTGGCCGCCAGCAGGCAGGCTGTCATGGCCGCCATGCCTGAAGCGAAAGCCACAGATTCAGCAGCGCCTTCAAGCTGGGCCAGGGCTTCTTCAAAGCGCCCCACGGTGGGGTTGTAGAGGCGCGAATAGACGGGATTCTGCTTGTCCTGCCCCCCCATCGCCATGAGTTCCAAGCTCTCGCCACCGCGGGCCAAATCGTTCAAAGGGTAGGTGCTGGACAAATCCAGAGGGAGCGCATGGACGCCCAGCGTGGCAAGGTCTTCCCGGCCCGCATGCACCGCCATGGTTTCGAAGGAAAGGTCTTGATGCGGCATGGGAGGCCTCCGGGCCTGGATTCGGTTGCATTCAGTGTGGAATTCGTTCAATTTGGTTTCAGCCGAATTGATTGCGGAGTTTGCCCGTGAATATTGACCTTGACCGAATAGATTTCGAAATTTTGGTGCTTTTACAAAAGGATGCACGGCGCTCCAACAAGGAGTTGGCTGCTGCGGTGGGCTTGGCGCCCTCCAGTTGCCTTGCACGGGTACAACGGCTTCGGGATGGGGGGGTGCTCAAAGGCTTCCATGCGGATGTGGCCCCTGAATATCTGGGCATCGGCCTCCAATCGCTCATCGCCGTGCAACTCCAGAAGCACAGCCGGCCCATCGTGAAGGCCTTCTGGAAACATGTCCTTGCCCTGCCCGAAGTGCTGGCGGTCTTTCATGTGACAGGCGAATACGACTTCCAGATCCATGTGGTCGTTCGGGACGCCCACCATCTCAGGGACCTCGCGCTGGACGCTTTCACCACGCGGCCCGAAGTCTCGCGCATTGCCACAAGCCTGATTTTCGAGTCCATCAGGAAGACTGAACTTCCAAAGCTGTGAGGGATAGCTGCTGTGGGGCGCGCCGCAGTTCGAAACTATCCCAAGGCCCGGTCAGCCAACCGTCCCAGATCAGCGGTGCCTTGGCTGTTGGCGAGGGATTTGGCCACGGCTGTCAACAAAGCCGACTGGGCATGCTCTGGCAACAGAGGTAGAAGATCCACGGCAGCGGCCACGCTAAGAATGTGCTGGCTGTGGTTGAAGGCGGGATCGTTCTGGCTGGCGGCTTCGGCAAGGACGCACAGCAGAGCCTCTATTCCTTGCGTTTTATGAAGGGATTGGGCGAGATACATGGCCTGGGGCGGCTCCGAATCAAGGATGGCTTCGAGCAGGCCTGTGGCCAGATCATCCGGCATTTGCCGCGGCGGCTCGGGCTTGATGCGGCGCTCTTCCTCATCGGTGGGAAACAGGTTCACGAGGGCTGCGGCCTGGGCGTACAGGCGCGGATCCCCTCCATGCATCTGGATCGCCGCGTGCGTTGCAAGATATACAAAGGTGCAGGTAGTTTTCCCTTCCAGGTCGCGGCGCGCGTCCAGTTGTTTTTCTGAAGCGGCGAGCACGAGCATGGCTAGAAGGTCATTGCTGCCGCAGCCTTCACGGAGGCGGGCGATAAAGCGATCAAGCAGTTCCACCAGGCCCAGATCGCAGATATCCCTCGCGCCCGCCGCATGGGATTCAGGGCTCAAACACACAGGGATTGCTTCAACCCGGAAAACATCCTCCCCGATCCGTTTGCTGGCCCGCTGGTTCCAGAAAGTATCGCTGAGTTCAGTGGCGGCAAGCCATGCGGCGAGCGCCAGCATGCGCTTGCCGGTGGCCCTGGGTGAGTCCAGAGCCTGAAACAAATCTCCAAGTTGATGCGCCATGACGGACTTGTGGCCCACATTGGCCATATCGTTTTGCACCAATCCACCCAGGACCTTGAAGTCTTCCAGGGTCGGCGTTTCCAGCCCCAGCATCTCTCCGTAGGCGATGGAAGGACGCTTTTTCGCGATGGCCGCGCGGACATTCTGCCAAGAGCCACTGCCGCGGCCGATGGATTTAAGGCCTCCGGAACCGGATCGCCGTCCTTCGTGGGCGAAAGCATGAAGCTGGGTCGCCAGGATGCGATGGAAACTTTTTTCCGCAAGCAGCGGGCGTAATCGGAACACGGCGCGGAGGCCCATCAAGCCATGGGGCACATTCGGTAAATAAGCCTCCCAATCAATGAGAGGAATGAGTGTCTTCACGGCTTCGCGCACCCCATCCCGAACTCCATCCGGGGCCTGGATGCGCGCACCGAACTTTTTGAAAAAGGTCTCGTCGGGATGCTCCAACTGGGCCTTCCAGGCTTCTTCAACCGCGTTCGTTGGATTCATGTGGGTATGCCAAAAGATTCTGCGATGCGAAGCTCCCAATGATGTTGGAAGGCCCGGGTCCAGACCAGCGAGCCTGGCTTGAGCTGCGCCTCCAGAAGCCTTTCTTCAAGCCCCTTCCGAATGGGTTCCGCCTGATGCCCCAGCATGGTTTCGGCAAGCGTCAGCAAAGCCTTGCGGGCAGATCTTTCTGCATCGAAGTGGTCCAGGAAGCCAGGTGCATCCGGCGATGGGGTTGAGGCCTTGAGCCGTTGCCAGGTCTCGAAGGCGAGGCGGGCTTTGGGGTCCGAACGCAATGGCTCTGAGACGTTGGACCAGGCTGCCATATCAGCCTTGGGTGCTTCACCTCGATGCAGTGCCTCCCTCAATTTCAAGCCCTTGGCCACATCCTTGGCGATGTGTTCCACCTTCACGAATGATCTTGGACGCGGTCGCTTGGCCCGCCGCTCGAAATAAGCGCCCATGGCGTTGATGATGATTTCCGCAGAAACCCCTTCGCCTTCCCAAAGCTGCAATTGACGAAAATCATCGCTGCTCAAAAACGCGCTCCGCCCGTGCAGATGAAAGGCCCACTCCGCCTCCAGCCATTCCCATTCTTCCGGCGAGTAGGCCATCAAGACCGCTGCTTGGTGAGTGTGAAAGCGATGGGTTTGGCCTTCACACCGACCGAAATGGCGGTGCCGGTGAGGGTCTCCCGTGTGAAAGTACCGCTGGCTTCCACCGGGCCGCCGCCAGAACTGGTCTGGCTCTGGTTCGCCGGGGCGCCAGCATGGCCTCTGTAGTCCACGTTGAACTGAGAGACTCCGGATGAATGTCCCTTGGCCTGGAAGACGCCATCCTTGGCCTTGCCGGTCAAGTCAGCGCTGACGCTCATCTGCATGGCCATTCCGATGCCCATGGTGGCGCCAGCGATGCCCAGGCCTTCCATCTGGCCCTTGAGATCGTAGTGCATCTTCAAATTGCCCTCCCGATCCACGTCCGCGGTCATGGGGCCTTTGAAGCGGAAGGTGATGGGCGGTGCACCTGTACTGGCGTCGTATTGCGGTGTGGTGACCCAGGTGACTTGGCCCGAATAGCGCCCCGTCATGGAGAACCCCAGATTGGCGTCCCGGGCATCCTGATTCCGCTTATCGTCGGCAAGCTTGGTCACCTTGGCCGCCACGTACGCGTCATAGGCCTGGCCGCCGCCCTCTGCGCCAATAATGGCCCCGCCAGGGCCCGCGATGCTGCCCCCCGCCGCACCCAAACCGGCGGCCCCTTTCTTTCCCAGGGCATTGATGAAGATGGCTGCAGCGCCGGTGGTGTCACCCTCAGCCAAGTAGCCCCCAGCGGAACTGAAAGCGTCGAAGATCTCGATGAGATCCCCTACGAACCGGATTTTCCGGATGGTTTTCGCTTTGTCAGCCTGGCCCGTCTGCCAGGCACGGGCATCGGCGCCCTTGGTGAAACCAGACGCCTGTTTGGCCGCGTGGCGGTTGCCCTTGGAGGCAGCCTCATAGGCCTCCTGAGCGGTCTCCAGGGTCTTGTCCACGCCTTCAGTCTTGGCGCTGGTCACCGCGGTGCCTACGGGTTCCATGGCGTTGGTCACCGTGGTGCCTACGGTATCCATGGCATCCCAAAGGGCCTTGCTCCCATCGGACGGAGGAATGTTCAGGATCGGATCCAAGCGTGTGGTGTCAGACCTGTTGCCCTGAGCCATGAGCCACCAGGCGGGGAGGACGAGTGCAGCCGCCAACAGGAAACTTGCCGTCGGACGTCTCATTTCAGCGCTCCGTAGCAAGCGTTGAAGCTCAGGAGATCCATGCGTTCGGGAACCAGCGCTTCCCCATCGCGCCGGAAGACAACGCCCAGAAAGAGATCAGGGCTTTCCTTGTGATGGGCCATAACCAGCACCTTGACTCCAGTGTCGACGAAGGCCGTGGGCTGGAAGCCTGGCCAAGCTTTGCGGGGAAGATCCTTCAGTGCCTTTGCGGACTCCTGTGGGGTCTCCGGGGCCTTGGCGATGGCTGCGTCCCCTTCGGCAAGCAGGCGGATGAAGGCCATGCGCGCGGGCTGGTCGTAGGTGGCGCTGAAGGCGGCCAGGGACTTCACGACTTGGGCGTACTGGAGGCTGCACGCAACCCGGCAGGCCTCCCGGGCCTGGGCTTTCCCGAGCCACGGCAGGGCTTTATCCAATGCTGTGTGCGTAGCGAAAGCTTTTTCGAAGGCCTTGAGGGTCTGGGCGGTCACCATTCCCACTGCCGGCGGCGCATATGCCTGAAGGCGGGTCCAACCCAGGGCGCCGCCATATGGGGTGGCACCGCCCTTTCGGAGCGCTTCGCCGGGAATCATTTCAATGTCCTTCAACCTCTTCTGGCCCTCCCACTCGGTCACCAAGGCTGTGTCGGACCAGGGATGGTAGAAAAGCACCGCTTGACGTTTTCCGATGCGGGGACCGCCGGTCACCAGGCAGGTTCGGAAGAAGTAAGTCCACCCCGCCTCGGGCTCCACCGTGGGCCAGAGAACTTGATTGAGTTCCGCCAGTTTCCCCGGTGCCTGAACTCCAGCAAAGGCTTCCCGTGGATCCTTTCCTGCATTTTCCCTGAAAGCAAGGAAGTCCCGCGTGCCCTTGCCTGGCATGAGGCGATCCCGCAGAAACCAAGCACCTGAAAACAAAAGCAAGACGCATGCGCCGAGAGCAATCCAGAGCCCCGCATGTGATTTTGATTTTTTTGGGCTCTGCCGATGGGCGGGAAGCGGTGGCGGGGCCGCGATCTGCGAAGGCAGCGGCGGCGGAAGTTCCGATGGAAACGGCAGAGCTGGTGGCCGTACCGGGACGGGCAACGCCGGGACAGGGAATGGAGGTGGAAAGGCTACTGCAGGTCCAGGTTGCAAAACAGCGAGCCCTTCGACCCGCAACTCTACGGAGCCAAACTTCAGCGAATCACCTTCCGACAAAGGGGCTGTGCCCTGGACGCGAGCGCCATTGAGCTTGGTGCCATTCGTGGAATTGAGATCCTTCACCAGCCAGCGCTCTCCCACTTTGTGGAAAACAGCATGATGAGTAGAGACGCTGGGCTCCTCCAATAGCAGCCCATTGTCCGGTCCCCGCCCGGCAGAGAGGCCTTCCACCAGCGGGAAGTGGCGCCCATCCGAACAAAGGACGAGACAAGGGACCAGTGTGGAAACCATCAGAGTGCCTTCAAGGAGATGCCCCAGGATGCCCGAAGGGTAGATGCGAGATTCTAACCCCAAGCCTCATGCAGATACCTTGCCCTTTGAAGGAAGTGTGTGCGTTGCATCACCGTTTCCAGTCCCTCGGTGGGGTCTTCCGGAAATTCTGGGCTAGTATCCCAAATGATCCTCGAACTACGAACGCGACAGAGCTGCACGAGGTGTTTTTCCCAACGAAAACATTTTCGTAAGTGGTGTGGCGCAGGGGCGATGCCAGATCAATGGGCTCCCACCTGCTTAATTGTGTTCTTTGATGGATCCTTGGAAATCCCTGGAGTAGCCGAATGAAGAAGTCCCCAGCCTATACGCTCTCCATCCTCAGCCTCCTCATAGCTATCTGGGCGTTCATCGCAGAGCAGTTTCATGCAACATCTAATAGCTGCGGCACCTCGCTCCTCATCTTCACATCTGTGGCCTTGGCAATTGTTTCCATCATCCGCAATGTAAAGGCCCCGGCGGACGAGGGCTTCGATGCCAAGCCGTTATGGGATGCCATCGCCAAGCTGAGGGTGGAGGTGGAATTCCTTCGGAAACAGATCAGGGCGCAAGAAAACGTCGTCCATGCAATTCCCAAGGCGCATGAAGACCTCCAACAACAGGTGGCGGTTCCTCCTCCGTTACCGTCAGTCATCATCCAACCCGCAAGGCCCACCCAAGAGGTTCGGAGCCCGAAACAGACCGATCAAGCTGCACCGTATCTTTTGAAAGTGGCAGAGCCGGAACCTGTGGCAATTCCCGCATCGCTGACGTCCGAGCCCGTGACGGAGGCTTTCGCAGTCGAAGTCCTGCCACAACCAGAGCCTCCCTCCCTTCCTGTCCCCTCGCTGGAGCCCCATCCGCTTCCTGCCCTTGAGCCTGCAACCCTTGCTGCGACTGCTGCCACGCAACCAGAAGCGATTGCCGAGGCTATTCCGGATGAGCATGCCCCCATGCCGGATCCAGCCCCGGTGCTTCCTTCCAAGCCACAATGGACGCCTCCTCCACCCCCAGCTGCCCCGCCACGCCCGCCTCGTCCAACATTCAAACCCATGCCCCAGCTTCCCGCGCCGGAGATCGTGGAAAAACCGCGGCGGAACATGGAGGACTTCCTCGGGACCCAGCTTTTCCTAAAGGCAGGCGTCGCCATCCTGGTGATCGGAGTGGTCTTCGCCATGGGACTCGTGTTCCAACGCATGGGGCACCTCGGCAAACTCACCATGGGGTACCTGGGCGGCCTCGCCATGCTGGGCGGCGGGCTTTTCGCGGAGCAGAAACCCAAGTACAAGACCTTTGGCCGGGCGATCATCGCCGGAGCCTGGGGCATCCTTTATTTCGTCACCTACGCAGGCGGTTTCATCGAGGCCAGCAAAGTCTTTCCTAGCGAAACCGCCGCGATCGTCGCGCTTATCATCGCCGCCAGTGCGGCGGTCATCTTCTCCCTGAGGTATCGCAACGAGTGGACGACCACCTCGGCCTTCCTTCTCATCTTCCTGGGTCTAGGAATGGCGGCCTGGGAGCTTCAACCCACCTTCAACCTGACCAGCACGCTCATCGTGGCGCTTGCCATGGCGGTGCTGGTCTGGCGCACCGGATGGGTGCGGCTGTTGGGCTTCGGAGTTCCAGCCACTTGGGGGACACTCACTTTTTGGATCATCCGCAGACCCGGACTCGCTGCGGATGCAAGCCTCCTCATCACGCTGTTGCTGTGCTGGGCGGCCTTCCAACTTGTCCTGATCTTCTTTGATGGAGACGAGGATCGGGAGCGCTGGATCGGTCTTTCCCAAATTGGCAACTTCCTCGGAGGTTTCGGGCTTTGCCTCCACCAAACACTGCATGAGGGACAACCCTGGCTTTGGGCGGCCGGATTCGGCCTGGCGAATCTCCTGGTTGCCTGGGCCTACCATCGGCGCGGACGGCGCACAATGTACCTTCTGGCGGCCACCGAGGCGCTGGCCGCCCTGGCACTCGTGACACCGCTCCGCCTTGGATGGAAGCATCACCTGACGCCGGTCTATCGTCTCATCGGCATCGAGATGCTGCTGGTTGGCGGCGTCGTCCTGAAGGAGAAATATTTCCGGAGGATCGCCTATGGCGCCTTCTGCTTCACGTTTTTAGACATCCTTTTCACGAAGCTGGATCCTGCTCTCGGCACTGGCAGAACCCTTCTGCTCGGAGTGGCTTCCGGCCTTTGGCTGCTCGACTCAGCTTTGCTGAGGACCTCCTGGCGAGAGGTCTGCGACGGCCCCCGCGAACTCCACTACGCTTCGGGCACGTTCAGCGCCGCGGGCACTTTCCTGCTTGGAATTCTCATCTGGTTCGAGGTCCCACTACAGAATCTCGGCAGCATGTACGCCGGACTGGCTCTGCTTTGGCTGCTCCTGAGCTGGCTGAAGGGCTACAAGGACGCCGTGGTGGAAGCAGCCATTCTCGGTGTTGGGGCTCTTGGCTTCTCCATCTTCGCGCTGGCTTCCCTGCCAGGAGAGCCGGGGACCGTGATGTCCCGTTGGGTGGGTGCTGCCGGTACGGCCTTGCTGTTGGCAACCGGGAGCGCTCTGGCTCGCAGGAAACCCCATGAAAACATCACGGAGGAGTTGGCTTATTCCATCGCGGGGTGCTTTGGATATCTCAGCCTGATAGCCACCTGGGCGGTACTCTTCCGCGAACTCCCCACGGCCTTGGTAGCCGCTGGATTCGGGGTATTGGCGGTCTGCCTGATGGGTATCGCAATCCTGGGAAGGTATAGGGATGTTGCCCTTTCGGCCCTCTTGACCTTGGCCGCCTCGCTCCTGATCCTCGTGTTTTATCCCGCAGCTCCCGGATCTCCCGTCTGGCACATCAGCTTGCATGGGTGGTCCCTGTTGTGCGTGGCGGTTTCCGCCTTCGCAATGGAGTGCCTGATCCGTAGGCCCGCCTCCGAGCCATTGTTCAGCAAGGCCTTGCAATCCAGGGTGGTATTCGCGGTAAGCATCCCTGGGCTGCTTCTGGGAAGCCTCGCGCTCTACACCGAAGCTACCGCCCCATGGATTGCGGCCTCCTTCGGACTCGCGGCCATCGCCTACCTCCTTCTGGGTCTTCGCTGGTCCCACCGGGACCGGGCCTTCGAGGCCTACCTGCTGCTGATCTTCGGGCTGTTCACCTTGATCGCAAAGCCTGCCTCGTCAGAAATGGGCTGGCTCCACATCGGAATCCGTTCCTGGACGCTGATCGGCCTCGCGGTATCTGCCTTCATCCTGGAATTCATCTCCCGGAGGGAAAACGCGAGGGAGTTGCTGGGAGCGACCTGGAGCCGAATCTGCATCCTGTTCACGAGCCTCACGGGACTCTGGCTGGCCGTGCTTGCCCTCTCCATCGAAGTCCCGGAGGCCTGGCTCGCGGCGACCCTATCCAGCCTTGCGGTGCTCCATTTGGGCTTAGGCATCCTCTGGTCGCATCGGGACCGGGTCATTACTTCCTTTGGCCTCATGGCCCTGGCCCTAGCTTTGCTTTGGATCAAACCCGCTTCCACAACCTACCTTTGGGGCCATATCAGTTCCCATGGTTGGAGCTTGTTGGGGGTGGCTTTGGCGGCCTTCCTTTCGGAAACCCTGATCCGCATGGCCGCAGCTGCGAGGGTGCTGGATGAGCGAGAAAGACAAGCAGCACTCTGGTTCCACTTTCTCACCGGCCTGACTCTGACGGTCTGCGCCATCTGGACCGAAATCCCCGATCCCTGGGTGGACCCTGCCCTGGCCGCTTTATCCATGTTGCTGCTGATCCTTGGCCTGCTGCTTGGTTTCAAGGAACAGGTCCGGGGCTCGATCATCGTGGGCGTGGTAGCTCTCACCGCCCTGGGGAAATTTGGCCTTCAGTCCCACGGGACTTGGTTCCAGGTCGAGTACCGGGCTTGGAACCTCGGCATCCTGGCGTTCTTGGCCCTGATGCAGGAGTGGATGCTTGGCGCATGGGATGCCGCCGCCAAGAAACTCGATGAGCAAACGCTCAGAGCTGGAAAATCCTTCAACAGCCTCGCCGGAGTAGGCCTTCTCATTCTCCTGGCAACGTTTGAATTCAAAGCCCTTTGGGTGCCTGGTTCGCTCATGGCATTTGGCATTCTATGGATGGTCTGGGCGCGAAGGCGTCCCTCTGCCCTGCACGGCTCCGAAGCGTTGATTTTCGCGACTGCCTCGCTGGGCGTCATTGTGGTGATGATGGCCGGGATCTGGACTATTCCAGGCCAGGCCTTTGGTGTCCCCGAACACACAATCGCCACGGGCCTGGCACTCCTTCTCGCATACGTTCTGCATCGGGAAATCCATGTGGCCATGGCCGAAGACAGGCGGGAAGACCTGCAACTCCGGGATCTCCTGCCGGGACTGGAAAACTACGGAAACATTCTGGTGATCTTGACCACTTCCTGCATCGCGTTCCTCATCAAATCCGAAAGCCTTGCCTACCACCGCAACCAGCTTGTCCCAATCCTGTGGGGAGCCCTGGCGCTGGCCCACTTCGAGCGGGGACGCGCCATGGAACGCCCCATCTGGCCCCTTTTGGGCCATGCGCTGCTGGCCATTGGACTGGTCCATACCCTCTTGATCAATCTGCTCCTGGACTCGGCGTTTATGGGCTTCAGCCTGCGCCTGTGGTCGTGCCTCCCATTCCTGCTGGTGCTGGGCTTGGTTTACGGGCTTTGGAAGCGTTTCCATTTGGGTGTGCTCGATGGCGATTACGAGTGGCTGCGGACTTCCTACCTATATGTCATCCAGGTTCTGATTGGCGCGGTGCTGCTCTACGAGATGAAGCGCCCCTATGTGCTTTCTGCCTGGGCCATCCAGGCCGTAGCCACGCTTTTCATCGGGGTCTGGAAGAAAGACACGCACTGGCTCCGCGCCGCCCTGCTCCTGGCCTTCGCCAGCACCCTCCGTGCCTTCGCCCAGAATTTCTACTACTGGGATGCCTTTGCGCTTGGTGGTGAAAACCTTCTGGCCCTTCCTGCCGCCTGTGCCGCCCTCTTATCCGGGTATGTGCGACTCAGGCTTGCGAATCCCCACGCTGAGGCTGATGGAACAGATGGGACCCAAACCGGGATGCCATCCAGATTGCTATCCGGATGGCATCGCATGCCATGGTTCATCATGCAGGCCACCCTCCTGGCCGGATTCATCTGGCAAGAAGCGACGGGCACGTCATTGACTGTCTGGGCCACGCTCTTCGGGTTTGGAATGGTGGGTCTGGGATTCTCATTCCGGGAGCGCATCGCCAGGCTCCTCGGCCTAGGCATTCTCTCTGCCTGTACCCTCAAACTCTTCATATGGGATCTGCGCGGGCTTCAGGGCCTTCCCCGTGTGGCCTCGTTCATCGCCCTTGGAGTGGTCTTGATCACCGTCAGCTTCGTCTACACCCGGTTCAAAGACAGGCTGGAAGGCTTGCTCTGACCTCACTTCAATATCCTGATGATCCTGATAACCTTGCAACGCCCAGTGGGCAGCTGAATCCGCCCCGTACAGGATCTTCGGCTTTGTCCCCTCAACCACTATTTTTGGAGGCAACATGCGCCTCACTACCTTGATCCTATCTGTCGTCGCGCTATCAGGCCTTCGGGCCGACGAAGGCATGTGGACCTTCGATAACATCCCCGCCAGGACCATCAAAGCCAAGTACGGCGTCGAACCGGATGCCGCCTGGCTGAAGCGCTTGCAATTGGCCACACTGCGCTTCCCGGGGGGCACCGGGGCCTTCGTCAGTCCGGACGGCCTGGTGGTGACCAACCACCATGTGGGCCGCGATGCCATCGCCCAGGTGTCCACGGCGAAGGTGGATCTGGTGAAGGATGGGTTCGCCGCCCATTCGCGCGATCAGGAGATCAAGGTGCCCGGCCTCGAGTTGATGATGCTCGTGTCCATGGAGGATGTGACGGCGCGGGTGAACGGCGCCGTGAAGCCAGGCACCGCGGACAAGGATGCGCTCACGGCCCGCCGCAACGCCCTGGGCGAGATCCGGAAAGCCGAAGAGGCGAAAACCGGCCTCACCTGCGAACCCGTGGTCCTCTACCAGGGCGGCGAGTACTGGCTCTACCGGTATCAAAAATTCACGGACGTGCGTCTGGCGGCCGCGCCGGAGTTGCAAGTGGCGGCCTTCGGCGGCGACCCGGACAACTACACCTACCCGCGCCACAACCTGGACTTCTCCCTCTTCCGTGTCTACGAAAACGGCAAGCCCTACCGCCCCGCAGCCTTCCTGCCCTTCCAACCCAAAGGTGTCAGCATCGGAGAACTGACCTTCATTTCAGGCCATCCAGGCTCCACCTTCCGCCAGCAGACCCACGCCCAGATGGTGTATGCCCGTGACTTCGGGATCCCCTTCCAGCTCCGGTCCATGGCGCGGCAGAAGCAGGCGCTCCAGGTTTTGTCCGCGAGTTCGCCCGAGGCCCGGCGCCTTGCGGCAGATGCCATCTACGGCATCGAAAACGGCTTCAAGCGTCTCTCAGGCCAGCTGCTGGGGCTTTCGAAACCCGAAAACCTGCGCAAGGTCCTGGACGGTGAAGAAGCCCTGAAGGCCGCCGTGGCCAAGGATTCCGCCCAGCAAGCGAGGGTTGGAGAAAGCTGGCCGCGCGTGGCGCAGGCCGTGGAACGCCAGAAGGCGATGTTGAAGGCCTACACCTTCATGGGCCCCCGCAGCGTGGCGCTCCTGGGCCATGCCCTGACGCTGGTGCGCCTGCCGGACGAGGCCGCCAAACCTTCGGAGAAGCGGCTCACCGAATTCGCGGATGGCAACTTGAAGGCCACCCTGACCCGTCTGAATTCGCCCCGGCCCATCGAAAAACCGGTCGAAGCCGTGCGCCTCGCCGCCGGCCTGCGCGAAGCTGCGGATGAGTTGGGGACCGAGCATCCCTTCGTGAAGGCCATGTTGGGAGGCCTGACGCCCGAGGCCGTCGCCAAGGCCGCTGTCGAGAGCACGAAGCTGAATGATCCCGCCGCGCGGAAGCAGCTCGCCGAGGGCGGCAAGGCCGCCCTCGAGGCCACTGCCGATCCCATGATCCTGCTTGCGAAAAAACTCGATCCGCTGAACCGGGCCGCGCGGAAGCAGTGGGAGGATGAGGTCACCAGCGTATTCAGCGAACACGGCGCCCGCATCGCCGAGGCCCGCTTCAAGGTTTTCGGCAAAATGCTTTATCCCGATGCCACCTTCACGCTGCGGCTGGGGTTCGGGCCCGTCACCACCTATGCGACCGGCACCGGCACCAAGGCCCAGCCTTTCACCACCTTCATGGGGATGTACGACCGCCACCTGGGCTGGGGCGGCAATGCCCTGGCCGCGGAGGACGGGGCCTGGACGCTGCCCCAGCGCTGGCTGGACCGGCAATCCAAACTCGACCTCAGCACACCCTTCAATTTCATCTATGCCTGCGACACCGTGGGGGGCAACAGCGGCAGCCCTGTGCTGAACGTGAAGGGCGAGTTCGTGGGCATCAACTTTGACAGCGTCTATGAAGGGCAGGGCGGCTACTACGTCTACGACGCCGACACCAAGCGCGCCGTGGCCACGGACGCCCGCGCCATCCTGGAAGTCCTGCGGAAGATCATGGATGCCGGCCACCTGGCGGATGAGCTGACCGGAAAATAGGCCCGTGGTACGTTTCCGCGAGGAGTTTTCATGAAAGATGCAGGTGCAAGTCCGCTGGCCGAACTCACATGGAAGGCCGTGGCGGCGGGCGTGGTCCTGGGGGTCGTCTTCGGCGCCGCCAACGCCTACATCGGATTGCGGGTGGGCCTCACGGTCGCGGCCTCCATTCCCGCCGCGGTCCTGACTGTCGCCCTTTTCAAATTGTTCGGCGCCAAGGGCACGATCCTGGAAGCGAATCTCTCCCAGACCATCGGCTCGGCTTCCACGTCGCTGGCCACGGGCACCATCTTCACGATCCCGGCGCTCTTTCTCTGGGGCATGGCCCCGCCCTATCTGCAGGTGGTGGCCCTGTGCTTCCTGGGGGGCGTGCTGGGGCTGGCCGCCATGATTCCCCTGCGGCGCTTGCTGATCGTGGAGTCCCACGACGAACTGCCCTACCCCGAAGGCACGGCCTGCGCGGAAGTCCTGCGGGCCACCGCGGAAGGCTCCAGCGATGGCATCTGGATCTTCCGCGGCATGGCCGTGGGCGCGGGCGTGAAGCTGCTGGTGGCCCTGCTCTTCCTCGTGCCGTCGGAGATGAGCCTGTCCCTCGCCCGGGTGCTTCCCAACGGGTCCCTGGCCCTGGAACTGGCCCCGGCCCTGCTCGCCGTGGGCTACATCCTGGGCTACCGCCAGTCGGGCGTCATCGTCTCGGGCGCCCTCATCTCCTCCATCGTGCTCATCCCGCTCATCACCTTTTTCGGGGCCTCGCTTTCGAGCCCGCTGTATCCCGAGACCACGCGCCTGGTGTCGCAGATGGATGCCGGCGCCATCTGGTCGAAATATGTGCGCTACATCGGCGCGGGCGCCGTGGCCACGGCGGGCATCCTGACGGTGCTCAAGAACCTGCCCTCCATGGTGGGGGCCTTCGCCGCCATCGCCAAAGGCGTGTCCCGCGATTCATCCGGCCAGGAAATCGCACGTTCGGAAACCGACCGGGATCTCCCGGATCTTTCGTGGTCGGCGGCATCGCCTTCGTGGTGCTGACGGCGGCCTTCGTGCCGGGAATCTTCGCCGGCGGCATGGGCCTGGTGCCACGCATGGTCTGCGCGGCGGGCGTGGGCGTTTTCGGCGTGCTCTTCGTGGCGGTGGCGGCCCGCATCGTGGGCATCGTGGGCGTTTCCTCCCAGCCGACCTCGGGCATCACCCTGGTGACGCTGCTCGGCGTGGCTTCCATCTTCGCGGCGGCGGGATGGGTGGATGGAGGCGCCCGGGCCGCGGTGCTCACCGTGGGCACCATCGTCGCGATCGCCGCCTCCAAGGCCGGTGACATCTCCCAGGATCTGAAGACCGGGTTCCTGGTGGGCGCGACCCCCGCCAAGCAGCAGTTCGGCCAGCTCATCGGCGCCTCCGTGGCCTGCTGGGCCGTGGCCGCCACGGTGATCCTCATGGGCCATGCCTTCGGCTTCGGCAGCAAGGAGATCCCCGCGCCCCAAGCCATGCTGATGAAGACCATCATCGAAGGCGTGCTGTCCGGCGCCCTGCCCTGGACGCTGGTGCTTTCCGGCGCGGGGCTCTCCCTGGGAGCCATGCTCTGCGGCGTGTCGGGCCTCGCCTTCGCCATCGGCGTCTACCTGCCCCTTTCCTCCATGGCGCCGATCTACGTGGGCGGCTGCGTGCGGGCCCTGCTGGACCGGGGCCGCAAGGAAGGCGAGGGCAAGAGCGAAAGCGATCCCGGCATCCTGGCGGCTTCGGGTCTGGTCGCAGGGGAAGGCCTCGCAGGCATCCTGGTCGCGGCGCTCGTGGTCAGCGGCGTGGCGCCGAAATCCATGGCTCCCCGGATCGTCGGCCTGGCCGGAGAATTGGGAACCGTGGCGCTGGTGCTGGCCGTCTGCGGCTTCCTCTACCTGGCCGGGCGGGCCAAGAAAAAAACCACCCCTCCTTCGCCCCTCCCTCCTTTTCCGCTCGGGCCCCCGCCCCCAGCCGCGGCCGCGGGCGGCGCCGGGGCCCGCGCGGCGCCCCCCCCCCCCCGCCCCGGCATGCCTTGGGCCCCACCTGCGCGCCATCCCGCGGGGGGATCAACCCCCCCCCCGGGACCGCCCAGCGAGCGGAAAACAGTGGGCTGAACTTTCGTTCCTCCCACTGCGATCACTGGAGTTTACGAAGGGAATTGAACCCCCCGCTTCCGGCCGCAGGCTGGCTGCGCATGGGCATCGCCTGCGGCGACCGCCCCGGATCGCTGCGCACCCCGTGGCTTGCCCTACCTGCGCGCCATCCCGATCGGGGATTCAAATCCCGGGACCGCATACGCAGAAGCAGTGGGCTGAACTTTCGTTCCTCCCACTGCGATCACTGGAGCCGGCGAAGGGAATTGAACCCCGCCTCCGGCCGCGGGCTGGCTGCGCACGGGCATCGCCTGCGGCGACCGCCCCGGACCGCTGCGCGCCCCGTGGCTTGCCCTACATGCGCGCCATCCCGATCGGGGATTCAAATCCCGGGACCGCATACGCAGAAGCAGTGGGCTGAACTTTCGTTCCTCCCACTGCAATCACTGGAGCCGGCGAAGGGAATTGAACCCCCGACCTGCTGATTACGAATCAGCTGCTCTACCCCTGAGCTACACCGGCCGAATGGGTAAGTGTGCCTTGAAAGGGGCGCGGGATCAAGGGTTGAGGCTGATCTTCATCCCTAAGCCTTTTACCGCAAAGGCCCACTCGTCAGCGGCTTCATCAATGAGTTTGGCGGTGGGTTTGCCGGCGCCGTGGCCGGCGTTGGTTTCGATGCGGATGAGGGTCGGAGTGTAACCAGCCTGGTTCGCCTGGAGCTGGGCCGCGAACTTGAAGCTGTGCGCAGGCACCACGCGGTCATCGTGGTCGCCGGTGAACACCAGCGTGGGCGGGTATTTCACGCCAGGCTTCAGGTTCTGAAGCGGGCTGTACTTGATGAGGGTGTCGAAATCAGCTTTGGTTTCGCTGCTGCCGTAGTCGCTCTTCCAAGCCCATCCGATGGTGAACTTGTGAAAGCGAAGCATGTCCATGACACCGACGTGCGGCAAACATACACCGAATAGATCCGGCCGCTGGGTCATGCAGGCGCCCACCAGAAGCCCGCCGTTGCTGCCGCCGCGGATGGCGAGTTTAGACTTGGACGTGTACTTGTTTTTGACGAGCCATTCGGCCGCCGAGATGAAATCGTCGAACACGTTCTGCTTCTTCTTCAATCGTCCGGCGTCGTGCCACTCCGAGCCATATTCGCCGCCGCCCCGGAGGTTGGCCATGGCATAGACACCACCCATTTCGAGCCAGGTGAGGGTCTGAACGCCAAAACTGGGGGTCAGCGAGATGTCAAAACCGCCATAGCCATAGAGCAGCGTGGGGTTCTCGCCATTGAGCTTCAGGCCCTTCTTGGACACCAGGAACATGGGAATTTTCGTCCCGTCCTTGGATGTGAAAAAGACCTGCTTCGTCTCGAAGGCATCGGGCTTGAAATCAACCTTCGGGCGCTTGAAGACCGTGGATTTGCCCGTCGTAAAATCAAAGCGATAGACGGTGCTCGGATAGGTGAAGGACGTGAAAGCATAGAAGCCCTCTTTGTCATGGCGGCGGCCGCTGAAGCCACCCACGGTGCCAAGCGTCGGCAACACGATATCCCGTTGTTTTTTGCCATCCAGATTGAAGATTTCCACCTTTTCGTTGGCGTCGTGCATCCAGACCACCACCAGGCGGTTGTCGATGAGATCCACGGACCGCAGCACGTCCTTGCCTTGAGCGATCAAGGTCTTCCAGTCCTTGCTTTCGGGCCTATCACGCTTGATGGCCACCAGCTTGTGCCGGGGCGCTTCCTTGTCGGTGCTGACATAGAACAAATCCCCGTCGTTGCCGATCACGCTGTAATCCGCGTCGAAATGATCAAGAAAGGGCTCGATGGCGGATCCGCGGGTGGCAAGGTCTTTCAGGAAGATCCGGTTCTTGTTTTCGGTGCCTTCGCTCTGGTGGATCAGCAGCCAACGGCCATCCTCGGTGACCTGCGCGCCCAGGCCCCAATCCGGATGGTCTGGGCGTTCGTACACCAGCGCATCCTGAGACTGCTTGGTCCCGATCCTATGGAAATAGACTTTCTGATTCTTGTTCACGCCCTTCATCGCATCGCCCGTGGCGGGGGCGGCATAAGCGCTGTAGTAGAACCCCGAGCCATCCTTCATCCAGGAAGCCCCGCTGAACTTGGACCATTTAATCTCGTCCTCTAGATCCTTGCCTGTGGCCACATCCCGCACCTTCCAGGTAACCCAATCGCTGCCGCCCACGGAGATGCCGTAGGCCAGCAATTTGCCATCCTCGCTTGCGGAGATGCTGTTCAGGGCGATGGTGCCATCCTTGCTCAGGGTGTTGGGATCCAGGAGGATCCGGCCGCCGTCTTTCAGGTCCTCTGTCACAAAGAGCACCGCCTGGTTCTGCAATCCGTCATTGCGGTTGTAGAAGTAGTGGCCGCCGCGCTTGAAGGAACGCCAAAGCGCTCGTAATTCCAAAGCTTCGTGAGCCGTGCCTTGATGGCCCCCCGCTCGGGAATGGCATCCAGGTAGGTCCGGGTGACTTTGTTCTGGGCTTCCACCCAGGCTTTGGTGTCCGGAGCGTTGTCATCCTCCAGCCATCGGTAGGGATCCGCCACCTTGGCGCCGAAGTAGTCGTCCACCACAGAATCCCTCCGGGTTTCCGGGTATTTCAGTGGGACTTGGGCCATCAGCGCTGTGGCGGCGAGCAGGGTCATCAAGGGAATCCTCATATCAGGCTCCTAAAATCTAAACGAAGATAAAGCATCGCATATTGATGGTCTTTAAGGTGACCGAAATGGGAGTCAGTGGTAGGCTCCCCAAAAGAAATCGGAGGCAAGGTTGGCCGCATCCAGCAAGAAAATCTTCGTTCTCGACACCAACGTTTTATTGCACGACCCCACCGCCATTTTCCATTTCCAGGAACACGATGTGGTGATCCCTATCGTCGTGATCGAGGAAATTGACCACTTCAAAAAGGACCAGACCGAAATCGGCCGCAATGCCCGCGCCGTTTCACGCCAGCTGGACCACCTGCGTGAAAAGGGCAGCCTGAGCCTCGGCGTGAAGATGGAGGGTGGCGGCACCGTGAAGGTGGATGTCGGCATGCATCCCTTGGACCTGGGCATTCCCAGCCTGGATAAGCATCACGCGGACAACCACATTCTGGCTTGCGCCCAGGCGCTGCTGAAGTCCCGCAAAGAAAAAGTCGTCCTGGTCACCAAGGACTCGAACCTGCGCATCAAGGCCGATGCGGCGGGTCTGCTGGCGGAGGACTACACCACTGACATGGTGGAAATGGAAGAACTCTACAGCGGCACTTCCACGATGGATGTGGACGGCGCGCAGATTGATGAACTTTTCGGCAAGGGCATGGCCCCGCCTTCGGACCATCGGCTCAACCCCAACCAGTTCGTTACGCTGCAGGATAGGGCCAACCCCAGCCACACGGCCCTGGGCCGCTTCTACCAATCCGACGGACTCATCCACCCCATCAAGCGCCTGGAACAGCCCCCATGGGGCATCAAGCCCCGCAACCGCGAACAGCAGTTCGCCCTGGAACTGCTTCTGGATGATTCAGTCCAGGTGGTCACGCTGCTGGGCAAGGCCGGCACGGGCAAGACGCTTCTGGCCATCGCCGCAGGACTAGTGCAGGTGGTGGATGATGAGCGCTACCACAAGCTGCTGGTGAGCCGTCCTGTCATGCCCATGGGCCGCGATCTGGGCTATCTGCCGGGCGATGTGGATGAAAAACTGCGGCCTTACATGCAGCCCATCTACGACAACCTGGATTTCATCGTGGCCGCCAACATGGACATGCGCCGACGCTCGACCCTCACGGCCGGCCAGCTGGAAGAGGGCGGCTACCTCAGCATCGAGCCCCTCACCTACATCCGGGGCCGCTCCATCCCCCAGCAGTACATGATCGTGGACGAGGCGCAGAACCTGACGCCCCACGAAGTCAAGACCATCCTCACCCGCGCGGGGGAGGGCACCAAGGTGGTGTTCACGGGCGATCCTCAGCAGATTGACAACCCCTATGTGGATGCCAGCACCAACGGTCTGAGTTTTCTGGCGGAACACTTCAAGCGCCAGGATGTCAGCGGCCATGTGACATTGACCAAAGGCGAGCGCAGCAAATTGGCGGAGCTCGCCAGCAATCTGCTTTGAGACAGCGGCGGAGGAAAAGAAATGGCAGACTCGAGTTGGGATAATGGCGGCCAGCCAGCGCAGCGGAAGCAGGGCATCTCCATCTGGGCCAAGGTGGCCCTGGGCTGCGGAGTCATATTCTTGCTGGGCATGGGAGGCTGCGTCGTATTGGGCGCCACCTGCGCCAGGGCCATCGGCAAGACCATGGATGGCCGCGAATGGGGTCAATTGAAAGAAGCGGTGCAGCAGCTGCAAAGCGATGAAGGGGCCAAGGCTTTGTACCAGGCGAATCCCGAACTCTCGCAAGCCTATCCAACTGAAGATGACTTCTTGGAAAAAGCCAGAATCTGGCGTCCGAAACTTGAACCCCTTCCCGCTGAGATGCCGGGTGTTTTCACGGGAAAAATCAGCTACAACGTCTCCATCAATGGTGGTTTCCGAAAGGTCGAGCTGGGCTACACCAATGGCATAGGGGGTAAGATCGCCAGCCGCTGGGAGAATGGGCGGCTTCAGATGATCTCAGTGGATTGATGGCGGATTCCAGCTGGGACAATGGCGGTGCTGGGGGAACCAGCGGGTTCCCGAAAAGTGGGATGTCAACTTGGCTAAAGGTGGGCTTGGGCTGCGGAATCGTGGCGCTCTTGCTGCTCGCCACCTGCATCGGCGGATCGTTCTATCTTCAGCACAAGATCAAACAAGATCCCAAAGGCTTCGAACGCCAGATCAAAGGCATGGTGCAAGCGAAGATTCAGGATGACTGGAATTTTTTGCGCAAAGCCGTCGAGCAAATCAGCACGGAGGAAGGGGCCAAGGCCTTCTACGCGGCAAATCCAAAACTCGTCGGCCAGTACCCTTCAGAATCCACGTTCCTTGAGGCGGCCAAGTCCTGGCGGCCGGAGCTGGAACCCATTCCAGAGGCGATGCCGGACCTCGACAGCCACGACCTGCAATACACCCAAAATATTAGAGGGGGCTGGTTGAGCTACCGCTTTCCTAGCGGCAAACATGTGCGTCTTGCCTGGGATAGCCAAAGATCCGACAGCAATCCAAACAGCCACCAGCTCGTCGAATTCACTGTGCGCTAGCTGATGAGCGGGTTTTACGCGAAGATTCAAGGATGACTGCTGTCTCACTGAATCACGACGCTCTGGAATTGCTGCTCAAGGGCACGGTGACGTGCCATACCCGAGAACTGCTGAAGGCCAAGCTGGCCAAAGGCATTCCTCTCCGGGTGAAGGCAGGCTTCGATCCCACCGCGCCAGACTTGCACCTAGGGCATGGTGTGCTGTTGCGGAAGATGGCCCAATTCCAGAAGCTCGGCCACACCGTCATTTTTCTCATCGGCGACTTCACCGGGCTGATCGGGGATCCCACCGGCAAGAAAGCCACGCGCCCTGCCCTGACTCAGCAGGAAGTGCTGGCCAATGCGGAGACGTATAAACACCAGGTCTTCAAGGTCCTGGATCCCGGGAAAACGGAAATCCGCTTCAACAGCGAATGGATGAGCGCACTGAAAGGCGAGGATTGGATCCGCTTGGCATCAAAATTCACTGTGGCCCAGATGCTCGAACGCAATGATTTCCAGAAGCGTATGGCAGAGCAGCAGCCCATCAGCTTTCACGAACTGCTTTATCCGCTGGTGCAGGCCTACGATAGCGTGGCCTTGAAAGCCGATGTGGAGCTAGGTGGCAACGACCAGCTCTTCAATCTCATGCGGGGCCGGGATCTGCAGGATGCCTCGGGCCAGCAGCCCCAGGTCGTGCTGACGGTGCCATTGCTGCTGGGTATGGACGGCGTGGAAAAGATGTCCAAATCCTTGGGCAACTACATAGGCTTCATGGAGGATGCGGATACCCAGTTCGGCAAGACCATGAGTATCAGCGACGGCACCATGTGGGACTGGTGGCTGCTCCTAACGGACAAGCTGCCTTCTGAAATCGAATCCATGAGGACGGGCCACCCCATGGATGCCAAGAAAACCCTGGCACGCGAGATCGTCAGCCAATTCCATGGAAACGCCGAAGCCGCAGGCGCCGAGGAGCGTTGGATCAAGCGGTTCTCTGAACGCCAGACATCGGACGCGCCCGAAATCAACGTCAGCGCCACCGAGGGAGAGATCCAGTTAGCTAAGCTGCTGGTGGAACAGGGCCTCGCTTCATCACGCAAGGAAGCCGAGCGGCTCATTTCCCAGGGTGCTGTGAGCCTGGATGGCGAAAAGATTTCCGACCCTTCTTTCCGGCTGGCGCTTAAAACCGCCATGAAGCTGCTGGTCAAGGTCGGGAAGCTGAAGCTTCAACGCTGGGTGGTCAAATGACAATGCTCTCGGCCCTTCAGGATCTCTTCCAGCGCTGCCGCGAAGGGGCTACCGGACAGTGGAGTCTGGGCAGCGATCCCCAACGGAACATTTTTTTTGACCAAGGCCGCATCGTCTTCGCCCAAAGCACCCACCCACTGGACCGCCTCACCCATCTTCTGGTCGAAAAAGGCCGCCTCACCCAGGATCAGATGGACTACGCCATGTCCAATCTTCAGCCTGGAATGAGCGTCGGGAAAAACCTGATACTGCTGGGTTTCATCACTCAGCGCGATCTGCTGGACATGGCCAAACTCCAGGTGGAGCGTGTGGTCTGGGGGGCCATCGGCACTCCGAACGTCGCTCCGGTCTTCATGGCAAAGGCTTTGGACAACACCGTAGTGCGGCTAAGCCTGGATACGCCAGCCTTGCTCCTGGGTGGTCTGTTGAATCTCAAGGACCGGGAGAGGTTGCTGGAATTGCTGGGACCCCTTTCACAAGTAATGGTGTTGGACCGGTTGAGGCTTAATGCGTTAGAGCTTCCGCCCGATCTGGCTAGGGTCCCCAGTCTGATAAACGGACGGCGGACGTTGCTCGAATTGAGCCGGGACGCCGCGGCCGAGCCCGTTCGGCTAGGAGCTTTCGTTCTTTTCCTGAGGGAAATGGGGTGGGGCCACTTGCAGGACCAGCCCGAACCCACCACCCAGGATCTGCTGGAACTACCCCTCGGCGATGAAGATGCCCTTGTCACCCCAGCCACTTTTCCGGCCCCCATCGAGGACACGCCTGCCCTGATCCCTCCGATCATCAGCCTTTCAGAAATACCTGAGCCGCCCCCTGAAGCAGAACAGCGCCCATCCCCTGCGCCAGCTCTTTTCCACAGCATCCAGGCGGCGTCTTCACCGACCCGTGACCTGGATCATCTGTCTTCGGCCCTGGATCGCATCAAGGAATCCTGGAATTCCGAGGAATCTCAAGGAGCCAAGGCATCCAATGTCCCGGTTGACCCCGGCTTCCCATCCGAGGAGGACGAGGACGACCAAGCGCTTCCTCCGCCAGCCGCTGCAGACCAGGTACCGGTTCCCTACACCATCGAGTCGGGACAGGCGATCATGCCTGCGCCCAGCATTCCGGTCCCATTGCTGCGTTTGCCTCCTGAAGTTGAGGAGCTTCCCAACCCGTCCTTTGGCGAACCTCGTCAGGAAGCTCCCCCAAGTGGAAACAGATGGGGATTCCTCCTAGGATTGGTCCTGCTGGTCGGAATAGGAATCGGCGTAAGCTACTGGTGGACTCGCCACCGAACGCCTTCTCAGCCTCCCCATGAATTAGTGGTGCCATCGGTAGACAGCAAGGGTGGCAGCAAGAGCGGGGTGGCGTCTCCTTCCCAACCACCCGTCCCGGCAGAATCTATTCCTGCTCCAGAAGTCCAATCTGCACAGGGACCTACGCCAGAACCCTCGAAGCCCATGAAGAGTCTTCCGGCTCCGGTCGCAACTCCATCAGCCGCTGCCCCCAAGGTCATGACCGCCACAATCCTCCCGGCTTCCACCAGCGGGGAGGGAGATATGGGCAAAACCTATGCCCAAGGCAAGGCCCACAAGGCGACCCTGCCCAGGAGCACTTGGACGCTACGTCTTGAGATCGCCTGCCAAAAGGAGACCGTTCAAAATGCAGCCAAGTTGCTGGACAACGCCGGTATCCAGCATTATTCATTACCCATTAAAATGAAGGATGGCAAAATTTGCACGCAAATCTTCAGCGGGTCTTACAAGTCCCGGGAAGAAGCCGAGGCCCACGTCAAGAGCCTGCCTGCAATTTTCCTTTCAGGGGGCAACAAGCCCCGTCCTTTCCAAGTATCAGAGATCCCCGAAAAGCAATAATGACAAGCAATGAGCCTGCCTTAAAAAGGATGGGTTCGGGTATTTTTCCTTTACTTCACAAGGCATTCCGGTAAGCTTGCCAGATGGGCCGTAGCGACGGTTCCCGTTTTCCGGAGACACATGACCTACCCCCTGGCCAGGAACGGAAATTCTACGGGTTTTCTTTGGACCCGGCAGGTGGAAGTCCGTCTTCTCTTCAGTGCCAGCAATTCCCTGAGTGGCGGGTTCCTGGGCAAGGTGCGGCGGTTCACCCCTTCATCAGCGGCTGCCTTGGGTCTGCTTTTCACTTTGCATTGCAGCCGGGTTACGGTGTCTCATCCCGTGCGCCGGAGTGGCCGTCTTCCGGATACGGTTACTTCCAATGCCCGCAGTTACGAGGAAACCGGTGAAGCCAGCTGGTATGGTGGCAACGGCGATGGTTTTTCAGGAAAGCCCACCGCCAGCGGTGAGATATTCAACCCCAAAGAACTGACCTGCGCCCATCGGACTCTGCCATTGGGCACCTACCTTGATGTGGAAAATCTTGACAATGGGAAACGGGTGGTCGTGAAAGTGAATGATCGAGGGCCTTTTGCGAAAGGCCGGATCCTCGATCTGTCCAAGCGGGCGGCCCTGGACTTGGGATTCCTGGCCGATGGGTTCACTCAAGTAGCCATCCGGACAGTTGATGTTTCAGGCGCTCCAAAGGCACTGGATCCAGCCCTCGATCAGTTGAATCCCTACACCATCCAGGTCGCCGCATTGGCCGAGAAAGCCAACATCGAGCGCCTCCGCAAGGAGCTGGAGCAGGCCTCCTTCGGCCCAGTGAGCCTTCTAGATGCGGTTGCCAGGGACGGCCGCCCATTAAAGCGTGTGCGTGCAGGTAATTATGTCCGACTGACAGATGCAGAACTGGCAGCAGAAAAGGTTGCCAAGTTCTTCAAGGACCGCGGTGTCGAACCCTTCATCACGCGCCAACGCTAAGGTTTACCTTGTCATCCCAGCGGGTGGCCGCGGGGAGCGCATGGGAGGGGGCGTACCCAAGCAGTTCAGGGACTTTGGGGGCAGACCCTTGCTGAAGGCCACCATCGAAGCCTTCTTGGGGCCAGAAATGCCAACATTGTCGGGGGTGTCCCTCGCGGTTCCCCTCGATCGCATGGAAGAGGCCAAAAGCTGGGCTTTTGGCATACCGACCTGGGTTGCCGAAGGTGGCCTCTCCCGCCAAGCTTCTGTCCAGGCTGCGCTCTCCCTGCTGCCAGATGAACCGGAAGCCACAGTCCTTATCCATGATGCCGTCCGCCCCTTCCCGCCCGCCGGTCCAGTCACCGCTGCCATTCATGCGCTGGAATCATGGGATGGCGCCCTGCTCGGTGAGCCTTCGACGGACACATTGAAGCGGGTAGACAGTCAGGGACGGGTCATGGAGACCGTTCCAAGGAAAGCTATTTTCCGTGCCCAGACCCCACAGGTGGCGCTACTAGGAACCTGGCGGCGGGCTTTTGCCTGGGCAGAGAAAACGGGATTTGAAGCCACTGACGACGTGTCCCTCCTGGAGGCTCTGGGATGGCGGGTCCTGATGGTGCCTTCACAAGCCTCCAACCTGAAAATAACAACCCACGAGGATTGGAACTGGGCCACAGAGTGTGGGCGCTGAAGCCACGACATTATGGATATCTTTAATAACTAAAATTAATTAAATTAATAATTACAAATTGGCATGATTCAAGCTTACTACTGATCATGACGATTTTGAACCGCAACTCTCGCCCTCAGACCCTGGCGGTGCCAGTGAGCCTGACGGGCAACGGACTGCATGGCAACCAGCCCTGCACTGTTCGCCTGGTGCCTGTGGATCGCGCTACCGGATTGGTCTTTCGCCACTTACCTTCCGGTACCAACATTCCAGTGAATGCCAAACACGCAGGAGATTTGACCCTGGCGACCACCCTGGTGAAGGATGGCATCCGCCTTCAAACGGTGGAACACCTTCTGTCTGCCCTTGTCGGGCTGGAAGTGGAGCACCTGCTTATTGAACTTGACGCAGAAGAATTGCCAATTCTGGATGGCAGCGCTGAGCCATGGGTTTCGGCCATCCTCCAGGCTGGAGTCCAGACCCTGGCAGGCCGCCGCCGTTTCATCAAGATCAATCAACCTGTGGAAGTCCAGCTGCGGGATAAATGGATTCGGGTCTCCCCTTCAAAGGGTTTGGGCCTTCGAGTCCGGTATTCCATTGATTTCAACCATCCGTCCATCGGCCATCAAAGCCGCGAGATCAGCCTTACACCCGACAAATACCGCCGGGAGGTCGGCACGGCCCGCACCTTCTGCCTGGAAGAAGAAATCGACACCATGCGCGCTCGAGGCTTGGCTTTGGGCGGCAGTCTAGACAATGCTTTGGTCTTTGGAGCAGACGGCCCGCTGAACGATGTGCTGCGTTTCGAGGACGAAGCCGTGCGCCACAAGATGCTCGACCTCATCGGCGATCTGGCTTTGCTAGGCGCGCCATTGGCAGGCCTCGTGGAAGCCCATGCGGCGGGACATGCCCTGCATGTGGCTCTTGCCAAGGCGATTCTGGATCAGCCACAAGCTTGGACCTGGGAAGAAATGTCCGATGCCGATGATTCCCGGAAGCGGCCACAGCCACGATTCTCGCCGGTGTTCGCAGGTATCGCTTAATTCCTCTTGCTGCAAGCCCGGCCGCCTGCGACGATTCATTTTTGGCCCACGAGGTACACAGGTGTTACTTCATCTCCTCCATCCGACTGACTGACCAGGCCGAGCAGCTTGGCGAAATTTCTGGGCTGGTGGCAAGACTGAGCAGGGATGCAGAGGTTGAGCGGGATACCCAGGAGCGGGTTTCCAGGATTCTGGCGGATGTGCGCCTGGAAGGCCTGGATGCAGTTCTCAGATACACCGAAATCTTTGATGGCCTGAGCCTGGATTCCTCCAGGCTGCGGGTGCCAGCAGAAGACTTGGCCAAATCCCTGGCGGACCTCCGAGCGTCGGACCCGGACCTCATCCTTGCGTTGGAATCCCTTATCGCCAACGTGCGCCGGTTTGCTCAAGGGCAACGCAACTGTGTCTCTGATCTGAATCTGAACCTGCCTGGCGGCGGCACTGTCGGAGAGCGCTGGGTGGCACTTTCGCGGGTAGGGCTCTACATTCCTGGCGGCCGGGCTTTTTATCCCTCCACGCTGGCCATGACCGTGATCCCAGCCCAGGTCGCAGGCGTCCGCCGCATCGTGGCGGTGACGCCGCCGAAAGGTGAAGGGCCGGATCCCCTCGTGCTCGCCACGGCCGCCCTACTGGGATTGGAAGAGATCTACACCCTGGGCGGTGCCCAGGCCATCGCCTGGCTTGCTTTCGGGGAACCGGCGGTGGATCTCATCGCAGGCCCCGGCAATCGCTTCGTGGCTGAAGCCAAGCGCCAGCTCCAGGGCCGCTGTGGCATTGATTCCGTGGCGGGCCCCACCGAGTTGCTCATCATTGCCGATGGTTGCGCGGATGCCGCGATCCTGGCCGAAGATATGCTGGCCCAAGCCGAACATGATCCGGACGCAGCTGCGGTGCTGATTTCCGAGGACCAAGCCCTACTCGATCAGGTGGCGTTGGAACTGGAAGGCCGAGTAGCCGCCTCGCCCCGCCGCACCATTCTGGAACAAAGCCTTCCCGCCCACGGCCTGCTCATCTGCGCCAGCCGGAAGCAGGCCATCGCCTTTGCCCAGGAATGGGCGCCAGAACACCTGGAACTGGCGGTCGGCGACCCCGAAGCCTGGGCGCCCTTTCTCACCACCGCCGGGGCCCTGTTCCTGGGTCCCAGCAGTGGTGAAGCGTTCGGCGATTATGGCGCTGGCCCCAACCATGTGCTGCCCACCAGCCGCACAGCCCGCTATTCAAGCCCCCTGGGCGTCGCGACCTTTCTGAAACGCCAGAGCCTGATCCAGCTGAATCCGGCGGACGCGGCCTCCATGGCTCCGTGGGTCCAGCGCCTGGCCCAAGCCGAAGGGCTTTACCATCACGCCATGAGCGCAGAGCATCGAGTGGAACGTCGGCATCGAGGCCGTTGAGGATTCTCGAGCTCCAAGGACTTTTCACTCGTCTTAGCCACCTTCGCTCATGGATTCCGAAATGTCTTTCTTCGACCCGATCTTGAAACAACACCTGTTTACGCGCGGCCCGAAGAGCCTGTTGGCCTGGTGCGCCTGCACATGAACGAAGCCGCTGCGGACTGGCCCAAAGCGGCCAAAGAAGCCCTGATGGCGAGGCTTCGAGGTATGCCTTTCCAGCAATACCCTGAACGCCAAGCAGAGCTCACCGAACGGTTAAGGCTGCGCCTGGGCGCACCCAAGGACGGCCTGCTGCTGGGACCATCGAGCGGAAACCTGCTGGATCACTTGGCGCTCGCGGGTCTCCGCCCCGGCGACAGCGTAGCCATTCCATCGCCGGGCTTCAGCCTTTATCCCATGCTGGTGCGACGCCACCAGGGCGTGGTGCGCCCTTTGGAAGTGGGCACTGGATTTCCGCTGGAACCTTGGTTCAAGGCCCTGGACTGCCGGCAGCTCTGGATCACGCTGCCCAATAATCCAACCGGCGCCTGGCTTTCGCCTGATGATCTGGAACCCCTGTTGCAGGCCGCTGCCGCCTACCCCGATCCGCCACTTGTGGTGCTGGATGAGGCCTATGCCGAATTCGCTCCGCAGACACACAGGCTGGCCGTGGACCGCTACCCGAACCTGCTGCTGCTGCGCACTTTCAGCAAGGCCTTGGCCTCTGCGAGCTGGCGGCTGGGTTACCTGCTAGGAGATCCAGCGTTGATCCGCAAGTTGGCCGCGCTGCAATTGCCCTATTCGATCCCAGCGGCCAGCCTGGAAGCGCTTGATGTGGCCTTGGATTTCGCATCCGAATTTGAAGCGCAGATCCGCTCCACCATGGCTCTACGGGATCGTTTAAGGACTTCGCTGCCACACCAGGAAGTGGCTCCAAGCGCTGCCAATTTCCTGCACATCGCTCCGGACCCCGCACCGGCCTTGCAAAGCGCCGGATTACTCGCAAGGACCCTACCCGGAACGGGAGCCGCACGGGTGGGGATCGGAACAGAAGATGTTGTCCAGCGCACCGCCATGGCCATGAATGCGACCCTCGGCAAAGCCATCTTGCACCCCCGCCGGAAGTTGCTCGTGTTGGATGTGGATGGCGTCCTCATCGAGGCCGACCGCAGTTTCATGGAAGCTGTGAGCCGCGCGTTGGCCGAACTTGTACCCGATCTCGAGTGGACGGATGAGCATTTCCGCGCCTTCAAGCGCGTGGGGGGATTCAACAACGACTTCCGTCTCTGCTCCGCCGCCTGGGTGTTGGCGGAACACAGGGCCCTTGACCGCCTTTGGACGGCCTGCGGCATAGGATTCCCCGATCTGGAAGCTGAGATCCAGCAACGCGAAGCACCAGCCCAGGCCGTGGTCCAGAAGCACTACGCCGAGACTTCCAAACTTGAACGGCCGCTGATCGAATTGCAGGCCCTTCAATCTCTTGGATGCGATCTCGCCATCCTCACTGGCCGTCCTCCCGAGGAGCTGACCATGGCTTTCGATGTCCTTGGATGGCGGCTTCCCGCCATCGCGGATGCCGCCCCACACCTCCGGAAACCCTCACCCTGCGGCCTTCTGCAGCTGGCCGACGCCTTCCGCGCCGAATCCATCACCTTCGTTGGAGACACCCGTGATGATGCGGCCTGCCTCTCGGCGGCCCGGGAAATACGTCCAGATCTCTCCTGGCGCTTTGCCGCGGTGGGGGCTGATCGCGATCTCATCGGCGGGCCCCAGGACCTATCGGCAGCCACGCTTCTCGATCTTCTTCCCCTGCTCCAGGAGCGACCATGAGAGCCAGCACCCTGCATCGCATCACCACTGAAACAGACATCAATTTGAGCCTCTGCCTTGAAGGCGGCGACACGCGTATATCCACGGGCCTTGGCTACTTCGACCACATGCTGATGCAATTGGCCCGGCATGGGGGATTCGGCCTGGAGATAGAAGCCAGGGGCGATTTGCATGTGGACAGCCACCATCTGGTGGAAGATGTCGGCCTGTGCCTGGGAGACGCGCTGCGCGAAGCCCTGGGGGACTCCAAGGGCATCACCAGATGGGGCGAAGCCCACGTGCCCATGGACGAAACCCTGGCGCGGGTGGTGGTGGATCTGAGCGGCCGGCCCTACTGTGTTTTTCAAGCGGACCTCCCCAAGGTCATTTTTGGAGATGGCTTCCAGGTGGAGATGGTGCGGGAGTTTTTCCACGCCTTCAGTGCCCGGGGCGCCTTCAACCTCCATGCGGCAGTGCTCTATGGCGAAAACACCCATCACAAGGTGGAAGGTCTCTTCAAGGGGCTCGCCCGCGCCCTGAAACAGGCGGTTCGCATCGAAGGGGACGAACTTCCCACAACCAAAGGAACCCTGACCTTATGATTACGCTCCTGGATTATGGCGCGGGGAACCTGGCGTCGCTTGAAGGCGCGTTGGAAGCCATGGGCTATGCGTGCCAACGCGCTGAAAATCCTGCGGCCGCCGAGGCGGAAAGCCTCTGGTTGCTGCCGGGCGACGGCCACTATCACGCTGCTCAACGCAGCTTGTCAGAAAGCGGATGGTGGGCCGCCCTGCAATCCAGAATCCGCAAAGACAAGCCCCTGCTGGGCATCTGCGTAGGTCTTCAATTGTTGGCTGAAGGCAGCGAGGAAGCCCCCGAAGCACCGGGCCTGGGTGTGTTTCCGGGCTTCGTGCGCCGCCTGGGACCGGGCGTGAAAGTGCCTCACATGGGGTGGTCCATGACCGGACGGACAGCCTCCCATCCAGCCTTCGAAGAAGACGCCACGGGCTGGCTGTACTTCGTCCACAGTTACGCATTGGATGTCAGCGGCTGCACCATCTTCTCCGCTCAACATGGCCGACCCTTTACAGCCGTGGCCGCGAAGGGACGGGTCCTAGGCTTCCAGCCCCACCCCGAAAAATCCGGGGCATTCGGCAGGAGCCTGCTGCACCATTCCCTGCTTTGGTTGGGCGAAACACCGCAGGAGCAGAAATGATCCAGCTCATCCCATCCCTCGATCTGCTGGGCGGCGGTGTGGTGCGCCTGCTGTACGGCGACTTTGATAAGGTCACCCACTACGAATTGAAGCCAGAAGCCTGGATCGCGAAGTTGGTGGAAGCTGGGGCCACGCGCATCCATCTGGTGGATCTGGACGGCGCTTTCGGGCTGGCGCTCCAGCAGGACTTCCAACTTTTTCCGAAGCGCTTCCCGAAGGTGCGCTTCCAACTGGGCGGCGGCCTGCGCAGCCGGACGATCATCCAACAGGCCCTGGACAGTGGATTCGAGGCAGTGGTGGGAACCCTGGCCGTGGAGAAACCCAGGGAACTGGCAGGCCTGCCCACGGACAGCATTATCGTAGCGTTGGATCTCCGTGGGGATCGCGTGGTCACCAAGGGCTGGCAGGCGACCAGTTCCTGCGACTCCACGGATGTATTTGAAAGCCTGCTGACGCTCGGGTTCACCCGCGCGCTGGTGACCGATGTGAGCCGGGATGGATCCATGCAGGGGCCAGGTCTAGAAGCCACCGCCTGGATCGCGAAAGAAGGCTTTTCAGTGCAGGCCTCCGGTGGTCTGCGCAACCTTGAGGATCTGGCCGCCCTGGAAATGATTCCCAGCGTTCAAGGAGCCATCAGCGGCAAAGCCTTGCTCGAAGGCCGCATCGCCTTGGATGATCCTCGGACCCGTGCTGCTCTTTCTGGGGAGCGTTGATGCCCGCCAAGCGCGTCATCCCTTGTCTGGATGTGAAGGATGGCTGCGTGGTGAAGGGCATCCAGTTCAAGCATCTCCGTGGCCTCGGAAGCCCAGTGGAATTGGCCCGGCGCTATGATGCCGAAGGCGCCGACGAAGTGGTTTTTCTGGACATCAGCGCCAGCGAGGAAGGCCGTTCCACCCAGGAATCCTGGGTGCGCCAGGTGGCCCGGGAACTTACCATTCCTTTTACGGTGGGTGGCGGTGTGGCGAAACCTGAAGACTTCACGCGGTTGCTACGGAATGGAGCAGACAAGGTGGCGGTGAACACTGCTGCGGTGCTGAATCCCGAACTGGTGCGAAGGGCCGCGGCCCTGGTGGGATCCCAATGTGTGGTGGCCGCGGTGGATGCGAAACGTGACCGGGATTGCGGTTGGCGGGTGTTCATCAAAGGCGGCAAAGAAGCCACGGGCCTCGCTGCCCTGCCATGGCTCCAACGGCTTCAGGAACTCGGCGCTGGCGAGATCCTGCTCACCTCCATGGACCGCGACGGAACCCTGGAAGGCTTCGACCTGGAGTTGCTTCGCGAGGCCGCCAAGCTGGACATTCCGGTCATCGCCTCCGGTGGCGCGGGCACGGAAATGCATTTCCTGGAGGCCCTGGAAGCGGGCGCCGACGCGGTCCTTGCCGCCACACTTTTCCACGAAGGCACCCTGCCTATCGCTCAACTGAAACAATTCCTGAGCGATCGAGGCCAACTCATGCGACTGGAGGAACCATGCAAGCGATGAACCCTCTTGGCTTCAATGTGAACCTGCTCCATTTTGACGAGACGGGGCTCATCCCCGGAGTCATCCAAGCGCCCTCCGGCGAGGTGCGGATGGTCGGCTACCTCAATCGTGAAGCCCTGGACAGGACCCTTCATTCGGGTTTCGTGACGTTCTGGAGCCGCTCCCGCCAGACCCTGTGGACCAAGGGGGAAGGGAGCGGCAACCGCTTGAAACTCGTGGGGCTGCGCGCCGATTGCGACAGTGACTGCCTGCTCATCATCGCCGAGCCCGTGGGGCCCACCTGCCACCGCGGCACGGATAGCTGCTTTGACGATGATGCGGAAGCCGCTGCACCTCCGGCCACCACCTTGCCGTGGTTGGATCACCTAGAGAAGCTGCTGCAAAGCCGTAAAGCCACGGCATCCCTGGCTGGCAGCTACACCCAGAAGCTCTTCGCCCAAGGCACTGACCGCATCGCGAAAAAGGTCGCCGAAGAAGCTGGCGAGGTGATCCTGGCCGCAAAAAACCACCAGCACGAGGCATCCAACGACAACCGGATGGACCTTGTCGGTGAGGCTGCTGATCTGCTTTTCCACCTGGAGCTGCTGTTGGTGGATCGCGGAGTGAGCCTTCACGACGTGGTGGCGTTGCTGAAGGCCCGTCACGGCGACCGGGGCGAGAATTGATGGCTACGCACACACCGCATTTCCCCGACCTGCTCTTTTCCGGCGCTGCCCGCCTCCGGCGATGGGAAGGCCTTCTCATGGAGTTGCTCACGAACGCCGGCTACCTGGAACTCAGGTCCTCGCTGGTGATGCGGGAGCCTCATGAGAAGGCCTCTCTGCGTTTTTTCGACGGCGACCACCTGTTGGCGCTGCGCTGGGACTACACCACGGCCTTGGCGCGAATGCTTTCCAAACGCTTTGCAGAACCACCTCCGCGCGTGAGCTACGCGGGTGCGGTCTTCCGCCGGGCCAGCCAGCCCTGGGAGCCCGTGGAGCGCTTTGAGGTCGGTTGCGAGCGGATCCACACCGACCAGGGCAGCCGAGACGAGGCCGACGTGGAATTGGCCCGGCTGCTGATGGCCGTGCCCAAGACCCTGGGCCTCCGCGCTGCGATCCTTCAGATCGGCAGTGCCGCGTTGCTCCGTTCACCCATGGAAGCAGAGGAGCTGCCCAAAGCGACAGCGGATGCGGTCACCCGGGCACTCCTGCGCCGCGCGCCCCACCGCGTGAAAGAAGCCCTGGGCGATCACCCCGCCGCGCCGCGTCTGTTGGCCCACATCGAGGCGTTGCTCTCAGAATTCGATGGTGTGGATGGATTGCAGGCCTTGGATCGCAGCCCTTATGCCGACCTGCTGAAGGATGAGCGTGAGCATCTCGGGAAGACCCTGGAAGCCCTCTCGCCCTTCGTGCCTGAAGGATTACAGCTGAGGCTGGATCTGGCGGATGTGCAGGGCCTGGATTTCTACACCGGCCCCACATTGCGGCTATACGCGCCAGGCGCTCAGCAGGAGCTGGCCGCAGGTGGGCGTTACGACGGCCTCTATCCAGAACTGGGCAAACCCTGGTCTGCCGCGGGCTTTTGTGTGCGGCTTTCCCCCCTCCTGGATATGGCGGAAACGCGGCCGGACCTCTTCGATTCCCTTGGAGCGCAGGACCTATGACGCACCCCGCCAGCACCAATAATGACCCGATCCTCATCGCGTTTCCCAAGGGCCGCATTGGCGACGAACTGCTGTCCAGGCTCACCGGCACAGCCTTGGCTCTGGACGAAGCCGCCTTGGGCTCCAGGGTTTTGCGCATTCCCACCGCGACGCCGCATGTCCAGGTGCTGTTGTTGAAAGGTACAGATCTGCCGCGCTACGTGGCGGCGGGGGTGGCTTCGCTTGGCATCGTTGGCTCGGACACTTTGGATGAGATGGATGTGGATCTGCTGGAACTCGCGGATCTAAAGTTCGGCGCATGCCGCCTTTCTCTTTGCGGTGTGGAAGGCCTCACGCTTGAGGCGCTGAAACAGAAACCCCACTTGCGCCTGGCCACAAAATTCCTGAAAGCCACGGGTGCTTGGCTGAAGCGCGAAGGACTCACCGCTGAACTGGTCCCGTTGCAAAGCAGCGTAGAACTCGCGCCCATACTCGGCCTGGCCGACGCCATCGTGGATCTCGTGCAGACCGGCAGCACATTAAGGGCGCACGGCCTCGTGGAAATCGCTCTCCTAGGCACCACCTCGTCGCGCCTTGTGGCCGCCCGCGGCGCCTACCTGGCCGATCCTGGACGGATCCGGCCCCTGGCCAATGAGCTCATCAAGCTGTTGAGCACGTGAAAGGCATTCGGGGCACGTTCCAGGGTCACGGTTTCGAGCCGCCCTGGATGAGCGCCTGCTTTTTTTCCCGGGTAAGCCGTTTGACCGCACGTTCCCTGCGGGTGGCATCGGCTTGGCTACCAGCGGGTTCCTGGTACACCAGCTCAAAAGGGCCGCGCCCCCGCGTGTAGCGGGCGCCTTTGCCCGCCTGGTGCGCCTGCAAGCGGGCCGTCACATCTGGGCTGATGCCGGTATAGAGCGACCCGTCGCCGCAGCGCAGGATGTAGACATGCCAAGTGCTCATGGCTTCAGTCTAGGCTGCAGACCGTCTCTTCATCCTCACCCTTTCGACTTTCAACTTTTCAACTTCTCAACTTTTCGACTTCTCGACTCTAGACCCTCGACTCACCCCCCAGACTCCCACCCAAAGCCGAATTGCTGCCGTCCCCGGTTCCACGCTGGCCGTACACTGAAGGCATGTACGACGCCTTCGCCTCCTTCCCTGACACCGCCCGCCTCTGGCTCATGGCTTTCCCACGTCCTTTGGACGAAGGGGAAAAAGCGAAGCTCGCAGAAGGCTTCGAAGCCTTCCTTCCGCATTGGAAAACCCACAGCACCTCCATCGAGTCGGCTTGGATGCTGTTGGAGGATCAGATATTCGCGGTGGTGGAAAACACCATGGGAACGTCGCCTTCGGGCTGTTCCATTGATGCCATGCTGCGCCAAAGCATCAAGCTCGCATCCATCCTGGAACTGCCGTTCCTGGATGCTCAAAGCATCGTCGTCCGCGCCGCTGGCAAACTCAGGGTGGTGGCCAAAACCGAGCTGGAAGCCTTGCTTCAGGCTGGCACCTTGGATGCCAATACACCGGTGATCGACCTGGGTCTGTTGGAGCTGGGCCCACTGCGTTCAGGCAACCTGGAGCGGCCTCTGGCGAAGACCTGGATCGCCCGGAAATACCGCGCGCTGCTGGAGAGCCGGGTGGGCTGAACAGGTATGAGCCAAGAGTTATGAGTTATGAGTTATGAGTTATGAGCTAAGAGCCGTCTTGTTTGATCTATCCGCTTCGGACTATTGGCTTCACTCATTTATTAAAGGTGCGCCAAAGGCGCAGCCACAATAGCTCATAGATGGTGTGTTCCTTGTCAAGGGGCAGCCACTCCTTTCTGCGGCTGAATGTCCGCCCGCGTTCGGCACGGTCAAGGACGCAAAGGCGCGTGCCGCGTTGCGCGGAGGCAGGCTCGCGCCTGATGCAAAAGCCGCGTCACGGCCTTTGCGCTCCCGCTTCGCTTTGACCGCGCCGCCCGCGGGCTGGGATGGGCTCCGCTATGAAAGGAATGGCAGGATCTCGCCTTCAATCTGTTGCAGCTTCTTCGGGCCGGACCTTGATGTGGTGGCGTTCGAAGGGGCGATTCTCAACGAGGAGGGCGCGCATTAGCACCATGAGCCTGCGCATGATTCCGACGAGGGCCACTTTCGGAGGTTTGCCCCGCGTGATGTCGCTTCGGTAGATGGTGGCTAGGTCATTGTCTCCGCGGATCACGGTCAGGGCGCTCATGTAGAGCAGGCGCCGGATTCTTGGATTTCCTTGCTTGGACATCCTGGGCGGCGCGTTCACCGAGGTTCCACTGCGGCGGTGTTTGGGCGCAAGTCCTGTGAAGGAGCTGAGTTTGCGCGCGTCCTCGAACCTTCGGAGATCTCCGAGTTCGCCCATGATGCCCGATGCGACCACCGGACCGATGCCCGCGATGCTCACGAGGATCCGGTAGTCCGCGTGGAGGGCTTCGTCCGCCTTGATGTGGGCCAGGATCGCCGCATCAAGGCGCTGGATTCCGGCCTTCATCTCACGGATGATGGCTCCTCGGACTTCCTGGGCTACCGCGGATCCGCTTGGCAGTTCGTCCCGGTTCTCCGCGGCCAGAGCGGCTTTCAGGAGCGCTTCGCGCTCACGGACCATCGCGTGGAGAACGGAGTAGGGCTCGGGCATGGGAACGTGCGCGGATGGATGGCGCTCCTGCCCAAAGGTTGCCAGCACGATGGCGTCCACGCGATCGGTTTTGTCGCGCCCGCCGAGGCTCAGGCCGTAGTGCTTGACCCAGCGCGGATTCACGATGGCGACGGGAAGCTCTGGGCGCAGGCCGCGCAGCCAGCGCGCGAGGGGTTCGGAGTAGCCCCCGGTCGCCTCCATCACCGCCGCCAGTGGCGTGCCGGGTGCCAGGTTCGCGGCCCACGCCAGGCACTCGCGGGCGCCGTCCGGGGAGCGCGCGAACTCCCGGGTTGGAGGCCGGGCGTTTCGGTCGACGCAGGCCAAAGCCGCGTGGAAAGTGGCTTTGGCGACATCCAAGCCAAGCCAGCGAGTGGGGTTGTGAGCATCAGGCATGAGAGCCTCCTTTTCCCCTTCAGGCCTTGCTGGACCCCATTCGCGCACATGCTTGCGACTCGGTTCTCGACCATGATGGCTGTTCGGCGGAGGCTCAGCAGATTGGGGGACGTAGCAATATCTATGAGACGGGCCTCAACCCAAGCTCAAAGCAGGCCCACGCCCCCCAGGCCCCTGGGACTTCAGCAAAGCCAGATTCAGGGGTTGATGCCAACGTACAAGCTCATGGCTCACAGCTCTTGGCTTAGAAATCCGCCTAGAAGATCGGATCGCCGGGCTTGCGCTTCCAGGCTTCAGGGCGTTGCTTGGCGCCGTCCTGCTTGGGTTTCGCGGTCTTGGCGGCCTGCAAAGTGCTCATCAGCAGATTGGAGCCCAAGGAATCCGCCGCGGCCCTGGTCAGAGTCTGTTTAACCGGACCTTCTGGAACCGTCTCGACATCGGACTTTGGAGCTTCTACCTTTTCGGCCTGATCCTGGAGCCGCTTCTTGTACCAAGCCATGCGCTTGGGATCGATGGCTCGGGCCTTCTTGACCGTGCCGCCCTTCCGCAACGCGATTTTCGGTTTGGATTCCCGTCGGTCTTCGCGTAGTTCTGATTCAGGGTTGGAGGCTTCCTCCAGGATCTTCGCCAGGTCTGCCAGGCCGCCAAGGGAACGCTTGCTCATGTGGTCTAAGGTCTCCATCTGGGACAAAGGTCCCAACCCATTAGCGTAACTGCTGAAACCCTTCCGGCCAAGCCAACTTCCTGTTTCATTGTGCTGAACCCCACAATGGGATCATGAAATCCAGCCTGGAAGCCCTGCGCTTGCGCTACGAAACAGATCTGGCGCTGGCCCTGGACCCCATCGCCGTGCCCCTTCGGTTCCCCGACGCCCTGGACCGGGAACTCGCGGCCTTCGTGGCCGCCCATCTCGCCTATGGCAAAGTGGCGCCCATGCTGCGTGCCATCGAAAGGGCGCTGGAACCCCTGGGCGGAAGACCTGCTGAATTCTTGCGAAAGCGGGATGAACAAGTCCTCCGAGATGTGCTTGAAGAAGCCCTCCAGGGCTGGCTTTGGCGTTTTCATACGAGCCAGGACCTGGTGCATTGGCTGCTGGCGTGGAAGCGCCTGGATGCCGAGAGCGGCGCGGGCCTGGAAGCCCACCTGCTGCCCCTGCCCGGCGAAAGCGCCGATGCCGCTCTTTCACGCCTGGTGCAGCGCCTGCGCGCGGAACTGCCGCAGACCTACGGATTGCGCTTCAACCTGCCGGACCCCCTGGAAGGTGCCTCCTGCAAGCGCTGGCGCATGTTCCTGCGCTGGATGGTGCGGGACAGCTGGCCCGATTTCGGGCAATGGACCCGCTATCCGAAAGACCAGCTCGTCATTCCTTTGGACACCCATGTGGCCCGGATTGCCCGATATATCGGCCTGACCCAGCGCACGGCCCTGGATGGCCGCATGGCAGCGGAAATCACCGCCGCACTCAAGAAAAAGGATCGCCAGGACCCCCTGAAATACGACTTCGCCATCTCGCACCTAGGCATCCTGGGGGACTGTCCCGGCGTGCGCGTCTTGCCCGGATGCAGACCCTGTCCGCTGGTGGGGATTTGCAAGGCGGGGAAACTGCGAGTTGAAAAGTCGAAACGTTAAAAAGTTGAAAAGTTGAAAAGTTGAATGGTCCGGGGCGACACCGAGAGTTGCAAGCTGTTAACTCTTCAACTCTTCGACTTTTCGACTTTTCGACTCTTCAACTCCCGGCCCTATTGCGCCGCAGGCGCAAAAGGGCCGGGCTTGCCACGCTCGCGACCATGCGGGTCGTGGAGCGCGCACTGCGCGCGGAGCGGGGCCCCGCAGGGAGCGAGTCCCTGGTGCCGTTCGCGAAGGCGCAGCCTGAGCGATGGTCAGCTTGGCCCTGAAGGGGCCGGGCTGACCACGGCACTCGGGGGAACGACTTAGGGCTGCTTCTTCCGATCTGACCCGGTTCATCGCACCCCGATGCATGGGGCCCGGCTTGAAATCAGGGTAACCGAGCGAGGCTCCAAGCCCAAAGGCTGCGCCCAAGTAGCTAGGAAATAAGGGCCTGCAAACAGGTCTCAAATTGTTTTCCATTCATCCCTTGACACCCCCATATCTTGGGGTGATCCTTTCCTTCCGACACAATCCCTTGAGGTTTTACCTTTCAAGCCAAGCCATCAGCCACGTATTTCGGCATAGTTCTGGATGATGCGTTGGGTTCGTAATTTTTCCGACCGAACAGCTCCACCCCCTATCCATCACGTCCATCAACGTTCCGAGGGTTCCGATGAAGATTGCGCGCCATTTTACCCGTGAAGGCCAGGAGCCTCTCGCGGGCATCACCTTCGTGCCGCGGGTCAGCAAGATCACCAAGCTGGACGGAACCGTGGTCTTCGAAGCCAAGGATGTGATGGTTCCCGACACCTGGTCCCAGGTGGCCGTGGACATCCTGGCCCAGAAGTATTTCCGCCGCAAAGGCATCAACGCCGCGAACGGTGGCGAGACCGACGCCCGGCAGGTCTTCCACCGCCTGGCGGGCTGCTGGCGGCACTGGGGCGAAACCCACGGCTACTTCAACACCCCCGAGGACGCCCAGGCCTTCTACGACGAGCTGACCTACATGCTCGCCAAGCAGATGTGCGCGCCCAATTCGCCGCAGTGGTTCAACACCGGCCTGCATTACGCCTACGGCATCTCCGGACCGGCCCAGGGCCACAGCTACGTGGACCCGGAAACCAGCGAGCTGAAGAAATCCACCTCGGCCTACGAGCGGCCCCAGCCCCACGCCTGCTTCATCCAGAGCGTCTCCGACGACCTGGTGAACGAAGGCGGCATCATGGATCTGTGGACCCGCGAGGCCCGCATCTTCAAGTACGGCTCCGGCACCGGCAGCAACTTCTCCAAGCTGCGCGGCGCCGAAGAGCCCCTGAGCGGCGGCGGCCGCAGCTCCGGCCTCATGAGCTTCCTGGCGGTGGGCGACAAGGCCGCCGGCGCCATCAAGAGCGGCGGCACCACCCGCCGGGCCGCCAAAATGGTGACGCTGGATCTGGACCACCCGGACATCGAAGCCTTCATTGACTGGAAAGTGACGGAGGAGCGCAAGGTCGCCATGCTGGCGGTGGGCAGCCAATTGGTGAAGCGCCATTGGAACCTGATCTGCGAGGCCGTGGAGGGCTCCACCTCCAAGGATCCGGACCCCAAGACCAACGAAGCCCTGCGCCATGCCCTGGCCCGCGCCAAGAAGGAGGGCGTGCCCGCGGCCTTCCTGAGCCAGTGCCTGTGCCGCCTCGCCGAAGGCGATTTCGAGCGGGACATCAAGGGCTACGACACCTCCTGGGATGGCGAGGCCTACGCCACCGTGGGCGGCATGAATTCCAACAACTCCGTGCGCGTGCCCGACTCTTTCATGCGGGCGCTGGAGAGTGATGGTTATTTTGAACTTAAGAACCGCACCAATGGAAAAACTGCCAAAAAGCTGCTGGCACGGGACCTCTGGAAGAAGATCAACACCGCCGCCTGGGCCTGCGCCGATCCCGGCCTGCAATTCGACACCACCATCAACGATTGGCACACCTGCCCCGAGGATGGCCGCATCAACGCGTCCAACCCCTGCTCCGAATACATGTTCCTGGACGACACCGCCTGCAATCTGGCGAGTTTGAACCTCTGCACCTTCCTGACGGACGACGGCGGCTTCGACCTGGCGGGCTACCGCCACGGCATCCGGCTCTGGACCATGGTGCTGGAGATCAGCGTGCTCATGGCCCAGTTCCCTTCCGAAGCCATTGCCAAGCTAAGCTACGATTTCCGCACGCTAGGCCTGGGCTATGCGAATCTGGGCGCCATGCTCATGCGCATGGGCATCCCCTATGACAGCGTGGAGGGCACCCAGTGGTGCGCCGCGCTCACCGCCATCCTCACCGGCGACGCCTACGCGGCCTCCGCCGAGATGGCTGGCGAGCTGGGCCCCTTCCCGGGCTTCGAGCGGAACAAGGACCACATGCTGCGGGTCATCCGCAACCACCGCCGGGCGGCCTACAACGCCCCCGCCGCCGAATACGAAGCCCTGAGCGTCATCCCCCAGGGCCTGGTGGGCACGGGCATCCCGAAATCCTTGGTGGAGGCCTCCCGGGAAAGCTGGGACATGGCGCTCATGCTGGGTGAGTCCTTCGGCTACCGCAACGCCCAGGTGACGGTGCTGGCGCCCACGGGCACCATCGGCCTGCTCATGGATTGCGACACCACCGGCGTGGAGCCGGATTTCGCCCTGGTGAAGTTCAAGAAGCTCGCCGGCGGCGGCTATTTCAAGCTGGTAAACAGCGCCATCCCTGAAGCCCTGATGCGCCAGGGCTACGCGCCCCAGCAAATCACGGATATCGAACGCTACGTGGTGGGCTGGCTCGAAATCACCGACGAGACGCCGGGCATCAGCCGCAAGGATCTGCTGGCCAAGGGTTGGACGGCCGAAGAGATCAACGCCATCGAGGAAAAACTCCCCACGGCCTTCGATCCCAGCTTCGTGCTGCCTTTGGACCGCCTGAACCGCGAATTCGGCGAAGCCGCCTGCAACGTGTTCGTGCAGGCTCTCACGGGCACCATGACCGTGGAAGGCGCGCCACATCTGAAAGACGAGCACCTGCCCATCTTCGATTGCGCCAACCGCTGCGGCCGCACGGGCCGCCGTTACATCGCGCCCGCGGGCCACCTGCGCATGATGGGCGCCTCGCAGCCCTTCCTGAGCGGCGCCATCAGCAAGACCATCAACCTGCCGGGCGAAAGCACCGTGAAGGAAGTCGGCGAGATCTACGCGGCCTCGTGGCACCTGATGCTGAAGGCCGTGGCGCTCTACCGCGACGGCTCCAAAATGAGCCAGGCCATGGCCACCAGCCTGGATCTGCTGGACGGCCTGGAGGCCGCCGAGGAACTGGCGGACGAAGCCAAGGCGCCCGCCGCCAAGATCGAAGCCATGGCTGCGGCGCAAACGCATGCGCTGGCGCAACAGGTGGTCCGCACCTACCGCCGCCGCCTGCCCAACCGTCGTGGTGGATACACGCAAAGCGCCACCGTGGGCGGCACCAAGATGTACCTGCGCACCGGCGAGTACGAGGACGGCCAGCTGGGCGAGATCTTCCTGGACATCCACAAGGAAGGCGCCGCCTTCCGCGCGGTGCTCAACTGCTTCGCCATCGCGGTGTCCATGGGCCTGCAGCATGGCGTGCCGCTGGAGGAATTCTGCGATGCGTTCCTGTTCACGCGCTTCGAGCCCAACGGCCTGGTGCAGGGCAGCGACACGGTCAAGTTCAGCACGTCGATCATTGATTTCGTGTTCCGCGAACTGGCCATCTCCTACCTGGGCCGCTACGAGCTGGCGCAGGTGGAGCCCGAGCAGCTCATGAACCTGACGGCCAAACCCGAGACCCACGCCCCCGGCATGGGCATCCCCGGCCGCAGCACCGAAGTGACGCCGAGCCTGTTCCCCCCGGAAACCTCCTCGGGAACGGCCACGGCATCAGGCTCCGCGCCAGCACCGGCCCCAGCGCCGACGCCAGCGCCAGTGATGGCCATGGCCGCCCAGCACACCGCCACCACCTCCATGCCCCACCAGTCCGCCGCCGCCATCGCCGCCCGCATCGCCCGCGAAAAAGGCTACACCGGCGATCCCTGCCCCGAATGCGGTCATCTCACCCTGGTAAGGAACGGCGCCTGCATGAAGTGCCAGACGTGCGGGGCGACGACGGGCTGCAGCTAGTAGTTCGAGGACCAGGAGTGATTTATGAAATTGACAAAAGAAATTATTGCCAAAGCAATTCTCGACCAGAGAGAAACACTACGATTAGGACACAAAGTGATTGGTGTTCGAATTCATCCTTCTCTGATGGAAATCCTTGAGCTGAATGGCCATAACAATTTTCATGGCATATCGATAATCCGTGATGGCCCAGAAGAAACCCTTCCCACACCGTGGGAATTCGATACTGATCAAGGTCTCGAATGGGCACCAGAGGGATACAATTCGTGGATCAAATAATCTCCATTCACAAACTTTAGGGAACCATTATAGTTTATTTTAGGCGTTGCTGTTGTCCATCGGATTTTGAGGAATTATTCTACCGATTGGCTTCTGAAGCCACGAAATACCCAACGGATGGTCAGGCCTAGGCCCAAGAACAAGGCACAAGGGACCACCCAGGCTAGTAACGCCTTTAGCAAATTGCTTCGGCGATCCTTCCATATCGAAGCCTTCTGGAGCCTGGCATAAGTCTTTTTTCACTAAATCGATTTGGGCAGGCGTCGGGATCTTCCTGAATATTAGATATTCCCCGTTTTGTAAGGGCTGCGACTTAGCCAGGGCCCAGTAATCTTCGGAAGGGCTGGCGGTGTCTCCAATTTGAGAGACACCAGATGGCACGCGTCCATCAATAAATGTTGGTGTGTCATCGGGTGCGGGAACCGAGTATGGCACTGCCTTGCGGGGTTGAGCCGATGTGCTACTTGGTAAAGAATATGTGTATTCACTGTCTTCTACCTTTGACGGCACTTTCTTTTGTGGTTGGGCCAATGTGCCACGGTGTTCTTGTGGTGCGCTCTCCCAAGGAGGCATAGCCACCGGGGATTTTTGCTGCTTCTTCAACGGGGTATAATGTGTCTTGATTCCATACTTGGCTTCAAGCGCAGCAAGAGGGTCTTTCTTGGTTGCAACTGACGCCTTACCGATTGGAGCCTCAACCCAGTCGTCATCTGGTGCTGGAACTGAATATGGAAGCACATTTGAAATTAGCCCCAGGCTTTCTTCTGTCAGAGACTTCAATTCCTTTGGCGAGAGTTTCCGATTGGTCAAATCCCTCGGCCAATCCACAACAACTACAAAGATCACGATCAAGCCGTACATGGCAGACAGCGCGATCCAAAGTCGCCACCATCCGCCGATTTTTTTCTTCACGTCGCCCCCAATAATGTGTGAGGAAGAATGGGCTTTTGGAGAAGCACTGTCTACACCAATCGCTTCAAACACCCGGTAGAGTGACAGGAAAATGATAAAAAAGTGTATCCGGTCGACCTTTCGGAATTAGGGCGAACAAAGCATCGCTTTGGAGCCCAGGTACCACCACACGCTTTTTCGCAGACCGTGCACCAGGTGGCGCGGTAGGCCACCGCCTTGCGCCCGACGTGCCATCGGCCAAACAGGATGAACATGCAAGCCTCCTGGAACCACAGATGAACACGGATGAACACAGATAACAAAAACTACACCACGCGGAGGGCAGCGGAGGCGCGGAGGGTAGCGGAGAAAAGCCAATTTCTTCGTCTTCATCCGTGTTAATCAGTGTTCATCCGTGGTTGAAATTGTTTTTGTTTTTCGCTCCCGTGGACCCCGGTTGAAAAGCTTTTTTAGCCACGGATTCGCACGGATTTGCACGGATTCTCAATCATATTTCCGCAGACCGTGCGCCAGTCGCCGTGGTAGACCACCGCCTTGCGTCCGAAGTGCCATCGGCCAATCAGGATGAACATGCAAATCTCCTGGAACCACAGATGAACACTGATTAACACAGATAAAGAAAACCACACCACGCGGAGGGCAGCGGAGGCGCAGAGGACAGCGGAGAAAAACAAAAACTCCTGTTCCTTATCCGTGTTAATCAGTGTTCATCCGTGGTTGAAATTGTTTTTGTTTTTCCCGGTGTATCAGTGGAGAAAACCCCTTATTCCTCAGCTACCCTCCAGCATTTCTCCGCTACCCTCCGCGTGGTGCTTTTAAGTTGCTTCACCCGCGTGCTGCTTCACCCAGGCGACATACCGGTCCATCCACTTCTGCAGGAATTTGCGGCTGCCTTCGCCGATGTCGCCGGCCTCGTCGAACAGGCCCTCCTTGTATTGGAGGAAGACTTCGGGTTGGCCCATGGTCGGCATGTCCAGGGTGGCCAGGATGCTGCGCAGGTGCTGCTGCGCCAGGGCGGTGCCGGTGGCGCCGGGTGAGACGCCCACCATGCCCGCGGGCTTGCCCACCCAGGAGCTCTTGCCGTAGGGGCGCGAGGCGTGGTCGATGGCGTTCTTGAGCAGGCCGGGGATGGAGCGGTTGTATTCGGGCGTCACGAACAGGAAGCCCTGGGAAGCCTCCAGCTCGGCCTTCAGCCGCCGGACGCACGGCGCCTGGTTGCCGTCCTCGTCCATGTTGTAGAGCGGCAGATCATCGATCCGCACTTGGGTGAAGGTGAAGTCCGGGGGCGCCAGCTTGACGAGCGCATCCGCCAGCTTGCGGTTGAGGGACTCCTTTCGGAAGCTGCCGACGAGGACGGCTATCTGGTAATGGCTCATGGCGATCCCCTATGAAAACCTGCTGATGGTATGAAGGCCGGTGCGACCCCGGAGCGTTATTCAACCACCCATCCGCCTCTGTTGCCCTCCGCTTTTTCTCCGCTCCCGGCCGCATACTGCTTTTATTGTTGTGTGTGCGGAGCCCTCCATGCCTGAACCCATCCCCTTCAACCGCGTGTCCATCTCCCCCTTCGCCTACATCGGCGAGGCCTGGGAACGCGTGAAGGGACAGTACTGGATGTTCCTGGGCGTGTCGGTGGTGGGAATGCTCATCGCGGGCCTGGTGCCTATGGCGGTGATGCTGGGGCCCATGATGTGCGGCATCTACCTCTGCTACCGCCAACAGGGGCGCGGCGAGCCGGTGGTGTTCGAGACCTTGTTCAAGGGTTTCGACCATTTCCTGGAGTCCTTCATCGCTGCGCTGCTGATGATGGCGGCAAGCCTGGTCCTGGTGGTGCCGCTGATCCTTTTGCTGGTGTTCTCGGGCCTGTTCCTGGGCTTTTTCGCGGCCGCGGGGGTATCGGGCGGTTCCCAGGAGGCCCAGGCGGGCACGGTCGCGCTGGGGGTCCTGCTGGCGGTGGGGGCCTTCTTCCTGATCATCCTGGTTTCAGTGCTGGTAAGTCTGCTCTTCTCCTTTACCTACCCATTGATCATGGACCGGGGACTGACGGGCCTTGAGGCCGTGAAGCTGAGCATGCGCGCGGCCTGGGCCAACATCTGGGGCCTGGTGGGCCTCGGCCTGGTGACCTTCTGTTTAAGCCTGGTGGGCGTATGCTTTTGTTACGTCGGCGCGTTCCTGGTCATGCCCATCACCTTCGGCGTCCACTGGATCACCTACGAGCGCGTATTCGGCCTCGCGGATGTTGCCTGATCCACATCACCTGCATTTCTCTGGTCCCCCATGTCCCCCGACCCCGAAAAAATTGGCCGCTATCAGGTGGAACGCGTCATCGGACGCGGCTCCATGGGCGTCGTGTACCGGGCCATGGATCCCCTGCTCAAGCGCTCGGTGGCCGTCAAGATCATGCAGGAAAAAAGTGGGGACGCCTCTGAGACCATCGCCCGCTTCAAACGCGAGGCGGAGATCAGCGCGCAGCTGAACCATCCGAACATCATCACCGTCTACGACGTGGGTGTGGATCCCGAAGTGGGCCCCTTCCTCACCATGGAATTCATCACCGGCGCAAGCCTGGCGGAAGTCATCAAAATGGGCCTGCCGGTGGATGACATCTTGCGGCTGCTCCTGCAGGCCATGTCCGCGCTGCAGACAGCGCAGCTGGCGGGCATCGTCCACCGCGATGTCAAACCCGAGAACATGCTGGTCAGCCAGACCGGCCATTTGAAACTCATGGATTTCGGCCTGGCCCGAGGGGACCAATCCCGGCTGACCGCTGAGGGGATGCTGTTCGGCACGCCCTCGTATACCGCGCCGGAGCTGTTGACCGGCAACAACCCATCTCCCGCCACGGATCGCTATGCGTTTGCCGTGACCGCCTTCGAAGCGCTTACGGGCACCCTTCCCTACCAGGGCTCGAGCGTGGGCTCGACGCTCTACCGCATCGTCCATGAGCCCCCAACGATCCCGCCGGACCTGGATCCGGAGTTGCAAGCCATCTTCGAGAAGGCTTTGGCCAAAGATCCCGCTGAACGCTATCCGGATCTGCCGGAATTCATGGAGACCTTGATCCATGCCGCGCCCCTTGACCAGGAACAACGGTCAAAACTGCTGGACAGCTTGGACAACGCGAACACGAATACCTCCACGTTCAACTTCCTTCCCACCAGCTCCGGAGCCTTGCCCGCGCTTTCAGGACCGGGATCGGATTCCCCGGCTGCGATGGCCGCGATGGCAACAGTCCGCACGGATCCCAAAGCCAGCGAGAGCAATCCTGAACCTCCGACCTATCCCCTTAATTTGCATTTGACCCCCGTGCCAAGATCCGCATCCACCTTGGCTTTGATCGAGCCGTCCCAAAATCCGCCGATGCAGACGGACGATTCGGGTGGCGCGGATTCGTCCCTGCCAAGCCAAGCCGCTTCGCCCGAGTCGCCCGCTTCACTCACCATTCAGCCGGTCCTAGGCGGCAAGCCTCGAAAAGGCGGCCTGGGTCTGCGTTGGGCTTTCCTTGCGATCCTGCTGCTTGGCGGCCTCGGAGCTGGCGGGTTTTACGCGTGGAGCCTTAGGACTTTCTCTCGAATCGTTGATATCCGAAGCGAGCCCGCAGGCGCCTCGGTCTACTTCGAGGGGCGGAAGCTCGGGGAAACACCTCTTGACCGTGTGGAATTAAGGGGGAGCAACCCTGTGCTCAGGGTTGATCTGGCGGGCTATCTTTCCCAGGTCCATCCCATCAACAAAGGTGAAAACCCTGTAAAGATCGTCATGAAGAGGCCACCGCTCTTTATCTCGGTCATCACGGATCCACCCGGAGCCCAGGTCTTTCTTGATGACAAACCCATGGGCCCATCCCCCATTCAAAAGCTCGGGATTCCTGCGGAAGGCCCCTCCAAATTGAGGATCACCCACGAGGCCTACACACCATGGGAAGCCGAAGTGGACTCCAACTTCCCCTTCCCGGATTTGATCCGGCTGAGCCCGTTGCCAAAGGCATCGCGAAGGAAGGGTGAACGCTAGGAAGCGGAAAGAACTCCAACAGCGCGGCAAAGTCCGTTTGCCTGCGCCCCCGAAAGCCAAGTACCGCTATGTGCCAAGGGTTTCCTTGTTGGTCTACCCTTCCTATTCTGAAGGCTCCATCGCCATCTCATAGACACCCGCGAGGCTGTACACATGGTCGTCGAGCACCCGCTGGAAGCGGGCCTGGTCGGCTTCGGCGCGGCGGATGAGCTTCAGGCACAGCTCGGCCTGAAGTTCAGTGGCCATGGGCTTTCCGTACACCTGCAAGGCGAACTTGGACATGTCCCGGACCATGAAATCGAAGATCTGGTCCACCACATCATCGGAAATGTCCTGAAGCACCGACTGCTCCAGAATGAGCTGGCCGTAGACCACCAGCGTGAAGATCTCGCCTACGGCCAACAGGAAATCAATGTCCTTCTGTTGCGCCGCATCGGGCGCAGCCTTGAGCAGGAATTCGCGGAACGCCTTGATCTGCTCCGTAAAGATGCGGACATTGGGCAAAGGCCGGCTTTCGTAGGCCTTCCGGTAGTTGTGGAAGGTGATCTTCCCCAAGCCTTTTGTGGGTCCCTGGTCAAACAGGAAATCATCGTTGCGGGCATCGAGCCTGGATGGGATTTCGGGATACTCGGCCGGATGGAAGAAGTAGTTCTGCATGAATTTCAGGATCAGCGCGATGTTGACGTGGACCGTGCCTTCCAGTTTCGGAAGGCCGCGGATGTCGCGGGTGGCCGAATCGAAGAACATATCCTTTTCGAAGCCCTTGGCGGCGATGACATCCCACAGGAGATCCATCACCTGTTCCCCTTGGGTGGTGACTTTCATCTTCATCACGGGGTTGTAGAGCAAGTAGCGGCGGTCCTCGGGAGAGGCGGAACGCAGGTAGTCCGAGGCCCGGGAGGCGAACAGTTTCATGGCTACCAGGCGCGTGTAGGCATCCACGAACGCCTGTTTGACATGGGGGAAATCCGCCACGGATTGGTTGTAGAGCCTGCGGCCCGTGGCGTGGTTGATGGCTTCATAAAAAGCATGGGTGCAGATGCCGACGCTGGCCCAGCCCAGGTTGTACTTGCCGATGTTCACGGTGTTGAGAGACGCATTCCAGGCCGCATCGCCCCGTGAAAGGATGTCCGCTTCGCCGATGGGATAGTCGTGCAGCACAAACTCGGCTACATAGGATTGAGTTCCGGTGATGTTCTTCACCAGTTCGTAATTTTCGTGCTGGCTGTCCACCGCGAAGAACACGTATTCCCCGCTATCCGACATCCGGCCGAAGGTGGAGACCATGGCCGCCTTGTTGCCGTTGCCGATGTAGTACTTGTCGCCCCGCGCCACATACCCGCCGTCGCTTTGGGGAATGAGCAGCATGTCCGTGGCGTAGATGTCGGCCCCGTGCTCCTTTTCTGAAAGGCCGAACGCGAAGATCGCGCCTTCGTCGAGCAGCTTTGCGGCCTTCTGTTTCAGGCCCTCGTTGCCGCTCATCCAGATGGGGCCGAGGCCCAGGATGGTGACCTGCCAGGTGTACCAGTAGACCAGCCCGTAGAAGCCCAGCACCTCATTGAAAGCGCACAGGCGAGACGTGTCCCAGCGGGCTTCCGCGCTGCCGTAACCCGTGGGCGTGAGCAAGGCCGCGAAGATTTTTTCCTTTTTCACAAAGTTAAGGAAATCCGCGTACCACACCCGGTTGAAGTCGTCCTCCCTGAGCCATCGCCTCCCTTTGGATTCGAAGTAGGCCACGGTCTTGCGAAGGATCTCGTTCAGCTTGGGATCGGGATGATGGGGCACCAACCTTTGGGGATTTAGGAGAATCATGCTCGGCTCCGAAGCGTTCGACAGGGATCCAAGTGTGGCTTCAAATCCCTTCTGGAGCTAAAGAATCCCACGGCCCACAGGGCCTTTCATCTTGTCCTTGGGTAGGGTGTGGACGGGGCCCCAGGCATAGACTGATGCAGCAGAGGCGTTGGCTGACCTCTGCCGCCGCATCTCTGGATTTTCTCTTGGATTTTCTAGGCGGGGTTCCGCGCTATGGGCTTCAGCTTCAGGGCGCTGTGATCTGCAGGATGCCATTGCTCGACACCACCAACACATCCCCTAGCCCAGTCACGACCATGCCGTTCGGCCTGAAGAGCCCACCCGGAAGCGCGCCCAGCCGGACGCCTTCGTGGCGCAGGTTACCCGCTGCGGTGGTGGTATTGCCATCCGCAGTGACTTTTCGGATGGTCTGGTTCGCTCGGTCGGCGACATAGGCGGCTCCGGAGGCATCCAGAGCCACAGCCACGGGACCGGCGAAACGAGCGTTGTACCCCAGGCCATCGGAACCACCGAAATACCCCGCCAATCCAGCCAAGGTGGATACCTGGCCTGAGGCCGTCACGACCCGGATGGTGCCATTTCCCATATCCGCCACCAACATTCCAGCGGGGCCGAAGGCTATCCCCTGGGGGAAGGCGAACCTGGGCGCCCCGAAGGCGTTGTCATTGCTGCCTTGGGAATTCGGGACCCCGATGAAGGTCGTGGTGGCGCCGTCTGCTTGGACTTTGCGGATGGCGTGGTTCTTCGAATCGGCCACGTACACATTGCCGCTGGCATCCAGGGCGATGCCAATGGGCGTATTGAAGCGCGCGTCGCTCCCAGGTCCAGTCGCGCTGCCAGCCTCGCCCGCTTTGCCTGCCAGGGTCCGGACGGCGCCAAGCGGAGATATGACCCGGATGGTGTGATTCCCCGTATCAGCCACGTAGACGTTGCCGCTGCCATCCACCGTCAGCGCCTGCGGGGCATTGAAGGTCCCACCGGAAGCCCCGTCAGTCCCACCCGCGACTCCAGCCAATCCCGCAATCGTGGTGACCTGCCCATCGGGGCTGATCTTTCGAACCGTGTGGTTCCCGGTATCCGCGACGTAGATGTTCCCCCCAGGTCCCATCGCAAGGCCCTGAGGCATAGAAAATAATGCGTGGGAAAGATCGCCGTCGGTGGAACCAGCGCGCACAGGAGTCCCCGCGAGGGTCGTCACCACGCCATCCACCGAAATGGACCGGATCAGGTCATTGCCAGTGTCGAACACCAGCGGGATTCCCCCCGGCCGCGCCACCACGCCGTTGGGTGAGGTGAACAACGCCTCATTGTTCCGGGCATCCAGGAAGCCCGCGATGTCAGCTTGCCCGAAGGGCGTCGTGACAACGCCTGCGGGCGTGACTCTGCGGATGGTGTGGTTGCCGGAATCCGCCAGCAGGAGATTCCCCGCAGGATCGAAACACATGCCAGCTGGCTGGTTGAACCGCGCCGCCGAACCTGTCCCATCCGCGCTTCCTGGGCTGAGCGCTGTGCCCGCCAAGGTGGTCACCACGGCCCCTGGAGTGATTTTCCTGAGGATGCTGTTGCCCCACTCGGAGACATATAAATTCGAATTTCCATCAATGGCCAGGCCGACGGGCCAGAACAAGAACGCATCCGTCCCGGTGGCATCGGTGTGGCCCGCCAGGGCGCCATGGCCCGCGAACGTGGTGACGTTGCCTGCAGGATCAATGCGGCGGATGGCGTGATTGTTGTAATCAGCCACAAAGAGATTGCCGCCCGCATCCACGACAATGCCCATGGGCTGGTTGAAGATGGCGGCAGTTCCCTGCCCATCCAGGTAGCCGTTCATTTCGACGACGCCTGCGAGGGTGCTTACGAGACCATCGGTGGCGATCTTCCGGATGATGTAATTCCCGGTATCCGACACATAGAAATTGCCGGCGGCATCCCGGCAGATCCCCTTGGGCCTTTTGAAGAGCGCGTATGCGGATACTGCATCCGCGTACCCGGAAATGCCGCTGATGCCCGCAAAGGTCGTGACCACTCCGGCCGGAGTGACTTTGCGGATCGCATGGTTTTCGGTATCGCAGAAATAGACGTTGCCCGCGGGATCGGTCACTCCGGCGATGGGTTGATTCAATTGGGCGGATGCCCCGGCGCCATCCAATGAGCCTGGGCCGCCAAGGTCGCCCGCATACACATCCACACCCCGCGCAGCCACCGTCACTTGAGCCGTATTGGTGCCCTGGGCGCTTGACGCCACCAATGTGTAGGTCTGTCGCCGCCTGGGGAAGACCACCTTGCTGGCAGGACCGCTCAATACACTGACGCCATCAAGGGTCAGCGAAGTTGGATTCCCCGTGTAGGTCCACTGAAGGGTGGTGGACTGGCCGGCTTCCACCTGGGCTTGGCTCGCCGTGAATGAAACGATGGCGGGTCCGTTGGTGACAGTGACGGTGGTTGTCCGCGTCACCTGCGTCCCGGCGCCATTGGTCACCGTCAAGGTGTAGGTCGTGGTCGCGGCTGGGCTTACAAGGCTGGAGGGCGTTCCGCTGGTGACCGCGCCGACACCGTTGTCCACGGACCCTGCCCCATTCGAAAAAACGCCGGTCAGGCGCGTGCTGCCGCCGGTTGAAATGGTCGGTGAAATTGCGGTGAAACTCGTGATGGAGGGCGGTGGAAGCACCGTCACCGTCAGATTCTTGGTGGTCGTCCCACCCAAGGCATTGCTAACAGTAAGCGTGTAGGTAGTGGTCGAAGTTGGAGTCACTGGGATCGTGGTGCCACTGGCGACGCCTCCGATACCCTGGTCAACGACGCCGGAGCCACCGGCGAAAACCGGCGTCAGCTGCGTGCTTGACCCCAGCGTTATGGGGTTCGCCGATGCCGAAAACGAGCTGATCACAGGCTGGGTGAGCACCGTCACCGTCGCAGTGCGGACGGCTTTGGTGCCAATCTGATTCACCACGGAAAGCGTGTAGGTCGTTGTTGCGGTGGGATAGACCGTGGCCGAACCGCCACTGCTGATAGCACCGCCGCCATTGTCAATGGTCCCAACGCCTCCTGAGTAGGTGGCCTTGAGCTGGCTGGATTCACCTGCATTGATTCCGGCCGGGGTGGCCGTGAACGACGCTATGGAGGGGCGGGCCAGGACTCCGACATTCACCGCATACGAAACCGCGCTTGAGGCTTGGCTGGTGGCGATCACATGATATGAGCCTGGCGTTTCCGGGGCGGTGTACACCCCTGCTTGAGTGATGGACCCCCCGCCGGGCTCCGTCACACTCCAGGCCACGGCTGTGTTTTGGGTGCCGGTGACCGTCGCCGAGAACTGAAGAGAATCACCAGCCGTAACCTGCGCGGTGGACGGGGTGACCGAAAGGATCACCGGAACCGGAGGTGGTGTCCCACCATTCCCGCTGCAAGCCAGACCCAAGGAGAGGCCCAAAGCGGCAGAGATGAGCAGGCAAACCCGACGGAAGGACATTCGGACTCCGAGAAACAGCAGGCGGCCAATACCCAGCCAGACCAAGCTTTCCAGTTTACAGCATAAAGAAATAGATCTGCTCGACTCTTCTTCGGACGAGGCTTACGCTGCCTCATGCCTTCTTCGATTTTTCAATCCGTCCGCCGCGCCTTCCGGACCATCGCCGAAACAGTCGTGCCTGAAGCAGTCCGCCTGGATGAGCAGAGTTGGCTGGAGCTGGAACAGATCATCGGCGTTGCGCTGGAAGCCAAGCCCTCCGGCCTTCGCCGTCAGCTTCTCCTCTTCATCCGCGTCTTGGATGTGCTTCCCCTCTTCCGATATGGCCGGACATTCCAGAGCCTTGATCCAAGACGCCGTGAACTTTTCCTCCTGGGAATCCAGGATGCTCCGCTCCTGCTGCTCCGGCGTGGTTTCTGGGGTCTGCGGACCTTGATCTTCATGGGCTATTACGGTCGGGAACAAGGACGGGCAGAAACTGGCTACCGGGCCGATCCGCGCGGCTGGGAGGCGCCCAGATGATCGAGAAATATTACGACGTAGCCATCGTCGGCTCTGGAGCCGGTGGAGGCACGGTGGCGAAGGAACTCGGCGAGCTGGCACGGGATGGAAAGAAGGTCCTGGTTTTAGAAAAAGGCCCTCGCTTCGCAGATGGCGAGTTTGATGGCCATGAACTATCCATGGCTCCTTCCCTCTACGCGGAGGAAGGCGGATTCCTGACCGCCGAAGGAACCATGACCCTCGCTTTCGGATCAGCCTACGGAGGCTCGACGGTGGTGTACACCGGGACTTCCATGCAGCCCCCAGAGCGGGTGATCCGTGGTTGGGGCGTGCCAGGGCTCGATTTTTCGGATCTTGATTCCAGGGCCAAAAAATATGCGGCTGAAAACGGCGTTCATCTTCTACCACAGGATTTATTGAATGAAAATAATCTTTTATTCGTCGAAGGCTGCAAAAAGGCTGGGTACGAGGCGGAGCAGTTCCCCATCAACGTGCGTGGCTGCAAGGGGTCGAGCCTATGCAATCTTGGATGTCCCAACGGCGCCAAACAAGGCACCCATCGTGTCCAGCTTCCCGCCGCCGAACGGGCCGGGGTCGAGGTGGTCACCCGGGCCGAAGCCCTGCGGATCGAGGAACGAGCCCTGCTGGTCCGGGTTCAGGAAAAAAAGCCCGGTGCGAAGGGCCTGCCCTCGGAGTGGGCTCCTGGCGAGTATCGGATCAGGGCCGGTGTCATTGTCCTCGCGGGCAGCGCCGTCGGCACACCGGCGCTGCTGCTTCGGTCAGGTCTGCCAGGATTGTCGAAGCGCGTCGGGGAAGGCTTCACCTGCCACCCCGCCCACATCCTGGCCGCCGAACATCCACGCCCCATCACCAATGACGTTGGCCACCCGAAAAGCTTCTTCCTGGACCGGTCCGTGGAGGAAGGTTTTTTGCTTGAAACCTGCATGTACTTCCCCTTCACCACCGCGAAGAACCTCGCCGGTTTCGGCGCCCCCCATTCCAAGCTGATGCACGCCTTCCCAAGGCTGCAGATGATCCTCGTCCTGGCCTGCGACAAGGCGGTGCCCGGCAACCGTGTGACTGTGGATCGCACTGGAAAGCCTGTAGTCCACTACCGATTCACACCGGAAGTGATCGCTTCGCTCATCCGCGCCACCCGTGCTTCGGCCCGAATCTTCTTTGGGGCAGGCGCACTCCGGGTCCACGCTCCATCCGCCAATCCCCCCCTTCTCGAAAGCCAGGAAGCGCCTGAGATTGATGAGCGCATTCATGAGCGGCATTTCAAGGAAGGCAAAATTTCCGTATCAGCGGCCCACCTGATGGGTGGCTGCGGAATGGGATCAGGCATTGAGGATTCCGTCACGGATTCATTTGGAAGAGTGCATGGAATTCCATGGCTCCGTGTGGCGGACGCAAGCCTTTTCCCGGATTCGCTGGAGATCAATCCCTACCTGACCATCATGGCGCTCGCGGGGCGCATGGCTGGAAAGCTGCTGGAGGAAAAAGCATGGCAATAACCGGCGCATCGCAGGTTCTGAAGGCATTGGAGGACGAAGGCATCCAGTTGGCGTTCGGGATTCCGGGAACCCACAACATCGAGCTGTACGACCAACTTGCCACCTCGAAATCAGTACGGCCCATTCTGGTGACGGACGAACAAAGCGCTTCCTTCATGGCCGACGCCGCATGGCGCGCATCGGGAACCATGGCCTGTGTCAACGTCGTGCCCGGCGCGGGCCTCACCCACGCCATGTCGGGCATCGCCGAAGCCTTCATGGATGGGATCCCAATGCTTGTGTTGGGTTGCGGGATCCGCCGGGATACGGGAAAGGCCTACCAGTTGCATGACGTGGATCAGCAGGCTTTGGCCGCGCCGGTCACCAAAGGCACCTTCCGGCCGGAACGTGGCGAAGATGTCTACGGAACCATCCGAAATGCCTGCCGATTGGCCCGGGAAGGCTGTCCGGGACCGGTGTTCGTGGAAATACCGGCGAACCTCTATTTGCTGCGGCAACCGGATTCAGCCCCCTGGCAGGACGAGAAATCCATCATCCCGCCGATATCGCCGGAACTGTTGAAGCAATGCGCGGAGGTGCTGTCGAAAGCCAAGCGCCCGCTCATCTACCTGGGACTGGGTGCTGCGGGAGCTGGCGCTGATCTTGTGGCTTTGGCCGAGAAGCTGGAAGCGCCGGTTTCCAGCACCTTTCAGGGCAAAGGGGTATTTCCAGAAAGCCATCCACTGTTCCTGTGGCCGGGCTTTGGAGCAGCAGCGCCACCATTCGCACGAACCGTGGCAGGGGAGTGCGATGCCACGCTCGCGATCGGGTGCCGCTTTGGAGAAGTGGCCACAGGCAGCTATGGCCTGACCCCGCCTGCCCCACTCATCCACGTGGACATCGACCCTCGGGTGATCGGAAGGAATTTCCCCGCCGATATCGCGGTCAACGGCGATGCAGGTGAATTTGTCCGGGCTTTGCTGCCGATGCTCACTGCCCGGGCCAAACGCGATGAGCTTCGAATGCAAATCCACTCAGGGCGGGCTGAAGCTGCTGCGGAGATCCGGTCGCCATCGGCCACCGGAGTTTCTCCGGGGCGCCTGCTCAAGCGATTGCAGGAGGTTTTCGGGCCCGAAACAGTTTTCACAAGCGATAGCGGTAATGGCACTTTTTTGGCCATTGAAGGCCTGGAACTCGATAAACCTGGCAAGCTTCTAGGCCCCATGGATTACTCCTGCATGGGCTATTCGGTTCCGGCCGCGATTGGAGCAAAGCTCGCGCGCCCAGATATTCCCGTGATCGCCCTCGCGGGCGATGGCGCCTTCCTGATGACGGGCCTCGAAATGCTGACCGCCGCGAGTCTCGGTCTAGCGGTGGCCTTCCTGGTCCTCCGGGACCGGGAGCTGGCGCAGATCGCGCAATTCCAAGGCGTCGCGTACAACCGGAAAGCCTGCAGCCAACTTCCAGATTACGATTTTGCCGCCATCAGCGCCGGTACGGGCGTTGAATGCCTTAGGCTCAAAACGGATGAAGATATCGCCCCAGTGCTGGAACACGCGAAGTCCATCCTTTCCGAAGGCCGCCCCGTCGCCATCGATGTGGCCATTGATTACTCTCGGAAAACCTATTTCACCCGAGGCGTCGTGCGGACAACCCTGGGAAGGCTCCCATGGATGGATCGCATCCGCTTTGTGGGGAGGGCGGTGGGGAGGAAGATCTTCGAATGAACACGGCCTGGCTTCAGAAATACTTCAACGTCAGGTCGATCAGCTTCCTCACCCTAGGCGTATAGGGCGGGTACATCCATTGGATGCCCGAGAACCGCGTGCGCTGGCGCAGCACGCCGCGCGCGTTGGAAAAAGCTTCGAACCCGAAAATCCCATGGGCTTTCCCGAACCCAGAATTGCCGATGCCGCCGCCGGGAAGGCCGGTGTGGGCGAAGTGCAGGACTGTATCGTTAATGCAGGCGCCGCCGGACGTGGTCTGAGCGAGCAGAGATTCCGCGATTTTCCGACTGCCGCTGAAGACATAGAGTGCAAGGGGTTTCGGCCGCGCATTCACGAACCGCACGGCGTCGTCCATATCCGCCACTTTCAGGATCGGCAAAATCGGACCGAAGATCTCCTGCCGCATGATCGTGGAATCAGGGGTTATATCCGTGAGAATGGTCGGAGCGATGTAGTTCTCTCCTGAATCCGCTTCGCCTCCCGCCACCACCTTGCCCCCAGCGCTTTCAAGCAGGGCTTTGAGCCGTGCGTGATGGCTTGCGTTCACGATCCGGGGAAAATCCGGGTTCTGTTTCCAGCCGGCGGCCTCGGGTCCATAGAAGGCTTCCACCGCCAACTTGAGTTCCTCCACCAGGCGGTCGTGGATGTCCCTGTGGACCAGCACATAATCCGGTGCGATGCAAGTCTGCCCGGCGTTCAGGAATTTACCCCAGGCAATCTTCCGCGCCGCATCGCACAGGTCCGCATCCGCATCCACCAGCACGGGAGACTTCCCGCCCAATTCTAGGGTCACCGAAGTCAGGTTCTGGGCTGCCGCGGCCATGACCAGCTTGCCGACCGCAGGGCTGCCGGTGAAAAAGATGTGGTCAAAGGGCAGTTCGAGCAGTGTGCGGGCAGTGTCGGCATCGCCTTCCACCACGGCGATTTCATCCTCGGTGAAGAGTTCTCCCAGCAAGCGTTTGATGAAAGCGGTCGTGTGGGGAGTGTGTTCCGATGGCTTCAGGATGGCGCAGTTGCCTGCGGCAATGGCGGATACCAGCGGCCCCAGCGCCAGGTTAATGGGGTAATTCCAGGGACTGATGATCAGCACCACGCCTTTGGGCTCATGCATGATCTTTCCGGCACTGCCGAGTAGCGCAAGCGGTGTGGCCACCTTTTTTGGTTTCATCCACCGCCCCAGATGCCGAAGCGCATCCTTGAGTTCACAAATGACCGGATAGATTTCCGTGAGATCCACTTCCCCCGGGGCCTTGCGAAAGTCCGCCGCCAGCGCTTTCTGGGCTTCTCCACGCTGGGCCATGAGGGCATCGAGAAGACGGCGCAGCTTGGCTTTACGCTGTGCAGCGGAAGTCGCCGCGATGCGCCAGCGAGCGGCCTGCTGGAGAGCAAAGACCGCTTGGACGGTGGCGCGCCTGGATTCGGTAGCTGGAGCTTGGGGCGCTGGATTCACAGGGTCTCCAACTTGCGGGGTTGTTACAGAATAACCAGCGCTCTTGGTTCACAGGAGTCAGCTTTTATTTCATCCCCTTCATCCCTGTTTATAATGCTTTTTTATTTTTCAATAGGGACGAGGGGGACGGGATGGAGGGCACTCTGCGCCAATGATCATCCTCGAACAAACCTGTTGAGGGATGCTGATACGAAGCACATCCAGTGCCGCATTAGAGATTTTGCTGTGAGGTGAGTTGGTCCAGCCCACCGTGCTTTTCCAAGCTCGCAGGGGAATACCCGCCGCCAGGAGGAGCGCCAGTGTGGGAATCCATCGCTGGGACATGCTGAGTTTAAATTTTGTCGACACTTTCAATATCCCCCATTTCTTCACACAAATAAGCGCGCGAGCCCCAAAGGGCAGTCAATGCATAGGGTGGTTCACATTGACCTTTATATTCAGATTCTTTCCATTCTTTTTTATCATTTTTATGCCTGTTCCTATCCTCTATGAATATTCGAATCCAGCCGTCTTTTCCTGGAAATTGGAGCGGTGGAAGCTTTAAATGGGCAGCATACAGTGCCAGTTCAGCAGCGCTGCCAGTTGACTGCCCATCCCCAAATTCAACAGCATTCGTCCATGGCTTGTAGTTCTTCCGGAACAACGCCTCCGCCTTCGTCTCCAGCTCCCGATCCTTTGCGTAAAGGCCACCATGATGGCGGTGGGCCACATGCCAAAGCGCACAAAATATCCCTTCATGCGTGCGGAGCACGACGGTGTCTGTTTCCTTCCAAGGCTGGCCGGAGAAGACGATCTTCAGGTCATGCTCTAGGGCTTTCAGGATCATGGTGTAGGTCTTGGGTCCCGCCCCGACAGTGTGATTAAAAAACCCATCGACGCAGCGATTCAGGCCAATCCAGGCTGCCCGGGTGCCAGGGAATCGAATGGCCGCGTCGATCCCATTTGCCCACACCTCGTCAAGATCTTTCTCGGCCCCATTCATCACGGCCCAGTTTCGCATCACAGCCACACCCGCCCCACCATCTCCGAGCATGGCCAGTTCGATGGCCGCATCCTGATGCTGGGGTGGAATGCGAGTGGACTGCCAAAAAGCGGCTTCGCCGCCGCCCTTGCCTTGCGCTATGACCTGCTTGCGGGTGACTTTGTAACGGTTCAATGCATCAGTGCCAAAATCGGAGATGCTCGCGTCGGGGTATTTCCCGGGATGATCAATGATTTCTTTGGCGGTTTCCAAATCGCCTAGCTGGCCCAAGGCCCTGGCGGCATAAACCTGAGTGGCACGGCTCCCCAGCAGGCTACGAAGGGTGGCCCTCACCTCTGGATCAATGGGCGGAGGGGCCTGAGTGGAGGCGGCCTGACCCTGGGCCGCAGGAGCCTTCGCATCCGCCACGGGGGGGGCGCCATGGAAACCCATCAGACGAATTGAATGTTCGAAGAGCACCTGATCGAAAGGTTTCATGTCTGGCTGGCCCATCTTAGGACCCAGGGCTTTAGCTACGCCCGCCACAAGAGCAATGCCTATCTTTCCCTGCGGCGCGGCATAGGGCTGGATCTCCTCGGATTTGGTCTCCGTCTTAGTCTCCTTCGCAGATAGTTGGGAAGGAATCGCCCCATCATTGATTCCTGCGACCTTGCCGGTCGCTAGTTCCACCATCGCTTGGTAAAGTGCCTGGGCCGCATCCGGTTCCTGGCGCCGCGCCATCAGGGCATCCACCGCTTTGGCGGCATCGCCGCCCTGCTCTTTTAGCCTTTGATTTTTCAGCACCTGCGCCTTATCCGTGCGCAGATCCAACTTGGACGAAGGCTTTGCAGGGTCCCCCCACACCAGCTCTGGCTCCTGTGTGAGGGTGGCAGTGAGGTCGTAGGGCCCTACCCACACCGCTGGCATACGGGCATGGCCCGGGTTCGTGGAAGTCGCCACGAACAGGCCGACCATGAAATTAAGTATCGAATTTCTGAACATTATCCCTGCAACCAACATGATCACGAGCGATACAACTACGATCCGGCCTCGTTTCATCGGATCAACATCCAAGGTGGAACGAATTAAGAAGCCCCATTCCGGATTGTTGGTTTCTGAGGGCTAGTGGCATGGGGATTCCTTCCTGTTCTTGGACTTCATCGTTTGACCATTCCATGTGTGCCTTTGTCGGAGGAGATGCTTCAAACATCACAGTATCGGCTCTTTATTGAGCCGAAGGCCTCACGAAAGAATTCCTGCCTTTCCCCGCTGCCCAATCCAGCTCCCGATCCCGTAGAATGGAAGCAAGCCCGCTTCTGGTCCTGAAGGGGCTTTCCCGTTCAGTCCCTGTTCCCTTTTTTCTGGAGGCGGCCATGTCCACCGTTACTTCGAAGGCGCTAGAACTCATCGAGCTGGAAAACCACTATGGCGCTCACAATTACGCTCCCCTGGATGTAGTCTGCGCGCGGGCCGAGGGCGTATTTCTCGAAGACGTGGGCGGCAAGAAATACATGGATTTCCTGGCGGCCTATTCCGCGGTGAACCAGGGCCACAACCACCCACGCATCGCCAAGGCCATGATCGACCAGGTGCAGAAACTCGCGCTCACCAGCCGGGCCTTCCGCAATGACCAGTTCCCGGTGCTGCTGGAAAACTTTGCAAACTGACAGGGTTCGACAAGGCCCTGCTCATGAACAGCGGCGCCGAAGCCGTCGAGACCGCCCTCAAGGCCATGCGCAAATGGGGCTACGACAAAAAAGGCATCGAGTATCCCAAGGCCGAGATCATCGTGGCCGATGGCAATTTCCACGGCCGTACCACCACCATCGTGGGCTTCAGCACCGATCCCGATAGCACCAGCCGCTTCGGCCCCTTCACACCGGGTTTTGCGGTCGTCGAATATGGCAGCCTGGAGGCCGTGAAGGCCGCCATCACGCCCAACACCTGCGCCGTGTTCGTCGAGCCCATCCAGGGCGAGGCTGGCGTCGTCATCCCCCCCAAAGGCTATCTCAAGGGTCTGCGCGAACTCTGCACCGCCAACAATATTCTGCTGATCCTGGATGAGATCCAGTCGGGCCTGGGCCGAACCGGCAAGCTGTTCGCGTTCGAGCATGAAGGCATCCGCCCCGATGGGATCACCATCGGCAAAGCGCTCTCCGGCGGCCTTTACCCCGTCTCGGCCTTCTTGTCGTCGGACGAGATCATGGACGTGTTCACACCAGGCATCCACGGCTCGACCTACGGCGGCAACCCGCTGGCCTGCGCGGTGGCCCGGGCGGCGCTGGATGTGCTGGTGGACGAGAAGCTGGTGGAGCGCGCCGCGGAACTGGGCGCGTATCTAAAAACAAAACTCGAGGCCATTCCCAAGGACAAGATCAATGCGATACGCTGCATAGGCCTGTGGGCCGGCGTGGACCTGAAACCCGAAGCCGGTGGCGCGCGCAAATACTGCTACGCCCTGAAGGACCGCGGGATGCTCTGCAAGGACACCCACGTGAACACCATCCGCCTCGCTCCGCCTTTGGTCATCACCAAAGAGCAGATCGATTGGGCCGTGCAGCAGCTGACCGAGGTTCTGGCCTAAGCCGATTACATTCAATTAATGCAGCCACGAAGCCGCACGAAGAGACACGAATAAAGGGCTTCGAGTCGTATTCGTGTCTCTTCGTGGCTTCATTCTCTCCGATGTGAAGAGCGTTGCGCTAAACGCTATTCTTCGTCCACTATCACCGGTGGCGCCGGTGTCTGCTTGAAAATGGCAGAAGCGCTCCGGCGGCCATCCATGACGATGTGCAGGGGAATCTCGACTCGGCTGTGGACGAGGCATCCCGAACGGGATATTTCGGGCTGTTTCCTGAGCCAATCCAAGTCGAGAATGCTGCTGCCGCGGGGGTAGGGAACCGTGAAATAGCCTATGTTCAGCGAGGTCACATTGTGGAAGAAATGGGATCCGAGCGAGGCATCGGCCTGGAAGTTTTCCATGGCGTATTCCACGATCACCTGGGCGCAGGAAATCATGGACCAACTGATGGGAATCCCCAGATGGGGATCATTGCTGCCCCAGCGGCCAGGGCCGATGAGCACGTACTTGCCGGATTGAGCGCGGAACCTGTCATTCAGTTTTTCAAGCTCTTCCGCCAGCATGGGCGTGTGGAATTTATCAAACCCTTGGGGGTCTATCCAGACAATGTCCTGCATGCCTTCGACGGTTCCATTGCCTACGCATTTTTCTGAGAAAAGGAACAAGTCGGCAGGGTCCAGATCGGATGCGATGAGATTCACTTCGCCGCCGTCCACGAGTTGGTGCTTGATCTGCAGAAGGCAGAAGGTGGGTTTCCCATTGTGGGGGTCGGGGTCCAGATTGATCGCGAATTCAATCTCCACGGGGGTTTCCATGGCTTCTCGGATGAGATCCAGGGCTTGCTTGAGTATCCGCGCCAGCGGAAACGAATCGTATTTGAGGATGTTCCGGAAGTTCACGATGCGCGGACCTTGCGCATCCAGTCCATCCCGGATCCGGTCGTCATTGGTGTCCCATACCGAGGCGCTGTGCCTGAGGGCACCATCCTTCTCGGCCACCTTGATTTCATGGCTGACCAGCGTCGCATCTTCTCCACTGGCGAGGTTCAAAATGGTCCGGCTCATGTCGAGGGCGTAGAAGTGCCTCTGCGTCGTGCGCAGCTGTTCCTTGGGGGGCAGCATGTCCATCTCTGGATAAGGTGGGGAGAAGCGGTAGGCCCTTTCGCCATCCACCACGTACTTGCCTAGTCCCACGGCGATGGTCGCGATGCCATCCTGGGGCTGGGTGTAGGCCACCGGATAATAATTGAACGATTGCGCCACACCGGAAATATGGGGATAAAAATGATCCCCAAAATTGGTTCCGACCACCTCCTGGATCAGCACGGCCATTTGTTCTTCCTCGATCTTGTAGTCGATGGCCTGGAAGTAGCTTCGGGAAGCTTTGGAATACACCGAGGCATACACCAATTTAATGGCCTCGCAAAGCTGCGCCTCGCGCACAGCTGGATCCGGGTCATTGTTGGGCAGAAAGAAGGTGCTATAAAGGCCGGAAAAGGGATGGGAAAGGCTATCTTCCATCAGCCCGCAAGACCGCACGGCCAGAGGATATTTCGCATGTTTCGACAAATAAAGGCGAAGTTTGTCCATCAGCTCGGGAGAGAGCGCGCCATTCAGAAACCGCTGTTTCAAGGCGTCATCATCCTCCACCTGGTGCAGCAAGCTCCGAAGTCCATTTCGATCAAGAAAACCAGCGAACTCCTCGGTCCCAATGATGGCCGAGCGCGGAATGCGGATGTTGGATTCCTTGAGAAGGGCTTCCATGTCTATGCGCGAAAGCAGCGAATGGGTGAATGCGACACCACGGCCCTTGCCCCCCATGGAACCCGCCGCGAGCCTGAGTATGTTGCGTTCCTCCGCGGCAGTCGACTCGGTGAGCGGGACGACCTTACCTCGGGATTTCATCCGGTGGACGTAGTCCCCCACGTTGATCAGGAAGGTGCGCATCTCCTCGGGATTGCGGTAGTCCTCCAGCTTGAATCGCGCCAGAACCCGCGCCACCTGGACCTCTCCGCGAGCCATGATCCAGGCCGAAAAATGATTCCGGGAGGCGTGGTAGATCAGCGATTCCACTGGAATGCTGCGCAATTTTTCCCGCAGGTCATCCATGTCTGTGGCGCGGGTGATCTCCTGGCCGGTTTTATCGCGGAAAATAAAATCTCCGAAACCAAGCCGCTCATAGAAAAAGCGGGATAGCTCCGCGCCCAACGTGTAGGAATTCTTATTCAGGAAATCGCTTTTCAAGGCTCTGGCCCAGGATTCTTTCACTGGGTCTGAAGACTGGAATACGGTGGGCAAATCAGGAATCCGATCCTTCAATGTCCTGATGAGCTTGACCCCGGCTTCGCGGTCCAGGACACCATCCTTGGGAAACTTCCGATCAGAAATGACACAGAGCAGATACTCCTGGTACTGGTCGCAATAGGCCATCGCTTCCTCGTATGAGGTGGCAAGAAGCACCTTCGGCCTCACCCGCATGGAAAGTGTGCGGGACATCCCATCAATGTTCTGGTTTTTGGCCAGCCGTGTGGTCTGTTTCAGTATCTCGCTGTAAAGGATGGGCAGGTATCGGGAGTAGTAGCGGATGCTGTCCTCAACCAGCAGAATCACACGCGTCAATCCCATGGTGGTGTCGTTGCGGACGTTGCTCCGATCCTCCATGAACTTGACCATGGCCATGAAGATTTCAGGATTCCCGTTCCATACGAAAATCTGGTCGTAGTGCCGCAGGAGATCCTGCCGCCGCCGGTCCATGACGCCCACTTCCACGTTGTCGTTCAGCAGCAAGTAGATGGGGATCTTGGAATCCGCCTGCCGCAGGGCCCGGGAGAGATCGAGGTGGCCCGCTTGTCCAAGGCGGCTCATGACGATGATCATGTCGAAGTGGCGGTTGGAGATTTTATCAAGGGCCTCTTCACAGGTGGACACATTGGTGACGCGGGGTGGATTGCTCATGTTGAGCTGGTAATAGCCTTCGAAAAGAATCTCGGTCAGCAAGCCATCCTGCTCCAAGGTAAAGGCATCGAAGGCCGGCGCCACCAGCAGGATTTCGCGCGCGCGGAGCGGCATCAGGTCGTGGAATATCTCTTTGTCCGATTTGTATTTCCGAAAAATCTCGTTGAATTCATTGCTGATCATCTGAATGCCTCTTCAGGAGCTTGAATTTAATTTCGTGTCCATAGGTCAAAAGGCCGGGCACCCACCAGGATGTTGAGTTGGTTCTCCCGACGAAGGGGCCCCGGGTAGTAAGGACGAATCTGAACTTGGCCCCACCCGGTTTCGATATAGAACTTTCCAACCGCGCCGCGAAGCACCAATCCTAGCCCCAGAATGCGCATACCCGCGGTGAGGTTGTTCGGGTCCTGGGAGAACCTCCCATAGTCCAGTCTCGGAACGAGCTGAATCTGGCCGCCAAAGGAGCGTTTTAGCGCGATGGGCAGGCCAACCCTGAGGATGGCAAAATTGGGGGCCAGGAAACGCGTGCTGGGAGTGCCGATTAGGCTGGCGTCTCCTCCCAGGATGTACTGCCTGTCAGGGATCAGAAGGGTCCGCCAACCCAATCCAGCTTCTAGAGCAAGGTCCGCACCCACCGGTCCCACAAGGTCTTTGGCCAAGGCCCTGAAAAGGAGGTAGGCGCCTCGGATTCGAGTCAAATCTGGTTCAAGGGTAGGCTTTGTTTCAGGGGCCGGCGCCGTTTGCACCTTGGTCTGGGTGTGGTCGGCGGTCAGCCGCGCACGGACCAACAGCCCTTCGGTGGGGAAAAAACTGCGATCGAGGGAGTCCCACTCAACTGAAAGAATCAGGCTGTCCTCTGAATTCCGGACCCACGGAAACTCCTTGGGCATGAGTGTCGATTCCCGGTGGATGTATTCGATCTCCGCAAGGCCTTTCTGGGTTCTTCCAAACCGCTGGAACAAACCTGCGAAGGCATCGTTCGTCCGTTGGGCCGAGTTCTCAATGAGCCGTTGGTAGCCCGATGGGTCCGGGGCCGCTCCGAAATACCCCAGGAAGGGATCCCTTTCAAACTTGTGCCATGAATTTCGGGCCCCCAGAAAGATTCCGACGGAGGGCCTAGTCAAGAAAGAATGCCTGAGGGAGAGGGCTGCGCCGCGCTGGACCTTGTCGCCATACGCATGCATCCACCACTCATTGCCCTTCAGCAGGAAGTCCTTGAACCATGCATCAAGCACACCGTGCAGACCCCAGGTTGACTCATAGGCGGCGGCAACATTCACCTGCACTCTTTGGCGATCTGTGGCCTCCAGCTTAAGTGTCCAATCGTCGCCGCCAAGACCAACCTGCAGGCGCGCCACAGGATTTTGGAGGTTCAGTGAATGGTCCATCTCAAGGAGGCGGCTGGACAGCCATTGGGTATCAAGAGGCTTCCCGATGGCCGGTAAGAACATTTCCGCCATGACCTTCTTGCTGGTTGGCCGCATTTCCGAGAGATCGACCTCCACTGCCCGGATGGGAACCTCGCGCACCACGATGTGAAGCTCCCCTGCGGGATCAAGCCTGCACTCGTGTAGGTCCAGCAGAGGACGCCCGCGCAAAGAGCCGCGGATCAGAAGATCCTGGAGGAATGCGCCCCAGACAGGTTCCCGAAAAGGCTGGCCAAGCGCGAACCCGTATTCTTGAGCCAGTTGATGTGCATCCTTGGTCCAGGACTCCGGCACATCCCACGTCACGCGGGTGATCCTCGGATTGGGTGTGACGTGGATTTCCAGCGGAACTCCAGACTCCGAAGGCAGGACCAGCCATGCTTCGGATACCAAACCACGAGCCAGGGCACGTCGGAGCAGCCGGTAGCCATCCTTCCGGCTCCAGTCCTGCCCTGGCGGTAAGCAGTCCTTCGCTAGGGCTGCCAGCCCTGGTGAGTCATCACCGATAACCCGCCATTGAGACGCGGCGATGGGAATTGCGCCAGCTTCACCGTAAAGCTTTGTCTCCAGGACAGGGAGCGCATCGGCCATAGCTGTCCGCCCCAGGTCCGCAAGGGTGTCCACCTGGGTGCGGAAATCGAAAAAATCGAATCCTTCCAACGGGGGATGCATCAATATGTCCGCGCTCGCCTTGTTGAGATCTGCCATGGCTTCAACGCTGTATGCCAGGCTTCTTCCTCCCAGAGAGAAGGGGTTCCTGGAGGGGCCAGTCTTCCAGGGATCACTGACATCCATGGCTATCTGGAGGGCCCCAGGATAGAGCCTCCTCGCCTCAAGAACCGGCAGGCTCTGGGAAATACTCCCATCCACAAGCTGCGATCCCCGGTAGTCCACGGGCCTGAATACCCCTGGAATCGACATGGAAGCGCGTACAGCCGTCACCAGATTGCCGTTGGTAAAGCACAGGAGGTGTCCCTCGCTCAAGTTTGAAGCGATGCAAGCGAAGGGGACACGCAGCCGTGAAAAATCTCCACCGCACAAAGCATCGGCCCGGAGCAGGTGAGTCATCAGGACTTGAGTGGCGGCGTGCCCTGAGGCCTCCCCAGGGAGGAATTCCCAGCCTTCGGGCCGATAGTCAAAACGCACAACTGTTGCTTCCCGCTCTTCGTCTTCGCTCAGAGTCATCCCACTGGTGCGGCGGCGCGAATCCAAGATGGCATTACCAAAGTCAATGCGTTTGAAGGCCCACCGAAGGCCACGCCCCGAGAAGCCAGCGGCCCGCAGGGCGCCCATCATGGCGCCCGAACTACTGCCGGTAATGGCGTCCTCGGAGATTCCTTCCTCCTCCAGCACTTCAAAAACACCAATGTTCACAAGGCCCTTGGCGGAACCGCCACCGAGCACTAGGGACAATGGCCGCTGGCCCCCTGCCCGGTACTCGGTGCGCATCCGCAGCTTCAAATCCGGTGCTTTCCGTGCGAGCCGGAGTTCCTCTCCCCGAAGGAAGCACAGCGCCAGCAAACCAATAAAAGCAGCTCGAAAGTTCATGCGGTCTCATGAAATGGTACGAATTCAATTTAGTAATCTGAGAGGAATACCACACTGCTTCCTCTCATTGTGCTCTAGGTTTTTCCAAACCCTCATCGGCCAGGATCCCTTGCCGACCGAACAGGAATCGGCCCTGGTCCGAGTAGGCCCGGAAAAAAGGAGGACCGATGCCGGTCCTCCCTATCATCAGCAGTGGAAACGAATCAGACGAGGCCTTGATCAATCATGGAGTCGGCTACCTTGATGAAGCCTGCGATGTTGGCGCCGTTCACGTAGTTGCCGGGTGTGCCGAAGCGCTCGGCGGCCTCGACGCAGGAAGAGTGGATATTGATCATGATCTGGTGCAGACGCGCATCCACTTCCTCACGGGTCCAGCCTAGGCGCATGGAGTTCTGGCTCATCTCAAGGCCGGATGTGGCTACGCCGCCGGCATTGGAGGCTTTTCCAGGGGAGAACAGGATGTTCTGGGTGTTGGCCTGGAAGAATTCCACCGCCTCCAAGGTGCTGGACATATTGGAACCTTCGACTACCGCCTTGCAGCCATTCGCCATCAACAGCTTGGCTTCGTCCAGGTTGAGTTCGTTCTGGATGGCGCAAGGCAGGGCCACATCCACAACCTGCTCCCAGGGGCGCTTGCCAGCGAGGAATTGGGCGGACTTGAACTTGGCGGCGAAGGGGGCGACGCTCATGCGGTCCGTGCGGAGCATCTCTTCCATGTAATCAATCTTCTCGCCGGAGATGCCGTCTGCATCATAGATGTAGCCGTCGGGACCAGAAATGGTGACCACCTTGGCGCCCAGATCATTGGCCTTGCGGACCGCGCCCCAGGCGACGTTGCCGAAGCCGGAAATCGCAACTTTTTTTCCCTTCATGCCTTCGCCCTTGGTCTTCAAAACTTCTTCAGCGAAATACACAATTCCGAAACCCGTGGCTTCGGGGCGGATGAGGCTGCCACCCCAGTACTGGCCCTTGCCTGTCAGCACACCCGTGAACTCGTTGCGAAGCTTCTTGTACATTCCGAACAGGTAGCCGACTTCGCGGCCGCCCACGCCGATATCGCCCGCGGGAACGTCCGTATTCGGGCCAATGTGGCGCCAAAGCTCCAGCATGAAGGACTGGCAGAAACGCATGACTTCCGCATCGGATTTACCGTTCGGATCGAATTGGGAGCCACCCTTGCCGCCGCCCATGGGCAGGCCGGTGAGGCTGTTTTTGAAAGTCTGCTCAAAGCCGAGGAATTTCAAAGTGTCCAGGGTGACATTGGGATGGAAGCGGATACCGCCCTTGTAGGGTCCAATCGCGCTATTGAATTGCACACGCCAGCCATTGTTGATATGGATCTGGCCCTTGTCATCCACCCATGGCACACGGAAGGAAATGATGCGCTCCGGCTCCACCATCCGTTCCAGGATCGCATTCTTTTTATACTTGGGCTCCCTCTCCAGAACCGGTGCCAAGGAGTGAAGGATTTCGGTAGCCGCTTGAATGAAAAGGGTCTCCCAAGGCGCCCTTTTTTTCAGGCCCTCCAGGACTTCATCAACGTACTGACTCATGGTTCCTCCTAGTGGAAAGGTGCGGCGGGAGCGAAGGCTCCGATCAAGGATTGCTAGCAAGTGGTGAGAATCGCCCCGACCCTTAATCCTAATGGCAATGGGCAATGGTGAAAACCAGACAAGAGAACTGTACCGTTTGATTTTTTGATTGGCGTCACATTCGCAATCATTGGATCCCTGGGGCAAACTCAAGGTTGGAAGTCCTGGAGTCACCGTGTCCCAAATCCCCACCCGCGCACCCATCCGCGTCGTCATCGCCAAGCCTGGTCTAGACGGCCACGACCGAGGCGCCAAGGTCATCGCGCGCGCCCTTCGGGACGCTGGCATGGAGGTGATCTACACCGGTCTGCGGCAGACGCCTGCCCAGATCGCAGCGGCGGTGGTGCAGGAGGATGCCGCCGTGCTGGGCCTCTCCATTTTGAGCGGTGCCCATAACCAGCTCGTCCCGGAAATCATCCGCTTGCTGAAAGCCCAGGGCGCAGATGACGTGTTGGTTTTCGCCGGTGGCATCATCCCCGATGAAGACATCCCGGCCCTGAAGGCCCAAGGCGTCTGCGAGATCTTCCAGCCCGGAACCAACACCGATGATGTGGTTGAGTTCATCAGACGTGAAGTGAATGAACGAGCCTGAGCGGGGGAAACCTTCGGGAGTTGAACCTTTGGTGAGCCGAGGCTGCTTATGATGAATGGCGCGACGGTCCTGACAAACCTCAAGGGGTTGCTGACTCCAGATCCAAATTCGCCATGGAAGGTGGATCGCATTGAAGATGCGGCCATCGCCATGGCTGAAGGGCGGGTCGCCTGGATGGGAAGGCGAACGGATTTACCCCTGGAATGGTCGGATACCCCAACCACCGATGGCGGGGGCGCTTGGGCGCTACCTGGTTTCGTGGATCCCCACACGCATCTGCTCTTTGCCGGGGACCGGAGCGGCGAATTCAATCGGCGCCTGCACGGCGTGCCCTATGCTCAAATCGCCTCCGAAGGAGGCGGCATCCGCGAAACCGTAAGGGCCACCCGGGCGGCTTCGGTGCAAGAATTGGTGGAATTGGGTGAAGCGCGGCTGCAAACCCTTGGATCTCGTGGTGTCGTCCATATCGAAGCCAAGACCGGCTATGGACTGGAACTGGAAGCGGAATCGCGGCTGCTGCAGGCCTATAAGGAATTGAAGCGGCGGGGATGGGGCCTGGATGTGACCCTTCTGCCGGCCCACGACATCCCCCAGGAATATGCGGGTGACGCTGAGGGTTATTCCAGAATCGTGGCCGATGCCTGGCTACCGGAACTTGTGCGGCGCCATCCGGGCGTGGCCAGCTACTGCGATGTATTCATCGAAACAGGAGTATTCACAGTCGAACAAGGACGCCGCGTTTTGGAAGCTGGAAAAAGGCTCGGGCTAAGGCCCCGCATCCATGCGGATGAACTGAGTTGGACCGGGGGCGCCGAACTGGCGGCGGAGTTGAGGGCCGCCTCGGCGGATCACCTGATGTTCTGTTCGGAAAAAGGAATGACAGCTATGGCAGCGGCGGGCGTCACGCCCATCCTGCTGCCTACGACGACGTTGTGCCTGGGCATGCGGGACTGGGCTCCCGCGCGAAAAATGATCGAGGCTGGATGCCAGGTGGCCTTGGCCTCGGATTTCAATCCGGGGTCGAGCCCGTGCCTGGATCCTTTGCTGGTGCTGCGCTTAGGGTGTCTGCAACTCCGCCTCACCTTTGAAGAGGCCCTCACGGCCATGACGCTGCACGCCGCGAAAAGCCTGGGCCAGAGCGACCTTGGCCATCTCTATCCCGGCGCTCGCGGCCCAATTGCACTTTGGCCGATCAATGACCCCTTGGGTCTGGTTTATTGGGTCGGAGAGCCCTATATTCCAATCATGACTCCCTAAGGAGGATCTCACATGGCGTTTCCCAAGCTTGGTCGTTTGCTCCCTTTCGCACTTCCCCTTCTGCTTGCCTGTGGTGGTTCTGGACAAAATCCAAGCCAATCCACGCTGCCCGAAACCAAGGCGATTCCCGCAGATGAAGCCCTGGCGGCCACCTGGGGCTTCCTGTCGCTTGAGCAGGGCACCAACATGGCTTCGCAGATGCCGACCTTCAAACAGGCAGGGGACGCGAAGATCCTCACCACTGCTGAAACCTCTTCGTGCATAACCACGATCACCTCCACGAAGGAAGGAATCACGTACGTGGTGTACACCTTCAATAATTGTGGGGAACAACCGGTAAGTGTGAGCAGCCTCAATCTGAACGGCTCTGTTGCCGTCTCCTTCAGCAACCAAACGCCATCTCTCTATACCTTGGAATATAGAAATCTTGTGATAACCAAAGGGACCCAGACCTGGACCTTCAACGGTATCAAAACAATTAATGTCAATCTTTCCGCGAAACAGGCCAATCTGACCGTAACGAACCTGAGCGCTGTGTTTACTGACACCGCTCACCCTGACTCCAATCGTTCCTATTTATACAACGCTAGTCACAGTGCGGATTGGGCCACTGCCAATACTTACAAGCTCTATGGCTCCCATAGCTTGCTTGCCAACGCCCATACCACCACCGGCGTGATTTCCAGCGCCGCGCCTCTGACTTGGACCACTGGATGCTGCTATCCAATCAATGGCTCGATCTCCTTTACCAAGGACACATTGTCCGCCTCAGCGGCCTTCGCCCTTCCCTGTGGAACGCTGACACTGACACCAACGGGCCAAGCCCCGGCGACCCAACTTCTCCCGGCCTGCATTCAGTAGCTGAAGCCATATAAAATCAACACGATCAGGCCGCCAAGGAACCCCTTCTTGGCGGCCTGATCCATATTGCTCCATCTCTTCCCCACGGCTCCGTGCTGCGTGAAAGGCAGTCCCCATGCGAAAATGATCTTTTGATCTTTGAGGAGCGCCCATGTCCCACCCCAGCCTCGGCCCCGGCAAGCTCGCACCGGATGTGATCAATGCGGTCGTGGAGATTCCCACAGGGTCGCGTGTGAAGTACGAGTTTGATCACGAGACAGGGCTGATTTTCGTGGACCGGGTTCTCTTCTCCCCATTTCATTACCCTGCTGAATACGGCTTCATTCCCAAGACCTTGGCTCCAGATGGCGATCCGTGCGATGTGCTGGTGCTCATCAACGGCACCACTTATCCGGGGGTGATCATCAAGGCCCGGCCGGTGGGACTGCTGAAAATGCATGATGAACATGGGCAGGATGACAAGGTGCTTTGCGTCGCGGTGGATGATCCCAACTACGCCCATGTCGAAAGCCTTGAAGATTTGCCGCCCCACTTCATGAAGGAAGTCGAGCACTTCTTCCTGACCTACAAGGACCTCGAAGAAAAGGACGTGCACAGCGATGGCTGGGCTGGGAAGGAAGCTGCCAAGGACTTTGTCATGCAATGCATCAAAGCGTATCCCGGTTGAACGCGGAAGCCTGGGCTCAATGGCTCTGATCTGCTTCGACCTCGACGGCACCATCGTGAATCCGCTCCTGGGAGTGCGGAATTGCGTGGCGAGGGTCTGCCGCGAAATGGACCTTCCCTGCCCCGGTGAGGCCACCATCCGGGAGTGGATCGGGTTCGGGATGCGGGAAAGCCTAGGCCAGATTCCTGGACTGGAGGACCCCAAGAAACTCGAGGAAGCCCTGGATCGCTACATCGAAGCCTACCGGGAAGATGGAGTCTTCGAACACGAGGTCTATGAGGGCGCCCATCTCATGCTGGCCCGCCTGAAACGGCAGGGACACCGCATCTACATCGTTTCCAGCAAACCCGGGCTATTCGCGCGGCGCATCACCTACCAGTTCGATTTGAATCTCATCTTCGATGATATTTTCGGCGCTGAGCTGAAGGGCGCCTGGCAGCCCAAGACGGCCGTGCTGGAGCGCCTGCGGCAGGAGGGCAGGATTGAGCCTGGGGGATATTTCATTGGAGATCGCGGTGATGATATGCGAGCAGCCAAAGATCATGGCCTCCGGGCCATCGGTGTGACCTATGGTTACGGCAGCCGGGAGGAACTGCTGGATGCTGGAGCGGAAATTCTGCTGGACTCGGTGTCGGCGCTAGATGCCTGGCTGGCGCAGGAATTGACCGACCCGGAAATCCATGACGCGTTCTCTAGATCCGAGTGAGGGGAATACGCCGGTTGCCGAATGCAGGAGAGTGCTTTCCAAATCGACCCGCAAGCTGAGCGCCGCAATCCGGGCACCGGCCATCTTCCAATAGGCGATAATTCTCGATCTCATACCAATCCCGCACGATGAGCAACGACTTGCAGGACGAGCAATTGGTAGACCCCCCGGCAGTATCGTGGACATTGCCGGTGTACACATGATGCAGTCCAGCAGAAAGGGCGATGGCCCTCGCTCGCTCTAGGGTGCCGATAGGCGTGGCTGGAAGATCGGTCATCTTGTAATCGGGATGGAAGGCGCTGAAATGCAACGGGACATCCACACCCAACTCCCGGGCGATCCATTGCGACATGGCGGTGATTTCTCCAGGCGAATCGTTCTGGCCCGGAATGAGCAACGTCGTAATTTCCAGCCAGGTATCGGTCTCGTGTTTGATGTAGCGCAAGGTATCAAGCACAGGCTGGAGATGCGCCGCGGTGAGCCTGAAATAGAAGTCATCGGTGAAGGCCTTCAGATCCACGTTGGCCGCGTCCATCTTCGCGAAGAATTCATGGCGGGGCTCTGCATGGATATATCCGGCCGTCACGGCGACGGTCTTGATGCCCTGGGCATGGCAAGCATCGGCCACATCCATGGCGTATTCCGCGAAGACCACCGGATCGTTGTAGGTGAAGGCCACGCTCCGGCAATCCCATTCTTCGGCGGAGCGCGCGATTTCATCTGGCGAAGCCTGGTCCAGGAGCCGATCCATGTCCCTGGACTTGCTGATATCCCAATTTTGGCAAAATTTGCACATCAGATTGCATCCCGCAGTGCCAAAAGAAAGCACGCTCGACCCCGGATAGAAATGATTGAGCGGCTTCTTCTCGATGGGATCAATGCAGAACCCGGAAGAGCGCCCATAGGTGGTCAGCACCATTTCGCCAGCGATGTTCTCCCGCACGAAACAAGCGCCCCGCTGGCCTTCGCTTAGCCTGCAATCCCGCGGACACAAATCACATTGGATCCGGCCACCTTCGGAAGGGTGCCACCAGCGGGCTGGAAAGAGTGATGGGTCCATCGCCTTCACCGATGCGCATTGGAGCATTCGTGTTCGCGCCACTTCTCCACGGAGTAAAGAGATATCTGGATGTCGTCTGACCAGAAATCCGCCGTCAATCCTGCTTTTTGCTTCAGATGGGCCAGAAATGTTTTTGGATCCGGCAACTGCTCCCATACCTGAGGAAGGAAAGTGCCTCTTTGCCAACCATATTCCAGCACGACTCCATCCACTCCTGGACGCAACAGGCGAAGCAAGTGCTCCTGGCTTTCAAAAGCCAGCTTCTCCAGGGGCGAAAGCAGCGAGACTTCAATTTCGATGCCTGGATACTCCCTCCGCGACAACGGGGCGAACCGGGGATCATGAAAGGCTGCGGCGCGCGCATTGGCTTCCACATCCTCACGCAAGGTTTTTTTGGCGACCAAGCTTCCCACGCAACCACGGAGCCCGCCGTGCAGCTGAAGCGTGACAAACGTCGCACCGGGTTCCTGCAGCCACCTGGCAGGTTCGAAGGAGGGCGACCTCTCACCGAGGTCCTTGGCGATGGCGCCGCGAGCGATGCTTAGGAGCGCCAATCCACGGTCATCCACCATGCTGCGGCTCCTCGGTGAATGCGAAAGCCGCATAGCCCACAACCCTGTCGCGGTCGCCAGCGGTATCCCCGGAATTCCGCCTGTCCAGCAGATGGGCGTTAAGCCGGTGATGCCGTGCCGCGAGCAGCAAACCATTCACTGGGGTGGCGCCACAGGCCTGATCGTGGCTATCGAGCTGCTGTAATTCGACGATGTTCGCGCAGGTGCGCTGGTCGATTTGTTGAGCAAGATCATAGGGATGGTAGTGGGACAGGTCTGAACTCACCACGATCAACGTTTCCGGACCTCCCCATAGGGTTTCGATCACTTCTGAAACCGCTTGGGGGGTGGCATCGCCGACCGCCAAGGGCACCAGTTTGAAATCTGAAAGCACTTGTTGAAGGAATGGCAGCTGGACCTCTAGCGAATGTTCCAGCTCATGAGCGGAAGGGCTGATGGAGACCTGGCGCAGTGGTTTGAGGAAATGAACGGCGTCCTGGTCCACGGAAATCCGCCCCAGGGGGGTTTCAAATGCATTAACCCCAGGAAGCGCCAGGCCAGATGCATACACGCGATGGGTTGGACCCAGCAGCACCACCCGGCGGATGGAATCGCGGACCGGAGAAAGTTGTGCGAAAGCGCTGGCCGCGATCGGCCCGGAGTAGATATACCCCGCATGGGGAACGATCAAAGCCTTGATCACCCCAGATGGCGCCTTCACCTTGGAAGCACTGTTGAGCATCACCTGGATGTCGTGGGCCAGATGTTCTGCCTCACGCGGGTAGAAAAGCCCCGCCACCGCAGCCGCTCGGATTTCCTGTATCGCGCCCATGCCACAAAGATAGGCCGTTCCAGGTAGAAAACCCGTTCATATCGGAAAGCGAGGCAACGGTTTCAGGAGCGCGCTTCCGCCAAGGTTATAAAAGCTCCGGCCGCCATGCAGGCCGCCGCATAACCAAAGCCCCAGGCTGGATGCAGCGTCCAGAGCGCGCCCACCAGAAGGCTGGAGAGGAGATCGCCAATGCCATTGACGCCGCCCAACAATCCGAATGCCAGCCCGCGGTGGTCTGATGGCGCGAGATCGGCCGTGGTGGCGCCTTCCAAGGTGTCCTGGATGCCATTCACCAATCCACCAAGGATGAAAATCAGAACCAAAACAAACAGGCTGTTCCAGCCTTTCGTAAAACAGCCGATGAGCAACAACGGCACCGGGATGCCCGCCAGATATCCAAGGCCCAAGACCTTGCGGTGGTTTCGAAAGCGATCCGCGATGGCGCCCGCAGGATATGTGGAGAAGGCGTAGACGATGTTGTGGAGCACATAGAGCCCAGCCCCAAAGGTCGCTGCTTTCACGGCCCCCATGCGCGGCGACAGCAATTGGGTGGCCGCGAGGATCAGCAGCGTGTGAGCGAAATCCCCCGCGCCGAAAATGCCGACGCCCACCAGATAGCTGCGAAAGGTCGAAGGCATTTGCTTGAGAGCGTGGCGGAAGGGGAGGAGCTTTGGTTTGGACCGCGCCCGTTCCGTCACCATCAAGGCAAAAGCCAGTGCCGACAGCAACCCCGGCACCACCGTCCACATCATCATCGTGCGGTTCCAGGACACCGCCGGAAATCCAGCCTTGGCGCCCCACGCGAGCAGGCCCACCACTACGGCTGGTCCGAGGATGGCGCCCAGCGTGTCCCCCGCGCGATGGAAGCCAAAGGCCCTGCCCCGCGCATCCGCCGGAATGCTGTCTGTAAGAATGGCGTCCCGCAGCGGCCCTCGCACGCCGCGTCCCAGCCACCCGAAGAACTTCCCGAAAAGAATCAAGGGGAAGCCCGAAGCCAACGCGATGAAACCCGAGGCAAGCCCTGTCGCCGCATAGCCGAAGACCACGAGACCCTTGCGCTTTCCGATGCGATCCGAAAACCAGCCCGCGCCCAGCTTCATGAAACTGGACGCTGCGTCCGCGATGCCCTCCACCGCGCCCAGCGCCGCGGGCGGCAGGCCCAGCGCCGCCATGAAGGAAGGCAGCAGGGTGCTTTGCGCTTCGTGGCCGAGGTCCGAAAGAAAGCTCGTGAAGGCCATGCCCCAGACCGTGCGGTTGAGCCAACGCTCTCGTGCCATCAGTTTTCTCCCCCGCTCTGCTTGGCAGTATGGACGCGATGTCCGCCGTAGATGCCCCGGTGGCCCACCAGCACATACGCCAGGAAACAGGAGATCGCCAATGGTCCCGCGAAAGCTGCACCGAAGAGTTCGATGCCCATGACCATGGAGGCCAGGGGCGTGTTGCTGGCAGCGGCCGCGAGGGCGATGAACCCGATGGCCGCCAGGAAGGGGATCGGAAGCTGGAGGACCGGGGCAAGGGCCGCGCCCAGCAGTGCTCCGATGACGAAGATCGGCGTCACCTCGCCGCCCTTGAACCCGAATCCGATGGTCACACAGGTGATGGCGAGCTTCGCTGCGAAGGCCCAAGGAGGCTGCGCGGCGTGCTGTTGAAAGATGGCATCCAAAAACGGAAGGCCCAGATTCAGGTAGCCGTCTTCGCGCAAGAGCAAGAACAGGGCGATGACCGCCGCCCCGCCCGCCAGAGGACGCAGCATCCAGCGGTCTGCGAATTTCGCCTTCGTCCAGGCCGCAAGGCGATGGGAAAACTCCGAAAACACGGCCGCGGTGAGGGCCACCGGCAACGCGAAAAGCGCCACCTTGAGACCCAAAGATCCGGTGAATCCAGGCGCAGACACCGCGTAGCGGATGGGATCCGCGCCCAGGCCGCGGCAGGCCCAATTGGCGACCATCGAAGCCGCCGCGCAGATGACGATGCCCTCGTAGTGCAGCTTGCCGATGGCGATGACTTCCATGCCGAAGATCGCGCCCGCGACGGGTGTCCCGAAGAGCGAGCCGAATCCCGCCGAAACACCCGCCATGAGCAGCAGCCGCTGCCGCGAGTTGTTCAATCCCAGCCATGCGAACGGCAGCTTTCCCAATGAGCGCGCGAGGCTCGCGCCCATCTGGACGGCCGTGCCCTCGCGGCCCGCGCTGCCTCCCCCGAGATGCGTGAGCAGCGTGCCGATGAGCACTAGCGGCGCCATGCGTGAAGGCACGCGACCTTTGAATTCCAGCACTTCATCTAGGATCAATGACCCGCCACCTTCGGATTCCTTGCCGAAGCGCCGGTATATCCAGGCGGAGATGAGACCAAACAGCGGCAACAGCGCCAGTAACCAGAGATGCTCTTGCCGGAGGCGGATAGTCCGCCCCAGCAGCCAGAGAAATCCTGCCGAGGCCGCGCCGGACAGCACTCCCACCGCCGAGCCCATGCCCAGATCCCAGGCGGTCCAACCCAACCGTCGCTTCAGGTTATCCATGCCTACGCCTCCATCGAGTTCGCAGGCGCCATCAGCTCGGGGAGCGGTTATGAGGCGGACACCATCGCCAGCAGTTGATAAGTCTTAAAGTATAGGATCGTGTCTTCGAAATCCCCAAAGCTACGACTGAAGGTGGCACTGGAAATCCAATCCCCCGCTGCTATCCTCTGTCGCTTCTCCGTTCCCGCCTATCGCGCGTGTACGCGCTCCTACTCGTTTCACTCGCTGAGGCGGGAACCCTCCTCCGCGTGGTTTATTTTCCCCACAATAAACCCGGCTAAGCGCTCTCGAATTCGGCCGTGAAATGCCGCAGGTATTTGGCCTGCTTGACCATCTTCACGCCCTTCACTTCATGGGCCCGCGCTTTCAATTCGCAGATGGCTTCGGCGGCGTAGTCGAAATGGCTCTGGGTGTACATGCGGCGGGGAAAGGCCAGTCGCACCAGCTCCATCGCGCTGTAGGTTTCGGTGCCGTCGTCCATGCGCTTGCCGAACATGACGGAGCCGATCTCCACGCCCCGGATTCCGGCTTCCAGATACAGCGCGTTGGCGAGGCTCCAGGCGGGGTACTGGCCGGGGCTCAGATGTGGCAGGAAATCCTTGGCGTCCAGGTATACCGCATGGCCCCCGGTGGGCTCCACGATGGCGACGCCGCCCGCCTTCAACTTTTCGCCCATGTACTCTGCGGTGCGCAGACGGTAGCGCAGGTAGTCCTCGTGCAAGCCCTCCTCCATCCCCACCGCCAGGGCTTCTAGATCGCGGCCCGCGAGACCGCCGTAGGTAGGGAATCCTTCGGTGAGGATGAGCAGGGTCTTGGCGGCCTCCACCCAGGTGCTATGGTTCAGCGCCAGGAAGCCGCCGATGTTCACCATGCCGTCCTTCTTGGCGCTCATCATGCAGCCGTCCGCCAGGCTGAAGATCTCCTGGGCGATGGATTTCACGCTGCGGTCCTGTTGGCCCTCTTCCCGCAGCTTGATGAACATGGAATTTTCCGCATAGCGGCAGACATCGAGGATCAGGGGTTTGTTGTAGCGGTTCAACAGCTCGCGATAGGCACGGAGGTTCGCCAGGCTCACGGGCTGGCCGCCGCCGCTATTGTTGGTGAGCGTCATCATGCCGAAGGGGATGCGATGGGCTTCGCGCTTGAGTAGATCCTCCACACGGACAAGGTCGATGTTGCCCTTGAAGGGGTGGATGGTGCGGGGCTGCAGGCCTTCGGGGATCACCAGATCCACGGCTTCGGCCCCCTGGTATTCCAGGTTGGCGCGGGTGGTGTCGAAGTGGGTGTTGTTGGGGACGAGATCGCCTTTCTTCGTGGCCACGCTGAAGAAGATCCGCTCCGCCGCGCGGCCTTGGTGGGTGGGGATGATGTGCTGGTAGCCGGTGAGGTCCTTCAGCACCGCTTCCAGGCGGAAAAAGGACTTGGAGCCCGCATAGCTCTCGTCGCCTTCCATGATGGCGCCCCACTGCTTCGCGCTCATGGCGCCAGTGCCGCTATCGGTCAGGAAGTCCAGCAGCACGTGCTCTGCCGGAAGCAGGAAGACATTCAGTTTGGCCTCTTTGAGCCAGCCTTCGCGTTCAACGCGCGTGCTCATGCGGATGGGTTCCACAGCCTTGATGCGGAAGGGTTCAATGATGGTGTGGATCATGGGTCACCTGAAAATGGGAATTGGGACGCCCACCCCGGAGGGTGCGGATATCGTTCGACAGCCATGGACCGCTTCAGGCCGCGGCTTCCCCACAGGCAGACCTGGCCTCGTGCTCCGCGCGCCGGTTCTTCTGTCGGCATCCAGGATTCATCCGAGACCTCTGTTAAAAACGATAACGAGGGTTGGGGCGAGAGGCCAACCCTGTATTTAAAACAAACCGATGATCCGGCCGGTCTCCATGTCCACGTCCACATCGTAGAACCCCGGTCGTGTGGGGAGGCCGGGCATGGTGCTCATCTTCCCCAGCAATGCGTATAGGAAGCCGGCGCCCACCGAAGCCCGCATGTCTCGCACAGGGATGCGGAAGCCCTTGGGGGCGCCTTTCAGCGCCGGGTCATGGCTAAGGCTCAGATGGGTCTTGGCCATGCAGATTGGCAGCCGATCAAAGCCCAGGCGTGTGTACTCGGCGATTTGCACTTCAGCTTCATGTGAATAATCCACGCCATCAGCGCCGTAGATTTCCGTCGCCACAAATTCGATTTTCTCTTTGATGGTGGCTTCCAGCGGGTACAGAAAATGGAAATCATTGGGCTGGTTCGCTGCACGCATAACCGCTTCCGCCAGTTCCACGGCTCCTTCTCCGCCCTCTGCCCAGACTCGGCAGACAACGGCTTCGGCGGCGCCATGTTCCAGGGCCGCCTTACACACCAGCGCCTGTTCCGCCTTGGAGTCCGTGGCGAATCCGTTGACCGCCACCACCACCGGCACGCCGAATTTTCGTGCGATGGAAATGTGATGGAAGAGATTGGGAAGCCCCTTCCCTACCAGCTCCAGATCCTCTTTCAGATACACCGGATCAAGATTTTTCCAGCGACGACCTTGGGGCCGCCGCCATGCATTTTGAGCGCCCGGATGGTGGCCACCATCACCACCGCGTCGGGCACCAAGCCGGACGTGCGGCACTTGATGTCGAAGAATTTCTCCATGCCCATGTCGGCGCCGAAGCCTGATTCGGTCACCACGTAGTCCGCCAGTTTCAAGGCGATCTGGTCGGCCAGGATGGAGCTATTGCCATGCGCGATATTGGCAAAAGGTCCGGCGTGCACCAACACGGGCGTTCCTTCGAGGGTCTGCATAAGGGTCGGCTTGAGCGCGTCCCGCATGAGCACCGTCATGGCGCCTGCCACTCCGAGGTCCTCGGTGGTGACGGCTTCGCAGCTGCTGTTGAGACCCACCACGATACGCCCGAGGCGGATGCGCATATCCGCAAGGCTCGTGGTGAGGGCCAGGATCGCCATGATTTCACTGGCCACAGTGATGTCAAAGCCCGACTCGCGGGAAAATTCCCGTTCTTCGGGGCCGCGCCCGATGGTCACGCCCCGCAGAAAACGGTCACTGGTGTCCAACACGCGGCGCCAGGTGATCCGAGCCGGATCCAGGTCAAGGCGCACAAACCGTCGCCGTTCTTCAGGCGTTAGGGATTCCGGGTCGGACTTGAAGACTCCCAGGCGCATCAAGCGCCCGCGCATATTGGCGGACCAGTGCCGCAGACCCGTTTCATCCTTTGGACAGAGACGCTCGAACAGCTCCTCATCGCTGAGCTTGGCTTCGTGCAGGATCCGCGCGTCGAGGGCTGCGGCGGCCAGATTGTGGGCCGCTGTGATGGCGTGGATGTCACCCGTGAGGTGGAGATTGAACTCCTCCATGGGAATCACTTGGCTGTAGCCTCCGCCCGCAGCGCCCCCCTTGATGCCAAAGGTCGGGCCCTGGCTGGGTTGGCGGAGGCAGGTGATGACCTTGCGTCCGAGCTGGGCTCCCAAAGCCTGGCTCAGGCCCACGGTGACGGTGGTTTTACCTTCACCCAAAGGTGTCGGTGTGATGGCGGTGACATCGATGTATTTTCCGCTGGGCTGGTGGCTCAACCGCTCGAGCACTTCAAGCTTCACCTTGGCCTTGTAGGGGCCGTATAACTCGACATCGTGTGCTTCCAGCCCTAATTCCCCAGCGATTTCCAGGATGGGCCGGGCCTCGGCGCCCTGCGCGATTTCCAGGTCAGAAGGCACGGGGGTTTTTCGGGCCATGTGGACGCTCCCATGCATTGGGTGGATCGCAGCCGAGAAACCCATTGATGCTCCCTGGAAATATCGGCCTTCCTTAAATTTAGGCTCCAATGGACCTTAGGCCATGGCGTATTGACCTACAGCACAAAGGGGACAGGGAGCAAGAACCGAAAAAGGAATAGCGAAATAAAGACGAATGCCATAAACTTCCACCATGGCTAAAAGCACACCGGTTTTCGAATGCACGGCCTGCGGAACCCGGTTCCCCAAGGCAATGGGGAAATGCACGAACTGTGGCGCCTGGGACAGCATCGAAGAGGTGCGGGGCTCCTTGAAACGCGATCTACAGCGCACCCGCAGCTCATTCGCGCAAGGACACTACAACGGCCCAGTGGCCATTCTCGATGTGGAAATCACCGAAACGGAACGCACCGCCACGGGACTTGTGGAGCTGGATCGCGTGCTGGGCGGCGGTGTTGTGCCAGGCATGGTGGTGCTGCTGGGGGGCGAACCTGGCATCGGCAAATCAACACTGGTGCTGCAATGGGCCGCCACGGAACCAGGCCTCGTGCTCTATGCCAGCGGCGAAGAAAGCGAGCGTCAGATCAAGCTCCGCGCACAACGTTTGGGGACTGAAAATCCTGGCATCCACCTGCTCGCGGAAACCGATGTGCGCATCATCCTGGAAGAGGCCGAACGCATGAAGCCGGCCCTGCTGTTGATTGATTCCATCCAGACCCTGTTCGATCCGGATTTCGAAAGCAGCGCGGGGTCCGTCAGCCAGGTGCGCGGCTGTGCGCAACTGCTCACCCGCTGGGCCAAAGCCACCGGGACGCCCCTCGTGCTGGTCGGCCACGTCACAAAAGACGGTAGCCTGGCAGGCCCCAAAGTATTGGAGCATCTGGTGGATACGGTGCTGGCCTTCGAAGGCGACCGCCACCACCATCACCGCCTGCTGCGGAGCCTGAAGAATAGATTTGGCGCCGCTTTTGAATTGGGTGTTTTCGCCATGACTGAGCGGGGTCTCGTGGCCGCCGAAGGCAATCCATTTTTTCTTGACGCCGAGCCACGGCCCGGTTGCGCTGCCACAGTGGTTCTGAGCGGCACACGGCCCATGGTGGTGGAGATCCAGGCGCTCGTTGCATCCGCAGGGCTTGGGATCCCCCGTCGAACCGCCTTGGGCATTGATGGACAACGGTTAGCCATGCTCTGCGCGGTAGCCGAGCGACGCGGTGGAATCCAACTGCATGATCGCGATGTCTACGTGAACGTGGCTGGAGGTCTCGAGATCGAAGATCCAGCCGCGGACCTGGCGGTGCTGGCGGCTCTGACGAGCAGCGCCACTGGGCGCCTGCTCGCCGAAAAAAGCCTGTTCATGGGTGAAGTCGGACTCACCGGAGAAGTCCGCCCCATCGCTCAGCTTCCCTTGCGATTACAGGAAGGCGCCCGCCTCGGTTTTTCCTGCGCTGTCGTACCGAAGGTGGGCCTCGAAGGCAAAGCGCCCATCGAAGTAATGCCAGAGACCAGCGTCGAGCGGCTGCGGGGGAAGGCAGGGCTGCGGCATTCTGCCGAAGAAGAATGAATGCCAGCAAATTGAATCAGTGATGCCCGTAATTCTTCTCCCCGGCCTTCACCGCGATCGGAAGCCGGTTCTGCTGGGGTGGTAGCGGGCAGGTGGCGAAGGGCGTGAAGACGCAGGGCGGATTGTAGGCCCGGTTGAAATCCAGGGTGACCTTGCCTTCCTTCGGCATGGCGGCATAGAGGAAACGCCCCGCCGGGTAGGTACCCTTCCCACTTGTCTTATCGCGGAATATGAAGAACAGCTGCGGATCCGCCGGGTCTTCAATGACAGGCTCCAGCGTCAGTTCCTTCCCGCGCAATTTAAATTTGACGTAACCCGGAGCCTGCATGGTCTCCGTGGTGCCCAGCACCGTAAGGGATTTGGACATCCTTGGGCTTTTCATAGGGAACGAACTGGGCATCCACCCGGAAAGTTGGATTCGCGGGATAGGAAGCAATGCCTTTGAAGTTGAGCCGGACTGGACTGTTGGAATCCTTCACCCGGATGCCAAAGCGGTCTCCCCTTTTGATCACATAAAACGAAAGATCTCCCAGCGTGAGGACATCCGGTTTGCCTTCCGCATCGCTCTTCAAGGCTTGATCCACATCCGCCTCCACGGACTTGCCATTCAGGTTCACGCCGCTGCCCGGAGCCGCTTTCACTTTCACGACTCCATGCTCGAGCACAAAAAGACCAGCCTTGGCGGGAGCTTTCTTCTGAGGCAGTGGAACAGCGTTGGATGGGTCCGAACCGAAAGGATTCTCGCCTTCGGCCAGCCAGCTCAATCCCACCAGCGTGAGCCATCCGTTTTCACGGCTCAGGCTGTCATGTCTCGTCTTGCGCCACTGCTCCAACTCCTTGAAAAACGCAGTCTGCTTCACGCCCTCGGATGACATCGATGCGCCGATTGGGGTCACAACGGCGGGCGGCATGGCAAGCGGAATCATCGGCATAGCAATCTCCTGGGGGCGCAAGAACGGCCACCGATCCTATTTTTGTATTGTCCAGGCCTCTTGTGGCTGATTTAGTTTTCCCGGCTTGCCGCGGCTGCTGCCTAGCGGCCCTGCAATCCCGGGTCCTGGGTGAGCTCCTCGATGAGATCATGCACGCTCATCATGTCCTTGAGGCGGGCGCCATTGCTGCCGGAAAAGAAGAGCCCGCTCTCGCGGTCCCCGTGCCAAGCATCCGCCAAGCGATCTGCAATGCAATAGCCGACCTCCATGGCGCCTTTGCCGTGGCCACAAGGTGTAAGGCATTGGCTCACGCAACGAATTTGAGGCGCGGTGCCTTCTTCCATGCGGGACTGCAGCGCTGTGCGCACTCCGCGGGCGGGCATTCCCACGGGCGACTTCATCAGGACGATGTCATCGGCTTCCGCTTTCAGAATCGTTTCTTTGAAGTTGGGGTGGGCGTCACATTCAAAGGTGCCGATGAAGCGTGTGCCCATCTGCACACCGGATGCGCCTAGCGCCAGGAAACGCATGATGTCAGCGCGGTCCCATACACCACCGGCCACCAGCACGGGGAAATCCCCCCAGTTATCCCGCTCCGCGAGCACCGAGGGCAGCAGGTTCTCGATGGTGAAAGCAGGGTCCACGCATTGTTCAGGGCTGAAGCCCTGGTGGCCGCCGCTTTCGGGGCCTTCCAGCACCACCGCATCTGGCAATCGCCCATATTTCCGTTGCCACTGCTTGCAGATGACACTCAAGGCGCGTGCGGAGGAAACGATCGGCACCAGCGCCACATCCGCATCCCCACATATCCTGGCAAAGCCAAGGGCAGCCCTGCGCCAGATACGATCATTTGCGCGCCAGCCGCCACCGCGGCCCGCACCGTGGCCTCGTAACCTTCGATGGCGCACAGGATGTTGACGCCCACGGCGCCTCGGCCTTCGGCCCGCTCCAACGCGGCGTGCAGGATGGTTGCAAGGGCTTCGGGTGGATTCAAAGAGGACGTCCCGTCAGGTCTGCCGAACCTCTGAGGACTGCGGGCAGAAGGGTGGTAGCCAGTTCCGATGGCTGATACTAGGCCTACGCAACCTTCTCGCGCCACGGCCCCCGCAAGGCCCTCCCAGGACACGCCCACGCCCATCCCGCCCTGTTGGATGGGATAGGACAAATCCAGATTGCGGATCCGCAAGCGAGACATATTACCTGGACCTTTTCGCAATAGCATCTGATCGGTCCGATCTAGGCCCTCCATCAACCGCGAGGTGAATTGCGGCAAAGAAGGCTCATCAAGGAGCACCGGTGACCGGGGTTGAAGGGCGAAAGCGCCTGCTTCCATGCCTTGCCGCGCCTGGGCTTCATTTTCAGCGATGGCGAGAATCGGCAATCCATGATGATTCAACGACTGGACCTTGTCAGCGGGCGCCAATAAGGCCGATGCGCCCTGGGCGCGAGCCTGGCTGGCTTCCTCCTCGTTCGCAACCGCCACAATGCGGGGGACATTAATTCCTAACAGGGCTTGCATCGCCGGTGGAAGTTCAGCCGTATGCAGCAAGAAGGCCACACCTGCTTCCCTTGCCGCCGCAAGAACCCCATCGGTGCCACCGCGAAGCCCCCGTAGATCAAGTCCAAGTTTGGCATTGCCTCGCACTGAAGCCGCTAATTCCTGCAAACGCTCTTTCAGCCGTGCCGCATCCGGGAATGCCTCGGTCCGCGGCAAGGCCCACCCGCCAGCCCTAAGAAATGTCGCGCTCAGATCCAAAGCGCCAGGGGCTTGCCATCCCTGAAGAACAGCGCTTGCATCATCTGCGAATAGGTATTTGGCCATTCAGGCCTCCAGAGGAGACGGACACCGGCAAGCGGGACGCATCCATCCACAATGATGGACCCTCCCGGTGATCATGGACACGGAATTCATGCGCTTACAATTGCAAGGATCAACCTGGGGAGCGCTTATGAGATCCATGACAGCCTATGCGGAGTTGGTGCGCCCTTTGGAACGAGGACAACTGCGGCTAAGTATTCGCAGCGTGAACAGCAAGGCCCTTGACTTGAATCTGCGCCTGCCTCCGGCGCTTTTCCCTTTGGAAACGAAGCTCAGGGCCGCGGTGCGCGAGGCAACGGGCAGAGGGAAATTGGATCTCAGCATTGAGGTCCAGGATGAGCCAGACTTGGAACCTCAATTGAATCGCCCCCTGCTCCGCTCTATCGCCAAAACCTGGCAGGAGGATGCGGAATGGCTGAATCTGCCTCCTCTCACTGCGGAAGCCTTCTTCCGGTTGCCCGGCGCCTGGATGCCACCCGCTTCGGATCTGGCTCAGCGCTTGGAAACCCCGGTGCTGGATGCGCTGAGGGAACTCCTAGACAAATGGAACGAATGCCGCGTCAAAGAAGCGGACCGTCTGCGCCCGGCTTTTGAATCCAACCTGTCTGAGCTTCGGCGGCTTCGCCAAATACTGCAGATCGAGGCTGAAACCCAGGCGGCGGAACTCCCAGAGCAATATCGCCTGCGACTGGATCAGGTTTTGAAGGATGCCCAACTCGCGGGGCAACTACCGGCCGAGCGTATTGTCGGCGAAGCTGGCGCTTTGGCTGAGCGTCAGGATGTAAGAGAGGAGCTGGTAAGGCTTTCCGCCCACTTGGATGATTTCGGGGAGCGGCTCGCAAAAGGCAAACTCGAAGGCAAGGCCGTGGATATCTGGTGCCAGGAAGTGCTTCGTGAACTCAACACCTGCGGCAGCAAGTGCAAGCGCTTGGCCATGACCCGCGCGGTGATGGAAGCCAAGGGCGTCCTCGATCAGATTCGCGAACAAGCCGCGAATTTGGAATAGTCCGTTTATTGGCTAGCCAACTCATCAACTCAACGGGGCACCGGAACAAAGGGGGAGGATTCCCCCAAGTCCCAGTCCAGAGGCGCATCCGGCGGAAGGGAAGACCTTACCTGGAGCGTTCCGTTCGAGATGAGATCAGGAATGCTCATGGATCGGGTCTCCAGAACCATGTCGGCATCCGCCACTTCCCCAGGGAATAGACCCACCCAGGCATCCCGTCCAGCCCGCTTTGCCGCATAGAGGCAATGATCCGCCACATCCACAACCCGCTCCCAGGCGAGAGCCTGGGGCAGTTCCGGTATGAATGGATAGAGCGCGAAACCCGATGAGCAGGTAAGGCGCAATGACTTGCCGTCTCCGATGTCGAAGAGATGAAAAGCGACTTGGGAGCGGATGCGTTCCACCAGGATGGTGGAGTCCCGGCGGCAGACATTGCGGGCCACGACAAGGAACTCCTCACCTCCCCAACGCACCACGGTATCCGTGTCGCGGGTGGCTTCCTTCATGATCTCGCCCATCTGCTGAAGCACCTTGTCGCCCGCAGCGTGGCCATGTTCGTCGTTCACGAGCTTGAAGTGGTCGAGGTCCACCATGATGAAGAGTAGATCAATGTTCAGGGCCATCCGCTCTTTGCGGGGCGCTTCCAATTCGCGGAAAGCCCGATTCACCAAGGCCACATCCTCGGGCAGGCACTCCCCGAGAAAACGGCGGTTCCTCAATCCAGTCAGAGGATCCGTCAGGCTCTGGTTACGCAAAGCCTCATTCGCGGATTCGAGCGCGTCATTGGCCCATTCCATGGCGTCATTCGCCGCCTTCAACTCTTTCGTGCGGGCTGCGACCTGTGCTTCCAGCAACCGGTTCTGCTGTTGGAGGGCGAACATCCGCCAGCGTACGACCAGTGCGACCAGCCCTGCGGCGCCAAGACCCATGAGCATCCGGAACCACCAGGACTGCCACCAGGCTGGCAGCACTTTGAAATCAAAAGCGGCGACGGGACCCCAAGCACCCTGCCCTATCCGGGAACACACCTCAAGCCTGTAATGTCCAGGCCCTAATGCTGGGTACCGCGCCTCGCGGGTATCCGTCGGATGCCATTCAGATTCCAGCCCCACGAGCCGGACCCTCTGATGCACCGCTTGCTCCCTTGGGAAGCTCAGGCATGCAAAACGGGCTTCCAGCGTATTCGACCCAAAGGGCACCTCGATTTCTTTCTGTCCAGGCCAAAAAGCCTGTTGCCCCAATCTCAGGGAAGTCAACTCCGTGGGGGGTGGCGCGGAAAGCCCATGATATGCCTTCGCATCGAAGCGCGCGAGGCCCGTGCTGGTGCCAATCCAAACATCGCCATTTTCCTCCGGGAAGAAAGCCATGTTGTCGCAGTCCTCCCCAACCAAACCTTCAGCAACACCAAAATGCTCGATGCCTTCAGGCCTGATCAGATCCACACCCTTTCCGGTTCCGATCCAGATGCCGCCTTTGGCATCCTCGCCCGTGAGATAGACCATGTCTTCCACCAGCCCTGCGCTGGCATCGAACTGTTTGAGCACTTTCAGCCTGCCTTCTTCGTAGCGGGCAAGAGTCAGGCCGAGCGGCTCGTTGTAGGAGATCAAGAGGTCGCCGCCCTTGGTTGAAGCGATATAGGCCGCGTGATCCTGCTTGAGTCCATCTTTCATTGTGAACCGCCGCCATCGGCCATTCTCCAGCATCGCAAGGCCTCGCTCTCCAGGCGCCCAAATCCGCCCGGCAGCATCCTGGTGGACGTCGCTGATGTATTCCGTCGGCAGGCCCTGCGGAAGCTCCACCCGCTCGAATTTCAAGTTTCCTGGGGTCAACGGCGCCCTGAAGAGCCCCGCTCCATCCGTGCTGGCCCAAAGCACGCCATTTTGGTCGATTTTAAGCCTGAAGATGCGTTTCGCGGCTGCATCGTGGCCGAGTTCAAAACGCTGGAGCACCCGCCGTTTCTGGTCGTACCTGAGCACTTCGTTTCCAGGGACTCCTGCCATGTACAAGACTCCGTCCGGTCCCTGGACGATGGTGCGGATGACATGCCCCAGAGTACCTGGAATGACCTCCCACCCCGTTGCGATGGATCGTGCGAGACCATTGTCCGTGCCCACCCAGAGTTGCCGCTCCCGGTCCCTGAAGATTCGCCAGATGACGCTGCTGGGCAACCCGTCCACCTGAGTGTAGATATGCCAGAGGCCACGGCCCAGAAGTCTGTAGACGCCCACAGAGCCAACCCACAGAGAGCCTTCCCGATCCTCCAACGCTGTGCGGCACCAAGTGGTTGGTAATCCCTCCTTGGCTCCCAAAACGGACCAGGCATCTCCTTCCAGATGGGCTAATCCATGCTGTGTCGGGAGCCAGATATCGCCATGCCGGCCTGTGATCAGGAAACCCCTGTCGTTGATGACGGAAACGGGCGCGCTGGCCTCGCGAAACCGGGAAGCCCCAGGACCAAGCACCCACAAGCTGTGGGGGGTGCGGGCCCAGAGACGGCCAGCCCCATCCTCAGCTAGGGAGTCGATCCTCTCTTTGTCCAGGCCCGGAGGAGCTTCGAAAACCCGCCAACTTCCGCCACGGTGGGCCAGAACCCGAGACCTGCCATCCCAGTTTGCCACCCACATGATGTCGGATTTCTTCCCCCCTGAGAGCGCGGTCGCCTCGCCTTTTGGCCATCCCGGAGCTTTCGTGAACCGTCCCGCCGGATCCTGGAAATAGGGGCCATCGTTTGTAGCGGCCCAAAACCCGCCGGGGCCGCTGGCCAGCCCTTCAATGGGAACCATTGGCAGCCCCTGAGCTGATGCGACCGCCTCGAAAGATTGGCCATTCCACCGCGCCAATCCCCGGCGGGTTCCCACCCAGAGGGTTCCATCAGGGTCTGAATACATGGCGAGGATATCGCTCGAAGGCAGCCCGTCTTTCACACCGAATGGTTCGAACCGGGATCCGTCATACCTGAAAAGCCCAGCCTCGGTGCCGGCCCAAATGAATCCCCGGCTGTCCTGTGCCAGATGCCAGACAGCCAGGTTGGAAAGCCCCTGGTCCGCATCGTAGGCACGAAAGGTCTGGCGGCCAGGAGGCATTTCGTTTGAAGAGATAGGTGTCGGAAGAGCCATGAGCCCGCATGCGGACATGACGGCCGCAAAAAACAGGTAGCGGAAGAAAGAGGCCATGATTTCCTGGGAGGTTTCCACCTCAAGTATCGTCAAATTCCAGGAATCGCCTTCCAGGTTTGTTTAGGACCAAGTAAAGAGATGGTTTCTTCAGGCGATTTCAGCGCCCAAAAACTGAGGTCCAGCCATGGTAACCGTTACATCCACCAACTCGCCAAAGGGCAATATCCGTCCATCTCCGGTTTGGATATGGACGTTTTTCCAATCCCCCGTCCGCCCCATCCAAAAGCCATCTTTAGCTGGGCTGTGGCTTTCGACCCGCGCCTGCACCGTGCGGCCGACGAACCGCAGATTGCTCTCTTTGGCCAGCTCCAACTGCCGTTTTTGAAGCCGCTGCAACCGCCCGGTCTTCACAGAGGCTGGAATGTCATCCTTGAGCCGCAGCGCCGCCGTTCCTGGGCGTGGACTGTAGATGAAACTGAAGGAAGAGTCGAATTTCACAGTCTCCAGCAGCTTCATGGTGGCTTCAAAGTCTTCATCGGTTTCTCCCGGGAAACCCACGATGAAATCCGTGCTGAGGCCAAGTTTTACACGGCCATCCCCCAGGTAACCCAGAGACTCCAGATACTGTTCCACCGTGTACTCCCGGAGCATCCGCCGCAGCACCGCATTGGAACCGCTCTGTACTGGAAGATGAAGGAATGGCGCTACTTTGGGATTAGTGACAAGGACTTTGGCCAGCTCTTTGGTGAAGTTCATGGGGTGGCTGGTAGTGAAACGGATCCATTCCAGGCCTTCAACTTCCGAGACTCGCTCCAACAATTCCGCGAAGCTGCAACCGCCACTGAAAGAGTTGACATTCTGGCCAAGCAATTCCACTTCACGATACCCACTTGCCACCACCCCCCGGACCTCGGCCACGATGTCCTGCCAGGGGCGATTTCGCTCAACCCCGCGGGTGGTGGGAACAATGCAATATGTGCAGGCGTGGTTGCAACCTTCAATGATGGTCACAAGGGCTTTTGCGGTGCTTCTACGCCTCGCGGCTTCAGGTGGGAAAAGGTGGTTGTCGGGATATTCCCCGGTATCCATGACGCGTTTTTTGCCCGCCTTGGCTTCTTCCACAAGGCGTGGCAGCTGGTTCAAGGCCATGGTACCCAGCACAAAATCTATATGCGGGGCCCTCCTGAAAAGCGCAGCCTGTTCCTGCTGGGCCAGACAGCCGGTCACCCCAATGAGAATGTCCCGCTTCTGTTTCTCCTCCCGAAGGCGGCCCAGCACTGAAAAGACCTTGTGGACAGCCTTTTCGCGAATGGAGCAAGTATTCAAAAGCACCAGATCCGCCTCGCTCGAGGTGCTGACCTGAGTGAAGCCTTCCTTCAAGAGCAACCCCGACAGCCTTTCACCGTCGTGGTCGTTCATCTGGCATCCCCAGGTTTGGATATGGAACTTCATAATCGTTCCCTATTCCTGGGAATGCCGATGAAGTGGACTACCCCCCGATCACGCAGTCCACTGGACTGCGCTCCCGCTCGCCTCCGGCTCGCGGAGGGGGCCCCGTGGACTACCCCCCGATCGCACGGTCCACTGGACCGTGCTCCCGCTCGCCTTCGGCTCGCGGAGGGGGCCCCGTTCTGGCATCCCCAGGTTTGGATATGGAACTTCATGCGCGGTCCTGACCAAACCTTTAATTCTAAGAGGCGGCCACCTGAAAGTCCTCGGAAAATATAGCGATGGTGGACTTCTGGCATATATTTTCAGAGATCAACGCAACCTGAACTAGCGCACACCCCCTGGATGGGGTTATCTTGTGGCACTAATCCCAAGAAAGGCAGCTGCCCTGTGTCGGCCCCTACGAAAAAACTTGGTGAATTGCTTGTCGAGGCGGGATTACTCACGCCTGTGCAGCTTTCGGAGACCTTGAGGCACCAGCGATTCCATGGTGGTCGTATGGGTGGGAACCTGGTTTCCCTTGGCTTCATCAGCGAAGACATGCTGATGAATTTCCTAGCCCAGCAAACCGGTGTGCCTCGTCTGGAGGCCAAGGCCCTGGAACATATCCGCCCCGAAGTCCTCAAGCGGATACCGCAACGGATGGCTGAGCAGCTAACCATCCTCCCAATTGAGTTCAAGGAGCCCAAGAGCCTGATCCTGGCCATGGCCGACCCATCGGACCTCAACGCCATAGACAGCGCTCGTTTTGCTTCTGGTCTCAGCATCGAACCCCTGGTGGCATCCCACAGCATGCTGAAGGCCGCCATCGCCGAACAATATCGAAAAGCTGAGCCGCCCGTTGAGACCACCTTTGAAGTGAGCCGCGCATTCAATTCCAATGAAGCTCTGCCAGTCAGCTTTGACCTTCCCACCATCCAGGTCACCCCCTCACGGGAAGCAAACAAATCCAACATCACGGGGAGTTTTGGCCGGGACCCATTTTTCGATGACGTGCCTGAAGTCCGCCACATCCAGGCTGAAGAGCCCTTGGGCGTTTTCGCGCCGATGAATGCCTTCGATTCTTTTGCCATTCCAAGTTTCGATATCACCGATGCCCCAGGGCTTAGGAATACTCAGCCTTCCGCGCCCACCCCGGGAGAGGGCGCCCTGATCGTCCACGACCGGGTTGCCGCACCTTCCTCCATGAAAAAAGCAGATTCCTACGGCACACGCCAATTGATCCTTGGGCTCGTCAAGATCCTTCAACGCCATGGCGTCATCGGTGACGACGAACTCCAGCGCACCATCCAGGGGATGATCGACACTGGCGAGATCAAGCCGGAATGAGGCCGTGAGGTACGAGGAGCCTCATTCCTCGTACCTCATGCCTGTTTCTTGGCTTCCCATTCTCGTTTCAAGGCCTCTAGCTTGCTCAGGGTGCATCCACCTTCGCCGCAGTTGGAGCAGCCCCCGCTGGAACAACCACCCTTGCCCATGAGCCCCAAGAAAAACCCGCGGCCAAAGTAGAGCGCGGCCAAGGCCGCGAGGATCAGGGTAACGAGCAGTTGCCAGTTCATACGAATCCCATCATACGTCCGAAAACCACCGTGCTCCACGCCAGCAGCCAGCCCAATCCCAGCCCATAGGCCACGGAGAAGCCCGCCCAACCCCAGCTTCCTGCCTCGCGGCGGATCATGGCGACCGTACCTAGGCAGGGTGTGTAGATAAGCGTGAAAATCATGAACGCCAAGGCGGTCAGGGGTGTGAGGCCTGTGTGGTCCCGCAGCGAAACCTGCAAGGGACTCAGCTTCTCCCCGGCACCAGGTTGCTCACTAGCCTGATGGATCACCGCCATGGTGCTGACAACGATTTCCTTCGCGACAAAACCTGCGGTGAGGGCGATGACATCCTTCCAAGCCTCGGTGCGCTTGTGGTCAGGATCGAGGATAGGCCGCATCACGGGCTCTGCGAACTTGCCAAGGCCCGCGGCAAGGCTGTGGTTCACAATGCGACTCTCCTTGGCCAGATCCAGATCCTTCAGCCGCTCGTCCTTTTGCGCATCCGGAATCTGCAATGCCATCACTGCGGTTCGCTGCTGTTGGTATTCGTGGTTCCAATCCGCATTTGCGATGCCGGGATACCGCGAGAGGAACCACACCAGCGTCGCACCCGCGAAAATCGTGGTGCCTGCCCGCGTGAGGAAAACCTTGGCCTTGTCCCACATGTGGATGATGGTGGCTTTCAGCACTGGCATCCGATAGGGCGGAAGCTCCATCACAAAGGGTGCGGAAGGGCCTGAGAACAAGGTGCTGCGAAGGATGCGACCGATGACCATGGCCAAACCAAAGCCCAGGAAATGCATGGCGATGACGGCCAACGCAGCGCCGAAGGGTTTAAAGAAAGTGCCGGCAATGACGATGTAGACCTGAAGCCGCGCTGAACAAGAAATAAGCGGTGTCACCAGGATCGTGATGAGCCGGTCTTGTTTGCTTTCGATGGTGCGTGCGGCTTGGATCGCGGGCACATTGCAGCCAGATCCCATGAGCAACGGAATGAAGCTCTTTCCATGCAGGCCCATCAGGTGCATGGCCCGGTCCATGATGAAGGCCGCACGGGCCATGTAGCCCGTGTCCTCCAGAAAGCTGATGCAGCCCATCAGGATCATGATCACCGGCAGGAAAACGATCACCGCCGAAACCCCTGGAATGATGCCGTCCGTGAGCAGGCTCGTCAGTTCTCCCGCCGGCAGCTTTGCGGAAAGGAAAGCCGACAAGATCTTGAACCCTTTATCAATCCAATTCTGCGGGTACTTGCCGATCACGAAGGAGAGCGTATAAATCGCAACCATCACCGCCAGGAAAATCGGAATGCCCAGGTGCCGATGGGTGAGCAGGCGATCCAGCTTGGTCGTGTGGCTGACCTCGGGTGTTTCCGGCAGCTTGGCCACCTCCTGCACAAGCCCATGAAGGAAACCGTATCGGTGCTCGGCCAGCAAGGTGGCCGCATCTTCACCTAAATGCGCATGAAGAAATGTCCGGCTGGCTTCAAGCTGCGCCATGATGGCTTCACGGGCATGGCTGCCCTCCACAAGTTTGATGGCCTCGGCACTTCCTTCAAGCAACTGCAGCGAGAGCCACCTGGGCTTGATGGATCCAGCGAGATCCTCATCCCGTTTGACGTGCGCGGCCACCTTGGCCAGTTCACCTTCAATGTCGTGGCCGTAGTCCATGGGCCCGTGGCCTGCGGTTTCGGCTGGGAAGTTCCGGACTTTGGATTCCGTGCCATCCAGCACCTTCAGTAATTCCGTTTTCAGCGCATCCACGCCTTCCGCGCGATTGCCGATGGTGGGAACCACGGGTCCGCCAAGGAGGGTTTCCAATGCAGGAATATCAAGCTGGATGCCACGCTGCTCTGCATCGTCCATCATGTTCAACACGAACACGACCGGCTTGCCCAGTTCCAATAGCTGCGTGGTCAGGTAGAGGTTGCGCTCCAAATTGGATGCATCCAGCACATTGATGATGAGGTCCACCTGCGATTCCGCCAGGAACGACGCAGCAATGCGCTCGTCCTCGCTTTTCGCGGAGAGCGAGTAGGTGCCGGGCAGATCCACCACCTCTAGATTCCGGCCTTCCACCTCGAGCGCCCCGCTGCGCCGCTCTACGGTCACACCGGGCCAGTTCCCCACGTGGCGGTGCGATCCTGTGAGTGCGTTGAAAAGCGTGGTCTTCCCGGAATTGGGATTTCCCGCCAGCGCAATGATCACTGGCATGGCGGCCTAGCCCAGCGACTGGGTGACAGGCTGAACCAGAATGCAGGCGCCTTCGTCCCGGCGCAGGCTCAGGTGATACCCCTTTAGCACCAATTCCATCGGGTCGCCCATGGGCGCAAGTTTTTCGACCTTCAGGGTCGCGCCCCGGATGAATCCCATTTCCAATAGACGCTGCCGGATGGCGCCTTTGGCCTGCAATTGCACCACCGTGGCGCTCATGCCCGGCAAGAGCTGGCTCAGGAACCGGGTCCCAGAACTGCTATCGGAATTTGTATCATCTTGTTGATTTTGAGTCATCGTCTCAACTCCACTTCTACAAGTGTACCGCTGGGACCGCCCTTCGCAATGTGCCTGAGATCACAATTGGAAGCGGCTGTTTGAACCGAACATCTCGCTACCGGTCAGCGCGTCAACCGGTAGATCAGGATCGCGGCGCGCTCGGCACCCTTCGGGAGTTCACCCAGTTCGACGTACTCGCCCGGGGCGTGCTCATGCTCCCCCAGCGCGCCCAACCCATCCAGACAATCGACCAGGCCCGCTACAAACGAAATGTCTCCAGCGCCGCGCTTGTTCGGATCATGCTCCGTGATGGGGCCTGTTCCTAGATCGCGGCTCACGCCATCAAGGAGGCATAACAGCGCGCGATTGCCATCGGTCGGAGCCATGGAGGGCATACCGTCCTTGAAGATGATGGTGGCCGACGTTTTCGGCAGGCCCTTCTCGACTATGGCTTTCATTTTAGCCCGGGACTTTTCAAGCTGGTCGCGCGTTAGAAACCGCGTGTCACCCTCCACGATGGCCTTCCTGGGAACCACATTTTGCTTCCCCGCCGCCGTCCCCGAGGCCGTGGCGCCGTCGTAAGTGACGTCCGTGCCCCCTACGACGACGCTCGGATTGTAGGTGAGGTTGGGCTCCCGGAGCTCGTCGTGGAACGCTGTGAGGATCCGCGCCATCTCGAAGATCGCGCCATCGCCACGGGTTTCGCTGAAGATCCCCGACGAGTGCCCTTGCGACCCGGCCACTTCGAGGTGGAACGAGCCAATCCCGCGACGGCCAATGACGGCCATACCCGGCTCGTAGCCCTCGAACGCGAGAGCGGCATCGCTTCTCTTCGCAGCGTCGATGAGCGCCGCCCGGCTTTCCGAATGCGGCCGCTTTGGTTCCTCCTCGTCGCCCGTCATCACGACGATCACCTGGCGTCCGTCGAGCGCCCCCTCGCGGTGGAGCGCTCGGAGCGCCTCGATCATCACGACGTCGCCCCCCTTCATGTCCGAGGCGCCGCTGCCGTATGCGCGATCTCCGTCGCGGCGGAATGGTTCGCCCTGGAGGACGGTGTCGAGGTGGCCGATCAAGAGGAGCCTCTTCCCCTTCGACCCACGCCGTTCGGCCACAAGATGCCCAACCCACCTCGTCTCGAAGCCGAGGCTCCGGAGCTCATCGGCGAAGACCTCGCCCACACGCTTCACTCCGCCGGTGTTCTCCGTCGCGCTGGGGATGTCCACGACCTTCTTTAGCAGCGCGATCGCGGCGTCGCGATTCGCCTCGATCCGCGCCACGATCGCCTTCTCACTCGCGAGAGGCCGTCCGCGGCCGCTAGCGGCGCAAGGGTAAACATCAGACTGAGCGTGGCGAGAGCGGCAAGCCGTTTCGGCATCAATCCTCCAAGAGAAAAGAGTGCGTGCACCGCTGATTCATCCACCTGGGTTTGATGCGCAAGCAGTGGACGATTTCGAAGCTGTCGTGGGGAGAGAGCCTGGACTATTCTGCCAAGGTATAGAAAGAAATAAAATGACCGAATACGGCCCGGACTCACCTCAACCTTTTCTTGGGTTGGCCGCTTCACTATTCATCAGCTCTCCATCCCGGTTGGCTGGATACACTGCAAACTTGGCCCCACACATGAACCTGGACGTGACATGACTCCCCTCACCATTCCGAACGCGCTGACACTGCTTCGGATATTGGCTGTCCCTTTCTTCGCGATCGCGGTCTGGTACAACCACTTGTGGGAAGCCCTGGCCATCTTCGTGGCGGCGGGACTAACGGATCTCCTGGATGGCTGGATCGCTCGGCGATTCAACCAGAGCTCTGACTTGGGGGCGATTCTGGACCCGGCGGCTGACAAGCTGCTCATGACCACGGCCTTCATTCTCATGGCCTTGCCCAAGGATCATTTAAAGATGCCCATCCCCACGTGGGTCGCCATTCTTTCCATCAGCCGGGATGTGGTGATCTCCTTCCTGGCGCTGCTCTCCCTGATACAGCACATCGGCCTGAACCGGCGGCCTTCCATGCTGGGCAAGTTCACCACCGGCGCCCAAATCGTATCCTTGGGAGTGGGTCTGCTGGCCAACGCCCAAGGGCCCCAAGCATGGCAGCGATACGCACTGCCTTGGGTCTACTACGTCATGGCAGCCCTGGTGTTGGCCAGTGGCATTCACTACTATTTCCGCGGCACCGCCCAGGGAGCCAGCGCGTGAGCGACGCGCCCCGTCCACGCCATGCGCTGGAAGAATTGCTCGGCGGCTTGCCTCTGCGCTTCACCGCCATCTTCCTCGGAGCGATCGTAGCGGTATGGCTGCTCCGCCAAGCCCTGATGCCGTTCTTCGTCGCGATGGTGTTGGCATATCTGCTGAGCCCTCTAGTGGAACACTTGGCCCGGCACGTGCGCCGCAGCTTCGCCGTTATCTTCGTGCTGTTCAGCGCACTGGCCACCATGGCAGCAGTCTTGCTTTTTATATCCCCCTTCCTCGGGACCCAAATCAGCAGGTTCTACACCTCTCTGCCCAGGTGGCAGGAACTGATGCTGAAGAAACTCGACCCCATTGTCCAAACCCACCCTGCCTGGGTTGAAAAAGCGCATAGCGCCATGGAGGCCCTGGACCCGAGCGCTACATTGAAAAGCCTGCTGCAAGCCGGCTCGGGTCTACTAGGCTTCGTTTTGGCCAGCGTGACCCTGATTCTAGTGCCGCTGATCCTCTATCATTTGCTGCTGGATGGTCCACGCATGCTCGCTTCCGTTGAAGCCCTGGTTCCGCCCCGGTTTCGAGGCCGCTCCGCGAATATGATTTCCGAGATCCACGAGCGACTGGGTGGTTTCATCAGGGGCCAGATCGCCGTGGCTTTAGCGATGGCGTTGCTGCAGAGCCTGGCGCTCACCATCATGGGTGTGCCCTATGCGTGGATCCTGGGCACATTGGCGGGTCTCTTCACGGTGATTCCGTATTCACCTTACCTGGTGGGCCTCGCCCCGGCCCTGGTGTTGGAGATGTTGCAGGGCGCGAGCGGCGCCCGGCTGGGCGCCGTGGCACTCGTTTTCGCAGCCGTGCAGGCGGTGGAGGGGCTTTATCTGACACCTGTATGGGTGGGCCGCGCCAGCAAGCTGCATCCCTTGGAAGTGCTGCTCGCGCTGGTGGCTTTCGGGCATTGGTTCGGCCTATTGGGCTTGCTCTTCGCCGTACCTCTGATGGTGACGGTGAAGGTGGTGTTCCATGTGCTGCTAGAGGACTACCAAAAGCACCCCTGGTTCACCGAAACCCAGTGACAGGCTGTTTCCTTAAACCTATGTCAGAATAATGCTTCCTCGGGCCGATCTTTGATCCACGGCCGACGGAATCAACCGCGCCGTGAGGCGCCACAGGAGAGTCAAATGGCCCTTGAACGCGTGCAAAAAATTCTCGCAGCCGCTGGCATCGCCTCGCGCCGCGCCAGCGAGAAGCTGATCACAGAGGGACACATCCATGTGAACGGAAAACTGGTGACGGAGCTGGGCACCAAAGCCGATCCGCGCCGCGATGAGATCACCGTGGATTTCAATCCCATCCAGAAAGAACAGCCGGTCTACATCCTGATGAATAAGCCAAAGGGCTACATCACCTCGGTGAAGGACGACGAGGGCCGTCCCACCGTAATGGCGCTGATCCACGGCGTCACGCAGCGGGTCTACCCCGTGGGCCGCCTAGACTTCAATTCAGAAGGGCTGCTGCTGCTCACCAACGATGGCGAGTTGGCGCAGACGCTCATGAAGCCCGACCACGAAATTCCGAAAGTCTACCTGGTGAAGGTCCATCGCAATCCCAAACCAGAAACGCTCCAGGAGATGCGCGAAGGCTTCCGGCTCAGTGGCCGCAAGCTGAAACCCTGCGGCATCGAGATCGCCGAAAAGGCCGACAATCCGTGGCTCAAGGTGACGCTCACCGAAGGCAAGAACCAGCAGATCCGCAAGATGTTCGCCGCCGTGGGCCATCCAGTGTCCAAGCTCAAGCGGATCCAGTACGGACCCCTCATCGACCCGGCCCTGAAGCCCGGTGCATGGCGCTTTCTCAATGGCATGGAGATGAGGGCATTGAAGAGTTTGTAGGATCGGTCCTTTAAATCACTTCAGCATCTTCGTCAGGTTCTTCCTTCCCGGGCTCGGGCTCTTTGGGCGGATCCACCACCAGCGGCGCTTCGCGCTTCTCAGTGCCCAGGCTCAAGACTAGCGTGTACTTGCCAGGCAGGATGAAGGGGCGGCGGCCGACGGGCAGGCCCTTGATCGTGCCGGCATCCACCAGCAGATCCCAATCCACGCGGTTCAGACCGGCGCTGGCATTGATTTTCCAGGTGCGGACGGGTTCCTTCTTTTCACTCAATAATTGCAGTTCGATGGCACCTGGTTTGGCGGCGCTGAACCAAAAGGATTGGCCTTTGGTCTCGCCCCGAGGCCACCAGGTGGGGCGGTCGCGCTTCCAGCTTTTCTGAGCCAGGACTTTTTTCGGTTCAAACAAATGAATCTTTTCTGCGGCTACTTCCGCCGTGAACTTTTCGAGGGCCTCGATGGGCGCGACCCAGGCGCTGCGGCCATGGGTGCCCACCACGAGGTCGTGGGCCTTGGCCTGGATGGCGAGATCATGCACCGGGACGTTGGGCATCTCGTGGGCGAGGGCCTGCCAATGGGCGCCAGCATCCATGCTGGTGTACAGGCCGAAGTCCGAACCCGCGAAGAGCAGATACTTGTTGGCCGGATCCTCGCGGATCACATTCAAGTTTTCTTCGGGCAGGTTGGCTTTGATGTTGGTCCAATTTGCGCCGAAATCCGCGGATTTGAAAATGTAGGCGGCGCTTTCATCATTGCGCAGGCCGCTGAGGGTCGCGTAGACCGTGCCTTCATCGAAATGGCTGGGCTCCAGGCGCGTGATCCAGCGGTTCGCGGGCAACCCCTTGGTGATCTCGCTCCAAACGTAACCACCGTCATGGCTCATCCAGGCGCGTCCGTCATCGGTCCCAGCGTAAAGCAGCCCGAAGCGTATCGGGCTTTCCGAAAGTGAAGTCACCGTGCCGAAGGGCACGTTGCCGACTTTGGGGTTCGTACTGAGATCCCTACTGATCGCCTTCCATGTGGCACCCTTATCAAGGCTGCGCATCACATGTTGGGTACCGGCATAAAGGATGTCGGAGCTATGGGGGCTCAGCAGCAGCGGCGTCATCCAGTTGAAGCGGTAGGGCGCATCTTTGAGCTTGTGGCGCGGTTGGATGGACTTGAATTCGCCCGCCTTGGCATTGATGCGGAACATGGAGCCGAACTGGTATTCGGCATAAGTCGTCGCGTTGTCGCGGGGGTCCACCTGCACGAAGCCACCATCGCCCCCCAGGATGTCGCGCCAGCCGTCGCTCTGCGCACCGGGCCTCAAGGGTTCCGAAGGTCCCATGCGCACGCTGTTGTCCTGCAGGCCACCGTAGATCCGGTAGGGTTCGGCGTTGTCGGTGGCGATGGTGTAGAACTGGCCGACGGGCAGGTTCTTGATGCCGCGCCAGCTCCGGCCGCCATTGGTGCTGACATCAAGGCCGCCATCGTGGCCCAGCACCACGCGGTCCGGGTCAGACGGATCCATCCACAGGGCGTGGAAATCGGCGTGGGCGGCGTATTCCGGAGTTCCGTTCGCGCCGTGGAAGGTCTGCCCGCCGTCCTTGCTTTCGATCATGGGCATGCCCAGAAGATAGACATGGCGGTCGTCCTTGGGATCCACGCGCATCTGGCCGAAGTATTAGCCGTAGCTATAGACCACATTATCCAAGCGGCCCGTATGGGTGAGCTTCCAGGTGGTGCCGCCGTTCTCTGAAACGTAGAGTTCCGGGCCGATGATATGCACGTCGAAGAGGGCCCGCTCCGCATCGGAGACGTAGGCCAGCAGATCCTTCACCTCGATCTTGCCGGTTTTGAGATCAGCCTTCACGCTCTCGGCGGTGATGTCCTTATGAAAGCCGTTATCCTTCAAAAACTCTTTGAGTTTCTTGTCGTCCAGTTTCAGCGCTTCATCCTTGCTCAGTTTCTCCAACTGTTTGAGGGTGAGCTTGTCGGGATCCTCGAAGGGATCCTTCTCAGAGTCTGGCCGCGCGGTCTGATTATCGACGAAGGCGTAAAGCTTTGAAGAGTTCTGGCGGCTCATGGCCAGGCCGATGCGACCTATTCCATCACCCTTCGGAAAGCCGTCCGCCATTTGCTTCCAAGTGGCACCACCGTCCCCGCTCTTGTAGATGCCGCTGTTGATGCCGCTTTCCAGGAAATCATTGGGCTTGCGATCCTTCTCCCAGAGTGCCGCATAGACAACGGCCGGATTGGCTGGATCCACCACGAGATCCACGGCCCCGGATCGGTTGGGCGCAGCCAGCACCTGCTTCCAGCTCTTGCCGCCATCCTCTGTCTTGAAGACGCCGCGCTCGCCGCCGCTGGTGTAGAGGGGGCCTTGGGCTGCCACATAAACCACTTCAGGATTGCGGGGATCAGGGACAATACGCGCGATGCGATGGCTGTTTTTCAAACCCATATTGACCCACGTCTTGCCGCCATCCGTACTCTTGAAAATTCCCGCGCCCCCATAGGAACTACGGCTGGCGTTGGCTTCACCGCTCCCCGCCCAGATCGTTTTAGGTTGTCCAGGTTCGCCCCATTGCACGGCGATGGCTCCTAGCGCGAAGGCCCCTTCATGATCGAACAGCGAGGTCCAATCGGCGCCTTCGTTCTTCGTGTGCCACAGACCGCCAGTAGCAAAGGCAACAACCCACGCGGAGGGTTTGCGGTCATCGGCCGCAAGTCCCACTACTCGCCCGCCCTGCCCTAATGGGCCAACGCTGCGAAAAGGGATTGCCTTGAGCGTGCTTTCAGAAAGCAGCTTGTTCCGCTGCGCAAATGCCTGATCCCGAGCATCAGGCGATGGTGTGGCGGCGACCGGGTGAAACCGCTCGGCCTGTTCCGTCTTCGTCAATGGCTTGTCGCCCGCGGCCAAGGAAAAAGTCAGCAGGGCCAAACTGGCAAGCGATCCAACGCGCATGGAAACCTCAATGATGAACTCGTAAGACGAGGCATCCAGGTTAACGCACTGGTGTTGGTCAATCTGAAAGGAAAAAATTACAGCGGTTCTTCCTTGAAACTCAGCAAGTGGCCACTCTTCTTGGCTTTGGTTTTCAGATAGCGGAGATTATGGGGGTTGCTTGCCTGCTGGTGGGCCTCGCGCATGACCTCAATGCCGGCAGCTTCCAATGCGATTATTTTTTTCGGATTGTTGGTCAGCAGGCGCACCTTGCGGATGCCAAAAAAGCGCAACATCTCGATGGCGGAGTTGTAGGTGCGCAGGTCATCGGCGAACCCCAGCATTTGATTCGCTTCCACGGTATCGTGGCCCTGCTCCTGCAATGCATAGGCCTTCAGCTTGTTCAGCAACCCAATACCGCGGCCTTCTTGCCTGAGATAAAGCACCATGCCGCCGTTTTCACCAATGTAGCGCAATGCGGATTCCAGCTGTTGCCGGCAATCGCATTTCAAGCTGCCCAGGACTTCGCCAGTCAGGCACTCGCTATGGATGCGGACATTGATGCGCTTGCGGCTATCAATGTCACCAGCCACCACGGCCAAATGCTCCTTGCCCGTGGCCCTTTCGAGGAACCCATAGACCGTGAATTTCCCGAAGATCGAGGGAACGTCCGCCTTGGCGACAAAGGGCACCGATTCGGTCTCGAACTTCTGGATGAGATCGAGCTTGGGAGCGTTGCTGCACTCTTTGGACATTATTTATCTTTCTTTGGATGAAAGAAGGATCGGCCCTTCTTCCATTTGATGCCGTGAGCGTGGATTTGGGACAAATGTTTGAACATCTTGTTGTGATTTTAAATCCTGGATAAATCGCGGTCCAATTGGTCCAGCACTGCGGCTTCCACTCGTGCCTTGGCGGCGAGCACGGGACCATCCAGTTTAGCACCGGAGGCCAGGCGATGCCCCCCGCCACTGAACAGTTTGCAGACAGCGTTCACATCCACCGCCTCCTTCGACCGCAGCGAAAGCTTGATACGCCCATCTGCCAATTCGTATAGCAGCCCGGCCACTTCGACAGATGCCAACCGCGTAGGTTCCTGCACCAATTCATCCAGATCATCATGGGTGGCGCCACACTCCCTCAGGTCTTCCAAGGTGATGACCATCAGGCCAAATGAGCCCCCACCCAACAGTGCCATCCGCTCCAGAGCGCGGCCCCAAAGTTTCACCTTGGACGGCGTGTCTTGCAGATAGATCCGCTGGTAGCTTCGCGCTGGCTGCACGCCCTGCTCGATGAGCCCAGCGGCCATGCGATGCACCTTGCCAGTGGAATTGGAGAACCTGAAATTCCCCGTGTCTGAAATCAGCGATGCATATATGGCCTCGGCCATGGACACCGGCAGCGGCAGACCCATGCGGGGGGCGGCCAGATCGTAGACCAACTCACCGCTGGCTGTGGCCTTGGGATCGGTGAATTCCTGCTCGAAGCCCCTGGGCGCTTCCTTCAAGTGGTGGTCCAGACACGCGCGGGGCGCCTTGGTGGATTCGAAGGCCGGATACATCGCACCCAAACGATGGGGTTCGGACGCGTCCACGAGCAACCAGGCATCCGGCCAAGCTGCCAATTCCAGGTGAGGGCCAGCGGGATCGTACCGCTCGATCCAGCCCTCAGTGTCCAACCAGTGCAGATTGGATGGCAGGGAGGGCGACACTACGATCCGCGCCTCCTTGCCTAGAAATCGCAGGTAATGCGCCAATCCAAGGCAGGCCCCGATTCCATCGCCATCCGGATTTTCGTGAGTCGTGAGAAGGATCCGCGAGTGCTGATCGAAGAAGGCTTGCAGACGGTCGAGCATTTCAGGCCTCAGATATCAGGTTATCAGTCGACGGAGAAGCGGGGAGCGAAGCATCGCTCCCTTGTTGAGCCTTCAGCAAACAGCCTAGAGATGCTCCCGCTTGCTCTCCAGGCTCTTCGGCTTGAAGTTCTTCAGCTCTTCCACCACCTCGCCCAGCATGGCGCGCTTGATGGCATAGGGCAGGAAGGCGCTCTTGAAGCCCATGATGATGACTTCTTTGATTTCCTCCAGGCTGAAACCCAGCTGTTCATGGATGGTCAGGAATTCCTTGCTCACGGTGGTATTGGTCATCAACCGGTTGTCGGTGTTCACGGTCACACGCAGACCCAGATCGTAGAACAACCGGATGGGATGATCCGCCATGCGTTTCACCGCCTTGGTCTGCACGTTCGACAGGGGGCAGCATTCCAGCGGAATGCGGTGGTCGTTGACGTAGTTCATCAGATCGCCATCCTCGATGAGCCGCACGCCGTGGCCGATGCGGTGGGCGCCGCACAGATGGATGGCCTGGTGGATGCTTTCGGGACCGTAGGCCTCGCCCGCGTGCAGCGTGCAGTTGATGTTGTTGGCTAGCACGCGCCCGAAGGCGTCCTTGAATTTCTTGGCGGGAAAGTTTTCTTCAGCCCCCGCAAGATCAAAGCCCACCACGCCCTTGTTCTTGAAGGCCACCGTCAGGTCCGCCATCTTGTTGCCCATCTCGGGACTGATATGCCGGATGCCGCAGATGATCACCCCGGTGCGGATGCCGTACTTCTTGCTGGCCAGCTTCAGCCCTTCCAGCACGGCCTGAACGATGGTGTGCAGCGTCAAGCCCTTCTGCTGATGAAGGATCGGCGCATAGCGGACCTCCATATAGCGGACATTTTCCTTGGCCGCATCCTCCGCCAGTTCAAAGGCGGTCCGTACCAGGGAGTCGTAGGTCTGCATCACCGACAGGGTGACGTCGAAAGCCTTCAGATATTCAACAAGGGACTTGCACTCCTCCCCGACTTCCACAAAGGGCCGCAGCTTATCCACGCTATCTGCGGGCAGCTTCACTTTCTGCTCTTCCGCCAGTTCCAGGATGGTCGAAATGCGCAGCGATCCGTCCAGATGGACATGAAGGTCGGTCTTGGGAAGACGTTGGATGTCTTGATACGTAAGGTTTGCCATGGTCCAGGCTAGCGCCAGGACGCTCGTTAGACAAATGCGGGTGTTCTGGTCAGGCGTGCAATTGGCTTACACGGTGGGCTACGTCGAGTCCCTCGGTGCCTTTGGCCTGGCAAGCGTGGCAGATTCCGAAAATCTGCAAGCTATGGTGCAGAGGCTTGAATTGGAATTCAGTGCAGATGGTCTCCTGCATGGCTTCCAGATCAGGTCTGAAGAATTCGATGACCGTGTCGCAATTCAGACAAATCAAGTGGTCATGGTGTTCATCGCCATGGACGGCTTCGTAGTGAGCGTGTTGGTCGCCAAGGCTCTGCTTGCGGACCAGGCCACATTGCACAAGAAGATCCAAGGTCCTGTATACCGTGGCGCGTGAAATTTCATTCCCCTTCTGCCTCAAGGTCAAATGGAGGCTATCGGCATCAAAGTGGTGTTTGGAGGCGAACACGGCATCCAGCAAGGCTTTTCGCTCCCCCGTGTACTTGAGGTCTCGGCTCCGGAGGAATGCTTCGAAGCGGGTCTGCTCCTCCGGGTGGAGCTGTCTTCGAGAAGGCTGAGTTCTGACCATCTGGACTCCTGAAGAACAAAATAAGGATCGTTACAGTGTAGCCAGCAATTTTCCACTCGGACGACTACGACACATAAGACTCCTGGTGGGGCACGGGCTGAAGCCGAGTGGGCGTTAATAGTTTGAGGTATGGGTTTGATAGGTGCGGGCCAAGCGGCGCAGGCTCATCTTGAGGATGTCCTAAATGGTGGCCGCGGCTCCTGGCAGGAAACTCCGCACATAAGACTGGCCCGCACGGGTAGTGGTATCACATTGTGCTGCGACTTGGAAGAGTCTGCACGGATGACAGTGTCGTGTTTCGCCCTGCAGACATCCCTCCTTTTGAGAGGTCCCATGGACCGGGAAGTCGCGAGTCATCCATCCCGTGGCTTGCGGGCTGGATGTCCACTCACCATCCTCGTGGCCTGCCTGGTCGCTCTGGCCCCAGTGGCGGCCTCGCTACGAAGAGGAGTTCCGGCCTGGGGCCTGAGAGAGCTTCGGGATTGGCTCTTCGCCAGTGGCTGCCAGGCGGTGGGGATGGAGGCCACGGGCGTATTGATGCCCGTTTTCGCGGCACTGGAAGGCCACGTCCAGATGACCGTGGGGAATCCGAACCATACGCAAAACCTGGGCCATAAGACCGACCGCGGATGCGAGGTGGACGCGGGCCTTGCGGCACGACCTCATTCGCCCAAGCTTCGTGCCCAAGCAGGAATTCCGCGATGCCCGGGAACTGACGCGGTTTCGTCGTCAGCTCATCCGCGCGGACCAGCATGCGCAATGAAGTCCAGCGGCTTCTCGCACGTCAGGGGTCACCTTGGGAACCGTGCTGAGCAAGTGTTCGGCACATCCGGCATGGCGATTCTGGAATCCCTGGCGGAGGACGGACGTCGTGGACGAACTCCCAAGCTCATCCACCACTCTGTGAAGAAGAAACTGGGGATGCTGACGGCGGCCCTGGAAGCGCCCCTGTTCCCGGTTCCCAGGAAGCTGCTGGCGCTGCAACTCAAGCGGCTGGAAGTCGTGGAGGAAAACATCCAGGATGTGGAGGGGCTCACGCAGCGCAGATGGCCCCTCACAAGCAGCAGCTGGAGTTGCTGATGAGTATTCCCGGCATCAGCCCCATCCGCGTGTGATCTTGCCGAGATCGGTGTGGACATGAGCGTGTGGCCCACCGAGAAACACCTATCGCCTGGGCGGGCGTAGCACCTGGGTGCCGAGAGAGTGGAGGCAAAAATACGCGCCGCCGCCCGAAAGGGGAACCCGTACCTTTGCAGCGCCTTGATGGAATGCGCCATCGCCGCCGTGAAGGCGAAAGACTGCCACCTCGGGGGCAAATACCGCCACCTCTGCGCCCAGATTGGAAGCAAGAAGAAGGCACTGATGGCGATCGCTAGAAAACTCGCGGTGATCATCTACCGCCTGATGAGCAAAGGCGCCACCTACCAGGAACCCATCTCCCAACCTCCCTCCTCTAAGTCCCGCCACCGTAGCATCCAGAGGCACATTCGCGACCTCGAAAACTCGGTCTGATGGTCCAGCTCACACCCATTCCGGCGTTTTCCTAAAACCTCCTATTTCAGGTTTTCAGATTGGCTTTCATGACAGGTGGACCAGGAGACAACAGTAATGGGTTATTCACAAATGCCACTTGACCAGTTTATGAGCCTACTTAAACTGTAATCTCACCCTTAAATTGGAGTTGCCCATGGCGATGGTAGTTATACACACATCAGCTCTTACCAGGGTCCAGAAACAGCGAATCGGAGATCGTGTCATCGAGGCGCTCCATAACGAAGGCCTCCCAGCCAGCACCGTGGTAGTGCTATTTAAGAGGGAAGATACCGATATCTACCTGGATGGTGGCCTGCTCCACGAGTCCGCTGCACCCCTTTCTACTACCCAACCCACCGCCGTTGCCCCAGGGTTTGTGCCAGGGCCCCCCTCAAATGGCCAGGATTTCAAAACCAAAGTCCGCCGCTCCCGCCAGGAATTGGATGAGTTGAGATCCAAGCTGGTGGCGCTGCTCCAAGATCGAGGCGCCCTCTCTAGTTTCGAGGCCCAGGATGGATTGGAACTCGCTGATTGCGATTGGGCTCCCGCCACCCTGCGCCGTTTCTTTGCGGAACTCGAAGCTGAAGGCGTCATTTTCAAACAGGGGCAAAAGCGGGGCACTCGCTATGTTTGGAAAGGCGTTGCCAACCTCCCCAGGGTTTCCGCACCTGTGAAACTGGTGAAGAAGGATGACAGTTCCGAGTCTGAGTCGAGAGTCGAGAGCTTTATAGCGATCGCGCCTCTGGCGTCGGCTTTTTTTAGCTCATGGCTCGTACCTACTTCAGCGCCCGCTCCACATCCTCGGCTTTCCTGGGTAGGTGTGCGCTCAGGTTCTTCGGACCTTCCTGCGTCACCAGGACATCGTCTTCGATGCGTACGCCGATGCCCTGCCACTTGGGATCTACGCCTTCGGCACCTTTAGCGATATAGATGCCGGGCTCGACCGTCAGCACCATGCCAGCCTCCAACAGACGCCGACCCCCGGCGCGATAGATCGGGTCCTTCGATCCATAGTCGCCTGCATCATGCACATCCAGGCCTAACCAATGGCTTGTGCCGTGGAGAAAGAAACGTTTCCAATCACCTCGCTTATAAACCTCGTCCCTATCGCCTTTAATAATTCCAAGATCAACCAAACCATCACTTACCACACGCGAAGTAGCGTAGTGGGTGGCGATGTGGGGACTGCCCACCACACAAGCCACGATCCCAGCCTCCTGGGCCTTGAATACAAGATCGTAAATCGCACGCTGCTCTGTCGAGAATTTCCCGTTCACGGGCCATGTTCGGGTGATGTCGGCGGTGTAATAGCCCACTTCACCGCCCGCATCCATGAGCTGCAGCTCACCGGGATGCAGCGGCGCATCATTAAACGGGTAGTGCAGGATGCAGCTCTGGTTCCCGGCCCCCGCGATGGTGTCGTAGCCGAGGAAGCGCGCGCCGAGTCCCCGGACCGCGCCCTCGAAGGCCCCGGCCACCTGGCCTTCGTTGGTAGCTGTTCTAGATGCCTTCATGGCGGCAAGGTGGCCCTCGATGCTCACATCCACGGCCTTTTGGATCATGTCTATTTCGGCTGGTTGTTTGATGGAACGCATCTCCGCCACCATGTGGCGCCCATCCACAACGGACTTCCGGAACAGGCCATGGTTGTTGTCCGTCCCGAGCGGCAGCACGGCATCGAGGATTTTTGTCCGGAACTCGCGGTCCAGATTGCAGACGAGCACGATTCGCTGGGCTTTCTTGATAGCCTCGGTCAATACTTCGTCGCCCTTTGGAAAATCGAAAGCCTGGTCCGCACCCAGTTTCATCGCGCCTTCAATGCCCAGCCGCGGCCCGTTCCACGCCTCCCGTTTGAGATCCCGGGGCCGCACCAACAGGGTGTAGGGCTTGTCCCCATCGGCCGAAAGCAATGCCACGGCACCCGGTTCCTCCACACCCGTCAGGTAGTAGAAATCAGAATCCTGGCGGAATGCCTGTTCGCCATCCCCATTGCGCGGCTGCTCGGGCATGGACTTGATGACTGCCAGCGTACCGGGCCCCAGGGCTCTCAGCTGTTGGACCATCCGTGCGCGATTCCCTGAAAAAAAGGAAATCGGAAGACGAAGGCCGTGGTAGCCAGTGGATGGAGCCTGGGCCGAAAGGATGGTCGTCACCACGGTGAGACCAAAGAGCATTCCCTTGATTCGAAACATCCGGGCCTCCTTACTCCAATCTACACTTTTAGGGGCCGTGCCAAAATAACCGGTGCAGTTCGGTTATTTTGCTACGGCCCCTTATGATCGGAATGACGCAAGCATGGACTGGTTCGCCTACGACTTCGATCACCCAGCATATTTCGATCACTACCGAGATAAAGAGGGCGACGCTTTCTATGAAGGCCCAGCTCTGGCGTCCCTGCTCGGATTGGAAGGAGGATCGACAGTGCTGGATCTGCCTTGCGGGTGGGGCCGGCTGCGCCCAGCACTGGAAACCCGTGGGTACCGGGTCGTCGGTGGTGATCTCAGCCCGCTGAACTTGCAACGCCACCGCATCGAATATCCAGGCGCTCTCGTTCGCCTGGATTTCCGGGCCCTGCCCTTCCGTACAGCCTGCGTGGACGGCGTTTTCTGCGCTTTCACATCCTGGGGCTACTTTGCGACCGAGGAAGAGAACCTCCGCCAGCTCCAGGAATTCGCACGGGTTCTGAAACCCGGAGGCACCCTGCTGTTGGATCTCTGCGGCCGCGAATCCCTGGAGCGTGGCGTGGCCTCCACCGAAGGGCGATGGATGGAACTGAAAGAATTCGGATACCGCGAACGGGTGCGCTGGAGCCCAGACCGGAAACGCATCTGGACCGAAAGAAAGCAGGGCAAATATTCATTCCGCCACGACATCTGGATTCCCACGGACGGGGAAGTCCGCGAATCCCTGGATATCGCGGGATTCGAATTGGAAGATGCCTTTGGCGGCTTGCATGGAGGGCCATGGGCGAGGGATGCGGAGCGGTGGATCTACCGCGCGATTAAGGGGCAACCTTCCTCGTCACCAGGATGAAGCTTCCGAACCCAAGGCCAACCAGAATCAAGGCCGCCTGCAATCCCAACAACTGCACCAGGGCGCTACCCACCAGGGGGCCCACCATCATGCCAACGGCGTAGGCGATATTTAGGATCGAAAAAGCCGATGCATAACTGGTGCTTCCAGCCTTTTCAACTGCATCCGCCACCGCCGGACTCGATGGCGACATGATCAGGCTCGCGATGCTGCCCAGGGCCATCATGCTGGCGATGACAAGTACCGTGTGCCGGAAGAACACCGGCAGCGGAATGAACACCACGCTCAAGGCCAAGCCGATGATGAGCACTTTCTTGCGGCCGATGCGATCTGACAAATGCCCCATCAAGGGCGAAGTGAGCGTGTGCGTGAGCGCAGCAGCCGCAAAGCAAAGGCCGATCTGGCCAGGGCCAAAACGCAGCACCGCATCAAAGTGCAGAGGTAGCGTGGACTCCAGCACCGCCCACAAGGCAGATCCCAAGGCCAGTGCGCCGCTGAAGACAAGAATCACCGGGTTCCGCGCGAATACCATCGGACTGGTGCGCAGCTCTTTTTCCACCACTGCTTCTTCCAGAAGAAAAGCCCGCCCCCCCGCATCCAGCACGACTAATCCAATCCCGAAAAGAAAGGGCGCAGAAGCTCCCAATTCCTGTGTGAGATAACCAGAAATAGGCGGCCCGATGAGAAAGCCGAGATTGGCACAAGCGAAGGCCGTGCCCATAGCTTTCCCGCGTTGTTCACGGGGAAAGTGATCCGCCAGCAAGGCCATCCCGGGAATCCAAGTAGCCGCGCCGGCCGCGCCTTGAAGCCCTCGCGCAAGCACGAGCAGCCAATAATTCTTGGCGAACAAGAAGAGCAGCGTGGTTGCGCCCAAGGCCAACAACCCAATGAGCATCGGCCTGCGCCGCCCCACCCGGTCCGCAAGGCTTCCCAAGGGAAGCGTCACAGCGACCAAAGCGATGGCATAGCTCCCAAACAGCAGGCCGACGCGCATCTGCCCAAGATGCAGCTCCCGCGCATAAATTGGCAGGAGCGGCACCAGGAGATAGTAAAGAAACATATCGGTGAAAAAGGCCAAGCCCACCACGAACAGAGCAAGGGACTTGGCTGATGGGCGAGACTTCCTCAATGGTCGGCCGCCGAGACCTTATCCACCCAAATGACTTCACAGGCTCCATCGCCTGAATCATCACGGGTCATGGAACTCTGCCATGTCCAACCATCCTTTCCATCCACGTGGACCAGATAGCCGTCCAGAGTCGCGATCTGGCCTTCCCGGACGCTCAGCAATCCGCGTTCCACCGCCTTGCTGGCTGGGATCATATGCATGTTGGCCGCATGGGATGTGATCACATCCATGGGCAGCGGCAGTGTGCTTGCATTCCAGTGGAACCAGCGGTCGCTTTGGTTGATGTTCAATTTTTCAAGCACCGCAGAATCAGACATGGGGCCCCACCCCATCGCAAAATCTATTGGCGAAATTTCAGCAGCGCGGTCAAAGCGATAGCGTTCGGTGGAAAGCACCCGCGCATGGATATGGAAATTGGCCAGCGCAGTGAAGCGGTGGTCCTTTGCGGTCCAAGTCGTGCCTTTCAAAAGGTTCTCCTGCGCGGGGTCATCCGCCGCCAATACACCCGCAGGATGCCTGACAGCGCGGGAATGCCAGTTGGAGCAACCCCAGCCCGCCATCAACACGGCGCCCAGCACCAGGGGCCAACGGGCCTTCAACCAGTAAAGCCATTCAGCGTCATTTTCGTAGGGATCCATACCTGACCTTGGAAGCCCAGGATAACCCATCAAATCACCCGGCTGGCCGATGGGTTCTGTCCTCTCGGCGGCGCCTTGAACTACCATCCGGGAGAATGAGGAGCCAGAGTTAGAATCAACGCTGCTCTTTGAAAGGAGTCTTCATGGACCTCACCTGGTTCCTTGACCATCCCGGCACCGCCTTCTTGCTGGCGCTGCTTTCCATCTTCCTGCTGGTGCTGCTCTCGAAATGGATCCGGTACATCCCCAACAACCGCGTAGGCATCGTGGAAAAGCTCATCAGCGGGAAGGGGTCCGTGAAAACCGGCCTCATCGCGCTTAGGGGGCGAGGCAGGATTCCAGCCTCAGCTCCTCCGCGGCGGCTGGCATTTCCTCATGCCCTTCCAGTACCGCATCCACAAGATGCCTCTGGTCACGATTCCCCAAGGCAAGATCGGCTACGTCTTCGCACGGGATGGCAAGGACCTCCCGGCCTCCCAGGCCCTGGCCTCCAATGAGCGCGCGCGGGATTTCCAGGATGTGGAGGCCTTCCTGCAGAACGGCGGCACCAAGGGCCCCCAGCGCATGATCCTCCGCGAAGGCATCTACGCCATCAACCTGGTGCAGTTCGTGGTGCTCACCGAGGACCAGATGCTCTACCTGCCCCTGGACCGCAGCGAAGTGGACACCTTCACCAAGATGAGCGCCGTGATCGCCGAGCGGGGCGGCTACCGCCCCGTGGTCATCAAGGGCACCGACGACATCATCGGCGTCATCACGGTCCACGATGGGCCGAGCCTCCCGTCCGACGAAATCATCGCGCCCTCGGTGGGTAACGATCCCGCGCATCCCGACACCTACCACAACAATTTCCAGGACCCGGACAAATTCCTGAAGGCGGGAGGCCTCCGCGGCCGCCAGCTCCAGGTCATCGTGGAAGGCACCTACTACGTGAACCGCCTTTTCGCGACGGTGGAGTCCATCCCCAAGACCGTGGTGGAAGTGGGCACCGTGGGCGTGGTGGTGAGCTACACCGGCGTCGAGGGCACGGACATGACCGGCGCGGACTACAAGCACGGCGAGCTGGTGGCCGTGGGCACCCGCGGCGTGTGGAACGATCCATTGCTGCCCGGCAAGTACGCCTTCAACACCTACGCCGGAAAGGTGGTGATGGTGCCCACCACGAACTTCATCCTGAAGTGGAGCCAATCCGAAGTCGGTGCGCACCGCTACGACGAGAACCTGGCAGAGGTGAGCCTCATCACCAAGGACGCCTTCGAACCCAGCCTGCCGCTGTCGGTGGTGGTGCACATCGACTACCGCAAGGCGCCGCTCGTCATCCAGCGCTTCGGCGACATCAAACGGCTGGTGGAGCAGACCCTGGATCCCATGGTGGCCGCCTACTTCAAGAACATCGGCCAGACCCGCACGCTCATCCAGCTCATCCAGGACCGCAGCGCCATCCAGGACCAGTCCGGCGTCCAGATGCGCGCCAAGTTCGAACAGTACAACCTGGAATTGCAGGAAGTCCTGATCGGCACGCCCACCAGCGGAACCCAAGGCGGCCAGATCGAGCAGATCCTCATCCAGCTCCGTTCCCGCCAGATCGCCAACGAACAGGTGGAGACCTATTCCCGGCAGCAGGGCGCAGCCATCAAGGAGCGCGAACTGCGCGAGGCTGAAGCCAAGGCCAAGCAGCAGACCATGCTGACGGAATCGGAGATCTCCATCACCGTGCAGAGCAACCAGGGCAAGGCGGATTACGCCCGCGCCCAGCAGGAGGCCAACCGCATCCAGACCCTCGCAGGCGCCGAAGCCGAGAAGGTGCGGATCATGGGCGAAGGCGAGGGCAAGCGCATCAAGGCCATCGCCGATGGTGAAGCCGAGCGCGCGGCGCGAGTGGGCATCGCCCAGGCCATCGCCATCGAGGAGCAGGTGCGCGCCTACGGCGGCCCGCAGTTCCAGCTCACCCAGCAGGTCATGAACCGCTTCGCCGAAGCCATCGAAAAGGGCCAGATCGATGTGGTGCCGAAGATCAACATGTCCGGCGGCGGCGCGGGCGGAGGCAATCTTATCGAGAATCTGCTCGGGTTGTTGATGACCACGAAGCTAGGCGAGACCGTCGGGGTGGTGGCGCCCACCGAACGCGATCCCGAGGTCCAGGCCATGCGCGATGCGCTGAAGGCGCAAATGAAAAGGCCCAAGGCGTAAGCAGTGCCGTTGCCAGCAAAACGGGGCGGGTTCATCCCGCTCCGTTTTTTTTCATCAGCCTAGAAGGCGGCCCTGGCGCTGAATTGCATGACGCGGCCCTGCTGGTAGTTGTTGGGCTTCTGGGCCAGGTTGTTCGTAGCGCTCAAAGGCTGGGCATTGGTGAGATTCAAGACGTCCAATCCCAGGCGCAGATCAGCGCCCTGGACTTTTTTGTGCCATGCGAAAGTGATGTCGAAACTACGGGCCCAAGGCAACTCACGGGCACCGCGAGCTTCACCTGGCGCTAGAACGGCGTTCCCGGAGACCTTGGCCAGGTTCGCGTAATGCAGGCCTGAGCGGATATTGAACGTCCCGGAAAGCTCAAGATTCAAGGGCAGCTTGGCCAATCCATAGGCTTTGAAATTGTGGCGGACATCTTCGTTGAGCGGACCGTCATACTTGCCCTGCCGGTAGTCTTCCGCAAGACCAGGAATCTGCGCGAAACCCGTGTTGGAAGGCGAGCTGCTGGCCACGTTCCCGACCTCGGAATTGCCGCTTAACCGGGCATTCGTGTAACTGAATCGCATCCAGTGGCCACCGTCAAAGGCGTGTTCCGCCACCAGATCCAAGCCGTTGTAATCGCGCTTCAGTCCCGGCAGATTGCCGATGACCCTCACGCCTGGCATAAAAGCCGGCAGGCCGAGATCAGCTGGGGCCAGGTAGCCCCAGGAAGGGTTGTAGGTGTCCACGAGATCTCTCATTGTTTTGCGGGTGTAAAGCACATCCAAAGTCCATTCACCCATGAATGCGCCGAGGTTCTGGACGCGCTGGGCGCCCACCTGGATCAGATCGGTGGAAGGCGACTTCAAACCCGGTTGCACTGCGAGTGTTTTCGGCACCACGACGCCCGCGGAGGCATAAGTCTTCCAAGCTGCCTGGGAGGGCACCCAAACCTGCTGCGTGGTGGAAGGTCCATCCGTCGTGGCGCCTGCGGGGCGCAGCGCGCCCGGCGAAGGCGGGCTGAAGATGCGGCCGAAGTAAGCGAACACGCGGGTCTGCCCGCGGCCATCGGGGTTCCAGGACACGCCCAAGCGCGGGCTCACCAGGGTTTGGCTGTAGAGTTCGTGTCCATCCTCGCCATCCGCGCTGGCCTTGTCCACGCGAAGGCCCAGATTGAAAGTCCAATAGGCATCGAGATGGTAGTCATCCTGAGCATAGAGGCCGATAGTCTTGGCCTTGAGAGGGCTCCCATATTCATTCAGGTCACTGAGAGTCCGACGGTAGAGAAAGCTCGCCACGCCCCCAAACAACTGGCCCGAAATAGGGCTCGGGGTCACCAGACTATCTAGATTCGCATAACCAAAATCGGATCCGCTGTTGGAGATCAACCCGGCGCGAATGGCCGCGATGTCTCCATTGCTAGGGCCTGCGCCGCCCGCGGCGCGATCCAGGTAGGAAAGGCCACCTGAGGGCCGCAAGAATACCCGGGTGAATTCCGAATCCAGCGCCTGGAGTCCGCCTTTGACAACATGCTCACCGTAATACCAGGTGAGTTCGCTCTTCACGGTCAGGTTTTTCACGCGCTCCAGGCGGTCCTCCGGGCTGCGGCCAAAGGACTCGCCGCCTGCGGCATCCAATTGGCCCCGGTAGGGACCGGCCTCGGGCGTGGCTGGCGACCATTGGAAAGCCGTCTGGTGCAACCCGATGGTGTTCTCCCAGGCGAGATTTCCGCCCAACAAACCCACATGCTTTGCCAAGAAGCTGTTGCCGCCCCGGGTGCGGTTGGCCTGCTGGAAATCCTTCACGGAGCTGTCGCCGGCCAGATCGAAATTGTATTGGGTGACGGGGTCGCCGAACCAGCTCAGATCCAGCCGATGGTTTTCGTTGAGGACCCAGGAGAGCTTGAGAAAGCGGTAGCTCCGGTCTTCGGATTGGATGCGGCGATGCGGCGGTGTTCCGATGGGCTGTACGTTCTCGAAATCCTGGGCCAGCAACTGGCGGTTGAAGGTGCCGAAGAAAAACAGTTTGTCCTTTATGAGAGGGCCGCTGAAGGAGAACCCGAATTCCGATGCGTCCGTGGGCCGCTCTTCGGGGGTGTTGGTTTTGCCGTCCTCTGGCTTGGCATTGTTGCCGCGGTTGATGCGGCTCGCGAACAGCGCGCCGTGGAAATCGTTGCCGCCGCTCCGGGTGACCTGGTTGTACACGGCTCCGGCCGCGAATCCATCCTCTGCCTTGTGGCCGCCGGTGGTGATGACCTGGCTTTCCAGGATTTCGCTGCTCATGTTCATGCCGAAGCGGCCCGTGGAGCTGAGATTGGTGCTCATGCCATCCACCAGGAAGGCGTTGGCGTCCAGCATGGAGCCGTAGACCACGGGCTCGGGTTTTCCGCTAGGCGTGATGCCCGGCGCCAAATAGCTGTGCTCCACGAAGCGGTGCGGCGCGAAGGGCAGGCTCTGCAGCTCAGCCTGGGTGAATCGCGTCTGCACACCCACGGAGCTGGTTTCCGCCAACAAAGGGGAAGCTTCCACCGCGACGGTGGCCTGCGCGTCGCCGATGCGCACGGTGACAAAGACCCGCTCATCCGGACGGAGGAGCACTTCCTTGCCATTGAGCCGGTAGCGGCCGGGGATCAGGCCGGAAGTTCCGGCCACACCCTCAGCATCGGTCACAAGGGTCCGGACTTCGCCGCGGTCCACAGTTTTGTCGAATTGATCAGAAAATTCACAAAAGCTCCACGGAGAAGAAGGAGCCAGTCTATCTGACAAGAACATTAAATGTACATGGCAAAAACCATTCAATTTCCCTTGCCGCTCCAGGCCTGCAACCCCACCCCCACCACAATGATGGCGAGGGCCACCCAGCGCATGGGCGGGATCGCTTCAGCCAGGAAGGCCCTCGCCAGCACCGCGTTGGCGATGAACCCGAGCGCAAGGAAGGGATAGGCGTAGTTCACGTCCACCAGGGATAGGGCGCCCAACCACACCACCACACTCACCGCGTAGCAGGCGAGACCTGCCAGCACCCAGGGCTGAAGCATCAAACGCACCAGCGCGCCAAATTCCACTTGCATTCCGCCCGCGGCGTTAAGGCCCTTCTTAAGGCAGATTTGCGCCAGGGCATTGAGCAACACACCGATAACGATTAGAGGGATGGCTTTAAAGTTGGGGGACATGGTTCACCTCTCACGGTCTTCATTTAAGGAGTTGGTGCGTCATCGGATCCTTGGCATTGATTTGACTGCGCAGTTTGGAGTCCAGACCGCGGAAACCCCAGGTGCCGATAATGAAAAACACCACGCAAACGGTCGCGGCGGTTTCGCGCACCAGGAATTCGCCCTCTCCATTGGCGCACCGAACACTCACCGAAAGCGCTCCCAGGGCCAATACCAGCGTAGCCAACCGCAGGGGTCCAAGCATGGGTGCGGCGGCGGCCTGAAGCCCAGCTCCCCCCAGACGAACCATACAAACTGCGAAAAAAGCGATGGAGGCCAACCAAAGCGCCGTGGCCATCACGGCTCCGATGCGCCGGATGCGGCCCATGCTGACGCCTTCCACGTAGACGGGTTGCAGCAACCCCGCCAGCAGCAAGGCCAGAAATGGATAGGCCATCAGCGGATCGGTCCCCCGCGTTCCATCACCCCACAGGCAGCTTGAAAACGGAACCAGGAACGCGAGTATCAAGAAGCGGGCGATGGGCGCTTTGTGGGCGCCGCTGCCCCTCAGGAAAATGACCAGGGCCGGCAGCAGCAGCGCCCAAGGGAACAGGTCCCGCACCAGGTATTCAGCATAAATCCAGGGGGATTGGATGCTTGAAAAACCCTGCAAGACGGCCTTAAACCCCGGCACCGGGACCAGGTTCCATGCGCATCCTGTAACCCCGACCGCGGCGAGAAGGAAGAATCCCCGATTCAAAAGGGTTTCTTTCAGGGCTTTCAAATCGGCCTGCCAGACCAGGAAGAGCAGAAGCAGCAGCGACGAGAACAGGAGCGGTTGCGGGCCTTTGATGAGAAAAGCGAGGCCAAGCCAGAGAGGCGATTTCCTGAACCAGCTCCGATGCTCATTCTCCTGTCCTTCGGCCTGGCGCCGCAGCAGCAGGTAGCCGGCCAGCCAACTGAGCCAGCTCCAGGCGAGCAGGGCGGAATACAGCAGGTCCACCTGGATGGCCTGCGACTGCCAGAACCAGATTGGCGTGGAACAAAGTATCAGCGTCGCCAGGCCCGCCACGTCGCCTTGGAGAAAGCGGGACGCCCACCGCCGGAAAAAACAAAGAAACAAGATGGAGCCGAGGATCGATGGAAGGCGCAGCGGCCAGGCCGGAAATCCGGATGCCGATCCGCTTCCCTGAAGCCCGGCCAACGCTGCCGGAATCTTTGTCAGCCAGAGATACAGGATGGATGATTCACCCAGTTCCTGGGGAGACCAGCTCCCCCGGTTCAGGAGGTCCCAGGTCAGGTCCGATATCCGGCGTTCATCGCCCCCCCAGGAACCCCGGCTGGATATCACGGCGATGAGCAATATCCCGTACAGGATGACGATGCGGTTCTCCCGCACCCACTCCCCTAGCCGCTGCCCGGGAATCCGGGTTTCGCGGTGCTCTGAAAATTCATCAACTTCATCCATCCCCCCAGTGTCCCCCGGCGCCCTCGCCGGGCAAAGCGCATACTCAACAGGGAATGGGAGGACCTATGCGCACCTTCATCCTTTGCACCCTGCTCGCCGTGCTGCCCTGCGTCGCCCAGGGCGCCAAGGAACAGATCAAATCGGATTTCAAGGAAGCTGGCAAAGACATCGCTCAAGCGGGGAAGAAAATAGGGCATGCCGCCAAGAAAGGTGGCAAAAAGGTCGGCCTGGTTGCGAAGGATAGTGGCAAAGCCATCGGCAAAGCCGCGAAGGAAAGCGGAAAAGCTGTTGGGAAAGGTGCCAAGGATGCCGGCCAAGGCGTGAAGAAAGCCCTGAAGAAGAAATAGACCGGGTCCGACTGTTCCTATTTCAACCTTGCCAAAACCGTGCTGGGGCTGCGTCTAAGTTCCTGCCATTCCGACCGTTGGGTTTCGGGCAATCTGCCCCAATCATCCCTGTGGGCCAGCACCATCACCGGCTTCGATGGATCCTCGGATCTCATCCGCTGGGCGACGGTGCCAAGTTTCAATGGATCCTCCATGAACCAGCGATCCTGCTCAGCCTGGGCCAGCTGCCGTTTGCCGAATCCCAGCTCGCCGGTGCCGGCCACCACCACACAGCGCTGGCGCGTATGGAATGGAAGGCCCTGGAAATAGACGCCGAAGCTGATCCACTGGGCATTTGAAGGAGCGCGATGGATCAGGGGGGCAACATCTTTTCCCGCGCTGGCCACGCGATCCGACACGAACACCAGCGCCAGCATGCAGCCGCCCAGGGAGGCCATCCAGCGAGGCGCGGTCAGGTGCTTCGGATACAAGGCGAACAGACCGACCAGTCCGAACGCGATGCCCAGTGCAACCACCCAGCCGTTGGCGTGGTTGAGATCCTTGGCGAAAACGAATCCGCCGATCAGGAAGATGGCGCCGAGCACGAACAACTCAACAGCGATCCGCTTCAAGCTGCGGAATTCTTCACCCTTTTCCTCGAAGGTGCACCCCAGGGCCAGCATCGGCACTACGACGGGCAGGATGTAGGGCGCCAGCTTCGAGCCCGACACGCTGAAGAAAAAGAGGGGCCAGGCGAACGCCATCAGCATCGTCGCCACGGTCCAACGGTTCAAGGCGGCTTCGAGGCCTTGAGGCCCCGTGGTCCGGCGTACGAAGGCGAGGCCCCGCTTGAGCCCGACAAGGCTATGGCTGAGCCATGGGAGCATCCCCACCAGCAGGATTCCCGGGAAGTAGAGCTTGTCCAAGAACGGATTATCCGAACCCTGACGCGCGTGCTCATGCGTGAGGAACCGCGTGATGTGCTCATGGATGAAAAAGAACTGCGCGTGCCCCGGGTTGGCTTTGTTGACGAAGTAGAACCAGGGTGCCGTCAGCGCGAGGAAGAGCAGCCAGCCCAAAGGGATTGAACCCCATCGTCAGCACCGCTTTCCGCAGCTTCAGGTCCTTCCACGCGAAGGGCAGCGAAAGCCCCAGGATTCCGACCAGCAGCACCAGCGCGACAGGTCCCTTGGTCAGCACGGCAGCCGACAACGCGATGTAGGTCAGGAGAGTCCAGCCCATCGAGGCTTCGTTTCGGAATCTTGCTGCCACCGCTTCTAGCGCCGCTGTGAGTCCCAATACCAGGAATGCGGAAAAGAGCGCATCCAGCGTCAGTAGCTGGCTGCACACAAACGTCAGAAGCACCGTGGCCGTCATGACCATGGCCCAGATCGGTCCACGGGCGCCCAGGCGCCGCGCCAGCCGCCAGGCGCACCAGAACAGGATCAGCGAAGCCAGCGCCAAGGGGAGCCGGGCCGCCACCGCATTCAATCCAAAAAGCTTCATGGATGCCGCGGAAATCCAGTACTGCAACGGCGGTTTTTCGAAATACAGTACGCCGTTGAGGGTTGGCGTGAGCCAATCGCCAGAAGCCAGCATCTCCCGCGGAATTTCCGCGTAGCGGCCTTCGTCAGGTTCCCAAAGCGGCCGCATGAACAGCGGCAGCAGCCCCAGGATGGCCCAGAGCATCAGGTAGGTGGTGCGATCACGCTTGGTCATGGCTCGGCAGGTGGTGAGGTGGAGAGGTATGAGGGGCGAGGTTCAATAAGGTGGCGGCCAAAGGCCACATCAGCTAGTGCGCTGAAGGCGCACCCCTCATATCTCATACCTCACCCCTCCTCCTCCACCTGCTCCATGGCTTCGTACTCTTTCAGGAAGAAGTCGAGGCTCTTGGCCAGGGCCTCCTTCATGCTGACTTTGGGATCGAACCCGAAGGCGTCCTGCATCCGCTTGATGCTGGGTGTCCGCGTCAGCACATCCTGGTAGCCCTTGCCATAGAACGTCCCGCTGCTGGTTTCCACCAGTTCCGATAGCGGAATATTCCGCTTGATGCGCTCCGGGTGGACCCTCCACAACTCCAGCAGCATCTCCGCCACCTCGCGGACGCTGTGGTCGAGCTTGGGATTGCCGATGTTGAAGATATGGCCATCGGCCTTCCCTCCTTCATTTTTCAGCACCATCATCAGCCCGTCCATGGCGTCTTCCACGTCAATGAAGCAACGGCGCTGGGCGCCGCCGTCCACTAGCTGCAGCGGTTCGCCCTGGATCAGGTTCCACACGAATTGGGTCACCAGCCGCGAACTGCCTTCCTTCGCGGTGTTGAGGCTGTCCAGTTTGGGTCCCATCCAATTGAAAGGCCGGATCAGCGTGAATTTCAAACCATCCCGCTGGCCGTAGCCCCAGATCACGCGGTCCAGCAGCTGCTTGCTGGTGGAATAGATCCAGCGCTGCATGGGGATGGGGCCGGTCACTAGGGGAGAGGTCTCCTCGTCGAAAGCCGCGTCCGGGCACATGCCATAGACTTCCGAAGTGCTCGGGAACACCACGCGCTTTTTGTACTTCACGCATTGGCGCACGATTCGCAGATTCTCTTCGAAATCCAACTCGAAAACCCGCAACGGATCCTGGACATAGATCTTCGGCGTAGCGATGGCGACCAGGGGCAGCACCACGTCGCACTTCTTCACGTGGTACTCGATCCATTCTTTGGAGATGGTGATGTCGCCTTCCACGAAATGGAAGCGGTCATGGCCCAAATGTTCCGTGACCTTATGGGTGCCGAGATCCATCCCGTACACCTCCCAATTGGTATCGCGCAAGATGCGCCCCACCAGGTGGGAACCGATGAATCCGTTGACGCCGAGGATGAGGACTTTCACATGTGCTCCAGAACAAACCATTCAGTCTACCAGTGGATCGCGGCGGCCCAAATTCCTCAGAACGGCGAAACCGCCGGGGACATTCAGATCCCCAGCGTCCGCCGCAATTCTTCCATCCGGCGGCGGCTGACGGGGATCCGCCCGCTCGACAGCACCAGATCATCGTCCGCGCTCAGCTCCCGGATGGCCTGGACCCGGACCAGCGCGTTGCGGTGAACCCGGAAGAAGCCCTGGTCCTTCAAGCGTTCCTCCCAGAAGGCCAGTGTGCCGTCCACCGGTAGGCGGCCCTCCGCCACCCAGGCCACGCAATCACCCAAATCCGCCACCAGCGCGTCCACCTCTTCGGGCTGCAACAGGCGGGTGCCGGACTTTCGGCGGACGGGGATGCGCCGCCACTCCCGCTGGAGCGGCTCGTCCTTGGGGCGGATCCTGGAGATGGCCTGCGCCACACCGACCCGCGAAATGGGCTTGAGTAGATAGTGGACCGCGCCGCCAGCGAAGGCCTCCACAGCGTGCTGCGGATGGGCCGTCACGAAAACCACCGCAGGTTTCGGTTCCGACAGGAGCTGCATCAGTTCCACACCTTTCATCCCTGGCATCTCGATGTCGAGGAACGCCGCGTCAGGCTTTAGTCCGGCAATAGCGGCAAGTCCAGCGCGGCCGTTTTCGGCCGTGGCCACCACTTCGATTCCCGGAAGCTCCGAGAGCAGGTCCGCCAGATGCTGGCGCGCCAAGGGCTCGTCCTCCACCACGACCACGCGTATCAAGGTTGCCTCCACCGGAAGCTTGCCACGGTGCGGGCATCTATTCGTTCCAGGCTCAAATCCTGGGGCTTCGAGAGGCGGCCCCGGAGCGTCGCCAGCGCCGTGCCGGTCCCCCGCTGGAAGCCGATGCCCGTGCCAGGATCGCTCACCTCCACCACCAGGACTTTCCCCTCCTGCCTCGCCCCGATGCGGATCTCCCCGCCACCCTCCAATGGCGCGATGCCATGCTTCACAGCATTCTCCACGAGCACCTGCAGCGAAAGCGGCGGCACCGATGCGGATTCAAGTTCTTCGGGGATGTCCACGCGGACCCTCAGCCTTTCGCCCAGCCGCGCCTGCTCGATGCCCAGGTAGGCTTCGACGAATCCAAGCTCCTGCTTGAGCGGGATCGCCGCCGAATCCGAAACCTCGATCGCCTGCCGGAAGAGCTGGGCCAACCGCTCCGTAGTGGCCTGTGCCCCGCGCGGATCCGCTTCGATCTGCGCGTGGAGCGTGTTCAACGTGTTGAAGATGAAATGCGGCGCGAGCTTCGCGCGGAGCGCCTGCTCCCTGGCCAGCAGTTCCAGGTTTTCCAGCCGGGACTGATGTTCGCGGCCCACGATGCTTCCCAATATCATCACGGGGAAAAGCACGAGGAACAGCACCGAAACCGGCGCGTGGTGCCCCAGGATTTGGGAACCGGCCGCCAGGGCAACGCCAACAGGGACCGCGATCATCACGCTGCGGGCTTCCATCCGGGCCCGCCAGGCCTCAAATTCACGGGGCGAGAAGGTAGCCAGTTTGGATCGGCGGATTTCCTTCAATCTGAGCAGGATGATGAAATAGCAAACAAACCCCGCGCACAGGAGCAATCCAATCATCCAAGGATGAGGCAACCCGCCCCGCGCCTCCATCCAACGGCTATCGAGAAGACCCTGCACAACGGCATAGGGGAGCACCAGGGTCAAGATCCACCCTAGCCCACCATCAAGAGACCGGGTCATCCCAAGGGGGTGGAAAAGTTGCTGCAGCTTGAACGGGGGACTTGCGGGGACCTGCGACATGAAATTCCTCCAACACCAGAATCGCCCAATCGCTCAAGTCCGGTTCAGCCACCCCGTGATCGGCAATACGACGCCGTGAATGGCTTCACCGTGCCCTTGAACGGTCGCGCAGAGCAGCGCTTGCCCTGCCCGGTTCCCATTTCGGCCGCTCCGCCCCTCGCGGTTCGGCTTTCCCCGGTACTTCCTGCGACCCGAAGTTCAAACCCGGCAGACCACTTTCCCGAAGCCCTGCCCCGCCTCCAGGTGCCGCTGCGCCTCGGGGTAATCAGCGAGATTGAACACCCGGTCGATGACGGGCCGGAAGGGCGGGTTGGTGGGATTGCGCTGGATATGCCCCAGCAGGGTCCACAGGTGTTCGCGGCGGCCCATGTAGGATCCGAGGAAGGTGAGTTGCCGGGCGAAAAGGGAGCGGAGGTCCAGCGTGATTTCGCGGCCCGTGGTGGCGCCGCAGGTGACGATGCGGCCCCCACGCGCGACGGAGGCGACGCTGGTCGCCCAGCTCGCGGCCCCCGTGTGTTCAAAAACCAGGTCCACTCCGCGCTTCTGGGTCAGCTCCTTCACTTTTATCGCCACATCCTGGATGTCGCGGACGATGACATGCTCGGCGCCCAGTTCCCAGCACTTCACGGCTTTCATCTGATTGCCCACCACGGCGATGGCATGGCCACCAAGGAATTTCACCAATTGGATGGCCGCACTGCCTACGCCGCTGCTACCACCCCAAATCAAGACCGTTTCGCCCGGTTTCAGGTTGGCTTTATGCACAAGCATTTCCCAAGCAGTGAGGAAGACCAGCGGAAACGCCGCCGCCTGCTCAAAGTCCCAGTTTCCCGGGATGGGCAGCAGGTTGGCCGCAGGCACCATCACCTGGGTGGCTGCGGTGCCATCACAGGCATGGCCCATAACCTTATAGTCGCGGCAAAGCATATCGTCGCCCCGCAGGCAGGCCGCGCAGACGCCGCAGCTGAGCCCCGGCGCGATCATTGCGCTGCCATTCAGTTCCACGCCTGGCGGCAAAATCGTGCCTTCCCCCACGGCCTCCACGAGGCCTGCGCCATCGCACCGGGGGTGAGCGGCAGCGGCAAGGGATACCCTTTCAGCCCCACCGTGGTCCACAGATCCAGATGGTTGAGCGCCATAGCCTTTAGTTGAAGCCTCACCCAGCCTGGCTTTGGGTCCTGCGGTTCGAAACCTTCCCGAACCACAGAACCGGCGGGGCCATGCTCATTCACGCGGAAACGGTAGGCGTTCATGGGGGCTCCATGGGCTGTGGGTGTAACCGGAAGGTTTGGGATTTAGATGCTTATGGTTTCGAACCCTGGGTTTTATGCGCTCTATGCGCTCTATGTGATTGACAACCGGAAATCATCAATGGCAATTCAAATTACTCTGATTTCAAGGATCTCTTCATGAGCCGTCCCACGGCTTCCTTTGGATTGGCACCGTCCAGCAACCGGGCTACTTCCTCGGCGATGGGTAATTCCACGCCCCATTGCAGGGCCAGGGCCAGCGCGGCTTTGGTGGTGCTGGCACCCTCCATGACTTGGCCGCCCATCAGGTCCTGGGCTTCGGCCATGCTTTTGCCCTCGGCGAGATAGGCGCCCAACCTTCGGTTGCGGCTTTGAGGCCCGGTGGCGGTAAGCAGCAGATCGCCCATGCCCGCCAGCCCCATGACTGTGTCCGGCTCCCCCCCCATGGCCGCGACGAGCCGTGAGATTTCAGCCAGCCCCCGGGTGATGAGCGCTGCTCTCGCATTGTGTCCAAGGCCCAGGTTTTCCACCAAACCCGCCGCGATGGCGAGGACATTTTTCAACGCTCCGCAAAGTTCCACGCCCACTACATCGCGGCTTAAATAAATGCGCAAATGTTCTGTGGCCAGATCGTGCTGGAGGGCCACGGCCCGCGCGGCAGAGACACCTGGAGGAAGTGCCAAGACCATGGCGGAAGGTAGGTTTTTGGCCACCTCGTCTGCGAAGGTTGGACCCGAAAGCACACCCACGGGAATCCCCAGTAGCGGCTCCAGCGCTTCGGAAAGGCGCTGGTGGCTGTCTGCCAGAATGCCCTTGCTGGTGTGCAACAGGACATCCGGCGCCTGGGATGTCCAGCTTGGCGCCTGGGTTCGAAGCGCTGCCCAGGCTCCGGGGCTCGCCTGGGTGGCGATGCTAGAGATCCACAACCCGGCCGAGAAGGCTTCGGCAGGGTCAGACATGGGGTAGAGGTTGGGCGGCAGCTCAGCCCCATTCAAGCGGGGGTGGCGCCGCGTGGTGGCCAATTCCTTCATTTTCGAAGGCGTGTGTCCCCATAACGCCACATGATGCCCGGCCTTGGCCCAGGCGATGGCTAGGGCCGTGCCCCAGACGCCGGCGCCGAATATCGCGATATCAGGGCGGCTAGGCATTTGGCTTATCTTCTGGCGACGTGCCCCAGAGTTTGGATTCAGTGCCCATTTGCAGCCGGCAGATGTTCTCGTGATGCTTCGCGATGACAAGGACCGCTACGCAAGTCCAGGCCAACAGGTAGGGGAAATGTTCCCCCAAGGCGCGGAAGCCGCCATACGGGCCGCTCAGCGCCAGCAGGAAGACCTCCAAAGGCAACATCAACGCTGCGAGAATGCTGCCGAGGCTCACATGCCGGGTGAGCCAAAGGGCTGCCACGAAGAAAGCCAAAGGCAGGGCACCCAGGCGCCATTGCACCGCCAGGATGATGCCGAGGGCTGTCGCTACGCCCTTGCCACCCTTGAAGCGCAGCCAAGGGGAAAATGCGTGGCCCGATACCGCTGCGAAACCGACCCAGGGCAGGAAGGCTTCCTCGATTCCCGCACGGCGGGCCAGAATCACCGGAACGATTCCTTTTGCCACGTCCAGCAGAAGCACGATGATGCCGGCTCCCTTCCCGGCCACCCGGCTGACATTCGTCGCCCCTATGTTGCCGCTGCCCTTGGATCGGACATCGCCTTGCCCGAGCAACTTCACCACGATCAAACCGAAAGGGACGCTGCCGCACAAAAAAGCGCCTAAGCACCAGAGCACTAGCCTGGTGGGCGCAAGCTGAAACAGTTGGGCAGATTCCATCGAATCACATTAGCAGAGGCGAGGTCTGCATCGCCCGCCTGAGCAGATCCAGCGCCCAGGCGGCGCTTCGTAGTTGGATATCCACGCGGTCCCCGGGAACAATCAGCGTGCGGACTTCCTCAGCCCTGGGTCCCACCACGGCGAGGGCGCATTCACCCAGGTTGCGCTCTATTCCACCGGCATCCAACGTTGGTCCCGCATTGCCGGTGATGGCAAGTCCCCAGGTTGTGCCCAATCTCCCACGGATGCCCTTCGCGAGGGCCAAGGTCGTGGATTCACCAATGGTTCCATGCTCCTGGATGAAGGCCGGGTCAAGACCTGCCAAAGCGATTTTGGCGGTTGCGCTGTAGGCCACCGCGCCACCCAGAAATACCCTGCTGGCACCAGGGATGGCCGTAAGCCGTGAAGCCACCAGCCCTCCGCTCATGCTTTCGGCCACCGCCAGGGTTTCGTTGCGTGATTCCAGCGTGTCCAGAATTGTACTTTCCAGATCGCCGCTGCCCACGCAAACAAGGTCGCCACCCAGCTCCAAGGCCAGTTCCTCGCGCGCCACATCCAATGCGCCGGAATCAACGCTGCGGACAATGAACTCGACCTGGGCAAGGCCAGCGAGAATCGTCCAGTCGAGATGCGGATGGCGATGCCGGATGCCTTCGGTGCGCTGATCCAGCGTGCTCTCAGGCACGCCGCAAACAACCATGCGAAGTGTATGCATCGCCAATCCAGCCATAGGTTTCAGATGTGGTTCCACGTGGTCCAGCCACATGCGCTTCATTTCCCTGGGCACGCCCGGCAGCATAAAAATAATTTTGCCGCCGCGCTCCCAGACGACACCAGGCGCGGTCCCCAATGGATTGGCCAGGGGCCTCGACCCCTCCGGGAAAAGCACCTGCTTGAAATTCGCGGGAGGAGGAACACGCTGTCTCTGCGCGTACCAAGCCACGAGATCCTCATGGCTCTGGGCGTCTTCAATCAGTTCCACACCAAAGGTGTCCGCCCACACCTCCTTGGTGAAGTCGTCAAAAGTAGGGCCGAGACCCCCGGTGCAGATAATCACGTCGCTGCGCCAGAAGGCCTCCTGGCAGAGTTCTGCGAGATCTTCCCGATGGTCTCCGATGGCCGTTTTGCGATGGAGTCCCAGCCCCAACCCTGCCAAGCGTTCGGCGATCCACACAGAATTGGTGTCCAGCCGCTTGGTGGTAAGCAACTCTGAGCCAATGGCGATGCATTCGATACGCATAGGCGCTCCGTGTGGATTGGCGATGAAGAAACTGGATTAAGGCATCGCGGCGAAGTAGTAACTTTGATACATGATCATCCCCGATATTGACGACTTGGTGCTGGAGCATGACGACGATACGGCCCTGGAAGAGGTCGGGCGGCGGGTCCTGAGCCGTGGCCCCTGGACCACCGTGGCCTTTCTCGTCAATACCCGCAACGGTCCCGAGACCCCCTGGGAAGGCCCTTTCCTCTGGTTGCACCGTTACCAGAAAGTGGCGCAAGGCTACAAACTTGTGAGCCGGTTCCACACTACAGACAAAGGCCAGCTGGATGCGCTTTCGGAGGCGATGCGGGAGTGGGAGCTTTGAGCTATCAGCTCAAACCTCATAGCCTACCGATCATCCAAAATATTCCCGATCGATCCAGCGTGCGGCCCAAAGGCCAAATCCGCTGGCCACCATGGAAAGCACCACGGCCGTAGTGATTCCAACAAACGCCCCAAGCCACCACCCGATCCAGCCAGTGATCGTCATGAGCAAAAGGCTGATCATTCCTTTCATGATTCACCAGGGCATGAAGCGAGAGCCTTGGGCATTAAATCGGCGCGATCAGGGTTAAGGTGCCGCAATCTCAAAACGACATCACCTTCATCGTGTTCGTGCTGCCGCTCTTCCATAAGGGCAGCCCCATGGTCATCACGATTTGATCTCCGGGATTCAGTTCGTGGTGGGCTAGAAGGAGTTCACGAAGGGCTTCCACCATTTCATCGGAACTTTCCACCCGGGGAATGATGAGGGCCTTCACGCCCCGCAACAGGCCCATGCGCCGGGCACTTGCGATATCCGTGGTGGCGCCCAGCACGGATATCTTGCCAGCCAGGCGCGAAACCATGCGGGCGCTGCCACCGCCTTCAGTGAAGGCCACGATCCAGCGAGCTTGAATTTCTTCAGCCGTGCGGCAGGCGGAAAAGGCCACGGAAATATCAGCCCGACCATGGATTTTCGTGGCCAGTTCCCGCTGGATGGAATCGGTCCCGCGCTGCTGCTGGGAATCCGCTTCCATGGCGATGCGCACCAGCCATTGCACCGCTTCCACCGGGTACTGTCCTGTGGCGCTCTCGGCGCTGAGCATGACGGCATCGGTGCCATCCCAGATGGCATTGGCCACGTCGCTGGCCTCGGCTCTTGTGGGCTGAGGATTCACGATCATAGACTCGAGCATTTGCGTCGCAGTGATGACCGGCTTCAGCGCCCTTCGCGCGGCGCGGATGATGCGCTTTTGCAGCCCCGGCACGCGCTCCACGCCTAATTCGACCCCGAGGTCTCCCCGGGCCACCATCACCCCCCAGGAGACTTCGAGAATTTCCTCGAGATGGGCCAGGGCCAGGGGGTGCTCGATCTTGGCGATGATGGGTTGCGAGCCGCCTTGCTGCTCAATGCGCGCCTGCAGCAGCCGCACATCTTCTGCCCCCCGCACGAAACTCTGCGCGAACAGATCCACGTCGTGGGCCACACCCCATTTGATATCGGCGAGATCTTTTTCCGTCAAGGGATCCATCGCCACATCGAGGCCCACGGGATGGACGCCTTTCCGCGCTTTCAGCAGGCCCCCCACCACCACCCGCGCCACCACAACCACCCCATTGGATTTGGTGACTTCCAGCTTCAACGCGCCATCATCCAACAGCCAGACCTGGCCCGGCCTGGCCGCAGCAAAAAGTTCTGGATGAGGCAATGGCGCGGCCCACGCAAAGCCGGTGGGCGCGGGCGTTTCCGGGGGAATGCAACACTCCCGTGCTGCCTACCTCCAACTGCACCGGTTCATCCAGCAACCCGATGCGCCACTTGGGTCCTTGAAGATCCAAAAATATCGGGATGTGACGTCCCAGTTCCAAGCTGACAGCCCGGACCTCGGAGAGCACTTTTGCCCTGGATTCTGGGTCGCCATGGCTGGCGTTGAGGCGCACCGCGTCCGCCTCCAATAATATTTCCCGCAGCTTGGAAGAATCCTGAAGCGCCGGTCCCATGGTTATGACGATCTTGGTTTTGCGCACGTAGTTGGCCTTTCAATCCACAAGTATTCCACAGTGTTTTCCACACCGTGGGCCCCGAAACCTGCCTGCCGGTTAAAAAAAATGGGCTATGCACCACCCTGAGTGCAATGCTACAACCTTGAACTCTTCTGATTGTGGAGTACTGGAATGCGTGAGCAGCTGCGGAATCTCGTGGCAGAAATGGTGCGTAGGGGCATCCCGTTGGAGATGGCCAAACGAGAATTCGAGCGGGCCTACCTCGAAGAAGTCCTCATGTCCCATCAAGGCAATCAGAGCGCGGCGGCGCGGCATCTTGGCATTCATCGGAACACCTTTTCCAAGAAGCTGGAAGCGCCTCCGGTAAGGCTCCGCCGAGTGACGATGGCGAGTTGAACTCGGACCCTCTGGCTGAAAGGCCTCAAGCCTGGAGTCTGGCATGAAGAAACTTGCAATCAACGGCCTGGGCCGGATCGGCCGGCTGGTCCTTCGGCTCTTGATAAAAGACCCCCAAGTCCAGGTGGTAGCGGTGAACGATCTCACCGACGCGGCGACATTGGCGCATCTCATAAAACACGACTCTGTGCACGGCACCGCGGATTTCCCTGTGGCCGCCGATGGCGATTTTCTTGTGCTGGATGGAAAGCGCATCCGCGTTTACGCGGAAAAAGATCCACAGCTCATCCCGTTCGGCGCGTTGGGCGCGCAAGTGGTGTTGGAGTGCACTGGCATCTTCACCAAGAAAAATCAGCTTCCGCGCATATCCAGGGCACCGTGAGCCACGTCATCATCAGCGCACCGGCCGACGATGCCGATCGCACGGTGGTGATGGGCATCAACGAGCAGGAGATCGATCCCGCCAAAGAATCCGTCCTTTCAAATGCCAGCTGCACCACCAACTGCCTGGCACCCATGGTCCAGGTGCTGGATCAGGCATTCGGCCTTGAACTCGGATTGATGACCACGATCCACAGCTACACCAACGATCAACGGATCCTCGATCTCCCCCACAAGGACTTGCGCAGGGCCCGGGCCGCTGCACTTTCCATGATTCCCACCAGCACGGGGGCGGCAAAAGCCATAGGGCTCGTGATGCCGCATCTCAAGGGAAAGCTGGATGGCATTTCGGTCAGGGTTCCCACTGCGGACGTAAGCCTTACGGATCTGACCGCGACGCTCAAAACCGACGCATCCAAGGACGCTGTGAACGCGGCATTCAAGCAGGCCAGCCTTGAAGGCCCCCTGGCGCCTTATCTGGACTATCTGGAAGAAGAACTCGTCAGCGTGGATCTCATCGGCAGCCCCGCCAGCTGCAGCTTCGATCCCTATCTCACCAAAGCTCTCGGGCCTCGCATGGTCAAGGTCTTCGGCTGGTACGACAACGAATGGGGATATTCAGCCCGGCTCAAGGATCTCTGTATGCATGTCTTGAACAAGCTTTGAGGACGTGGCCAGCGCATGATTGGAATCAATGGCCTGGGGCGGATCGGAAGACTGTTGGTGCAGCGCCTCGCGGTGGCCGCGCCAGCCCGCCTTGGCGCCTTGAATGATCCGGCGGACCTGCAAACCATCGTTCATCTGCTACGCCATGATTCAATTCATGGCCCCTGCCCCATTCCAGTGACTGGCTTGGTGCGAAACGGCCGCGACTGGCTTCGCATCGCCGACCTGGAGCTTCCACTTTTCCATGAACCGGACCCAGGCAACATCCCCTTCGAAGGATGCGGCGCAACCTTGGTGGTGGAAGCCTCGGGCCGCTTCACCAAGCGGGAGATGGCCGCGCGGCATCTCAAAGGAGGCGTGAAACACGTCATCATCTCGGCCCCGAGCCCCGACGCGGACATCACGATCATTGCTCCCATGAATTTCGATGCGCTGGATCTCCAGCGGCACCAGATCATCAGCAACGCCAGTTGTACCGCCCATGCCACCGCGCCTATGTTGCAGGTGTTGGAGGAAGGGTTCGGGATAGAATCCGCCGGAATGAGCACAGTCCATGTGGTGACCAACGATCAGCGCCTGGCCGACGCGCCCCACAAGGATCTCCGCCGGGCCCGCCACGCCTTCCAGAGCATCATTCCCACGACATCCTCGGCCTTTGGCGCGCTGCACCGGGCCATGCCCAGCCTGCCGCCCGGCTTCAGCGGTTCTGCCCTGCGAGTGCCCACGCTCAGCGTGAATCTGGTGGACATCACAGCCACGTTGAAGTGCGACGTGGATGCGGCAGCCGTGGACCAGGTATTTCTCACGGCGGCTGCGGCCCCGCGCTGGCGCGGCATCCTGGGAATCGCAGAACAGGACTGTGTAAGCCATGATTTCATTGGACGCACCGAGAGCGTCGTGATGGATCTGCAACTCACCCGTGTGCTCGGGAAACGCTTCGTGAAGATCTGTGGATGGCACGACAACGAGACCGCCTACGCCGAGCGGCTGATGGAGCTGGTGCTGCGCATCAGTCAGTGAAACTCCAGATTTGGATATCACTGAGCTTCTCCACCACCGCCCTGATAACGTCGGGCGCGGGCTCTCCGTAACTCCGCACCTGGGCTTCACCATCGCGTTTGAGATGAACCACGTGGACAGAGGCCCCGCCCTCAAAGTCAGGGTGATGGGCCAAGGGCCGCGCCAGGGATTCCAGATCCAAGGTCTCGAACCACTGTTCTGGCATGGGCGCCGTCCGCGCGCCCGGCACCAGAGCGCCCACTTCGCGTGCCTGGAGCAGCACGAGGTGCCGTCGCCCCTGCTTTATTCCCAGCCAGCTTAAGAATGGCGGCAAGGTCCCAAATCCAATGCCGCCTTTGCGCGCTTCAGGCCATGCGCTGAGTTGCCGCACTTCGAGTAGATCCGCCACCTCCATGGAAAACCGGGCGAGATCCGGTTGGAGCGGCAGGATCCAGGGTGCGACCAGCAGATCACTCACGGTTGTCCTCCAGCAGCCCTTTGCAGGCTTCAATCCAGACCGTACACACCTTCCGAGATACATTTCTTAAGCCTATCTCTTTCAAAACAGTCCCGCGGTTAGACTTCGAAGATGCCAATTCTGAATGCCGCAGCGCAAAGGCCCGTGGTCGCCACCGGGCAGCAGATCGGTGCCGGTTGGACACCTGCGCTTTCCGTGGCCAAGGCCTTGGCGGCTTTGGCCGAAGCCACGCGCCTCGGCATGGATGCGGTCTATTGGATGGCGGATGAAGATCACGACCGCGCCGAGGTGGCCACTACGGCGGGGCTTGAAGACGGCAGGTTGGTGCGCCACCGCTTCCGCTTTGATGCGCCGGAGGGTACCGCCGCAGGCTGGCTGCCCTGGGATACTCCACAGCAACACCAAGCCGAAGCGCTTTGGGGCGAAGCGCCGGCAGCTGTTGAAAAGACCTTGCGAGGGCACACTTTGGGACTGGGCGGGCCCCTCTGGGAGTTGGGACTGCAGCCCTTCTCACCCACAAATCCCACGCTACGCGAACCCATCCAGCCAGAACTGGAACGCTGGCGCAGCCTGGATCTGGAAACCCAGCTTCTCCTATCGGCGGCGCGTCTGGAAGCTGAAGGCGCCCCCCTGCCCCTGGACCCGCGGCAACAAGCCGCTTGGTTTTCCCTGGACCCTCAGACTGGCCTTCGCCGCCGCCTGGAACGCGGGGATGTCTGCCCCAAGGGCCACTGGCTCAGCCCTGGCGCAGCTCTCCGGCCCCTGATGCAGTCCTTGATGTTGCCGGTGGCGGCCGCCGTGCTGGGACCTTCAGAACGGGCCTATTGGCGGCTGACGGAGCCACTGTGGGAACAGGTGGGACTGAAGGCACCAAGAATCATTGCCAGGCCTTCTGTCTTCGTATTGCCTAAAGGCGCCCATGTGGAAGCTTCAAAACTTTCGGATCTGGATGCCCTCAGAGATGGCCGCTGGCAGGCATTCTCACATCCAGAAAATCGGCTCCCATCCCAGCGCCTGGGGATTCGGCCCCGGATCCAAGCTGGGGCCCGGCCATCGGCTCACGGTATGCCAAGGAGCTGGGTCGCACGCGGCATCGTCTGGAACGCCTGGACCAAAGGTGGGTCCGGGATCTTGCGGCGCAACAGTTCAACATGGATCCAGAACGGCTTCGGCAGCGGCTCTTCCCCTTTGGCAAAGCCCAGGAGCGGGTACTGCCAGGCCTTTTTTGGCTGCGGGATAAACTGCTCATTCGCCGCATATTGGAATCCCTGGACGGAAACAGAAGCCTGATCCTTGTGGAGGAATCATGAGCAAGGGCCTCGACCTGTTCATCGGCGAGCACCCGGAGCCTGCCGTACCAACATCTTGGCCCTTCCGGCCACGGCCTCGGTGCGCGGGCATTTCAGGGAGGAAGGCATGAGCCACGAAGGTCTCGATCTCCTTGTCATCGGCGCGCACCCGGACGACGCGGAAGTCCATGTCGGGGGCCTGCTGGCGCTGGCTTCCCTGCACGGCCTGAGGGCTGGAATCCTGGATCTCACCAGTGGCGATCTTGGCACCCGGGGCACCGCGGAAACGCGCCGGGCGGAAGCTGCCGCCTCAGCCAGCATTCTCGGCGTCCAGCGCTATGATCTGGGTTTTCCAGATGGACGGTTTTCTGAAGAAGAGAGCTATCGCTTGCTGCTCATGTCGAAACTGAGGGAATTGAGGCCATCCGTACTCATCCTTCCGGCGCCAGAGGATCGCCACCCAGACCATCGGCGAGCCTACCGTCTAGGCCGCGAAGCGGCGTATTACGCGGGTCTGAAAAATTATCCCTGCCCAGGAGACCCCTGGCGGCCCAAGGCTATCGCGTGGATGGCTGGAGAGAACCCGGGCCAGCCTGACCTTGTGGTGGACGTCAGCGAAGTTTGGGCCGCCCGGATGGCGGCCTTCGACGCATTCGGCAGCCAGTTCTCCGCAGACCCTAGCGCCTCCACTCGCATCGCGCATCCCGCTTTCCGGCGGGGCGTAGAAGGGCGCGCCATGCACTACGCATCGTTTCTTCTCTGCAATTGGGCCGAAGCCCTTTGGTGCGAAAAACCCGTGCCTCCCGCGCTGCTGAACCTGCTTGAGCGATTGAACCAGCCTGTTCCGGGCAGCAGAACGTGAATCGATTCGAAGCAACCCTGCTCTCTCAAATTCGCCATCGCAACGATGCGCTTGGGAATGGGCGTGTGGTGGTGGCATGCTCCGGCGGTGGTGACTCCACTGCTCTGTTAGCTCTGCTGGTCTCCCTCCGCGGGAGTTTGGGCCTGGAATTGTCCATGGCCCACGCGGACCATCAGCTGCGTGCGGAAGCTCGCGAGGACAGCCAATTCGTCAGGGAGCTTGCGCGGTATTTCGATTTGGATCTTGCCGAGGCGCGCCTTGATGTCGTAGCCCATGCTGCAAAGGAGCGGCTGGGAGTGGAAACCGCGGCTCGAGACCTCCGCTGGACCTGGCTTCGCCGTGAGGCTGACTCCTGCGGAGCTGATCTCATCGCCACTGGCCACACGCTGGAAGATCACACTGAAACGGTTTTTTTGCGGCTCAGCCGGGGTGGTGGAATCGGATCGCTGACTCCGCTGCCCGCCCGCCAAAGCCACCGCTGGTCCCCACTCATCGAGGCCCGCCGGGAAGAGCTGCGTGAATACTTGAGGAGCGAGGGGCTTCCATGGCGCGAAGATGCCAGCAATTTGACGGGCTTCACCCCTCGCAACCGTTGGCGCGCCTTGCTTCCAACCTTACGGCGGGAGTCCCCAGCCTTGGATCAGCACCTATGGGAGACGCACCTGCAAGTGCGTGAGTTGAGTGACTTGCGGGATCGCCTGGTCGAAGCTTGGCGTGGTCCACGCTGGAATCTGGACGAAGACCAACATCCTACGGTGCGGTTGCGCATGGAATACTGGCGCGAAGACGAACTGCGCTGGGTTCTGGAGGCCGCTTTCCGTCGCTCGGGTTGGACACGGGAAGCCGCCCTGTTGCGCGATTTAAGCGGCTGGGCGGCGCCCCATTTAGCCAGCCGCGGAAGGCATCATCAGTTCGGCCACTGGGCTTTGGATCCGCGCAAAGATGAACCTTTGCAATGGTGCTTGCATCCAATAGAGCGTGGCCCTGCTTCCATGGCTGGGTTAAACTGAAAGGCTCCAAAGCCCGTAAGGCTTTAGAGGTAGGCCTTAAGGAGGCTCGTTTTGAATTCAGCCGTCAAAAGCATGTTGGTCTGGGTTGGAATCGTGGTGCTGGTCTACGTGGCCATCATCCAGATTCCCAAAACCAACAATGTGCAGGAAGTGCCCTTCTCCACCTTCATTGCTGAAGGCGTGGGTGGCAAATACAAGACCGTGACCCTTTCAGGCCAGGATGTGGAAGGCACCTATCGCGCTCCCTTCCGTAACGCCAAGGGCGACCAGATCGAGAAATTCAAGACCATCGCCCCGCCCATGCAGGATCTCGGCAAGGTGATTCTCAGCTGGCGCCAGGAAGAGCCCCCCAAGCTCGATGAATTCAAAGCCACCAAGCCTTCGGACAACCAGTTCATGTACCTCCTGATTTTCTGGGGGCCTCTGCTGGTGTTCGTGGTGCTCTGGTTTGTATTCATGCGCCAGGCCCAGTCTGGTGGCAACAAGGCGCTTTCTTTCGGAAAAGCCCGCGCGAAGGGGCTTTCCAGCTCCAACAAGCGCATCACCTTCGCGGACGTGGCCGGGTGCGAGGAAGCCAAGGAGGAGCTCAAGGAAATCGTGGATTTCCTGAAGGATCCAGCCCGTTTCGTGAAACTGGGCGGCAAGATCCCCAAGGGTGTGCTGCTCATGGGCCCTCCCGGCACCGGCAAGACGCTGCTCGCCAGAGCCATTTCCGGTGAAGCCAAGGTGCAGTTCTTCTCCATCTCCGGCTCGGATTTCGTCGAGATGTTCGTGGGCGTCGGCGCATCCCGGGTGCGTGACCTCTTCGAGCAAGGGAAGAAGAGCGCGCCCTGCATCATTTTCATTGATGAAATTGACGCCGTGGGACGTCATCGCGGCGCGGGCATGGGCGGCGGCCACGATGAGCGCGAACAGACTTTGAATCAGCTGCTGGTGGAGATGGATGGCTTCGAGGGTAATGAAGGCGTCATTCTCATCGCCGCCACCAACCGCCCGGATGTCCTTGATCCAGCCCTGTTGCGCCCCGGCCGCTTCGACCGCCGGGTGGTCGTGGACCGCCCGGATGTGAAGGGGCGATTCGAAATCCTGAAGGTTCATACCGCCAACAAGATTCCCCTTTCCCCGGATGTGGATCTAGAAGTCATCGCCCGCGGCACGCCAGGGTTCGCGGGTGCCGATCTCGCCAACCTTTGCAATGAAGCTGCGCTCTATGCCGCCCGCACCAACAAGAAATGGGTGGAGATGTCGGATTTCGAGAATGCCAAGGACAAGGTCTACATGGGCTCTGAGCGGCGCTCCATGGTCATGACGGACGAAGACAAAAAGATCACCGCCTACCACGAAGCGGGACACACGGTCCTGGCCGTCACGGTCCAGGGTGCCGATCCGCTGCACAAAGTCACCATCATCCCCCGGGGCCGCGCCCTGGGCGTCACCTGGCAGTTGCCGGTGGGAGACCGCTACAACACCACCAAGGAGTTCATGGAAGGCCGTATCGCGATCTCCATGGGCGGCCGCATCGCCGAGGAGATCTTCTTCAACCAGTTCTCCACCGGCGCCAGCAACGACATCCAGCAGGCCACTAGCATGGCCCGCTCCATGGTCACTGAGTACGGCATGAGCACCAAGCTAGGCCCACTCAATTTCGCTGGCGAACAGCAGGAGATTTTCCTTGGGCGCGATTACGGGCATCAACGGAATTTCTCCGAGGACACCGCCCGGGTCATTGATTCCGAGGTGCATGACATCGTGATGCGGAACTACGAGCGCGCCAAGCGGATCATCCTCGAAAAGCGCGATTCGCTGGTCGCCATCGCTGAAGCGTTGCTGGTCCGTGAAACACTGGACGGAAATGACGTGGAACTGCTCATGAAGGGTGGCACGCTTCCGCCCCGCCCCGCTTCTGGAACCGGCGGCCCCACCGGCGTCGCAAGCGATGAAAAAAGTCCAGATCCAGGCCTTGATCCGGCTTTGAATCCTGCATGAAGCGCTGCTTCTTTTCCGAGGAAGGGCCACTCTCCCCGGGTGGCCCTTTCTTCATTGGAATCCTGAATATCACGCCAGATTCATTCAGCGACGGGGGACGTTTTTTGGCGCCAGGAATGGCGCTGGCCCAGGCCCTGAAGCTGGTGGCTTCAGGCGCCCGCATGCTCGATATCGGCGCTGAGAGCACCCGCCCAGGAGCCGCCGTCGTGCCGTGGCTGGAGGAATGGGAACGGCTGGAACCCGTGATCTCAACGCTCCAAGAAAACCTTCCTGGAATCCCGCTTAGCCTTGACACCCGCCATGTCCGGGTTGCCGCGAAGGGCCTGGATGCTGGTATCTCCGTACTGAATGACGTGGCCGGATTCTCGGGTCCCGGAATGCTTGAACTGGCGATGAGTTCAGATTGCGGGCTCATCGCCATGCGTAGCCGCATGAAAGACGGCTTGCTCTGGATGCCCGAGTACAGCGATTCGGCGCCTCATAGCGTTGACTTGGCGCTTTCTGAATTGCGGCATGTGCGGGATCGCCTGCTTGGCAGCAACATCGAACCAGAAAGAATCCTTCTGGATCCTGGATTTGGGTTCGGGACGACTTATGCCGAGGACTCAGCCCTATGGGGCCTGCTCCCAGAAATTCCAGCGCTGTTGTCCTGGCCCCACGAACGTTTCTGCCTCGGCATCTCCCGAAAACGATTTCTCGCCTGGCGGAATGGGACACCAGCGCTGCCCCCGATCGACCGGGATGGCCTCACGGACTTGGCTCACCAAGAAGCTGTATCTATGGGCTATCGCATCTTCAGAACACACGAGCTACCTTAGAGCATGACTTTGAATTATTTCGGCACAGATGGCATACGCGGCCGCGCCTATGAATCCCCTCTCAGCCTTTCCGAAGTTGCCCGCTGGGGACAGGCCTGGGGCCAGGTGGCGCAATCCAGGGGCATTTCAGGGCTGATCCTTGGATGGGACCCGCGCACTAGCTCCGAACCCATGGCCCGGGCTCTGCTGCAAGGCCTCGGAGCCTTCCCCACTACCATTCTCGGCATGGTTCCGACACCCGCTGTGGCCCTGCTCACCCAGCAATCTTCCAACGCCTGGGGCATCATGCTCAGCGCCAGCCACAATCCACCTGAAGACAACGGCATCAAGGGTTTCAATGGACTGGGCGAGAAACTGGAAGCGGAAGAAGAACAGGCCATCGAATCAGCATTCGGTCTCGCCGCTCTGCAGAATCCGCCAACTCCGCCGCTGCGCCCCGATCAAAGCCTTGCGGAAGGCTATCTCCACCACCTCGGCGGTGTGGATCTTCCGGACGATTTTTCGATCGTCGTGGACTGCGCCCATGGAGCCACAGCTCCATTCGCCCCGAGAGTGTTGCGGGGAAACATCCATTGGATCGGCATCCCAGCAGATGGGGAACGCATCAATGTTGGAGTTGGATCCACTCATCTGGCAGCGCTGCGGGAGGCTGTAATAGCCTCTGGAGCAGAGCTCGGCATCGCATTCGATGGAGATGGCGACCGTTGTCTGATGGTGGATTCCCAGGGGACCCTAGTGGACGGCGACCAGATGCTCTGGCTGCTGGCCCAGGATCGCCTGGACGAGGGCGGATCACTTCCCGGCGTTGTGGGCACAGTGATGACCAACGGGGCCCTGGAAGCAGCGCTTGCTACCAGGGGCGTGGGATTTGTGCGGACGCCGGTGGGGGACAAATTCCTTTTGCGTGAACTTCAGGCCCGAGGTTGGGATCTGGCCGCGGAAGCCTCCGGGCACGTGATCCAGAAACACGAAGGGCCTTCGGGAGATGGCTTGGCCACAGCCATCGCCCTGCTCCGGGCCCTCTTGCGCCGTCCTAGATCCGAGCGCTGGTCCTGGCGATTCGATCCCTGGCCCCTGAAATTGGTGAATCTGAAAGCAAAGAAACGCCGGGCCGTAGAGGAATGCGCGGCTTTGAGCGCCGCCATGAGGGATTTGGAAGCACGCCATGGTGGCACGGGTGGTTCGTTAAGATTGGTGGTTCGCTGGTCCGGCACAGAACCCAAACTGCGGCTCATGGCCGAAGCCAGGGAACCCGCATTGCTCGACTCCGCCATGGTTGCCCTTGAGACTGCCGCCCGCGCAGACTTGGGTATGTCATGATGCCCGTGCCCAAAGCCTGGAATCTGGTATCTTGGGCTATCTACATGTCCGCATCAATGGGAGCCCGTTCTTGAGTCCACGCCTGGGTGTGAATATTGATCACGTGGCAACGCTGCGCCAGGCGCGTGTGGGTCGTGAGCCGGAACCCGTGGCCGCGGCCTTGGCGGCCCAAAGCGCTGGCTGCAATGGCATCACAGTCCACCTCCGGGCGGACCGGCGTCATATCCAGGACCGGGATTTAAAAGTATTGAAAGAAGTCCTGTCCTTGCCCTTGAATGTCGAGTGCGCCGCCACGCCAGAGGCTTTGGAATCCGTCATTGGACCCAAGCCTCAGATGGTGACTCTTGTCCCAGAGACACGGGAGGAGCTCACCACGACGGGAGGATTGGATGCCATTTTCCTTCAAGCGCCCCTGCGCCAGATCATCCGTGAGCTCAAGGCCTCCGACATCCGAGTGAGCCTCTTCCTTGATCCTTCCAGGGAGCAGGTGATGATGGCGGCCAAACTCGAAGCTGACGCCGTTGAACTCAATACCGGCGTATATTCAGACCTCCCTTTCGGCAGCGACCCGAGTCTCGAATTAGGCCGCATCAGGGACGCAGCCAAGCGCTCAGCGAATTTGGGACTGCGTGTCCTGGCCGGCCACGGCCTCTCGCTCCGGAACGTCGGGCCAATCGCCGCCATTCCCGAAATCGAAGAATTGAACATTGGGCACAGCATCATCGCCAGGGCGATTTTCGTAGGTATGGAACGGGCGGTTAAGGAGATGCTGTCAGCCATGAATGGTAGGGGTGGCATCTCATGAAGACCGTCCTGGTGGTAGATGACCAGCCGGAGGTCGTGGGCCTCCTTCAGGATATTTTGTCTCTTGAAGGCTATCGCGTGCTCACGGCGGACAGCTCGGATCCTGCCCGGAAATGGCTGGCCATTAAAAAGGTGGATTTGGCATTTCTGGATGTGGATATGCCAGGCGAGAGCGGCTACGAGCTCTGCGAATTCATCAAAGGCTTTCCAGGGGCGCCAAAAGTCGTGATGCTCACAGGCCTTGAAGATGAAGCGCACTGGCAAGAAGGGCATCGTGTCGGAGCGGATGTCTATGCGGTGAAGCCCTTCGGACGGGACCGCATTCTTATGATCGTGCAAGAGCTCATCGGAGAGGCTGACTGATGTCGAATCTTCGCGGCAACTTGTCGAGCATTTCCCTCACGGATGTGGCCCAGCTGCTGCATGTGAACAAGAAAACAGGTCTCCTCAAAGTCACTGCCGGGAAGATCGCCGGAACCCTTTTCGTCGTGAACGGCGAAGTCATCCACGCCGAGACACCCCACAGCAAAGGCGAAATGGCGGCTTTCGAGATATTGGAATGGGACAAGGGCGAGTTCGAGTTCATCGCCATGAAGGTGCAGGCCCCCAACAGCATCCGCCGTTCGGTTCCAGACCTGCTCATGGAGTCGGCCCGCACCTCGGATTCCCGCAAGCGATTGCGCAGCCTGTTTCCGAACCTCAAATCCGTGCCGTGGCCAACCCTTCAGGGCGATGAGTTGCTTCAGGGCATCAAGATCTACACAGAGGATCGGAAAATCATTCCTTATTTCGACGGGTTCCGGGACTTCATGGATGTCATGGCCACCACCGAACTAAACGAAGTCGCGGTGCTCCAGGCCGCGAGCATTCTTTATGATGCGGGACGCCTTAAATTATTCGAACCCGAGGTGCAGGTGAATGTCGGGATCATGAAAACAGGATTCTTCAAGAAGGGTGATCACTTGGAAGCGCCCAAGTCCCTCGAGGCCCAATGGCGTCAGCTGGAGCCCTACAGCAGCGCGCCCATCACCAACGTGCGCGTCATGTGGGCCAACGGTCCCGCCGTAGACCCCATCCAATTCGTCACCGGAATGAATGATTTCACCCTCGCGATCTCGAAGGACCTCTTGGGTGCATGGGGCCTGAATGAAGGTGACGTCGTGCAGGTTCGGCCAGCGCCCTGACGAGGGTTGAGGTACAAGAGACGAGGGGCGAAGTTCAATAAGGCAGCGGCCGAGGGCCGCATCACCTAGTGCGCCGGAGGCGCCCCCCTCATACCTCGCACCTCATACCTCACGACTTCTTCGCCCTGGGGTGCGCGGAGTTATAGGTCTTCGAGAGCTGTTCCAGGTCCAGGTGGGTGTAACGCTGGGTCGTGCTGAGGCTGGCGTGGCCCAGGAGTTCCTGGATGGCCCGAAGGTCCATGCCATGGGCAAGCAGGTGGGATGCAAAGCTGTGGCGCAGGGCATGTGGACTGATGCGTGCCCTGAGCGCCGCCCCTTCCACGGCCTTCTGAAGCAGATTGCGGATGCTGGTGGTGGTCAGGCGTCCTCCGCGCAGGTTTAAAAAAATCGCAGCGGTGGGTGGCAGGGATTTCAATGCCAGATGATCGCTTCTGAAACCCAGATAGCGTTCTAAGGCCTCGGCGGCTCCGGGATGAAAAGGCACCAACCGTTCTTTGCTGCCCTTTCCGACTACCCGCAGTGTCCTCTGTTCAAAAAACACATCTTGAAGATCCAGCCCCACCAACTCGGAAACGCGCAATCCAGAGGCGTAGAGCAATTCCAGGAGGCAGCGCAGCCGCGCGGATGGAAAATCAACAGCCGCTGGAAGATCCAGCAAGGAAGCGCTTTCACCTTCCGTTAAAAAGGCCGGGAGCTTGATGGCTTGCTTGGGGTTTCTGAGACCTGAAGCAGGATTCGCCGGTATGCGGCCCGTATCCCAAAGCCAACGGAAGAATCCCCGGGCCGTGGATAAGATCCGGGCCTGGCTCGCAGGGTCCAGTCCACGCGTGCCCAGTTCCAAAGCGAATCGCCGCAAGGTGCGTGGAGTCACATCCCACCCCGCCCATGATTCTTGAAGCGCATGGGCAACGAGTTTTTCCAGGTCGCCTTTTTGTGCCATGACAGTGTGCGGCGAGACCCCTCTGGCGCGTTGTTCCAGATGGAAGGCTTGGACCGATTCAGTCAGCGGAGAAGAGGCATTCATCCTGTTACCATGCCATCACATCTTCAATCCACCCAAGCTGGAGTCTTAACGGTGAACGAATCTGTCACGACCATCGCAGAATTATTTTATGCGGCGGTGGAGCACAACCTGCCGGACGCTCTCGCCTACAAAAAAGATGGAAGCTATGTCCCCATCTCGAGCCGGGAGCTGCTGGGCTCCGTGGAATGCTTGGCTCTGGCCATGCATGATCGCGGGTTGAGGCCAGGGACCAACGTGGCCATACTCGCGGAAAACAGCCCGGAATGGGCCATGACTGACTACGCATGCGCCATATCAGGCCTTCCCACCGCTACGATCTACGCCACCCTTATCGCTTCCCAAGCCGCGTTCATTTTGAACAACTCGAAGTCCCAATGGGTGTTCTGTTCCGACCAGGCCCAACTGGACAAAGTGCTGGAGCTTTGGCATAACCTGCCGGACCTTCAGCTGGCCGTGCTCATGAATGGGCCAGTGCCAGAAGTCGAAGGCCGCGCAATCCTGTCCTGGTCCCAGCTCATGGAAGAAGGCAAGGCGCAGGCGGCACGCGCCCCACAAGTGCGGCAGTGGGGGCTGGAGCGCAAGCCGGGTGATCTGCTCACGATCATCTACACATCGGGCACCACAGCCGACCCCAAAGGCGCCATGTTGAGCCATGGCAATATCGTTTCCAACGTACATGCATCCTTGAAGGTGCTGCCGATGCAGGTTAAGGATCGTTGTCTTTCCTTCCTGCCTCTGACCCATATCTTCGAACGCATGGCGGGCCATTTCGTGATGCTGCATATAGGGGCGAGCATCTATTACGCAGAGAGCGTAGGCACCGTAGCGGAAAACCTGATGGAAGTAAGGCCCACTGTGCTTTGCAGCGTGCCCCGCATCTACGAGAAGATCTTCGCAAAAGTCATGGATGGCGTCGCAGGCTCCGGCTGGCCCAAGCACCAACTTTTCCACTGGGCCTATCTCGTCGGACTGCAGGCGGTGCCCCTCCTCTACGACGGAAAGAAACCCACAGGCTGGCTGGGTTTACGCTTCGCTTTGGCGAAAGCGCTTGTTTTTTCCAAAATCAAAGCCCGCACCGGCGGCCAGATCCGCTTTGCGGTCTCCGGCGGCGCACCCCTGATGCCCAAAGTGATGGAGTTTTTCTGGGCCATCGGCCTGCCGATCCTGGAAGGCTACGGCCTTACAGAAACAAGCCCCGTCATCACGGCCAACCGTTTTGGCGTGGTCGGTCCTGGTACCGTGGGCCTCGCGCTCTATGACACCTGGGAAGGCAAGCCCTTCCTCAAGATCGCCGAAGACGGCGAGATTCTATGCCACGGACCCAATGTGATGCTGGGCTACTGGGACAATGAGGCCGCCACCAAGGAAGCCATTGATGCCGATGGCTATTTCCATACGGGGGATATCGGTGAATTCGATGCCCGCGGGCGTCTGAAGATCACTGATCGCAAGAAGGAACTCATCATCACCAGCGGCGGGAAAAAAATCGCGCCCCAGCCTATCGAGAATGAATTGAAAACCGACAAATATGTATCCCAAGCCGTGCTCATCGGGGACAAACGCAATTTCATCACTGCCCTGGTCGTCCCCAATTTTGATTCCCTGGAGCGCTGGGCTGGATACAAGCATTTGCATTATGCCAATCGCCGGGAGTTGGTCGAGCAGCCCATCGTGATGGCGAAACTCATGACCCGGATCGAAAAGGTCAACGCCACCCTATCGAAATATGAGCGCATCAAGAAAATCGTCATTGTCCCTGATGAATTGACCGTGGAAAACGGCGCCCTGACCCCCAGCCTGAAGATCAAACGGCGGATCGTGAACCATATGTACGATGGCCTTATCGAGGCGCTGCACGAAGTCCATAAAGGCGAGTCCGAAGCGCACTGATGACTGACGGCTGACGACAGACAGCGCCAGAGCTGTTCTGCCCTTTTCACCTTTACCAAAGCGTCCAAAGAGGCCCTTGGCGTCCGCCATCAGGCTATTGATGGATCCCTTGATATCGTCTGCGGTATCCAGGAGCTTGCCCTTGGCGCCTGTCTCCTGTTGTTCAAAGTACGGGTGCTTCGGATCGAGATTGTAGGCCCACTCCCAATAACGGGTGGCCCGGGTTTGCATACCCATTGCCTGGTAGATCTGGGCGATCCGGATGGCTGAATCCGCATCTTTTTTATTGAGCCGCAAACAATGCTCCAAGGCTTGGACCATTGCGCGCTTATCCCCATCCATGGCATCCAGGATCTTGACCTGGAGCACATAATTTTCGTAGGTTTCAGGATCCAGCCGGATGACTTCTGTGATGCTGTCCAGGGCGCTCTGATGCTGGCCATTTTCAAAGGCGGATTTTGCCTTGGCGTAGAGAGTCTGTTCGCTCCGAGGCGCGGAGTCCGCGATCTCCGCCTCGGTTTGGATACGAATTTTTTGGGACTCGAAGGGGGTAGGAACAGGCGCGCCGGCGGAAGGCGAGGGGCTGAGTTCAATGCTAGGCATAGAACTCGGTTGTGCGCTCGGCGCTGTCGGAATGATCGGTGCGGTAGGTGCAGCAGGTGCAGCGTACGTTGCTTGCGTTGCTTGGGGACCCTGCCCCTGAGGCCGCCCGACGCCCTTGAGCTTGGTGAATGCTTCAGCCAACTCTCGGTAATGCATGGCCGCTTGCAGCTTTTCTGGCCCGGTGAAGCGGTCGGGATGCCAATGCTGAGCCAGCCGCAAGTAGGCAGCCATGATTTCCTCAGCAGATGCTTCGGGCTTGATCTGGAGTACCTCATACGGATTCATATGACCGCCAAGAAGGAGAGACGATGGAGATTTTCAGATACAAACAAAGGCTCTTCCCAGCAGTTTAACCACCAGGGCGATGAATGATACAGATCGGATAAAAGGCCTTCAGCCACCAGATGAGATACTTGGAACGGTGGGCGTCACGTCCTCACCTTCCCTCGCCATTCCCACCGTGAAAAGCATGAACCTGGGATACCCCTTTCGGAGCTGTTGAAGATGATGATTCCCACCGGATCCAACAATCGCCCAACGCCCAACGGGATAATATTATGATTAAAAGCAATTATTTAAGCTATTTACGTGAATCATCAGACATGATCAAGTTCGAACACACGGTGTTCGCCCTGCCCTTCGCGTTCTTGGCCGCCTTGGCGGCGGCTCAAGGGCTACCGCCAATCCGCACGCTGCTCTGGATCGTCGCGGCCATGGTTGGAGCGCGGACAGCAGCCATGACATTCAACCGTCTCGTGGATGAAGATGTGGATGCACAGAACCCTCGCACGGCTATGCGCGCGCTGCCCGCAGGCCGCCTACCCAGATGGGCCGCCTGGTTGATGCTTGGATCGGGCACAGCGCTTTTCGGCCTGGCAGCGGGCGCGCTCGGACCGCTTTGCTGGAAACTCTCGCCCTTGGCCCTACTCATCATCCTTGGTTATTCACTTTGCAAACGATTCACATCCATGGCCCACATGGTTCTAGGCCTGAGCCTCGCCGGCGCGCCGTTAGGAGCCTGGATCGCCATCACCAATCGCATCGAACCCCCGGCCCTGCTGCTGGCGGGCGGTGTACTGTGCTGGACCGCAGGCTTCGACATTCTATACGCGCTTCAGGACCAGGATTTTGATCGGGAACGTGGACTGCACTCGGTTCCCGCCAACCTGGGGGTGCCTTGGTCCCTTTGGCTGTCACGAGGTCTGCATCTCGCGGCCCTGGCGCTTTGGGGGATATTCAATCTCCAAATGGGATCCCACCTCTTCCCATGGTTGGCCTGGCTGGTTGTGTCAGGGATTTTGGCCAGGGAACAATGGCTTGTCCAGGGCGGAAAGCTGGACCGCATTGATCAAGCTTTTTTCACCATGAACAGCCTTGTGGGGCTTGTGCTTTTCTGCGGCCATCTCATTGAATGGATGCTGCTGAGATTTAGTGGAGCAGCTTGATAGGCCCTCCTCCCAAAGCCTAGTGCTCGACAATCATCTCATTCCGACCTAAGGTAGACAGGCTATGCCCAACCCCACCCCAAAGCCTGAAAATCCGGCGGCGCAGAATGGCCGCAGGGCACTTCGGCTCAGCCGACCGGACTCCAGCCGGTTCATCACCCTGATGCTGGTCTTCAGCCACAAAACCTTCCGGTGGTCTGTCTCGAAGAAAGGGTTGTCCTGGATGGCGGGGAGCATCGCAGGGGTCTGGGCCATCGCCATGATCGGTTCCGGCTATGGGTTTTGGGCCACCAAAAAAATCATGAGCTTCGACCGCCTGCAGAAAGAAACCCAGGAGCAGCAAAACCGGCTCCGGAGCACGCTGGATCAAGCCACTGGCCTGGAAGGGGAAATCAACGCCTTGCGCAAGCAGCATGAGGAACTCCTTCACTTGCTGGATCCCAAAGTTCCACCCCCCCGCATTCCACCCATGCCCGGGCGGCCAGACAAATCCCACGCCCAAACCGAATCCGGGCCGAAAGACGCAACAGCCCAGCGGCTCAGCAAACTAAAAATGGACATTGAGAAGAGCGAAAGCGCAGCGGTAGCCATCAGAGCCCAGATGGCCCCCATCATTGACGCCTGGATCCATACACCTTCCATTCCGCCCACGGCCGGATACCTGAGTTCGGGATTCGGAGTGCGCCTCAATCCATTCGCCGGACGGGATGAAGCCGAGGGGGGATTCGGATTCCACTCTGGGCTCGATATCACCAATGCCGAAGGCACGCCAATCCAGGCAACAGCGGATGGTGTCGTCGAAAGCGCCGGCTGGATGGATCGCTACGGCTATGCAGTGGTTTTAAAACACAACGAGGATCTTGAGACGTTATATGGACATATGGCCCGCTGGGATGTTCAAGCGGGACAGACCGTGCACAGAGGCGATATCCTTGGGAAGATGGGCCAAAGTGGCCATGCCACGGGAGTCCATCTGCATTACGAAGTCCGTCTTCGCGGCAAGCCCGTGAATCCCACGCAGTATCTACGGCTCCAGCGGGAATGGCTGTCTACACTCGGGGGGCAGCCCTGAGCATTTTCTAACCTGTCCTGAGCACTTTCTGACCAGCTCTGAGCATTTTTTGACCACCCCGACTCTCATCAGGAGGCTCCCCATGTTCAACGCGAAAACCAAAGAACACTCGCCTGTCGTCCACAGCCTTCTGGGAAAGGGCACCCTGTGGAAGGGCGAGATCCACACGGGTGAGCATTCCTTGCGGATTGAAGGCACTGTGGAAGGCACCATCCACAGCGAAGGCGAGGTCACCATCGCGCCCAGTGGCTTGGTGAATGGCACCATCCACGCCAAACACATGATCGCCACAGGCAGGGCCAAGGGCGTATTCAAAATCTTGGAGTGTCTGGAGATCCACGGCACGGGGTGTGTCGAAGGCGATGTGGAAGTCGGCAGCCTGGTGGTGGATGAGGGTGGCACGCTTCAGGGCACATGCACCCGCCGTGGCATGAACAAGCCTGAAAACCTGGCTCACAAACCAGAAGAAAGGGCCGAACCCAAACCAGAAACGAAGTCTGATAAGCCAAAATTAGACAACAAGAAGAATGGCGCTGCCGCCCATAGCCCCCTGCATGTGACCATCCCGCCCCACACCAACTCTGAACAAAAAAATGAAAATGAGAATGCAGTGTTGGTGGGCGCCGGTGCCAATGGCAAGGGCAACGAACGCAGTTAGGTTAGGGCAGTTAGGCCGGAAACAGTCCTGGCGTCCAAAGTCCTGCCTTTTCAGACAGGCCCAACGACAGGTTCATGTTTTGCACCGCCTGGCCAGCCATGCCTTTGATCAAATTGTCCAAGGCTACGAGAATGACGGCGCTGCGGCCATTTCCTTTGATGCCGATTTCGCAGAAATTGGTGCCCACCACCGAAGCGGTGCGTGGGGAGCCCTCAACCTGCCGAATGAAGGGCGCGTTCCGGTAGGCCGCCTGGAAGCGCTGCCGCAATCCAGACTCATCCAGGCCTTCGGGAAGGCAGAATTGCACCGTGGCGAAGATCCCGCGCACCAGGGGCGCGGAATGGGGGACGAAGGAGAGTTGGGCGGTGATGCCCAGGCTATGTATGAGTCCTTCCATCTCAGCCTGATGCTGGTGCTCCAGGGCTTTGTAGGCACGAAAATCATGGGCCCGTGTGGGATGATGGGTGGTCTCCGAAGGCAAAGCGCCAGAACCGCTGGAGCCCGTGATCCCGCACACGGCGATGAAGCCCAGATCCAGGCCCTGAAGGGGCAGCAGCGCCAATTGCACGGCCGTGGCGAAGCACCCGGGATTTGCGATCCGTGTGGTTTCCCTCAGGGCCGAGGCCTTCCATTCCGACAGCCCATAGACGAAGGTCCCTAGGCGGTCGGCACAGGGATGGGCTTTGCCATAAGCCGATTCGAACAGTTGGCCATCAGACAATCGGAAATCCCCGCTGAGATCAATCAGCGTGACCCGGTCTGCTATGCCCGCGGATGCCCATTGGGATTCCAAGCCCTTCAACTGATTTGCCAACTCGAAGTGCGGCTGCGCTGAAAACACGGCGATGGCGCCATCTTCTGGAAGCGCGCTCCAATCCGCCTCTGCATAATATGCATCATCCAGGAAACCTCGAAGGTTCGGATGGGCCTTCCAGACCTTTTGGCCCGCATGGGATTTTGAAACCGCCAGAATGGACGCCACATTCGGATGGCCAATGAGCAATCTCAGCAATTCGCCGCCGCCATACCCCGCAGCGCCCAGGATGATCGCGTGGACCTTCACGCCCGCCCCGCTTTCCGGCTCTCCACCAGGTCCAGAATGAAATCGCCGAGTCCTTGGGCATCATTGCGGGCATTCCTGGCCGGCAGCCCCAGCACCTGCTCCACGAAGCGCACCCCCACGCGGTTGTCCGTCGCGGGCCCAGCGATGAGATCCACGGAAATCCCAAAGCTCTCATTCAGGAATTTAACGCCTCCAGCAACGCCCACGGGATCATTGGCACAGAGCACAAAGGCCGTGGAAAGTGGCCGCAGTTCTGGATCTGCGAAAATAGCCTGAACGCCGTATTCGCCCATGATTCCGTCCCCAGTTTCAGCCACGATGACATCCACGCCACGGGAAGCCGCTTCTGAAAACAGGACCTTGGCCGCGGCCGCCGCATTTTCCGCATTGGTGGTCACCACCCCCGCATCGGTGAAATCCAAAGCGACCTCTGCGCCATAATCGCGCATCCCGAGTATGTCCCTCATCAGTCCCACCCCTGTCAGCTTCAGCCCTCCCACGCGTAATCCGGCGGCCCTGAAACGCCGCACCAAGGCACAGGCCGCGGCGGTCTTGCCGGAATTCATGCAGGTGCCGGCCACGAAAATGACGGGACACGCGGGGAGTGGACCTCCAGCCTTCAAGGCGCCCTGCTGGATGTTGGCGGGGTGTCCCTGCCGCTTCTGGAATTCCGGGTAGACCAGAACCTGGCCCAATATTTCAATTTCGAAGGGAGGCCCCACATCCGGGTTATGGGACACGCAATGCCCGAGCACGCCGCCCAAGTTCAGGACGTTGAGCCTGTCCCCGATCTTCACTGATGAAGGCAGCACTCCCTCGTAGCCGTGGAGCGCGTTACGGTGGCCCAGGGCGCCCACGATCAGATCTCCATTCTGCAACATGCTCATGCGGCCGAACACGTCCTCCAATTGGTTGTAGACGCTTTTATCGCCTAGGATCCGGCCAGCCAGCACAGCCCCCGGCTCGGCCTTGATGGATTCGGTCAGCGTCACCATCCGATCCAGCCTGAGGTTCCTCGTCACGGACGCGATCTTGTCGAGATGGATCCTCATTGGACACCTCCGCTATTCAATGCGAGCATCTGCGGAACGCCATAGAGCTTAGCGAAACCCGCTGCCTCAGCCCCGCTCCAGAGATGATTGGCCTCTCCATAGCTGGCGATTTTGGAATTCATCAATCCAAAGGGCGACCGCACGCCATCCACTGAAAAACAGTGCGGCTGCAATGTCAACCGGGCGTCCCCGCTCACCTTCGACTGGCTGGAGGAGAGGAAGGCTTCGAGATCCCGCACCAACGGATCGAAAAACCTTCCCTCATGCAGTAAAGATCCATAAAGATTGCCGAGGGACTCCTTCCAGAAAAGTTGCTGGCCGGACAGCACCAGCTTTTCCAACTCGCGGTGGGCGCCAATCAACAAGTGGGCCGCTGGGGCTTCAAATCCCACCCGCCCCTTGATGCCGAGAATGGTGTCGCCGAGATGCACGCCACGCCCAATTCCATAGGTCTTGCCCAATTGGTTCAGAGCGGCGATGAGCGCCACTGGTTCCATGGCTGCATCATTCAGTGCCACGGGGACACCGTTCTTAAAGGAAATTGTAAGTTCGAAGGGTGCAAGGTCCGTGGAAATCGCCCCACCTGGGTACGCAGCCTTTGGCAGTGATGACCAAGGATCCAAGGTCTCCGCGCCACCAATACTGGTGCCCCACATACCTTCGTTGATGGAATACGTCGCCGTCCTGGCGGCTACTTCGAACCCCTTGGACGCGAGGAAGGCGACTTCGTCCGCCCGCGAAAGCGCCAACTCCCGGATAGGCGTGAGGATGGATAGCTCTGGGGCAAGACTGCGGAAGGCTACATCGAAGCGAACCTGATCATTGCCGGCGCCCGTAGAACCATGGGCAAGTGCCTCCACACCCAGCTCTTTCGCCACCGTAACCACTGCTTGGGCCTGGCAAACCCGCTCGGCGGAAACGGATAAAGGGTAGGCCTGGCCCCGCAGCACATTGCCGTAGATGAGATAGCGGAGGAAGCCGTCGAAGAGCGTTTTCTTGGCATCCACGGTTCGATGTGCCACCGCGCCCAGCGCGGCGCTGGCAACCTCGATGCGGGCCAGTTCTTCGGTGGAAAAACCACCGGTATCCACGGTCACGGTACTTACAGACCAGCCCTGTTCCTGCAGATACACCACACAAAAAGAAGTGTCCAACCCGCCTGAAAAAGCCAATAGAACCTGTTTAGGCATTCGTGTCTCCGAAAGCAAATAGCGCCGTCTCCTTGGTTGCCAGAAAGCTCCGCCTCTCCCGGATCCACACCCGCTGGCCGTCCAATTCAACTTGCGAAAGATCTAGACCCAGATCAGAGGAAGAACCCACATGGGCGGGGACCGGGGCAATACGATCCGGTGCAAATCCACCTGCTTGGATCTGCTTCCCCACAACCTGATAGGCGTCCCTGAATGAGAGCCCCTGCCGCACCAGATCGTAGGCTTCCTGGGCAGCATAAAGGTCGTCTGAGCAAGCGGATTCACATGTCTCCATGTTCACGTTCAGGCTTGAAATAACCTGCGTGAGGATGCCGAAGGCTTCAACGCCATTGGCCAAGGCTGCGAACATCGGTTTCTTCAGCAATTGCAAATCCCGATGGTAATTCGAGGGCAGCCCGACAGCGATCTGCTCCACCTGGTTCGCCAGCCCGCGCAGTTCGCCCATCCTGCCCCGCAACAGTTCCACCACATCTGGGTTCCGCTTTTGCGGCATGATGCTCGATCCAGTGGTGAAAGCATCTGGCAGGGACAGGAAGCCAAACTCCTCGGTGGTGTAGAGGGCAAGATCCCAGAGGGCTTTTTCCACCACGAAAGCAACGGAATTGAGCCAATGGAGAATGGCCAGCTCGTGCCGGCCACGGGAATTCTGCACATCCACCACGCTGCGCTGCACGGCGCTAAATCCCAGTAATTCCGAGGTGAAGGCGCGATTCATGGGTAATGGAACGCCAAAGCCCGCGGCACTTCCTAAAGGGCATTTGTCCAATCGCGCCTGGAGCGATTTCAGAGCTTCCAATTCCTCCAATAGTCCTTCAGCGAAGGCAGCCCCCCAAAGCCCGAAAGTCGAAGGCATCGCACGTCGGAGATGCGTATAGCCCGGCATCTGCACGTGCTGGTTGGCAGCGGCGAAATCCAGAAACGCCTGGGCCAATGCTGCGATGCCGTCACCGGCATCAAGCAGCGCTTCCCGATAGAAAAGCCGCAGGGCCAGAACCACCTGATCATTCCGTGATCTCCCCAGATGGATGCGTCGCCCTGCCTCGCCAAGCTTGCTCGTCAGATGCGCTTCGATGGCCGTATGGCAATCCTCCTGCTCCGCCGTGATGTTGAAGGCGCGCGACTTGGCCAGGGTCCGTATGTTGTTCAGCTCGGCCACCAGTGCTTTGGCATCAGCGATGTCCAGGAGGCCGACGGAGGCCAACATCTGCGCATGGGCCGCGGACCCCATGGAATCGAAGGGCACAAGCTTTAAATCCGTGACCGGGTCTTCACCGACGGTGAAGCGGTGGATGACCTCGTCGAGAGGCAGGCCCTTGGCCCAAAGCTGCATGGCCCCGCCCCTTTCATCCTTCTCATTGGGCATGACAGGCCTCCGCGGGATTCTGCGGGGCTTTCAGAGCCTCCTCGAAGAAGTTGTGGATGAGTTTCAGATAACAATCCACACCTGCATCAAGTTCCGGTCGGGTGAGGTATTCGTTTGGCTGGTGGCTCCGATGGGTGTCGCCAGGGCCGATTTTCACGGTGGGTAGATCCCCCAGGAAGGCCCAGTCGCTGGTGGTGTGGGATCCCACCGGGCCTTTGTTGCCATTGGCTTTCAAGGCCGCCAGAAGAATGGGCTGGTCAGGGCTTGTGGCTTTGGGCAGGTACCTGGCGGAATGGATGATGACCTCGCTTTCGAGTTGGGAGGCCAGGTCCGCTGCCAATGCTTCATGGTCAAGATTCGGGGTAGTGCGAAGGTCAACAAAGAATTCGCAGGTGTCGGGCACTTGATTCCGAGCGAGGCCACCGGTCATTTGGGTCACCTGCGCCTTGGCGGCGCCCAGCAACGGGTGACCCGGAAAAGCCATGGCCGACAATTTGGAAATATCCCGGGCCGCTTTGTGGATGGCATTGTCCGCGATGCTCGAATGGGCGACATGAGCGCTTCTGCCGCGGGCAATGCATTTCAGGATGAGCATCCCCCGCTGCGCGCCACAGGCCTGCAGGTTGGTCGGTTCCCCGACCACGGCAGCATCCAAGGGACCGAGATCTTTAAGAATGGTGGAAATCCCTTGGCCTCCGGTCTCCTCTTCAGCGGTGAATGCGAACACCACCGTGCCCCTTGGAACTCCATCTCCCACGAGCTGCAGGGCCGCGCAAATCATGGCGGTCACACAGCCCTTGGCATCATTGGAGCCCAGGCCGTAGAGCCGGTCATCCTGCCACTTGGGATGGTAGGGGTCTGTTTCCCAACCTTCGCTGGGGGGCACCGTGTCGAGGTGCGAATTCATAAGCAATCTGGGACCACCGCTGCCCACTTCGAACCATAGGTTGTTCATTGAACGCTGCACCGCAATGCCATGCTCTTGAAGTAAAGAGGTGATGCAATCGGCGATGGCGCCTTCGTATTTCGAAGGACTTGGGATGGACACCAGGTCCTCCAAGAGTCGAGCGGGGGTCATACGGCAACCTGGGCGGGCTTATCCGCAGAAGGGGGACGGTCTGTCCGGCGTGGTCTTCGGCAATTCCCCCAGCGGTCATTGCGGTCATTGAGATCATCGTCCCACTGCCTTCATTGGTGAAAACTTCCGTCAACAGAGCATCTGGAGCCAGGCCGCTCACCAAATGGACGCTAGGCACACCTCCAACCAATGCCTTCTTCGCGGCATCTAGCTTGGGCCTCATTCCTGCGGTGACGGCGCCGTTTTGTTCAAGCTGGGCGAGCTTTTCCAAGGTGGCAAAGGGCACCAGGGAAGATGGCCTTTCCACATCCGCCAGAAGCCCTGGCACCTTCAGCAGGAAAAACAGTTTTTCCGCTTTAACCGCCACCGCGATGGCGGCTGCAAGCGTATCGGCATTCGTGTTGAAAATCGCGCCATCATCGTCTCCAGTGAGCGGTGCGACGACCGGCACAAAACCACCTTGGAGGAGATGGGTGAGAACCAAGGGATCCACGGACTGGATGTCACCCACTAGGCCGAAATCCACGGAAGCAGGTTCTACCGCGCCGTCGGCCTGCACCAAAACGGGAGGCCGTTTGGTGGCGGTGATGAGCCCTGCGTCCACGCCGCTGAGGCCCACGCAAGGAAGGGCGGCAGCCCGGAGATCCGCCAGCAGGTCCATATGCAGCTTGCCCGCGAAGGCCATCTTGGCAGCATCCAGCACCGCAGGACTGGTGATGCGGCGGCCACCGACCTTGGCGATCGGCAGGTCCATGGATTCGCAGAGTTGATCCAGGGAAGAACCTCCACCATGGACGATCACCAGCTTGATGGAAAAACTCCATAGCAAAGCCAATTGCTCCGCAACAGCCTTCCTGATGTTCGGCTGATCCAACAATTCTCCACCCAGCTTCACCACAAAAATCTTCTGGCGGAACTGCCGCACGTATTTGGCCGCGGACCGCAAGGTGGCGTAGGGATTTGGGGTATGGGGCATGGTCGCCTCCGGAGGGGAAAAGTCAAAAAAGTCGAGAAAGTCGAAAAAGTCGAGAAGTTGAAAAGTTGAAAGTTGAAAAGTCGAAGAGTTGAGTTCGGAGGGATGGGAGCAGCGCGAGTGTTGGCGCCTGGGCTTTTAACTTTTTAACTTTTTAACTTTTCGACTTTTCGACTTGGCATTCATTTGTTCAGCAGCCAATCCATCAGCGCGCGCTGAACGTGGAAACGGTTCTCGGCTTCATCCACCACGCGGCTGCTGGCGTGGTCCAGCACATCGTCGGCCACCTCGACATTCCGGCGCACTGGCAGGCAATGAAGGAAAATGGCATCCGCGGCAGCCTGTGCCATGTGGGTGCGGGCAAGCATCCAATCAGTGTTCGATTTCACGGCATCGGCGCCAAGGCCGGACGCGGTGGAAGGGCCCCAAGCCTTGGCGTACACAGCCTTGGAGCCTTGCAAGGCTTGGCTTTGATCGTCCGTGACGGTGACGCTTCCCCCGGTGTAGGCCGCAAAGGCTTTGGCTTCTTCCAGCACCGAAGGATGCAGTTCGAAACCTTTGGGGTGGGCCACACGGATTTCACATCCCGCCGCCGCGGCTGTGAGCAAGAAGGAGTTGGGGACAGCTTTCGGAAGGGGCTTGATGTGAGGAGCCCAGGTCAGCGTCACCGGTGTTTGCTTGGTAGTTCCAAAAGTTTCCTGCACGGTCAACAGATCCGCCAGGCCTTGGCAGGGGTGTTCCCGGGCGCTCTCCATGCTGATGACGGGTACCGTCGAATACTGCCGGAAGGCATTCATCACCGGATCGGAATTATCAGCAGCATCATCGGCGCAGGTGGCGAAGGTTCGCACCGCCAGGGCATCCACGTACCGCGCGAGCACGGGCACAGCTTCCTTCACGTGCTCGGCGCGATCACCGTCCATGATGGCCCCTAGGCGGTCCTCCAGCTTCCAGACGCCGTTGCCGACCTCCAGCACCACGGCGTTGCCGCCACCCCTGGCCATGACAGCCTCGAAGGAGGCGCGCGTCCTCAATGAGGGGTTGAAAAAGACCATTCCCAACAATTTGTCCGTGAGGTGCTTGGGAAACTTCCCTTTCCATGCGGCGGCCTTGGCGAGGATGGATTCCACCCCCGCAGGACCGAGATCCTGGATCGAAGTGAAGTGCTTCATGGCGTTTTCTCCGAGAATTCATGGATGGTGTCCACCAGCGCTTGAATGGCTTCATCGCTCAAGTTCAGTGGGGGCATGAGGCGCAACACACCGGGGTCGCCTGAGCCGCCAACAAGGATCCGCTTGGATTGGAGGAATTTTTTCAGAGCGCCAGCCTGGCTTCCCACCCGGAGCCCCAGCAGAAGCCCTTCCCCTTGCACCGCGCTGACGACCGTCCCAGCTGAACCCGACTGGATAAGCCGGGACGCCTCTTGGGCCCTTTCCATCAACCCTTCGCTATGGATCACGGAAAGGGTGGCGAGCAGCGCTGCGCATGCGATGGGGCCGCCCCCGAAGGTACTGCCAAGGTCGCCTGGCTTCAGTTGAGAGGCGACCTTGCCGCTCAACAGCAGGGCGCCCATGGGGATTCCGCTGGCGATGCTTTTTGCGCACGTGGTGATGTCTGACTGCACGCCATAGACGTGCGCTGCGAAAGGCTTTCCCAACCGCCCGAAGCCGGTTTGGACTTCGTCGAAAATCAGGATCGTGCCTGCGGTGTCGCATTTCGTGCGGACGGCCTGGAACCACGCCATATCAGTGGTTTTCACACCAGCCATGCTTTGGATCGGCTCCAGGATGACTGCCGCGAAAGTGGTGAAATCCACGGCGTCGAGTGCGCCCATATCCCCGAAGGGAAGGAAGGTAGTGGGCACCAGAAAATCTTCGTAGTCCTTCCTAAGATTGGCATCGTCCGTCACTGAAAGAGCGAGCAGAGTCCTGCCATGGAAGGAGCCCTCAAACGCTAGGAATGCCTTCCGGCCAGTCAATTTCAAGGCGACCTTCAATGCGTTTTCCACGGCCTCTGCGCCGGAATTGCAGAAAAAAACCGAAGCCGGCCCGTCGGCGAACTCCACCAATGCGTGCGCCGCCTGGTCCCGCAAAGGTATTCGCGCCGCGGTGGCATAGAAAATCAATTCCCCAGCCTGGGCTGAAATGGCGTCCACCACCGTCGGGTGGCAGTGCCCCGTGGCGCATACGCAATGCCCCCCGTAGAAGTCCCAATATGCAATGCCATCATCATCAAACACCCTGTCCCCATGGCCCTTCAGGATAGGAAAGGGGTAGGCCGCGTAGGTTGGAAGCAGGGCTGGAAGTGAAATAGTATGCACGTTCGATCGCATAGAGCTGCATGAATCAGATCATTCTGATCATGGAATGCATATTATGCACATACTCGCGAACCACAGGTCAAATATTTTTCATTTTTCATCGTCAAACATCAGTTATTACGCCAATTCAAGATGCGGGATGCCAAAGCAAGCCCATTGAATATGCACGAATGAAGATGCATACTCTTCGAATGAGCCGTACCCTGGACGAAATCATCCTTCACATCATCGAGAAGCACGCGCTATCGGACCAGGATGCGCTGCGGGCCATGTTGCTGAAATTGGGCCATGACCTGACCCAGCCCACCCTATCGCGGCATCTGAAAAAACTGAACGTGCAAAAGGTCGAAGGCCGGTATCGCCGGGTTGAACCAACCCATGCAACTTTGCCATCATTCAGCGTGAGCGAAGCTCCCCCCAACATGCTGGTGCTGCACACAGAGCCAGGCTTCGCCAATGCCCTGGCAATCAAGCTGGACCAGCTTCAGATCGCCGGATTGGCTGGCACCATCGCCGGTGATGACACCATCTTCATCGCCGTGCAAAGCCAACGCCACATAGCCTCCGTCAAAGCTGCAGTCACCACAGCGTTGACCTAACTGAATAGCGGCCCCGCGCTGGGTTTGATGCCCAGATATGAATAGGCTGCTTCAGTGGCGCGCCGACCCTGCTGGGTGCGGTCCAGGAATCCAATCTGCATGAGGTACGGCTCCACCAGATCTTCCAGCGCGCCGCCATCGCCCTCCCCCAAGGCTGCGGCCAGCGTGCGGACACCTACGGGACCTCCTTTGAATTTGCCGCAAAGCGCTTCGAGATAGTCCCGGTCCAGGCCATCCAATCCAAGATCATCCACTTCATGCAACTTCAGGCACGCGTCTGCGATATCCGACGTGATGATGCCCTGCCCTTTGACCTCGGCGTAGTCGCGGCAACGGCGCAGCAGCCGGTTGCAGATACGCGGCGTGCCCCTGGAACGCCGCGCGATGGCCACGCCGCCTTCGGCGGCCAACTCGATTTTCAGGACCCGCGCGCTATGGTCCGCGATGACCACCAACTCGGCCCGGCTGTAGTAGTCCAAGCGATGCACCATGCCGAAGCGGTCGTGGAGAGGCTTGGAGATGAGTCCAGCACGAGTGGTGGCGCCCACCAATGTGAAGGGGCGGAGATCCACTTTCAGGGTCTGGGCTGAAGGTCCCTGACCAATGAGGATGTCCAGCTTGCGATCCTCCATGGCCGAATACAGCAGTTCTTCGATGGCGGCAGGCAGGCGGTGGATCTCATCAATGAACAGAAATTCGCCTTCCTCCAGATTGGTCAGGATGGCGGCCAAGTCGCCCTTCTTTTCCAGAGCCGGAGCCTGGATCACCTTGCAGGAAACGCCCATCTCGTTGGCCAGCACATGCGCCAGCGTGGTCTTCCCGAGCCCCGGCGGGCCGAAAAGCAGCACATGATCCAGCACTTCGCCGCGCATCTGGGCCGCCTGGAGGGCGATCTCGAGCCTTGCCTTGATCTTTTCTTGGCCGATGTATTCCCCCAACCGCTTAGGCCTGAGGGAATATTCGCCCTCCTCAGGTTGAAAAGCGTCCAAATCGGGATGTCGCTGGTGATCCACGTCAATCCTAGAAGCAGCTTGGAAGATTCATTTCATCACGCTCCAACATAAAAGCCTTTGCTTGTGCTGGGCTCCTGAAAGGATACCGTTGTCTTCACACCGTTTGTCCACGGAGTCGTCTTGCCTCAGCGCCACCAGATGCTTCTCAGAGACCGCCATGGTTTCGAGCGGACGCTGATATTGAACCGCGCGGTGACCTTGGGACGGCAGAACCACTGCGACATCGTGCTCACAGACAGCATGATCAGCCGCGCCCATCTCCGTATTGAAAAGATAGAGGGGCAGTGGTGGGTCGAAGATTTAAAGTCCTCCCATGGCAGTTTCATGGACGACAAGCCCATCACCCGCCTGCCGTGGAAAGCTGGCGAGACCGTCCGGCTGGCAGACGGCGCCTACTTCATCACCCTGAAATCCGAAACCCAGGCCGCCACCGAAGTGAATATGCAGGCCATCCTGCAAACCGCCCAGTTGCTGGCGGAAGACGTGGAATTGGATGACATCCTGGATCAATCCCTGGAACGGCTGCTGGCGATATCCGGCACGGACAGGGGCTTCATCATGCTGCTGGAAGGCGGCGAACTCGTCGCCAAAGTCCAACGGGGCCTCGGCCAGGAACTGGAGCGCAGCATCCAGCTGTCCATGTCGAGCGTGCATTCCGTATTCGAACGCGGCGAACCTATCTGGATCCACAACGTTTCGGACAACGAAAAGCTCATGAGCCAGCAATCAGTCCTGGATTTGCAGCTCAAAACCATTCTCTGCCTGCCCCTCACCTTGAAGGGAAAACGCATCGGCGTGGTCTACCTGGATTCCAAACGCATCATTACAGAGCCGGTGGACCGGCCCATCTTCGAGGCCATCGTGGGGCTCTGCGCCATCGCCATCGAGCGGGCGCGGCTCTCTGAAGACAACCTGCGCAATCAGGTGCTCGCCACGGTCGGGCAGGTGGCCAGCAGCATTGTGCATGATTTCAAGAATGCCCTTTTCGTGGTGCGGGGCCACGCAGAGTTGCTGGAAGTCCTCAACCCCGACCAGAAATCCAAACATCATGTGTCCAAAATCCTTGAAGCTGTCCAGCGATTGGGCGAGATGAGCATGGACGTGCTCGATTACGCCAAGGTGCGGGAACCACGACGGGAAAAAGTGGAGCTCACAGCCTTCCTTTCCAGCCTGGTGGAAGCCATCCGGCCCCACGCTGGAGATTTGGGCGTAGAAATCAATTGTGATGACACGCCCAGTGTCGCGAATCTTGACCCGGCCCGTTTTGCCCGGGTCATAGAAAATCTGTTGGCAAATGCGTTGGATGCGGTGGCCGATAAATCCAGCGCGCGCAAAGTATCCGTGACCTGGGAACGGGTGACCGGCGGCGTGCAGATCCGGGTAGCGGACAATGGCAAAGGCATTCCCCGCAAGGTCCAGCGGAGGATTTTCGAACCGTTTTTCAGCTACGGGAAAAAGAAGGGCACTGGCCTGGGCATGGCCACCGTCAAAAAGATTGTCGAAGAGCATGGCGGCTCCATCGAAGTGAAAAGCGAAGAAGGCGAGGGCACAGTGGTGATCTTGACGATCCCAGATACCGTCAACCCCAAGGAGAACACCGGCGGCCTCTCGAGCACTGGCCAGAGCAAATCCTTGCGCTCAACCAATCCCCCCACACCGAACAGCGTGAGAGCCATTTGAGCATCAGAGTAGGTTCCGGATTCGACGTCCATCGTTTCTCCCCGCCCGAAGAAGGGCGTTCCCTGGTGCTCATGGGAATTCATGTGGCTTCCGACCGGGGGCTCATGGGGCACAGCGATGCCGATGTCATGGTCCACGCCCTTATGGACGCGCTTTTGGGCGCCGCGGGGCTTGGAGACATCGGACAACATTTCCCGGACACCGATGCGGCCTATAAGAATTCGGACTCTGTGCTGCTATTGGATCGCGTCATGGACGAGCTGCGAAGCCGAGGGTGGCATGTGGAAAACGTGGATATCTGCCTCATCGGCGAAAAACCCAAGATTGGCCCTTATCGGCAGGCCATGAGGGAACGGATCGCCCCCATCCTGGGCATCGGAATCGAGGCCTTGAACGTGAAGGCCACCACCACTGAACAGTTGGGCTTCACCGGCCGGGGTGAAGGCCTGGCGGCACAGGCCGTGGTGTTGATCCAGAAATAGGGTGGCGCGCATCATTGGAACCTCCTTCATGCTTCTGGCAATTAAAGGAGAGGCCAACATGCTCAAATACCGATGCGTTCGTCCCATCATTATGGTGGCCACAACTTTTTCCCTTGCTGCCCAAGCACCGCCAGAGCGAATCCTGACGGGCTTCAAGACCCTCAGCACCGGCAGCTGGGAATCTGCCCTTAAGGAGTGGAGCCGGGATGGCGTCTGGGTGGATGCGGATGGAAGGCTGAAGGCAAAGCTCGATGGTTTGGCCTCCGGTCCACGCAGCATCGAGCACTGGGAGTCCGTGAACCTCCCCTACCTCACCGCCACTTGGCAGCGGCACTGGATGATGGCCACCTTCGATCAGGGCGCCGTGTTCTTCGTGTTCGATTATGTGCTTCACAAGGGTCAATGGCGGCTGCAAGCGCTCCAGGCAACCCAGGACCCGATGGAGGTTCTGCCACACCTTGACCTGATGCCAACCACGCTGGCGGCGGGGAAGCACGAGTGAACCAACAATCGGTTAAATGGGTTATTGGAAACGTCCCTGGCCTCTGGAATCTTTCAGCCAGTCGACGGCGCATCGTTTGAGTTCTTCAGGGGTATTCCGAGCGGGATCCTCGATCACCACATCCAGCAAGTGTTTTTGAAGGCTCCCCAACCACGGACCGCCTTGCTTTTCCGCGAGTTGGATCAAAGCTTTGCCGTCCAAGGCCAGCGCGTTCGGACTCAAAGGCGGCTTGGCTTCGGCGAGACGCATCATGCGTTCCATCACTCTTTGGTGTTGAAGAAGATTAGATGCTTCATCAAATCCCTTTGCCAACTGGTCAGCGATACGAAAGCGGCCCCATTCTTCCAGGGGCAATCCATCTTCTGTGAGCTTGCGAAGGAAACGGCGGCAGGCGGCATCGCTCCACTCCTCCAGCGGATGGGTGCCGTGGTGGCGCACCAGTGCGAGCACCTCTCGGGTGAAGGCGTGGCCGACCTTCAACCGCAGGAATATGGCCAGGGTGATTTCCAGGGAACGGGCCTCATGGCCGTAGAAATGCACGCTGCCGGTTTCATCTATCGTCCGAGTAGCGGGCTTTCCCACATCATGCAGCAAGGCTGCCCAACGTAAGGCGGGTTCCGGCGGCGCGAAGGCCACCGCCTCAAGCGTGTGTTCCCAGACTGGGAAACGGTGATGGCGAGTCTGTTCGCAGCCGATCATGGGGCGCAACTCAGGCGTCCAGAGATCCAGCAATCCTGAATCCGCCAGCAATTGCAGCCCACCTTTGGGCTCAAGGCCGCAAAGCAGTTTCGTCAACTCCACGAAGACCCGTTCCACGGAAACCTTAGCCGACACATCCAACCGCTGGGAAATCGCGGACAGCGTTTTTTCTTCGATATTGAAACCCAGCTGCGAAGCGAAGCGGCAAGCCCGCAGAGGACGTAAGCCATCCTCGGCGAACCGCTTCAATGGATCACCCACGGCCCGGATGAGGCGCCTCTCGATATCGCTTTCCCCACCGAATGGATCAATGACCCGGCCAAGCGTTTCCCCACACTTATAAAACTCCACGGGCAGCGCCATGGCATTGATGGTGAAGTCACGGCGCGCCAGATCCTCCTGGAGGCTCACCCCGAGATGCACGCATTCAGGATGCCGCCCGTCGCGGTAGTCGCCATCTCCCCGAAAGGTCGTGATCTCAAAACCTTGGCCCTTCGAGATGACCGTGACCGTGCCGTGCTGAAGCCCTGTGGGCACGGTCTTAAGCCCGGCCGCCTTGGCGCGCCGCATCACTTCCTCAGGCATCAAGGCGGTGGCAAGATCCATGTCCCCGGCATCACGGCCCAGCAGGTGGTCGCGCACCCAGCCGCCCACCACCACCAACTCCGCTTCTGGCGCAAGCGCTTCCGAAACGCGGTCCACCGCCTGCTGGATCGGACCCGCGCTTTTGCTCACGGGGCGCCTTCAGCCATGCGCGCGAGGGGCTTCGCCATCCACGCGGCAGGTGATCCAATTCTTCATCTGCCTGGCGCCCATGGCTTCGTAGAACTTTATGCTCGGCTCGTTCCAGTCAAGGACCTGCCACACGTAGCGGGTGCACCCTTGTTCTACGGCAATTCGCGCGAGATGCTTGAGTAAAGCCTTGCCGACGCCAAAACCGCGGAAAGCTGGCCTGACAAATAGATCTTCCAGGTAAAGCCCGGGTTTTCCTTGCCAGGTGCTGAAATTGAAGAAATACAAGGCGAACCCCGCAGGCTGGCCATCCCATTCAGCCAGCACCACATGGATCAAGGGATGTTCAGAAAAGGCATGGCGAAGGATGTCTTCCTCTGTGGCTACGGCCGCCTTGGGATCCCGTTCGTACTCCGCCAGGTCACGGATGTACTCAAGAATCAGGGAGGCATCTTCAGGGGTGGCGGGCCGGAGTTTGAGCATGGTTCTATGCTACCAATATGGATCGCTCAACGGCTTTGCACCTCTATGAAACAATGCAGCTCACACGGCTGGTGGAGGAGCGGCTGGTCGGCCTCTTCCGCCAAGGCCACACCATGGGGAGCGTCTATCGCAGCCTAGGGCAGGAGGCTGTGGCCTGCGCCACGGCCTTGGCATTGGGTCCCGAGGATGTCATCGGCCCCATGATCCGGAACCTGGGTTCCATGTTGGCCCGGGGAGCCACCCCCAAGGAAATTTTCCTTCAATACCTAGGCCGGGCCACCGGACCCAGTGGAGGCCGGGAGCACAACAATCATTTCGGCGGCGTGCCCAGGGGTATCATCGCGCCGACCTCCATGCTGGGCGCCCTCGTCCCCGTCATGGCTGGGGCGGCGCTCAGTTTCAAGCAGAAGAAAGAGCAACGCGTCGCCATGACTTGGATCGGCGATGGCGGATCCTCTACCGGCGCTTTTTCCGAAGGTCTCAACTTCGCGGTGGTTCAAAACCTGCCCTTGATCGTGGTCGGTGAATTGAATGGGTTTGCCTATTCCACGTCCCCTGAAAAACAGATGAAAGGGCACATGAGCGAACGCTCCCAGGGGGCCTACACCATGGTGGTGGACGGGAACAATTCCCTGGAAGTGCTGGAATCCTCCAAGCGCGCCCGTCAGATCTGCCTGGAAGGCGACGGCCCGGTATTCCTGGTGTGTGAGACCTTCCGCATGAAGGGCCACGCGGAACACGATGATCAGCGGTACGTTGATCCGGACCAGCTAGCCCGATGGGCGAAGAAGGACCCCATCGCCCATCTGGAAGCCTGGCTTCGGGGCCAGCGCTGGCTCCCTGAACCCGAATTTCTTCAACAACTTAACGAGAGAGTGGACCGTGAAGCCGAGGAGGCCCTGTCCGCGGAAAAGGCCGGGGGCCTGAAAATCTAATTTGGGTGGGGCCCCAGGCTGGCTTAAACGTCCCCGGCTTTCCCCCGTACCCAAAGCCATGCAAGACCCGACTGGCTCGGAATCTTTATCAGCTTCTATGGCGAAGGGGAGTTTTATGAATAAACGGTGGTGGGCCTTTGGAACCATTGCGCTGTTGATCGTCACAGGCATCCTCTTCGCCAAGAGTGTGGGTAAAGACAAAGGCAAATCCAATGACACCCCTTTCCGCATCGGCAAGGTCCAGGCCGAAGACCTCCAGGTGAGCGTACGCGAGGTAGGCATCGTAGATCCCTACACCAAAGTGGACGTCAAGAGCACTGTTTCCGGCCGCGTGGTGGGTCTGAAAGTCCGCGAAGGGGCCGTAGTGAAACGAAGCCAGGTGATGGCCGAGGTGGAACCAGATGTGACCCAGGCCCAGAGCCTTTCCGAGGTTCAAAGCAGCCTCAGTTCCGCCCAGCTCAATCTCAAGGATGCCGAGCGCCAGTTCATCACCCAGAAAACGCTCTTCGAGCAGGGCCTCATCGGCGGCGAGGCATTCAAGGATGCCGTCGCAAAACGGGATCTCGCCCGCGACGCCTTCAAATCGGCGCAAACACGGTTCCAGATCGTGGAGGACCGAGGCATTCCCATCAATGGAAATGCATCTACGCAGATCGCCCGGGTGGCCGCGCCCATGGATGGCGTCGTGATCAAGCGGGGGGTTGAACTTGGCGACACCATCACCAGCGGGGTATCGAGCTTCAATGCGGGCACGGTTGTCTTTACGGTGGCGGATCTCAAAAGCCTGATCATCCGCGTCAATCTCAACGAGGTGGACATCGCGAAGGTGAACGTGGGCCAGACCGTGCGCATCAACCTTGATGCCTACCCGCAAAAGACCTTCACTGGGCGGGTCCGCTTCGTGGCCCCTGCGGCCGAATTGCTTGAGAAAATAAAAGTCTTCAAGGTGGAAATCACCCTGGATGAGCTCAGTGAATCGTTCAGAACAGGCATGAGCGCCAACGTGGAAATCCTGGGGGAGAAGCGCGTCAACGCGATATCCGTGCCGCTTGAAGCATTGCAGCGCAAGGATGGCCAGACGGTGGTCTTCCGATTAAAAAAAGCCCTTACACCTGAAGATTTGAAGCGTGCGAAGGATGCATTATCGGGTCGCGCGAAATTCATCTGGCTATCGGACCACTGGAAGGAATACTTCGATGCCGTGCCCGTGAAAGCAGGCGTGGCGACGCTAGAGCGCGTTGAAATCCTGAGCGGCCTTTCCAAGGATGACCAAGTGAGCCTTGAAGACGTGAGCAAGAAGAAAGTCGAGAAGGACGACGAGAACAACTAGAGGTGAGGGATGAGGGTCGAGGTACGAGGAGCCCTCATCCCTCATACCTCATACCTCACACCTGTGAGCGGAGCGAGCGATGTCCCCCATTATCCAGACCAGGGCCTTGACCAAGACCTTCGGAGCCAACGGCACAGCGGTCCATGCGCTGCGGGGCATTGATCTCTCGGTTGCCAAGGGCGAATTCGTAGCGCTCGTGGGTCCGTCGGGGTCCGGTAAATCCACCCTCATGGCGATCATCGGCTGCCTGGATGCGCCCACCACCGGCACCTACTCGCTCGATGGCACGGAAGTCCACGGCCTTTCAGGCGGCGAGCTGGCGCGCATCCGCAACACAAAAATCGGCTTCATCTTCCAGAGCTACAACCTGATGCCCAAGGCCAGCATCCTCCGCAATGTGGAACTCCCGATGCTCTATGCGGGAGTGGGCCGGAAAGAGCGGCGGGAGCGGGCCATGGCGTTGCTGGACAAAGTTGGAATGCCCGAGAAAGCAAATGTGCTGCCAGGCAATCTGAGCGGCGGACAACGGCAGCGCGTGGCGATCGCCCGGGCCTTGGCAAACCGACCTGCGCTGTTGTTAGCGGATGAACCGACTGGAGCGCTGGATTCCCACACAGGCGCGGAAGTACTGGCGCTCTTCCAGGAACTGAACGCAGCGGGCAATACGCTGGTGCTTGTGACCCACGATCCATCCATCGCTGCGCTCGCTCAACGCCGGGTGGAGATCCGTGATGGACTCATCTCCGGAGCCACGGCAGGCGCCGCATGATGGGCACCGGAGCTTTCCGTTTGCGGCTGGAATCCGCATGGACAGAGATCCAGGAGAACTTTGGCCGGTCGAGCCTCCAGACCCTCGGCATCGTCCTGGGCGTGGCTTCGGTGCTGGGTGGTTTTTCCATCACCGACTCCTTCCGGAAACGCAGCGAAACCCTTTACGTGAAGCTCGGCGGCCTCGATAAACTCAACGTCCAGCCCAATAGCATTGGTAACGACGGCACACCCACGGCCTTGCAAAGCGCCAACCTCGGGCTGCGCCATCAGGATATGGATGACGGCCGCGAATTGGATTCGGCCCAGGTGGAGGGAGTGAGCGTGCAGCGCGGCGCCCGCGCCCGCGTCCGCTCAGCCTTTGCGGATCAGGAACGGCGCGTCCAAGGAATAAATGGGGACTTCCTGGCCATCGAAGGCTATGACATCGCTCAAGGACGCAGCTTTTCGCAATCCGATATCGGGAGCGCCTCGGCGGTGGCGGTGCTCGGCAGCGAAGCCTACCAGACTTATTTCCCGTCCGGCGGCGGGCTGGGAGCCGTCATCCGCGTGGGGGATGTTCCCGTCACGGTGGTGGGTGTGCTCAGTGAACGAGTCTTCCGGTTCCGCGACACACCCGGCCAAGGCAACATGTTCCGTCGAAAAAACCGGCTCATCGCAGTGCCCGCGACTCTGGTGCAGCAGCGCATGCAGGGGGACAGCTACCAGCGGGTGGACAAGCTCACTTTCCGCATCCCTAAAGTGGACACCATTGAGGTCTTCGCCAAAAGCCTGACCGCAGTTCTGAAAACCAACCACCGTTTGCAGGATGATTTCCGCCTGGATGATGTCGCGGCGCGGGAGCGCAAACGGCGGGACACCGGAGATGCCTACAACATCATCTTCATGTTGAGTGGTGTGCTGGCCCTGCTGGGCGGTGGCATCGTGAACGTGAACATCCAGTTGGCCTCCCTTAAGGAGCGCGTCCGCGAGGTGGGTGTAAAGATGGCCATCGGCGCTGCTGGCAAAGAGATTTTCAAAGAATTCATGACTGAGGCGCTCTTGCTCACGGCTCTTGGCGGCACCGTCGGCCTTGGGGTCGGGGTGGCTTTCTCCTGGTTCATCACCCATTACATCGGAGTGCCCCTCGGCATGGAATTGGGCAGTTTCCTTTGGGCCTTCGCCCTGGCCATCGCTTTCGGGTTCCTGTTCGCCTTGGTGCCAGCCTGGAAAGCGAGCCGTCTATCTCCCATGGAAGCTCTTCGCTATGAGTGACACAACCGCCATGCTTCTTCCGCCGGGGCCCACGCTGCTAGAGACCAGTGAAACCTCGCCAGTCCATGGTGGCCAGCACCGCTCCCTTTCCGCACACCTGGCCTTGGCCTGGGAAGTCGTCCGCACTGGAGTGACTGAACTGTGGGCGCACAAGCTGCGCAGCTTCTTGACCTTGACTCTGCTCACGCTGGGTGTCTTCGCGCTGGTGATCATGACTTCCGTGATGGACGGCATCGTGGACAAAATCAGCACCGGATTTTCTGGCCTCGGTTTCGATGGCGTCGTGATGCTGACACCGAAAGATCCAGAGACCACCGAAGAGCAGAAGCGTTTTGCCATGAGCCCAGGCCTAAGGTCCGAGGATCTCTCGCGGCTCACCGCGCCAGATGCCAAAGTCCTGGCTTTCCTGCCCCGCGCCTACAAGCAGACCCAGGTGCGAGTCATCGGCGGCACCGAGCGCACCTTCGCCATCGGGGTGACTCCGGACTACTTCTCTTGGATGAACCGGAGCATCGGGATGGGCCGTGGACTCACCGAAGCCGATTCAAAGCGGCGCAGCGCGGTGGCCGTGGTGGGTTCGAGCATCGCCTCGAAACTTTTTGGCGGCGCGGACCCAGTGGGACGCAATGTCCAGCTTGCCGGACAGAGCTTTCTCATCGTTGGTGTTCTCGCCCCTCTACAGGTGATGAGCGATGATACCTGGCTCGATGGCAACGGCATCCTTATGCCATTGGAAGCCTACATGGATCGCATGGACACCAGCCACAAGCTGAGCCAGGTGGCGGTGAAACTGAAACATAAAAAAGATGTGGATGAGGTCAGCGCTTTGCTTTTGAGCCGCGCCAAGCAGGCCCACCACGGGATCGAGGACATCGAAGTCGCGGATCTGAGCGCGGAGCTGGTGCGGTCCTACCAGCAGTTCAAGGATCAGATTTGGGGTTGGCAAGTGGTGCTGCAGAGCCTCGCGGCCACTGTGTTGCTGGTGGGTGGCGTTGGCGTGTTGAGCGTCATGCTCATCAGTTTCAGCGACCGGCGCTTTGAGATCGGACTGCGAAAGGCTTTGGGGGCTTCAGACCATGAAATTTTCATCCAGTTCCTGCTCGAAGCCTTGGTGCTGGCGGTGCTTGGCGCCACGGCTGGAACCCTTGGTGGAACCTTTGTATGCAAGGCCCTGTCCGCCAACTTTCCCTATGGCCTCGTGGTGAATCCTTTGGGGCTGCTCATCGCCTGGGCTGTGGCCCTGGGCTTGGCCCTGGTATTCGGGCTCTATCCTGCGATGAAAGCCTCGCGCTTGAGCCCCATGGAGGCCATGCGATGACGGAAAGCCGGATCATCCTGATTCCGCTTCCTCGCGGCTGGGCGGTGTATTTCCGCAAGTGGGCGGTTGATACCTGCTTCAGAAAAGCAATCGCCGAGAGACTTCCTTTCTCCCGCATCATGATGGTTGGTTTTCTCCCACAATGCTTTACCCAAATGGAGGTCCCATGACCCGACGCCTGCTCCACCTCATCGCCCTGCCCATCTTCGCGGTCGCGCCCCTTATGGCCCAAGCGGTGACCGCCGATCAGCTCATCGCCAAGAATGTCGAAGCCATGGGCGGCATGGCAAAATTGAAGGCCATCAAATCCATCCGCATCAACGGCAAGGCCAGCTTTGGCCCGATGGAGGCTCCGTTTGTCATGGAACAGAAGCGCCCCGCCAGTTTCTACCAGGATGTGACTGTCCAGAACATGCACCTCATCGAGGCCTATGACGGAAAGAGCGGGTGGACCATCAATCCATTCGCGGGTTACGGCGGCAAGAAGGACCCCGAACTCATGGACGCCGACGGGCTCAAGAATGCGGAGCAGCAGGGGGACATTGACGGCCCGCTGGTGGATTACAAGGACAAGGGGCACAAAGTGGAATACCTGGGCAAGGAGGATGTGGAGGGCAGCCCGGCCCACAAGCTCAAGGTGACCCTCAAAAACGGCAACACCCAGACCATCTTCCTGGACGTGGATTCCTTCCTGGCGGTGAAGCAGGCCAGCAAGCGCGTTGTGCGCGGCACTGAGATGGAGACAGAGACCACCCTCGGCGACTACAAGGAGGAAGGTGGCGTGATGATGCCGCACTCCATGGAAACAGGCTCCAAGGGCCGCCCTGAGAAACAGAAGTTGACCATTGAGAAAGTGGAAATCAATCCAACCATTGATGAAGCGAAATTCAAGATGCCAGAAAAAAAGGCCGAGCCGGCGTCCGAAACGAAGGTGGAGCCGGCCAAGACGGCCGCACCGGAAAAAAAGGGCTGAATCCAGGCTTCCGTTTCAATCGACGTTTGGCGATAGACAGCTAGTGCCACCGGAGGACCGATGCTCAGAATCTCGCGAATCACGTTTTGCCTTTCTCTCGGCGCTATGACCCTTGCCGCCCAGGAGGCCAAGGCTCCAATGGCCCCCGAGGCTCGGCCCGAGCCAGTCAAACTCGAGTCTGAGACCATCTCTGGCCTGGGAATCCGCAACATCGGCCCGGCGGTCATGTCCGGTCGGATCTCGGCCATGGACGGCGTTCACGAAAAGGGCCGCACAACCCTTTACGTGGGCGCCGCCAGCGGCGGCGTATGGAAATCAGTCAACGGCGGCACGACCTTCAAGCCGGTTTTCGATAAATACAACCAAAGCATCGGCGCCATCCGAATTGATCCCAAAGACCCCAAGACCGTTTGGGTGGGTACCGGTGAGACTTGGGTGCGCAACAGCGTTTCCTTGGGCGATGGTCTCTACAAGACCACTGATGGAGGCGAAAATTGGATCTTGATGGGCCTGCCGGATTCGGAACGCATCGCTGGCATAGAGGTGGATCCGACCGATAGCAATATCGTATTCGTGGCCTCCATGGGACACCTTTGGAACAGCAATAACGAGCGTGGGCTCTACAAGACCAGCGACGGCGGCAAGACATGGAAACGCATATTATTCATCAACGATGACACCGGCTGTTCGGCTCTCGCCCTTGATCCCAAGGATCCCAAGGTTATCTACGCCGCCATGTGGCAGTACCGGCGCAAACCCTGGGCCTTCGAAAGCGGCGGCCCTGGCAGCGGTCTTTTCAAGTCGATTGATGGCGGCGAGACCTGGACCAAACTCAGCGAAGGCACCAGTCGGGGTTTGCCCTCTGGCGATCTCGGGCGCATCGCTTTGGCCATCTCCCCGAGCAATCCCAAAGTCGTCTACTCCACAGTGGAAGCCAAGGACGGCGCCCTGTTCCGTTCCGATGACGGCGGCGAGACCTGGATCCGCGGCCACAGCGGCGCCAACACCGTAATCCGGCCTTTCTATTTCGCCGCCCTGTTCGTGGACCCGAAAGACCCCATGCGGGTTTACAAGCCGGGCCTGAACATGACCGTCAGCGACGACGGCGGCAAGACCTTCAGCGTCATCGGGGGCAGCGCCCACGGCGATTGGCACGCCACCTGGATAGACCCCGAAAACCCAGAGCGCATCTATGCAGGGACGGATGGTGGTTTTTACGGGACCGAGGACCGCGGGTCCAACTGGCGATTCATGCGCAACCTTCCCATCGGGCAGTACTACCACGTGGCCGTGGACATGGCCCTGCCCTACCGGGTGTTTGGCGGCCTACAGGACAACAGCTCCTGGATGGGACCTTCGCGCACCGGCGGGTCCATTCAGAACCGCCACTGGAAGAATCTTTACGGGGGCGATGGTTTCTGGGTGCAACCGGATCCCACGGATGCCAATTTCGTCTACGCAGAGAGCCAGGGCGGTTACGCGGGCCGCATCAACCTGACCCTGGGCGAATCCCGGTTCATCCAGCCGCAACCAGGCGCGGGCGAACCCAAGTTCCGGTGGAACTGGAACACGCCCCTGCAACTCAGCCCCACGGACAAGACGGCGCTCTACATGGGGGCCCAGTACTTGTTCAGATCCCATGATCATGGTCAGACCTGGGAGCGGCTGGGTGGCGATCTGACCACCAACGATCCCAGAAAGCAGCAGCAGGAAGATAGCGGTGGCCTCACGGTGGATAATTCCTCCGCCGAGACCCACTGCACCATCTATACGATTTCCGAGAGCCCTAAAAACGCCAAGACGATATGGGTGGGCACTGATGATGGAAATGTGCAGCTCAGCCGCAATGGCGGGAAAAGCTGGAGCAATGTTGCCACCAACATTCCGGGCCTCCCGAAAAACACATGGGTGTCGTGGATCGAAGCCAGTGCCTTTGACGAAGGAACCGCCTTTGCGACATTCGATGGCCACGGCACCGGTGATATGTCGCCGCACATCTACAAGACCATTGATTTCGGGAAAACCTGGATATCCCTCTCAACGCCCGGTCTGAAAGGATTTGCCCACGTCGTGAAGCAGGATCCAGTGAACCCCGCACTGCTCTATCTAGGCACCGAAGCAGGCCTGTTCATCAGCCCGGATGGTGGCGCCCAATGGGCAGCCTTCAAAGGCGGTGATTTCCCACCCGTCCCGGTGCGCGATATCGCCATCCATCCCCGCGACAAGGATGTGGTCTTGGCCACCCATGGCCGGGGTTTGTGGATCATCGATGACATCACGCCCCTGAGGACGCTGACTCCAGATGTTCTCTCAAGTAACGCCGCATTCCAGCCGTCCAGGCCATCCACGTTCAACGAATTGGGCAACGATGGCTGGAGTGATGGGGACGCCGAATTCGATGGCCGCGGCCCACGGGATGGCGCGGCCATCGCGTATTACCAAAAAAAGCGCCACATTTTTGGCGACCTGAAATTCGAGATCTTCGATGCAGCCGGAAATCTCGTGGACACGCTCCCGGGCGATAAGCGGAAAGGCCTCAACCGCCTGTACTGGGCCATGCGGATGAAGGCTCCCAAGGTGCCCACGGGAGCTTCCATCGCAGGCGGCGCTTTCCTAGGCCCCCAAGTGCTGGAAGGCGCCTACACCGTGAAAATGACGAAGGGAAAAGATACGTTTTCCAGCAACCTTCTAATCCTGCCTGACCCGCTCAGCCTGCATACGCGCCAAGAACGCGAGGCCCAGTTCTCGGCCGCCATGGATCTCTACCGCATGCTCGAAAGCATGACTTTCACGGTGGACCGCATCGTGGACTTACGGGACCAGAGCAAGGACCTCAGTTCCAAAGCCTTGGATGAATCCTTGAGGAAACGCCTCCAGGCGTTTTCAGCCACGCTTGAAACTCTGCGAAACAAGTACGTCCCAGTCAAAGAAGGCGGTGGCATCACCGGCGAAGAGCGTTTAAGGGATTTTGTCGCCTTGCTCTACGGCGCCATCACGGGTTACCCGGGCCGACCGAGCAATGCCCAATTGGAACGCAAGGAAGCCCTGAAAAGGGACATCGCCGCGGCGGACGGCCAAGTCGAATCCTACATCCAGAAAGAACTGCCTGGATTGAACCAGGATCTCGCATCACATCAGTTATCCCTGAGGCTTCTCGGCCGCGAGGACTGGCAGAAAGCTCATAAGAAGTAGAGTCCATTTCATTGAATAAGGCCCCGGAGAACCGGGGCCTTATTCCTATTCCATCTGTTTCGCGTTGTCCGCCTCATCCCTTGGTTCTCCCATGCGCATCAAGGCCGCGATCACTGCGATGCCCATGGAGAACGGTGCGATGACTTTTGTAGCCTCGGGATACCCCATGGCGAGATCGCCTATGGGAAGCACCGCGTAGCAAAGGATCGGCGCGATCACCACCAGCTTGCTCATGTGCCCCATGGGCTTCAAGGGAATGCGGTGTTCGATGATGCGATAGGCCATGCCCGCAGTGAAAGTCGTGAACACCCAGCCCGAAAAATTGAGAAAGGGGATGCCGAAGTAGCGCCCGCCATCCCTCCATATCCAAGCCTTCTGTTGCAGGGACATGTACGGATCCATCGTCAAATCCCAAGCGCTCATGATCAGTGCTCCGAGCAGCGCGGCGAAGATGGACCAGCCCCAATGCAATTTCTGCGTCACCGGTGTGCCGAAGATCGCCAGATTCGCCATCATCGTGCTTGGATAGAGCACCATGAAATAGGCGAGCGGAATGGGCCATGAAACGGCGCCAAGAATCTTCCAGCCCAACACATCCGTGTAGTAGTAGTGCCCGAAAATGAGTCCCGTCTTCACCCCCACGTATTCGAACGCGAAACTGATGAAAGCCGTCGCGCCGAAGAACCAGAGGGCACGCCGCCAACCGAGCATGAAACAGGCGTGTATCACGACGAAAGCGCTGAAAAAGACCGTCATCTGATCAAAGGGCAGGCGGCCTCCCTGCTCGAGCCGGAGGCCGTTCATCCCGATATGCGCCAGGAAAGCCGCGGCCAGCATCGTGAATAATATGCGTGATCCGATATCGTTCACCACATGTTCTGGCGCCACCAGGCGCTGCAAATAGTTCCCGGATTCCCTGAAGCGAGGAAGGCGCGCTTGCATGAGCGGCGCCACGGCCATCAGGATCGGTATCCCCGCGGTGAAGGGCGCAAGCACCCGGGTGGCATCAGGGACGCCGATGAACACGGCGGGAAGGCTCATCAGGGCATAGCCAGCCACAGGCACACCCGCCATCCAAGGTGAGATTTTTTTCTTGGGTAAAGGCAGGCCGCGCTCCGCCATCCGGTAGACCACCGCGATGATGAATACGACTTCCACCCAGGAGACATAATTGGCCGCCGGGATGCCGAAATAGATGCCCCCTTGTTCCCAAACCCAGGCTTGTTCCTTGATCACCATGTACGGATCCAGGGTGAGATCCCAGGTAGCCATCACGAAAGCCGTGAGCAGGGCCAGCCAAGCCATCCAGACGCCGTCTCCCTTGGTGCTTACTGGCTGGCCCTCGGCTGCGAGATTCACAATGACGTAGCTGTTGTAGATCATGGCGAACCAGCCCAGGGGCACGAATAGCGGCACCTGTCCGATCCGCCACCCAAGCACGGGGGTGTAGTGGTAGCAAGTGGCCAGGCAAGTGGCGATGCTCAGGCTCTCAGCGATCCAGGCCAAAACGAAAACCACGCTGAAGAATGTCGTCGCCCGCCGCCAGCCGAGCACATGCCAGGCATGGATCAGGGCCAGGGCGCTGAAGATCAAGTTGCTTAG
>JADKJH010000006.1:0-125000 GCA_016722505.1 Holophagaceae bacterium
GTCTCTGGGCGTCTTCCTGGGGGCGGATGTCGGGAATCTTCATCGAGAGGAACTCCTCCCGTGAGTAGCCATAATTGGCCACAGCGGCATCGTTCACCAGGAGGAAGGCAAGGGTCTCCAGGTCATAGACCCACATGGGAAGCGGGTTGCCTTCGAACAACAGGCGGCTGCTCGATTCGCTGCGCCTCAGGGCCTCTTCAGCGGCGCGCTCTTCGGTCATGTCCCGGAATACCAGGACGACTCCGCGGATCTTTCCATCTTCGCCCCGGATGGGGGCCCCGCTGTCCGACAGGGAAATCTCCCTTCCATCTTTGGCTAGCAGGAGCGTGTGGTTGGCAAGCCCCACCACGACACCCTCCCGTAACACCCGGGAAGCTGGATCTTCCAAATGCTCGCGGGTATCTTCGCTCACGATCTGGAACACTTGGCTGAGAAGAAGGCCCTTCGCCTCTGCGAGGGTCCATCCGGTCAGGCGCTCTGCCACTGGGTTCATTCGCGTGACGCGCCCATCCGGATCCGTGGTGATGACTGCGTCCCCGATGCTCTGGAGCGTGATGGCTAAATCTTCTTCGCTGGCTTCCATCGCTTGATGGACCTGACGGCGTTTCCCTTCGAGGTGGAAGAGGTGGTCAGAGGCCATCCAAAGAAGCCCGAGAAGGGATACGGCCGAACCGACCACCATCAGGGACACCTCGAATTCGGTTCGGTAAAGTCCCGATTTTTCACCGGCGAGCGTCAGCCATCCAAGCAGCAGGGGAGCCAGAAAGATTGCCGGCGCCATGCGGCGGAAGAGTTCCCCGGCGCCGGTGGAGCTGGACACCACTTTCATCCAGCCTGCGCCGGGCCGGGCGAAGAGCAGGCCATTGGAAAGCGCGACGAAAGCAATGGCCGTATGGAGCGCGATTTGTGCGTGGTTCTTTGCCCCGTACAAAGCGGCGACACCATAGAGATAGCCCGTGGAGACCAGGAAAGCGACGACTCCGATCAACACGGCCGGAGAATTGGGCGAACCGGAATCCTGGGCGTTGCTCGTCCTCGATGAAGAAAAGAGCCATGCCGGCCAACACGAAGGTGCTTGCCGTGACCGTGCTCATGCGCCCCGGCAACGTTTCCAGAGCGTTTAAGTGTTCCCGGAACAGCAGTTCATCAATATGGAGATTCCATCCAGTGGCGTATTCGAGGAGTGTGAATGCGCCGATGGAAATGACTCCGAGCGCCAGTGCGAGATTGGCGTAGCGGGTCCACGGCAAGCGAGTCCGAGTGAGGAGGTTGAGCGCCACGCCAGAAAGGATGAAACCCAGGGCAGTATTGGGTTTCATGGTTGTCCCGATGCTGGGGACGGCATCTTTGACCACATGGATATTCAATGCCCAGCCGAACAGGACCAGAGCGCCCAGAGCCGCCACAAAAATCCCTAGCGCTCCCGAAATTCTTCGGAACCGGGTGAGGATGCGCTGGTCCATGATCGAATCCATGGGTCGCCTCCGGCGGGTTGCCTTTTGCCTAGCAGGTGGTCGAATTACCTAGTCGATAAGTGTGATCGGAAAGATAGCTGACTGTATCACTAAAGATTATAAAGGTTCGCGCCTTTGACTCTTGAACGATTGTGGACTATTCGATTTCGGAGTCACGGCGGATGTGTATGTCTGTGGGTGGTGGCACGGGGTGGTTGCTCTGTGCTTGCTTTGTGCTTGCCCGAGGGTTTGATTCCCGCCGCCTCAACAACAGAAAAAAACCATAAGGGAAAGGGAGATTGTTCTCTCCGCAAGTGCCGGGCTGGGGCCATCTGCCCTTCCGTGCTGGCTGCGCACGGCGCTTAACGCTGTGGGCGCATACACACTACATTTCGCTTACCAGCCCTCCGGGCCATGGGCGTCCCATGCGCGATATCGCTCTACGTGACCACCGGTCCAAGCCAACCCCGCGGGGGCCCGCACAGCGGCCATCATGCTGCTTTTTGTGCCCACTGGATAAAGCAGTCTTCTTCACTTCATGACTATCAGTTTCGATGGAATAGCCTCATCCAACTGCTAGATACAAATACTTCTGGAACCCAATAAACACTTCCCTGATTTGCTCCACACTCCCCAGGTCGGCCACGGCATCTGACAGGGCGTCGTGGTATTTCAGCTTGAGCAGGGGCGATAGCTTGTCCTGGTCCAGTTCCTCCACGCCTTCCTTCACGTATTGGTTGAGGACAAAATCCAGGAAGACCTGCTGCTTGTCGTTGAAATGGGCATGGATCTCGATCTTGGCTTTGCCTGCGCGTTCCTCGCGGGTGACGGGGTGCAGGGCGAAGGCCACGTAGGCCAGCACGTCGAAGATGTCGCTGTTCTCGGCGTCGATGACCTTCTGCATCGCCCAGGGTGTCCTTGCCGTAGCCTTTGTCGGCCAGGCCCACCAGGAAGGCTTTGCGCGTGTCCGGCTTGCTCCAGATGGCCCGTAGTTCAGCTTCGTTCTTGAAGAACTCCGGCAGGGCTCCGAACAGGCTTTCCAGGAACTGCGCGGCGGACATGGGCCGACCGTCGGCGCTCCAGAAGGTGGTGGCCACCATGTGCTGGATGGTGCGTTCCTTCCCATCGGCCAGTTTAATGCGGGTCTTGGTCTTCTTCTCGGCTGCCTCGCCGTCGCGTGGCTCCGGTTCACAGCCTTCCTTCACAGTTCGGGCGCCGCCATTTCCCTCAGTGGTGTTGTCCTCGGGCTCGCCGTCCCACTCGGGATCGCTGAAGTGGTGGTGGGCCTGCACAAAGTCGTGGATCGTGAAGTAGTCCTTGCCATCGAAGAGCCGAGTACCACGGCCGATGATCTGTTTGAACTCGATGATGGATTTGATCGGCCGCAGCAGCACGATGTGCCGCACGTTCCGGGCGTCCACGCCCGTGGACAGCTTCTGCGATGTGGTCAGCATGGTCGGAATGGTCTTCTCGTTGTCCTGAAACTCCCGCAGGTACTGCTCGCCCAGCCCGGCGTCGTTGGCGGTGACGCGCACACAGTAGAATGGGTTCTTGCTGGTCGCCTGCTGGTTGATCATGTCCCGAATGGTCGCCGCATGGGCCTGGTTGGCGCAGAAGACCAGCGCCTTCTCGTTCTGGTCGATGGAACCCAGCAACACGCCCACCCGGTAGGCTTCGCGCTGCTTGATCTCGATGATCTGGTTGAACTCATCTTCTATGTAGAGCCTGCCTTCTTCGGCCACGCCTTCGAGCAGTTCATCGTCCGGCGTGTAGACATATTCATCCAGGGTCGTGGAAACCTGTCGCACCTTGAAGGGCGTCAGAAAGCCATCGTTGATGCCCTCCTTCAGCGAATAGACGTACACCGGCTCCCCAAAATACTTGTAGGTGTCGACATTGTCCTGGCGCTTGGGCGTGGCGGTCAGTCCCAGTTGCACCGCAGGCGTGAAATAGTCCAGGATGCCGCGCCAGGCGCCCTCATCGTTGGCGCCGCCGCGATGGCACTCGTCGATGACGATGAAATCGAAGAAGTCGGGCGGATAGTCCCCGAAGTAGGGTGAGCGATCAGACGCTGTGGCCGGGCTTGGCCCGGACACAGCGTGGGGGAGCACGAGGGGGGACGGAGAGGGAGCGAAGCGACCGCGCGGTCCCCCCTCGTTCATGTCAGACCCGCATAGGAAGGTCTGGAAGATGGTAAAGAAGATGCTGCCGTTCTTGGGGACCTTGCCCTTCTTCTTGATCTCGTCCGGCGCGATGCGGACCAGCGCATCCTCCGGGAAGGCCGAGAAGGCGTTGTAGGCCTGGTCTGCCAGGATGTTCCGGTCCGCCAGAAACAGGATGCGGGGCCGCCGGGTGGGCTCCCCCTCTTGCTTCCAGTCGGCCAGGTTCCAACGACTCTGGAACAACTTCCAGGCGATCTGGAAGGCGATAAATGTCTTCCCCGTGCCTGTGGCCAGGGTCAACAGGATGCGTGATTGCCCGTCCGCCAGGGCCTCCAACACCCGCTGGATGGCGGTGTCCTGGTAGTAGCGGGCCGGATGGGAGCCACCCTTGTCCTCATAGGGGATCGCGGCGAAGCGGTCCCGCCAGGCGTTCGCCTCGGCAAAGGTCCGGTTCCACAGTTCATCCGGACTGGGGAAGGCGGTCACATCGCCTTCGGTCGCCGTGGCCATGTCCATGCCGTAGATGACCTGCCCGTTGGTGGCGTAGGCGAACCGGGTGGCCAGCTTGAGGGCGTAGTTCTTGGCCTGCATCACACCTTCGCCACAGGGCTTGTCCCAGGCCTTGGCCTCCACCACCGCCAGCTTCGTGTTGCGGTAGACCAGCACGTAATCCGCGATCTCGGCCTTGGCCCGCTTGCCGCCCCCCTGCAAGCGCCCCTGCGTGATGCCGTATTCCCGTAGGATGCGGCTGCCCTCCGCCACGCCCCAGCCCGCCGCCTTCAGGGCGGGATCGATATGCTCGGCGCGGGTTTCGGATTCGTTCATGGCTTTTTTCGGCTGATGTGTTTCTTGGATTGTCCAATTGATAGCGTCTGGGTGGCCCGCTCAAAGTCAGTGTCCACTGGGCGAGGCCCTGTATCATTCAAGGCCTTGAACTTTTCATATTCCAACTCGGCCTTGGCCTGTGCGATTTCATGGGAGATGCGCCCCGCGTGGGTGAGAATGTCGCGCTCGTTGAGCGTGAGGAAGCCATTCAGTTTCTTGATCCAATCCGCCATATGCATAGGCAGGCGGCGCATGGCCTGGCCTTCGGCGAACACGAGGTATTGCTCCACCAGGTTGTTGAGCGCCGCCAGTTCCGGTTCGGTGAGGTAGTTCTTGGCGATGGACACATCCTGCTTTCGAACTACCGCGCCGCGCCAGTTCGTCAGCCCCAGGTTGGGTTTGGTGGCGTCCACCCGATCGTGGATGATCTCCGCGGCGGTCTGCCCGGTAATCGCCCAATGCACCTTGTTCTGAACCGTTTTGAAGAAACCAATACTGATCTCTTGGGTGGGGTCGTAATCCAGGCTGGTGGCGTAGATGTCCGTGATTTTCTGGTAGAACCGCCGCTCCGAGGTGCGGATGTCCTGAATCCGCCGCGTCAACTCTTCGAAATAGTCGAATGGCTGGTCAGGATTTTTCAGGCGCTCGTCGTCGAGGACAAAGCCTTTGACGATGTATTCCCGCAGCCGCTGGGTGGCCCATATCCGAAAGCGGGTGGCCACGATGCTTTTCACCCGGTAGCCGACCGAGATGATCATATCCAGATTGAAGAATTCGATATCCCGGGTGACCTGTTTTCCACCCTCGGTTTGAACTGTTGCAGATTTTGCAACAGTTCCAGCCGGGTCCAGCTCCCCTTCTTCAAAGATGTTTTTGATGTGTCTGGATATGGCCGACTTATCCCGCTGGAAGAGCACAGCCAGCTGGTTGAGCGACAGCCAAACCGTCTCGCCCTGGAATCGCACATCAAGCTTCAGTTTCTGGTCCTCGGTCTGATAAACGAGAAACTGTCCTTCGTGCGGTGGGGGTGATTTGTCCTTCATGAGACGGCCTCCTGAACGGGCGCAGCCTTTGAGCTTGGAACAGATTGCGACCGCCCTTGTGTGATGCCGTATTCCCGCAGGATGTGGCTGCCCTCCACAACGCCCCAGCCCGCCGCCTTCAGGGCGGGATCGATGTGCTCGGCGCGGGTTTCGGCTTCGTTCACGGTCTATACCATTTCACAAGTCGCCGTTGAAAGCGTGGTGAAGGAGGGATTGCTTGAGTTCGTCGAGTGCGGTGAGCCTTTGTTGGTAGATGGATTCGAGTCGTTGGGTTTCCGTTTGAAGACGATGAATGGACTCAACTATGCGATGTTGCACGGAGATTGGTGGTAAAGGGATTTCAAGTTCCTTCAAATGTTCGATGGACATCGATGGGATTAAGGAACGTTCTGATCTCTTCAGTAGTTCGCCCTTGATGAAGCGAGAGGGAATTATGTGGTAAAGGTAATCATCATGGAGTCGATTACGGTTAGCGTTACTGATCTTACAAAGGGCTACATTGAATGCTCCCTCAACGCCTCTAAAAGCCCGTCCAACATGACGGTAAGCAACCATCATGATGTCGTCTTTGTTCATCTTGTGTAATTGCGGTGTGTCTGGAACATAGACTGCGTAATCATCGCTCCCTCCATCTCGAATTTGATAGAAGCGGACATAGCCAGGTTTTGCTTCGTAAGAGAATTTGCTTTTCGGTGGATTATGTCCTCGCGACAAATTCGTTACTTCATCGAGTCTTACCATCACCCAGCTTTCACCACCCCGTTCGAAGCAAGCCTGGATCTCACGATCAAACAGTTCACGGGCGCTCTGAAGGTTCTTCTCCGCGTTGGCTTTGGCGGTGGCGATGCCGTCGAACGCTTCGTCGAGGATGGCGACGATGCGCTGCTGCTCGGGTAGTGGGGGGATTGCGGTTCTCAACCCAAGAACCTGATCGCGTGATATTCCAGGGATAGCAGCGCCGGTCGACTCTGATTGGAAGTGATCGAATGTGGAACTTAGAAATAAGTAGATGAAGCCTGGATCGGCGCCCGTGACGCGAATGGCCATGAGTTGCCGACTAATAGCCACTTCAGGTTCATCAAGAAGGTTGATCTTGCCAACACCAGATCCCTTAACCGTGATGAGAATGTCGCCTCTTTTGGCCTTCACTTTTGGAAGCTCAGTCCATTTTGAAATGATGGGGTTTATCTCACCAAAGTCTGAAGGCCCGGTGAGATAGGCCATGCCACGGGATTCAGTGTTGTAATCTTTGGCTTCTATATGTTGGCCCGAAATTAGTTGAATCAGTTCTCCTAACGTCTTTTTCTGCCACCCATTTTTCACAGCAATCCTCGGATGGTTTCCAGCACTTCCGCGCTCTCCGCATCCAGCACCGCGATCTCGTCCAGGATCTCCTCTGGGCTGCGCAGTGTGACTTCCTCGCCCCCATCGGGGTTCTTCACGGACAGATCGAAGGTTGCCTTATCAATTCCCGCCACTTCCACGGACCAGGACTTGGGTGAATCGGCGAAGGTCTTCTGCAACTCCACGAACTTGGCCAGATCCTCATCGTTCAAGGGGTTGGTCTTGCCCATGTTGCGGCCCGGCTGGAGCTGGTAGTACCAGACCTTTCGGGTGGGCGATCCCTTCTCGAAGAACAGCACCACGGTCTTCACCCCTGCACCCTGGAAGGTGCCGCCGGGCAGGTCCAGGACGGTGTGCAGGTTGCAGGATTCCAGCAGCAATTTCCGCAAGCTGGTCGAGGCGTTATCGGTGTTGGAAAGGAAGGTGTTCTTAATCACGATGCCCCCCTTGCCCCCGGCCTTCAATATCTTGATGAAGTGCTGGAGGAACAGGAAGGCCGTCTCGCCCGTCTTGATGGGGAAGTTCTGCTGGACCTCCTTGCGCTCCTTGCCGCCGAAGGGCGGGTTGGCCAGCACGATGTCGTAGCGGTCCTTTTCCTGGATGTCCGCCAGGTTCTCGGCGAGCGTGTTGGTGTGGATGATGTTGGGCGCCTCGATGCCGTGCAGGATCATGTTCATGATCGCGATGACGTAGGCCAGGCTCTTCTTCTCCTTGCCGTAGAAGGTGCGCTTTTGCAGCGTCTCCATGTCCGCGGTGCTCAGGTGGTGCTTCTTGTGCAAGTAGTCGAAGGCCTCGCACAGGAAGCCCGCCGAGCCCACGGCGCCATCGTAGATGCGCTGGCCGATTTGAGGCTGAACCACCTGGATGATGGCGCGGATGAGCGGGCGCGGCGTGTAGTACTCGCCGCCGTTCCGCCCGGCGTTGCCCATGTTCTTGATCTTGCCTTCGTAGAGGTGGGATAGCTCGTGCTTCTCCTTCTGGGAGCGGAAGCGCAGCTCGTCCACCAGGTCGATGACCTCGCGCAGGTTGTAGCCGCTCTGGATCCGATTCTTGATCTCCCCGAAGATCTCCCCAATCTTGTACTCCGTCGTGTTCGGCCCGCTGGCCTTCTGCTTGTAGCCGTGCAGGTATGGGAAGAGCTTCATGTTCACGAAATCCCGCAGATCATCGCCCGTAAGTGCGGCGTTGTGGTCCAGCTTGCCGTCCGCACCTTTGGGCGCGGCCCAGCTCTCCCAGCGGTAGGGCTTGTCGAGGATGAAGGCGTAGGGCTTCCCCTCCAGGGCTGCCTCGGTGGCCTTGTCCTCCTCCAGGGCGTCCAGGTATTTCAGGAACAGCAGCCAGGAGGACTGCTCCGTGTAGTCCAGTTCGCTGGTGCACCCGGCATCCTTGTGCAGGATGTCGTCGATGTTCTTGAAGGTCTGCTCGAACATGGGCCATCCAGATTTCGGGGATAACGAGGCAACTGCCACAAGAGATGATTAGGAACCACGCGGTTAAGCCTGGGAAAACAAAACGCATGAGGTGTCCCTTTCACTGTATCGCCTGGGAGGGCAAGAAGCAGTCCTCTCCGCGGGGGCCGGGATGGGGCCATCTGCCCTTCCGTGCTGGCTGCGCACGACGCTTAACGCTGCGGGCGCAGTGCGCCCTTCGCTACGCCTACCTGCGCGCCATCCCGAGGGCTCAATTCCCGCCGCCTCCACAATAGAAAAATGCAAAAAGGAAAAAAGGGGATTGTTCTCTCCGCAAGTGCCGGGATGGGGCCGTCCGCCCTTCCGTGCTGGCTGCGGGCGCCGCTGATCCCTGCGCGCGCGGACGCGCTCCGGGGCGGCTACTCCCGCGCCATCCCAGAGGGGGCGATTCACCCCGCCTTCACGACAGAAATAAAGCGAAATGAAAAAAGGGGGATCGTTCTCTCCGCGAGTGCCAGGATGGGGCCATCTGCCCTTCCGTGCTGGCTGCGCACGGCGCTTAACGCTGCGATCGCTGCGCGCTCTCCGCTACGCCTACCTGCGCGCCATCCCGAGGGCTCAATTCCCTCCGCCTCCACACAAAACTTGGGCCGCCTTTTGGCGGCCCAATGTGTGGAGGTGGAGGGAATTGAACCCTCGTCCAAGAAACGCCGAGTGGTGGCTCTTCACAGGCTTGTTCCGCTGTCGTGGCCTCTAGGGGTTTGCGCGGACGACCCACATCGAGGACTTTCCCCCTGATCTCGGCCCGGCTGCGGGGGCGTTTCGCGGGGCCCATTCTGTTCCTTCCGCCGGCAGACCGGAGTCACCCTTTGGAAGGTTTTACGAGCCCGTTACCAGAAGATCGCGGGGACTCGCTCGTTGCTTAAGAAAAATTAAGCGGCGAGGGCCAGTTCGAAGTTATCGTTGGCAGTTTTGTTTGGGCGGATTGTTAAGGGGGCCATCCGTCCAACCCCCGCCTGCACCATGCACCCGAGTCATAACCTGTCGAAACCGGTCACCCCCGTGTGTGTGTTTGTGCCCGAACTTGCGCCTCCCGCGGGAGGCCGCCTTGCGCGGAGTTCAAGTATGAGGCTGGCGCGGAGGCTTTGCTACACTCGGTTTTCGGAGGACCGCGATGCCCATCTTTGAATACCGCTGCGAAGACTGCGGCGAGATGCTCGAAGCGCTGGTGCGGGGGGCGGATGCGGAGCCGGTGCTGTGCCAGGTTTGCGGAGGGAAATTGGCGCGTCTGGTGTCGGTGCCCGCGGATCTGAAACGGCTGGGCGGGTTCTTCCATAAGGAGAAATTCAGCGATGCGGAGATCGCGTCGAAGGGCCTCACCAAGTACGTGAACCGGGGCGATGGCACTTACGAAAAGGCAGCAGGATCCGGCCCGAGCATCATCGATCGGGACAAGCTTCCGGGATGAACTGGATGAATCCGGATTGTCGTTCTGGGGATGAAAAGATCCACCCCATAGACACGTTCTTAGGGGTGTCTTAAAGTCCCGATACAGCTGCCAAGGGAACCCGGTGATGGTCCCTGACCAGCAGTTCGCTGCCATCGTCCAGCACCAGGATGGTCTGACCCTGTTCCCTGCGGGCCACCACCACCATGTGGTTCACATACCGGGTGCTGGGGTCCCGGTGCCAGGCGATGCCAGTGGTATAGGTCTCCAGGTAGGCTTCGACCAGCGGTTCCATGAACCGGCCCAGGCTCTCAAGGGTGCGCTTGAAGGCTTGTTCGAAACCTTCTGGCATGGAGTCAGGAAGGCTCGCAGCCCGGAGAAAATGCTTGGCGCTTTGAGTGGCCGTGAATTCGCGTCCCTGTTGGCTCCACTCTCCTCCGGCCAGCCACGGAGACCAGCGCATCCCGCCGGTGCCGGAAAAGGTCATGCGGCTGAGCACCGCGGCCGTGGCGCGGTGCTCTCCCAGGTACAGGAACTCGCCCATGTATGGGGCATCCAGCGGATTGCCCACGAAATCCATGCGGCTTTCGGGATCATCGTGGAGAATGACTGACCTTAAGGGGAGCTTTTCAAAAAGCAGAGCCATGAGTTCGTCGCTGGGATTCTGGTTGGTGCGCTGAAGCCGGGCGACCCAATCCGCCAGACTTGTTCTTAGCGTAGCCAAGCAGGTTACGTCCTCTGGAACGCCTGCGGGTCCGTAGGGAAGCGGGACATGGTGCCAATGGATTGCCAGGGCGGGAATCACTTGCTGGAAAAGGATCAGCGCTGGATCCCAGTCCCAGTGCTGGTGCGGCTTGTATCCCAATTGGTGGCAGAGGGCGAACCAATCCTCTGATGGAGAAGGATCGCCCCATTCAAAAACCCGTGTGCCATCAAGGAAGACGCGGAACTCCGGGTAGTATTCCTGGCGGCGCCAGTCCCCGGCCAGATGCACCGCTACTTCGTGAACGCCTATTTTCCCGCGTGCGCTCTCCAGGTAAGGGTGGTCCTCGGAATCGAGAAGCACCAAGGGTTCGTGGAGAATCCAATCCGTATTCATCGGCCACCTGCTCACGGGAATCGCACTATGAAAAGTGCGGTGGTCGCCAGGGAAGTCAAGGTTGGTGGATGGAAGGGGTGGTGCTTCGATATCCGAACCCTCAGTTCCCGTGGCTGGACGGTTGATTCCCGTTGTTTGGCCGAAGTGTTGACGCCTATCCATCGCTAAGACAGCTTGGGTGAACTGATCCAGGGGGTTCCAGATACGGCGTAGCGGCGCAAGGCCTGCTGATCTTTTGGGGTCGCGAAAGCGATGCCCACCCGGGGACCGCTGAGGATTGCACCTGGGGGATCGCCTTCCCGCAGCTCCAGGTCGCCCTTGCGGAAGAGGGCCTCGCCATTGAGCACTTTGTCCAAACTTAAGCCTTGGGCCACCCGGCCAGGACCCGCCAGCAACGCTGGTTTGACAGCGCTCATCATCCGGCGGGCCAAAAGGGTATCCACGCCCGTCACGGGTTCGCAGGCCCGAATGAGGACGGCGGCGCCCTGGCCTTCCTCGCCTGTCACCACATTCAGCATCCAATGGAGTCCATAGCACAGGTACAAGTAGGCGTGGCCGCCCTTTTCCCACATGATGGCATTGCGCTCGGTGCGGCCATGGCGCACGTGGCTGGCGCTGTCTTCGGGGCCGCCATAGGCTTCGGTTTCGGTGATGCGGAGGACCACATCATCGCGCACGAGCAAGTGGCCCAGAAGTCCGCGCGCCACGAGGTCCACGTCGCGCCGGTAGAAGGATTGGGGAATCAGCTTCCCTGGGCGAAGCATTGTTTCCCGCGCACAAAGGTGGCCTTCACCATGCGCGGATCCGCGCGGTAGATGAGCCTGGACAAGACGCGGTCTGCGGCGTCTTCATTGCGCTCGGCGGGGTCCACCCGCCGTGGATCCACCACGACGAAATCCGCGTCCATACCATTGTCCAGACTGCCGATGCGATCGCTTAGCCCCAGGCTCAGCGCTGCGGCCCTGGTGGCGAGGTGGAATGCTTCGGTTGGTTTTACGGTGGCGCGGGTCTCTTTCAACAGGGTGGAACGGATTTTGGAAACTGTGCAGGCCATGGCCATCTCGTTCCACATGGAAAGCGTGGGTCCGCCTGCTACGTCGGTGCCAAGGCCGACGGAGATGCCTTCTTCCATCCAGCGCCGCAAGGGCATGACGCCGCTTTCCAGGAAGGCATTGGAGCTGGGGCAGTGGACAATGGTAGCGCCAGCTGCGCGGATCATGGCGCGTTCGGATGCATCCAAATGAATGCCATGGCCGAGTAGAGTGCGATGGTTCAGCATCCCGTGCTGGCGATAGACATCCGTGTAGTTCGCGCACTCCGGAAAGAGCTTGCCTACCCAGGCGATTTCATCCAGGTTCTCAGCCAGGTGGGTTTGGATGTAAGCGCCCGTTTTCTCGGAGAGGCTGCCCACGCCGCGCATGAGGGCGGGCGTGCACATGGGCGCGAAGCGGGGCGCCAAGGCGTACAACAAGCGCCCAGCGTCCTTTCCATGCCATTGCTGGATGAGTTCTCCGCTTTGCTGAAGGGATGTTTCAGTGTGTTCGGATAGAACATCAGGGGCATTCTGATCCATCATCACTTTGCCGATGGCTGCACGGATGCCGCAGCGCTCGGCTTCAATGAATGCAGCGTCCGTGGCTCCCTGGTGGATGGTGGAATACACCACCGCCATGGTGGTGCCGAGGGATAGAAGATCACCGAAGAAACGCTGGGCCGCAGCTTTAGCCAAACTGGCATCCGCGAATCGTGCCTCCGCCGGAAAGATGTGGGTCTTGAGCCAGGGCAGCAGCTCAAGGCCGTCCATGGCCACGGATTCGTATTGCGGCAAGTGGACGTGGAGATCGATCAGGCCCGGTAGGATCCAGTGGGGACGGAGGTCCTGGATCTCAGCCCTGGGGCACTGCGCTGCGACCTCCTCAAAGAGGCCCGAGGCCAGGATGCGCCCCGCTTCATCTACAAGCAGGGCACCATCTTCTATGTCCCGCAGTTCGGTGAGGGAGTTGGACCAGAGTAGGTGAGCGCGGTAGAGGATCACACTTCATCAAAGAAGAATGGCTTCAGCACCTGGATGCGGGTTTCCCAATCCTTGGGATGGGTGAAGCGCAGGGCGGCGGCGAGGCTCGACAACAGGCTGTTGCCGTCCTGAGGCGTGAAGCAGAAGCCCACCACGCGGTTCTTGGTAGGCATGGTGAGGGTGCTTAAGGGGATCACGGTTTGATTGAGGATGCGGCCGAAGTGCCCCTGATCGCGGGCCAAAGGAAAAGACCGTGTTGGCGTCCTTCTTGTCGGTGATGGCGATGCGGTCGTTGGCTTTGATTTTGGTTTTGAGGGCTTCGAGCGTGGTCGGGCGCTTCAAGCGCAAGTCGAACCAGAGGCTGTGCATGTATTGGGTGTTGAGCTTTACGGCGGATGAGAACAGGTTCAGCTCCAGGCCCTTAGTCTGGAAAAGATGATAGGCATCACGGGCGTGATGGGTGCCGAAGCGGCCCTCCTTGTGGGTTCCCACCTGGGGACCAGGACAGAAATCCTTCACTTGGCTGATGTCGTTGGCGCGGCGCATGCAGACAAAGGTGCCTTCGATCAAGTTGTCGTTGCCATCAGAAAGCGCAAGGGTTTCCAGCAGGCAGCTCAGGTTATGGGTGTTGCAACTCACCACCTGGATGTACTGGTCATGGGCGGTGATGACTTCATCGTTGATGCCCCGGGCGTACATTTTCCCAAAACCGAACTCGCTGCCCTGCGCGATGAAACCCAGGGTGTTGTGCTCGTAATGCTTATAGATTTTTTCTTTCATTTCGATGCCCTTGGGCGAGCAATCGATGATCACCGAGGCCTGCTTCAAGGCCTGCTCGTGGCTCATGGCGGGGTTCATGCCAGCGGCTTTGAAACCATCTCTTTTCTCATCGTCCACCACCAGTTTCGCGCCGCGTCCAATGAGGGCTTTCACTTTGGGCCGGTCGCTGATGCTGTGTTTGTGGAAGGTCACCTCGTCCAGGCCAAGTTCTTTCTGGTAATGGGTCAGGAGGCCTACAAGCGGTTCGCCGATGGTGCCTGTGCCCACCACATGAACGATTTTTTTGGACATGGACTCTCCGTGGCAGATCGGTTTGTTCTGGGACGCCCCGCCGATCCAAACAGTCTAGTTTCCCAGGGCCAGAAGTCTGCGCCAACCTAAAAAAGCCGCTGGCCTTGGCCGGCGGCTTGATCTGAAACTGGGCGCGGTCGAAGACTTGGAACCCACGATATCCGGATGAACGAGGATCCTACTTAACGGTTTCTGGCCGGACCTGATACCAGATGTTGGCCACACCATAGAATTCGCCGCCACCGCCAGCATCAACTTTCTTGATGCAGCTGACCTGGATCATCGGGTGGTTGTTGTAGGTGAGCATCACATCCATTACCCTGTTGTTTCCGGGGTTCATGCTGACTTTAGAGACCTTCATTTCTGCCCAGACCTTGACGGGAAGGCCCTTAATGAGACGGTAGATGCCCGCGTTGAATGCCATTCGCGCATCTTCAATGCCATAGCCTTCCTCCGGCGCGCGCGGCAGGTCGTCCAGGCGGCTCGCGAGTTTGGAGATTCCAAGAACCTGCAGCTCTTCGGGGGTCAGGGAAATGCCAAGCTGTTTGGCATGGTTATGGAACCACCACGCCGAAGGGAAAACCACGTCGGGGCTTATGGGTGCGATGAGGATCAGATGTTTATAGTTCTTCCAGGCCGCCAGGTATTGAAGATGGGGCAGGATTGCGGCAGGAGTCTGCGCGCCGGTGGGCGGGACGTTTGGAATGGTGCCTTCTTTATTGTCGCAACCCGCAGAGATCACTAGCGCCGACAGCGCCCCTAATCCCGCAATGTACCGTCCTAGGCCTGCCATATACCCTCCGCAAAACCGCTTACTTTGGAATTTTGCCGTGTTTTCACAAGCACTACAAAACTTATTCTCATTTCACACTCGATAATGCTTTGGAAGGTGATCAATGTCATACCCTTTTCACCTCTATGTTTTCGGCCGACCCAAACTGGCCTGTGCCCGGGAGTGGGAAGCCCACTACCTATCCATGCTGAAGCCCTATGCCCGTCTGGAATTAGTGGAGATGGCCGAAGGCCGTGGCACCCCGGCCCAGCAATTGAAAGATGAAGCCAGTCGGTTATTGCCCAAGCTGGGGACCCACCAGTGCCCGGTATTGCTGACACCCGAGGCCCCAGCGCGCAGTTCCGAGGCCTTTGCCGATTGGCTGGGAAAAGCCATGGACCGGGGTCTGAGCCTAGGCTTCGCTATCGGCAGCAGCCACGGTTTTGATCCAGGTTTGAAGGGTGCCATCAAAGAAAAGTGTTCGCTCGGTCCGATGACCTTCCCCCATGATCTGACCCGTGTGATGTTCCTGGAGCAGCTCTACCGCGCCTTCGCGATCCTTAAGGGTTCGCCGTACCACAAGTGAAATAGTCTCAAGTCTCAAGTCTCAAGTCTCAAGTCTCAAGTCTCAAGTCTCAAGTCTCAAGTCTCAAGTCTCAAGTCTCAAGTCTCAAGTCTCAAGCGGGCAAGCTGAGACATTCGTCGTGACCTCAAGCTCTCGGCGAGCGGAGGGATTGGATCAGGCCGCTAAGAACCATACAGACTTCCCGTGACTGGGATTTGATCGCTTCAGATGACAGGAATCCCAATCGTTGAGCAAGGGAAAGTTGATACTCCACTTCACGTCCTGAACCGATGGCCATGTCGAGAAAGTGAAGAAAGTCAGCCTCAGTATTACGAGCCGCGCCTTCCACAATATTGGAGACACAAGACACGGCCGCCTTTCTCAATTGGGCGGTCAATCCGAACCGCTCATCCTTCGGGAATGTAGCTGTGGCTTTGTATACAGCCAAGGCAAGCAGATCTGCCAATTGAAACGCCTTAAGGCTTTCGTGGTTTCTCATTCACACACCCTCCGGACGAACTCTATTGCATCGCGTACTTGAGACTTGAGACTTGAGACTTGGGACTTGGGACTTGGGACTCATTTGCCCCAACTTTCCAGGACTGCTTCAACTGCCGCATAAGGATCAAGTTCCCGCTTGGCGATGGCAGTGATGAGCTGCTGGACCCGCTTTCCTGCCCTTGCTTTGGCGCGGCGGGAGGCTTCCTCGGCTAAAAGGGAATCGAAGCGGAGCTTGGCGCGTTCATGGGCCTTGCGTTCAAGGCCATCGCTGCCGCGCAACCAGGCGCCATGCTCGCGTACTCGCGCCAGCATTTCCGGAACACCGATGCCCTGCGTGGCGATGACGCGGCAGGCAGGTGGATCCCAGGGTTTGGGGGGGCTTAGGCTCTTCATGGCCTCGATCTCCTGCTCCACTTGCTCCACGCCATCGCGATCGGCCTTGTTGATGATAAAAAGATCCGCCACTTCCATGATGCCGGCCTTGATGGCCTGGATTTCATCCCCCAGGCCAGGTACCAGCACGACGGCGCAGGTATGGACGCAACTCACCACATCCACTTCGTCTTGCCCAACGCCCACGGTTTCCACAATCACCGTGTCGAATCCCGCGGCGTCCAGCAGATCGATGGCGTCCTGGGTGGCGCGGGCCAAACCGCCCAGAGCTCCGCGTGTGGCCATGCTCCGGATGAAGACTCCCGGATCAGGCGCGATGCGACTCATGCGGATACGGTCCCCCAGAATGGCGCCGCCGCTGAAGGGCGAGGTGGGATCCACAGCGAGGATGCCGACCTTCTGTCCCTGCAGGAGCAGCGTCCTCGCGATCTGATCGGTCAGCGTGGATTTACCCGAGCCCGGGGCCCCGGTGAGCCCCAGAACCATGGCTTTGCCAAGATGCGGCCAGACCTTGGCCATGAGCGGCCGGGCCTGTGGGTGGCCATTCTCCATCCAGCTGATGGCTCGGGCCAAGGCCCGCGCATTGCCTTTCAAGAGTGGCCCCAACAGCTCGTCGGCGGTATTCATATGGCAAGAATGCCAGCAGGCGGGGTCGTTGGGCCGCGAATCTTCGCGCTCGATCGAATCTGGATGAAATGTTAGACTTTCCTTTTGCCCAGAAGGGATGTTTGAACATTTGATGGCTGCCAAAGGTTCTATCCCCCGCGGACCAGCAGGTCCTAGCCCAGGAGGCGCCGGGGTCGTCCGTTTACAGAAACCCACCCCGCGAACCGATGTGCCCACGCTGCGCGAAAAGGCATGTGCCACGTGTGGGGCCGGCTTTACAGTCACACCAGATCAGAAATTTTTTCTTTGTCCTGAATGCTACGCCAAGGAGTTCCATCGGACTTCTAAATCACGAAGCTCGGGAACCCAAGTGCTTACTCACATCACTTGTGTGGAGTGCGGGACATCGGAATACCTGAGCTTTGTCCCGCAAGATGCCTCTTTGGCGTTATGCAAGGCCTGTTTTGGCCGCCGGAAACGGGAACAAAAATCCGACCCCCGTCACTAAATTTTCATACCTAGGAGTTCTACATGCGTTTGATGAACGTGCTGCCCTTCAGTCTCACTGCCGTCCTGGCCGCCCAGACTGCCTTGACACCAGCCCCCCCCAAAGCAAACCAAAAATCCGTTGCTCCAGCAGCCAAGCCCGCAGCTAAAGAAGCTCCCAAGGTCAATTCTCTGGAAGCCAAGTTTGCCAAGGACACCCTTTCAACTGTCTTGGATACGGTCAACTCCGCCTGGTTCGGCCAGCCCTACCAGAACATCACCGCCGTTCAGATGGAGGGTTCCGTCAGGGCGGTTCTTTCTGCGTCAGCCATCAATGCGAAAGTTGCTGAAAATACGGGTGGTCAGGTCAAGGGCGGCGCTACCAAAGGTGGCAACGCCAACGTGAACATCAAGACCACCTACTTCGCCAATGGCGACTTTAAAACCGATTTCAGCGGTGATCTCGGCAATGGCACCTGGACCCGCGTCGGGAACAGAGGATTTCTGTACAGCAAGGAATTGAACGCCTACACGACCCGTGTAGATCCCGGTCCTGCGGATGCGCCCCTTTCCTACATGGGATGGTTCCGCGAAGTGATCATTGATATCCGCAAGGTCTACGCTGAGTCCAGCGCCTTCAAGGCGACCTTGGGCAAAGAAGAAAACTCAGGCGGAGAAACCCTTCAAACCCTCACGTTCAACGCGCCCACCGGTGCGTACGATCCCAAAAAGCGTGAGCAGAACCTGTCCGAAACGTTGGGCTTCTGGAAACGCGGCCGCATGGATCTGACTTTTGAGAAAACTTCCAAACTGCCCCATAAGCTCAACTACATCAACGAAGCCAACGGCATCCGCACAAGCTTCGATTTCCACTACAACAAGGGCAAGCTCCAGAGCATTGATATCGCCAACCACAGCAAGGGTTTTGATGGTCCTGGGGGCCTGCGCATTTCTTATGACGCCAATGGCCTGATGAAAACCGTCGCAGGCGAGCTCAATAGCCAGCAGAAAAAAATCACTTTCGACATGAATCTGAATTGGACCAAAGACGTCAAATCTTCCCAGATCGCAGCATTGCCTCCAGCAGGTGCCAAGAAAATGGGTGGCGACGAGCAAGAGACCCTCATGCTCGTGGGCGTCGCCGGCAACGTGATGGACTTGCAGCGTGCCGGATGGAACATCATGGCCCCCAAAGTTTCCGCCAACGCCCCATCCAAATAACCAGTTACACTTAACTTCATCGGGGCGTAGCGCAGCCTGGTAGCGCATCTGCTTTGGGAGCAGAGGGTCGGAGGTTCGAATCCTCTCGCCCCGACCAGTTAGAACCAGGTACTTAGGGCCGCAACCATGCGGCCCTTTTTATTGAAATATGCCATATTCAACCGCCATTCAACCGAGGGGATGATCCTGGGGTCATCGGGATTCGGGAAGCTTCTTGTCCGACTCCGTGTCCGACTTCATGATTCGAAGAAAAAGCCAGATGTTTTTGTGTGTTGGAATGTCAGGTTTTGACAGGTTTCCAGTTCATAGGGATAACGGGTTTTCACAGGTTCAACCTCATCATTTTTCATCAAAAACCAGATGCCTTGAGGCGCGAGAACCATAGGTTTTCTTAGGTGGCCCAGGCTCCCCAGGCCTTGTCCTTATCTTGCCGATTTCCACCCGAAACCCTTGTGCAACCTTGTCCTTCTATTACCCTCTACGGCCCCGCTATAACGGAGATGAGCGTGTCCAGCTTGTCGCCTATTACGCCGTCACCCCGTTATGCGAGGCCGCGCGTTTGCTCACTTCCCAGTTACTCCGACGACGACATACCGGAAAATTTCTCAGCTAGGAAACCCATGCGGCTGTGGCGACTACCCGTATCCACCTTCTACCGGAGGACCCGAAAAAAATAATATGTCATGTTGGTTTTTGGAGCCTACACGCGATGAAATGCGGGGTTTGAACACCCCCCGTGGCCACCTTGTTGGAGGGACCCACAAAGCAAAGGCCAGTCACAAAAGGCTATGCACCAGACCCGTGTTAATCAAAATGGCGTACGAACTATCCAAAGCTTATCGTATTTCCTCACGCCATCCACCACGCCCACAACACCCATCCATGGGAAGTTGTCTCCGGTTGCATTGGGGCCTGTTGGCGGTGCCGTTTGGCGAATCCATACCGTAACCTTCCTAGCGTGCTTCACCCCATCGTATTTCTCCGTGGTGGAATCGGGATAACCGGTCAGTGAATACCAGTCTGGGTGAGGGTAGTTGGGATTGAGATGCTCTCGGTGTTCAAGTTGGATGGAAACCGTCTGCGCTGGATCTACTGGGTTGAGGTAGATCATGGCTTCAAAGTAGTAAAAATCACTCCCATTTTGCATCGGTCCGCTGATGTATTTGAGGTCTGAAATAGTGATGCCGCTGCTCACTATCGGCGGTATTTGTGCTGACTCTTGCGGCTTGCTCCCTGCCCCTCCGCACCCGACCATCACGATAAACGCCAGAATCGGGAAACAATGCTTTCTCACATCACCCCCAGGAAAATCACAGCTCATTTCAAACGAAGCACACCCTATTTGGGCGGGTCGTAGGCGGAGGGGCGTTGAATTATCACCGTCCCCTGGGAAAGCGTTTGCTCTGGGAAAAGATTTCGCTCAAGGTGCTCCTCCCCAAACTTACTCACGGGGCAGAGCCTTTTTAGAGCATGGGCGGCAACATACCTTGATGCCGGAAGAAGGCCATGAATCTCTTTTTTCGGGAATTGTGATTGGACCATCCGAATCGCGGGAAGAATATCCGTGTCGGCTGTTAAAACTACGGCTTTGTCAAAAGTGTCCTTATAGGCCAAGTCTAGAAGGTAGAGTGCAAGGTTGACATCCGTTTCTTTCTCTTCATGTCCCTTCCATTTGTATTTGCAATTATTACATTGCCTAGGCTTTTCCTTAAACTGCCCCATAACTACTTCCACGTTTACTGATTTCAAGGCAGCAACAAATGCTCGATGTTTTGCATATGAGGCAGGACGCCAGGTAGCGTATGCCGAAAAGTAATAAACCCCAACCAATTCTTCCTTTGACTTAACTAAGAAAGCCTCGACAAGAGTCCAAAGATTCACCCATTTTAAATGATCTTTTGTACGAACCCGTTGCTTGGTTGTTGGATCTATTGGGTTCAATTCATGAACAGAGTGATAAAAATTGTAACCATCAATGAATGCGACAACCCGTTTCTTAGTCATTCAATGACCCTACGACTAGATGCTGGTCCGTACAATAAAAAAACCGGTCGCGCAGGCGACCGGCACCTTGGGGACGTACCCCTTGGAGATTAGACCGGCACCGCAGGGCACCGGGTCCAGGAGGACGCACCTCCTGGTGATAAATTCCGCCCCGCAGGGAGTGGAGGCCGTGTGGACGTACCACACGGAGGACTTATCAGAGTATGTAACCCAGATGGTTACCCCGCAATAGAAAATTTCTAGCTAGGTAGGAATGTAGGTATGTATATTTAATCATCTTACGAAATAATGATCATCCAGATCTGCCTTGACCTGAGTTGTAAACGAGTTCCGGAAGAGGGAGGTCCGATTATGGCCCCCTCTAGGCAAGGTAAAACAAGAAGGGAACACAGGGCCCCTATCCCTATATGAAAGAGTCGTCTTCGGAGGAGGACTCACAGCAGTGTTGCAATGAGTTGCACTGGAAATCTAAGGGGCTAGGGTTAAGCAAATTCAAGGAGACGGGATGAGGCCAATGATTTGGTTGTTTCTGTTTTTTGCATTCACAGGGTGCGCACCGATGGTTGTTGACCTATCTAGCTCCAACCACCTTGTTGATCGGCAACCGACGAAGCAAGGTGGTTTTGACTACAAACTCGTAGTACTCGATAGAGCTACTGAGATGAAGATGGATCAGAAAATTTTCGGCGCGAGTACCTTCCCGATGCGGACAGCAGAAAAACCAAGGGAGACGCTAGAAAAGGACATCGCGCGATTCTTCGACCGCTTAACGAGCCGGATGGATGACGGGAGGCGCATTGTTGCCCGAATTGACAGGGCCGACGCATATTGGGTCAACCCAGGTACCAACACTATCCCCATTGTTGGGATGTTCACCGTATGGGCATCGAACTACCCGTTCACTTTTGATATCAGCGTCACCTTCGAGGTTGAGGAAAATAGCAAGGTTGTTCACTCCTACTCATTCAATCAAAAAATAGAAATTCTGGACGGGAACGGGGCTACCGGATCTGGGATTGAGAAGTCCTACCAACGCCTCATATCGAATTATCGGAAGATGATGTTCGATGCTCTTGAAGTTGAATTTATCCCTCGGTATTTGAGCAAGCCTGAACCCGTACACACTCCATCCAGCAACTAATCCATGGGCCCCAAATACCCATTTGGGGAACCAGCCCTGCTTTCGCTTCGGCCTCTTCCCTTGTGATTCCAGCTTCATATTCGAAAATCGCGGCCCGTTCCTCTCGAAGCATCTGGGCATCTTCAGAAGGTAAGCCAGAGCAGAGGGCTTCTAAGGTTGGATCAAATACCCTCCCTGGCTCCCCGGCCTCTTCATTGATGAAGCGATCAAGCCAGGTCATCGGTGCTTCACCTGGGCCCATCTCGGAATAGTGTTCTGGTGTTCTTTGTCGAAACCTTTACATCTATTAACAACCTGGGCCAGTCTCAAAACGGTGTTCCTGGTGTTCCTGGTGTTCCCTGCCCCACGGAATCCAGCATTGGCGCGGGTAAAGTGGGAACACCTTAGGGAACACATCAAGGTGTTCCCACTCATTTCAAGGTGTTCCCTCCCCTCGTTACGATGAATCACAGGCATGGAGGGAACACCTAGGGAACACCTTGGAGAACACATTAAGGTGTTCCCATTTAATCCAGCATTGATGCGGGTTTGATGAGAGGGAACACAGGGAACACCTTTATTCAATGTCCTGGGCTTCATGCCGCTTCCGCTTCGTTGTGCTTGCCAAGTGCAGCGGCCCGGATGATGTAGCACCTTGCTTTCCCATGACCGGGGATTTTCATGGAGCGTGATGACCTCTGGCTTTTCTCATCGGGTTCCAGAATTCCGGCATCGGCACAGGCCCGCGCAACGCTGGAAGCCGTAAAACCTTGGCAAACTTCCTTCCATGCCTCCGGTGTAATGAAGAAGTCCCAACCGTCAACACCTTCGGCCCGCTTCTTGGTTCCAGCGCGATTGATGATCTTGGCGTTGCTATCTCCCCATTCATCGAAGCGGCTTTGCCCATGCTTTTCGAGGAAGGCCAGCACGGCGGCAATGCCCCTGTAAACCTCGGAGGCACCAGAGAAGCCCCGCCGGTCAAGCCAGGCCTTGAAACACACAAGAGCGGCGCGTTCGGATTCACCTTCAGGCCAGGGAAGAATCTTCATGCGTTGGGCCAGCTCCCCGGCGATGCCTACCAGGGCGAAGCGGCCCGCTACCCTGCAAACCTGGGCATCTGCCCCGGCGGGAATGGCAGAGGCGAGCCAGGCGGTTTCCATCGCCTTCAATCTGGATTGCAGGGCATCCCGGCGGTTCCATTCATCACAGAGGTGTTCCAGAAAGGCGCGGGCCGCGTGCCCATAGTGCAAGCGAGCTTGGGCCTTCAGGTGCTCCGCAAAATCCCCCAAGCTGGAAAAGCCGTGGGCATCGTCAAACATTCCAGAGGCGGGGCAGGGAATATCTGGCACTCGCACTTCCTGCCCAGCGCGGGCCTTCTTGCCCTCTTCGCTCAACTTGTCTTCGAGGCCCTGCTCCCCAGAACTGAGGAAGATCAACCGCCATTGTTTCATAGCACGGGCCCCGCCTTCCCGATTGGCCCTTGCCTTCGCGCTTCCGTTTGCCAGCATATAGGCCACCTGGCCCGCTTCCTTGGCGTCAACCTGGGATAACTCATCCAGCACAAGGAAGCCATCATTCCGGGCGGCGGCGATGCCTTCCAGGCCGCTTGATGTTGCCCGCCATGTAGGCAGAGGATCAGGACGGCCCCACACAGAAGCGGCGGATTCGAGGCAAGTGGTTTTTCCCTTGGAGCTGGAACCTTGCAGGTTGAAGCCCCCGCCCCCATCCGGGCGAACCAAACCCATGAGAGGGCCCGCGAAAGCGCAAGCCAGGGAAAAAACAAGGCGAGGATTCCCAACAGCAAAGCAGGCCACACCGTTTTTCCAGCCCTCAAGGGTGCCATGAGATGCACGGGAATGAAGGCCTGGCGCTTCCCCGGCAAAGCGCACGGGCTCCCCGGTCTTTCCAATGGTCTGCCCACCTGGAAGCACGAATGCCCCTTCATGCCAGCCCAGAGAATCCACCAAGCGAACACGGTTCTTCACCTGGCGAAGCGCCCCGCACAGGTAGCGGAGAAAATCTTTTCTTCGAGCCGGTTCCGGTGAAAGCACCATGCCGCCTTGGCCCAGTGTGCGAGCCAGTTCGGCCCCCTCCCCGCTCATCAATTCAAAGGGCAGAGCTTCTTCGTGCGGGACTCCATCCAGATCATCCCAGGCGACCAAGAGTTGCCAGCCCTGAGAAGATCCATCCCGCACAAGGCCCGGTAATGTGAAGGGCGGGGCGATCCAGACAGGGGGCGTAGGGGGCAATTCGTCCCCGCCGGGCATCACCTTCGCGGCGGCTCCCACCTTATACAGTCCCCGCTTTTTCCACTCAAACCCTGGAACTTTGGGCCTTCCTTCAATGTCAGGTTTTATCAGGTTCGGCGGGGCGTCTTTGTCCTCAGGCCAAGGTGAATCAGACGAGGCGGGCGAAGCCGTTTCCTCATCCTCCCAGGCGTCTTCATCCTTGGTGTTACGCATTGCGCGTTGCGTAACAGGTTGCGTAATTCCATCACCCTCATTCAAGAGGCGGCCCAGGTCCGGGCTTCCTTGTGCCACGATCCAGGCGTTGGAAACCTTGTGCTGCATTTCTTCAAGGCTCCATGCTGGCTCACACCTGGGGTTGAAGCGATCCAGCATCAAAGACAAAGCCTCGTCTTCAGGCAGGGCGAAGAGGGTGCATATTTTCAAAGCGGCGTTGAAGGTTGCCCCGCTTCCATCTTCAGTTTGGATTCCACCTTGCATCGTGTCGAGATAGCGCCCCGCCCGGAAGATCACCTTGGAGCGATCCACTGAAGGCGGCGGCGTGTGGGGCGGGGTTGAAGGTTTGGGCTCCTTGCTGCGCTTCGTCAGGGGAGGGAAAGCGGCCCGCACATCTTCCCGATTCCACCGGGGGCCGTCTGCTTTCACCAGCTCCACAAGGCGCGGTTCGGCCTTCCGATGCAGGAAGCCGGGGAGCCTCAGCACGCGGGACACATCGCACACTTTTGGATCAGCCCCGTAGGCTTTGAGGGCCTGTTGAATGCCCCTCAGTTCGGCTTCGTGTTCATCCCGCCGGGCCTCGTCTTCGCAGGGCATCGGATCCAAGGCGATCCAGTAGAGATGCCAACCGCCGGGCGTTTCCACAATCATCGAGGGTTCTAAGGGCGGGCGGGTTGGATCGAATGCTTGGCTTGAATCTTTCAGATCCAGGTCTGTCCACCATGCCCGAATTCCTATTGTGTCTTCCTTCTTCCGGCCCCCAGCGGTAGGGTTCACCGTCACAAAGATTCCGGCCCCGGCCTGATTCAACTTGTCCAGGGATTCGGCATGCTCATCAAATGAGCCGGAGAACACACGGGCAAGGTTCCCCCGTGCTTTGCCGCCGGGTTTCACATCATCAAAGGTTTGGAAGACAAGGGGCGTCTGCCAGGCATCCTCGTTTGTGCAACCTATGAGGGCCGCAATAAAGGGCAGCGTGTGCCGTTCAATATTTTCCCGAAGGGCTGTCATGGCGCATCCCCTCGATTGCCAAGGGCGAAGCTCACCAGGGCTTCGTAATCCCCCGCCTCTGGATCATGGCCGTTTAAATGCCGTGCGATGGCACAGGCCAGGGCATAGGGAACGTGCTTGACCAGGTTTCCAGCTTCACCCTCTGGATGGACGCTCCAACCTCTGCCGGAGCCTTGGGTTACTGCGTACCGCTTGGTCATGGCCGCCCCACTTCGAAAGCAGCGCGGGGCAAAGATGGAAGGGCGGCGGGGCAGGGCTTCGCCTGGGCCTTAGAGGCCTTGGTCTTCATGGTCATGGCCTGCCCCCTTACCGGCTTCGAGGAAGCGAAGCGATCCAGGCGGAAAGTTCATCTGGATCATAGATTCGCTTGCGGGGCGAAAGCTTGATGCACGGGGGCCGCTTGCCTTCTGGCTTGTTGAGCAGGGCGCGGCGGGTCCATCCCAACATGGCGAGCACTTCCGTCTCTAAGAGATAGGCCTTTGGAGATGGCAGATGCAGGCCCTCATCTTGGGGTTGGGTTTTGGCCTGGGGTTTGAGGGGGATTAGAACCATTAGGTTCCTCCGGGGTTTGCCTCAAGGGCCTGGTGATCCCAGAATAGGGGAGCCGGTCTTTCGAGGCTGGTTTAAGGGGGCGCTTCGATCCGGCTTATCTAGGGCTGATGGATCGGGGCGCTTTCACTTTCAAGGGCTTTGCGGGTATTTCAGGGGGGTGGGCCTAGGCTTTTCCGCTCCTATGGTTCAAAGAGTGGTGCTTTAAGTTGTTCCTGACAAACCAATCAATTTCATGACGGGGAGATTATTTTTCTTCATTCCAAGCTCGCTTCAAGCTCCTTGATCTCTTTCTCCCAGCGTGGATTTCTGAAAGGTTTTTCCCCCCCTGCTAATTTCGCTGCCTGCTCTTTTACCCGCTCTCCGTGCTCTTCCATGAAGCGATTTCTCACGAGGATTTGCCAATTTTTCAGAGAAGTATTGTCATTCGTTACAAACTCATAGACAGCTTGTGCAATCTCGATCTGGAATGATTCCGGGGGATCAGGCGGGACAGCCCCCAACCCATTCCACGCCATGCGGGTATATACAGAGCCCACGATATCAAGCTTTAGCTTGTCCTTAGGCCTTCCTTTCGTTTTCATGGGGGGTAGTCCTTCATGGATCACATCGGCTTCTAGGACTAAGTGTTTTCCGATGCCTCCGAAATATTCGTTATAAGGGGAAGGAAGATTAATTAGCGCTTCCCCGGCTCGCCTGACTGCCTTTTCCTTTTGCAACAATTCGTTTCGGGAGGCGAAAGGTATTTCGCAGTAGACCCAATTGGCTTCAAACGAATCCAGAGAAAGATAAATAATCATCCGAAGATTACTTTTCTGTTTGCCAGCCAATTTGAAGCGGTCAGAGAGTTCCTTGGTGAAGGCAATTCTCTCTTTCTCGGGTGTGATTATTCCCGCGTCTTTATACCAATGGCTACGGATCAGCTTGTCTGCGATGGGTCTATTTTCTAGGCTCAATTCTTCCCTCCCAGCTTGCGCTTCAGTGTTGCCCCTAGGCGATTCGAAGCGGCAAGGCCTCGTGTCTTCGAATAGCGTTCGGTTGTGCTGGTTTGCCGATGGCCCAAGAGGGCCGCTACGGTTTGCAGATTCTCGCCTTCATCGGCGGCCTGGTTCCCTACGTTGTGCCGGAGGTCATGCCGGGTTAGATCCTCAATTCCAGACAAGGCGAGAAGGCGCTTCCAGGGCCGCTTGATATCTTCCAGATGCCCGGATTCGCTCTCATCAAATGAAGGGAACACCCAAGGCACATCCTTAAAGCGGGGGATGCGAGCCAGCACTTCAAACAGGGCATCATTCAGCGGCTTGGAGGTTGCCCCGGTCTTCGTGTCCGGCCAAGTGATGATCTTCCGGTTTTCATCTATCCATTCCCAGGCCAGGCCCAGCACTTCGCCCCGCCGGGCCCTGAGAAATACAGCACCCGCACGAAGTCGCAGAATTGTCCGTATCCTTCGCCCTCCATCGTCACGAGGGCTTCACCCAAGCGAGCCAGCTCATCATCCTCCAAGGGCCTATGCCGGGGCGTTTCGCGGAAGGGGCGATAGTTCCCCTTCCGCAGCAAGTCAACCGGGTTTGAATTCAGAGGGCGATGCTTCCAGGCTTCGGCCCGGTCAAAGATCATGCGGAGCATTCCCAAGCACACATTGGCTTGCCGGGTCTTCCCGGTTTTTCCTAGGGTTTGGTGAAAGTCCCGAATATCGCTTTCCTCAATCTCATGGGCCAGCTTCCCCATGAAGGCGGAGCGAACGTGGAGGCGAAGGGCGCTTTGATAGCTTTCCTTGGTCTTGGCTTTGAGGTTGGGCAGGTGCTCCCGTTCGAATTTATCCACCAAGTCAGGCCAGAGGATCGGCACGAAGCGAGCCAGGCCTGTATCTTCACCCTGGCGAATGCGGGTCTTCATGCCGTCAACTTCGGCCTTGGCTTCCCAGGTCTTCATGTCCGGCCAAGTCCCCAAGGTCTTCCAGTGAACCTTGCCGCCGATTCGAATTTTCAGAATCCAGGCGATGGAGTCATCCCGATTCAACCGGGCCCCCAAGCCTGGATAGCTGGGATCCCAGAAGTAAATCGAAACCGTGCGCTCAAGCCCTTCACCATCTGCCAGCGAGGGAAGACGCTTCATAACTGCATCTGTAAGGGCTCGGAGGGGCATTCAACCGCCATTCAATCAAATTATGGTTGAATGGCGGTATATTTCAAGGGATAAATGGTTGAATTCTGATCATTCAACCGGACATCATAAAACAAGAATGGCGGTATTACTTGATTCAATGCTATAAAATCGCCCCGCCCCTCTGTTGGTGCTACTCTGCTTTGGGAGCAGAGGGTCGGAGGTTCGAATCCTCTCGCCCCGACCAATAAAACCAGGTACTTACAGGGCCTTCCACTCAATTGGAAGGCCCTTTTCCTGTCCCGTTTCTACTCCCGCTCTACTCGCGAGCCCTAGGAAACACTGGCTCCTCTCTTTCTTTCTTCTTCTACATAAAAAATAGAAAACGAATGTCCGAAACGTCCGAAATGTCCGAAAGCCAGTTGTGGCGCTGGTTCGCCTTCGGACGTTCGATTGATTGAATGATCGAAACGTCCGAAGAGATTCTCCGAATAGGCCGGAACATTAGGTCACCGATTTTCGAAGGCCAGGCCAGTAAACGTGGCCTTTCAGCACTTTGAAACCTGACAGAGCGTGTGGTAGGTACTTCTTCGAGGCTTCAGCAAGTTCGTAACTACCTGCAGAAACTAGAACACCAACAGAGAGGCCTAGAAGGGTTGTGCTACCGCCCACCAATGCGGAGGCTGGCGTACTTAGGATTCCAAGCGCCCGCAGATTCTTCTCGACGGTCCCTTGAATCTTCTCTTTGAGTTTCGCTGGAAGCCCAGCCTCACTGGCCACCGACTCTACCGCGGCTAGTTGGTCCTCCGGCGCATACGATGCCAGGGTGTACCAATTGGCACCCTTTAGAACACGTTCCTTAATTGCTTGAACAATTTCGAGTACTGCACTCAAGGAAAGATAGGTCTCGTCCTCTTGCACTAAATTGGTGATATATGCACCCCAGGACCAGGCACTTTGGCTCTCAAAATCGATCGTGGATCGGTACAAATCGAGTCGATGACGAACTGGATGAGGGAAGTATGGTGCGGTTGATGCGCAGAGAACGTTGTACTGAATCCCTCGAATAAAAACATCAAAGGCATAGGCGACTTGCGCCTTACTGAGACTGAGATCCTTTGCGAGTGCTTCCAGGGGGAGGTTGGGAATAAACTGAGTAACGAAATGGGTCGGGAAAACCATACCGTGCGCGACGGTGATTCGGGCCTCGCGGAAGTGCATGTTAATAAATGATTTTAAACGGGATAGATCGGCTGGAGTTTGGCGAAGCCACTCGCCAAAGTTATTGAATTGATTGCACACAAGGCTGGAGTCGAGCGCAATACTGCCCGCAGGGTCACCATCGAGCGCACGAATGAGGCGCCAAGTGTCCTTCCGCCACTCCGCAAAGACTGCCGGCAGATTCTCATCAAGGTCATGCACTACTGCAGAAGCCGATGGTTGCGGGTAAACGAGGAGAGAATGATTCACTGCAAGATCGACAAAAAGTTGTAAAGCCTGGACAGCCCATGGATCGCGCAATTCCTTGCGAAATATTGAATCCAAGGCATGACCGGTTGAGATATCCACAGCAGCGAGATCGTACATTTATTTCCTCCAAATATAATTGAGGGCCGCTAATGAATTCCGCAAACTGGCGCGGACGCACGTAGCTTCTGGCCAATAAGCTCGCCAAAATGAAAGAGGATTCCAAGCTGGGCAGCCGCATCGCGGAGGTTCATAACGGGTCAAGCCTCTTCACAGGTGATGCGGGCCAGGGCGAGAGCAACATCCGACGGTGGATCATCGAGAACGACTGGCTGGAAGCCATCGTGGCCCTCCCTTTGAACATGTTCTACAACACGGGCATCGCAACCTACATCTGGGTTCTCACCAGCCCATGCGCAACTTGGATGAGATCCTCGCCGATATCCTGGAGCTTGAGAAGGAGACCGTGGGGATGCTCAGTGAGATCGTTGGCGGAGATGCTCGTGCGAGTCTTGCCCCATGAGCGTTGCGCTGATCAATCATTCGATTCTGAGTTGGGCACGTGAACGTGCCCAACTTGGGCTCGAACAATTGGCGGAGAAGTCGGGTATCGGAAGCCGGGGAGCGAGATGGAGGTCGAGTTCATTTCTTTGTTCAAAGGAAATGACGTGGCTGGTGAATCGGAAAGCATTGAATAGGTTTGGGATGAATCAAACTGGTATTTCTGTGATGGCCCCAGTTGAAGCCCTCGACAGACGATGATGTCCAACATATGTAAAGTTGAGAGTGAAAAACGAAAGACCAATTTCCAAGTCACGAAGAAAACACCCAACCAATCAATACGAACTATTGATAAGCAAATACTTGGTTATTGATTCGTTTTTTTTCGGGCCCTCAAATCGACGAAATCTCGTGATCTTTCCCCTGAAACCGACCATAGGGACCGGTTCAAGGGGGGTGGTCTTGGGTTCAGCGGATCCGCCGGGGTATTCACCGATATCCAGTTGCCTTCATTCCCTCACCCAGCGAGCCATAGCCGGGAAATAGGCTGTTCCGCCGCCTTGGGAGCCCCAGGAGGTGAGGCCCAGCCAAGCCAACATGGGCTGGCCCAAAGTGCCCCCAGACTGGTACGTATGGATGAGCCAGTCTGAATTCCCCTTATAGCCCGCAGGATGGAAGACCAGCTCCGGGGGAAGGCCCAAGTGAACGCTGGCAGCGTAGGACCAGGCCAGCGCTGCCATCTCGAAGCCGGGATCCTCTAGCCCCCCAGGGCCTAGTGTGGGCCGTTCCGCCGCTGATGTGACAGCAAGGTGGCCTGCTTCGTGAAGGATATCTCCTGGGTATTTCAGGCGAGTTGCATCTACCAGCAAGCGACCCTGCAGGATGCAAAGTCCAGGCACGAAAGTGTTATCGTCCAACTCGGCGAACTCCCATGACAAGCCGATCTCGTCTAGGAATGCCAGAAGACGAGTGGTCGGGATGGGAAGATCCGTTGCGATCACTTGGCGGGTCTGCTCTCCCGGCCCACTATCCATTGCCATGCGCTTTCATTCAGGACTATTAATTTCGTGCCGGATAAATGCCCTGAAGCGCGATGCAAGGATTCAAGACGAGATAGGGAGGCATGTTGTTGTGCGGGAATGACGCTCCGGCAACATCTGTAGGAGTGGGCTTCATGGGTGTGCCTGAAGCGACCTGGGTGCTGTAGGCCTGATAGGTCGTGGCAGGATCCCCAAGGGAGGGGCCAGCCGGCACGGTGGTGCCTGGGGCAGGAGGCGGCGTCGTGTCGGCGGTGGGGGCAGCGGCCAGGGGGCTCACCATGTGGCTATGACTCGGTATTTCTGTGTTGAGTAGTGTGACCGTTTCGGTTCCGCCGGTCTCACCGATGGTGCGCAAGCTGAGTCCAGGTCCCTGTCCCTGGTGGATGGCGGCCGAACCCATCAGATTCGGCAGCGCGAAGGTGGTCTGACCATTTCCTCCGTAAAAAGTGCCGAGGAGCGAGAAAAGAGCCGTGTTCTGGCTGATGGGGAGTATCTGACCCTGACAAAAGGCCCAACCCATAGGTGCAAAGTTGAAGGGAAGAAGCCGGATCTCCGCGACGAATGGATCTGACATGGCCATACCTCTGGGTGCGTGGGAAAGGAGATTGAAAGGAAATACGTGCGGGAGAAATATTTATTCGTGCCACAGGAATGCGCGACTGCCATCACTACCATCACTGCGTAGGGAAGATCCCAAAGAGTGAAATGATGTAATTCATTGTCAGAAATGGAGGCATGTTTTCGTGCGGTTGGTTACCTCCTGCGAGGGATGTCTGGTCATTCAGCGCAGGTGTGGCCATCGTCAAGATCTGGGTGTTGAGATTGCTGCTCTTCCATGAAGCGGCACCCAACTGGACCTGCGCGGGAATGGTGGTGCTGTCCGGCACAGCTGCATTGGCGACAGTCGCCAAGGGGGCAGAGTAGGGATGGGCATGGATAGGGATTTGGCCGCCCGTAAGAGTCACAGTTTCCAGGCCCGAAACCTGACCGATTATGCGGGTTGTGCTCTGAAGGGTGCCTTGGTGGATCGCGATCCGGCCCCGCAAATCAGGAAGGGCGAAGGTTTGCTGTCCATCCCCTCCATAGGTGGTTCCGATCAGGTTGAAGAGCGTATCGTTCAGAGAGATATCAATCAAAGAACCGTCACAGAACGCCCAACCCGCTGGGGCGAAACTGCCCGCAAAAATTCGAATCTCGCCAATGTATGGGCTACTCATGGAACGCTCCGAAACAAAAAGGGGAAGATAAGGCTGAACGAGCGAAGCCGGTTGTCAGTTCCGGCTCGGGAAGATCCCCTGGAGGGCGATGACGTAATTCAAGACAGTGAACGGCGGCATGTTTTCATGAGCCTGGTTGCCTCCGGCAGCGCTGGTGGGCGCGCCTTTCAGCGGCGTGCTGGTATCGGCCGCAGAGCCATTGGCAAAAGCGTTGTAGGTCGCTGCTCCCAGTTTCACTGGGGCGAAAATAGCATTGGCGGGACTAGCGGTATCTGGCGTCGCAGCCCCTTTCAGGGTCACGTTGTGGACGTGGGCCGGCATCTCGCTGGTGATCAGTGAGTGGGCGGTCTCACCGCCGACTTCGCCCAGGATGTGTCCATTGCCAAAACCGATGGGCATCCGCCCTTGGAGATTGGGCAGCGCAAAGGTCGACTGCCCATTCCCGCCGTAGGTTGTGCCAAGCAGGCTGAACAGGGCTTGGTTCTGGGCGATGGGCAGGATCTGGCCATTGCAGAATGCCCAGCCCCTAGGAGCATAATTCCAGCCGATCATTTTAATTTCGCCAATAAAGGGTGTGGACATGGGGCGCTCCGGTAATCAGGGAAACATGTTCAGGGCGAGAGCTATTTCAAACGGTTGAAGAGGGCCTGATAGGAACACCCTTCTTCGTCGCGGGCTAAAGCAGAGAGATACAAGAGATGCACTGCAAGGGTGGCATGGTGGACTTCATAGGTTCCCGACTGTAGAAGGGGATCCTTCGGGCCATGGAGGAACAGGGAGAACTGCTCAAGATTGGGGTTTCCGGGATGCTCCTCAACACTGGAAATGAGTAGTTCCAGAATCTGGCCATCTTCGCCATGGATCTGGAAAGAGGTGCCTTCCTGTCCGGCGTATTGTGCGAAGGAAATCATGTCAGTCACGGGATTGCTCCAGCAACCATAGGTGCAGCTTCTGGCATAGGTGCGGCCTCGGGGATCCAGGCCATGCTGAGCCGGATGGCGTCTCCGCCCGTGGCGGTGAATCCGAGACGCTCGTAGAGGCGCAGCGCAGACCCCTGCCGATCCACCTGCAAGCGGACGGGGAGTTTGGTCGAGGCAGCCTCTTCCTGAAGCAACCTTATAAGCGATGTGCCAAACCCCTTTGCTCGGTGGGCCGGCAGGAAAGCGATATCCACCAGCAGGATCCCGGAATCCCCTCGGTCCACGATCCAGGCACCTACGGCCTGACCTTCCGAGAGGAGGACGCTGTGCTCCGCAGAAGGATATTGCATGGCATAGGAGGCTTTTCGAAGGCGGAATTGCATTCTCAGGAAAGCATCCACCTGACCAGCGTCCCAACCCGCCTGCGCCATCTCATCCTGCCGGGTACTCGCATAGAGCTCGTACAGAAAGGGTTCATCCCGATCCGTGGCGACAGGTGCGGTGGTGATCATCGGCATGGCTCAGGCACCCAGGTAAGCGTTGTCCCACCCCGTCCGGGGCTTCTGCATGAGGCTTTGGATTTCCGCAGAACCCTCATCCACAGAGGGCAATGTCCCGGTGTCCACCACTTGAACCGCCCCTTGGGCCTTCCGTGTCTGACGAAGGTATAGCGGCATCTTCGTGGTGTGGGTCTGGGCGTTCATCGTCATCTCCCCTCGGGGGCCAGTCCACCTGGCCGATTCAAGGGCTGCGGGGATCAGATCCCTACGGCTTTCCGCCGTGCTCAGGGCTGCAATCACCAAATTGGCCGTGTCATATCCCAGGAGTCCTATCGCATCTGGGGTCACACCCATTTTTGAGGCATAGGAAGATAGGAAAGCTTGATTCTCGGGATTCCCAAGCCCATGGGCCCAGGACATTCCGCTCTTGATGCCTACCGCGGCTGAAGCCGCTTCCCCATCCAGACCGCCCTCAGCCAGGAATGGAGACCCTACTACGGGTGCCAGCTTAAGCAGGCCGTAGAGATTGCTCCGGACCAGAATGGACTGGGCATCCGGGCCACTTTGCGCCAGGTAGACCGCATCAGGGCGAAGATCCTCCAGCAATGCCAGCGTCTTCACCAAATCGTTATTCGAGTTGTGCGCATCTAGAATCGCCAGCCCGACTTCCTGGCCGCCAGCTCTTTGTACGCCCAGGCGGAAGGCTTCCAAGGCGTCATAGCCGGTTTCATAAACTGAAGTAAGGATGAATATCTTGGGGCCGTGCTCACGCACCGCCCGTTGTCCCATGGCGTAACAGGACTGCCAATACCCGAGGGTGTTGTGGAAAACGTGAGGGCTGCGCTCTGAGGGGCGAACCAGGTTGGCTCCGGCATCGCAAACGAGGAGACAGGTGCCATTCGTTTCAAACACGGGGATGAGGCGGGGAACAATGGCGGGGTTCGCCAAGGTGAGCGTGAGGTCCACCCGGTCGTCTTCCACCATCTTTTTGGCACTCTGGAATAATTCGCCTGACGATAGGCCGGTTTCCCTGACCACCCATTGGATCCTGACATCGCCTCCTTCATTGGCGAATCGCTCGAAGCCAAGTTTCAGGCCAGCAAGGAAGGTGCCCATAAAAGCCGGGTGCATCCTTGACGGAGGCGCGAGTAGTCCGATTTTCGCAGAAACATAAGGGACAGCCGAAGCCCCAGCAAGATGGCTCGAACTTGAGGAGGGTAAAGCAGGGTTGCGGCCAAGGCCGGGAACCTGGGAACCAATCACAGCTCCCCCTAGAACCCCAACGGTCTTCAGAAAGCTCCGGCGAGGGGGATCAAATGCCCGTCTGTGCTGACTCATATCTAGTGGCTCCGTCGAATTGAATCATGCTGCGTTGAATTAGATGGGGTTCAGGTCCGATCAGCGAGGAGCCTGGGAGCCAAGGAGCTTCTCGATCTGCTGAAGGCGCTCTTCAAGGTTCTGGATGCGAGCCTTCTGTTCTTGGATGACCGCGTGCTGCTTCTGGACTTCATTCACCAGCATGGGGGCCAGGAAGTGGTAATTGACAGAGAAGGGCTTGCCTTCATGATCCCGGACCACCAGTTCCGGGGTCACATCTTGCACCTCCTCGGCGATCAATCCGAATTGGGTGGGCTGCGCACCGCCTGCCTTGGCGGTATACAAGAATGTCACTGGCCGTAAGCGAAGGAGGACATCGCTCTGATCGCCCATGTCCTGGATGTTTTCCTTGAACCGGCGCGAGGAGTTGAGCACTCCCAGAGTGTTGCTGCTATCAATGAACACGGGCAGCCCTGAACTTTGCATCAACCCACTGTTGAGATTGTTGCGGATATTCGGCCAGACGATGAAGTTGCTCCCATTCACGGATAAACCGGCGACCGCAGGGCCTTGAGGACCCGTAGCTCCAGTTGCACCCTGTGGTCCGGTGGCGCCTGTAAGACCCGTTGTACCCTGCGGTCCGGTCGCGCCGGTAAGACCCGTCGCGCCCGTAGGACCCGTTGCTCCCGTCGGACCCGTGAGCCCGGTGGCGCCCGTGGCACCCGTCGCGCCCGTCAAGCCCTGAATACCCTGGATGCCTTGAGGGCCAGTAGCGCCAGTGGAGCCCGTGGCTCCGATTGGGCCGATGGGGCCCGTGGCACCGGTGATGCCTTGAATGCCTTGAGGACCGATGGGACCCGTTGGCCCAGTTAAGCCCGTGAGTCCGGTGGATCCGGTGGCTCCAGTAATACCTTGAATGCCCTGGGGACCCGTGGGCCCTGTGGCCCCGGTTAAACCCGTGGGGCCGGTCGGTCCCGTGGCGCCCGTATTACCTTGAATACCTTGAGGGCCGATGGGACCTGTGGCTCCCGTCAATCCCTGGGGGCCCATGGGCCCTATGGGACCGACTGGGCCTTGGGGGCCAATAGCTCCCAAGACAATAAGTGCGTCTGCGAACGTGATTGCTCGAGACTGAAGAATCAATGTGTACTCCCCTGACGGCAAGCCAGGGGGAATGGTTCCTGTCACCGTGTGCAGGACCGAATCATAGACGATCGGTAAGGTTGCCCCGCTGAACAGAGCGGAGACGGGTGGGGATGGAAGAGTACGGGAGGAAAGCTGCACGATGAACTGTCCACCCGGGCCATAAGTGATTTTTTCGATAGCGCTGGCGGGGCTGGTTGTATCTCCCACCACAATCTGATGGGCCATCATCGGGCCAGCGACTAGCGGAAAAAACAATCCCGCGATGCCTCTGGAAAGAGCAAAAAAGGTGCTTCGACCCATCATGGAGTGCTCCTATGGTGTAAAGGATTGAGACTTAATATACGGTAATTTTGCCCGGTGGGAATTTTTTTGAGCACATATTTTTCCTAGCCAATGTCTCATGCTGGCCAGCGAATAGCTAAACTCACGGCTCAAAAGCGAGGTCTGATATCAGGCTGACATATGGCGTAGGTGGCTGAGGAATGACCGACACCCCCCCAAATACCGTTCTCGCCATGTTGAAGCTAGGACAGGAATCTGAATGAATGCCTATCTCTGCGGCACTTCCTGCTCGGGATTCACGTCCTTCATGAAGACCGGCCAGCAGGCCATGTGGCCCAGGCCGAACTGCAACAGGACGCCGCCTGCTTCGGAGAGGCCGAAGGCGGGCGCGGCACCCTTCAGCACCGGGGGCAGCACCATGAGATAGAGATCCAGCCAATGTCCAGCCAGCACGATGAAACAGGCCACCATCAAGACTGTTTCATTGGTCTTCGCCTTGCGCTGGAGCAGCAGCACGAAAGGCAGGCCGAAATTCAGCACGATGTTCAGGTAGAAGAACGGCGTCCATTTGCTGTTGAGCATCAGGCGGATGGGTCCGGTTTCTTCCGGGATGTTCGCGTACCAGATCAGCAGGAATTGGCTCAGCCAGATGTAGGCCCAGAAGCAGCTGAAGGCGAAGAGCAGTTTGCCCAGATCGTGGTTTTGCGCCTTGGAGATCTCCGGCAGCAGGCCCACGCGGCGCAGCACGATGGCGCTGATGGTGACGATGGCGATGCCCTGGAGGAACATCCCGGAGAAGCCGTAGATCGCGAAAATGGTGCTGTACCAGCCAGGTTCCAGGGACATGATCCAGTCGAAATTCGCCACGACGAAGGTGACGCCGAACACCAGGATGAAGACCGCGGCGCCTTTCCCGTGCTGCACGATGCGCCGCCCCACCAGCATCCAGAGCCCGAAGAACAGCAGGATCCGGCCGAAGAAGAAGGGGCGGTTCAGCCAGACCAGGCGGCCATGGAGCAGGTGGTCGGAATGGGCTTCAGGCCGTGCCCACGGATAGATGTACTCAGCCCCGAACCAGAGCGACAGCATCATCAGGCCGGCGATGGGCAGCAGGGCGGGCATGGCCCGGTGGGCTTTCAGGATGGGATCGCTCCAGCGGGCGCCGGTGGTGGACTGGATCGCCAGAAGGAACAAGCCGCCGAGCCCGACGCAAGTGAGGTTGAACGCAGTGATCAGCACATTGGCCCAGGCGTGGACGGGATTCGTCGCGAGCCCCACCACGATCATCAGGAAACCCAGGACCGAAAGGGTCAGGGCTGCCAACCGGAACTTCTCGCCGATTTCCGCAAGGGTGGGGAACTGGGGCTTGGTGAGATCGCGCGAGGGAACAGTGAACACCTGGTTGGAATTCATGGCTTGGCTCCGGTGCTTTGGACAGGCGCGATTGGAGCTGCTGGCGCGGATTTCGGCGCGGATGCCTTCTGCAATTCACGGATGTAGAGCACCACTTTCCAGCGGTCCTCCCGGCTGATGAGATCGCCCAGGCCCTTCATCTTCTGGGGACCGCCGAAGGTGGTGACGTGGAAGATCTGGCCATCGGGCATGTTCTTGACGACTGGCGTGACCAGGATCGCCGGAGCCAGCAGGCCCCTGGCGACGATCACGCTGCTGTTGTTGTCGCCATCCTTGCCGTGGCAGGCCGCGCAACTGCGCTCGTAGACCAGTTTTCCGCGGCTGAAGTTCTCCTGGGTTGGCAGGAAGGGATTCACCAACTCCCGGCCTGCGCGCTCGGCTTCAGGTTTTCCAGGGCCGTAGGCCAGCGGCACCAGTCCAGCTCGCGACACGGTGCCCTTGGGGGGCGCCTGCAACACTTGGCCGCCGGGAAGGGAAGGGATGCGGAATCGAAAGATTGATAGGCGACGGGGACCATCATTCCGCCGTCCCAGGCCAGGTTCCGCTGCAGGTAATCGCGGTTGAGCAGGGGCAGCGCGGCCAGCACGAGGAGGGCAGGAATGAAAGCCAGGATGAACGCGAGGGGCGTCGCTTCGCGATCCAGAAGCGAGGAGCTTTTTGCATCCGGTCATCCACCAGGAGCTCGGTTTCGAGTGCGCCGAGGTCGGCCATCATGGATTGGACCGCAGCAAAGCTGGCGCCAGCGCGGATCTCGGCTGCCACCACAAAGCGGTCATCATTCACACCCGGGTGAAGGTCCGGCACCTTGAACTTCGGCCGCATTCCCGAAACCAGGAAAAGACTGGCCACCACACCAAGCCCCGCCATCAGTACCGTGAGCTCAAAGGCCACGGGCACAAAGGCCGGGAGGGCCGCCAGGGGCTTGCCGCCGACGATCAAGGGATAGTCGAAGGCCGAAGTCCAGATCTGCACGCCTAGCGCGATGGCCAGGCCCAGGATCGCGAAGGCCAAACAGGCTCGTGGCAGCCGTGACGGTTTCAGGCCGATGGCATCGTCCATTCCATGCACCGGAAACGGAGTGTAGGTGTCGATGACGCGATAACCGTCCAGCTTCAGGCGCTTCACGGCTTCGAGCAGCAGCCCGGGGCCGCGAAGCTGGCGCGGAAGCGCGTCGGGATCATCAGCTCAGTGCTCCTCATGCTTCAGCACTCCTTTCACTTCGCTGGCCGCGATGACCGGCAGCAACCGGGTGAAGATCAGGAAGCAGGTGAAGAACAGCCCGAAGCTGCCCAGGAAGATGGCCACCTCGATGAAGGTGGGGCTGTACCCGGCCCACGAGGAGGGCAGGTAGTCGCGGTGGAGGCTCGTCACGATGATGACGAAGCGCTCGAACCACATGCCGATGTTCACGAAGATGGACAGGATGAAGATCATCCAGGGCGTCGTGCGGACTTTCCGGAACCAGAAGAGCTGCGGGATGATCACGTTGCAGCTCACCATGGACCAGTAGGCCCACTTGAACGGGCCGAGGGCGCGGTTGAGGAAGACGTAGCGCTCGAAGTCGTTGCCGCTGTACCAGGCCATGAAGAATTCCGTTCCGTAGGCCATGCCCACGATCATGCCCGTGGCGATGATCACCTTGGTCATGGCTTCCAGATGCCGCAGGGTGATGTATTCCTCGAGGTCCATCACCTTGCGGGCGATGATCATGAGCGTGAGCACCATGGCGAACCCACTGAAGACGGCGCCGGCCACGAAGTAGGGCGGAAAGATGGTCGCGTGCCAACCGGGAATCACCGAGGTGGCGAAGTCCATGGACACGATGGTGTGCACCGAGATCACCAGCGGTGTGCTGAGGCCCGCCAGCAGCATGTAGACCGTCTCATAGCGGCTCCAGGTGTGGTTCGAGCCGTTCCAGCCCAGGGAGAAGATGCTGAAGATGGCCTTGCGCACTTTCGACTTGGCGCGGTCCCGCATGGTGGCGAGATCGGGCACCATGCCCAGGTACCAGAAGGTGAGCGAGATGATGAAGTAGGTGCTGATGGCGAAGACGTCCCAGAGCAGCGGGCTCTTGAAATTCACCCAGAGCGGACCGCGGGTGTTTGGATAGGGCGTGGCCCAGAACGCCAGCCAGGGCCGGCCCATGTGGATGATGGGGAAGGTGCCGGCGCACATGACCGCGAAGATGGTCATGGCTTCCGCCGCGCGGTTGATGCTGGTGCGCCATCTCTGGCGGAACAGGAAAAGGATGGCCGAGATCAGCGTTCCGGCGTGCCCGATGCCGACCCAGAACACGAAGTTGGTGATGTCGAAAGCCCAGCCCACCGTGCGGTTCAGGCCCCAGGTGCCGATGCCCCGGGTCACGGTCTGCGTGACGGCCCAGGCTCCGAGCAGGAGCAGCGACAGGGACACGGAAAGCGCCAGCCACCACTTCAGCGGCGGCATGCGTTCGGTGGTGCTGAAGACTTCTTCGGTGACCTGGGAATAACTCTTGTTGCCTTCGATGAGGGGCAAAACGTGGCCGTAGCCCCGGAGTTCCTCCGCGGCGATCCCATCCAGGGCAGGCAGCGCGTGCGCTTGGTCTTCAGGCGCCATGGTGGCCTCCTTTGGATTCGGCCGGTTCCGCGTTGCGGATTTTCGTCAGGTAGCTCACGGCGGGGGCGACGCCCAATTCCCCGAGCACCAGGAAACGCTTGGGATCGCGCATGGCGTGGCTGATCTGGCTGTCGGGATCCTGCACATCGCCAAAGACGATGGCCTGGGCCGGGCAGCTCTGCATGCAGGCGGGCTGGGCCTCGCCATCCTTTCAGTTCGCGGCCTTCATTCTTGGCCTGGATCTTGGCGGTCATCAGGCGCTGGACGCAGAAACTGCACTTCTCCATGACGCCGCGGCTGCGCACCGTGACATCGGGGTTAAGGGCCAGGCGCTCGAGCTCGCTATCGTGGGGGTATTCCCACCAATTGAAGCGGCGGACCTTGTAGGGGCAATTGTTGGCGCAGTAGCGGGTGCCTACGCAGCGGTTGTAGACCTGCTGGTTGAGGCCCTCCTCGCTGTGCACGGTAGCCAGAACAGGACAGACGTTTTCGCAAGGCGCGTTGTCGCACTGCTGGCACATCATGGGCTGGTGGAACACCTTGGGTTCGGCCTCACTGCCTTCGTAGTAGCGGTCGATGCGCAGCCAATGCATCTCGCGTTTTTTCGCGACTTCAGCCTTGCCCACCACGGGAATGTTGTTTTCCACCTGGCAGCCGATGACGCAGCCCGAACAGCCGGTGCATTTGTTCAGGTCGATGACCATGGCCCAGCGATGTTTGCCGTGGGGATGAGGCGCATAGGCCGAAGGACCAATCTCCTCATGCGGTCGCGCGGAGGCCGGATCCCGCAGGTAGGGCGCCAGAGCCATTTCGCGAACGAGTTCGCGGCCTTCAAAACTGTGGTGATCCTGGGTGGCGGCCAGTTCGGCCCGGCCTCCGGTCCTGCGGATCTGCAATGCGCTTAAGCTGGCGGCAAGGAATCCGCTCGCGAGGCTGCGCCATGGATAGACATTGCTGCCCACGATCTTCCAATCCTTCGGACCGCCTTCCTTCCGGCCGTAACCCAGCGCCACGGCGATGGTGCGGTCATCCTGGCCGGGCTGCACCACCACGGGAAGCGCCAGTTCGGGCAGGCCCTCGGGCCGCACGGCGGCCATGTCACCCTGTTCCAGACCCAGACCCTTCGCGGCGGCTGGAGACAGGGAAAGATAATTGTCCCAGGTCATCTTGGTGATGGGATCCGGCAATTCCTGGAGCCAGGGATTGAAGGCGTGGCGGCCATCGCTGAGGCCGACCTTGGCCATGAGCAACAGTTCGTAAGGCCGTGATTTCGTCGCGATCCGCTCCCGGAGGGATGCGTTCACATCTTCCTTGTAAGCAGGGCTGCCCGGGCTTCCATCAAGTTGAACGGCGCCTTTTTGCAATACGCCATTCCAGAATGAATCGAAGTCCCCGACCGCCTTCTGCCGCGGGAAGAAATCCTTCTTCCATTGCTCCCGAAGCTGTTCAAGGGCCGTCGCAGACCGACCGCTCCAGGCCAGGAAACTCTCAAGCCCATTGCGGGTCTGGAAGAGTGGATTGGTAAGGGGCTGGACCAGGCTCAGGGTGCCGGCAACAGGCTCCGCATCGCTCCAGGCCTCCAGCCAGTGGTGGTCCGGCGCGAGATGGGTGCAGGCGATGGCGGTCTCGTCCGCGGTCAAGGCCGTGCTCACGCGCAGGCGCACCTTTGCGAAGGCGGCGGAGAATTCAGCGGGCAGGTCGTAGACGGGATTCGCCCCGATCACGATCACTGCATCCACTTGCCCTTCGGCCAACTCTTTGATGAACGCAGCCAGGGCGCGGTCATCGCCTTGCTTCTGAAAGCTGGGGCGGGTGAGATCCACGGTCTTGCCATCGTTGCCGAGTAGATGGTTGATGCGGGCGGTGAGGATCTGCGCGTACAGCTCGTTCAGCCCGCACAGCACCAGACTGGAGCCCTTGTGCGCCATTAATTCATGGGCCAGGGCCTCGGCCTTGTGGCCGAGTTCCTTCCGCAGTTCGCCACCGGGCTTTCCTGAACCGAGAGCGGTTGCCAGGGACTCAAGGAAAGAAATGATTTCGGAAGGCGCCAGACGGATGCGCTCATCGGCGTTGCTGCCCGTGAGGGACATGCCGGATTCAGCCTGCACATGCTTGGACATGGGCCGCGCATTGTCCGGTCCGCGGCGGCTGGCGTAAGCCCGCGTGAAACCGACGGGATCGATCCAGGTACCCAGGAAATCGGCTTCGATCCCCAAAATGAAATCAGCTTCTTCGATTCGGTAGTGGGGCAATGCCTCCGTGCCGTGGGTGCGTTCGTAGGCCGCGGGGATGGCGGCGCAGCTCAAGGCGTCATAGCTGATGAGCTTTCCATCCTTGAAGCCACCAAGGAAGTTATTGATTGCAGCCTTCAACGCGGGGCTGGTCAGCGTTCCGCTCAGGACTCGGATCTTGCCGCCCTTGGCTTTGATCTCAGCGAATCGGGCGGCCAGATCGGCGTCGAGGGATTTTCCAATCGCAATCCTGCCCTGCCACGCGAGGCTGTTTCAGCCGGGCGGGATCGTAAAGGCCGCGGGTCTGGGCTTGTCCAATGGCGCAGAGTCCGCCACGGTTCATCGGGTGGTCGGGGTTTCCTTCAAGTTTCACCGGCCGCCCATCCCGGCTGCGGGCCAGCACGCCGCAGCTCGCGGAACAGCCTTGGCAGGTGGTGGCGTACCATTGCGCCACGCCGGGCGTCAGGCCTTCCTGGGCGTTCAAATAGGGCAACGCTTTTTCGACGGTTTTGCTCTTGCAACTGATGGCCAGACCCGCGGCGAAGCCGACGCCTGAAAACCGGAAGAAGTCGCGCCGGGTGATCTGGCGCACGCTCTCGCCCACGGGGAGTTCATCGCTGAACTCGGCCTTGGTTTTTATTGATGAGTCCCCGCCGTTCGCCGAGGCTCTTCCATACGTGCATGGTTTCTCCTCAGTGGTGGCAGGCGCCGCAGTCGGTGGGGGCCGCGGGAAGTTTGCCGTTCAGTTGCAGCTTCTGGTTCTCGGCGCGGTGGCAGGCCAGGCACTCGCCCATGGTCAGCGCCAGGGCCTGTTCGACCCGCTCCATGCCCTGGATCTCGCCGTGGCAGCTCTGGCAGGCCACGCCCGCATTGACGTGCCGGCTGTGGGGGAAATCGACATGGGAAGGCAGGCGATGGATGCGCACCCATTCAATGGGGCGCCCTTCCTTCATCGCCTTCGTCAGCTTGGCGATCTCCGGGCTCGGATCGCTCACGCCGAGTTTGGTGCCCGCCTTGTTCAGGATCGCCTCATGGCATTTCATGCAGGTGCTTGTCGGTGGGATCCCGGCGTGTCGGCTCTGCTCGGCCCCCGTATGGCAGAAGAGGCAATCCATCTTCAGCTCGCCCGCGTGGAGCGCATGCGAGTAGGCGATGGGTTGGACCGGCTTGTAGCCCGAGTTGTCCCCAAGCAATTTCGTGTCCACGCTCACGGCAAGGATCATCAGGGAAGCCCCGAAGGCCACAAGGCCCGCCAGAGCCGCAGTGCGCACTCTCATCTGAGGCCCTTCCGGTTCCAGATCACCACCTGGGGCTTGCGCCAGTAGTAGAAGATGGGAACCACGAGAAAGTGCACCAGACGCGTGAAGGGGATCAGCAGGATCAACGTGAACCCGCTGAGGATGTGGATCTTGGGCAGCCAAGGCAGAGGCTGGATGAGTTCGGGCCGGGGGCTCAGCAGCAGCAGGCTCCACAGGTAGGGGAACCGCGTTGGAGGCGTACCAGGAACTGCCCCAGCGGTAGCGCAGGGCGGTATCGATGCCGGTGGTCACCTGCAAGAGCAGCAGGCAGAGCAGGACCCAATCCATGGTGGTGGTGACGGCTTTCACGCGGGAACTGCTGCCGCGGCGGACCATCAGGGCCACGACTCCCACGAGCGCCAGCAGGGCCATGATCAGGCCGGAGGTTTCCAGCAGGTACAGCCGGAAGGGCGCGGAGTTCCAGGCCAGGATCTGCCTGGGAATCAGGAAGGCCACGAGATGCCCGGTGAGCACCCAGAGGATGCCCCAGTGCCAGAGCCCCGAACCCCAGAAGAGCTGCTTGTTCTCCAGGAACTGGCTGGAGAGGCTCGAATAGCTGAAGGGCTTCCAGGTGAAGCGGAGGATGCTCACCACGACCGCCAGGGCCAGCGCGATGTAGGGAAATCCGACCCAGAGGAATTTATCAAGCATGGCTCACCTCGGCGGGCATACGATGCGCCGTGAAGATCAGAAACAGAGCCTGGAGAAGATGCGCGTAGGCTCCGTCTTTCATTGCCGACTGGATCTTTTCCATGGCGGGCAGGATGCAGTCGTCCACCAGGTCGATGGCATCCTGGGTTTCCAGCTTCATCGTGAGATCCAGCAACGCCGGCAGATAATCCGGCAGGTCGTTGCCCACTTCAATTTCGTTCTCCCGCAGGTGATGGCGCATCATGGCCAGGAACTGGCCGCGCTTGTAGGATTCGCCGAACAGGTGCCAGCCGATCTCCAGCACGCAGTCGGGATTCAGATCGAAACTGCGGGTGTAGATCTCGGCCATTTCCTCCAGGCTGGAAGTTCTTGCCACCAGGGCAAAAGCCTCCAGGTATTCCTGGCAGGGATGGGCGGTATTCATCGCTTCATCCGCGAGGGCTGCGGCGAGTTTGGGGGTGTCCGCATCGGGGTAGCGCAGCAACCTAGCGATGCCGGGGATGAGTTGGGTTGGAACTCGCATTTGGACGAATGGCTGCATCAGGCCCCCCTTACCGGCTGCTCGCGGAAACCGAATCCCGCGGCGCCCTTTTTCTCAAGTGGATTGGTGAGCACTTCCACCGCCTGTTCACGGTGGCTGGGCGGGATCACGAAGCGGTCTTCGTAGTTGCAGAGGCTCGTCAGGCGGTAGATCGCCTCGGCCTGCTCGGTGGTGCAATCGGCTTCACGCAGGCCATCCAGAGCCACCTGCATGTCCACGTCCCCCACCGTCACGGCGCGTTTCCAGGTCCGGATCGCCATCATCTTTTTCATGGCGTAGCGCACCGGCGCTTCCTGCCCGGCTCCAAAAAGACTGGCCAGGTAGCTCATGGGCAAACGAGCTTGGTCCAGCGGCGCGAAGATCTCGTCCGTCGAAGTTGGATTCAAGGCCACGCCGTTCTCTACTGAGTAGGTGACGGGCCCAAGTGCGGGCACGTAGAAAAGACTTGGGAAGGTGCGGAACTCCGGGTGCGGCGCGAGCGCCAGGCCCCATTCCTTGACGAACTTGTAGACCGGGCTGTTCTGCGCGGCCTTGATGATCTGCTCGGTCACGCCATTCTTTTTCGCAGCTTCGATCACGGCGGGGTCGAAGGGGTCCGCCAGCATCTCGCGGTGCGCGGTGACCAGCTCCTCATCGGGCTTCACGCCCGCTTCCTGGATCTTGTCGGCATCGTAGAGCAGCACGCCCATGTAGCGGATGCGGCCCACGCAGGAATGGAAGCAGGCCGGCGCCTGGCCGGTTTCCACGCGGGGATAGCAGAGCAGGCACTTCTCGGATTTGCCCGTGCTCCAGTTGTAGAAGACTTTCTTGTAGGGGCAGGCGGAAACACAATAGCGCCAGCCACGACAGACGTTCTGGTTGACCAGGACGATGCCGTCCTCGCCGCGCTTGTAGATGGCGCCGCTGGGGCAGGCCGCCACGCAGGCGGGGTTCGCGCAGTGGTTGCAGATGCGCGGCAGGTAGAACATCACCAAAGTCTCGATGCTCAAGAGCTGCAGGCGCTGCTCCTCGGTCATCGCTTCAAGATTCGGATCGTTGCGGGCGTAGAGCGCCGAACCCCCGAGATCATCGTCCCAGTTGGGTCCGGCTTCGATGTCGATGTACTCGCCGGTGACTTTGCTGATGGGAATGGCCGTGGGCTGGTCGTCCGTTTCCGGCGCCGTGAACAGATCTTCGTACCGGTAGGTCCACGGCTCGTAGTACTCGTCCATGGTAGGCAGGTCCGGCTGGTAGAAGATCTTCTGCAGGAACTTGCCCTTGCTGGTGAGGCGGAGTTCGAGCTTGCCGTTCTTGACGATCCAGCCGCCCTTGTATTCATTCTGGTCTTCCCACTTGGTGGGATAGCCGGTGCCGGGCTTGGTCTCGACGTTGTTCCACCACATGTAGTCGGCGCCCTTGCGGTCGGTCCACACGTTCTTGCAGGCGATGGAACAGGTGTGGCACCCGATGCACTTGTCCAGGTGGAACACCATGGCGATTTGAGAGCGGATATCCATCAGGTCCCCCTCCCCGGAAAAAAACAAACCCCCGGGGGGGACAAAAAAAAGAAAAAAAGAAGGGCAGGGGGGGGGGGGGGGGGGTTGGGCCGGGCCCCCTTCCCCCGGGGGGGGGGGGGGGGGGGGGGGGGGGCGCGGGGGCGCCCCTCACCAGACCAGCTGGCCGAGCTTGCGGACGTAGACCACCGTTTCGCGGTTCACGCCGGTGGGGCCCCAGTAATTGAAGTGGTAGGTGAACTGTCCGTAGCCGCCGACCATGAGATTGGGCTTGAGCCGGATGCGGGTCAGGCTGTTGTTCATACCTGCGCGTTTCATGCCTCGCAGCGGGCTTTTAGGCACGCCATAGGTGCGTTCCGTGGCGTGGTACTGGATGCAGGCGCCCTTCGGAATGCGGGCGCTGACGCAGGCGCGGGTCACCACGACGCCGTTGTCGTTGTGGACCTCGACCCAATCGTTGTCCTTCAGTCCGACGGAGGCAGCGTCCTCTTCGCTGAGCCAAAGGGGATCGCATCCCCGCGACAGCGTGGTCATGCGCTCCGTGTCGCCATAGGTGGAATGGATATGCCATTTCCCGTGGGGGGTGAGGTAGTTCAGCGCCAGCGTGTTGCCCTCGCGCTTGGAGCAGCGCAGATCTCCGAGCACCTGGGCGGGCGGCGTGGGTTTGTAGGTGGGCAGATGCTCGCCGAAAGCCAGGTAGCCTTCATGGTCCAGATAGCAGTGCTGGCGGCCCGTGAGCGTGCGCCAGGGCACCATGCGCTCCACGTTGTAGGTGAACGCCGAATAAGGACGTTTTTCATCCACGAGACCCGACCAGCAAGGGCTGTTGAGCACGCGGCGGGGCTGGGAGAGCAGATCCTTGAAGGTGTACTTGATGCCCCGGTAGGGCTCGGCGAGATCCTTCAGGGGCAGGCCGGTGCGGCCTTCCATGTATTGGTAGGCGCGGTAAGCCAGTTCGCCGTTGGTCTCGGGCGCGAGGTGCAGCAGCACGTTGGCCGCGTCCACATCCTCTTTGAGGCTGGGCCGCTTCTGGCCTTCGATCATCTCCGTGGGATGGGTTTCGAGCATCCGGTCGTAGACATCTTTGATGGGGTACTTCACGCCGTGGGCGCCCAGGCCTTGCTCGCGGACGTTGGGTCCGAGGGAAATGAACTGGTCATAGATCTTGCTGTAATCGCGGGTGATCACGGTCAGGCCCGGCATGGTCTTGCCCGGAATGGCCTCGCATTCGCCTGCCATCCAGTCGCGAATGTGAGGCTGCGCGATTTCGGCTGGCGTGTCGTGGGCCAGGGGGTTCGAGACGATGTCATCGATGGGATTGGGCAGATGCTTGGCGGAAAGTTCGCTGACCTTCTTCGCCATCTGCTTGAAGATGTCCCAATCGCTTTTGGATTCCCAGCAGGGCGGGACCGCCGCGGAAAGCGGATTGATGAAGCTGTGCATGTCTGTGGAATTGAGATCGGTCTTCTCGTACCAGGTGGCCGTGGGCAGCACGATGTCGCTGTAGAGCGCCGAGGTGTCCATGCGGAAATTGATGTCCACCACCAGGTCCATCTTCCCCGTGACGGTGGGCCGCCATTCAACATCCTTCAGCGTGCCTTCGGCCACCTCATCGGCGATGGCGTTGGTGTGGGTGCCCAGGTAGTGCTTCAGGAAGAATTCATGGCCCTTGGCGGAGGTGCCGATGGCATTGCCGCGCCATATGAACCAGATGCGGGGCCAGTTCTCGGCGGCATCGGGATCCTCGACGGAGAAGCGCAGATCCTTCTTCTTCAGGCGGTCCACGGTGCTGGCGATGATATCCGCAGGGGCAGTGGCGCCGGCCTTCTTGGCGTCGGCCACGACCTGCATGGGATTCTCGTTGTACTGCGGGAAGTAGGGCAGCCAGCCGCTCCGCACGGCGCGGGTCTGCATGTTCATGCAGTGGCCTTCCACCAGTTCGCTGCCGTCCGGCACCGTGTTGTATTCCTTGAATTCCTTTTCATAGCGCCACTGATCACTGTTCACGTAGTGCCAGCTTGGCGCGTTCTGGAGCCGGTTCACGGAGACCCAGTCTTTGGCCAGCGCGATGGCGCTCCAGGAAGCCACCGGCGCCAGTTTCTCCTGGCCGACGTAATGGGCGAGGCCGCCTCCGTTGGTGCCGATGCAGCCGCAGAACACCAGCGCGTGCTGGGCGGCGCGATAGATCAGGTTGTTGTGGTACCAGTGGTTGACACCGGCACCGATGATCACGGTGCACTTGCCCTTGGTCAGCTCAGCGGTGTGGGCCCATTCCCGGGCGAAGCGCAGCACGTTGTCGCGGGAAAGACCGGTGTGTTTTTCCTGCCAGGCCGGAGTGTAGACCGCGGCTTCATCGTCGTAATCCTTCGGGTAGGCGCCCGGCAGGCCGCGGTTCACACCGAATTGCGCCATGAGCAGGTCGTACACGGTCGTGACGATGGCGGTGTTGCCATCGGCGAGCTGAATTCTCTTGACGGGCACGCCCCGGAAGAGCGTCTTGCCATCGGCGAAATCATCGAACTGCACCAATGCCGTTGGCTCGTTGAGCAAGGTCAGAGCCGGTGCGATGGGGCTGTCGTCCTTGCCATCCTGGAACAGCAGGTTCCATTCGCCCTGTTTTGTGCCCCAGCGATGGCCCACGGAACCCTTCGGCATCTTGGGCGCGCCGGAGGGTTCGTCCCACATCAGGAACTTCCATTCGCCGTGCTCTTCGTCTTTGTACTTCGCGAGACGGCCCGCGCGCAGAAGCTGCCCCGGTCGGAAACCACCTTCGATTTCGGTGAGCTCTACCAGGAAAGGACCATCTGTGTACTTCTTCTGGTAGTCCAGGAAGAAGGGCACCTGTTTCTGGTGATGGAACTCGGTGAGGATGACCTGGTTCACGGCCATCCAGAAGGCGCCGTCCTGGCCCTGATGCACGGGCATCCACTCGTCGGCGTACTTCGCCACCTGGTTGAAGTCGGGACTGAAGACCACCATCTTGGTGCCGTTGTGGCGGGACTCGGCGGCGAAGTGGCAATCGGGTGTGCGGGTCATGTTCAGGTTGCTGCCCATGACCGCGAGGAACTTCGCGTTGTACCAGTCCGCGCTCTCCTGCACGTCGGTCTGCTCGCCCCACATTTCGGGGCTGCTGGGCGGCAGGTCACAGTACCAATCGTAGAAGCTGAGGTTGCTGCCGCCGAGCAGCTGGATGAAGCGCGAGCCCGCGGCATAGCTCAGCATGGACATGGCGGGGATGGGGCTGAAGCCCGCGATGCGATCGGGCCCGTGGGTCTTGATGGTGTGGATGTTGGCGGCCGCGATGAGTTCGTTCACCTGGTCCCAGGAGGTGCGGCGGAAGCCGCCCTTGCCGCGGGCCTGCTGGTAGCGGGCGCGTTTGATGGGATCGTTCTGGATGCTGGCCCAGGCCGCGACAGGATCCGAGTCCTTGCCTTTGGCTTCCTGCCAAAGATCCATGAGCGCGCCGCGCATGTAGGGGAACTTCACGCGGAGCGGGCTGTAGAGGTACCAGGAAAAGCTGATGCCGCGCTGGCAACCGCGGGGTTCGTAAGGCGGGACGGTCTCGTCCAGGAGCGGGTAGTCGAGCACCTGCATTTCCCAGGTGACGATGCCTTCCTTGACGTAGATGTTCCAGCCGCAGCTGCCGGTGCAGTTCACGCCGTGGGTGCTGCGGACCACCTTGTCGTGGGCCCAGCGGTTCCGGTAGAACTCCTCCCAGGAGCGGGTTTCGGGATCCACGATGTCCGTGATCCAGTGGCTCTGCTTACGCTCGGTCATGGTGTTCCGTCTCCTCGTCGCTGGATCAGGCTCTTGGCTTTAAGTTTTTTCTTACGCCCTTCAACCGCTTGCGGCCCAGGTGGCCGCCGAGGACCATTCCGCCAATCAATCCGACGACACCCAGGACGGGAAAGGCCACGTCGCGTTTGGCCGGAGGCTGGGAGCCCACGCTCTTGAGATAGGCGGCAACCTGGAAGGCTTCCTCGGCGCTGGCGGGAGTCTTGATGAAGACGCCCTGCATGGTCGGGAAGGATGGATTCTCGATGACACCGGACAATCCCGCTCCGTATTTGGCGGTGGCACCGGTGAGATCCGGCCCCAGCCAACCGCCGCCCCAGCCGCCGACGCCTTGGGCCCGGTGGCAGGACATGCAGGCGGGAGCGCCAGATTTGAAGCGCAGGTCGCCCGTGAAGTAGAGCCTGCCTCGGCGGATGTCCTCGGGTGTTGCGGGCCGTGAAATCGCTGCAGTGCCAAGGGTCTTGCCTTGGGCGCTGTAGTCATCGATGAGTTTCAGGAGCGCCTGGGCCTCGGGGGCGGTCACGCCCAGCTCCGGCATCTTCACGCCATTGTTCTCGCGCAGCAGCGCAGTTGCCGTGGGATCGCCGCCATCAATCATGGCGATGGGTCCGATGATGAATTTCGCGGACCACTCATGGGGCCTGCGCTTGCCGAGATCCTTGAGGTCGGGGCCCACTTTCTTGCCGGCGCCGATGGTGTGGCAGCTCATGCAGGTCTTGCGGAACTGCGCCTCGGCATCCTGTGCCTGGCCGATGGATCCTGCGGCAAGGAGCGCGGGCACCAGCATCAAATCGGGCCAGCGAGCGGGTTTCGAAATGACGGAGCACGGGACCTCCCTCCGGGCGGCCCTGGGAATTGGGCCGAAAATCAATTTAGGATTCATTGATCTCAAAAGCAATCGAGAAGTATGGGGACGAAGTGCTCTTGAGTTCAAGGGAGGAGAGTCAGCCATTCATGAATAGAGACCTGGATCACAAAATCCAGTATTCGATTTTGTTGATTTGAATCGACACAATAACATCTAAATAATTAATAACAAAAAGATATATAACAATCGTGATTCGGGCAATCAACGCCGGACCAGCGCCCCGCCTCGACCAGTTTGGATCATCGGGCAATGGATGCACTCGATTGGGATCTACGGAATTCTACCGGTCGCGGACCTGGAAATCAGATCAAATCACAAAATAAGGATCAGTTAATCCTAAAAATATTCTGCGCCTCATCCAGACTGGTATTTGCTGGGCTTCCCTCAGACCTGGACCTTCGCGTCCTCCAAAGCCACCGCCTTGGGGAACAGCACATTGTTCTCCAGGTGGATGTGCTCGTGGAGATCCGCCTCCAGATCCGCGAGCCCCATGAACAGGGACTGGTAGCTTCCACAAGCCTCGGCGGGCAATGCGAAATCCCTTGAGACATCCCGGATGCGGTGCAGAAGCTCGCCCACCTGGTCGTGCTCGCCGAGCATGGCGCGGATCGGGTTGGCCACGGTGCCAAAGCAGCTGGGGGCTGTTTGTCCTGCATCCAAAGCCAACATGTACGGGAAGAGCACCTGTTCCTCCTTCATCAGGTGGGGGCCCAAGATCGTCGGACATCTCGATGAAGAAGGTTCGAATGGCGTTCAATTCAGGATGATTCTCGCCATGCACCCGGGCCACCTTGTCCATGATGGGTGCCAATCGCGCCAATTCAGTGCGGGTGAATACGTGATGGGTCGCGAGCAGGTGCTCCACCAACGCAGTGATGGAAGCTTCGCTCCAATCTGTTGAAAGCTGGGGGCTCAAGGACCGCAATTGCTGGATTTCCTCCAGAACTTTGTCGGATAAGAACCCGGCGGCGAGGCAGGCCTCGCCTAATTCACGCTGCCCACCGCAACAATAATCCAATCCGTGGGCCTCGAAGACCCGCATGGATGGTGGGAATGCCGCGGCAATATGCCCCAAGCGGGTGTGATCAGTGAATTCCATGAGAACCTCCGGATTGATATTAGGATCAGTAAGTCTGTAATATCTTGAAGGCTTTCTGAATGCTCTGCCTTGACGTAGATCAAGATCCAGAAGTTGCTTTGCTCATGTTGAAAAAAAGATGACCCTGCGGATTTTGCCGGGGCGGATCGAACACCTTGAGCTCCGGTCCATACTGTATAACCTGCTGTCCGAGCTAGTTCTCTGAGACCTGATCATGGTTTCCTACATCATCGAGCTGACCTATAACCTTTCCCTGCTGGTGGCGCTGAGCGTCATTTCGGGTTTCATCAGGCAACGCCGCGGGCACAAGGCCTTGGACGCGATCCTTCAAGGGCTGCTTTTCGGTGGTGCTGCAGTGATCGGAATGATGCGGCCTGTGATTTTGGGGCCGGGGCTCATCTTTGATGGCCGTTCCGTGATGATCAGCCTCTGCGGATTGTTCTTCGGCCCGGCAGCCGTGGCTGTTGCTGGGGGGATGGCGCTGCTGTACAGAATCATCCTTGGGGGCCAGGGCGCCACCATGGGGGTGCTTGTCATCGTTTCGTCGGCATTAGTAGGTCTGTTGTTTCACCGTAGGTGGGTCCGCACTGGGACTGATTTGTCCATGCCTCGGCTGTTGAGCCTCGGATTGCTGGTCCATGTGGTCATGGTCCTGCTGATGTTCACGCTGCCTGGGAGTGCAAGCATTGAAACCATCAAACGTCTTGGCCTGCCGATATTGCTGGCCTACCCATTGGCCACCCTCCTTATCGGTAAGGTGCTTTCCGGCCAGGAAGCTGAACTCCGCGCCACCGAGGCCATGCGTGAGAGCGAGGAACGGCTGAGGCTGATCATGGCTTCAAGCAGCTATGCGATCTACGGCATTGATACTGGTGACCAATGCACCTTCGCCAACGAATCCTGCCTCAAAATGCTCGGCTACAGCCATGTCGGAGAACTGCTGGGCCGCAACATCCACGACCTGATCCACTTTCAGACCCTGGATAAACTCCCCATTCCGAATGAAGAATGCCAAATCTATCGTGCGTTCCAGAAAGGACAGAGTTTGACAGTTGTCGATGAGTATTTTTGGCGGAAGGATGGCAGTGGGATTCCAGTGGAATATTCAACGTCTCCGATCCGCAAGGATGGCCAGATCGTGGGCGCAGTAGTTATTTGGTCCGACATCACCGTGCGCAAGCAGGCGGAACAGGAACTGCAAAAGCAGACGGAGGGATTACGGGCCAGCAATAGCCGGCTGTCTGCCTTCAACCGGGTGGCTGTGGACCGCGAGCTGCGCATGATCGAAATGAAACGCGAAGTGGATGAACTCTGCGTGAAAATCGGGGAGCCTCCGCGCTACCGGCATCCAGAAGATGAGATGCCCTGAAGCTCTGAAAATCGTGTCTCACCTTCGCCCAACCAGTGCCCGTACACTGATGCCATGCATATGGCAGATGCGTTGGTTTCCGCGGCGGTGGGAGGGGGGTTCTGGGCCCTCTCGGCCGGATCATTGGCCGGTTGTTCCCGCCACTTGAGACACGGAACAAATGATGTCCAGGTACCGCTGATGGGTGTGCTGGGCGCTTTTGTCTTCGCCGCCCAGATGGTGAATTTCGCCATTCCAGGCACCGGGTCGAGCGGCCACCTGGGTGGAGGCCTGTTGCTGGCGGTGCTTCTCGGACCACAGGCTGCGGTGTTGGTGATGGGCTCGGTGCTATTGATGCAGGCGCTGTTCTTTGCGGATGGCGGCCTGTTGGCCTTTGGTTGCAATCTTTTCAATTTGGGAATCCTTCCGGCTTTTGTCGCGTACCCGCTGGTGTACCGTCCGCTGGCGCGGCGGGGCTGGTTGGGCATCGCGGCAGTGCTGGGATCCTTGGCCGCCTTGGAGCTGGGCGCACTCGGGGTCGTGCTTGAGACCACGCTCTCGAGGCTGGCGGGCCTGCCCTTCAAGCCATTTCTGCTCTCCATGCTTGCGATCCATCTGCCCATCGGATTGGTGGAAGGCGTCGTGACGGTGGCGCTGCTGCGTTTCGTAGGGAAAGCCCGACCGGCGTTATTAATAGCGCGGGCGGAAGAACCAGGCCGGGGCTTGCTTGCGATGTTCCTGGGACTTGCCTTGGTGGCGGGAGGAGCGCTTTCCTGGACTGCCTCGGATCGCCCGGATGGGCTGGATTGGTCCATGGCGCGAACATCCAAGTCAGCGGAGCCTGCCCTTCCTGCGGCGGGTATCCGGCGGTTTTTCAACCACCTGCAGCAACGCACGGCAGTTTTACCTGAGTACGCATTTCCTGAAGCCGGAAAAGGGACTTATAAGAAATTTGGAACCTCGCTTTCAGGTGTGCTGGGTGGAGTCCTGACGCTTGGCTTGATCACCAGCGCAGGCTGGCTGGTGGTGCGGCGGCGGAAGCACGGTCTGCCTACCAAGGCCACCAAGGCCAGGGGCTGAAGCGGTGGCCTCCCTGGCGGCGTCCCTGTTGGATCTCCGTGAGATGGATCGCATCTCGCGTCAGAAGACTGCCCTCCACCGCCTGGATCCCCGGGCCAAAGTGATCGTTACAGCCTGCTTCTTGGTGATACTCGGATCCTTCAACCGTCTTGAGGTTTCGAGCCTGCTGCCTTTGGCGGTATTTCCCGTCGCACTGGCGGCCTTTGGGGATGTTCCTTTCAAGGTTTTTCTTCGAAAAGTGCTGCTCGGTCTGCCCTTCATCCTGCTATTAGGGGCCTTTCTACCGGTGCTGGATCCGGTGCCAGTGATGCGCGTCGCCACGGTGGAAATAAGCGGGGGCTGGCTTGCATTCGGTTCCCTGGCCGTGCGTGGCGCTTTGGCCGTGGCCACCGCTGTGGCCCTGGTCGCTGTGACGGGATTCGGCGATGCATGCGCGGCGCTGGACCAGTTGGGGGTTCCCCGCATCTTCGTGCAGCAACTGCTGTTTCTATACCGGTATCTTTTCGTTGTAGGCGAAGAGACCCAACACAGCCTTCTTGCCAGGGAATTGCGGTCCCACGGGCGGTCCATGGCCTGGAGGGAATACCCATCCTTTACGGGCAATCTGTTGTTGCGGAGCTGGGAGCGGGCTGAACGTATCCACGCGGCCCTGCTGGCAAGGGGGCTTTCGCGGCACACTGCCCACAAGAGCCTGTGCGGCATTTGGCCCATCGGCTTGGGCCTTTGTTTTAGGATGGTCGTGCTTCTTCCTTAGCTGCAGGTTGTTTCCGGTTCCCCGGCTGTTGGGCGCCCTTATTTCAGGGGGTTCGCATTGAGCCATCACTTGGTTGAAGCCCGGGAATTGAGCCACGCCTACCCGGATGGAACCGCTTCCCTGAGCGGCATCACCTTCACCATCCGCCATGGCGAATCCGTCGCCATCGTGGGGGCCAATGGCGCGGGAAAATCCACGCTGTTGCAGCACTTGAACGGCACTCTAAGGGCCACGAGCGGCGAGGTCCGGGTCGGGGAATTACCTTTGAACACCGAAACGCTTCTCGAGGTGCGCCGCGCAGTAGGCATGGTTTTCCAGGATCCCGATGACCAGCTGTTCATGCCGACTGTTTTGGAAGATGTCGCCTTCGGGCCGCGGAACCTGGGGCTCTCGCCGCAGGAGTCCGAATCGCGGGCACTCGAAGCCCTGCGGCGGGTGGGCGCTGAGCACCTGGCCGCCAAGGCGCCCTACCACCTGTCCATGGGGGAGAAGCGCCGGTGCGCCGTGGCGGCGGTGCTCTCCATGGGCCCCGACATCCTCGTGCTGGACGAGCCCAGCACGGGGCTGGATCCTCGGGGAAGGCGGCTCCTCATCGGCCTGCTTGGGGAATTCACCCACACCAAGCTCATCGCCACCCATGACCTGGATCTGGTGCGGCAGCTCTGCACGAGGACACTGGTGCTTCAGGACGGCAGGCTGAGGGCAGATGGCCCGACGCACGAGATATTCGCGGATCACGAATTGATGGAGGACTGTGGTTTGGAGGGGTGATTCGCCCGATGCCCAATCAGCAGATCCTGGGAAGCTGCTCGCCAGAGAGCAAGTCCAGCAATCTCTGGGTGCCCATGCGCGTGCGTAGCATCACGGCGCCAGCGGGGCCCTCCTTTACCTGCCCAATGATGGCTGCGCCGCGGCCCTCGGGCAGGGTGCGCAATAAAGCCAGCGCCTGTTCCGCTTGTCCAACGGGCACAAAGGCCACCATGCGGCCTTCGCAGGCCACGTAGTACGGATCCAACCCCAGAATCTCGCAAGCGGCGGCTACGCCTTCATCCACGGGGATGTCGCGCTCCACGGCCTCGATGGCGACCTTGGCATCGGTGGCAATCTCGTTGAGCACCGAAGCCAGCCCGCCACGGGTGGGATCCCGCAGGCAATGGACATCAATCCCGCCATGGATGAGGGCGGCGGCGAGGTGGTGGACAGGACCGCAATCGCTTTGCACGGGCACTTCGAAGGCCAGGCCCTCGCGCACGGACATCACGGCCACGCCGTGCCGGCCCAGGTCGCCGGACACGAGCACCGCGTCGCCCGGCATCACCCGCCGAGGCGCCACATCCACGCCTTCGGGAACCAGGCCGATGCCCGCCGTGTTGATGAAAAGGCCGTCGCCGTGGCCCTTGTCCACCACCTTGGTGTCGCCGGTGACGATGGCCACACCGCAGCGGTCTGCGGCTGCGCGCATGGATGCGAGGACCCGGCGCAGTTCTTCGATGGGGAAGCTTTCTTCAAGAATGAGGGCGCAGCTCAGGAACTGCGGCGTCGCGCCGCCCATGGCGAGATCGTTCACGGTGCCGTAGATGGCCAGTTCGCCGATGTCGCCGCCAGGGAAGAAGCGCGGCTGCACCACAAAAGTATCCGTCGTGAAAGCCACCCGCGCGCCCCCCAGGGTGAGCACTGCGGCATCGTGGCGGGCGTCCAGGACCGCGTTTCCAAAGGCTGGCAGCATTAACTGCTCCAGCAGCTCGCGCATGATGCGCCCCCCGCCGCCGTGGGCCATCTGGATGGTGTCGTGGCGAAGGGGCAGGGGACAGCTCAGATCAAAGGCAGAATCGGACATGTTGGGGCCACCAGGGAATCACATGGATTGTGTCTGGCACCAGAGTAGCAAGGGTGATCCGTATTCCTCGTGTCGCCCCTATTAATACAGCTCAGCGCTGGCGAGGTCGACGCTGGCGTTAACTCCACCTGCGATGAGCACCTTCCCATTGTGCAGGAGCGTGGCCGTGTGGGAACTCCGTGCCGTGATCAGGCTGCCTGTGGCGGTGAAGAGACCCGTAGCTGGGTCATACAGCTCGGCGCTGGCGAGATTGCTGCTGTCAATCACTCCACTCGCGATGAGCACCTTCCCATTGGGCAGGAGCGTAGCCGTATGAAATTGACGCATAGTGATCAGGCTACCTGTGGCGGTAAAGGTCCCCGTGGCCGGATCGTACAGCTCGACGCTGGCGAGGTTGCCGCTGGGGATGACTCCACCTGTGATGAGCACCTTCCCATTGGCCAGGAGCGTGGTTTTGTGGGAACTCCGTGCCGTAATCAGGCTGCCTGTGGTGGTGAAGACACCAGTAGCTGGGTCATACAGCTCGGCACTGACAAGGTAGCCGCTGGCGCCGATCCCACCCGCGATGAGTACCTTCCCATTGGGCAGGAGCGTAGCTGTATGTAACTGCCGCGCCGTGATCAGGTTGCCGGTGGCGGTGGAGATTCCAGTAGCCGGGTCGTACAGCTCTCCGCTGGCGAGGGGGCCGCTACCGATAGCTCCACCTGCGATGAGCACCTTCCCGGTGGGCAGGAGCGTAGCCGTGTGGGAAGTCCGCGCTGCGATCAGGCTGCCAGTGGCGGTAAAGGTTCCCGTGGCCGGGTCGTACAGCTCGGTGCTGGCAAGGAAGCCGAGGCGATACCCAGCTGCCACGAGCACCTTGCCATTGGGCAGGAGCGTGGACGTGTGGCCATAACGCGCCGTGATCAGGTTGCCGGTGGCGGTGAAGATTCCCGTAGCCGGATCGTACAGCTCGGCGTTGGCGATGCCAGTGCTGCCGATCAATCCACCTGTGATGAGCACCTTGCCATTGGTTAGAAGCGTGGATGTGTGGCTATGCCTCCCCGTGAGCAGGTTCCCTGTGGCGGTAAATAATCCAGGATCTCCGGGGGCCCCAGGTTTGCACTTGCCTGCGCTGCCGGCGTCGACAATAGACTGGATTTCCGTTTGCGAAAGCACGCGGGTGAAAACCTCCACCTCGTCTACGTCCCCATTGAATTGGGCCGCGGTTCCCGCCGTTGGAGCATCGGTGCCAATAGCAACAAACTCGCTGTTGGTGTCGGCGAATGCGCCGACCATGAGATTGAGCGAAGCGGCGAGCTGGCCGTTGATGTAGATGCTGAGGCCTTGGGTCGAGCTCCAGGTTCCGGCGATGTGAGACCACTGGTTGAGGGGGACCACACCGGCGCTGGTCGCAACTCCGACAAAGCTGCCTGTCTCGCCATTGAATAGCGAGCGGCCGCCGAACAAAACACTCCCATCATTGCGGACGAAGATGCCGAAGCGCGTGTAATCGCCACTGGGCGCCGACGTGCTTTCATTAAAGACTGCACCGCCAAAACCAAAGCCGTTGCTGTGCGGGCCCAGCGGGCGCACCCAAGCGTCCACGGTCGCCGCCGATTGTCCTTTCACGAAGCCGGTCGTGTCGATCGATACGTGATCGTTCACACCGTCAAAGTGGAACGCCTGGCCGACCATCCCTGGTGTGAACGTCGCGCCGTTTTTCAATGTGCCATTGGTGCCGGTGCCGCCCAGAATATCATCGGCGTTGCCATCACCCGGATACCACGCAACCATGCCGGAAGGTGGGGGGACACAGCCTCCCTGCACCGTCAACGTGATGCCCGGTGAAGTCACCGCGCCCAGGCTGGCGAAAATGGTGGAGGTGCCCACGGTTATACCTGTCGCGATGCCCGTGGTGCTGCCGATGATGGCTACGGCGGTGTTGCTGGATGACCAGGTGGCGGAGTTCGTGACGTTTGCGGTGGTGCCGTCCGAGTAGGTGCCCGTTGCGGTCAAGGCCAGCGTTGCACCAGCTGTGACCGTGGGTGCGGATGGAGTGATGGCGATGGCCGTGACCACCGGTCCCACAACGGTCAGTGTCGCTTCATGGCTTGTATCCTGGCTGGCATAGGCATCAAAAACGAGGGCGCGGAAACGCGTGCCGCTGTCGCCCAGCGCCAGAATTGGCGTGGTGTAGCTGGAGGACGTGGCGTTTGGAATGTTGGCATCGTTCTTCTGCCACTGATACGTGAAGGGACCAGAGCCCGATACCGTCACGCTGAAGCTGGCGGTGCCTCCAACGAGGCTGGAGGCATCGGCGGGCTGGGAGGTGATGGACGGGCCGGGAGGCACCACCGTGAAGTCCAATCCCACCGAAGCGCTGCCGCCGCTGTTGGTGGCAGTGACTGTGTAGGTGGCCTGGGCGGTGATGGCCGTGGGTGTGCCGGTGATGACACCGGTGCCCGAATTCAGGAGCAGGCCTGCCGGCAGGGCCGGGGATACGGCGTATGAGACCACGGGGCCCCCGCCGCTGCTCGGACTATCACTGGGAATCGCGTTGCCCGTGGTGAATCTGGCGGGGGTATACGTGTAGGCCAGGCCGCTGGGCGCCGCATCGTTGACCGTGATGCTGACACTGGCGGTGGTGCTGCCGCCGCTGTTGGTAGCAGTGATGGTGTAGCTGGCCGCGGCCGTGATGGCTGTAGGAGTGCCGGAGATGACCCCCGTGCCCGTGCTCAGACCGAGACCCGCAGGCAGAGCCGGAGACACGGAATAGGAGACCACGGCGCCGCCGCCGCTGGAGGGCGTATTGGCTGCGATGGCAGTGCCCTTCGTGTAGACAGCGGCAGCGCTGCTATAGGTCAGCGTGGAGGGTGGCTGGATTTGAACTGGGTTGCCGCCACCGCCTCCCCCGCCACTGCATCCGGTCTGGAGGAACAGGGCGAAGCCCATGAGGATCGAAGCGCAAAAAAAGGAGAGGGAACGAATCAGGCTGTGTCCCCGGTGGTGGCAAAAGTCAGGCATCCCCGCATAGAGAGGTCGAATGTGGGGGCCGGGAACGACGGGAACCTTCGATGTCTGAAGCAAGGCAAATCCTCCGTGGATATAGGGCTACCGCCCTTTGGAACTGAGGCGGGGAGTTCTAGTGGCGTAATTGTTCTGTTACCGAAAACTTTCCTTCAGCCAATAGGGCGTAAAGCAGCGACGAAACAGCCCATGGAAAGTTTTAATGGGCCAAAAGTTTGGTATGCTTGCGCTTTCCCAGGAAATTTGAGATGAAAGAACGCCCCGCGCATGACGTGACGGTCCTTCTTAATCGCGTGGGCGAGGGGGACAATAGCGCGCCGGATAAGCTGCTCGAACTTGTCTATGAGGACTTGCGCCATCTCGCTGCGGTGTACATGCGGGATGAACGCGCCGATCACACCTTGCAGGCCACCGCGCTGGTGCATGAGGCATACCTGCGGATGGTGGATTGGAAAAATGTCACCTGGGAGAATCGCGCGCAGTTTTTTGCAGTGGCCGCTCAGGTCATGCGTCGTGTCCTGGTGGATCACGCCCGCGGCAGGAATGCGGCCAAGCGCGAAGGCTCGCAGCAAAAGCTGGCGCTCGATGAGGCGGTGGGCTTCGCCGATAAAAATGAGTTTGATGTGCTGACCTTGGAAGAAGCGTTATTGAGTTTGGAATCCCTGGACCCGCGCCAGGCAAAGATTGTCGAGCTCCGCTTTTTTGGTGGCTTGTCCATCGAAGAATCCGCGCATGTGTTGAAGGTATCGGCCACGACGGTCAAACGTGAATGGACGGTGGCGAAGGCATGGTTCCATCGCGAGCTGAGTCGAAAAGGCGTGGCTTAGCGCGGCCGGAGAGTGAAGCGGATGCAGCAACACGAATGGGAAAAGATCAAGGAAGTTTTCACGGCGGCGCTTGAGCGGCCTGTCGCATTGCGGGCGCAATTCATCGCGGAATCCTGCGGTGGGGACGAAGCGTTGCGCAGCGAAGTTGAATCGCTGCTTGCGGCCCATGAAGAACCGGAAAACCTGCTTGAGCGGCACACTACGGACCTCGCAGCGCGGCTGCAGCCCGACGGCGACGGCTATCTAGGGAAACGCTTTGGCGCTTACCGCATTTTGCGGGAAATCGGCCGCGGCGGGATGGGCGCGGTCTTCCTGGCTGAACGCGCCGACGGCGAATTCCAACAGCAAGCCGCGCTGAAAATCATTCGACCCAGTTTCGCCCGGGGTGAACTCGAAAAACTCTTTAAACGCGAACGCCAAATCCTCGCCTCATTGAACCATCCGAATATCGCGAAGCTGATCGATGGGGGCGTTTCCGGCACAGGCGAGCTTTTCCTCGCCATGGAATTCATTGCCGGGGATCCACTCATAGTTTTCGCCGAGAAACATCAACTGCCCATTGATGACCGTTTGCGGCTCTTTCTCAAGGTTTGCCGCGCCGTTTCCTTCGCCCATCAAAACCTGGTCATTCATCGCGACCTGAAGCCTTCGAACATCCTGGTTCCCGATGACGGAGAACCCCGGCTGCTGGATTTCGGTTTGGCGAAGTTGTCGCAACCCGCGGCGGCGCCGGATGGATTGGCGAATGCCGACCGGACCGAGACGGCGCTCCTGGCCTTCACCGCGGCCTACGCCGCACCTGAGCAAATTCTCGGGAAGAATGTGACGACCGTTTCGGACATCTTCAGCCTGGGCGTGATCTTATATGAACTGTTGGCCGGCGAGAAACCATTCCACTTTGAAGGCAAGAGCCTTGAAGAAATCATCAAAACCGCCACCGGGGACGAACCGGCCTTGCCCAGCCGGATTGCGAAATCCAACAGCCCCCAATCGGTGGTCAATCAACGGCGGCTACGCGGCGATTTGGACAATATCACGCTGAAGGCGTTGCAAAAGGATCCAGCGCGACGTTACCAGTCTGCTGCGGAATTCGCCGGCGACATCGAAAAGCACCTGGAGAATTTGCCGATCTCGGCGCGTCCCAACACCCTCGCCTACCGGGCGTCGAGATTTTACCAACGCAACAAGATTGCTGTTTCGGCCACGGTTTTCATCATTGTCGCTTTGGCTGCCGGCCTGGCAACTTCGCTCCGGCAGTACAGCAATGCCCTCCGGGAAAACACCAAGGCGCGCCACGAGAAGCTGAAGGCAGAACGCATCAATGGGTTCCTGCAAAGAATGCTCTCGTTCTCGAACCAGAGCATCTCTTCCGTTTCGCCGGTAGCCAACAGAAAAGATGTGTCGGTCAACGAAATGCTCGATCAGATCGCACCGAAGATCGAGATCGAACTTGCAGACCAGCCCGAAGTGCGCGCCCAACTTCTTCGAACCGTCGGCAGCGCTTACGCATCCCTCGGGCAATACGATGTGGCTGAGAAAAATCTGCGTGCAGGATTGGCGACCCAGACAAATCTCTATGGCGAGGACAACCCCGAAGTTGCGGCGACGTTGGATGAGCTGGGAGTGCTGTTATTCCGAGAGCTCAAGTATGAAGAGGCGCAGAAGTTGTTGGGGAAGGCCGCGGGCTTTTATCGGAAACAGCAGAAGGCCAACGCTCTGGATTACAGCCCTGCCAAACTCGCGCTGACCCTGGACTATCTTGGCGTCACCACTTATTTCCGTGGGGATGCGAAGACGGCTCGTTCCCTGTTGGAGGAGGCTGTACAGATCTCTTCAGGCGCGAACCTGAAGGGAGGCGAGCGTGGTGTTCTTGCCTTGAACAAGTCAGACCTGGGCTCGTTTCTGGTGTTACAGGGCGACGCTGAGGCAGGGGAGCCACTGCTCCTGGAGGCCGTGACCGAGTTCCGCAAAATCTCAACTCCAGTGCGGTGGGAGCTGGGGGCGACGCTGCAGTTCCTAGGTTTAGTGGCGACGAACAAGAACCGCCTTGACGAAGCAGAAAAATACCTGTTGGAGAGCGAGCAGATCTTAAGGCAGACGCTGGGTGAGAAGAATATTTATCTGTGTGGCGCGATCATGCAGCAGGCCAACGTGCTGCTGCGTAAAAACGATCTCGTAGCGGCGGGAAAAAAAGCGCGGGAGTCGCTCGCGATGATAAAAGCCTTTTCCCCAGACAATGAATTGCCATGGGTGAGGGCACTGCTTGTGCTAGGAGATATTTCTGTCAAGGCTGGCCGCTCGCGCGAAGGCGTAGACTACTTCCGCCAAGCGCTGGCGATCTACGAGCAGCAGTCGCCGAAGAATCTCCTCGCCATCGTGCCCTTGCAAGTCAAATTGAGTCAGTTGTTGCTTAGCCAGCACCGTCTGTCCGAAGCAGAGGACATGGCGCTCAAGGCACATGAAGCGGTTAGAAAAAATCTAGGCGAGCGGCATTCGCTGATGGAAATGACGGCACACAATTTGAAGCAGATTTATGAGAAGCGGGGGAAACACGATTTGGCTCAAAAGCTAAAATGACCCCGCGCTAGCCTTGACCAGATTCGCGCTTCCGCCTGTATCCGTACGGCTCATGGCTGCACAAGCAGAACCGTGTCGCCCATCACGCCATGACACGCCTATAACGGTAGTACGCCGCGCAGGCGCCTTCGCTGCTGACCATGGTGGCGCCGAGGGGTTTTTCCGGCGTGCAGCGGGTGCCGAAGGCCGGGCATTCCTGGGGTTTCAGCAGGCCCTGCAATACCAGGCCGCTTTGGCATTCGGTGGATTCGGGACCGCCGACAGCTTCGACGCCGAAGCGCTTTTCCGCGTCGAATTCCAGATATTCCGGGCGCAGTCCCAGGCCGCTTTCGGCGATGGGTCCGATGCCCCGCCAGGTGCGGCGCACGACCTGGAAGACCTCGCGGATCATGGCCTGGGCGGGGCGGTTGCCCTCGGCGCGCACCAGGCGTTCGTACTGGTTCTCCACCTCGTGGCGGCCCTCTTCAAGTTGCGTCACGCACATGAGGATGCCTTGCAGGAGATCAAGGGGTTCGAAGGCCGTGACGACGATGGGCACTTTGTATTTGGCGGCCAGGGGGATGTATTCCTCGGTGCCCATGACAGCGCAGACATGGCCCGCCGCCAGGAAGCCGTTCACCCTCGAACGGGGCGACGACATGATGGCCTCCATGGCGGGCGGCACCAGCACATGGGACACCAGGATGGAGAAATTCTTCAGGCCGCGTTTTTGGCCTGGCTCACGGCGATGGCGTTGGAGGGCGCCGTGGTCTCGAATCCCACCGCGAAGAAGACGACTTCCCGATCAGGGTTCTCTTCCGCAACCTTCAGTGAATCCAGAGGCGAATAGACGATGCGCACATCGGCGCCTTCGGACTTCACGCGGAGGAGATCGCGCTCGGAACCGGGCACGCGGAGCATGTCGCCGAAGGAGCAGAAGATCACGCCGGGTTTCGCGGCGATGGCCAGGGCCTTGTCAATGAGTTCCACCGGCGTGACACAGACGGGACAGCCAGGCCCGTGGATGAGGGTGATGTCTTTCGGCAGCAGTTCGTCAATGCCGTAGCGCACGATGCTGTGGGTCTGGCCGCCGCACACTTCCATCAGCGACCACGGCCGAGTCACCACGCGGTGGATGGCCTCGACAAACGGACGTGCTGCTTCGCCGTCCCGGTATTCATCCAGGAATTTCATCGAGCCCCTCCACGGAAGCCGCGTCTAATTCCCGCAGCACCTCGAACACCCTTTGAGCGGCCTCTTCGTCAATGACATCCAGGGCCATGCCGGCGTGGACGACCACGTATTCACCCACCTTCGCATCGGGAACGAAAGCAAGGCTGATCTCTTTCACTACCTGTCCGAAAGCCACCCGGCCCATGCGCAGATCGCCGTCTTCGAAACTCAGGACCTTGCCTGGAACGCCAAGGCACATGTCATACCCCCAAGTCGGATTGTCCATCCCATTGTGCCGCCACCCAGGCTTGTCCGAGGGAGATTCCGCCATCGTTGGGCGGGTAGAGGGCCGGGCGGCGGACGCGGAAACCCCGGCCGGAAAGCTTTTCCGTGCAGAGGGCCGCCAGCAACTGGTTCTGGAAGCAGCCACCGGTGAGGATCACGTCCTCCCGTCCCGCGGACTCCGCGAAGGCCAAGGCCAGGTCCGCCAAGGCCGTGTGGAAGCGCCGGGCCATGGTGGCGGAATCCGTGCCTTGGCGCCTATCCGCCAGCAGCTCTTCCAGCAGAGGTGAGGTGTCGGCTATGCCGCCTTCGAGGGCAATGCGGTAGGCGCCATCGTCGTTGGATTCCGCTGCGGCGAATTCCAGGGCCATGGCCGCCTGGCCCTCGAAACCCGCACCCACGCGAATTCCCACCAAGGCCGCCACCGCATCAAAGAGGCGGCCGATGCTGGAGGTGCGGGGCGAGCGCAGGCCGAGTTCGAGCATGCGATGCAAGGGGCGAAGCTCCGTGGTTGAAAACAGATCCGCCGCAGCGGCCTCGTCGTGGACCAGTTCCCAGCAAAGCCCCAGGGCGGACCGCCGCGGTTCCTTGACCGCGCGTTCGCCACCGGGCAGCGGAAAGGTGCGCAGATGGCCGAAGCGCGAGAAGCGTGGGCCCTCCACCAGCAGCGCTTCTCCACCCCACACGGTGCCGTCCGGGCCATAGCCGGATCCGTCCCAGGCCAGTCCCAGCACGGGCTCCTGGAGATCCAATTCAGCGAGACAAGCGGCCACATGGGCATGGTGATGCTGCACGCGCACCAGGTTCAGACCGCGAGCCTTGGCCATGCGTTCGGCCATGCGCGTGGAGGCGTAGTCAGGGTGCAGATCGCAGGCCAAACGGGCGGGAGCCGCCTGGAAAAAGTTTAAGAAATCCTTCACTGTGCGTGACAGCAGAGCAATGCCTTGGGGCGAATCCAGATCTCCCAAGTGTTGGCTGACAACCGCCTGTCCGCCGGTGAGCAACGTGATGGTGCTTTTCATATGGCCGCCGAAGGCCAGCACTACCGGTGCATCCAGGGGCACGGATAAGGGCAGGGGTGCGAAGCCGCGGGCCCTTCGCAGCAGATGCAAAGCGCCTCCTTCCACGCGGCCCACGGAATCATCCACGGGGCGCAACACGGGACGATTGTGCACCAGGAATGCATCTGCCACATCTCCCAGCCGCTCGAAGGCTTCATCGTCGTTGATGCACATGGGTTCATCGGACAGATTTCCGCTGGTGCAGACGAGGGGGCGGTCCAAGAGACCCAGCAGCAGCTCGTGCAGCGGCGTGTAAGGCAAAAAAGCGCCGAGGCTTGGATTGCCGGGTGCAATGTTTTTTGCGATGACGCCACCGCGGCATTTCAATAAAAGAATGGGCGCTTCGGCAGACTGCAGGATGGCCGCCTCAGCATCGGATACCTCGCAAGCGCGTGACAGCGAATCCAGATCCAGAAACATCACGGCAAATGGTTTCTCTTCACGATGCTTGCGCTCGCGCAACAATGCCACTGCCGAATCGGAAGTCGCATCCACCAGAAGCTGGTAGCCGCCTAGCCCCTTCATAGCCAGGACGCGCCCGGCTAAGAGATCCACGGCGGCTTCCCGCAGGGCCGCATCGCCCTCGGCGCGCAACACACCATTTGCATCCCGCAGCGATACCCTTGGCCCGCACACCGGGCAGGCGATGGGTTGGGCGTGGAAGCGGCGGTCGGAGGGATCGCGGTATTGGGCCTCGCAGGCCTCACAGAGTGGAAAGGCCCGCATGGCGGTGCGGGGCCGGTCGTAGGGCAGGTCCGCGATGATGCTGTAGCGGGGACCGCAATAAGTGCAATTGGTGAAGGGGTAGCGGTACCTGCGCTCGCCGGGCGTATCCATTTCCGCCTTGCAATCGGCACACAGGGCGAGGTCGGCGGGCACCGAGGGGCGGGTGGTTTCGCTGGCTCCACTGGCGAGGATGGCGAAGGCGGAGTCAGCGGGAAGGTCTTTGATCGTGTGGGAGCAGATGGCGTGGATTCTGGCTGGCGCCGGTTTTTCATCCCGCATGGCGCGCAGGAAATCTTCGAGTGCGGCGTTCTCGCCTTGCACCTCGATTTCAACGCCATCCGGCCGGTTCCGCACCCATCCGGTCAAATTCCTGGCCAACGCAGCGCGGTACACGAAGGGCCGGAATCCGACGCCTTGCACCACACCCTGGATTTCGATGCTCAGGCGCGGCACGGCGGGCTTGAAAGCGCTTCGCCGCGGATCACTTTAGCTGAATGCGCGCCGACTTCGATCCATTCGACCCAGGCCTCCAGGCCTTCGCCGGTTGTGGCGCTGGTGCGGATGACCTTGAGGCGCGGGTTCACACGGCGGGCGAAGTCCAGGCATTTGTCCACATCGAACTCGAGGTAGGGAAGCAGGTCCACCTTGTTCAGCAGCAACACATCCGCAGCGGCGAACATGTCCGGGTACTTCAGGGGCTTGTCCTCGCCTTCGGTGACCGAAAGAATCACCACCTTGTGGGCCTCGCCCAGATCAAAGGCCGAAGGGCAAACCAGGTTGCCGACATTTTCGATCATCAGCACGGAATCCTGCGGCAGGTTCAGTCGTTCGGCGGCGTGGCCCACCATATGGGCATCCAGGTGGCAGCCCTTGCCGGTGTTGATCTGGATGGCGGGCACGCCGGTGGCGCGGATGCGGTCGGCATCATGGGTGGTCTGCTGATCGCCTTCGATGACGGCGATGGGAATTCGAGGCTTCAGCCGATCGATGGTGGCGGTGAGCAGCGTAGTCTTGCCCGAGCCGGGGCTGGAGACGAGGTTCAGGACAAAGATGCCCTTCTGGACGAACTGTTCCCGATTGATCTTCGCAAAAGCATCATTTTTCTCAAGCAGGTTGCGCTCGATCTGGACCATCCGTCGCTGGCCGGGACCCTGGGCATGATCGTGCGCATGGGCGTGGCTGTGGACCGTGCCACCCCCATCCTCATGGACATGTGGGTGCTCGTCCCCTTCGATCCGGCCTTCGCCTTGGCCACATCCACAGGTGGTGCACATGTTCCCTCCCTATTCCACGTCCAACGCCATGACACGCATCTGGGTACCCCCGGTGATGTTCAAAGGCACTTTACCGCAGAGGGGACAGGGATCGTAGCGGGACTCGACGGGGCTTTCCTTTTCGCACTCCACACACCATCCCAGGCCAGGTGGCTCCTCGATTTGAAGGGCCGCGCCTTCGGCGATGGAACCATCCGCCACCGCTTCAAAGGCAAAACGCAACGCCTCCACTTCGACGCCCGCTAATTTCCCGATTTCCAGGATCACAGTACGGACATGGCCAAAGCCTTGATCCCGCGCATTTTCCTCGACGATGCGGAGCATGCCTTCCATCAGGGACATTTCATGCACTTGAGGCCACACCGAGCTCTTCGATAATCATCGCAACCACCAAAGGCACTGCTGCTGCGACTTCAGGGGACAACGTGGTGACCATGTTCTGCATTTCGGCGATGGAAACGGTGAACAGGACCACATTGGGGGGGAGGTCCCCCAGCAGGTAAAAACTATCCAGCAGATCCCGCAGGCCGATGTCGTGGGCGGCGAGGCTGGGGGGGAAATCCGATGAGAATTTGGGGACGAGGCGCCGCAGCGTGCCCGGCGGAGCGCCGTCCATGGTCGCATCCACCAGGATGATGCGATCAGCTGTCTGAAGTGGTTCCAGGAGCACCAAGCTGCCCGTTCCTCCGTCAAGGCAATCCACACCTTCAGGCAGATGGCAATGGTCCAGCAGATGCCGGGCGACATGGACACCAACCCCCTCGTCTCCCAGGAGCAGGTTCCCGATGCCGATGATGCGGATCGCCGTATTAGGATTTCGGGGCATCGTCGCGTTCGAATTTCCAGCCGCCCACCATGGAGGAGGTTGTGCCGCGGCCTTCAACATAGTCATGATAGAAAACCAGATAGACATGGATCAGCGTGAACACCACGTAAAACCATAACCCAGCGTGGTGCCACTGGCGTGCGGACATGTCACCACCCAGGAACGGCACGATCCAAGCCGAGAGCTTGCCCAGGATTCCATGGCTCATGGGGGAATACAGTCCGAAGCCCGTAAGAGCCTGGAACAGGAATACCCAGAAAGTCAGGAAGTAGGTGAGCCCCGCCAGCATGTTGTGGCCCAGGCTTATGGTGCCGCGCAGCTTGGTTTGCAGCACGTCCACCCGGAGCACTTCGGCCATCTCCTTGAACTGTTTCCGGGTCGTCGGGATGAACTGGTTCCAGCGAGCGTAGCGGTTTCCCACGAAACCCCAATAGACCCGCACCAGGAAGTTGAAAAGGAAGATGTACGCGGCCATGAAGTGGGTAAATCGCACAGCGCCAAACCAGTACTGCTGCGAAGCTTCAGGCATGTAGGCCAGGGACAGCGGGCGCCCGATGAGGAAGCCCGTCACGCCCAGCACCAGGATGGCGGCGCCATTCACCCAGTGGTAGAAGCGCACGGGGAGTTCCCAGACATATTGGCGCCGGAAGGTGTTGGGAAGCGCTTTGGTCTGACTCATGCTCACCTCCGGTTCAATAGAATTGCACCTGATGCACCTGCTCACCCTTGGGGTCGTAGATATGCACCGCGCACGCGAGGCAGGGATCGAACGAGTGGATGGTCCTCAGGATTTCCACGGGTTGCTCGGGATTCGCCACCGGCGTGCCGATAAGGGCTTCTTCATAAGCTGAACGCTGCCCTTTGGCATCCCTTGGGGAGGCGTTCCAGGTGCTGGGCACCACCAACTGGTAATTGTCGATGATGCCGTCCTTGATGCGGACCCAGTGAGCCAGCGCACCGCGAGGAGCCTCGGTCATGCCCACCCCTTCGGCGGTGGCAGGCCAGCTGGCGGGTTCCCATTTATCCCGGGTGAAGGTGCGCGTTTCCCCGCCCTTGAGGTTCGTGATGAGCTCGTCGTAGAAGTTCTTCATCCAGTGGGCGACAACCTGGGTTTCGACCCCGCGCGCGGCGGTGCGGCCCAGTGTGGAAAAGAGTGCGGTGATGGGCACGTCCAATTTCTTGAGGACCGCACCCACCAGTTCCTTTACGTCCGTATTGCCCTTGGCATAGGCCACCAGCATGCGCGACAGGGGGCCCACCTCCATGGGGTGCTCCTTCCAACGCGGCGTTTTCAACCAGGAATATTTCCCTTCGACGTTGAGCTGCTCATAGGGAGGTTTCGGGCCGGTGTAATTGAACTCGGTTTCGCCAGCGAAGGGGTGGAGCCCCACGCCGTCCCCGGCGCCGTACTTGTACCAGGAATGGGAAATGTATTCTTTGATCTCCTCGACATTCTTGCCATTGACTTCATGGACCTCATTGAGGTTTCGGCCCAGGATCGCGCCTCTTGGAAGCAGGAAGGAACCCACGTCCCCGTAGCCTTTGGTGGGTAGATCGCCATAGGCCAGGTAGTTCTGCAGCCCGCCGCCGATGGAGGCCCAATCCTTGTAGAAGCCGGCAATGGCCAGCAAGTCGGGGATGTAGACCTGCTCCACGAAGGTGATGGCGTCTTTGATGAGGCTGCCGATATGGTTCAGGCGCTCGGTGTTGATGGCATTGACTTCTTCAAGGTTGAAAGAGCAGGGAACGCCGCCTACGAGGTAGTTGGGGTGGGGATTCTTGCCGCCGAAAATGGAGTGGATCTTAACGATTTCCTTCTGCCATTCCAGCGCGTCCAGGTAGTGGGAGACCGCGAGCAGGTTCACTTCCGGCGGCAGCTTGTAGGCCTTATGGCCCCAGTAGCCGTTGGCGAAGATTCCCAGCTGGCCGCTTTCCACGTATTTCTTGAGACGGCTCTGGACTGCGGCGAAGTGACCCGGCGTGTTCTTTTCCCAAGGTGATATGGACTGCGCGATTTTGGCGGCCTCCACCGGGTTCGCCTTGAGCATGCTCACCACATCCACCCAGTCCAAGGCGTGCAGATGATAGAAATGCACGACGTGGTCCTGCACGTACTGGGCGCAGAACATCAAATTGCGCACCAGCTCGGCATTTTTGGGAACCGTGATGCCCAGGGCATTTTCCACACTGCGGACGCTGGCGAGGGCGTGCACCGTGGTGCAAACGCCGCACACGCGCTCGGTGAAGGCCCAGGCATCACGCGGATCGCGCCCCTTAAGGATTTTTTCGATGCCTCGGACCATGGTTCCGGCGCTGAACGCGTCCTTCACTACACCGTTTTCAATCACGGCTTCGATGCGGAGATGCCCTTCAATGCGGGTGACGGGATCAATGACGATGCGGTTGCTCATTACTTCACCTCCCCTTCTTCAGATTTCTGTGGCGGGGCAGGGGCGGGTTCACCCGCCTGTTCAAAAATGAGTTTCCGTTTTCTCAAGTTCGTGCTGATGGCATGGGCGGCCACGCCCACTGCTGCGCCGATTCCCACCGCTGTGCCGATCTTGTCCGCCGTGGATTCGATGCCGAAGCCGGGGAAGGCCGCCAGGTGCTGGTAGAAAGGCCCGTTGTCCCAGAATCCGTTCTCGCTGCAACCGATGCAGCCGTGGCCGGACTGGATGGGATAACTGGTGCCTCCATTCCACTTGGTCACGGAGCAGGCATTGTAGGTCACGGGGCCGCGGCAACCCATCTTATAGAGGCAATAGCCCTTTCGCGCCTTGTCGTCGTCGAAGGCCTCCACGAACATTCCCGCGTCATAGTAAGGGCGGCGATAGCAGGTGTCGTGGACCCTCCGTCCATAGAACTCCTTGGGACGTCCCTGGGCGTCCAGCTCTGGAATCCGGCCGAACATCAGGATGTGGGTGACCACTGCCACCATCACATCTGCGATGGGGGGGCAGCCGGGCACGTTAATGACTGGGTTGCTGATGAGTTTGTGGATGGGTGTGGCGTGGGTCGGGTTGGGCTTGGCAGCCTGAACGCAGCCGTAGGATGCGCAGTTGCCCCATGCGATGACCGCTGCGGCGCCCTTGGCGGCTTCCTTCAAGATGTCCTCGGCCGTGCGGCCCCCAATGGTGCAATAGACCCCATCGGCACCAGTGGGAACCGATCCTTCCACCAGTAGGATATATTTGCCGGCATAGGCCTTCATGGTGTCTTGCTTGCACTTTTCGGCCGCATGGCCCGCGGCGGCCTGAAGCGTTTCCGTGTAATCAAGGGAAAGGGCGTCCAGCAGGACATCCGCCACGATGGGGTGCGAAGCGCGGATGAACGATTCGCTGCAGCAGGTGCATTCCTGGAAGTGCAGCCACAGGACGGGCGGACGCGACTTCTTCTCGAAAGCCTCGACCACGGCGGCGGCGGCGGGGCCGGACAAACCAGCGGCGGTGGCGGCAAAAGTGCAGAACTGCACAAATTCGCGACGCGAATAGCCCTTCTCCTGCATGACTTGCCAGATGGATTGGTTGGAATCAGCCATGAATCACTCTCCTTCCAGATGTGAATTGAGATTCATTCTCCACAAATTGAATAATAAAATAATTAGCTAAAGACATGTGTAAGAACGTGCATTTGCTTTATAAAAGATTTCAAAATGTTTATGAAATGCATGTCAATACTCATTTGGTGAGAACAATGTACTCCTCAAGACCCTTCGGGCATGTGTGATTTTCGTCACATAATTTGTAGTGAATTGAATGGATGACAACCCAAGGGATTGAACACTAGTCTTTGAGCTAGCTCAGAGATCATCGAAAGAATTTGAGAATAATTTCCTTATTGAATCCCGCAATTCACACGATGAACCGGGATTGAGTCTTTATCTGTATTCAAGGAGAGGCCCATGGAGGATCGGCTTTCGGTGCTGGAGCAGCAACTCCTGAACTTGCAGCTGAAGGTAGAAAAGCTGGAAAAGCGCATGGATGCGGGGACGCAACCGTTCGAGCAGGCTGAGGCCAAGCTGAAGCGGCGTCCGCAGCCTGCCGCAGAACCTGCTGCGCAAAACCCAAGTGAAGATGAGGAATTGGCAGCGCTCGCCTTCAACTTCACTACCTTCATTACCCTTTCTGGTAGGAGCCTGATCATTCTGGGGGGCGCGTACCTGATCCGGGCCATTACTGAAAGCCAAGTGCTGCCCGCACCAGTCGGGGTCGCGCTGGGGCTGCTCTACGCAGTGCTTTGGATCCTCGCATCAGGTCGCTCCGCCGGGAAAGGACTTAAAGGCGATGCCACATTCCATATCGTGGTGGCCACCGCCATTGCCTTTCCGCTCGTGTTTGAAGCCACGGTCCACTTCCATTTCCTGGGGCATCAATCCAGTGCGGCCGCTTTGGCCTTTTTATCTGTTCTGGCCTTAGGAATCGCCTGGCGCTTCAGCCACCAAGCCATGGCCTGGATCATCTCTATGGCAGGATTGATGACGGCCGTGGTGCTTATCGTGAATACCGGCGCGGTGATGCCCTTCGGGACCTACTTGTTGATGCTGGGGCTCGCCACTTTGTGGCTGGGATATGAGCGGAAGTGGAGCCTACTACGCTGGCCTGTCGCCTTGGTTGTGGATTTCGTCGCGCTGGGCCTTGTGCTGCGCGCCATTGGACCGGAGCGGCCAGAATCCCCCGCCATGGTCATAGGGCTGCTAATGGCATTAGTGGGTTCCTATTTGGCTAGTTTCGCGGTGCGGACCCTGGTGCGAGGCCGCGACATTGTGCCCTTCGAAATCGTTCAAACCGCTGCCAGTCTGCTTGTGGGACTTGGCGGATCGGTGATCGTGGTGCGGGCCACCCACGCGGCGGTGGAACCGCTCGGCGCGGCCAGCCTCGTGCTGGGAATCGGTTCCTATGCGGTGGCCTACGCCTTTATCAGCCGGACCCACGGAAAGAACGTGAATTTTTATTTCTATACCGCGCTGGCGCTGGTGTTCGCGTTGGCAGGGCTCCGTCTCCTGCTTGGAGACTCGCTGCTGGTGCTGTCCTTCTGTGCCCTCGCGGTGGGCGTCACACTGTTGGGGCGGCGATTCGACCACCCGGCATTGCTTCTCCATGGGTTTACGTACCTATTAGGGGCCGCCTGGGTTTCGGGTCTGCTGAAGGATGCGGGGGCATCTATTGTCGGTGATGCGGCGGCCCAGGTCCGGGTCTCCGGTTGGATCGGATGGCTAGTGGTGTTGGCTTCGGCCGGGTGCGCACTCACCTTGAATCGCAAGCGGGAATCCCAAGTGGGCATCATGACCCGGGTGGCCCGTCTGGGCCAGGTGGGACTTCTGGTGATTCTGCTGGGAGGAGCGGCTATTTATCTCGCAGTGGTCCCGATGACGCGTTTGCTTGGACACCCCATGTCCCAAGGCGGGGTCGCCACGCTGCGCACGGTGGTGTTCGCCTGTTCCGCTGTGGCATTGGCGGCCAGCGCGCACCGATGGAAAATCCATGAAATGGGGTGGCTGGCCTGGCTGCTTTTGGGTGGAACGGCCCTGAAGGTGCTCATCGAAGACTTGCGGTTTTCCGGCCCATCGCTGCTTTTCTTGGCCTTTGCCGTCATCGGAATCGCCTTCATTCTTGTGCCCCGGCTGCTGTCGAAGCCACAACTAGAAAAACAACCTGAATAAACAGGTTTGGCACTTTGTAAAAATCCAATCCACCCTCTGTTAGACTATAAAAACGCATGGTAGCTCTGTATCTAGTTCTCCTTGGAGCGGTGCTTTGGTTGGGTTCCGGACTGGCCGCGCTGGGACGCCCGAGTGAGCGGATATCCCTGCCTTTGAGTCTGCTGGGCTCTGGCCTGGGCGTCGCTGGCGCGGTTCTTTGCCTTGTGCAGGGCAGCGCTGGGGCCATGGATTTTCATTTCGCGGGCTTTCCAGCGCGCATGGCCATTGACGCTCTTTCCGCGGCATTCCTGCTGCCGCTTCATATCGTAGCTGGGCTAGGGGCGCTTTACGGGTCTTCCTACTGGCCCATGGATGCTCCAAAAGGCACCGGGCGGTCCCTCCGTTTTTTCTACGCGCTGCTGGTGTCGGCCATGAGTTTGGTGTTTCTCGCGCGGCAGGGGATCTTCTTTCTTTTAGCATGGGAAATCATGGCCGTTTCTGCCTTCTTCCTAGTAGGAACGGACCATGAAGACGCGAAAGTCCGGCGGGCTGCCTGGACCTATCTGGTGGCGACCCATATCGGCACCCTCATCCTGACGGCCTTGATGGTTCTGCTTGCCCGGCGAAGCGGTGGATGGCTCTGGATTCCGATTCTGGGAGCGACTTCACCCAAGCTCGACATGGCGATCCTGGTCCTAGCCTTGTTCGGTTTCGGGTTCAAGGCGGGATGGATCCCCTTCCATTTCTGGTTGCCCGCGGCTCATGCGGGTGCGCCGAGCCATGTGTCGGCCATTCTCTCGGCGGTGATGTTGAAATCAGGGATCTATGGAGTCCTAAGGGTTTCTGGGATGCTGCCATGGATCCCGGCAGGTGTGGGTGGTGTGCTGCTTCTTCTGGGGGCGGCCACGGCGCTTTACGGTGTGTTTTACGCCTTAGCCGAGCGGGATTTTAAACGGTTGCTGGCCTATTCCAGCGTTGAGAACATCGGCGTGATCGGAATGGGAATCGGCCTAGGGCTTACGGGCCGGGCCACCCATGATTCCTGGCTTACGGCCTTGGGGTTCGGTTCAGCCCTGCTCCACGTGTGGAACCATGCAGCCTTTAAAAGCTTATTGTTTTTTGGCGCGGGCTCAGTGCTGCATGCCACCGAAACCCGGGACATGGAAAAGCTTGGAGGACTGGCTTCGAGAATGCCGCGCACCGCCAGGCTGCTTTTCCCCGGCTTGCTGGCGGTGGCGGCTCTGCCTCCTTTTGGCGCTTTCGTCAGCGAATGGGTTTTATACCGAGGACTCTTCGCGGCCTTGATGCGCGGTTATCCCTGGTCTGCGGGGTTGGCGCTTCCGGCGCTTGCGGTGGTGGGCGGCCTCGCGGCGGTGGCATTCGCCAAATTCTTCGGCTTCGTTTTCTTGGGTACGCCACGAAGCGCCGCAGCGGAAAAAGCGCACGACCCCCAGCTGCCCATGCTGATTGCCATGGGCATTCTCGCCACCATATGCCTGGCCTTGGGGCTCGGCAGCGCCTGGTTGCTTCCCGCGGTGGACCGGGTAGTGGCGATGCTGGCGCCTGGGGCCTCGGATTTGCTTGTTTCATCCATAGGCCACGAGCTTCGGGTGATCGGTGGATTTTCAGGCGCGGTGCTGGTGATGGGTGGCCTGGCTTGGTCTTGGACCCGCCGTTCTGGCAAGGCCCAGAATTCGCTGCCCGAACCTAATCCGCCCACCTGGGGGTGTGGCTACATAGCCCCAACGGCCCGGATGCAATATTCGGCGGATTCCTTTTCGGATGGATGGGCGGGCCTGCTTCCAGGGCGGCGGATACGCATGCGTCGCTTAAAGGCCATTTTTCCAACCCCATCAACTTTTCACACCGAACTCATAGATTCAGTGGGCCTCGGTTTCCTTGAGCCCAGAATCGAGCGGCTGGCTGAACGATCACTGCGGCTTCGCAAGCTGCAGCCAGGCTATCTGACGATCTACCTTTTGTACGTGCTGTTGGCACTGTTGGGTGTTTTCCTCTGGATGCTGTTAAGGCCTTGGTTGATGCTGCTGCTCGGGTGGCCCCCATGACCCTGTACCTCCTGGCCATCCTGTTGGCGGCGCTCTCGGGAGTACCTGGGGCTTTCGCGAAAAAAAATGGATCCAGAATCGCGGCGGTTCTCATGGTCGCATCGGCGATTGTGGGAATCAGCGCAGCCGCCTTGGTGCTTTTTGGGGGGATGGGATCGAGCCTTCAGATCCCTGCGACGGTGCTGGTTTCCTGGGGCCTTGTGAGTTTCGATCCCATCGCGGCTTTCTTCCTGATTCCTGTGCTTCTGCTATCCATGACTGCCTCGATCTATGGAGTCGGATATTGGGAGGACCATCAGGAGGGCGCTCGCACCGTGAGGTTATTCCTTGGATTGCTGGCCGCATTCCTAGCGCTGCTGGTGGGCGCGACCCACGCCTTCATTTTTTTGCTGGCTTGGGAAGGCATGGCGCTCATGGCCTTTATTTTGGTGATGACCGAAGACCGGGAGCCGGGCACCCGAAGGGCAGCGTGGATCTATCTGGTCTGCACGCACACTGGCACCCTGCTCTTGCTGGGCGCTTTCGCGCTCATGGCAGGGGCTACTGGAAATTTCGCATTTTCGGTCCTGCCACAGGGTTTCGCTTCCAGTGAAAAGGGCACGGCCATGTTTGTGCTTTTCCTGTTGGGGTTCGGCTTCAAAGCTGGAGTGTTGCCTCTTCATTTCTGGTTGCCACCAGCCCATGCAGCGGCGCCCTCGCATGTCTCATCAGTGATGTCCGGCGTCCTGATCAAGATGGGAATCCTGGGCTTTGTCCGCCTTGCCTCGTGGGTTCCTGATCCCCCGACATGGTGGGGCGGGATCCTCGTGGTCCTAGGCGCCATCTCCGGGATCATGGGCGTGGCTATGGCGCTGGGCCAGCACGATTTGAAACGGCTGCTGGCTTATCATTCCATCGAAAATATCGGGATCATCCTGCTGGGGCTCGGCCTTGGATTGATCGGCAAGAGTACTGGCCAGCCAGCGCTCCAGGTGCTTGGTTTCGCCGGGGCGCTGCTCCACGTGCTGAACCACAGCTTGTTCAAGGGATTGCTCTTTTTGGCGGCGGGGTCGGTGGTGCATGCCACAGGCACGCGGGACCTGGAACGCATGGGGGGGCTCGGGCGATTGATGCCAAAGACTAGCGCCGCCTTCCTGGTAGGTGCCTGGGCGATCTGCGGCCTTCCGCCTCTCAATGGTTTTGTGAGCGAGTGGCTGATCTACCTCGGGGCATTCCGGGGATTGGTGATGACCCGGTGGTGGTTCTCCCTTATCACCCTGGGAGCTCTCGCGGTGATCGGGGCGCTGGCATTAGCCTGTTTCACCAAAGCCTACGGTGTTGTGTTCCAGGTGAACCTCGAAGTAAAGAGGCTGGCCAAGCCCATGAAGCTCCTTCGAGCATGCTGGCGGCGATGGGTATTTTGAGCCTGGCGTGTGCGGGTATCGGCCTGGTGCCGGTGCTGATGGCAAAACCCCTGGATCGGGTGGTCTCAACCCTGTCTGGCACAGAGCAGGTGCTCCCCTCTCTCGATAATCTGGTGAATCTTTCATGGCTGACCGTCCTGGCCATTCCATTGCTGGTGGTGGGATTCATTCTTTGGAAATGGGCCGCTGCAACCCCCAGGGGGAAGGAACAACCGACCTGGGGTTGTGGCTACCTGGCGCCGAATGCCCGGATGCAATACACCGCTTCTTCGTTCGCGGATGGTCTGGTGCAGGGGATGGGCTGGGTGTTGTGGCCCAAAATCCAGGGAGGAAGAGTCCGCGGGTTCTTTCCCTTTCCACGGCGGTTTCAAAGCCATGTGCCCGACCCCGTGCTGGATCGCGTTGCGGATCCAGGGCTTAATGGGGCCGCCTTCCTGCTTTCCGGTCTTCGGTTCCTGCAAGCTGGCCACATGTCAATCTACTTGATGTACATCCTTTTAACGCTTCTCGTCCTCCTGATCTGGATGGTGGTTTAAACCATGCCCGAATCCCACCTTGTTCATATATCCCATGTGCTGCTGCACCTCTTGACAGCACTGCTGCTGCCACCACTCATCCCCGGCCTGATCAACAAGGTTAAAGCCCTGATGGCGGGGCGCAGTGGCCCTCCGGTGCTTCAGCTCTACTACGATCTGGCTAAGCTATCCCGGAAGCAGGCGGTGTTCAGCCGCACCACAACCTGGGTATTCCTGATGGGGCCGGTAGGAACCGTAGCCGTGGGCCTGGTTGCGGCGATGCTCGTACCTTTTGGCCATCTCCATGCCCCCTGCGGTTTCCAAGGCGATGTCATCCTTTTCGCATATCTCTTCGGCCTAGCACGATTCCTCACGGTGCTTTCCGCGCTGGACACGGGCTCAAGTTTTGAAGGTATGGGCGCTGCGCGCGAAGTCACTTTCGCGGCCTTGGCTGAACCCGCGCTGTTCCTGGGATTCGCGGCCCTCGCAAAATCCACGGGTAGTTTGTCTCTTTCGACCATGCTGGCCCATACAGGCCCGCTGTTCCGTTTTTCGGGTCCGCTGGTTCTGGTCCTTGCAGGCTGGGCCATCGTCTACATGGCAGAAAATTCCAGAATCCCGGTGGATGATCCCAACACGCATCTGGAACTCACGATGATCCATGAGGTGATGGTGCTGGATCACTCGGGCCGCCCCTTCGCGCTGGTGCTTTATGGCGCGAGTTTGAAACTGCTGGTGCTCGGCGCCTTGCTGGTGGGTCCAATCCTTCCACGGAACGCGGGCCCTTTGCTGGATTGGCTGGCCTTCTATCTGGCCCTAGGTGTTCTGGCTGCCGGCGTGGGCTTCGCTGAAAGCATCATGGCGCGGTTCCGCATGACCAAGGTGCCCCAGTTCCTTGTGGCCGGCGTGTTGGCGACAGCCTTCGCCTTCCTTCTGATGCTGGTGTAGGAGCCTGTCATGCTTCACGACATTCTGATCACCTTGACCGTGCTCACCAATTTCACGCTGGTGGCCACCAGCCGGATCCATAAATCCATCCAGGTAGCCGCGTTCCAGGGTGTCCTGCTAGGGCTTTTGCCGTTGACCCTGGGCTTGGGTTTCCATATCCATATCCTGCTCATGGCCGCCGCGGCGGTGATCGTGAAGGGCTGGTTCATCCCCTTTCTCCTTCGCCGGGCCCTCGCCAAGGTCCACATCCACCGGGAGGTCCATCCTTACATCGGCTACACGGTGTCTCTGATGCTTTGCGCTTTGGGCACCGGGATGAGCATTGTGCTGGCCCACAATCTCCCCCTGAAACCTGGGGGCCCCTTCGCCCTATTTGTTCCGGCGGCCCTGGCCACCCTCTTCACGGGTTTTCTCCTGCTGGTTTCGCGTCGAAAGGCGATCACCCAGGTGGTCGGCTACCTGGTGCTCGAAAATGGCATCTACTTGTTTGGCTTGATGCTGATCGAGGCCATGCCGATCTTGGTGGAAACCGGTGTGTTGCTGGATCTCTTTGTCGGAATTTTTGTCATGGGGATCGTCATCAACCACATCACTGTGGCTTTCGATTCCATGGATACCCGGCAGCTCGCCGAGCTGAAGGACTAACGGATGACCTGGTACTTGATCGTTCTTCCTCTTCTCGCGGCTGGAGTCGCCTTCGCGATTCCTTCGCCCATTTGGCGGGTGCGCATCCTTACCGCGACCGCCATCCTGCATCTCATCGGTCTGTTGGTCGCGCTGCGCGGCTGGGGAACGCCGCCTGCGGGTGCGTGGCTCGGCTTGGATGCTCTGGGCGGATGGGTGCTGCTAGTGATCAGTGTGCTGTTCCTGGTTTGCGCGCTCTACGCCCCGGCCTACCTTGCCTTGCGGCCTGACCGGGATGGACGGATCTTCACAGGCAGCTTGTTGAGTTTTCTTGGACTGGCTTCACTTCTCGCCCAGTCGCAGCATCCTGGGATCACCTGGGTGGCCATCGAGACCACCACCCTGGCGACGGCGCCGCTGATCTACTTCAACCACAACCGCCATTCCCTGGAAGCGACCTGGAAGTACTTGCTGATCGGCTCCGTCGGCATCGCGCTCGCGCTGCTCGGCACTCTGTTCATCGCCTACGCCGCCAACATGGGCGGAGTCGAGGAGCCGCTTCTGTATGGCCGCTTGATGCACGACTCGGCCCTTCTCTCCAGGCCCTGGCTGCGGGCGGGGTTCGTGCTCACCCTGGTGGGCTACGGCACCAAGATGGGGCTCGCGCCCATGCATACCTGGAAGCCCGATGCCTACGGCGAGACCCCAGGCATCGTGGGGGCCTTGCTCGCGGGCGGTGTCACCAGCTGCGCTTTCCTGGCCTTACTCCGCATCTACGCGGTGGTGGCCGCGGCAGGGGAAGCCCCGTTCGCCAGAGAACTGCTGGTGGGTTTCGGCCTTCTATCCATGACCTGGGCCATGGTCTTCATGGTCAGGCAGCTGGACTTCAAACGCCTGCTCGCCTACTCCAGCGTGGAGCACATGGGAATTCTTGTCCTCGGCATTGGAATCGGCGGCAATGCGGCCAAATTCGCTCTTTTCCATCTGGCCGCGAACGCGCTGGTAAAGAGTGTGCTTTTCCTTTCCGCCGGAAATATCCATCGGAGCTACGCCAGCAAACAGCTGCCCTTCGTCACCGGGGCCATCCGCAGGACGCCGATTTCGGGATGGCTTTTCCTGCTGGGATTCCTGGCCATAACCGGGACCCCGCCTTTCGCGCCCTTCATAAGTGAGTTCAACATCGCCTACACCGCGCTTACCACCGGCCATGTGTGGGTCGGCACGGCCTTCCTGGTGTTGCTCGGAGCCATCTTCCTGGGCATGAGCGACACCGTGATCAAGGTGGTTTTTGGGACGCCCAGCGCCCAGCGCGTGCGAACACCATATAAAGACACTTTCGCTACCACGGCTCCCATGATTGCAGCGCTAGCCCTGGCTTTGGTCATGGGTCTTTGGCTGCCGCGCCCGCTTCAGGACATGCTGCAAAGCGCTGCATTGATGGTGGGAGGACAGCCATGAGCAAATATGCATTCCTCCCCATCGTCAGCGGCCAATCCCTGCCGCTCTCGGATATCCAAGAATCAAGCCTGGAGGATTTCCGGAAAGCGATCATCCAGGGCGTCCATGACGGTCTCCGCCTAGTCTGCTTCTGCGCGGATGCCGAGCTGCGCCTTTTTGCCATACTTGCGGAAGATGCCGCTAAGCAGCTACGGATTGGATGGACGAAGCTGGCCCAGGCCAGCTTCCCTTCGATCACGCCTCATTGCGTCCAGGCCAATCTTTTCGAGCGCGAGATCGCCGAGCAATTCGGCATCCTTCCGCAGGGCCATCCCTGGTTCAAGCCCATGCGCTTCCATGCTTCTTGGGCCGAAGGGCGGGATGCCTGGGGCCGGACCACCAGCCCTTCTCCCGCCGTCATGGACTTCTTCACTGTGGGTGGCGAGGAAGTCCACGAAGTGGCCGTCGGACCGGTCCACGCCGGAGTCATCGAGCCGGGACACTTCCGTTTCCAGTGCCACGGCGAGACTGTTCTCCACCTTGAGATCGCTCTAGGCTTCCAGCATCGGGGCATCGAAAGGGCGCTGGTGGGCGGACCGAACATTCTTAGCCTGAAACACGCGGAAACTGTTTCTGGCGACGCCACGATCGCGCATGTCTGGACCTATTGCCGGATTCTGGAAGGGTTGGCGGGGGTCCGGGTTCCATCACGCTCTGAGTGGGTCCGGGGCGTGGCTTTGGAACTGGAGCGCATGGCAAACCATGTGGGGGATCTTGGCGCGCTGGCCGGGGATGTGGGATTTCTTCCGACCGCATCCTTTTGCGGACGCATCCGTGGAGATTGGCTGAATCTGACCGCCGCAGTCTGCGGGAGCCGGTTGGGACGCGACTGGTTGAAGCCCGGTGGTCTAGGCTTTGATCTGGAGCCAGACCTTGCCAAGCAGCTGCTGCCCAGAATGGCCAAGGCTTGGGCAGATACCCGTGATGCCATCGAACTCCTATGGGGGGCCGCTTCGGTGATGAACCGCTTTGAAGCGGCTGGCCACGTGGACGAAGCTCAGGCCCGGGAAATTGGCTTAGTGGGTGTTGCCGCGCGCGCCTGTGGAATAGCCCTGGACGTACGAAAAGACCATCCTTCCGGCCCTTACATTGATCACCCCATCGAGGTTTCCCACGCTGAAAGCGGAAACGTGCATTCCCGGGCCTGGGTCCGTTGGCTCGAACTCGTTGAAAGTCATCGCTTCCTCTTGGAGGCGCTTGAAGGCCTGGCCCTTGCCCCAGGCGATCCTGCTCCTCCACCGCTGCCATCCCTGGCGCCGAGCAGCCTTTGCGTTGCGCTCACGGAAGGTTGGAGAGGAGAAGTCCTGCACATGGCCGTGACGGATTCCGAAGGACGCTTTTCCCGCTACAAGATCGTGGATCCCTCCTTCCACAATTGGTTCGGCGTGGCTCTCGCGATGCGTGGAGAGCAGATTTCCGACTTCCCCATTTGCAACAAGAGTTTCAACCTTTCGTATTGCGGACACGATTTGTGAGACGCCCATGATCCACATCCTGCTGTCCCGCCTGCGTCAAGGCCATCGGACCATTCCCTATCCCGGGTCTTTGCCCGCTCTGCCGGAGCGCTTGCGTGGCCGTCCCATAGTGGACGTATCGAAATGCGCCAATATTTCCGGAGCCAATGCCATAAAAGACGGTTGCCAGCTTTGCGTGGAGGTGTGCCCCACCGAAGCCATCAACCTGCGCGAAGGCGCTCCTCAGATTGACCTTGGCAGGTGCCTTTTCTGCCCTGAATGCGAAGCTGTTTGTCCTCCGGGAGCCATCCATTATTCAGGCGAACATCGCCTCGCGGCGCGCAATCGAGAAGACCTCAAGGTGGAAGGTGGAGCAGAGTACCGTCTGGCCAAAGCGCTAGATGCGGAATTGATGCGCGTTTTTGGACGCTCTCTGAAACTCCGCGTGGTGAGCGCAGGGGGCTGCAATGGCTGCGAGGTGGATGTCAATGTCCTTCAGACGATCACTTGGGATCTCGGCCGGTTCGGCATCAGCTATGTGGCTTCACCACGCCATGCCGATGGCTTGCTCATCTGCGGCCCAGTCACTGTGAACATGGAAGAAGCCCTTCGAATCACTTACGATGCGATCCCTGCGCCGAAGCTCGTCATCGCCGTGGGCGCCTGCGCCATCAGTGGCGGGCCTTTCTATAAGCAATCCGAACAGCTTGGTGGCGCAGCTTCGGTGGTGCCGGTGGATCTCTTCATTCCAGGCTGTCCGCCGCATCCGCTCACAATCCTTGACGGCCTGCTCCGGCTGCTGGGGAAGCTTGGAACAAGTGCCTAGATGAAGCAGATCCGCTAACCAGCACAGGAACCATATGCCCCGCAGCAATTCCAGACGCATCCTCCGGATCGCGCGCAAACGCACCCTTCTGGCTTTGCGCGGAAAGGTGGATCTTCAGCATGGCATTGGGCAAACGCTCAATAAGACCTTGGATCTGCTGCCCATTGATTCCCAGCTGTTGAATCGCCGCGGCAATGAGCGGAAAAAGTACCTCAATCGCCAGATGGCGTGGTCCATGGCCTTTGTAGCTGGTGCCATCAATGCCGGGGGGTTCCTGGCGGTTGAGGTCTATACATCCCACATCACCGGGGCTGTGGCCCGCGCTTCGGATGAATGGGCGCTCGGCCACCATGAACTTGCATTCAGCGCAGTTGCGATGGTTCTCACCTTCTTGCTGGGGGCGGCTTTCACCGGCTCGCTCATCAATTTCGGCCAGCGTCGGCGATTCCGCAGCCACTACGCCATCAGCTTGATGGTCGAAGCCGGGCTCCTCCTGGTCTTCGGCTTCGCCGGATACCGGCTGACCCAAAGAGAGCAATTCTTCCTTCCGGTGACGGCGATTCTGCTCTCATTCATCATGGGCATGCACAACGCCACCGTGACCAACGTCTCCAACGCGGAAGTGCGCACCACCCACATGACCGGCATTGTCACGGATCTGGGTGTCGAGTTGAGCCGCCTCTTCTATTTCAACCGGACCAAGCGGAAGCGCGCGAATAAAATCCTGGCGAACCGCGACCGCATCAAGCTCCATTGCCTGGTTCTGCTTTCCTTCCTGGTGGGTGGATTCTTCGGGGCGCTTGGGTTCAAACATATCGGGTACAAGGTCACCTTGTTCTTCTCCGCGTTCCTGTTTTTCCTGGCTTGGCGGCCAATCCTCTACGATCTCAGGGTGCGGATCAGATTGGCCCGGCAGGCTCCCTAACCTCAGCCGAAAAGAACCTGGCCTCCAGACCAGCCAAGGCCGCTTAAAATAAGAGACTCCGGGCACCCATAGCTCAGGTGGACAGAGCAGCGGCCTTCTAAGCCGCAGGTCGTTGGTTCGAGTCCAACTGGGTGCACCACTGAATATTGACCATAGGAAGGCAAAAGCGACCATGATCCTCCGCAAAGAATACTGGTTTGAATCCGCCCATTTCATCTACAACCATCCGGGAAAATGCCGCAATCTGCATGGGCACAGTTACAAGCTCTTTGTGTCCATCGAGGGTGAGGTGAATGCTGAGACCGGCATGATCATTGATTTCGATGATCTTTCAAAGATTGTGGACGAGCAGGTCATCAGCAAGCTGGATCACCGTTTCCTTAATGATCTGATTCCACTTTCCACCGCCGAGAACATCAGTGTATGGATTTGGAAACAGTTGAAGCCCGCGCTTCCTGGCTTGATGCAGATCGAAGTTTTCGAGACCACGGATAATTGCGTGGTCTACAGGGGAGCCTGATGCGCCACTTCCTGACCCTTGCCGGGCTGCTCTTGATGTGCGGCTGCGGAATCGTGGATCCGGTGGCGGCCTATCGCGAGGCGGCCCAGCAACTCCATTTTTCCTTGGAGCGCGTGGAGCCCAAAGTAGAGCTGGCCTTCCCGCTGGACCAGTCCCGCATCCGATTCCGTTTTGATGTGGGTGTGGGCAATGATTCCAATTTGAGGCTTCACGCAAGGGGCTTGAACTGTAAATTGAGCCTCCATTCCGCGGACCAGGTCAGCAGCATCGGCGATGTCGGCCTCCCGGGGGGCTTCGATGTGGCAGCCAAGGGCAAAGCTACGGTGCCCCTGGAGCTGGCCCTGACCTATCGTGATCTCCAGGCGGTCTGGCGTCCGATCATGGATGTGGTGCAGCATCACAAAGCCGCTTCATGGAAGCTGGATGGCACGGCCAACCTTGAAGCCATGGGCATCGGGTTCGATGTGCCCATCCACTCCACGAAAAATACGAATCAATGAAGCCGTGACGCGGTGAAGCGATGATCCGGGCTGTCGTATTCGATCTCTGGAACACCTTGGTGCACAGTCCCGGCGGCAACCCCTTCCAGCGGGCGGCAGTGCTGCTAGACCATGGCCAGCGGGAAAGATTCGCCGACTTGCAACGTGATGGAATGATCCGTGTTTATCCGGATGCGGAAACGTTCATCTCGGCATGGGAACAAGAGCTGCGTCTTTCCGGGGACCAGAAAGAGGGCATGATTTCGATTTTCAAGCGCTCCGAAGGCGATGCGCAGCTCTATCCGGAAGCAATGGAATCGTTGGTCCACACCCGGTCGTTGTGCCGGACTGCGATGCTTTCCAACACCCAGAGCTTCTCCCTTGGCCTGCTGGATGCTTTGGGGCTTTCAGGGCAGTTCCGGGTGAAAGGCATCAGCGCGGAGCTTGGTTTCCTCAAACCCGAGCCCGGCGCCTTTGAAGGCATGCAAAAAAAACTGGGACTCTTTCCAGGCGAATTGGCAATGGTTGGCGATAGCTGGAGCGACGACGTCGAAGGCGCCCTCAACGCAGGTTGGACGGCCCTTTGGGTGAACCGCACAGGTAAACCAAGGCCTGGCCACGCGCCGGACGCGGAACTAGTGGAAATCCCGAATCTGAGCTTCGTTCCCGAAATCATCGAGCGCCTGCAAGCTGGAGCCCGCTGTTCTACTTGCCTGGGCTGACTCGGGTCTTACCTGTGAATTGGTCCATGCCAACGCGGGAGCGTGCATCATCAAGGCGATCCTCGCTTGCGCCGAAGCGAAACTTCTTCCGCCGTTGCCTCCACATAGCATTAAGGTGGAACCAAATTGGGTGATGCATGGAGGGAACCCATGATTCTGTCGAAGCTGATCATGCACGTTGTCTTCTGCTTTAGCCTGCTTTCCGGTTTTCGGTTGTTGGGGCAGGGCGCTGCAAAGCTCCCGCCGCCGAGCGGGGTGGCGGTTTTCACCATCGTTTTCGAGGAGCGCGCCACCGACACCGATGGCACCTCTGCCAGCAGCAAGGTCGAGGTGCGGTTCGCTCCGGGTGCGGAATGGCACGGCTACTTCGGGTCCAACTTCGGCTCATTTGGCAGGCCTGCCGAGGATACGAGGACCCCCAGCGGGCTGTACAAGCTGCGGGGCGGCCTGTTCGGGCTGAGGCCCGATGAGCCGATGTGCTTCGGGATCCTGAGCCACAAGGGCTCGGCCAGCGCAGGCGGCCGCACCATCAGCGGGCCAGGCTCCAACCAGCATTCCTCAAGTGGGAACGACTGGAGCCTTCGTGAAGATGCCGCGCGCTTCACCCGCACCAAGGACGGCGGCGTCCTGCGCTGCGCGCCGGTGGTCTACCAGGAAGAGGAGCCTCCGGAATTCGCCCTGCTCGGCCCCGGAGCCTACGACTTCGACCAGGCTGGGAAGGACCGATACGAAAAGCTGATGAACTTCCGCTTCACCAACGAGGAGTTGAAGAACCTGAAGAATGTGAAAAAGGTGAACGAAGCTTCCCTGACCTCCACGGACGGGACGATCCAGCAGTGGTTCAAGTGCACCCTGACCGGGGAGCCGCCGGAGGATGAAACCGAGGTTTCCGTCGAGCCGGAGGACTACGACGGTTGGATCCCGGAAGGCAATTTCGAAAAGCCGGGAGAGCGGGGAAATCGCCTGAAGATCCAAGTCAAAGTGACAAAGAAGGATGAGCCGGACAAGCTCCGGAAGGCCAAGATCACCTTTTCCTTCAAGAAGGTCGGCAAGCAGCCGGGCGTGTGCATCAATTGGCCGAAGACCGGGGCCGGATCAGACTACGACCTGAAAATCCGGCAGGAGGACAATACGGATCTGGAGGTTCTTGGGCCTGATGAGGCGCGGACCAAGGAGTTGGTGGAGGAAGCGACCCTGGTCATCAGCTGCTACGACTACGGGGCCTACGGAACCCTGGTTATCACAGCCAAGGATGAGGATGGGAAGGATCTGAAGGTCAAGGTGCGGGGCAAGGAGACCACCGAGCTTGCCATCCCGCTCGACGACAACGCGAACCATATCGCCGACGCCTGGGAGCGGCAGAATGGCGTCGTCGGCTATCCCGACAACTGGGATGACGCGGGCGCGAGTGGGCAGCGCACGAAGGGTGACGGGCTATCCCTCTTCGAAAAGTACAGGGGAGTGGTCGTTCTCGAAGGTGGGCAGCGGAAATGGACCCGGCTGGTACCCAGGCAGAAGGTCCTGTTCATCCTGGACGAGGACGACATGGTCCTTTTGGATGCATGGAAGAAGGCCGCCGACATTCATCTGTACCTGCTGAGCGAGGAGATGGCCGAAGGGTCCGCCGGTTCCGAGGCTTCGCGGCGGGTGAACCACCGCCTCAGCGACTTCCGGAATGGCGACAAGTATGCGGTCGTGATGACGAAAAAACCCACCAACGATGCCGAGGCCATCGCCACCCAAAGCGGCGGGGTTGACATGGGGGAGACCAGCATCGGAAATAGTCCGAAGGATATCCAGTACTGCAGGGTTTTCCCCGACCACATCCGGGGATGGATCCTTATGCTGCGCAACAAGGTGAAGAACGCCATCGCCAACGCCGGGACGCCCAACGAGGGGCCGCTCAGCAAACGGTTCCCGAAATGGCTCCTGGAGAAAGCCTACGCGCGGCTGCAGGACCCCGGCACGGTGGAGAGCCTCTACCAGCAGGGCCTGCACACCACCGCCATCCATGAACTGGGCCACGCATGTGGCCTGCCCGGCCATGTCGACGGCAGCGGCACAGAGGCTCCCACCGGTGAGCGGAGCTGTTTCATGTGCTACGCCACGCAAGACGAGAACCGCATTTACATCGTGCTCGAGGCCCTGTTCAGGCCGGATGCGCTGCTTCCCCTATCTTCGGGAATCTTCTGCACACCCGGCGCCGCCGGCGGCTTCGACTGCCACGGCAAGCTCAACGTGAAGGACAACTGACCCGGGTTCGACCCTCGATCCTCAACCCCAATCACACCTTTGGCGGCAGAATTTCCATTCCCAGCCCGTGCCGCGGGCCTTCGGCCTTTTCGACCCACAGAATGTGGGCGCCAAAGGCGCGGGCCATGGAGAGCATGCCTTCCCGCATTTCCAGGGAGAGGGCTGCCCGGAGATCGGGATGGAGGCTGAGCCGTACCGTGGCTCCCCGTAGGTGCTCTCCTTGGCGGGCCATTTCCCGATAGGCCTTGAGCATCACGGTCTCGGCGCTCAACATGCGGCCCATGCCCTGGCAGTGGGAGCAGGTTTCGGTGAGTTGGCGCTCCAGGGATGGTCCGGTGCGCTTGCGGGTCATTTCCACCAGTCCAAATGCGCTGATGCGTTCGGCCCTGGCGTGGTTGCGGTCCCGCAGCAATTCCTCGGCGAGCAGCGCCATCACTTCATTCCGGTGGGCCTCATCGGCCATATCAATGAAATCCACCACGATGATGCCGCCAAGATTTCTCAATCGAAGCTGGCGGACGATTTCAGGAATGGCTTCGAGGTTTGTCTGGAACACCGTATCTTCCAGGTCCTTCTTGCCAACGAATTTTCCGGTGTTCACATCCACGCTGACCAGGGCTTCGGTCTGATTGATGACCAGGCTGCCGCCGTGTTTGAGGAATACTTTGGGGGACCGCGCGGCATCAATTTCCTGCTCGATGCCGAAGGCCTCGAAAATGGGGATGTCCGACGTGAATAGCTTCACGCGCTCCACCCATTCCGGATGGAGATTGGAGACGAAAGCGACGACTTCCTCGTAGGTGCCTGGGTCATCCACCCAGAAGCTGGCGACTTCCTCGCGAAAGAGATCCCTTAGCACTTTTTGAAGCAATCTGGAATCTTGCCAAACGAGGTTAGGCGCGGCCAGATCTTCGGCTTTGGCCTGCACGTCCCGCCACAGATCGCGCAGGAACGCGACGTCGTTGACCAGGTCCTCATCCTTTTCGCCGATGGCGGCGGTGCGGACGATGAAGCCCTCTCCGGGCAGGCTGTGGCTGCGGATCAATTCCCGGAGCCGCTCCCGTTCCTGGATATCCGTGATCTTGCGGGAGATCCCCACATGCTCGATGCTCGGCATGAATACCAGGAACCGGCCGGGAAAACTCAAATGCCGTGATAACCGCGGGCCCTTGGTGTTGATAGGGTCCTTGACGACCTGGACCAGGATCTCCTCACCCTCTTTGATGGGTGGCAGGGAAGGCGGGATGACTGGAAATTCAAGAACCGCCGTATCAGGCTGGTCTTCGTCCAACTCGGCGACTTCCTCGGTGCTGATGCGGTGGGCCTCAGGCTCATCGAGATAAAGGAATCCATCTTTGGAGGCGCCCACAGCGATGAATGCGCTCTGCATGCCCAGCAAGAGCTTGGCCACGCGGCCTTTGTAGACATCGCCAACATGGCTGACGTGGGTGGTGCGTTCAATGAAGAGCTCGCACGGCTGGCCATTTTCCAGTAGTGCGATTCGCGTCTCCATCGGTGTCGCGTTGACCACCAAGGACCGGCGGATGTACATGTAAACCCTCTGTTGAATTTGGCGGAGGGCTTAAAATTCCATAGCCACATCCCCTGCTGCTCAAAGCCATACCAGACCAGGAGCATTCCCATTGTGGCTGAGATCAGGAAAAAAAGGGGAAATTTCGCCTAAACGAAGGCCTTTTCGATTTGCGGTGTGCGTTCCTGGGCGGCCAACCCGGTGATGTGGTTTTTAGCATCCACGAAAACCACCTTGGGTTCCAGGGTGGCGCCTTCTTCGACGCTCATCCAGCCATAGTTGGCGATGATCACCAAATCTCCGGCATTGACTAGGTGGGCCGCGGCGCCATTGATACCGACCTCGCCAGAGCCAGGCACGCCTGGGATCACGTAGGTGGAGATGCGAGCTCCGTTGGTCACGTCGTAGATGTCCACCTTCTCGTTTTCCATGAATCCCGCTGCCCCGATGAGCAAAGGATCCAGCGTGATGGAGCCTACGTAATCCAAGTCCGCTCGCGTTACGGTTGCGCGGTGGATCTTGCCCAGCAGAAAGTGACGCAGCATGGGGTGCCTCCTGGTCCAGGCTCGATACGAGTCCCGGCCGACGTATAAGGGTGAATCGGACCGGGCGGGATGTCAAAGCCCTGCTTTCAAGCAGCCCTCAAGTCGATGCCCCCAAGCCCAGAAGTCCTGAAGCTTCTGCATTCGGGCTCAAAATGATGTTGTCTATGAGCCGGGTGGATCCAACGAAAGCAGCCACGCAAATGGCCGCGGTGCGATCCACCTGATGCACCAGGGGTTCCAGGCTTTGGGCATCCACTAGTTCGCAATACTGGAGTTGATCCACACCCCATAGACATTCGTTGGCGCGGGCAAGCAGGTCCGACGCGTTGCGCTCACCAGCTTTGAAGGCGGTTTCTGCGGCAAATAGCCCAAGGCTGATGCTCAGGGCCCGCTTGCGTTCGTCGGGGCTCAAATACACATTGCGGCTGCTCAGGGCTAGGCCGTCATGTTCTCGCAAGGTGGGAACCACCGCGATATCCACGGGCAGGTTCAGGTCCTTGACCATTCGTTTGATGACTGCAGTCTGCTGCAAGTCCTTCTGGCCGAAAAAAGCCAGGTCCGGCTGCACCATGTTGAACAATTTGGCTACCACAGTGGCAACGCCCCGGAAATGGCCGGGGCGGAATTTTCCGCACAAGGGCTCTGCCACTTGGCCAGGTTCGATGAAAGTCTGAAAATTGGAGGGATACATTTCCGCCGCGGTCGGGAGGAAGAGCACATTCACGTCCAATTTCAGGCACAAGCTTTGGTCCGCCTCCAGATCCGACGGGTAGCTTGATAGATCCTCCGCCGGCCCAAACTGGGTGGGATTCACAAAGATGCTCACCACCGTCGCACCGCAGCGGCTTTTGCACTGGCGGATCAGCGAAGCATGCCCTTCATGCAGGAATCCCATCGTGGGGACGAAGCCGATGCGCAGACCTTCCTCCCGCAGGGCCTTTACGGCAATGCGAAGCTCTGCAACGTTGTGGACGACGCGCATGGGAAGCCATTACTCCTGATCAGGGTTTTCGAGTTGCCACTGTTGAATGGCGCGAGTGGCAGAGGCGGGTAGGGAATAGGATTCAGCATCGCTTGGGAAGCCTCCGCTGCGGACATCTTCGGAATAGCGGCGGAGTGCGCTGGAGAGCAGCTCGAATCCGTCTAGATAACGGCGGACGAACTTGGGTGGTTTGCCTGAAATGAGGCCCAGCACATCGTGGATCACAAGCACTTGGCCCGAACAATGGGGCCCCGCGCCGATTCCGATGGTCGGCACCTCGAGCGATTCTGTCACCTTGCGGGCCAGTTCCGAGGGAATGCCTTCCAGCAGAATGGAAAAACAACCCGCATCTTGCAATCGAAGGGCATCTTCCAAGATCTGAATGGCGTGTTCGCTGTCGCGGCCCTGGACCTTGAAACCGCCCATGGCGTGGAAAGACTGAGGAGTCAGGCCGATGTGCCCCATGACCGGGATTTCCGCATCCACAAGCGCCCGCACCACAGGCAATCGCTTGGCTCCACCTTCGAGTTTCACCGCGGCAGCACCCCGGCGGATGAACTCCCCTGCATTGCGGATGCTGTCCTCGATGCTGAGGTGATAGCTCAGGTAGGGCATGTCGCCCATGAGCAGGGCCTTGGGTTTGGCGCGGGCCACGGCTTCTAGATGGTGGTTCATCATGGCCATGGTCACCGGCAGCGTGTTCTCGAAGCCCAGGCAGACGTTGCCAACGCTGTCGCCCACCAAGATGATGTCCACCCCAGCGGCCTCTGCCAGGTGGGCGGTGACCGAATCATAAGCCGTGGTCATCACCAGCTTCCGGCCTTCGGCAACCCAAGCCCGCAATTGGGGGATGGTCACGGCTTGGCTGGTGGGGCTTTCATGGCTCATGGCAGATGCTTAAATCGAGCTGGAGGGTGGCGGGGTTGGGGTAGCGGGTGGAATATTGGCGGTGCTGGCGGTCCAATCCGCGAGCGGGTCCACGCGTTCGGGAAGGATGAATCTCAAGCCAGCGGATTCCACCGCCTGCCTGAAGCGATGGATGTCCGTGCGGCCAAGGAAAAGCGTCTCATGGCTCTCCGGCACCCGGGTCCAGAGTTCCTGGAAACTTTGGAAGGCATCCTGAAGCTTGCCGCGCGCGCCCAATTTTTCCCCGCGCTTCAACAGGAGGTCCGCGCCTTGGGCTGTGGCCTCCAGCACAATGGCCGGGAATCTGAGTTCACGTGCCGCGGCGCCCACCTCGCCCCAGGTCATCAAGGTTTCTGTGGCCACGGCCTCATTCATTTCCGTGGTGGTGAGCAGCAAAGCGTGGGCCTTGTGCCACTCGAGTTCCAGCCATCTGGAACCACTACCATCCACGGGTCCTTTAAGCAATTCCAGCAAGGTCCAGCATGACTCCAGGGAACTAGAATTCTTGCTTCGCAAAGATTCCTGGGCCTCCGCCTGTAAATGTCGCAACAGTGAAAGCCGCTGCCGCCAAACCAGCCCCGAGGCTTCATAGAGCAAGGCTGCATTCTGGAAAAGCCTGGAGGCGTCGCGCCAGGATGATTGGAAGGCCGCGACCTCCGCTTGAAGATAGGCCTGGTCGCCCTGTTCCAAAGGCGTAAGACCCTGCTGAGGCAACATGAGGACCTGTAGGAGCGTGTGTTCGGCCTCCACGAAATCACCCAGCGCCGCCAGTGTCCGTGCCCGCCAGACCTGAGTGTGGGTCGTGAGGATTTGGTCCTCGAGGCGCTGGAAACGCTCCAGGGCCAAATCCAGGTGGCTCAGGGCGGGGCCGAGCCATTGCTGCACGCTGCGGAACATGCCGAGCGCCAGATGGCTTTTGGCCTGGCCCTCCAGACTGCCCTGGACCCGGGAGGTGCGCAGTGCCTCCCTAAACAGTGTGTGGGCCGCTTCGGGCTGACCCTGGGCCTGGTACACATGGCCGAGGGCGATATTCACACCCACTAGGCCTTTGAAGTTCTGCTCGTGTTCCAGGAGCCGCTGGGCGCTTTGAAGCATCGCCACCGCCCGCTGGAATTGGGATTGATGCGCCAGAGCCTGTCCCAACTCCAGAAGCAGGGCCATTTGGTCTTCCCGGTTGCCCTTGGCTCCGCTTGAACTAAGCAGCTGCAGGCCTTCTTCCAAGGCCCTGAGTCCTTTGTGGTGGAACCCTTGGAGGAGATAGACGCGGCCCAATGCCAGCCGCAACCTTGGTTGCTCGGGATGCAATGGATGATCTGCGAGCAGTTCCGCTGCTTGATGAATTGATGACTGGGCGTCTACGAACCGGCGAAGTCGAATCTCTTGGCGAGCTTTTTTCCGCAGCAACCGTGCCAGTTGGCTGGCATGGGTGCCGTCTGGGGTTTCGGAGATCCCCTCCATGGCTACGATGGCAAGGCCAAGGGATTCCAGAACTTGGGGCGCCGAGGGAGACGTAACCCACGCATCCGCTAGAAATTCCCAGAGCCGCACTTGCTGGGGTGGCGTGGGGTGGAGCTGTAACGCCTGATCCACGATCCGCTGGGCTTCCAGGGGGGGCAAAGATTGGGATTCAATAGCTTGCATCACCTGGGCCAAAGCCGATGCGTCATCATTGGCAAGAGAGTTCAAGCGTACGCTCAGCATGGCGCGGCCATCGGGTTCCATGGCACCCAACAGAGCCCGGGCCAGGCGTTTGAGTTCCGGCTGCGGCGTGTTGGAGAGCACCAACTCCCGTAATCGGATATCAGGAATACTGGCGCGGGAATCCTGCATCTGCACGAGGCGGGAATTAACGGAAGCAGCCAGGGCGTCTTCCAGGGGATCGCCGCCCAATCCGAGCGCTGCCCCAAGCACCTGGGGGTCCAGCGGATGGTCGGCCAATGCAAGCAACCGGACGAGGGTGCTGGCTGCTGGACCCAGCCGGGAGAGCCGGCCCATGAGAATCTGCCCCACCAGGTCCTCGTGCGCCCGCGGTGGGTGGCGTTTTCCGGGCACCAGCACCCAGCGGCCTCCGTGGAAGGCGATGTTGCCTTCCTGTTGGGCCAGCTCGAGAAAACTGAGCAAAAGGCCAGGATTGCCCAGGCTCAGGCGGAACAGTTCTTTCTGGTAGTCCTTGGGAAGATCGTTGGGACCAAGAAGATCTCCTAGGATGTCATGGAGGTCCACGTCCTCCATCCGGTCCAGGTTGACGATGGATATTTCTTGGGAATCCCCTCGGAAGGCAGAAAGCAGAGGCCGGAGGTGGGGGCTTCGGGTGGCGCAAAGCAACCATGGGATTTTGGAGCTGAGCACCAGATCCCGTACCAGGCCAAGGGTTTCACTAGACGCGCGTTCCAGGGTGGAAAGGTGGACTAGCCGGTGGTGGATGGACATTGCGAATTCCATCGCGGCGAGCGCGGCTTTGATTTCCTCTGTCTCCACGGGGCCGCCTGGGGACTTGGTTCTCCCCCCAGTTAGAAATGCAAAAGCTGGCACACGACGAGATACGGTTCTGGCTACATCAGGCTTCTGCGCATAAAGTTCAGCCTCTACACCAAAGAGCAAACTTTGAAGCAGGCGTTCAAGAAACGCTCCAGGCTCTTCATCCAGCAAAGTTTCGAGATGGTGGACCCAAATACCTTCGGTCTGAGCTGATGCGGCAGACCAGTCCGCCAGTTCATCCTGTCCAAGGCCATCCTCACCTTGAATCACGGTGACCCGTTCCATGGGGGCTGGCGCGCTCAATCCAAACATCAGGGATTTGAGAACCGTCATTTCCTGGCCGCGCCCGCGGATGGGAGCTGTGGGCGGATCCGAGAGTTCGCGAGGTTGCTCAAAAGGCAGAGCTACAGCTCCTGCGGCAGGTACGATCTCCAACGCGTTCAATTCACCCATGAACGCATCCAGGGTTCGGGGAGGAAGCCCAATGACCCGTGGGATCAGCGTGAGTCCTGGTTTCAGCCCGATGGCGTCAAGGCAGAGAAGGCGAGGGTGGGAACTGTGGGCGAGGATTTTTTCGAGATGCTTGCCAAAGGCTTTGCGTTGCGGCGCTGTCCATTCCGAAGCCAGACGCGGCAGCGGCGTGCCCGGAAGCTCCTGCAGGAACCAGATCTGGGTCTCATCGAACCCGAATCGGCAACTCGAAGGATCCCAGGGCTCGCCATCCAGAAATCGGCTGAGGTAGGTCTCTTTGATCTGATCCAGCTCTTTATCTGATGGACGCGGATCCCAAAGTTGCAACAGGAACCGTGCCCCGTCACCTTCGCGACGTACCAACTGCCAGGAGCAGGCAGAGTGTCCAGTCGTCGCTTCAATAGAGGCCACAGTTGAAACCCAGGCATAACGCTGCCCCCTAGAGTCCGAGGGGCGGTCATGGCGATTCCCAACCATGGAGGCGGCAGACGTGGTGACCGGGCTTTGCCTGGTCATCACGTGGGGAGCACGAGGGGGACGCAGAGGGAGCGAAGCGACCGGGCGGTCCCCCTCGTTCACGGCAGACATTCACGTTGATGAACCAGAACATGGGCGCGAGTGTACCAGCCAAAGCACCTGGAGAGCGTGGGAACAACGAGGAACCAAGGCAAAACCACTCCAATTGAGATCTTTTCTCTGGACCAGCCCCCCTCCCTCATTTCAAACTGTTCAGATACCAAGCGAGGACTGGGCAGCCATGGATCACTCTGTTGAGCCCTAGGGTTGCACCTGTCTCTCGCGACGGCCCCTTATACCGGGCCACCGTTTGAACGATCAGAGTTAATTCGCCGCAACGGCTTAGGGAATCCGCCCATGGATGCGAGACGCGACATAAAATTGGATGCTGAGTTTGGAAGCTGGTGGGACCGCTTTCTGGCCTGGTTGGATGTGGAGCACAGCGCCTCCAAGCGGTTCATGATTTCCGGCGCCATCTGGGTGCTGGTGGGCACGCTCTTCGGCCTGATCGCGGCCACGGAATACTACGCGCCGGATCTGGTCCACGGCGTGGCCCAGCTCAGTTTCGGCCGCCTGCGCCCGACCCACATCAATGTGGTGGCCTTCGGTTTCATTTCCATGTCCACCGTGGGAGCGATCTTCTATGTGATCCCGGAACTAAGCCGCACCAAGCTCCATAGCGAGCGGGTGGGCAACATCCTGATGCTGGCCTGGAACGCGGTCATCACTGCGGGAATCTTCTGCATCACCAATGGCATCACCGAGGGTCGGGAATACGCCGAGATGCCTTGGTTCCTCGATATTCCGTTGCTGGCCGCACTGCTGGTCTACTGCTGGCTCGTATGGATGACGGTCCTGAACCGCAAGGAAAAACAGCTCTACGTGACCACCTGGTACGTGGCCGGCACCACCATGTGGTTTCCCATCGTCTACATCATCGGCAACAAGGTGTTCTTCGATGTTCCAGGAGCCGGCGACGCCATCGCCAACTGGTTCTACGGCCACAACATCCTGGGCCTCTGGTTCACGACCAACGGCATTGGCCTGACCTACTATTTCCTGCCCAAGATCACCAAGAATCCGCTTTATTCCCACCTGCTCAGCATCGTGGGTTTCAGCACCATCGCCATGTTCTATACACCGACGGGCACCCACCACCTGCTGCAGAGCCCGGTGCCCGAATGGCTGAAGGCTGTGGCGGTGATCTCTTCCATCATGCTGCTTGTACCAGTGATGAGCGTGCTGGTGAATTTCTTCCTGACCATGAAGGGCAAGTGGGGCATGCTGGGCACCAATATCCCGCTGCGCTTCATCATCACCGCCATGTGGTTCTACCTGTTGACCTGCTTCACGGGCCCGTTCCAGGCCACGCGGTGGATCAATTGGTACCTGCATTTCACCCACTGGGTGGTGGGCCATGCGCATTTCGCGCTGCTTGGCACGTTTGGATTCATCGCTTGGGGCGCCATCTACTATTGCGTGCCCCGTGTCAGCGGCCGCCAGTGGTACAGCCGCCGGTTGGCCAACGCCCATTACTGGCTCTCGCTGGTGGGAACGGTGATCATGATGACTTCCCTCACCATCGCGGGCCTCATCCAGGCATCGGCCTGGGAAGAAGGCACGCCGGTCTACCGCGGAGTCATCATGGTGGCCCCATTCATGGCGATGCGCGCTTTCTCTGGGGTATTGATCGTCACAGGGCAGCTGCTCTTTGTTTACAACATCTTCAAGACCTTGATCTTCAAAGAAGACCCTCTTGAGGATCCCCTTGAAGAAGCCGCAACGCCAGCCACGCCCTCCCCAATCCAGGCTTGATCCGACCAAGGTAGAGGAACCCCACGATGAGTACTACCCGAGCCAATTATCTCTATCCCTCCATCGGCATGGGCTTGATCCTTTCCAGCATCATTTTCGTGGTCGTACTCGTGCCGCGCTGGACTTTCAGGCCTGCCCAGCCCAAGGATCTCCGCAATTACACCGCGCAGGAATTGCGTGGCCGGGAGATCTACAAGCGGGAAGGCTGCTGGTACTGCCACTCCACGGTGAGCCGCCCCCAGGATTGGGATCACGGTCCGAAATCAAAGGCTTCGGATTATTACTACGATGCCTACCACCTCATCGGCTCTGAGCGCTCGGGTCCCGACCTCGCCAACATCGGCGGCAAGTTTCCCGACCAGTACCACATGCTCCACCACCAGAATCCCCGCTATGTGAAGCCCGGTTCCAACATGCCGCGCTTTGATTACCTGTCCAATCAGGAACTCATTGACCTGACGGCCTTTCTCCAAGGCCTGGGACCTTATGGAACCCGTGCTCTTGATCCTGAAACGGGAAAGCTGAAGTACGCGCGGCTGGATAATTTCACTTGGACCACGGGCCCCTTCAAGGGCACCCAGGAAGTCCTGGCCAAGTGGAACTTCACGCCCTCGGAGCAGGAGGCCCTGAATAACAAACGCTACGAAGAGCATCTCGAGGTTCCTTACAAATACAGGATGGAAATCGAGGAACTGCTCTTTGGAACCAGCCACGAGGCGCAGGCCGCCCGCGGCACGCTATTGGTCATCGTGAATAAGAGCAGGATCAATGGCCTTGACGTCACCGAGGAATCCCTTGAAAAGAAGCGGGAAGAAGATCCGAGCTTCTATGCCTGGACCGAACTTGACTTCAAGGAGCCGGCAGTGGAACCCACGGACCCGCTCGAATTGAAGGCCTTGAACACAAAACGGAAGTACGCGAATTACGGCAAAGGCTTATTCAACAACCAGTGCGCCGCGTGCCACGGGCTGAATGCTGATGGACACGGCCAAGCCGCATTCGGCATGACCAAGCGTCCGGCGAATTTCTGGGATGACAAATTCCAGCGCTACAACGTGGACACATGGTACTGGCGCATCAGCCGCGGGGTGCCTTCTACCCAGATGCCCCGCTGGGAGTACACGCTCACCGCTGAGCAGCGCCTGACCTTGGCGGCCTTCCTTAAGTACGTGGCCCGCAACAAGGGCCTTGGCAAGCTGGAGGGCATGGAGAGCGACTATGGCAAGCTGCCGAGCCAGGCCGTCCCCGTCCCGCCCATCACCGCAAGCGGAGCCCCCGTCGCGAAGCCAATTCCGGCAAAGGCCAAGTGAGGTCACCATGGCAACAGATCCAACTAAAAACCCGCACGATGAAGAACCGATGGAAGAGGTTTCGGGCACTAAAATCGGCCACGGGAAGGCTCCTTTCGCACTCGTCATCCTGTACTTGATCATCCTCGTCTGGGCGGTGCTCGCCTGGATCCGCCCGAGTGGGACTTGAAGACGATGCGATTCAAACTGCTGATTCCATTTTCTGTGTTGTCCTTGGCAGCCATGGTTGTCTTGACGGCCACCGGCTGTTCGGACCAAGGCCTGACCACCAAGAAATCCGCGCTCAGCGCGCTTCCCAAGGCTGAGGGGGGCGGTGCTCCCAGCTTGGAAATCGGTTCGGATTCCGTGTTCTACCCGAACAACATGCCGTCGGCGCTCAAGGGCCGCCAGGTCTATACAGCCAATTGCGCCAGCTGCCATGGGACCTATCTAACGGCCCAAGAGCGGCTGGATTTGTCGAAGGAGGCCAGTCTGCCCGCAGATCAGCAGGCTGTGCGGAAGGGGTTGGAGAAGGAAGGCCGGTTGCCGGAAATCAAGTCGCTTAACGGGCCGGATTTCAATGATCGCGATTGGCGATTCCGGCGCACGCCTGGACAGCTTTTCCAACTCATCGCTTATGGGTCAATGCCCGACCAGCTTGGGATTGCGGATACAAAGATGATCCTGCATCCTGGCCCCGTACTGGGGCCCGACAAGAAACCCGTCAAAGATGCCAACGGGAAGGTCCAGTACAAAGCTGGCTTGGGCTGGATGGACTCCATTCAAATCCAACGAGGCGGGTTGGAGTTCGTATCCGGCGATTCGGTTCCCGTGTGGGATTCCATCTACTACGCTTGGAGCCGTTCCATCGCCGTCAAAAGCGTCTCGAATTTTGGCGATGTTTGGAAGATCTATGGTGAGAATTGCAGCGTTTGCCATGGCGATATCGCCAAGGGCAACGGGCCCATCAGCAAACAGCTGAATCCTTTGCCCTTCAACTTCCAGAACCGGAAGGCTCTGGCGGAAACCACAGACGCGTTCCTGTTCTGGCGCATCTCCGAAGGCGGCCAGTTCCGCCGCATTCCGCAGCCAGTCAAGGACACCATGACTTCCCAGGCCCTCAGCCTCTACGTCCACCAATGGTCCGCGATGCCTTCCTGGCGAGGACTGCTCACCGAAGAGCAGCGGTGGATGCTGGTGGACGGTGTGCGCAGCAAGACCTATGAGCACGAGTGAGGGTGGCATGCTGACCGACAACCAAAGACGCCTGTTTCTCAAGGGGGCCACGACCATCCCGATCATCGGGGGCGCGGTTCTCGCGATGCATACGATCCTGCGGTTCTTCAAACCCACTATGGCTGGTGGGCTGAAGGCGACCATGGCGCCGCCTGATGAGGCAGGCAGCGCGGATCAGATCGTCGCAGAGCTTTCTGAACTGAAGAACCCATGGGATTTCAAGGATTTCATCTACGTCCGGACCTCGGTGGAGTACAGCTCCCGTAAGACTCAAGGCGCCAAGATTCCAGGCTTCGTGGTGCGCCTGCCGAACGATGTTCCCGGTGTGGATCCTGCGGATCAAAAGACTTGGTTCGTCGTGGTCCAGCGCATTTGTCCGCACCTGGGCTGCACCTTCAATTTCATTACGAACCCTTCGGAACTGCACGGCGGCTATAACTACAAGGCGCCAGAACCCGTCCACCCCTACTTCGCCTGTCCCTGCCACTTGTCGGTCTATGATCCAACGCGCAAACAGGACAATGGCACAGGCACCCTGCTGCGCGGCAAGGTGGTGTCGGGTCCAGCTCCGCGTCCGCCGCGCTTCATGAAGTTCGATATCAAAGACGGTCAAATCGTCATCACCGATACGGAAGGAGGCGGCGTTGGCTGACTTTCTCGAACGCATCATCCTCTGGCTCCTGGGCCGTCCCGCTTGGTTCCGCAGCCTGCTGCCGCAGCGTGGCGTCGTGGGCCAGCTATGGCACTGGTTCTGGAATCTAGGTCCCAGCCTGTGGGGCTGGCTGACCGAACGCTGGGACAAGATGGACCTTTTCGACGAATCCCATGTCGAGAAGGCCAAGACCAATCCCTGGTACAGCATCGGGGGAATGTGGTATTGGGTCTGGATCATCGTGATCGTCAGCGGTGTCATCTTGATGATCTTCTACATCCCGGTCACGGATCAGGCTTTCCGGTCTGTCGAGGAAATCCAGGCCAACTGGAAGTGGGGCGTGATCCCCATCGGCGCCATCACCCGGGGCCTCCACAAGTACGGAGCGGATGCCTTCATCATCCTGGCCACCATGAAGTGCTACCGGATCTGGTTCACCGGCGACTACAAGAAGCCCTATGAGCTGAGCTTCATCATCGCCATGCTGCTGCTCATCATCGGCATGTATTCGGGATTGACCGGCTACCTGTTGATCTGGAACCAACGGGCTCTGTGGGCCACGAAGGTGATGGCCACATTCCCCACTTATCTCGACAAGAACCCCAGCTGGATTCCGCTGGGCGATTTCATCAATGCCACGAACCAGGGCAAGACCACCGCGCAGATCTTGCTGGGCGGCACGTCCATCGGGCCGGCCACGGTCACGCGCTTCTACGCATTCCACTTCATGCTGAGTTTCATCCCCATGATCTTCTTTGAACTGCGGGTCTACCACCGGGGCTTCAAGCGCATGAACATCAGCAACTGGGCCAAGTTCGCCGTGTTCGCGGTGATCCTCGCGGTGGTCATCATGATTCCCGCGGCCCAGGGCAGCCCGGCGAATCCCGAAGTGACGCCCAACCCGATCCTCTCGGATTGGTACTTCCTGGCCATGTACCACATGTTGAAATTGCAGGACCCGTACTTGGCCACGGTGTTGACTGTCGGAGTCCCGGCGCTCGTCCTGGCCGCGCTGTTCCTGGATATGCGCCCGGAAAAGGAATGGGGCAAACGCCAGATCGCCAACTGGATCGGTATTGGCGGCTTGATCTATTTCATCGTTTTCAGCTTCCTGATCATCAACAGCATCGCTGACATCCACCGCGACGGTCCGCTTTGGTACTACTCCATGGGATTTTTCCTCCTGATGGGGTATTTCCAGGATTGGGGCTATGTGATGAAACGCGACAACAAGAAATGGTGGGAGACTTTCCACCTTTTCTTCGTGGCCTTCATCCTGATTTCCATGTCGGCTAATACCCTCTATCACTATTTCGGTGATATCCGCGAGTGGAACCAAGCCGCCAAGACCGCAGCAGCCCAGCTTGTGGCCACGAATCCGGGTATGACCATGGACGCTGCTTTCGATCGGTTGGAGCAATTCAGGCCGGCCTTGAACCTTTGGATGACGCCCGCCGACGCTTTGGCCAATGGCCATCCCAAGGGTATGGAACTTTGGAAGCTGCACGTATTCGGATGGCTGTCCTGCATTGTGCTGGGAACCGTTATTGGCCTTTTCCGCTGGGCCGCCAAGAAAGACGCGGAGATGGCTGCCGCGGCGGCGAAAGCCTCGGCTGCCAAGCCTAAAGCAGCGGGGCCTGACGTGTACGATCGGCGGCGGATCCAGATCAGCAAATGGACTGGAGTCATTTTCGGAATCATCTTCCTGAGCCAGGCCATCTCCCGCTGGCGGGCGTTTTTTGCGGGCCCGACGGTCCTCACTTACCTGGCGATCATCACTGCTGGAACGATTTTCATTCTGCTCCTGACGGCCCTTGCCATCGTCGTTTATGCCGAGGAAAAGGCCAAGGGAACGCTTCAGCTGCGCAGGCCCTGGCTGGATACGTGGGCCGACCGCTTTTTCATGATTCATTCCGACACCATTCATCCCACCAAAACGACTAGGGGTTGACCGTGAAAACCCGCACTGTATTCGGCACCATCTTCCTGGTCACGGGCCTGGGGATCTTCTTTGTGCTTGGAGCCAACAGCATTTCCGCTGAACTTCATGATGTGCTCCACGAAGCGCCGCTGGGTGGCAAACTCCGACAGGAAAACGCGCCTGCAATTGTAAATAAAGTCGTAGACGGCGCGCTGACGAAGAACTGGTCCACTGTCGGAGAATTACCCCACATCAAGGCTCTGAGTGGCGGCGTGAGCACGAACGACAATCCATTCCAGCAGTTCAATGTCGTGCGCTGGCTGGGTTGGGCATTCATCTGGGCGGCCCTTATGGAAGTAGGCGCCGCCTATCTTTCGCATACCAAGACCCGCGTGGAAGAGTAGGGGCAGGCATGTACAAGAAGTTCCTTCAATTAACCAAGAACCTCACTGTCAGCCTTGAAAAGGGCCTGAATTTCATTACCACGCAGGAAAACAACCCCCTGTATTTCCACGGGGCCTTGCCGTTGTACACATTCTGGTTCCTGATCTTTTCGGGAATCATGCTCTGGATGTACTACATCCCGACCCTGGACCGCGCCTGGACCTCGGTGAACTACATCACCTCGCTGCCTGTTCTGCTTAAAGATGCCAGCGGACAACTCTTGCTGAAGAATGGCAGCCCTGTGGTGTCCGCGATCTCGCCCGCCACGGGCATCCCATACGGCGCGGTGGTGCGTGGCATCCACCGCTGGGGCGCCGCGGCCATGATGATCACCACCATCCTGCACATGCTCCGGGTCTACTTCACGGATCGTCATCGGTCCTGGCGCTGGCTGCCATGGGTCTCCGGCGTGCTGTTGCTGATGTTCGTGCTCTTTGTGGGCATCACGGGCTACTTGCTCGTGTGGGACGCCCGGGCCTATTCCCTGGTGGTGTCCACCCAAGCTTGGCTTGAAGCGGTGCCGCTCGTCGGCCAGGGGCTCTCCACCTTCTTCATTGGTGGCGACGCTATCCGCGATTTCACGTTGACTCGGTTCTTCTTCTTCCACATTGGTGGAGCCACCTTTATTTTTTGGCTTATCTGGATGCATTTCATCCGGCTCAATGAGCCGGTGGTGACCCCTAGCCGCGCGGTGAATTTCCTTACCCTCGGATTCATCCTTGTGGCAGCTGGCGTCTATCCGGCCGTGAACGTCACCAACGATCTCATCGCCCAGTACCCGGTGCTGGCTGGCGACAAGGGGTTCATCGCTTCGGACGCGCCTGCCCAGATTGGCTATCTGGTGGATGTCATCCGCTATGATGCCTGGTACCTGTTCCCCTACTACCTGATCGAGAAAACGGGCGTGAACTGGGCCTGGATCATCCTGGGAGGCTCGACGATCCTCTTATTCGTGGCGCCCTTCTACCCCAAGGACCGCCGCGACAATATCGCGGAAGTTGTCGAAGCGAAATGCACGGGTTGCACCTTCTGTTCTCTGGATTGCCCCTTCGAGGCCATCACCATGCAGGAGCGTGCGCCGGGCTCCAAGTTCAAGCTCATCGCGGTCGTCTTCGCGCCCCGCTGTTCCGAATGCGGCATCTGTGTCGGCGCCTGCCCCTTCCAGGCCATCGAGCTGCCCAATACCCATTCCAAGACCATCGAGGCTGATGTGCTGGCTCTTCTCAAGACGGGTGCCCAATGAGCGAACTCCAACCGACAGCTCCGGCAGAAAAGAAGAAACGAGTCATTGTCGGCTTCGTATGCGAGCGCAGCATTCCCATCCACGAAATGCTGGATGCGCAGAAAGCGCTAGTGGATGATCCCGAAACGAAGATCATCGTTCTGCCCTGCTCGGGCATGGTGAAGCCCACCCAAATGGAATTGGCCCTGGCCAATGGCGCAGACGCCACTTTTGTTTGTGGTTGCGCCATGAATGATTGCCACTACCGCACGGGCAACATCATGATCCGCGAGCGGCTCGAAGGCGAACGCAATCCCAAGCTCCGCAAGTCCACCGACAAACGGAAAGTAGGCATGTTCTTTTTCACCATGAAGGACAGACGGCCTTTCCTGGATGCCCTGGCCCAGTTCAAGGCCTCCACTGAAAACCTATAGGAGTCGATGATGGCCGCGCCCAAGAAAGCCGCAGAACCCAAAGTGAGCAGCTACATCGTCATGCTGCGCTACGTGCTGTTCTATCTCTTCTTCTTCGGGGTGCTATACCTCGTGGGCATGTTTGGCGAAGTTGCTGAGAGTTAGGAGGATCGAGATGACTGACATGACCGACATGACTGAAAACACCCATTCCGAACAAGAGCCCGAAGTCGAGTCCGCGCCCGAGCCGCCAATTTCCGTCCTCCAGATCCTGAAGGAAAACTGGGTTTTGGCCCGTTCCTTAATCATTTTCATTCTGATGCTATCGGTGCCCCTGCTCCTCGCCTGGAAATACGATCTCTTCCTGGTGGCGAACAACTGAATCCTGCATTCATTGGCATCACTCAAAAGAAAGGAGGGGCAGATGGAAACTACGCATTGGACCCTCATCATCGTGTTCACAACCGTGGGCATCGCGTTCGCAGCGGGTTTCGTCATGTTCGCGCTTTGGGCCATCCGCGCCGGTCAGTTCAAGGATGTGGAGGGTGTGAAGTACCGGATGCTGGAAGACTTCAATCCCAAAGACACAAAAAAAGAAATCAAGGACGAATTCAAGGCCTGAATCCAGGCATTTAAAATGCTGCGCATGCATCGTTACCTCGAAATCGTCTCGGGCGGCAGTTATGCAGAGGTAGTATCAGCCAACAAAGTGATTCCGCGTCGTTCCCGCATTCAAGGCTGTGAACATTTCGCAGTGGTAGGACCCGAATGATGGGGGAGGCAGTCCTTCAGGCACAGCGGAAATGATGCGGTATTGAACCAAACCCAGAATAGTGCTGCGTAATCGTAATAGGTGTAGACTACAAATCCAACTTTCGTCACCAACTACCAGAAACTCCAGCAGGAGAATTTTGATGAAGAGAATCCTCATCAGCATAGGCCTTGTGTGTGGTTTGCCTGCATTCGCTCAGACCTCAACAATCTACAATCCGGGTGGACCTTCACTTGCGGGTTTTCCTTCTAGTGCCCCCGGTTGGGTCCTGGACTTCAACACCATGGCCTGGGGCGATCAGGCTTCAGCCACACTCCAGGTCTACGGTATCAAACGCTACCGCGACTGCCCTGTACCACTCATGACCACTCCAACTCCCAAGGCGACTCCGACTCTCATAGGTGGAGGCTGTGTCTATTACAACCTCCGAACGGACCTTTTTTCTCTGACCACACAACTCCCGCCGGATACGGCGGTGAATACGCCCGTCTTGATAGACCAGGCTCAGGCATTGAGCCTCGGCCTGACTCAGCAGCAGCTGAGTGATTTCTTCACGCAGGATCCTGCCGACGCCTACATTTCCGCGAAGCTCTACAAGTCCTACATTTCCACCGGCACTCCCGTAACCTTTCAATACACTAAACAAGGCACCGCAGTCATCTTGGCGAGTTTTCCGACCGCAGGCACATGGCTGGTGTCGGTCCTCGACAGCCACCACCAGGCCAAGGGACAATTGCTTAACATCACAGCCCCAGGCACCTACGGTGTACAGGTGAACAACGTCTACGCTGGGAATGTGCGTGTGACCCTCTCCACACCCACCACTGGCGCCTATTTTCGGCAAGAACCCATAGTAGTCCGGGGCAGTTCAACTGCTGGGGCAGGTGTAACTTTTGCAACAAATTTTAATGATCCCAATCGCTTCCGTATCAAACATCTTTCCCTCGGTCAGGGCAGCCAGGACGAGAATGGGGCAGTGCCGTTGCTCGCTGGAAAGGACGCGATGGTGCGTCTGATGCTGGAGGATTTGAAAGGGGAGTTTATACCTGGGTATGGCCCAGGCAATACACCCTTGCAGGTTCAGTTAGAGATGTTATCGCCAGGCGGGAGCACAACCACGACCTTGGGGCTTTTTGGCAGTTCTAAAGCAATCGAAACTGGAACATCATACTCTGGTTCGACCATACCGCCCGCCGTGGTCCCCGGGCTCTATGTAACCCCGGGATTGCTTGTTCGCGTTCGCCTTCTGAATCCCCAAGGCACGGTCATTGATGTCAAAGAAATATCCCCACAAATAGTAGCCGGGCGCACGATCCACATCTATCCCTTCAACATCTACCCCGGATCCACCTATGCGAATACCGCCGCCGAGCTACAGGCCAAAATTGCTGTGTGGATCGAAGAGCGTTTCCCAATGAGCCAAATCGTCATACATCCTTTTGGATCAATTGCCAACTATGGCGGGCTCCTGCGAAATGGTTATACGTTCATGGAAAATGTATTGAATACTATGAATTACATTGCGTTGATGAATAACGACAGAACTTCGGCCAATGGAAACATTTATGTTGGGATCATCGACAAACAGTATATTTCTCAGGGACTTGGCTACGCGGGTCTTGCTTCTTACGGAAACCCTGGAATTGCAATGTTTGCCCAGGACAATTACGGACCACAAGAGCCCGGCCATGTCCTAGCTCATGAAATGGCGCATTGCTTTAACATCCATCACACACCGAGTCCTGGTGCGGGATCTCCAGACACCGCATACCCGTATAGTGGGAATGGTCTTTGCGCGGGGTATGGATTCAGTAAGGGATTTTCCTATTTCAATCGGGAGATCGACCAATACAGGGACCTGATGAGCTATGCCAGAGGAATATATTCCTATTTCTCCGATTACAATTTCCGCATGCTTTTAGGCAACGTGGGGACTGCGTCGACCTTTGCTCCTGTGTCTATGTCGAACGCATCTTCCAAGGCCACCATGAATTTGCCTCGCAATGGCAAAGGGACCTACGTAATGGGAAAAAAGGCCCTCGAAGCATTCCAGAAGTGGCAAGCTGAAGAAGCGCCGAAACCTTCCTGTTGGCTTCCCGACCCCCTGGTTCTGGGTGAGCAGGGCGAAATTTTCCAGCGTGTGCCTTTGGGTTCAGGAAGTGGGCACTTGTTATTGCCTGCTTTTAGTATCATTGGCCCCGCCAGCCTGACGAAACCTGGCATGATCCCCATCTTCGAGGCGGAGGGGGTGATGAACCCGAAGGCTTCGGCCCAACCGAATGAAAATCCTTGGCTAGTCATCGACCCCAAGGCTGAGTGAGGGGCATCGCTCATGTTGCGTAGTGCCTTTTTTGCTATGGCCTGCCTTGCAGGTGCGTTGGGCTGTTCGGGTTCATCTAACATCGTCGTTGAACCGCCGCCCCCGCCCCCGCCCGAATTTCTTCTAGAAATCTCGGGATGCGGAGGGCACTATGTCGGCGACCAGCCGAATCTCATTGCGGCGATCCGTGCGATAGAAAGCCTTAACCCTGTGTATTGGAATGTAGATGGTCCGGGCTATCTTGCATCAGATAAAGAGGGGAAGCAGCCCATTTCCACCGACAATGGGGATTGGCGTGTTGTCTGGTACATCCCTCCGGCATCCATCCCTGGGGGTGGCGATGCCACGACAAGAATCTATTACCGCACACTGGACCTCTACAACGGTGGCTTGAAAAAGTCACCGGAATGTATCCAGGCCATAAAGACACTCAAAGTGCCGATGACCTTCGAATCCGCGTATGGTAACAATGATCAAACACTATCGCAGGGGGGCAGAACCGACATCGGGGCAAGGGTATTTCCCGTGCCCTTTTCCTGGGATTCCTGGTCCAGTGTGACCTGGAGAATCCAGGGTGTCACTCCCACCCAGACACTACCTGGAACCCTTACCATTAATCCAATTCAGAATGATTATCGGGGCTCCTACGCCATCTACACCGCGCCCATCTCCGTGTCCCACGACTTCGATGTGACTATCACCGCCACCACCCATGATCCCTGGTTCAACCTGGATCCGGTGTTGACATGGATAGTCCACGTAAAGAAATCCTAACCTTTGCCAACTTTGCGTTGTGCTTTTATCCCGGCATTCCAATCCACCTTTGAAGCAGACCTAGCTCCTGCAGCAGCGAACTCAAGCGCTCCACGGGCAGGCCCATCACCGTAGCAAAACTGCCTTCGATGCGCTCGATGAAAAGGGCCGCGATGCCCTGGGCGGCGTAGCTGCCGGCTTTGTCCATGGGTTCGCCGCTGGCCACGTACCACCGGGCCTGGGCTTCGCTGAGGGGCCTCAGGAATACTTCCGCCGTGTCCACAAATGCATAGATGTTTTGATCGCACTGCAGGCACATGCCGGTGTGGACCTCATGACGGCGGCCCTGGATGAGCATCAACATCCGCACAGCATCTTCAACATCAGCAGGCTTGTTCAGCGTGTGATGATCCACAGCCACGGTCGTATCCGCCGCGAGCACCCAGCGGCCCGGGTTCGCAGCGGAAATAAGTGCCGCCTTGCCCTTGGCTAGACGCACCACAAGGTCTGCCGGGTCCTCGGCTTCATCAGGCGTCTCATCAATATCTGGGGCCATGATCTCGAAAGGAATGCTTAAAGATTCCAGCCATTGCTTGCGGCGGGGCGAACCGGAGGCCAGGATGAGCGGCATCATTCGTGTAATCCCAGCTTTTTGAGATCGGCCATATTCGCGCGCATGTGAACAGTGTTCACCTCCTCGGAGCGCTTGAATCCGAAGCGGGTATAAAGCTCGCCGGCATCTCTTGTTTCAAGGACAAAGCGCTGCACATTGCCAATTGTGGGATGGCGCAGCGCCCAGCGAACGAGATTGGAGGCGATGCCGAATCCCTTCATGTCTACGGCGGTCACTACGTCGTAAAGCTTGGCCTCGTAAGCCTGGTCTGACCAGACCCGGGTGGTGCCGACCAGCCTCTGGCCTTTGTCTTCTGCGGCTTGAAGTCTGGCGGTGAGCAGCCGGGAGCAGGCCAGCAGGCGCCGCCATTGCTCGATGGTGCGGCTGGCAGTCCAGAACACGGCCTCGGCCTGAAAGAAGATCTGCAACTCCTTCGGCTCGATGGTCCAGGTTTCATCGGCGAAGGCCACCCAGCCCTTCGGGGTGGAGATGGGCTCTGGAATCTGTAAATCCATCACGGGCGCTCCGCTTTTCTAATTCCGAATAAAACTGTTCCAACCAAGAAGAAGGCCACCAGGCCACGGAAGATCCATGGGCTACGGGCCGGCGTACGGACGGAGTTCCAGGCCAGAGAAAAGACATAGGTGCCTTGGGTCATGGGTTCACCCCAAAGAACCGCTTCTCCATTTTCCCGGGCAATGCCGGATTTGCCGGTAAGCGTGCACCGCAGCATCGGGACACCCAATTCCACAGCCCTGAGGCGAATTTCGGATGCATGGAGATTTGTGGCCGGGCTGCGCTCAAACCAGCCGTCATTCGTGAGATTGGCCAATAATTGGCCACCGGCCATGGCCAAGCCATCGCGGCAGCGAAGGGGCATGGTGGCCTCGCTGCAAATCAACGAGTGGACCTTTATTTCTCCCTGAGGAGTGGAAAAGGTGAAGCTGCTGTTGCTCGACAAATCGCCTGGCTCCTGGCTGTAAAACCCGAAGGTGTGATCCATCCAATGCCTCATCGAAGGCGGTCCTGGCATGCGCTCGCCAAAAGGCATGGGATAGATCTTGGCTTGGATGAAGCTGGGTTTTTCAGGTGCTTCGCCGCGAACCAGGTTCAGCAGCCCTCCTTCGGTGCCGAACAGCCAGGCGATGCCCCGGCGCTGGGCTTCCATTTGCAGTCGCACGCTGGGCAACCGGTCATCGCGGCCGAGCACCGAGCTTTCGGGCCAAACCAACAGGGTGGCGCGCTCTGGTTTGGGGAGATTGTTCTCTTGAAGGGCACGGTCGCTGAGGCGCCATAGCTCTTCTTCCATGTATTTTTCCATGCCGGGCCAACGGGCGCCGGCGACGAAATTGGGCTGGACCATGACTACATCTAGCACTCTTGCTGCCTCGCGGGGCAGGGCATACCATGCGGCGGAAAGGCCTGCGAGCAAGACGATGTAAAGCATCGGGGCGCGCAGTGAAACCAGCCAGGACATTCCTTCCTGGCGCCGAGCCATGCCGTAGGCCGTGAAAGCCCAAAGCGTGGCAGAGATGCCGTAGGCACCGAGAAAGGCGCCGCTCCGCGCCAGAAAGGGCAAGGCACTCATGGGCGCCGACCAACTCCATTCGTATACGTGAAAGGCGAAGAACTCCCAGGCGAGGGTTGCGAACCCGGCCGCGAAGGCCGTGGCCCATGCGTTGCGGGTGCGAAGGTAGGCATGCCGGGCAAAGAGCCAGGTCAGCCAGATTCCAAACGATTCATAGGCGAAGAAGAGCAGGCCCGCGAAGCCTGCCGTGGGCCAATCCAGGTTCCCCTTGGCCTTGATGGTGCCGGGCATCCAATAAAAAGCCGTGGCTACTCCGATGAACATAGCCAAGTAGAGCCAGCCCATCCGCTGCTCTGGATCCATACTCCGCCGCATGATAAGTAGCGCAAAAACCACCAGGAGGCCTGATTCCAACAGTCCCAGGCCCCGGAAAGGCAACATGAAAGCCACTGCCACCAGCAGCCCGAGCCCTATGGCTTCCAATAGCCTGAACAATATGGTTTTCTTCATCCGGCCATCCGTCGTTGCACTTCATAACAGGCGATGCCAGCGGCCACCGCAGCATTCAGACTCTCCACTCCAGTGGTGGGAATCGCTACGCGCTGTACGGCAGCAGGCAAAGATTCGTGCTGCCAACCATGGCCTTCGTTCCCGACAAGGATGCGCAGGGGTTCGGCAATCTTCGCATCTCCCAGGGGAATCGCACCTGCTCCGCCATCCAAGGCAAACCAATTTCCAGGCCCGAGCTCGAGCGTTTGAACTCTCCGGACGGCCAGCAGGAAAGCTGCACCCATGCTGCCTCGCAAGGCCTTGGGACTGAAGGGGTCGGCGCAACCTGGTCCCAGCAGGGCTTCTTCGAATCCAAAGGCTGCGGCGCTGCGGAAAATGGCCCCCAGGTTGCCTGGATCTTGGATGCCCCAAGGGACAATGACCCGGTTTTTCAACGGGCCCACAGGTTCGGGGTCGAGCCGTAGAAGCAATGCGCAAGGTGGCGGGCTTGGGGAACCACCAAGATCCGCCATGAGCTTTTCGCTGAGCCCTTGCACAGGGAGGGAATGATCCAACAACCAATCAGGCGCGTCCATACCTTCCATCACCAGGAGCGAAACCGGGACCAATCGCTCCGCATAAGGAGCGCTCCGCCATGTCTCAATCAACTTCTCGCCTAGCAATAGGGTATGTGTGCGCGCCGCACCGGCTGGGCGCAGTAAGGCTAGCAGTTCCTTGAACCTAGGATTGGCCTTGCTGGTGATGGTGTGCTCCATCCGCACAGTTTCCCATTAAAGGAGGAAGAATCCGATGGCTTGAATGCGAAACATTGTCTTAGGTTGGGAATGGTCCCGAATCCAGGTAGGATCGAAGTTTCGTAGCCTTTGGCAACCTGTGTACTCAACGGAGGATTTGTGTCCGACGAAGTCCTGTTCAAACCTTATGTGAGCGATGACGCTGAGATGGCGGAATTCACGCCTAAAGCCGTCATTTTCGGTGTCATTTTCGGCATCATATTTGGTGCATCGACGGTGTATCTGGCCCTGCGGGCAGGGCTGACCGTGAGCGCATCCATTCCCATCGCGGTGGTGGCCATCTCGCTGCTCAAACGATTCGGCGGCTCCACCATCCTGGAAAACAACATGGTGCAGACCATCGGCTCCGCGGGCGAATCCATCGCTGCGGGCGTGGTGTTCACGCTGCCGGGATTCTTGTTTTTGACCCCTGGCGCGAACGGTGCGAGTTTCTTCAATTACTGGACCATTTTCACCCTGGCCCTGATGGGCGGCGTGCTGGGCATCCTGATGATGATTCCATTGCGCCGGGCGCTCATCGTGCAGGAGCACGGGACGCTGCCCTATCCCGAAGGCACGGCCTGCGCCTCGGTGCTGATCGCGGGCGAGAAGGGCGGGGAATTGGCCAAGCCCGCCTACTGGGGACTGGGTGTCGGCCTTGTCTACGCCGTGGGGCAGCTCATCGTAAAGGCCATCGCGGAAACCCCGACCTGGGTCTCCGACATGAAATCAAAAATCTTCCCCGCAGCCACAGTCAACGGCAACATCACGCCGGAATACATGGGCGTGGGCTACATTCTAGGCATCAAGAATTCCGGCTTGCTGGTGGCAGGTGGTGTGCTGGCCTGGTTGGGCTTCATTCCATTGCTCGCCTCGCTCGTTCCCGGTGACACCATCGCCACCCAGTTGGTGAAGTTGGGATATTTAAAGGATGTGGCGGTGGCTGGCGCCTATGGCTGGAACCCGGCTACCCATGATTTCGCGCAGCTGAACCGCGCCATCTACTTCGCCTACGTGCGCCAGATCGGTGCGGGCATGGTGGCGGCCGGTGGCTTCATCACCCTGATCAAGACCATTCCCACTATCGTTTCGGCTTTCAAGGGAGCCATGGGCTCGATGAAGGCAGGCGCCGTCGAAGGCGGCGTCAAGCGCACGGAAAATGATCTCCCGCTATCCGTGGTGGTGGGTGGGTCCATCGGCCTGGTGGTCATCATGGCCATGCTGCCGTTCATTCCTGGCAGCGGCATTCTCAGCAAGATCATGCTGGGTGTGTTGATGGTGGCGTTCGGATTCTTCTTTGTGACCGTCAGCAGCCGTATCGTCGGCATCATCGGCTCTTCTTCGAACCCGATTTCGGGAATGACCATAGCCGCGCTCATGGCAACCTGCCTCATCTTCGTGGGCTTCGGCTGGACAGGCGATATCTACCAGCCCATGGCGCTATGCGTGGGAGGCATCGTGTGCATCGCCGCCGCCAATGCTGGGGCCACGTCCCAGGATCTGAAAACCGGCTACATCGTGGGAGCCACGCCCCGCAGGCAGCAGATCGGCCTGATGATCGGCGCTGTCGCCGCGGCCGTGGTGATCGGCTTGACCATGAAGATGCTGCATGCCACCTATGGCATCGGCGGAGAAAAACTTCCCGCGCCGCAGGGCACCTTGATGGCCACGCTCATCAAGGGGCTGCTGGCCCGCAACCTCGACTGGCAGTTCGTGTTGGTGGGCGTGTTCACCGCCATCACCATGGAACTCTGTGAAGTCCGCGCCTTGGCCTTCGCGGTGGGCGCCTACCTGCCTCTTTCGACCACGCTCCCAATCTTCATCGGTGGTGTGATCCGCTGGTTCGCTGATAAAAAAATCAAGTCCAGGGATGCGGCAGAGGTGCTTGATCCGTCGAAGCCCCATTCAGCCGAGGATGAAGAATTAGGACCCGGCAACCTCTTCGCTACGGGACTCGTGGCAGGTGGCGCCCTTATGGGCGTTCTGGTGGCCTTCCTGATGGGTGGTGCCAGCTATATGGAGGACAAGGGCAGTCCAGGGCTATCCCACTTCCTTTCGAGCATCAACGTGGAGGAATCGCTCACGAAAGCTTTGGGCCATGGCGGATTTGATCTGTTGGGTGTCATCGTCTTCGCGGTGATGGGAGCCATCCTGTTCAAGGTGGCCCTGCGACCCCGTCCGAAACTGGATTAACTCGTCGTGACACCCGAAGAGGCCCCCATCATGGGGGCCTCTTTGTATTCAGCTCGATCTATTAGAAACGTTTGACCACATCAACTCGGTGCGTCGTCAAGGCGTCCTTGGCGCTGCGGAGACGTTGATCCAGATAGCTGTACTGGACGAGCCATTTCCGAGGCAAGGCAAGAGCTGCGATATAGCGGCTGCCATCGGCATTGGCGTGGAACCACCATAGGTCGCCATTGACGCTGCCTAATTGGGAGCTGGGCGCCATGATCTGACGAACCCAGCCAATTTGTGGAAACCACTTCCGGGTCCGGCTGCCAAGGAATACCTGAAGTTCGCCACCCACCTCCCTGGTCGTGCGATTGGTATGGCGCAGGGCTTTGATCTCGAAAGGAAAACCGGTGCTGGCGGAGACGGCCAGGCCGTAGGTCGTGAGCGGATAATTGGTTGTCGGGTTGTAGTATTCGGGGTCTGTGATTGGGTTCTGGCGATGGAATTTGGCCAAGTCCTGTTCACGGGCCTTCAGGTTCCAGGGACCCCCAAAAAAGGTCCAGGACACCTGTCCGATGGTGAACTTAGCCACGCCCTGCACAGCTGCGATGTTAACGCGACCGCCTTCCAGCAGCCGGGCATCGCCGGTTATGGCGCGGATTCCAATTTCATCAAACAAACCATCCGGAGACCGGAAAAAAGCTCGGCCAAACCCGCCGATGACACGCAGATCCGGGTCCCAGATGCTCTCGGTGGAGAGGAGTCCATTCTCCACAATGCCGCCGTGCAATTCGGCTCCACCATTCGCATTGAACCCTTGAATCCGGAGGTCCGCCAAGTCCAAACGGGAGCCGTTGCTGGGTTCATTGTCGAACCGTGCCAGGTTGTTCCGGTTTCCATCGCTCCCAATATAATGCGCTGACCCTACCCGGAACTGGATCCAGCCGTCGTCCTCGCCGATCTGCCATCGGAGCCTTAAACGCGAACGATCACGGATGATGGCTGGCTTGCCGGGTCCCCGGTCAATGTCCTCATGCCAGCCGTTCAGCTCCCAGGTAGGCAGCCACCACTTCCGCTCGGGTTCTTTGAAATAAGACGTGCTGTCCGGGCTTTGCCCCTCGTTCAGGACAGTATCCTGAGCGACCAGCGAGCTGCTGGCGAGCAGGAGAAAAACCAGGCAAGGCTTCACCTTGTGATTACTTGATATTTTCGAAGACCATGTGGATGTTCTTCTTATCCACATCAAAGGGCCATTGGGTAATGCCGTAAAGGTCCACCTTGTGTGAGTATTTCATGGTGACGATCACACTGACTTGCTCACCATTGGGTGCTTTCTGAACCCTTATCGCAGATGGAGCCAGGGCCTCTGGAATTCCCAAACCCTGTATCTCGGATCGAATCTCTTTTTCCACGACCTCGGCGCTTCTACCCCCGGCCTGCTCGGCCTTCCTGTCGACGATGTCGTAGATTTGGTTGTTGGCATAATACACAGGCACGACCTTGATGGCGACAGCAACCAGGATGGTCAGCACCAGCAAGCTGACCACACAACCCACCTTGCCTTCACCACGCTGGGAATAGGTTCGAACGCTCATCTGGCACCTCACAAGAAAATCATTCCAGGTTGTTGAAAAAATCATAACCCGGTCATCACGATTGTGGACCGCCCTAAGGGACCGTAATCAAATTCTCAAAGCTGCACAAGTCATCTCGCAACGACCCCCAATCCTCAGCCCTCAATTCTTCAAGTCTTCCGCTGCCTGTTTGGCAAGGGGCGCTACGAGAGGTCCATCAGGACCAAAAAGGGTCGAATTGGGAAATCCTTGAGCTTTCCCGAAGGCTTGGATCGCTTCAGGAATATACACGGAACCAAGCTTGCTGAGGCAAATCCCAGTGTAATAATCCACGGTTCCCTGCCCCAGCCCAAGGACCTGGGGTGACCGGCCGGACCCCAGGACTTTGGCCTCTCGAAGCAATTCCAGCGCCTTGTCGTAGCGTCGGAAATGCATGAGTGCGATGGCCTGGTTCAACTTGAGAAAGGCCGATTCATCCCCCTTGGCCGCAATGGTTCGCAAGCGCAGTTCCGCAAGTACAAAGGGATAGCAGAGGTTGGCCGCGTAGAGAGGAATCTCTAATGGTTCCCGCCCGAGCGGCAGGCTTGTGGCGAGTCCGGCTTGGGCAACCGAAAGGGTGTCGCCCTTGCTTTCGAGGAGGATTTTCCGCAACGCAGACGCGGTTGAGACAGGTTTGCCGTCGGCCTGAGTGATGGGTTTCAGGATCTGGATGCCTGCTTTTTCGGAATCTCCAGCATTGATTACCATCGGGCCGGCTTCTCCTGGGAGGTCAGCCACCAGGAGCCCGATGCTCGGCTCCCAAATCTGGGGTTGCATGTTGAGCCGCGCCACTAAATCCAGCAAGGGGTCTTCATCAAGGGGTTTCACGGCGAAGTGTTCCACTTCGCCCCCCAGGGTTCCAACCACCAGATCCACTGCAGATCCGGGCTTATCTTTGATGGTGTTCAAACTAAGCACCAACTCGGTGTCTTTGGCGGTTTTGATCCGTGCCATTGCTTCCAAGGAGGGCTCACCTTCCTTCGGCCTTATGAAGGCCACTTCCTTGAGGCGATCTCCCAACCCCTTGAGATGTGTGATGAGCCGGGACTTGCCCGGGAAATCATCCGTGCCGTCAAACCCAATGAAGGTCAGGCGGGGTTTCGGCTTGGTGGCAAGGCTGACGGTCTTATTTTCCGGAACATCCAGCCTTTGAGAAAACCCCCCGGCTGGGTATTTCACCACCAAATCGTAGGTACCCGCGCAGACGGACACGCCATTCACCGGCAGGGCTCCATAACTCTGTCCCGAAAGGAATAATTCGCCGCCGGGCCAGGGTGAGCTCACTGTGAGTGTTCCGCGGGACGGATCCAGTTTAATGGCCTCCAGAATGTGGTCCGCGTAGGGCGTGGTGAACGTTTCGCCCAACTCCACCCGTTTGGGGCGGAAGCAGCTGGATTTCAGTTCAAGGAGGTGTTTTCCGACTTTCAGATCAGATAAGACGAACGCGCCTGAAAGGTCCTCCACCTTGAGTCCCGCCTTCTCGGCGATGGCCTTCAATTCAACAGGCACTTCGGCTGATGCGGTCTGGACGGGGGTTTTACCCAAAGATTTGCCATCCAGCGATACTTCCGTGCCGCTTGGGTAGGTGAAAAAAGTGATGGTTGAAGCATTGCGGTCCAGCTTGAAGTCAACATTCCTGGAATCCTTTGGGGCCAGTTCAAAGTCCACTTCCTGCGGGCTGAATCCAGGTTTGGTGTAGATGAGCTTATGCACGCCGAAAGGCAAGTGCCGGGAGGGCAAAGCGGGACCCGGTTTTTCATCCACCTTCAAAACCCCGCCTTCGGGCAGATAGGTAAAGCTGACTTTCGCCAGCTTGGCGCTCCTGAGGCCATCGTAAAGGCTGAGTAACTTCCCCGAAGTAATATTCTTATCCAGCTCAAAATCTGGATTGAAATTCACCAAAGCTTCCATGCGCTTGGCTGCATCGGCCTTTTTGGCGGGGTTGCGATCCTCCAGAATGGCGAGCCAGTTGTAGGTTTCGCAGAGCAATAAGCTCCATTCCGGATCCAGCGTGAGCGACTTGGGTTCTAATGCCGCGAGTACTTGTTCGAATTTTATCGTGGCCCCATCCCGGTCGCCTTGATTGGCCCATAAATCTTTCCCCTGCTTGGCTGCGTCCTTCAAGGCTGGGTCAGGTTGCGGGGCCTGGGCAGAGAGACAGACACTGATGAGGGTCAGGGCGGCAGGAGTGAACAGCAAGGGGCGCGTCATCAATTCAACCGGAGGAGTAGATCATTGGATCTGTCAGCAAGGATGAGGCCACCGCTGCGGTCAAAGGCGATGGCTACGAATTTTCCGCTGATGCCGAGCTGTCGCCAAGTTGCCTGGCGCAGCACAGAACCATCGGGACCCCAGAGCACAACACCTTCGAATTCCCCGCCATCCACGATGGCGGCCACGTGGCCGAGGGCATCGCTGCCCAGGGCTAGTACGTAACGGAATACGCCCGACAGTCCTTTGCCGTAAGGAATCCACACTTGGGGTTGACCATTCGCGTCCAGGAACTTCACATCCCGGTTGGCATCAGAAGCCTGCGCGACGCCCCCATTCGGAAGGGGGGCCAAAGCGTTGGTGGTGGGTGAAGGTAGCGCCTTGCTTTGGCCATCCAGATCTATGAGCGTCAAGGCTGGAATCTTTTTATCTCCGACCCAGACTGTGCCCCAGTGGTCCAAAACACCTCCTGTTGGGGCATTGCCGGCCAGCGCAGCGGGAACACCATCTTCCTTCACCAAGCCTTGTTTGGTGAGGAACCAGGGCAGGCCGTTGGGGGCGACCATCATTGCTTTTGCGCCCTTCACCAGTCCGCCGACGGGGGCCGATTGGTTTTTATGCAGGACGCTGGCTCGATCTAGGCCGTCTTCATAGATGTACAGATCTCCATCTGGGCCAGGAGTCAACAAGGTGGGGGTATTGACCCACTTCGCGGCCTTCCCGGCAGGCCAGAGGCCTTCGGATTTCAAGGGCGTTTTCTGCATCCGCCACTTCACGCGAACAGCGATCCGCCAGGCCGCATCCTTGGCTTCTGGGGTATTGGGCGACCGTTCGCGGAGGCGCTCCAGGAGGCGCAGGCAGCCCTGCAGATCCCCTCTGATGTCCAGCACCTCGGCGGCTTGCAACAGCGCCTTGGGTGCGAAGGTAGAGAGCGGATCCAGGCGGTAGGCCTCAAGAAAGCTTTGCAACGCACGGCCCCAATTGGATTGGCCCTGGAAGGCCAATCCAAGCTGATAATGGGCCCCGGCCACGGCGGGGTTGTCGGTATAGAGATCCACCACCCGATTGAATTCCGCGATGGCTTCCTTCATGTCTGTGGGTTTTTTGGCCCGCTGGGCCAGGATTTCCCCACGCAGCAGCATAGCCTCCGCGGCGATGGGAGATTTAATGTGCTCGGTTTTCAGACGTTCAAGAAATGGCAGGGCAGAGTCGGGCTTTTTCTCAACCTCGATGTGGTAGCGCGCCATGCGGATGAGCGCTTGGGCCGCAAAGCTGGATCTGGGCGCGGCTTGGAGAAGCTGGTTCCAGGTCTCGAATGCTTCGGGGTACGAATGGGCGTGGAACGCGCGCTCACCGCTTTGGTAAAGCTTCTCGGAAATATCAGCATCCTGTGCCAACAACACGCATGCGGGAAGCGAGACCAGAGCTAAAGCAATGGCGTGTCGGCGTGGGATGGGCAGGAGCCCTGTCATTGAAGCCTCAGTCAATAGTGGATTCATCATAGCCCACGCATCCAACCCTTGAACCCTGATAAGTTGTAGCGATGCGCTGGTCCCAGATGGATTTCCTGTTCCGACGCCTGGTCCACTGTGCCCTTCATCCGGTGCAGGGATTCCAGGAGCGGGCCGCGGAATCCCCCAAATTGGGGGTTTCTTTTGGATGGATGCTGCTGCTCCGCGGCTCCATCAGCCTGATTGGCAGCCTGCTGACCCTCCACGCGGTGTACCGGGACTACCCGGCGTTCAAAGATCCCCACAGCCGCATGTGGCAGCAGATTCTGCAGCTATTTCCTGCCGAGATCAATGTCGAGGACGTCCGCGCCTTCGTAACGAGCCTGCCTGATCTGCCATCGTGGGCTAATCTTTGGCCCTGGATGATAGTGCTGCCCCCCGTGGGAATCGCCAGCGCCTGGCTGCACAACGCGGTCTGGGACCACATGTCGCTTTGGATGCTGGGTGGCGTGAAAAGAACCGGAAACTGGCGCAGCACATTCATCGCCGAGGCGGAGGCCATGCAGGTGGGGGCGCTTGACGCGGCCATCGGCCTGTTGGGCTTCATTCCTCTCATGGGCCTGCTGTTGACGCCGGTCTTCATGGTGTCCGGCGCCTATTTCTGGATGCTGCGGGGGCTTGCCCTGGCGGCCTTCCATCGTGCGCCCATGTGGAAGGGTGTTGCGGCGACGTTGCTGCACATCATTCTGGCAATTATTTTTGTTTTGGGGATGCTGGGCATCAGCTTATTGATCGTCATGCAATCGGTATCGGGGTGATTCACTTATCTGGATTGGTGTGATTCCCCAGCGCTCATGCAAGAACCGCCTGCCTGGTCCGGGTTGTTTTTCGCGGCGGCTTGGCTTCGCGCTGAGTTGCCACCCGGGGATTTTGGGTGGCTGGACCACTGCAAGTAGCGCTGGAAACCCAGAGCAGTCATGATGCTTCAGTCCCTACCCTCAGGAGTGCGTCCATGTTCCAGCAGATCCTGGATCAGTTGATCGAACGGGTTCCCGAAGCCCTCGCAGCCACCTTCAGTGACAAAGATGGCGAACCCATTTGCACCCGTACGATCCAGGTACCCAATGATGCCTTGCAGCTGCTTGGCGCCTATCAACAGACTGTCAAGCGCCACTTAGCCCAGGCCATTGAGGAATTCGACAGCGGTGAAATCGAACAGATCGCTTTCGCCACGCAGGAGCACTGGATCTTGATGATGGGTGCCTCAGAGGGCTGCACGCTGGTGTTGATCATCCATCGGGAAGGCATCCTGGGCCGAGCCCGGTTCGAGATGATCAGGGCCGTCAAAGCCCTGAATCAGCAGCTCTGAAAATCATAATTAGCAAGGAGTAAACATGGAGCGGTTCATCGGCCTCATTGGCATCATTGTGTTCATGGCCATCGCCATCGGGTTGAGCCGCCATCGCGGCAACATCCACTGGAAGACCGTTGCTTGGGGCCTTGGCCTGCAATGGGTATTCGCCATCGTGGTGCTCAAGGGCGATCTGCTTTCGCGGTGGCTGGGCTTCAATGGCCGGATGTCCTGGCCCGGGTTCTGGCTCCATGAAGGCGCGCCGAATGCGCATTTCTATGGCTTAGGCTGGATCATCTTCGCTTTGATGTTCACGCCCATGCTATTGCGGCGTTTCGCGGGCTTCCAAAGCAAACAGCTCAACTGGAGCATTTTTGGGGTGGTGGTCTACGGATTGCTCTGGGGCAATCTGGTGGGCAAGACCTTTAACAACATCCGCATCGTGGTGCAGCACCTGATGGAATATGCCCATGACGGCGCCAGCTTCGTATTCGGACCCCTGGCGGACAGCGCGGCGGGAGGCATGGGGGCGCCGGTGATGGATGCCGCCCACCATTCCATCGGCCGCATGGGGATGGTCTTCGCCTTCGTGGTGCTGCCCACCATCATCTTCGTGGCGAGCATCTTCGCGGTGCTCTACTACCTCGGCGTGATGCAATGGGTCGTGGGCGCCTGCGCCCGCGCCATGGGCCGCGTGCTCAAGGTCAGCGGCGCCGAAAGCGTGTGCGTGGCCGCGAGCATCCTGATGGGCCAGACCGAAGCGCCGCTCACCATCCGGCCCTTTCTGTCGCGGCTCACCCGCTCCGAATTGATGGTCATCATGACCGCGGGCATGGCGCACGTGTCGGGTTCCATCATGGTGGCTTACGTGCAGATCGCCGGCGTGGACATCGTGCATCTGCTCACCGCTGTGATCATGACCGCGCCGGGCGCCGTGATGATCGCCAAGATCCTGGAACCCGAAGTCGAGGAACCCGAAACCCAGATGGTGGCGGGCGAAGAACTGAAGGTGGATATCCCCAACCACGATGCGAACGTCATTGACGCCGCCGCCCGCGGCGCCTTCGAAGGCGGCAGCCTGGCCTTCAACGTGGCCGTCATGCTCATCGCCTTCATCGCGCTCGTAGCGCTCATCAACGGTCTCATCAAGGCCGCCTATCCCGGCGGCAGCCTTGAAATTATCCTGGGCACGCTGTTCAAGCCCTTCGCCTTCCTGATGGGCGTTCCATGGAAAGAAGCCGGCACCGTAGGTTCGCTGCTGGGCACCCGCATGGTGGTCAATGAGTTCGTCGCCTTCATCCAACTTGGCGCCCTGCCCGAACTGAGCACCAAGGCCAAGCTTGTTTCGACATTCGCTCTCTGCGGTTTCGCCAATTTCTCCAGCATCGCCATCCAGGTGGGCGGCATCGGCGCATTGATCCCAGAACGGCGCAGCGATCTGGCGCGGCTAGGACTCAAGGCCATGCTCGCGGGGACCCTGGCGAACTTCCTGAGTGCATGCATCGCCGGAGTGCTGAGCTAAAAACACTATGCGGAGGTTGTGACGAAGGCGAAGATCGCGAAGGGGAAATGGGCCAGGAAATAAATATTTCCTCTCACCCTTCGCCCCTTCGCCACCCTCTCGACAATCGCCTTCCGGCGATTTCGAGCCAGTGATGCTCGCGTAGTGTTTTTATCCGACGGTCCCCGAATCGGTTTCTTCGGGAGCATGCGGAGGCTCAACGCCCCGCCAACCCAGGCTCCATGCCAGATTCAGTAGAATGCCCGACAGAATGTAGACAATAAAAAAACCGATGAAAAAATACTGCCGGAAAATGATCATCAGGCAGAGGATCCCCACGAAGGCGACTTTCAGGCCCATGGCGGCCCGGGGGCTTTGGGACTTCTTCTTGAAGCTGGGGAATCGGACCGTTGAGACCATCAACAAGCCCACCAGGAAAAGCTCAGCTGCGAAATAGTAGGCGTGCTTTGCCAGAACGGGCTGGCCGGGCCAGCACAAGATCACTGAAGCCACGCAGGCCGCGCCAGCGGGGATCGGCATCCCAACGAAAAACCGCGAATCCACAATGCTCACCTGCACGTTGAAGCGCGCCAGGAAGGGCTCCGCAGGCCACGAAGAAGAAGCACGCGGCCCAGCCCACGGCCCGCAGCTGGTAGTCGCCGATGCCCAGCGTGAAAAATGCGTAGCGGTAAGCCAGGATCGCGGGGGCCATACCGAAACTCACCATGTCCGCCAGACTGTCCAGCTGCACTCCGAACTCAGTGCTGGTGCCCGTGGCACGGGCCACGCGGCCATCCAGGCCATCAAAGACACCTGCCGCCACCAGCAGTATCGCGGCCCAGAGGAAGTAGTGTTCTGGATTGTCCCCGGCGGCATTGATGGACATCACGACCGACGAGAACCCACACAGGATGGAAATGAGCGTGATGCTGGATGGCAGCGCGAATTTTGATCGCTGCATGGCGCGCTTCCGCATGTCTCGGCGGTGCTCGCGGCGTTCTTCGGGAGAGAGTCTGGATTTCATGGCCTTCCAGTGTTTCACGAAATCATCAAGAGAGCGTTGCTTGAATCGCCGATAGACTAATGGGTTCAGGAGCTATGGATTTGAAGCACATCGTGGTCATTGGCGGAGGACATGCGGGAATCGAGGCGGCCCATATCGCTGCTCGCATGGGCATGGCCACAACCCTGCTGACCATGAACCTGGACCAGATCGGCCAGATGAGCTGCAACCCGAGCATTGGTGGCGTGGGCAAGGGCCACATGGTGCGGGAATTGGACGCGCTGGGCGGTGCCATGGGGCGCCTCATCGACGCCACGGGAATCCACTTCCGCATCCTCAACGAGAGCCGCGGCGTGGCCGTGAGGGGTCCCCGGGCCCAGGCGGACAAGGTGAAGTACCGCATCGCGGCCCGCAAGCGGCTGGAACACACGCCAAATCTCAGATTGCGGCAGGGCATCGCCGCGGCCTTCCGCTGGGACCATGGCACTAGAGGGCTGCATGGCGTGGAGCTCTTGGACGGAACGTTCCTTTCCTGCGATGCGGTAGTGCTGACCTCGGGCACGTTTCTCAACGGCCAGATCCTCATTGGCGAGAAACGCATGGCGGCTGGCCGCGCGGGGGAACCACCCAGCACGCATTTATCGGAACAATTGAAATCCCTTGGCCTGAAATGCCGCCGCCTGAAAACAGGAACCAGTCCGCGGTTGGCGAAGGGGAGCATTGATTTCACGAGGCTCGAAGTGCAGCACGGCGATCATCCGCCCCGGCCCTTCAGTTTTTTCACCGATGTTTCAAAGGGTGGAATTCCCCAAGTCCAGGTGCCCTGCCATATCGTCCACACCACACCCGAAACCGAAGGGGCAGTGCGCGAAAATCTGCACCGCTCGGCGATGTACGGCGGACACATCGAAGGCGTCGGTCCGCGCTACTGCCCCAGCATCGAGGACAAATTTGTAAAATTTCCAGACAAGGCCCGGCACCAGATATTCGTGGAGCCTGAAAGCCTGGAGACAGAAGAAATCTACCTTTCTGGCCTGTCCACGTCCATGCCACCGGATGTGCAGCTGCGCATGGTTCAAAGCCTTCCGGGCTTCGAGAAGGCGGAGATCATCCGTCCAGGCTACGCCATCGAGTACGACAGTTTTGATCCTTTGCAATTGCACCGGAATCTCTCGGTGGAAGGTTTGGACGGCGTATGGTTCGCGGGCCAGATCAACGGCACCACGGGTTATGAAGAGGCCGCAGGGCAGGGCATCATGGCCGGCATCAATGCCGTGCGCTGGCTGCGCGACGAGGAGCCCATCATCCTCCGCCGTGACCAGGCCTACATCGGCGTGATGATCGATG
>JADKJH010000007.1 GCA_016722505.1 Holophagaceae bacterium
CAATGACTCATCCTTGGATACCTTTGTTGGATCAAAGGTGGTGGCTCAGTATTTTTCTGCCCGTACAAAAGATATCGCCACAGGCAACTTCCAACCCCTGCGTTTCACGTTCGTTGGCAAGGATGGCACCACGGATCCAGATCTTCAGAGACTTCGAACTTTCGCGGGCTCGTTCGACTCGGTGACGAAAGGCAAGCTTGTCACTAGTGCCAATGGTGGAAGCTATCAATTCCTGGCGGGAAACCAACTTTTTGGTTCATCGTTTGTACCCGGAATTCAGGCAGAAGCCAGCGCTGCCACTGTGTCCTTCCCTGTGGGAAACTTCCTTGCCTACGCGACACGGGGTCCGCTTAGTTATTTGGATTCTCAGGTCATCAAGGCTTCCCCGCTACCTGGTTCAGACAGCACCTTCGATCATCCCTTCATCATCGTTCCGGCATTGGTCCCAAGCGGTTGGACCGCTTTTGATGTGCCCGGTCCTTCCCAGGCCACTGGTGGCGGCATGCTGCCGAGCGAAAAACTCTCATCCGCCTTGGCCGAGAACGTGAGTGTCGTGGGGCTTCTGGAAAATGATCGCTTCGAAGATGCCGAGCAGGTCTACAAAGATTTCGTACTCGAATTCAACATTATTGGATTGGATGCCTCCTACCGTACTGCCATTGGAACGGATCCTCTGACTTTTGGCGCCCGAAGCACCTCGCTGATCCAGGATGGAGCGGCCTCTGCATTTTTCACTCCGGTTCCACGTGTGGAACGCAATCGTGGCGCAAAATCATCCCAGGGTTGGAATCTGGCGGATTTCATCAAGCAATCCGAAGGCTCGTATGTTGTCGTGCACCGCCCTCGTGGACCGAATGGGATATTCACCCTACGGGGTTTTAGTCCCACTGTCCCCCTTGGAACAGGTGTGAATGCTTGGTGGAATGCCACGGGGCCGCTGTCCCAGGGGGCCACCGTGGGCAGCTTCAACGCACTTGAATTGTTGCGTGGCGAAGGCTTCAGCGCCTCCAACCCTGCTGCCTGGTTCACGGAATTCAAGGCAGTGCGCCGCGATTGGTTCGCCTTGCTGAACCAGCAGACACCCGCGAATTTCACGAAGGGGCTGGGACTCTCATCAGGCTTATACAGCCTTGATACACCAGTAGGATTGGCACGGACCTATTTAAAATTGGGGACCGCCCTACCGACTCAAACTGATCTAAGTGCTGTTCAAAACGCGCTAAAGAGCGGTGCTGCTGTCGCCTCCACAGGACCATTATTGGACGTGAGCATCAATGGAATTGGCCCCGGTGGGACCGCGACTGGCGCATCTCAGAATATTTCAATCATTCTTTACGCACCAGACTGGGTCCCTGTGGATGAAATCCGCATCATCGCCAATGGCCAAGTGGTTCAGACTCTTGATCCCAACACGTTCAGCCAAGGCGACAATTCCCGGCAGCGGATTGCCTCAGTGCAATTGAATTTACCCGCCGCAAAGGATGCTTGGATCGTAGTGGAAGCTGGCGTCCCTCTTGCCCAGACCGGGCCGTATCGTGTGGGCACCCCTTGGTCGAAGATCCAGAAAGGCATGTACCCAATCGCCATCACCAATCCGATATTCGTTGATGTGAACGGTGGTGGTTATGTACCCCCGGGGCTTTAATGGCCACAGACTGGATTCCGGACCAGCTTCCGGAGGACGTTGACGCGGAACGGTCGCTCCTGGCCACTTGCTGTGCCCCAGGAGCTGAGAAGGACGCGGCTGATATCGTTTTCCAGCTTCATGAAGAAGACTTTGTCCATCCTGCCCATCGCGCGGTTTTCCGGGGCCTCCGTTCGTTAATTGAAGCGCGGCTGGAAGTCAATGCGCTCACCTTGAAAGATGTGCTGGACCAGGACGACACCCTTGGGAAAGTGGGTGGATTTCCCGGACTAGTTGAACTGCTCAGCGCAGAGGAAGTGGGACGTCCCCAGATTCTGGCTGAATTGCTGATGCGAAAGCGCAAGCTGCGTGACCTGATCCGCATCGGAGCCGGGCTCGCACGCCAAGCCGCTGCGGAAGAAGCACCCCCCGATACCCTCATCGAGCAATCAGCGCAGGATCTCTTCCGGCTGGCTCAAGGCGATCAACGTAAGAAGGGCCTGGAACACATCGCCGCGGTGGAAGCCGAGGCCATGCCGGCCCTGTTGGAGCGGTTGGAGGGCCGAGGATCGGCAGGGCTGCGCATGGGGTTCGAGCGGTTCGATGACCTGACCCAGGGTTTGCGCCCAGGCAACCTTGTGATTCTCGCCGCAAGGCCTGGTGTCGGAAAAACGGCTCTGGCGCTCAATTGGATGCTGCGCTCAGCCATGAAACAAAATGCCCATGTGGCGTTCTTCTCTCTTGAAATGTCTTCGGAGGAAGTCTTCCTGCGGCTCCTGGCGGCGAAAGCGCGGGTGAACATGAAGCGCGTGGAAGCCGGGAGTTTCAATGATCGTGATCGGAACCAACTGGAAGAAGCTCGCAAAGAACTCCTCGCGCTTCCTGTCTTCATCAATGATTACGCCAGCATCACCGTGCCCCAGATCATTTCCATGGTGGACAGGCACCTCAGCCAGGCAAACCAGAAACTGGATTTGGTCATCATTGACTACCTGCAATTGCTGAGCAGTCCCGATAGTTCCAGGGCTGCCAAGCAGAATGAGGCAGTGCGCATCGGTGAGATTTCCCGCGGGCTGAAGCTGCTCGCCAAGGACCACAGCCTGCCTGTGGTGGTGCTCTCTCAGCTCAACCGGGAAGTGGAACACCGCACGGGAGGCCGCCCCCAACTATCGGATCTCCGCGACTCTGGCGCCCTGGAGCAGGATGCGGACATGGTCGCATTCATCCATCGACGCACAAATCCGGGCCCGGGGAACGATGAGCCCGAGAATGAGGCGGAGCTGATCATCGCCAAGCACCGTAATGGACCGACAGGCAGCATTCCGCTTTATTTTGAGGGTGAATTCGCGACGTTCCGCGAACGCATCCGTGAGAGCGGCCCCACATATTGAGATCCTGCTATTCCAGGCCGAATGTTCCGGTTTCCAATTCCTTTTTAACCACGCTCATGAACTGATCCGCTACGGCTCCATCGACGATGCGGTGGTCGAAGCTAAGACCTGAGTACATCATCTGCCGGATAGCGATGGCATCATTGCCGTTCTCATCCGTCACCACCACCGGGCGCTTCACGATGCCGCCGATGGACTGAATGGCGACCTGGGGCTGGTTGATGATGGGCAGACCGAAGATGTCACCGAACACACCAGGGTTCGTGATGGTGAAGGTGCCTCCGGAAATTTCGTCTGGGATGAGCTTCTTGGTGCGGGCACGCTCCGCCAGGTCGTTGAGTGATCGTGCGAGTCCGCCCAGATTCAAGCTGTCCGCGTGCTTGACCACCGGCACGATGAGGCCCCAGTCCAGGGATACGGCGATGCCGAGATTGATATCCTGTTTGTAGATGATGTTGTCGCCGTCCACCGATGCGTTCACCACGGGGAAAGATTGAAGGCCCTTGATGACGGCTTTCATGATGAAGGGCATGAAGCTCAGTTTGGTGCCGTAGGATTCCTCGAAGGCTTTGCGGTGCTTTGCCCTGAGCCGCGCCGCATTGCTCATATCGATTTCGAAAACCGTGTAGACGTGGGGACTCACCCGCAGTTTCGAGTTCACCATGTTGTCCGCGATGAGCTTCCGCATGCGGCTCATGGGCTCGATCTTCACGCGTTCGCCGGTGCTGAATGCCGGGACGTGGGGCGTGGGTGGCACCGCAAGGCCTGGAACGGCGCCCATTGTGGGGGCGCTGGGATCGTGGGCGGCAGCCATCCTGGGCATTTCGCCTGAGATCGGCGCGGAACCCGCAGCGGGCGATGCCGCACCGCCCTTGGCCAGGAAGGCATCCATGTCCTCCTTGGTCACACGGCCAAGTTGTCCGGTTCCTGGGACCTGGGATAAATCAATGCCATGCTGTTTTGCCATCTCGCGGACCAGAGGAGACGACTTTGTCCGGAGCCGGTTTTCGAGGCTGTTGTCATCATCATCAGCGCTCATCGGGTGCAACGGAGCGGCTATCGGCGCAGATGATACAGAAGGAGCAGCTGCCGCAGCGGCCACACCCGATCCGGATCCACCAGCGCCCAGTTCTGATGCATCCCCAAGCCGCGCCACCACACTGCCAACGGGTACGGTGATGTTCACATCCACGAGGATTTCAAGCAGAGTGCCTTGGATGGGCGAGGGTATTTCTGCGTCAACCTTGTCGGTGCTGATTTCGTAGAGCGTTTCATCCTTGCCGATTTGTTCGCCCACCTTGCGGTGCCATTTCAAGATGGTTGCTTCAGCGATGGATTCACCCATTTGGGGCATGACGACATCAATGGCCACGATTAACTCCTCAGTTCAAGTGCGGCGGGGTTTGAAGATGATGGCCGGTGATTTGCTGGAAGGCATGGGCTGTTTCCAACAGGAACACGTCCGAAAGGGAGGGGCCGATAAGCTGCACGCCTACAGGCAGGCCGTTCGCGAAGCCACCGGGCATGGAGAGGCAGGGTAGAGCCGCCAACGGGGTCGTCACGGTGTACGCGTCAGCCAAGTACATCGCCATGGGATCCATTGTCTTGTCGCCGATGGGGAAAGCCACGCTTGGGCTTACTGGGGTGGCAATGATGTCGACCTTTCCGAAGGCATCTGTGAAATCTTTTGTGATCAGGGTGCGGGCTTTCAGCGCCTTCATGTAGAAGGCATCGTAATAACCCTTGGAGAGGCAGAACGCCCCCAGCAGAATGCGGCGTTTCACCTCCGTGCCAAAGCCCTGCTCGCGAGTTTCAGACATCATTCCGAAAAGACCGTCCGAGCTTTTCCGCGCACCATAGCGTACGCCGTCGAAACGACTCATGTTGCTGCTCACCTCGGAGGTGCAGATAAGGTAGTAGGTGTCTATGGCATAGGATGTGTGGGGAAGCGAGACTTCGACGACACGGGCTCCCTCACGCTCAAAGGCCCGCATGGCATTTTCTACGACGGCCCGGACATCAGGGTCCAGGCCACCGCCAAAATATTCTTTGGGAAGCCCTACGCGTAGGCCCTTGAGGGATGCGGGTTTCAAATCGGCCAGCCGCTCGGTGCCCGGAAGATCGATGCTGGTTGAATCAAAAGGATCCCTACCGGTCATCACACCGAATCCGGCAGCCACACCCATGGCCGTTCTGGCCACAGGGCCCCACCTGGTCAAGGCTGGACGCCATCGCAGTGACACCGTAGCGGCTGAGCGCGCCATAGGTGGGCCGGAGGGCGGTAACATTACAAAATCCTGCGGGAAGCCGAACAGACCCTCCTGTATCGCTTCCTAGCGCGAACGGCGAGTATCCCGCGGCCACGCTGACGATGGAACCGCTGCTTGAACCGCCCGGCACCCTGGTGGTGTCCCATGGATTCCTGGTGGGGCCGAAGGCGCTGTATTCACCGCTGGAGCCCATGGCGAATTCATCCATGTTGGCTTTGGCGATGGGAACAGCTCCTGCTTCCAGCAATCGCTTAACCACAGTGGCGTTGTAAGGGGCAATGTAATCTTTAGTAAGCTTTGACCCATTGCTTACTGGAAGGCCCTTCCAATGAAAGTTGTCTTTTAACACTACGGGTATTCCCAGCATTGCTCCCTGTTCACCCTGCTGGAGCCTGAAGTCAGCGGCCCTGGCGAGATCAAGGCTCCGCTCTGGGTCTGTGAAGGTGATGGCATGAAGGGGAGATTCCTGACGCTGGATATGGTCCGAGCAGACCGGGACCAGGCCTTGGGGAGACAGGTCGCCTGCTCTGAGCCCCTCACGGATGTTTTCCCATGAACCTGTCCCAAGCGTGGCAGCCAATGCGCTTCTCCGAGCCATCCAGTGTGCCATCAAATTTGGAGATTGATCGCGCGAGCAGCTATGATTGGGCTTGCACTCTATCTTCCAACAAGAATTAGGCTACCATCCAGGTTTCGACCTTCTAACCTTTTAAGCAGGCATGGCCACACAAGCATTCGGAACTACGATGAACCCCTTCGACATTCTTGAAATCCGTGTAGGCGCATCCGCCGACGAAATCAAGGCGTCCTATCATCGGCTTGCCAAAATGTGGCATCCGGATCGCTTCACAGGCCCTCAAAAAGAAGAAGCTGAATCCAGGTTCCGGGATATATCAGAGGCCTTCAACGTATTAAAAGATCCAGAGCGGCGAGGCTGGGCGGAAGAAGAATTTAAAAATGCTCATTCCGGCTCAAGTCCCCAAGCTTCCCAACCGGGGAACACCAATCCTGGGCTCAACCCCCTTGAGCGGACTCCCGACGATTGGTACCAGGAAGCCTTGAAGGCTTTTCAAAACCTGGATACCGAGCGGGCTCTCGGCCTCGTCCAATTCGCGATCAGACAGGACCCAAACCAAGCCGATTACCATTTGTTCCAAGCGAAGGTTCTCGAAACAAAGGGGAGTGACCGTAGATCCATCATCAAGTGCTTTGAAGCCGCACTTAATTTGCAACCGAAGAATGTTGAAACGATGTTGCGTCTCGCTGAGCACTTTCAAGCATTAGGAATGCAGGCTCGAGCCACTGCGCTCATTCAGAGAGCCCGGGAAATTTCTCCGAACCATAAAATGTTGAAGCGGATGGGTGTTGCCTCCGGGCCAAGCCATGAAGAAAAGGGCAAGAGTATGGATATCAAGGGCCTTGGGGACCTAGGCCAGCAGGCCAAAACCCTGTTCAATAAGATTTTGAGGAGAGGTTAACCATGCGCCTGGTGTCGGCAGGGCTCACAGACGTTGGTTGTGTCCGGAAACACAACGAGGACAGCATGCGGATGGAGCCTGAACTGGGCCTTTTCGTGGTCGCTGATGGGCTTGGCGGCCATGCGGCTGGTGAAGTCGCCAGCCAGATCGTGGTGGACCGGGTGACGCAATTTGTTCAGCAGACCATAGAGAAGGACCGCACTTGGCCGCTTGAATACGATGTCACGCTTAATTATGACGGTAATCGCCTAAAAGTAGCCTTGCTGCTTTCGGACCAGGCCATCGTCGAGGACATCCGTAAAAACCCTGAACGGGAGACCATGGGATCCACAGTGGTGGCCTGCCTTATCCAGGGATCGCGCGCGACCCTTGCCCATGTCGGGGATTCCAGGGCCTATATTCTTGACCCCGAGGGTATACGCCAGATCACGAAAGACCATTCATGGGTGGCAGAACAGGTAACCCATGGAATCCTTACCCCTGCGGAAGCGCGAGTGCACCCATTCCGGAACGTCATTACCCAAGCCTTGGGCAATGGCGGGGAGCTGGATGTATCCGTTCAGGAATTCGAGCTTCAAAAAATGGACCGCCTTTTGCTTTGCTCTGATGGATTGTCAGGAATGGTCACGGATTCTGAAATTTGGTCCATCACCATGGCTGAAAAATCTTTAGAAAATTCAGTAAGTCTCCTGATTGCCAAAGCCAGAGAAAATGGAGGAGAAGACAACATTACAGCCGTCTTGATCGGGTTTTCTTCTGATGAGGATGGTCCATCTGTCTGAAATGCTTGACGTACGCCTCCTAGACGTTATTCTTTAGAACCATTCATCATCAAAGCGAGGCTCCCAGTGGGTCTTTTCGGTAGCAAAAGCAAGTCGCTTGTTGGCCTGGACATTGGCTCCAGTTCGGTGAAGGTGTGCGAGCTTCAACCCATCGGGAAGGGCAGCGCGCAGCGCTATCGCCTTCAAAAGCTGGGCATAGCTCCGATTCCCACAGACGCGATCGTCGATGGGGACATCATGGACAGCAATGCTGTCGCATCAGCTATTAGACAGGTACTGGCTGAACAAAAGATCAAATCGCGCGATGTGGCTATTTCTGTTTCAGGTCAGCAGGTGATGGTCAAAAAAGTGACTTTCCCGCTGATGAGTCCAGCCGAGCTTGCCGAATCTGTCCGGTGGGAAGCCGAAAGTTTCTTCCCCGCCGGCCAAGGTTTGGATTCCTACGCCTTGGATTATGCTGTCCTGGATGAACGTGCCGCCGAAGGCAATATGGATGTGGTCCTGGTGGCTTGCCGTAAAGATAAGCTTGAGGCCTATATCTCTTGCGTTGCCCAAGCTGGGGCCAGGCCTTCCGTAGTGGACGTCGATGTTTTCGCCCTTCAAAACGCCCATGAAATTAATTCTACGGCCGGAGGGAATGATGAAGTAGTCGCCCTTGTGAACATTGGTGCCAATTTTTCGAACTTGACTATGCTTGTTGGTAATAAATCGGTCTTCTGGCGTGATATTGCTTGGGGTGGCAACCGCTTCACCGACAAGCTCATGGAAGATTGGGGCGTCAATCGCGAGGGTGCCGAAGCCTTGAAGCAAGGGAGATCAGCTGAAGGCCGAAGCCCGGAAGAGGTTGCACCTTCATTAGCGGCTATTGCTGATGCTTTCACCGATGAACTCAGCCGGACCATTGATTTCTTCCGGTCTAGTTTCAAGATCGACCGGTTGGATCGCGTGCTTCTCGCTGGCGGCAGCGCAAAAGTTGCGGGCCTCACCGATGTGCTTGGCGACAGGCTTCGAGTATCGGTAGATCGTATGAATCCTTTTTTACTTATCGAGTTGGATGACCGAAGTGTTGACCCGGCCGCCGCTCGAGAGATCGGATGTGCGGCTGCAGTTGCCGTGGGCCTGGCTCTGCGCCAAGTGGGGGACCGATGATCAGGATCAACCTCCTCGGAGACGCGCTCGCTCAGGGTTCGGGCAAGAAGCTTGATAAAGCTGAACCCATGCAGGTATATGCCCAGGACGAAGGCGCTGGGCGTTCCACCTTGCCTATTGCGGGTATTTTGTTTGTATTGCTTTTCTCGGCGATTGGCGGCGTTTACTACATCTGGCTAAATAATGAGATCGAGCGCTCCAATCAGAAACGTGACCAACTTGCCAAGCAGGTAGAAGAGCTGAAGAAATACATTGATCTTGAAAAGAAATTCCGGGATCAAAAGGAAATTCTGCAGAAAAAAGAAGAAGTGATGCTGAACCTCAAGAAAAACCAGGAACTTCCTGTTCATTTCATGGAAGAATTGGCCAATAGTCTTCCTGATGATGTATGGTTCAGGGAGGTCAGCCAAACTGGCACGAATGTCACAATCAAGGGTGAGGCCAGAACTTTTGAGGCGGTTGTGCTTTTCTACAATCGCATACAGAGCCGTACGCGGTGGTTTAAGAACGTGAATTATCCTGGCGCTGGTAAGCAGGGCAGTACTATTTCCTTCTCCATTTCTTTTGATCTCCAGAACCCGGCCTGAGGTAAGCGATGAATACCCAGCTCCGAAATCAGATTCTCATGGGTGCCTTGGCGGGCATCGTGCTGAGCATCGTCATTTATTTTGTTCTTGGGGGTAAGCGAGACGAACTCGTGAGCATCCAGGCAAGCATTGATAGCCTGCAGAAAGAAGTGGATAAAGGCTTTCAACTAAAAGCGAACTACGAAAAGCTCAAAGATGAAGTCTCCAAAACAGAGAAACGTTTGGATGAACTCATCAAGGTGATGCCCTCCGAACAGGATCGGGGAGAGATGCCTATCCGCATGAAGAAACTCGCTGATAACGCAGGCATCGATCAAACCTCGTTCGCTCTGGAAGCGCCCGTCAAATCAACTTATTACACCGAGTATCCGGTGAAATTCGATTTCCGTGTCGGCTACCATTCCTTCGGGCAATTCGCATCCTTGATTTCAGGTTATGAAAAGATCATCAATATGACAAATATTCAATTTAAGCGTGCAGATTCGAAATCTGTATTTCCCGCAATCGCCACCTGTCGGATTAGTGCTTTCGTATACAACCCTACTGCTCAGGCTCCCGCGGCTCCCGCCCCTGCGCCTAAGAAGATAGGCGTTGCAAAAGACACCAAAGAGACGGAGTAGCCAAATATGAATCACATCGCTCTCCATTTTCTTGCCTCAACCTTGGTGCTCAGCGCCTGGGGGCAAGCGCAAAAGCAGAATGCAAAACCTGTAGATTCCGCTCCGCCCGCCACAGCCGAAGCCACTACCTCTGCGAATGCGGATGGTCAACCTTCGTCGGAAGATCTTGTTGCTCGCCGGGCGGTCCCCTACCGTCCTACGATCAACCGAGATCCTTTTGCGGTGCCTTCGGATGCTGAACCTTCCAAACGTGGAGATTTGGTTGATGATATCGCTGTCAAAGGCATCATAAAAAGAGAAGGCAAGTTTTTTGCTGTCGTTACCGATAGTCGGGGAAATGTCCGTTTCCTCCCGTCTGGATACAAGTTTCGTGATGGTGAAATCGTAAGCGTTGATGACAAGGCTGTCACCTTCCATCAATGGGATCCAAATTCCACAGTCAAGACTCAATATAAGACGATCACAAAGACCTTTAAACGCGAGGAGGGTAAACGATGAATGCTCGCCTGTGTTCCTTGCTGGTTGCAGGGGGCGTGGTGCTGGCGGGGGTCCCAAACGGTTCCCTTGCTGCGGCTCCCCCAGAAACCGAAGCGGCCCAGCGGTCCGTGATCCTCCAGAAGGCGGTTCTTCAGCCCTCGGATGGCTCCGGGGCGCGGTTACAGATTGAAATCCCCGGTTTCACCGCCACACCAAGGCTTCAGGTCCTTTCCAACCCCTATCGGGTGGTGGTGGATCTTCCGGGTGTGAATCGAGGAAATCAACTTTCCAAAAAAGATCTGGCCTCGCTTACCCATCCGCTGATCCAAAAATACCGGGTAGCCCAATTTGCCATTTCGCCATTGCCGGTCACTCGGCTTGTACTGGAAGTGGTTCCAGGGACACAGGTCACAGTTTCCAATCAGCCTAATGGTATCGAACTGATGCTGTCGCCTGGTAGTGGAGATGTCCAGGCAAGGTATGAAGCCACAGCAATCAAATCTCAGGCTGAGGCGAGTGGTGTCGCTTCACCGCTCCAGACTCTTCCTGATCTGGCCAAGGCGGTCGAACCGTTACAGTCCTCACCTGTTGTATCAGTCCCAACAGAAATTGTTGCCAGCCCCACGGAACCCGTAGCGGGTGCCTCAGGAATTCCAGCTCCTGTGGCTGAGCCTGTCTCAAAGGCGCCGCAAGTCACGCAGGTTGAATCCACCTCGGCCATCGAGGCAACTCCCGCTCAGGCAAATCCGGCTATTCCGACTGTTGCCATTAAAGAACCAACCAATAGCCAAGTTGCGCAGGCATCCATGCCTATCGGCCCAGTTCCATCTGTAGGCGCTCCTTATCGCCTTCTTCCGGTCATTACAGCTTCGGCTTTGATGCCATCAACACTTTCGATGCCTTCACCGCTAGCACCTCAACCGCAGGAGTCGCGGAGCCAAGGGAAGGGTAACCTTAACTCGTCAAGCTACAGCCAGCAGGGCGGCCGCACCTTGGGTGAACAGGAGGCCCGTTACACTGGCGCTCCCATAACCATTGACATTCCAAGCGCAGACTTAGGCACCTTCCTTCGAATCATTGCCGACAGCATGCATCTGAATCTGATCATGGACCAGGATGTCCAGGGGACATATAACTTCAAGTTCACGGATACTCCCGCAGACCTCGTGCTTGACATGATCCTGAAGAATGCAGGCCTTGGTAAAGAGATAAGCCACGGCGTCTTGCGCGTGGCAAAAGTCGAGAAGCTTCAAAAAGAAGAGAATGACCGTAAAGCTCTGGACGAAGCAAAGGCACTGGCTGGCGACCTGCAAAGTGTCAGCTATCCCCTCTCTTATGCGAAAGTCGCAGAAGTTAAAGGCATCATTGAAAAAATCATCACCAAGCGCGGAAATATCATCACGGATGATCGCACGAACACCATGATCATCACCGACCTGCCTCGTAACCTGCCGCTAGTCGCTGATCTCATCGCCCAGTTGGATGTCCAAATTCAGCAGGTGGAAATATCTGCCCGGGTCGTCGAAGCCAGCGGCAGCTTTGACAAGGCTTTCGGTGTTAAATGGCCTACGGCCAACGGAGGAGGAAACGACCTCACTGTTGGAGGTGCCGCTGCTCCGTGGGTTTCCAGCAATAGTCCTTCTTGGAATTCCATCAATAATAGGCCGCGTGCTGGCCAAAATGATGTTTCACTCGGCTTCTCACCTGGCAAAGATGGTATTACCAGCATTTCTGCCCCAGCCGCTGAATACTGGGTTTCTTTCTTGAGTAATCGCATCAGTATCAATTTCATCCTTCAAGCTCTAGAGAAGGAAGGGAAAGTCAAGATCGTCTCCCAGCCCAAATTAGTCACCCAGAACAACAAGGCGGCTAAGATTTTGGCCGGCCAAAAAATTCCTTATCCCAGCCAGCAGGGCGGGGCTGCAGGTGGCGCCATCACGGTCGCCTTTGTTGACGCGAATCTGGAACTGGATGTCACCCCCCAGATCACCAACGATGGCACCATCCTGATGGATCTGAAGATCGAGAAATCCGAGGCTGATTTCAGCCGTACGGTGCAGGGATCACCCACCATCCTCCGGAAATCCATCAACACCACTGTGCTTGTCAAGGATGGCGGCACCGCGATTCTCGGTGGAGTCTATACCAATAGCAGCAGCAATGGCACCACGGGCGTTCCCTTCCTCGCGAAGCTCCCGCTTTTGGGTTGGCTCTTCAGGAGCAAGACCACGTCTGAAACAAATGCTGAGCTATTGATTTTCATTACGCCCAGGATCATCAAGAATTGACCCGGTTTTCTCATGGAAAGGGCCCCGAAAGGGGCCCTTTTCTTGTAGCAATTGCTCATTGGCCTATTGGCGGATGGGGAGGGTCCGGACCAAGCGTTTGCAAGAGTTGCAGAGGATGGTGAAGGTGTCTGGCTGCTCGAAATGATATTTAAATCCAGGACCTTCCATCGGTTCTTGGGTTACTTTCTCCAGACGGCCGAAATGGTACTCGGCAATGCGGACACTTTGGGGGGCGGTGAGATCCGCGCCGCAGTGGGTACAAGAGATGGCAGCCATTCGTGCTCCTTCAAAGGATTCGGTTTAATCCGTTTAATCCATCGTTGCGACAAAACAACTCGGTCATGCGTATACGCGACCGACATAAGGGCCGTAGAAAATAACCAGAACGGCACAAATTATTTTGGCACGGCCCCTAAGGTCAACGTAGAAAAATGTACCAGATCAGAGCGGAGATGAATGCCAGGAAAGCTAGTCCTGCGGCGATTCGAAGCACAATCATTCCAATCTTGTAGGCCAGCCATAGGGCCAACACGAGCACAAATGCGGCAATGAGCCAAGGAATCATCTACGTTTCCCCCTCGCATCCCATTCAAAAAAGCCAGAACCAGTCTTTACTCCAAGCCTGCCCTGGCGCACCAACCGGTGGAGAATTCCAGGGGGCGCAAAGCGCGGATCCCCAGTCGAAGAAAAAATTTGTTCAGTGATCGTCAATCTCAAGTCCAGTCCGATTCTGTCTGATAGTGCTAATGGCCCGATTGGATGGCCATATCCCTGCGTCAACAGGGCATCCAGATCCTCTGCGCTCGCAACCCCCGATTCCAGCAGCCGCATGGCCTCCAACCCCTGAGCCAAGGCCATTCTCGCAGCCGCAAAACCAGGTTGATCGGCCACGATGGCCACCTGCTTCCGGAGGTGCGCAGCGAGATCCAACGCTTTCTCCAAGGCCATGGTTGGGGCCTTTTCCGTCCCCGCCAACTCCACGATGGACATCCGCTCCAATGGTACGAAGCAGTGGAATGCCAACAATGGTGAACCCATTCCAGAAAGCGAGTGGATAGATGCGGCCGGGATGCTGGAGGTACCCGTGAGCCGTGATACTTCGCAGGGTAGCAGAGAATCGAGGCGCTCCCAGGCTTGGGCTTTGACCTCCAGGGATTCCGGCAGCGCCTCAATGACCCAGTCGGCGCCATCCACGGCCGCCTCCCATGTCCCACAGGCATGCAATTGAGCGCGGCCCTCAGGCGTTGGTTTTGGGTGATACGGCTCTTCCGCACCGCGATTTCCCAGTTCTGTTCTGCTTTCTGGATGCCCCTGTTCGCATGGTCCAGATCCCGGCCCGCCAAAAACACGTGTAGACCGCACTCCGTGGCCCATCTTGCGAGCGAGAGTCCTAATGTGCCAGGACCAATGATGGCCAATTGCTCCATCAGGCTTTGTTCCAGATTGGGCCGAGGATCCCAATCGGCCATTCATTCGCGTCCATGGCAGTGCCAAGGGGGAACAAACTTGCCGTCATCTGAGCGAGGAATGGAACATGGCCGGACATCGAAGCCTCGTGAGACTATAGTTAAGCCGTCGTCGCAAATAACTTGTTCATCAACGATGGTGCGTCGGCATAAGGAGCCGTAACGGACTAACATTAAAACCACATGTTAGTCCACAACGGCTCCTAATCACACCGAGGCCAACCCTGATTCTAAGCGCACCCCTGCATGCTCATTGACTACGCCGCCATCACGCATCTCGGCAAAGTTCGCAAGAACAACGAGGATGCCTATCTTGTGAACGCGCTGGATGGCGAGGAGCCCATCGTCAATGGACCCCTGCGCATGCAAAAAGTCTGCAAGTGCGGCCTATTGGCGGCGGTGGCTGATGGAATGGGCGGCGCTGCTGCGGGTGAAGTTGCCAGCCGTGAGGGTCTGGCGGCCGCGGCGCTGCATATTTTCGGCCACTGGGGCCGCTTCCCCCCCGAAGATGCCACCGAGGCTGGTTTGCTGGAAACCCTGAAGGTCGCTGCGGAAGGCGCCAGTGAATCGGTGCTTCGATATTCGGACAATGATCGCTCCTCCCGGGGCATGGGCTCCACGCTCACCGCAGCTGTGCTCTGGAATGGCTACGCATACATCAGCCAGGTCGGCGATTCCCGCGCCTATCTTTTCCGTCGTGGTGAACTGCTTCAACTCACGGTGGACCAGACGCTTGTCAATGAGATGGTCAACAGCGGGACCTTGACCAAGGAACAGGCACGCACCCATCCCCAGCGCAACATGATCACCCAGGCCATCGGCGCGCCGCAGCCCATCACCGCAGTGCTGGGCAAGGTCCCATTGCGCCGCGGAGACCGGTTGCTGCTATGCAGCGATGGATTGCACGGTGAAATCACCGATGCCCGCATCCAGGCCAACCTAGCCTATGGATACTCCACTCGCCGCACCCTTGAATTGATGCTCGAGGAAGTGCTTTTCCATGGAGCCCGGGACAATGTCACCGCTTTGCTTCTAGCCTTGGATGATCCAGGTTTCCCCCTGCCGGGCGATGGTGAAAAACCTGTGGTCATCAACCCCTTCGAATCCCTGCCTAAAGCCCGCCCGGCCAAGGATCCCAAGCGCGGTGGCTGGCGCATCTTCGGAGGCAAATAGTGAGTCTCACCCAGGGTGGTTTATCCCTGCGGCGCTTCCTCGTGATGGGTCCCATGCCCTCCGAAGAGGATCTCATCGCAGGCTTGAAGCAGGACATGTTCAGACCTTTTGAAGATGGTGTTGAGGAAGAGCGGATAGGCTGGTGCGATTGGCGGAATCCGTTGATCCTTCCGCCGGACGCGGATTGGTTATCACAAGACCGTTTTGCGCTGTTCGCATTGCGCATGGATACGCGGAGAGTGCCCAACGCGCTCTTGAAAGCGCATGTGGATCTTCGGTTGCGGGCTCTCATGCAGGAAAAAGATCTGGCCTTCGTGGGCAAGGAGGCACGCATTTCCCTCCTTGATGAGGTGAAAGCCGAGCTGCTTCGGAAGGTCCTGCCCACTCCGAAGATCGTGGAGCTGGCTTGGGATTTGAAGGGTGGCCTGCTGTGGACCACGGCGGGTTCAAGCAAGGCTCAAGGCGCGCTGCAAAGTCTTTTCATCAAGTCATTCGGCTGCGAGCTGCAACCTCTCGCACCGCTGCTCCTGGCGGGCCGCATCGCCCCTGAACTGCCCACGGAAGCCTTGATGGCACTGGATCCGCTGGACCTCGCACTGGAAGAAGCATGAAACCATCGAAGCCCATGGAACTTATCGAGCAGGGACGATTCCTTGGCGAGGAATTCATCCTATGGCTCTGGATGCGCGGTCTCACTGAAGGTGGCGCATCAGGGCAGGAGAGCGATCTCTCGAGCTGTTTCGTGGATGACGCCGTGATGCTTCAAAGCGAGCAGGGAGAGGTGAAGGAGATTTCGCTGCGCAAAGGGAATCCGGCGGAGAGCCGCGAGGCTTTTGAAGCCATCAGCCGTGGTATGCGCCCAGCCCGCGCCAAGCTGCGGGTTCTCGCTGGCGATATGGAGTGGGTCTTCACGCTCCAGGCGGCAGGATTGGACATGGGCGGCCTCAAGCTGCCTCCCACCGCCTCGAAGGATCCGGTGGGCCGCATCACAGACCGGCTCTTCCTCCTTGAAGAAGGGGCCGGACATCTGGAGCGGCGGTTCAAACGATTTCTTCAACTCCGTGTGGGGGATCCTTCTGCCATGCAGGAGATGCTGAAGGCCTGGGTCCGCAGCGGTCTTTCAGGGGCCGTCTTCGCCGATGAAGACGAAGTGCCGTGGGAGTCCTGAAGCCCTTCCTTCTATTTGCGCCCGCGGTTTGCCTGATCGCTTCCGATCCCGCATCCGTGGAGGTTCGAGCGGTTGTGCCCGGCGGTGGCCGGGCTGTGTTGCGGCTTCAGTTCCGCAAGGGGCTCCTTATTGAAACGAAGCCGTTGCCGCGCACCTTCCTGCTTCGCAAGGTATCCGGATGGGCGGTTTTCGAGGATCTGAGCGCCGAGGGCAAGCGCTGGGTTCTAGAATCGCTGTTTCCAGAGGATCTGTGGAAACGTGAAGAGGTGGTCCACAAAGTGCGTTGGCCGGAGCTGGAATCCGAGTGGCTCATGGCCGCGCTCTTCATGGGACATGGCCAGAACTACGACAAGCTCGAAAAGGCCAACCCCGGCAATCCCGAAAAGCTGAAGCCGGGCGACATCTGGCGCATCCCCCAGAAACTCCTTTCGCCAGAGCTGGGCGGCAGCGGCACTCCTCCGGTCCATAGCCAGCCTGAAGATGAGCTGGATGACGATGGCAAGATTGCCGCCTACCGCTCGCTATTGACCTTTGACGAGGATAAGGAAGGCAAATTCGCAGCGTATCGCCTGCGCAAAGGCGAGGCACTTTATTCCTCGGTGGTGATCCGCTACACCGATCGGGTGGATGCGAAAGAAGTGAACGCCTTCGCCGACGAGATCGCCAAACGCAGCGGCATTGATGATGTTCGAAGCATACAGCCAGGGACTCTCATCAAGATTCCATCACAAGCTTTGTCTGCTCCATTCCAGCCCGAAGGCACCGTGGCTTTAAAAGCGGACCAGGAGATGCGCGAAGAAGTCCGGCAGACCAGACGTGTGGATGCCGGGCCGAAGCTTGGCGGACTGAGAGTCGTATTGGACGCTGGACACGGCGGCATCGACCGCGGCGCTGCGGCGAATGGCATTTGGGAATCGGATTTCGTCTACGACATATGCTGCCGCGTGAAAGCGGTTCTTGAAGAAGATACCGATGCTCAAGTCAGCAATACCATCCGCTATCCAGGGATTGGGTTCAAACTGCGCGACGATATTCCGGCCCCCAGCAGGGTCGCGCAGATCCTCACTACGCCTCCCTTCGCCATTGATGGCGACAGCCCCAACGCCGTGGGCGTCCACCTGAGGTGGGTGCTGGCCAACGATTATTTTGCGGCCTTCCTGCGCAAAGGCGATCCCCAGAAGACCCTCTTCATCAGCTTCCACGCTGACAGCTTGCATCCGTCTGCCCGCGGCACCATGGTCTATGTGCCGGGCGCCAGCTTCGTGCCATCGAGTTTTTCACTGGGCGTGAACCGTGGCGCGGGTGTGCGCGAGATGAAGAGGGGCGGCCGCGCTGTGTTCAGCTCCCGCGAAAAGCTGCAAGGCGAAGCCCGGTCACGCCTATTTGGCGAAGCATTGGTGAAAGCGCTCAAGCAAGCCAAGATCCTGGTCCACCCCAATCGCGCCATCCGGAATGTCATTCATCGCGACGGCAAGAATTTCATCCCCGCCGTCATCCGTTACAGCGAGGCCCGCACCAAGGTCCTGATTGAAGTCGCCAATCTCACGAATGAAGATGATGCCGCCAATCTGCGTGACGCGGACTTTCGCCAGCGCTATGCAGAAGCAGTGGTGAAGGGCATTCGGGCGTACTTCAGGAAATAGGCGCTGGGTGGTAAGTGGAAGCGGTTGGCTCAAATTCAGAGTCAAGAGTCAAGAGTCAAAAAGTCAAAAAGTCAAAAAGTTAAAAAGTTAAAAAGTTAAAAAGTTAAAAGGTTAAAAAGTCGAGAGTCGAGAGTTGAGAGTTGATACTAATTCGCGTTCAATGAAATAGAAGTTATCCAATCAAAGCCAGTAAGACTTTGAGTGCGTTCGAAGTTAAATTCGAGGGCTCGGATGCCTTGGCAGAGGGTATCAACAACCGCCTTCATGTTCCTGAACACAGTGTTGACGAACCAGCCCTCCCGTAGCGCTTTCCAGATGTGTTCAGCGGGGTTCAACTCCGGACTGTAAGGTGGCAGGAACACGATCCGCATGTTGGCCGGAACCTCCAGCGCCTCCGCGATGTGCCACCCCGCCCGATCCATGACCATGACGATGAAATCGTTTGGATGTCGGCTGGCCACCAACGCCAGAAACATTGACATCGTCTCGGCATTCACGAAAGGGAGCACCAGGCTGTCCATCACGCCATCGTGGGGGCTGACCGCGCTGAAGGCATACGTGTATTGCCGCACCAAGCGGGCGCCAACCACCGGGCGGATGCCCTTGGGAGCCCAGCATCTGCGCGGGTCGCCAAGCAGCCCGAACCGCCCTTCGTCTTGGAACATCAGCCGGACAGGCCGACCTTGTTCGGCTTGGCGCTCAACTTCTTCTTGGATCTCGCTTTCGAGTTTTTTTAAAGGCGGCCTGCGCCGCCAAATCAGCTTTGGGATGCCTGGGGCGCGGAGCGACCTTCCGCCAACCCTGGCGATCCAACATGCGATAGATGGTGCTTTTGGCTACGGCGCAACCAATCCTTGCCTCAAAGGCCAGTTGCACTTCCGTGGCACTGAGTAGGCCGCCTGCCTCGGCTTTTGCCAGGAAGGGGCGTAGGAATTCCACCTCTTCTTCGGCACTCAGGTACTGGTTCCGACGTCCACCCTTGCTCTTTAGTTCGAAGATGGCTTCACCTGACTTGGCCCATTGGGAGTGGATGTTGCGAACCGTGGTGGCGGCCCACCCCAGCAGCCGCGCGATCTCGGGCGCAGTGCTGCCCAGGGTTACACGGATGAGTACGCACTGGATGCGTTGGAACTCTGGCCGACCCTTAGCTTTCTTGAGCCGATCGGCCAGAGATTCGATGGTGAGGCGGTCAGGCGAAATGAGGTTTTTCATGCCAGCTCCTTGGGGCTGGCATCAATATAGGTTATACTCTATTGAATGCAACTTGGTATGAGAAGAGTTGAGAAGAGTTGAGACTACGGGCTATACAGAGGATCGAGCCCCAATCGTCAATCGAAAATCCCAGATCGGATGCTGGAACTGTGGCACGCTCGAAGGGACAATCTGAAATCAATGGAGTTCCCATGTCCCTCCAGACCCGCGCTGAGGCCACATCCTACGAGGAAACCTCGCGCCATGCGGATGTGATGGTTTTCCTTGCTGCGCTTGATGCGTTGGTGGACCCCCGCCTATCTCTCAGCTCTTTTGGCCTCAGTGCTGAAGGCCGGGAACTACCGCTGATGGTGCTTTCATCCCATGGAGTTAAAACGCCTGCTGAGGCGAAGGCATTGGGCCTTCCAGTGGTGCTGGTCATCAGTGGCATCCACGCAGGCGAAGTGGAAGGCAAGGAGGCTTGCTTGATGCTGGCCCGTGACCTGCTGGCGGATAAAGGCAAGCTGGATGGGGCCGACATCCTGGCCAAGCTCACCCTCGTCATCGTGCCCCTCTTCAATCCCGATGGGAACGACGCCATAGATCCCGGCAATCGCAAGCTCCACCTTCCGAAACTAACCGGCCAGCTTGGGCCCGATAGCGGCGTGGGCACCCGCGTGAATGCGGCGAAGATCAACCTGAACCGCGACTACATGCGCCAGGAAGGGGTTGAGATGCGCTTGCTGCAGACTAGGATCTGCCAAACCTGGGAACCCGACCTGACCATTGATAATCACGCCACGAATGGATCGGTCCACCGTTTCTCCATGACCTACGATATTCCCCACACCATCGAGAGCGGGCGCGCGGAACCGATTCTCTACATGCGGGAAAAATTGTTGGGTCCCGTCACTGCCGCCCTCAAGTCCAACCATGGGCTTGACGCAGGGTGGTATGGCAATTTCGTGGAGGATGAGCGCGTCCTGGATGCGGATGGCGAGGCCGATCCAGGGAGCGTGGTCCGCGAAGGCTGGATGACCTACCCCCACCATCCGCGTTTCGGTAGCAACTACCGCGGCCTCACCAGCCGCATGGACCTGCTGCTGGAGTGCTATTCCTACATCACCTTTGCCGAACGGGTGCGCACCGCTTATGGTTTCATGCTCGAAACCCTGCGCTTCGTGGCTGCCCATGGCGATGATGTGGTGCAGACCGTGGCCAGCAGCCGCATGCCGCCGGATAACGTGGCGGTGCGCTACGGCCTCCAGGCATTCGACAAACCCATTGAAATCCTCACGCGGATGCCGCGCACCTTGGATGGATCCCCCACCTCGGTGACCATCCCGCACATCGGCCGCTTCAAGGGCACCAAGGTTGTGAGCCGACCCGCTGCTTATCTTGTGGCCGCTCCTTTGGCGGCGCATCTGCGCCAGCACGGGCTCACGGTGCAGGATGCGATGGGCTCCTTCGATGTGGAAGTTGCTTTGGTGGAGGATCTGGGTTCCGAAGAGGGCCGGGCCATTCTGGAAGCCGCATGGGTTGGCGAGTTGTCTGTTTCCTGGAAGAAAAGCGTTCGGAAAGCGCCTCCTGGTTTTGGCCTGGTTCGCACCGGCCAGCCCCTGGGCGCCGTCGCAGTGTATTTCTGTGAGCCCGAAAGCGATGATGGAGCCATCGAAAACGGCCTTCTTCCAGTCCCGAAATTGGGAGATGAACTGGCCATCTGGCGTGTCCCGGGCCTGCCTTCCTGATGGGGTTCATCTATGAAAGTCTGGGCGCGCATCAACCATATCGGCTGGGTCCATCTTTGGCTTCAGCGCGAGAGCTATGAAGCCGGCGAAGCGTCCAATCATTTCTTCAATGGGAAATCCGAACCGCGCTGGCAGGAAACCGTTTTCAGTGAGGAAACGCTTCATAGCATGAAGCTTGGCGAGCTCGTGGAGATCGAAGATCCAGGCTATTTTCCGGAGGAAGAAGCCATATCTAAATCCGAGGAAACCGATTCGAGGCTCTGATAGAGCACCAGCAGGCTCGCGGCGGTCCACAGGGAGACCATGGTTCCAAGAAACTGCTCGCCCCAGAATAGAGGGCTCAGTAGTTCTGCCTTCGGGTTCGTTAGAGGATGGAGCGATCCGATGGCGTATTGCACCGAACCCGATATGGTCATGCCAACCAATAGCACCAGGAGCGCTCTGGATACTGCAAGCGGCCAGAAGCGGCGCATGAGTTCCAGGCTGCCGATGCAGGCTTCCCGGATGCTCTCGCCCCGCAACAGCACTCTCGTTGGCGCCCAGCCGAAACAGAACAGCACCGCCAGCCCTGGGAGGATGAAGATCAGGATGCCCAAGCCAGCTGCCACACACAACAGTAGTTTTGCCCCGAAAGCGCGTAGCCATCGGGCTTCGAAAGCCTCCTTCCACGCCTCCACTGAATTGTTCGGATGCCCCAGGGTTTCCGCATCCAGGCGCAGCATCAGCCTTGGCAGCAAGTACATATCCAGCGGCAGCACAGCCACAAAGAACAGCAGACTCTCGATGGCAGGATTGTCCCCCAGCCCTCCGCGCACCATCAGAAAAGGCGCCAGGCCCCCAAGGCCCATTCCAAGCATGCAGATTGAAAACGAGATCCAGGGGTGCCGCAGGGCGAGCTTGAACCCATCCCAGAGCAGGGATAAAGGAGAAGGAAACATTCTTGGCATCCTTCAAGATTAGGGGCTGTTACAGAATAACCAGTGCTTTTCTGGTTGTTTTGTTACAGCCCCTTATGGCGTTCTCGCCATCAGGACGAAAAAGTTGCTTTCGGACAACGGCTTATCCGAGCCGCGCTATTCTAGGCCCATGACGTTAAATGCCCCCTGTCTCCTGGTGGCGAGCCCCATGCTCATGGACCCCAATTTCATGCACTCGGTGCTGCTGTTGGTGGAACACGATGATGAGGGCGCCTTGGGAATAATTCTGAATCGACAATTGCCGCTCCCGCTTGCGCAGATCTGCGAAGAGAGCGGGCTTGATTTCGCGGGGCCGGATGAGGCTGCCGCCTGGCGCGGTGGGCCCGTGGATCCCCAGCGGGGCATCCTGTTGGTCGAGGGCGGGCTGCCAGAACCAGAGGATACAGTGCTGGATTTCACCCATTTCGTGAGCCATCGGAAAGACCTGCTTGAGGCATTGATGACTGATCCCGACAGCCGTTTCCGATTGTTCCTGGGCTACGCTGGCTGGGGCCCAATGCAATTGGATCAGGAGTTGGACCAGGGCGCCTGGATCCAGCGCCCCTTGAATTCCAGCTGGCTCATGCACTCCGATCCCGCGGGCCTTTGGACCGTAGCTATCAGCGCAGAATCCAACTGATGGCGACTTCCTTAGGAGCCGTTACGGAATATCCAATCCAACTATGGCCATTCCGTTACGGCTCCTTATGCCGCCCTGGACATTGAGGTGACGCATGAATTCTTCTCCAAGCGGCTTCCGGCTGGAGTTCGATCCCGACCTTGCACTGAAGCAGTTGCGCAAGGACAAGGACTTGAAACGCGTCATCAACAAGGTCGGCGGCTTCAAGCTGGCGCTGCGGCCCAACCACAGCCCATTCGAAGCGCTCGCTGAATCCATCGTCTACCAGCAGCTCAATGGCAAAGTCGCCGCCACCATCTGGGGACGCTTCAAGGGACTGTTCGTATCGAAGCATTTGCGGCCTGAAGATGTGCTGGCAGCTGACATCGAATTGCTTCGAAGCGCCGGGTTGAGCGCCGCAAAGGCAGTGGCGGTGCGGGATTTGTCCGAGAAGACATTGATGGGCCAAGTGCCAAGCTGGGCAGGCCTCCGCAAGCTGGATGACGAAGACATCATCACCCGCATGACCGATGTGCGTGGCATCGGCCGGTGGACCGTGGAGATGCTGCTCATCTTCCGGCTCGGCCGTCCCGATATCTGGCCTGTGGATGATTTCGCGGTGCGCGCGGCCTATGGCGACGTCTTCGGCATCGAGAAAGTGAACCTGAAGGAAATGCGCCAGCGCGCCGAAGCGTGGCGCCCTTACCGCAGTGTCGTGGCCTGGTACATGTGGCGGTGGTACAAGCCGTGAATTAGGAGCGAGCCATGAGCTCAAAGCTGAAGGCTCAAAGCCCAAAGCTGGTAGCCTGATCATGTGGATCAGGGCGTCGCTGTTCGCAAGGGCAGAGGAAAGTCCGGACTCCAAGTAAATTCCGCCTTCGGGCGGAGGGGGCAGTGAGCCTGGTAACGCCAGGGCGGAGTGATCCGACGGAAAGTGCAACAGAGAGCAGACCGCCGATGGCTTCTCGGAGCACAGGCAAGGGTGAAAGGGTGGGGTAAGAGCCCACCGCCGCGCTGGTGACAGGGCGGGCATGGTAAACCCCTCACGGAGCAAGACCAAATAAGCCGGCGTGCTGAGCAATCAGTGAGGATTGGCCCGATCGAGCCGGCGGGTAGGTTGCTAGAGGCCATCAGTGATGGTGGTCCCAGAGGAATGACGTCACTCAGACAGAATCCGGCTTACCGATCCACCACGGCCCCGCAAGGGGTCGTGCTATTTGAAATAAACCACGCGGAGGGAAGCGGAGGTGCGGAGGGAAGCGGAGAAAACAAGGGTTAAGAACCATTCGTTTTCCTCCGCTGTCCTCCGCGTGGTTTTTTGCATTTCCGCTATGATGAACATCTCTTTCGAGTAGGCCTCTGTTCTCCCTCCCAATCGTTCGCGTGTCGCCTGGGCCCTGCTGAGGACCCCGCTGGGGTCTGGCTTCAGGACGCATGCATGTTGATGGCCGCACGGTTCGCGCGGCGGTTTCCACTTGAACGAAAAGGAATGAACACCCATGAATCCACAACTCGATTTGCAATCCCTCTGCCGCCGCTTCGAATTCGCCCAGGCCGCTCAAAACATGGCCATGGCTGAAGCGCAGGCCCGCATGAGTCCCGAAACGGGCGCGCGTTGCGAGCGCATTGGAAACACAGGAAAGGGCGCCTTCGTGGTGTATTTGGGCCCCGGCCACATGTTGAACCAGGGACTCGCGCTTGGCCTCGCCGGCCCCATCGCTGAAGAGGATCTCGACGAAATAGAAGCCATCCTCGGTCGTCCCACGGTGCTGGAACTCAGCGCTGGCGCAGACCCCGGTCTCTATCAGATGCTTTCTAAACGCGGCTACCGCGCCCAGCAGTTCCAGCAGGTGTGGATGCGCGAGTTGGAACAACTTCCGCCGGACCCAGATCCCGGTGTGGTGGTGCGGCCCATCAAATCAGGCGAGGAAAAGCTCTTTGCCTGTGTCGTTGCTGCGGGTTTCTTCGAGCGCGATCAGCTAACCGATGAGGGGGTGGAGATCATGATGCCGAGCACCTCGGCCATGGGCACCACCTGCTTCCTGGCGTTCATCGGAGACGAACCCATCGGTGCCGGGACCCTGGGCATTTCTGATGGGGTAGCAGCCCTTTCCGGCACCTCCGTACGTCCGGGTTTCCGTGGCCGGGGAGGGCAGGGGCGCGATGATCTGGGCGCGGCTTGCACTCGCCAAGGAAAGGGGCTGCGCCCTTGCGTGCAGCGCCACAGTGCCCCACGGGCATTCCCAGTTCAATTTGCAGAAGATGGGCTTCCGAGTGGCCTATCCTAAATTGGAATTTGTGCGTGAATTGTAATAGGCTTTTTAAATGGCAAAAAAAATATCAATAATCATTCAAAGCCATAACAGGCCTTCTGGGCTTCAACGGGCTATGTTATCACTGCAAATGCAGACTTTTAAAAATTTTGAAATAGTAATATCTGATGATAGTGAAAATTATTCAGAAATTGTTAAAATTATTAATGCTTCAGCAGCACATGGACTTGAAATAAATTTCAAGCACACGCAGCCATGCGGTGCTGCTGAATCTATGAGAGATGCCTACGAAAGAACTTCAGGTGAATATATTAAAATTCTTCATGATGATGATTGGCTCACACCGCGCTCACTTGAATATCAAAACTACGCTCTGAGCACTAATTTGGACACGAATGCGGTGTATGGACGCGCAATTATTTGCTACCCATATGAAGACAAGGTTTTTTATTCATTTGGAGAGGAAGTCATTAAAATACCCTCCAGTGAATGGGTTTCGCTTTATGCATCCGATGGATTTGGTCCTCTCCAGTCCCCTGTCACCGCCCTCTATAGGCGGCATCATAGATTTCGAGTTATGTGGGATGAATTTACAAACCCAGAATTAAGGGAAGCCGCAAGGAAGACTGGAGCTGGTACTGACGTTAGTCTGCAGGTCGACAACGCCGGCAGCAACTCGGCCGTAATCCTGCTGCCATACGTAGTGTGTTTTTTGGGTACCGATATGGGGTCTTGCACCCAGACGGACAAGAATATTTCCAACTATTACCAGATGTGGAAACAAGAATATGACAGCCACCCTGCCTGGCGATATCAACCTTGATTGCGGAGTTAGTTCGGGTCGGTAACTTACTATACAGCCTCAGAATGTCTTGGCCAGAAAGGCGCTGGCCGGTACTTGATATGAGGCTTGGGCACGCCCTCCAACCTACCTCGGAGCATCATCCATCGCGTCGGCCGTTTTGGGCGACATAAGACTCGTTGCCCCTGCGGGGCATCACGTGGGCTGAAAGCCCAGAGTGGGCGTTAATAGTTTGAGGGTATGGGTTTGATAGGTGCGGGCCAAGCGGCGCAGGCTCATCTTGAGGGATGTCCTAAATGGTGGCCGCGGCTCCTATGGCAGTGGAAACTCCGCACATAAGACTGGCCCGCACGGGTAGTGGTATCACATTGTGTTGCGACTTGGAAGAGTCTGCACGGATGACAGTGTCGCTGTTCATTCGCCCCGTGCATCGGACATCCCTCCTTTTCGAGAGGAGGTCCCATGGACCGGGAAGTCGCTGAAGTCATCCATCCCGTGGCTTGCGGGCTGGATGTCCACTCGGCCATCCTCGTGGCCTGCCTGGTGCGCTCTGGACCCAGTGGCGGGCCTCGCTACGAGGAGCGGAGTTTCCCCACGGCTCTACAGGGCCTGAGAGAGCTTCGGGATTGGCTCTTCGCCAGTGGCTGCCAGGTGGTGGGGATGGAGGCCACGGGCGTGTATTGGATGCCCGTTTTCGCGGCACTGGAAGGCCACGTCCAGATGACCGTGGGGAATCCGAACCACATGCAAAACCTGCGCGGCCATAAGACCGACCGCAAGGATGCGAAGTGGATCGCGGGCCTGGTGCGGCACGACCTCATCCGCCCAAGCTTCGTGCCCAAGCAGGAATTCCGCGATGCACGGGAACTGACGCGGTTTCGCCGCCAGCTCATCCAAGCGCGGACCAGCATGCGGAATGAAGTCCAGCGGCTTCTCGCGCGCCAGGGGATCACCTTGGGAACCGTGCTGAGCAATGTGTTCGGCACATCCGGCATGGCGATTCTGGAATCCCTGGCGGAAGGACGGAGCGTCGTGGACGAACTCCCCAAGCTCATCCACCACTCTGTGAAGAAGAAACTGGGGATGCTGACGGCGGCCCTGGAAGCGCCCCTGTTCCCGGTTCCCAGGAAGCTGCTGGCGCTGCAACTCAAGCGGCTGGAAGTCGTGGAGGAAAACATCCAGGATGTGGAGGGGCTCATCGCAGCGCAGATGGCCCCTCACAAGCAGCAGCTGGAGTTGCTGATGAGTATTCCCGGCATCAGCCTCACATCCGCGTGTGTGATCCTTGCCGAGATCGGTGTGGACATGAGCGTGTGGCCCACCGAGAAACACCTATCCGCCTGGGCGGGCGTAGCACCTGGGTGCCGAGAGTGGAGGCAAAATATGCGCGCCGCCGCCCGAAAGGGGAACCCGTACCTTTGCAGCGCCTTGATGGAATGCGCCATCGCCGCCGTGAAGGCGAAAGACTGCCACCTCGGGGGCAAATACCGCCACCTCTGCGCCCAGATTGGAAGCAAGAAGAAGGCACTGATGGCGATCGCTAGAAAACTCGCGGTGATCATCTACCGCCTGATGAGCAAAGGCGCCACCTACCAGGAACCCATCTCCCAACCTCCTCCTCTAAGTCCCGCCACCGTAGCATCCAGAGGCACATTCGCGACCTCGAAAAACTCGGTCTGATGGTCCAGCTCACACCCATTCCGGCGTTTTCCTAAAACCTCCTATTTCAGGTTTTCAGATTGGCTTTCATGACAGAGGCCGTAACGCGCTGGCCAGAAAAGCGCTGGCTTTTCGCTAGGTGATCATCACGGTCTTCAACTTTCCTCAGAGAACCACCCATTGTGTCGGCCTGTGATCGGTATTGGAGTCTGTACCGCGCCTGACTTTGCCCAGTCCATCACCCATCGCTTCAGCTCTATTGGCCGACATTAGAGGCCGTTACGTCTTGGCCAGAAAAACGCTGTCCAAGGTGTAACGGCCCCTAATCCATCCGGTAGTTAGGAGCTTCCTTGGTGATCATCACATCGTGGGCGTGGCTCTCGCGGAGTCCGGCGCTGCTGATCTTCACGAACTGGGCTTTTGCCTGGAAATCCAAGACATCCTGGCCACCACTCAAGCCCATGCCGGCGCGCAGACCGCCCATGAGCTGGGTGACCAGATCGCCCATTTTTCCCTTGTAGGGAACCTGCCCTTCGATGCCTTCGGGAACCAGCTTCGTATCGTCCTTGCCTTCCTGGAAATAGCGGTCGGCGGAGCCCTTTTTCATGGCGCCCAAGGAACCCATCCCCCGGTAGGTCTTGAAGGTGCGGCCGCCGTAGAAGATGGTTTCGCCCGGCGCCTCGTCGGTGCCTGCGAACAGGCTGCCGATCATCACGGCGTCCGCACCCGCGGCTACGGCCTTGGCGATGTCGCCGCTGAACTTGATGCCGCCATCGGCGATACAGGGCACACCGGCCTCCCGACATGCGCGGCTAGCTTCAGACACAGCGGTGATCTGCGGCATTCCTGCGCCGGTGACGATGCGCGTGGTGCAGATGGAGCCGGGTCCGATGCCTACTTTCACTGCTGATGCGCCCGCTTCGATGAGATCTTTCGCGCCTTTGTAGGTGGCCACATTGCCCGCGATGACCGGAGTGTTGGGGAGCAGGTTTTTCACCGCGCGGAGCGCATCAAGGATTCCCTGGCTATGGCCATGGGAGCTATCCAGGCAGAGCACATCCACTTTGGCGTCCACCAGGGCCTTGGCGCGGTCCAGCAGATCCTTGCCGACACCAATGGCGGCGCCCACGCGCAGACGGCCAAAACCATCCTTGCAGGCATTTGGATAGTTGATGGATTTCTCGATGTCCTTGACGGTTATGAGTCCTTTCAAAGCCCCTTGTGCATCCACCACCAGCAGCTTTTCGATGCGGTGTTTCTGCAGGATCGCCTGGGCTTCTTGGAGCGTCGTGCCTACCGGCACGGTTACGAGTTTATCTTTCGTCATGGCCTCGGAAACCGGCAAGTCCCAGCGCGTCTCGAACCGCAAATCGCGATTGGTGAGGATGCCCACCAGCTTGTGGCCTTCGACCACAGGCACGCCGCTGATCTTGTACTTGGCCATGAGGGCTTCGGCATCGCGGATGGGGGCGTCAGGCGTGATGGTGATGGGATTCGTGATCATGCCGGATTCCGACCGCTTCACTTTGTCCACTTCTTCAGACTGGTCGTCGATGCTCAGGTTCTTGTGGATGATGCCCATGCCCCCGAGCTGGGCCAAGGCAATGGCCATGCGGCTTTCCGTCACCGTATCCATGGCCGCAGACAGCAGCGGAATGTTCAGCCGGATGTCCTTCGTGAGCTGTGTGCTCAAATCCACGGCATTCGGGTGGGTGCTTGAAAATCCCGGCACCAGCAATACGTCGTCGAACGTAAGGGCTTCCATCAAGGGCAAGGTCAGCATGGGGTCATCCATTCCGGTCCACGGCGCGCGGAACCTTGCAATTCATGTTCTCACAGCAAGGTCACCCCTCCTAGTTTTGATTCGCACCGCAGGCCATCTTCTTGGCTTCCCCGCCACACCCCCCAAGTTGCGCAGCTGGCTTCAACCTTTGGGCATCTAGGTTGGAAGGGACAGCCTTTGGGGCGCTCTTTGGGGTCCGGAAGAAATCCAGCTTCTGCGCTGGGCTCCCGCTTGGCGGCTTGCAGCAGTCTTTGCGTGTAGGGATGGCGGGGTTCCCGGAGCAGGCGATCCGTGGGCCCAGCCTCCATGGCTTCACCGCCATAGAGCACCATCAGCCGGGAGGTCACAGAAGCCACCACGCCAAGGTCATGGCTGATCCAGAGGTACCCCAGGGAGCGCTCGGCCTGAAGCTCCAGCATCAACGAAAGGAAATCCGCCTGCACGGTGGGATCCAAGGCTGTGGTGGGCTCGTCCAGAATCAGTAAATCAGGGTCGCAGCTGAGGGCTTGAGCCAGCACCAGGCGCTGGCGTTGGCCACCGCTCAGTTCATGGGGATACTTCCGCCGGAAGGCCTTGTCAGTGGGCAGCCGAAGGCGCTCCAGGAGCGGGAGGAGACGCGCCATCGCAGAGTTGGTGGATTCGCCCAGATGGATGCCTGGCAGCAGGGACAGCTGATCCTGGGTCCGCATGAATGGATTAAGGGCCTGAAGTGGATCCTGAGGCACCCAGGCCAGACGACGGCCCCGGATGAGATCCCGCGCTCTTGATGGGGTATCCATGGCTGTGCCGAAGGCGCTGATCGAGCCTCCTATCTGCTTGACACCCTGGGGCAATGCGCCGAAAAGCGATTGGGCCAAAAGGCTTTTGCCCGATCCCGATTCCCCAACCAAGCCCACGCGATCGCCCGGGCCAAATTCCAGGCTGAGCGGAGCAAGGAGTCGCAGCCCGTCCGCACGCGCTAAACTCAGCTGATCCACCACAAGGGACATGGCACGAGGATGGCGTATGATTGGCCCCATGGCGAACGGAAAATAAAGGCCAAATCGAATGACCCGGCGATGTTGTACCTGGATCTGCAACAGGCCTAATTACCCTCAGCCGCCTTTCTGAGCGAGCTTTTTGCGCCAACTTCAGCGACTAGCGCCCTTTGGGCAACCTTTTCCTCCGCGTCTCCTTTTCATCCCTTGACGCACCTTAAATGAAGCGTACCTTCGGGTCATTCAGACAGCTCGGCTCAGAAAGATCACCCGCCTCGCGGAGGCGGTTTCTGGAGGCTTCTATGGATTTCCTGCGTCCTGATGTTCAAGAAAAGCTCATGAAGGAACATTTTGAATTTCGCAAGCTCATGGAAGAGCACCGGGCAGCCGATGAACGGCTCGGTCGCCTTCGCACCAAGTCTCGCCTTTCCGCCCAGGAATCCTTGGAAGAAGTAGAGCTCAAAAAGATCAAACTCCGGGCCAAGGAACGTATCTATAACATCATTCAGGAAGTTAGCAGGGACCATTAGGGGACGTTACGGTGTGGCCAGCGCTTTTCTGGCCAGACCGTTACGTCCTCTCATGTCGGCCGCAGGCCGACGCGATGGGTGTTGGTCCGAGGAAAGTTAAAGGCACTAAAGCTAACCCAACCGAAGCCAGCGCTTTTCTCGACAGACCGTTACGTCCTTTTATGTCGGCTGCAGGCCGACGTGGGTTCAATCCCAGGACCCCTGCCGCCCGGCCTTCACAGCGCCAACTCTTTTTTTCGATTCAATGCGTCGCTCCTTGCTTCCCTTGGATGGCCGGGTCTTGTGGCGGGTTTTGGGAATGACAAGGGCTTGGGCGATGACCGCAATGGCCTTGGCACGGTTGTCTTCGATGTTTTTGGGCAAGTCACGGAACCGATCGCTGTTGATGATCCAGAGGCCTTCCGCATCCAGTTGGTTACGGATCAAGTGGCGCAAGCGCATCAACGCCAACTCATCCAGGCCCTCAATCTGGGTCAGATCAATGCGTAGTTCGGCCTTGCTCGAAACCTTGTTCACGTTCTGTCCGCCGGGTCCACCACTGCGCACAGCCTTCAGCCGCTGGGCCCGCTCGGGCACGACCACCTGGTCATTGATTTGAATAGGTTCGGCCATGGGCGATGATCCCATGAGTCGATGAAGCCGCGAAGCCAGACAATGGACCGCGTGGCTTTTCTTCGCTCATATAAGACGCGGTGTCCTGATCGTCCATCACCGGATGAAAATTGGAATTGGCGTTATCTTTCCTTAGGCGACCATGACCACTCCGATCCTCGATCCGCTTGCCCTCGATCAGCTTCGGCCCTTCAAAGGGCACGAGGGAGGAAGTCTACTTGGAAACCTCATCCAGGTCTACTTGGATTTGTTGCCTAATCGGGTGGAGGGACTCCTGGCGGCCCACCAGGAAGGGGATGCGAACTCCGTTTTTAAAATCGCTCACACGTTGAAAAGCACCTCCGCCAGCCTGGGTGCCTATCAGCTTCAGGGCATGTGCCAGCGCTTTGAAGACGCTGGCCGGCTGGATAATCTAGCGGGCATTGCGGACCTGATCCCGATGTTCGAGGCTGAAACCGCCAAGGTAAAAGCTGCGCTGTTGGATGAACAAAAAAAGTTAGGGGCCATGCCAAAGTAGCCTGTGTGGTTCAGGCGATTTTTCTACGATCCCTGATATCGGTCCGTAATCCGAATGTTGAGGTTATTTTGTGCAACGACCTGGGCTGATGAGCACCGAGCATTTCGCAGCAAGGACCGCACAGGCCTTCGATGCCTGGCGCACCGCTCCACGGCATGCGCGGCGGTCGTTGATCGGGCTTTGGCGGGAGCGCATCGCGGTGTCGGTAGATGAACTTGCGCGGCTCATAACCCAGGAGACTGGCAAACCCATCTCGCTTTCCCGCGGGGAGCTACAGCGCGGACTCATCACGCTTCGGGCCACAGAAGACGCTATCGCCGCGTTTGGCGAGGAAATTGTTCCCTATGACCTGATGGCGGGATCCCAGGGTTGCCTGGCTAGACTTCAGCGGCTGCCTCGAGGCCCGGTGCTGGCTATCACGCCTTTCAATTTTCCTGTGAATCTGGCCTTGCACAAACTCGCCCCGGCCATTGGCTCCGGGTGCAGCGCGGTCTGGAAGCCCTGTCCTCAAGCACCCCAGACTTCGCGACTCCTGTTCGATACCTTTGAAGCGGCCCGGACCGAATTCAACGCCCCGGACCATCTGCTGCAGCTCGCGGATATCCCACCGGATGAAGCCGAGGCCTTGGCGCTAGACAAGCGGATCAGGGTGGTGAGTTTCACCGGGAGCGACCGTGTGGGCCTGCATTTGAAAAACATCCTCGGTGGCAAACCCTTGATCCTCGAAATGGGGGGTAATGCGGCCGTGGTGTTGGACGCAGGCATTGATGCCGTGGCCGCCGCAAAAACCCTAGCCCAGGCTGCCGTGGCGGCAGCGGGCCAAAGTTGCTGCAAGGCCCAGCGATTTTACGTCCACGAAGATCTTTGGGATGCCTTTGCCACGGCCTTCGTGGAAGCAGTAAAAGCCCTTCCCTGTGGCGATCCCATGGATGAGGCCACCGTGGTGGGCCCCTTGATCGACGAGGCCACAGCCATGCGCCTGGAGGCATCGCTGGACCGCGCCATCCAGGCCGGAGCTACTGTGATGCTGCGTGGCGAGCGGATCGGTACGCTGCTGCCACCGGCCATCCTTACGAATGTTCCCGAAAGCGATCCGCTGCAATGCGATGAACTCTTCGGCCCCATAACCGTGCTGACAAAGGTCGCGACTTATGAAGAGGGCCTTGGGCTGGCGGCTGCTACGCGCTTTGGTTTACGGGCTTCGGTCTACACGCGGGATTCAGGCCATGAGCGACTTGCCGAAGAAAAACTCCATGCCGGTTGCCTGCTGTTCAATCTACCGCCCACTTTCCGCATGGATGCCGCTCCCTTCGGTGGTTTAAAGGCTTCAGGGCAAGGATTGGAAGGCCCACGCTGGGCCATGGAATCCTTCACCGAGCCGAGGATGATTGTTCGGGGACCGGTGGTGTGATTGGGCGGGCATCCAGATTTATCAAGTAAGTGGTGTGCGCCAAAAAAGGTTGTGTGCGATCTGTAAGGCTTTCGGTTGTGCGGCAGATGTCACTTTCCAGCCATGAACCCGTTCTGGTTCGCTATGCACGGCTCCATCGGTCATCATGGAAGCATGGCACTCGCAAATGCGTGGATGAATCCTTGGTTCAAACGGCTCATCAGATTGGGGCTCTTGATCACGGTGCTCATTGGCTGGAAAGCGATTTGGATCTACGGTCCCCGCCTTGTGGGCAGTGCCACCGGAAAGACGAATGCGGCACCAGCGATCTTCAAGGTCCACGCAAAAATTCTGCTGAAATCCACCCTTGGATATCCGCGCCAGGTGGAGGCCTCCATCCCCGCGCCCGAGACAGGGTCGAATGCTTCCGCCCAATTGCAGCTCATGAAGTTTTGGGATGGCAAGAACTGGGGCCCTGAGGCGCTTCGGACCGGCCATGTGGAGGGGCATTCATTAAAGATCCCCGCTGGCCAGCTGGTTTTCATGGAAGTGCTCGATGTCACACCCGCAAGGGACTACAACGGTCCTGTGATGTGCCAAGTGGATTACCGGGTGCGATGGGACTTTGACGAAACCGCGAGAGATCTGTTCGCGAAGCGGCAGCTCATCAATTTACGCCCTCCGAAAGGCCTGGGAAGCAGTACGCCTGGGCAGGAGCTTTCCAAGCAAGTCACGCTGGAGCGCGTGGCATGGTGGGGGCCTCAGTGGATTCTGCAAGACGCCGCCCAATGGCAGGCGGCAGAACCCGGAAAACCATCCGAAGGCCTGGCTTGGCTCCCATGGCTTTTTTAAAGTCCCGAGGTCGCTATGGCACTCTCCTTTCCCTTTCAGCGCGGACAACTGGTGGTGGTGGTGGTGACTGCGCCCCGGCAGAAAATCTGGGGCAGGATCCTGGGGCTTGAGACCGCGGGAATCGCTGTGCGTGGCATTGACCTCGCTCCCTGGGAAGATGTGCTGAATCTGGTGAACCGAGGGCATTCGGACCAGGTGGCTCTGGATACGCGCTTCTTCCCCATGCACCGCATCGAGCAGATGTATCTGGATGAGGCCAGCTCCGGCGTACCAAGCCTGGGCGAGGTGTTCCAAGAGCGGACGGGCCTGGATCCCATGGAATTTCTGGCGGATCTGGATGTGCCGCGGAGGAAAAGGAGATGAACGCCAATTACGAGAACTGGATGGCCGCGTTCCGCCAGAGGGCCAAGGCGCTGGCGAGTCATATCGTATTGCCCGAGGGGCGTGATGACCGGACGCTAAAAGCCGCTGCCACACTGCATTCCATGAACCAATGCAAGATCACCCTGCTCGGTTCTCCCGGCTCGATATCGAAGCGCGCGCATGCATTGGACCTGGACCTGAGCGGCATTTCCATTCTGGATCCGGATAGCGATGAGCTGAGCGGTGAACTGGCGGGAGCTTTCTTTGAAGCGCGGCGCCACAAGGGCATCACCGAGTTGCAGGCCCAGGAGGCATTGCGGGAGCCCCTGTGGTTTGGCGGCATGATGGTAAGGCAGGGCCTGGCGGATGGATTCGTGGCGGGTGCATTGAACACCACGGCTGAGACTGTGCGGGCCTGCCTGCAAACCTTGGGTCCAGCGCCTGGAATCAAGACGGTTTCCAGTTGCTTCCTGATGATCCATCCAAATGAAGCGTTCGGTGAGCGCGGGGGGCTCATCTTCAGCGATTGCGCCGTGGTGCCGGATCCCACCGTAGAGCAATTGGCCGATATCGCCCAGGCGGCGGCCATGAGCGCCCGCCGGATTCTCGGCGTAGAACCCCGAGTGGCTTTTTTAAGTTTTTCCACCAAAGGAAGCGCCGAGCATCCCAGAGTAGAGAAAGTGCGTGCGGCTCTTGAGTTGCTGAAGGCGCGGGTCCCTGGGATTTGCGCGGATGGTGAATTGCAGATGGACACGGCTCTCATTCCGAAAATCGGTGCAAGCAAGGCACCAGCCTCAACGGTTGCTGGCCGGGCCAATGTGCTGGTCTTTCCTGATCTCGATGCGGGCAACATCGCCTACAAGACCGCCGAAAGACTTGGCGGTGCCGCAGCTCTGGGACCATTGCTTCAAGGCCTTTCAAAACCTGGCAATGATTTGAGCCGGGGTTGCACCGAAAGCGACATCGTGGATGTCGTGGCGCTGACGATTCTGCAAGGCGCGACATGAGTAGCAGGTAGAAAGCCAATGAGAAGACGATGATTGACCAAAGCTCCTTGAAAAAATTCGCGATCTTCATTTCAGGCGGTGGCGGCAACGCTTTGAATCTGGTGCGGGCCTGCCGGGAAGGCCGGATCCGTGCCGAACCCGTGCTGGTGGTGGCCTCGAGGGAGACGGCGCCAGGAATCCTCAAACTGAGGAATGAAGGGCTGCTGGTGGCCGTGCTAGACCGCAAGGATGCAGGAGATGATGCAGCGTATTCAAAGGCCTGCCTTGGTGTCGCTGAGGCCTCTGGCGCGGAATTCATCACCCTGGCTGGGTGGTTGCGCAGGCTCGTCATTCCACCGGAATGGGAAGGCCGGATCCTCAACATCCATCCAGGGTTGCTGCCTCGGTTTGGGGGCCCAGGCATGTACGGCCTGCATGTCCATCGCGCCGTGCTGGCTTCAGGTGAAAAGGAATCCGGCTGCACGGTCCACTTGGTTGATAACGAATTGGATCATGGGCGGAAGCTCGCGGAAAGCCGTGTTCCAGTGATGCCTGGCGATTCCCAGGAATCGCTGCAGCAGCGGGTCTATGCCGCAGAAATGGAGCTCTATCCCAAGGCAGTGGCGGAATACCTCAGTCAATCCAATTAGTTTTTTTAGGAGCACCCATGCTCGTTCTTGTTCTGAACTCCGGTTCCTCGTCCCTTAAATTCAATCTTTTTGATATGACGAATGAATCCCTTCTTCTGGATGGAATGGCGGAACGCATTGGCGTGGATGGTTCCTTCCGCTGGAGCGCTGGGAAGGATTCCGAAACCAGGGAACTGCCTATGCCGGATCACGACACTGCGCTGCACGCAGTTTTGGATGTAGTCACCCGGATCGTTCCAAAGGGTAGGCACATCAATGCAGTTGGCCATCGTGTGGTGCATGGTGGGCCGAAATATGGTGAAAGCATGCTCATCACCGATGAAGTCCTGGCGGACATCGAAACCTATGCCCTTTATGCGCCGCTGCACAATCCTCCCAATGCTTTGGGAATCCGCGTGGCGCGCCACGCCTTCCCCGATATTCCCCATATCGCCGTTTTCGACACGGCCTTCCACCATTCCATTCCCGATTACGCCCGCATTTACGGAATCCCCTTCGAGTTGAGCCAGAAATACGGCATCCGGCGCTATGGATTCCACGGCAGCAGCCATGCCTTCGTGGCGGCTCGCACGGCCATCCTGCTGGCCAGACCGCTTCGCAGCTTGAAACTGGTCACCTGCCATATCGGCAATGGCACCTCGGTTTGCGCGGTGCTCCAAGGCCACAGCATGGACACCAGCATGGGCATGACTCCGTTGCAAGGCGTCATCATGGGGACCCGCTGCGGTACGCTGGATCCGAGCATCGTGGACCTGCTCATCGAGAAAGAACATCTCGATTACCACGCGATCACGGACCTGTTGAACAAGAAGTCCGGGCTCCTGGGAATCAGTGGCGTATCAAGCGATTTCAGGGAGATCGAGATGGCCGCGGATGAAGGCAACTTGCGGGCAACCCTGGCGAGGGATCTGCTCACGTATGATGTGCGGAAATTCATCGGCAGCTACATCGCGGTGTTGGACGGTGTGGATGCCATCACTTTTACTGCTGGCATTGGAACCAACAGCCCCCGGTTGCGCGCGGAGGTCTGCCGCCACCTGACCTATCTGGGTCTAGAACTGGATCATGAAGCGAATACCACGGGAACCGGCGAACGCCTTATCTCCACGCCCGCATCCAAAGTTGCCGTGGCTGTGGTGCCCACCAATGAGGAACTGATGATCGCCAGGGAAACGGTGAAGTGAAAGTTGATGGATGTGAGTGTCGAGTCAAAAAGTCAAAAAGTTAAAAAGTTAAAAGTCAAGAGTCGAGAGCAGCATCGATGACCGCTCTTGGGCTCATCACCCATCGCCCACTGCTATGGCCCACGTTCAACCCATAGCCCACAGCCCAAAGCCTGTTTACAGCCCATCCTCCAGCTCGAATTCCGGATCCGGAATCGAGAGGATGTCCGGTCCATCTTTCGTGATGGCTATGGCGTGTTCGAATTGGGCGCTTAGTCCGCCATCCTGGGTCCGCACGGTCCAGCCGTCGGATTCGACAATGCACTTCTGGGAGCCTGTATTCAGGATGGGCTCGATGGTGATGGTCATGCCGGGTTCCATTCGGAAACCTGTCCCCGGCCTTTGATCGGCGTAAACCACTTGGGGATCTTCGTGCAGATCCCGGCCGATGCCGTGGCCGATGTACTCGCGCACGATGCTGTAACCGCGTTCTTCCGCGAAAGTCTGCACCGCGGTGGCCATGTCGCCCAATCGCAAACCAGGCCTGCACTGCTCAATGCCCACGAACATGGCAAGTTGCGTCGTCTGGATCAGCAACTGCGCGGCCTCGGATATCTGGCCCACACCCACGGTTAGGCAGGTATCGCCGTTGTAGCCATCCAAGCGGCAGCCGCAGTCAATGGCGATGACATCGCCTTCCTGAAGGATGTAATTCGTAGGAATGCCATGAACCACTTTGTCATTCACCGAAGTGCAAAGCGTCCCCGGAAATCCGTGGTAGCCCTTGAAATTGGGCACTGCGCCATTCTTGCGGATGTAGGTTTCGGCGATCTTGTCCAGTTCCAGAAGGCTCACACCTGGTTTGGCTGCCCTGGCCGCCGTCCGCAGCGCATTGGCCGCCAGCCGCCCCGCTGTGCGGAGTTTTTCGATCTCTTTGCGGCTTTTGTAACGGATTTGTTCGCGGTAAAGCAAGGAAGGCTCCTGAGTCTCAGTGTAACTGGTCAGATGGCACTTCGCCGCAAGAATGGCTGTTGCATAGGCTCCGCGTATTACAGCTACAAACCATGCTCATGAGCCGAGAGCTCATGGCCCGCCGCCTACATGAACATCGGCAAGAAATAGCGCATGATGGCGGCGGATAGGAAGGCGCAAGTGGGAATGGTCAGCACCCAAGCCACCAGGATGTTCCCCGCCACACCCCAGCGCACGGCAGATACGTTCATGCTGGCGCCGACTCCCATGATGGCGCCGCTGATGACGTGGGTGGTGCTCACGGGAATGCCGAAATGGGCGGTGGTGAAAAGCACGATGGCGGCCGATGTTTCTGCGGCGAAACCGTGGATGGGCTTCAGTTTCACGATTTTCGTACCCATGGTCTTGATGATCTTCCACCCGCCGGATGCCGTGCCGAGCGCCATGGATGCGGCACAGGCGATCTTCACCCAAAGAGGCACGTCCACATGGGCGCCATGGGCTTCCAGCTTGCCATAGGTGATCAGGGCCAAAGCGATGATGCCCATGGATTTCTGCGCATCGTTGGTGCCGTGCGTGAAGGCCATGGCTGCGGCACTGACAAGCTGCAGCTTGCGGAAGCCCAGATTCACGCGATTGGTGGCCATCCGGCGGCAGATCCACAGGATGCTGACGATCAGGATCATCGCGATGAAAAAGCCGACCACCGGCGACACCACCAGGAAAATGCCCACTTCTTTCAGCTTGGTGGTGTACAAGGCGCTACGTCCCGCATGGGCGACCACGGCGCCTGCCAAGCCGCCTACCAGCGCATGGCTGGAGCTGCTGGGGATGCCGAAATACCAAGTGATAAGGTTCCAGACGATGGCGGCGATGAGCGCGGACATGACCACAGCCGGCACCACGATGGCTGGATCCGCTATGCCCTTGGCGATGGTGGTGGCCACCTCGGTGCCCAGCAGGGCCCCGACGAAATTCAGGACCGCCGCCATGAGAATGGCATTGCGGGACGAAAGCACGCCTGTGGATACCACCGTGGCGATGGCATTGGCCGTGTCGTGGAAGCCATTGATGTAATCGAAGGCCAGGGCCAGGGCCACAATCATGATGAGCGCGATCACCATGGGCTACGCGTTCCTCATGACGGTGCTGCCCACTACCTGCGCCACTAATTTGATGTCATCCGTGGCTTGCTCGAGGATGTCCAGGATCTCCTTCCACTTGATGAGCAGAATGGGATCCTTGGGCTCCTCGAAGATCTGGGCCAGAGCGGAGTGGTACACGGCATCTGCCTGGTTTTCCAGGGCATGGACATGGCGGATCCGGCGGCTGATCTCCTTCCCGTCGGACATGGTGCGGAGGCTCTTGATGAGCTGCACCACCTCCACGGCGCCCTCCACCGCGAGACTGCTGAGTTCCATGGCTGCCGGTAGCACTGTTTCGATGCGGTAGAGCACGAAGCGCTCGGTCACCGCGTCCAGATGATCCACCACATCATCCAGACAATGGGCCAGCTCCATGATGTCCTCCCGCTCTATGGGAGTCACGAAAGTCAGGTTCAGCCGGTCCAGGATGTCGTGGGTTAGCTCGTCGCCTTTATGTTCCAGCTCTTTCATTTCTCGCCGCAGGTCGGCCCAGGTGGACATACCACCAGTCCGCAGGGCTTGATCGAAGAATTGGGCTGAGGCCAGCACGTTGGCAGCGGCCTCATCCAGCAGATCGAAGAACACCATTTCACGTGGCTTCAGCCAGCGCATGACCGCATTGAGACTCATCACAACTCCATTCCAAGCAAACACACCTAGTTTGCCGTGTGAACAGAATGTGACAAAGAAGTAAAAAAATAGAGTGGGGACTCTGTAATTTCTTCACCTTAAAGGAATCAAGGCCTGGATATCGCCCGAGCAGGAGCTTTAGAGGGATTTACAACCTGGATCTGGGCCGAGCGGGGATTGACATTAAGGCTGGGAGCGACAATCACGATTGCTTTGTAAAAACCCATGGCCAACAGAGCACTCACGGGGATGGTGAGAAGCCATGCCATGAAGATGTTTCCAGCTAGGCCCCAGCGCACCGCAGAGGCATTCATGCTGGTTCCTACGCCCATGATGGCGCCACTGATGGAGTGGGTTGTGGAGACGGGAATACCGAAATGCGCAGTGGTGAATAGCACAATAGCTGCTGCGCTTTCCGCCGCGAATCCATGGATGGGCCTCAGCTTGGTGATCTTGTGGCCAAGGGTCTTGATGATCTTCATGCCGCCGCCGGCAGTGCCCGCGCCCATCATGAGGGCCGAGCCGACCTTTACCCAGAGTGGTACGGGCACATTGCCTACCCAGGGAGGTAGGAACCCATAGGTGATAAGGCCAAGACAGATGACTCCCATGGCTTTTTGGGCGTCGTTTTGGCCATGGGTGAAGGCCATGGCGGCCGCCGAAAGAAGCTGCAATTTGCGGAAGGCGAAGTTCACTTTGCGGACTCGCATGCGCCTGACGATCCACAGGATGGAGATGATAAGGATTGCAGCGACCAGGAATCCGAGGGCAGGGGAGATCACGATGAAGGCGCCGATCTCGCGCAGCTTGGCCCATTTGAGGGCCGTGACTCCCGCGTGGGCAATCACCGCTCCAGCCAAACCACCCATCAAGGTATGGCTCGTGCTGCTGGGGATCCCAAACCACCATGTGAGTAAGTCCCAGAGGATGGCGGCCAAAAGGGCCGCGATGATGACGGCTGGCACCATCTGCGAACTATCCGCAAGCCCCTTAGCGATGGTGGTGGCCACCGAGGTGCCCATGAGGGCCCCGGCGAAATTGAGCGTCGCCGCCATGACAATGGCGTATTTGGCAGGCATCACACCTGTGGATACAACGGTGGCGATGGCATTGGCTGTGTCGTGGAAACCGTTGATGTAGTCGATGCACCAGGAAAACAGGACGATGGCGATCAGCGCCAATGGGATGAATTGAAGCATGGGGTCCGTGTCCTCAAGCGTTTCGCATGACGGTGCTGCCCACTACCTGCGCCACCAGCTTGATGTCATCCGTGGCTTGCTCGAGGATGTCCAGGATCTCCTTCCACTTGATGAGCAGAATGGGATCCTTGGGGTCCTCGAAGATCTGGGCCAGAGCGGAGTGGTACACGGCATCTGCCTGGTTTTCCAGGGCGTGGACGTGGCGGATCCGGCGGCTGATCTCCTTTCCGTCCGACATGGTGCGAAGGCTCCTGATGAGTACCACCACTTCCGTGGCACCCTCCACCGCGAGACTGCTGAGTTCCATGGCTGCCGGTAGCACTGTTTCGATGCGGTAGAGCACGAAGCGCTCGGTCACCGCGTCCAGATGGTCCACCACATCGTCCAGGCAATGGGCCAGCTCCATGATGTCCTCCCGCTCTATCGGAGTCACGAAGGTCAGGTTCAGCCGGTCCAGGATGTCGTGGGTTAGCTCGTCGCCTTTATGTTCCAGTTCCTTCATTTCTCGCCGCAGGTCGGCCCAGGTGGACATATCACCTGTTCGCAAGGCTTGATCGAAGAATTGGGCTGAGGCCAGCACGTTGGCAGCAGCCTCATCCAGCAGATCGAAGAACACCATTTCACGCGGCTTCAGCCAGCGCATGACCGCATTGAGACTCATCACAACTCCATTCCAAGCAAACACACCTAGTTTGCCGTGTGAACGGGAGGCTACAAAGAAGTAAAAAAATAGGGGGCTATAGGCTCTGGCTTCAGGCCAGGGCGCGGGAGCTTGGCCCCGAGCCCAAAGTTCTACCAGCCTTGGGCCAACAGCCTTCAGCTATGAGCCAAAGCTCATAGCCCACCGCCCCTCTTCAAGCGTCCACGCTGCCGAGCCGATATCCCACGCCCACTACGGTTTCGATAAGGTTGGCTGCTTCGCCTAGCTTGGCGCGGACCCGACGTACATGTGCGTCAATGGTGCGGCTTTCACCCAAGTATTCCAGACTCCATACCTGCTGGAGGATTTTCTCACGGCTGAGCACACGGCGGGGATTCTTCAGGAAATAGGCCAGTAGTTCGAATTCCCGGCGGGTGAAGTCGAGAGATTCACCGTTCACCCGGGCCACATGCATGTCCAGATCCACTGAAATGGGTCCGAAAGTGAGCATCTGGCCTTTGGTCGTCTCATCAAGGAAGGAGGCACGCCGCAGGATGGCTCGGATGCGGGCCAGCAATTCCCGCGTTGAAAACGGCTTGGAGATGTAGTCGTCCGCGCCTAATTCCAGGCCCAGCACGCGGTCGATTTCTTCGGAACGGGCGGTGACCAGCACGACGGGAAGCGAACGGAGCGCAGGCGTATTGCGGATGACGCGAAGCACATCCAGCCCATCCATGTCTGGCAGCGTTAGGTCGAGCAAGGCCGCATCCAGCTTGGTTCCATGACCGGTGGCAATCTGTTGGAGGAGACTCAATGCCTCCTTTCCGTTTTCGAATGCGGTGACGGCGAAGCCTTCCCGTTGAAGATGCTGCTGCATCCCCAGCCGGATGTCAGGGTCGTCTTCCAACAATAGGATGTGGGGCATCAGGAACCCTTTCGATTTGCGATTTATCAACAATTTGAGGCTTGAGATCAGTGATTTTGGATCCAGTAATCAGGCTCCAGAGCCCGGCCTTCCATGCAGGTATGGGTGCTTCACATTCACGCCTTCCAGGATGAACAGGACTTCCTCGGCGATATTGGTGGCCTGGTCGGCGATGCGCTCCCAGTTCTTGATCACGATGATAAGGTTGCTGGCGCGTTCGATGCATAAGGGATCCGCAAGCATGGCGCGCAACAGATCTTTGTAGATCTGGACATAGAGCGCGTCCACCTTGTCATCATCGGCGATGACCTCGCGGGCTAATTCGGCGTCGCCCTTCACGAAGGCATTCACTGCCTCTCTCACCATCCCCCGGGTCTCCCCGGCCAAGCGTTCCAGCGCATCCCCTGCCAAAATAGGTGGATGGGTGAAGGGCACCCGGCGCGCGATGTTGCAGCAGTGATCGCCGATGCGTTCGATCTCGGGAATGATCTTGAGGCTCGAGGCGATGAGCCGCAAGTCGGTCGCGATGGGCGAACGCAGGGCCAGCAGGTCAATGCAGGCCTGGTCAAGCTTCAGTTCCTGTTCGTCCACCAGGCGGTCCAGCGCTTTCACTTGCTCGGCTTTGGTGGTGGATCCCTCGCTTAATGCCGCTTGTGAGAGATCAATCATCTCCTCGACCTGGCCAGCCATGGCCATGAGGCCATCGCGCAGGTCCTGCAATTCTGAATCGAAATGGCGAACCATCAGCCGAACCTCCCCGTGATGTAGTCTTCGGTGGTGCGTTCCCGTGGATTGGTGAACATCTTCTCAGTAAGACCTGATTCGATGAGCTTTCCAAGCCAGAAGAAGGCCGTGAAATCCGAAACCCTGGCGGCCTGTTGCATGTTATGGGTCACGATCACGATGGTAAATTTCTTTTTCAATTCAAATATCAATTCTTCGATGCGGCTGGTGGCAATTGGATCCAGGGCTGAACACGGCTCGTCCATGAGCAGCACCTCGGGATCCACGGCGAGGGCGCGCGCGATGCAGAGCCGCTGCTGCTGTCCGCCGCTCATTCCGAGGGCCGATTCCTTCAGGCGGTCCTTCACTTCATCCCATAGGCCAGCGGATTGGAGGCTGGTCTCCACAGCCTCGTCAAGAATCCCGCGGTCTCTCACGCCCTGGATGCGCAGTCCGTAGGCCACATTCTCATAAATGGATTTTGGAAACGGATTTGATTTCTGGAAGACCATTCCTGTCCGCTTGCGGAGCGAGATGACGTCAACGCCTGGCTCGTAGATATTCGAATCGCCGATGCTGACTTTCCCCTCGATCCTCACGCCGTCGATGAGATCATTCATGCGGTTGAGACAGCGCAGGAGCGTGCTTTTACCGCAGCCCGAGGGGCCGATGAAGGACATGACTGTATTTTTGGCGACCTTGAGATCGACATCGAAGAGGGCCTGCTTGCTTCCATAAAAAAGGTTGAGGCCTTCCACGGTCAGCATGGCTGGTGATGTAAGCACCGATGCATCCGTAAGCGGCAGCTCCGCCAACCTGGCGCTGGGAGCCGAAGGTGGAGATGCCGGTGGTTCTGCATAGGCCAGCGGCTCGGGCAATATCCTGGGGTCTTCAATTTCCATATGAGCTCCAGAATGCATCAGAAGGTGCTCCCACCCAAGCGTGCCCTCAATTTCCGACGGAGCCTGAGTGCGAAAAGGTTGAGCAATACGACGACAAGCAACAGCAGCAAAGCTGTCATGAAAACCATGGGCTTGGCGGCCTCGCTGTTGGGGCTTTGGAAACCCACATCGTAGATGTGGAACCCAAGATGCATGAACTTGCGATCCAGGTGTAGGAAGGGGAATGAACCATCCAAGGGCATGGAAGGCGCGAGCTTCACGACACCTGTGAGCATGAGCGGCGCCACTTCGCCCGCACCCCTGGACATGGCCAGAATCAGGCCCGTGAGAATGCCAGGCGCGGCCCCTGGCAACACAACGTTCCAGATGGTCTGCCATTTGGTGGCGCCCAATGCCAGGCTGGCTTCCCGTTGGTTTCTGGGCACGGCGGCCAGGGCTTCTTCTGTGGCGACCACCACCACAGGAACAGTGAGCAACGCCAGTGTGAGCGAGGCCCATAGGATTCCGCCGGTGCCGTATGTTGGCGTGGGCAGTTTGGAGGAATAGAACAGCTGGTCAATGGTGCCGCCCACGGAGTAGACGAAGAAGCCAAGCCCGAACACGCCGAAGACGATGGATGGGACTCCAGCCAGGTTGTTCACCGCCACGCGGGTTGCACGCACCAGAAGGCCATCCTTGGCGTATTCCCGCAGGAAAAGCGCCGTCACCACGCTCAAAGGGACGACCATCACGGACATGATCAGGACCATCATCACCGTGCCGAAAATGGCGGGGAAAATGCCACCTTCCGTGTTGGACTCCCGGGGATCGTCCGCCACAAATTCCCAGAGGCGCGAGAAATATAATCGAACTTTTCCGAACCAGCTCAACTCATTGGCCGGCACGATGCGAACGATTCCGCTGAGCGGTATTTCCTTGGTTTGGCCGTCTACCGTCAAGAGGGTCACGGTGAAAGTTTTCGCTGTGGTCCGCAATTGATCCAGCTCGGCTTGAAGCTGGTTGTACCGGGACTGGAGGCTGTTCTGCTGTTGTTCGAGAACGGTGCGGGCCTCGGCGCTGCCGGCCGATTCCATGGCTTGGCGGCAGTCTTCAAGTTTTCGATTCAATTCACCCACTGCGCCCTTTTCGATCCCGCGGATCTGGGCCTGAAGTTTGTTCGTGGCCGGGAGGCGGCGCTTCACTTCTTCAACAGCCGCCTCTGCTTTGGCGATTGGCTGGCCATCCTGGGAGATGTCCTGGATGCGTCCGATGAAGGTGCCGTTCTCCAACCGCTCGATCAGCAGGGCATCTTTCGGCTCTTGGCGCCCGTGGATCTCTGACGCCTGGAACCATTTGAAATCCTGGCCGTAGATATCGCGATTGCCCACCCGGAATTGGACCTTGGCGGGTTCCGTTCCGAGAGGGGCTTCGAAGGAGGTGATCTCTCCCAGGACCGCGCCCTCAGGACCCTGGGCTTGGATCAATGCATGGGGCCAGAAAACCCCGAGACCCTTCACCGCGATGAAGCCAACCAGGCCCACGATCATCAGCAGGCAAAGGGAGAGCATGGTGCCTGAGAACCAGATGAAGATGTTGCCGCGCCGCAGCCATTGCGTGAATCGCTTCATCAGAGGCTCTCATAGCGTTTGCGCAACTGCTGGCGCACCAGCTCCGCGATGGTGTTCAGCAGGAAGGTGAAGGCGAAAAGCAGCAAGGCCGCCAGGAACAGCACACGATAAAGGGAGCCGTGCAGCGGAGCTTCGGGGATTTCCACAGCGATGTTGGCGGCCAAAGTGCGCATGCCGTTGAAAGGGCTCCAATCCATCACTGGCGTATTTCCTGTGGCCATCAGTACGATCATGGTTTCGCCGATGGCACGGCCCAGACCCACCATCACCGCTGAGAATATCCCAGGGCTCGCGGTGGGCAGCACAACCCGCCAGGCAGTCTGCCAAGGTGATGCGCCACAGGCCAGGCTGGCGCTGGTGAGTGATTTTGGCACGGAGCCCAAAGCGTCTTCGCTGATGGTGAAGATGATGGGGATCACCGCGAATCCCATGGCGAAACCCACCACCAGGCTGTTGCGCTGGTCATAGTTGATACCGTGGGCCGTTTGGAGCCATCCCCGAAAGCTGCCCCCAAGGAAAATGCGCTCGAACCAAGGCCCGGTTTGAGAGGCCAGGAGAAGGCCCAGGATCAGCAACGGGATCCCCCACATGACTTCGCGGCCCTCACCCCAGATGGTGCGCCATTTCTGGGGAAGCCGATTCCAAAATGGCATGAGCAGTAGCACGCAAAGCAATGTCGTTAGAGGAAAGAGGAGCAATTCCACCGCGACTTTTTCGAAAAGCGGAGCCAGTACCAGGCCCGCTAGGAACCCCAAGACTACTGAGGGCAGGGCGGCCATGATCTCCACGGCGGGCTTGATGGCGTTGCGCAGGTTGGGACTGGCGAACTGGCTCGTGTAGAGTGCGGCGAAAATGGCCAGAGGCAGCGCGAAAAGCATGGCGTAGAGGGTGCCTTTCAGTGTGCCGAAGACCAGCGGCATCATCCCGAACTTGGGTTCGAAATCATCGGTGCCACCGGTGCTTTGCCACACGAAATCAGGTTTTTCATAACCTTCGTAATGGACCTTTCCCCAAAGGGTTTTTTGGCTGACATCCGCATGGGGCGCGGAAAGGCTCCAGGAACGCATCTGGCCATCTTTGGAGCCGACGAGTATCAGGTCACCCCGGGGTGCGATGGTCGCCTGGGCAGTCTGGTCCACGGCAGCGCTGAAAAGCCTTCGCTCGGTGGTCAGGTGATCCACGACAACTTGGGTTGAAGTCCAAGCCAGGAATCGCTTGTCCCTGAGACTGTGCGAGAACCCAAGAACCTCGCCATTGAGAGTGGGAAAAGCGTGGAAGGGCTGAAGCTGGAAAACTTCATTCACGCGGACTTGCTGGTAAGCCGCCAATTTACCCTTGGCTCCACCCACCAACAGCGAGGTCTGTCCGATGGTGAAGCCCAGTGCGGTGACTGGCTCGCCGAACTCTGAGCGGGTTAATAGTTCGGGTTCTCCCTCCATTTTGAAATCCAGGATTGCGCCTTCTTGGGTCCCGACATACAGCGCGCGTCCATCCGAGTTCCAAAGGGCGCAGGTGGCGCTCAGACCTGATGGCAGAGGGATGGGATTGAGGACCACTGGTTTCGTTTCATCCACCGCCGATTCCAGCCACGCCAACCCCGAAGGGGTAGTGGCCACTACTCGAAGCATGGCGGCACCACCCATGCCGCTGCCGTCGGAGAGCCGAAAGTGGAGCAATCTCTTGACCTCGCCCTGCACAGTGAGGGCACCTTGCCAGTTGGGTTCCAAAGTCCACTTGGCAGGATCATTTTCTCCAGAGGGTTTTACCCATTTCAGCGTGCTCAAGCTGAGCTTCCCGTCCAGTCCCTGCACCAACATGTCCCCACGGGGCTGCATGGGTGTTTGGGATCGCCAGGGCCGAGCCGGGCCGTCCATGATTGTGGATAGCAGTTGTCCATCTGGTAGGCGATGGACTTGCATTCCTTCCCGGGGAGAAACCAATACCACGGCCTTGCCGGACTCATCCAGAAGCAGGCCTTGAGCCGGGCGCTGCTTGAACGTTCCAATTGAAGCGGATGAAGGTGCCTTGAACAGAGGAAAGGCCTCTTTTGCGATGAAAACCATCATCCCGATCACCGCCGCGATGATGGTGAGCCCACCGACAGAGATGATCACGGCCATGAAACGATCAACCCACCGGGCCCGCTTTTGGGCCTGGTGGGTTGATCGTTTTTCTGGAGTGGGATGGTTCATTCGCTAGTTTAATTTCTTCATTTCCGCGGCTTCCATGGCCGCGGTGAGAGGAAGGTAGCCATCCTTGACCACGATTTGTTGGCCTTCCTTGCTAAGGACGAACTTGATGAATTCCTTGGTCAGCGGATCAATGGGTTTCTTGGGATTGTGGTTGATGTAGACGTAAAGGAATCGGGCCATGGGGTATTTGCCGTTGAGGGCATTCTCGTACGTGGCGGGGAAAGGTTCGCCGTTATAGGCCTTTTCATTCGCCAAAGGCACTGCCCGAACGCCGGAAGTGGCATAGCCGATTCCTGAATAGCCTGCCGCATTCTTGTCGCTGGAGACGCTCTGCACCACGGAACTGGAGCCGGGCTGTTCCTTGACAGTGTCCTTGTAGTCACCCTTGAAAAGCGCGTGCTCCTTGAAATAGCCATAGGTTCCAGAGGCGCTGTTGCGTCCGTAAAGTGAAATGGGTTTGGCGGCCCAGGCGCCCTTCAGGCCCAGATCTCCCCAGGTCTTCGCATCCTTTGGGTGCCCGCCCTTGCGGGTCTTGGAGAAGAGGGCATCCACTTCCTGCAGGGTCAGGGACTTGATGGGGTTGTCCTTGTGGACGAACACCGCGAGGGTGTCAATAGCCACGGCCACCTTGGTGGGTTTGTAACCGTACTTCTTCTCAAATTTATCAATCTCTTCACTTTTCATTTCGCGGCTCATGGGGCCGAGTTGGGCGGTGCCTTCAATCAGCGCTGGAGGCGCTGTGCTGGAGCCCTTGCCTTCCACCTGGATCTTCACATTCGGGTATTGCTTGCCAAACGACTCCACCCAAAAGGTCATGACATTGTTCAATGTGTCAGAACCGATAGAGTTCAAATTTCCAGAGATGCCAGAAGTCTTTTTGTAGGTTGTTAGTTTGGCATCCACTTTCACTGCTTGGGCGAAGGCGTTGCCGGAAGCGATCAGGGCCAGGGCCAAAGCTATGCGTTTGTGCATGAAATGCTCCTATGGGACCCAATCAGGTTCCCGGCTCGACGGAAAAGCCGTTGGGTTTCCGTGTAAAAACTCTGTAACAGGTTGAGGGGCGAGGGATGAGGGGTGAGGTACCCTTTGGGTGCCTTCGGCGCGCCTTGAAACTAATTGCGGCCCACGGGCCGCATCCGAATTGAACCTCGTACCTTGCATCTCATCCCTCAGCCCCTCCCCTTGGGTGCATGCGGTCATAGAGCTCTCTTAGCCGGGCCTGATGCACGTGGGTGTAGATCTGGGTGGTGCTGATGTCCGCATGGCCGAGCATGGCCTGCACACTACGCAGATCGGCGCCGTGGTCCAGCAGATGGGTGGCGAAGGCGTGCCGCAGCACATGGGGGCTGATGGATTCCCGCCGGATGCCGGCCTGCACGGCAAAGGCTTTGAGCATTTTCCAGAAATGCTGCCGGGTCATGGGTTCACCACTTTTCCCCACGAAAAGCGCATCGCTGGCGGGTTTGAATCCTGGGCGCAGAGCCAGCCATTGGCGGATCCAGTGTTCGGCGCCTTCGCCAAAAGGGATGAGCCGCTCCTTCCGTCCCTTGCCCATGACTTTTACGAAGCCTTCGTCCAGGTACACGCGCAACGCCGAAAGTGCTGCCAATTCTGAAACCCGGAGACCCGATGCGTAAAGCAATTCGATCCAGGCGCGATCGCGCACACCCATGGGCGTGTTCACATCCGGGGCTTTGAGCAGCGCCTCCACCTGGGCTTCGCTCAACGTTTTCGGCAGGATGCGCGGAGGGCGCGGTGGTCGGACCACGGCTTCGGGGCCGGCGGCGCCAGTGCCCTCCAGCCGCATGAAGACCAGGAATTGCCGAAGCGCCGATGAAAGCCGGGCGATGCTGCGGGGAGCCTTGCCCTCCGCATGCTGGGTGACCAAGAAGGCCGTGATGCGGTCCCGGTCCAGATCCGAGGGCGACAATTTCCGATCCAGAGCCCAGACCGCGAGGAAGCGGAGATCCGAGAGGTAGCCCGACACCGAATTCGCGGCAAGTCCCCGCTCGACTGCGAGATGGACCTCGAATTCCCTCAAGGACGCGGCCCAGCCCAAAGGCCAGCCGCCTTCGGGTTCTTGGATCAAGGGTGCGCGGGGCATATGGAAAGCCTATCCTGAGTTGGCTATGAGCTATGACAGCAGGCGTTGGGCGCTTGACTCTCAACTTCTCAACTCTTGACTCTCAACTTCTCAACTCTTGACTCTCAACTTCTCAACTCTTGACTCTCAACTCCCGACTTCTCAACTCTTGACCCTCGACTTCTAGACTTCTTGACTCCAGGACCCTCGACTCGGGGTGCAGATCCACACTTGGAACAAAAGCCGAGCCGTGATAGTCTCCTCAAGTTCAAGTCCAGGAGAACCCAATGGCAGAAATCCATAAGAAGGTCATCGCGATCATCGCCGAGCAGCTCGCCAAACCGGAAGATTCCATCACCGAAGGCAGCAATTTCGTGGATGACCTTGGAGCCGACAGCCTTGATACCGTTGAGATCATCATGGCCATCGAAGAAGCCTTCGGGCTCGAGATTCCCGAAAGCGAGCAGGAAAAGATCCGCACCGTAGGCGATGCGATCGCCTACATCGAGAAACACCACAAGGGCTGATCAGTTTCCCCGATCCTAAAGCGCTGTATGGATTTGAATCCGTGCGGCGCTTTTTTGTTGGTTGTGGGCGGTAAGCTGTAGGCCAAAAGAACTGCGACCCATCGCCCACCCCATCCGTTGAGGTACATGCCATGAGCCCAAACACAAACCGCCGCCGAGTCGTCATCACCGGCATGGGCACCGTCAATCCTTGCGGCAATAGTGTGCCTGCCACCTGGGCGAATCTGCTGGCGGGGAAATCTGGCATCGGCACCATTGACCGCTTCGATGTCAGCGAGTACACCTGCAAGATCGCGGGCCAGGTGAAGGACTTCAATCCCGACGACACCATCGATAAAAAAGAACAGAAGAAGATGGACATCTTCATCAAGTTCGCCATGGCTGCGGCCTTTGAAGCCATGGCGGACGCGGGTTTCGCGGATCAGGACATGCCCAAGGCCGAGCGCGAGATGTTTGGCGTGCTCATCGGCTCGGGCATCGGCGGCCTCAGCACCATCTGGGACGAAGCCAACGGCTATCGCGGCCCCCGCCGCATCAGCCCGTTCTTCATCCCCAGCCTGATCATCAACCTGGCGTCGGGCTTCGTATCCATCCGGCATGGCCTGCAGGGCCCGAACAGCGCGGTGGCGACTGCCTGCGCGACGGGCACCCACGCCATCGGGGACGCCTCCCGGCTCATCATGCATGGGTACGCGGACCGCATGGTGGCCGGCGGAACCGACAGCGTCATCACCCAGTTGGGTGTGGGCGGCTTCGCTGCCATGCGCGCGCTCTCCACCCGCAACGATGAGCCCGAGAAGGCCAGCCGCCCCTTCGATGTTGGTCGCGACGGATTTGTGATGGGCGAGGGGGCCGGCATCGTGGTGCTCGAAGAGTACAAAATGGCCAAGGCCCGGGGCGCGAAAATCTACGCCGAGGTCGCGGGCTATGGCATGAGCGGCGACGCCCACCACATCACCAGCCCCAGCATGGATGGCGACGGACCCATGCGGGTGATGCGCGCGACCCTGAAGGACGCGGGGATGCGCCCCGAAGACGTGTATTACGTCAACGCCCACGGCACATCCACGCCCGCCGGCGACAAACTGGAATGCATGGCCATCAAAGGCGTTTTCGGCGGCCACGCCAAGGCCCTGAAGGTGAGCAGCACCAAATCCATGACCGGCCATCTGCTGGGCGCCGCGGGCGGCATCGAGACCATCTTCACCGCCCTGGCCCTGCACACGGGCAAGATCCCCCCCACCATCAACGTCGAGAACCAGGATCCCGAATGCGACCTGGACGTCACCGCGAATGTCGCGGGCATCCTCGATGGCAATGTCGCCCTGAACAACAACTTCGGTTTCGGCGGCACGAATGCCTGCGTGATATTGAAGAAGGTTTAAGAAAAAGCGACTACGCGGAGGAGGGTTCCCGCCTCTGCGAGTGAAGCCAGCAGGAGCGCGTATACGCGCGATAGGCGGGAGCGGAGGGGCTGAGGGAAGCGGAGGAATGACAAAGCTTCCTTGACGAAGTTATGGAAATTCATACCAAGCTTTTTCCTGCGCTACCCTCCGCGCAGTGTATTTCCTTTTTTTTCGACTTCAATCTGCCCTTTCGGGTAATTTCTATTCATGCGCGAATTCAAGCTCCACGCTCCATACGAGCCCGCCGGCGACCAACCGGAGGCGATTTCACAGCTGGTGGCGGGCATCGAGAATGGGGACCGCTGGCAGACGCTGCTGGGTGTCACGGGGTCGGGGAAGACCTACACCATGGCCGCCACCATCGCGCGGCTGAACCGCCCCGCTTTGATCTTCGCGCCCAACAAGACGTTGGCGGCGCAGCTCTTCAGCGAGTTCAAGCTGTTCTTCCCGGACAACGCGGTCGAATATTTCGTCAGCTATTACGACTACTACCAGCCCGAGGCCTACGTGCCGGAGCGGGACCTCTTCATCGAGAAGGATGCCGCCATCAACGAGGAGCTGGAGAAGCTGCGCCTCAGCGCCACGCGGAATCTCCTGGAGCGGCGCGACACCATCGTGGTGGCATCGGTGAGCTGCATTTACGGTCTGGGCGATCCCAGCAGCTACCTGAATCTCAGCGTGAATCTCGAAGTGGGCCAGACGCGGGATCGCGCCATGCTGCTGCGGGATCTGGTGGCCATCCAGTACCAGCGCAACCAAACGGCCTTCGAGCCCGGCAATTTCCGCGTCCGTGGCGATGTCATTGAGGTCTATCCGGCCTATGAAGACGTGGGCTACCGTATCGAACTGTGGGGCGACGAAATCGAGCGGCTGACGAAGATCGATCCGTTGCGCGGCATTGTCATCGAGAAACTGGAAGCGCTGACCATCTGGCCAAAAACCCACTACGTGACACCCGAAGACAAGCTGAAACTCGCCATCCGCGAGATCAAGAACGAGCTTGAACTGCGCGAGAACGAGTTGCGGGACGTGAACAAGATCGTCGAATTGCAGCGCCTGCACCAGCGAACGATTTACGACATCGAGATGCTCAAAGAGATGGGCATGTGTTCGGGCATCGAGAATTACTCGCGGTTCCTTGATGGCCGAAATCCCGGCGAGCCGCCCCACACGCTGTTGGATTATTTCCCCGAGGATTTCGTGCTCTTCATGGACGAAAGCCACGTGGCCACGGGGCAGCTCCACGGCATGTACAACGGCGACCGCAGCCGCAAGACTACGCTGGTGGAGTATGGCTTCCGCCTGCCTTCTGCCCTGGACAACAGGCCCTTGAAGTTCGAGGAATTCGAGAGCCGCGTGAAGCAGGTGATCTACGTGAGCGCCACGCCGGGCGACTATGAATTGCAGCAGAGCGGCGGTGTCATCGCCGAGCAGGTGGTGCGGCCCACGGGCCTGGTGGATCCCGTGGTGGAAATCCGTCCTGTGGGCACCCAGGTGGACGATCTACTGGAAGAGATCCGCAAAGTCGCGGCCAAGGACGAGCGCGTGCTGGTCACAGTGCTCACCAAGAAACTCGCCGAACAGCTCACGGCCTACTATCAGGAAGTCGGCGTTAAATGCGAGTACCTGCACAGCGAGATCGACACGCTGCAGCGCGTGGAACTGCTCAAGGGATTGCGCCGGGGCGATTTCGATGTGCTGGTGGGCATCAACCTGCTGCGCGAGGGCCTGGACCTGCCCGAGGTCTCGCTGGTGGCGATCCTCGACGCGGACAAGGAGGGCTTCCTGCGCAACACGCGGTCGCTCATCCAGACCATCGGCCGCGCCGCCCGCAACGTCAATGGCAAGGCCATCCTCTACGCGGATGTGATGACGAAATCCATTGTTGCCGCTATGGGCGAGACGGACCGCCGCCGCGCCAAACAGGTGGAGTACAACCTGCTGCACGACATCACGCCAGAGTCCGTGAAACGCAACCTGGACGACGTGATGGGCGAGGCCCTGGCGCGGGAATTCATCAGTGTGCCCAAGGAGAAGGCTGCCGAAGAGCCAATGCTCTACCTCGACGACAAAGGCTTCCAGAAGGAAATCGCCAAGCTCGACAAACGCATGAAGGAGCTGGCCTCCCAGATGAAATTCGAAGAAGCCGCCGAGCTGCGGGACCGCATCATGCGGGTCAGGAGGGAACGCTTCACCGATGTCCTCGGTGGCGTCAGCGCCGCAGGGCCTGTCACTCCATAGATTATTTCAAGCCCTCGGCCACGATCAGGTCGGACACCAAAATACGGGTATAGGTGTAACCCACCGTCCTTCCATCTCGGCTCACCCGCACGTTATACACGCGGATGGTGGTGGCTGGATCGGGCGGCACTAGGCGTTGCCAAACCGTTCGCCGACCCGTTGCGATGTCGACCCGATCCACCCGCAGATGGGTTGCATCCTCTGGGTGGGCCAGCAGAGCTTCTGTTGGCCAAGTCCAAGCCACGACACTTTCTCCAGATCCCAGTTGCCAGGGCAGAGGTCGAGAGGTTCCGCTCTCTGCGGATGCAATGCTCGGTTGGCCAGTGGTGTCGACACATAGCAGGTGATTTTCATCGGGTGAAAAGGCTTTAACGTTCAGGATGGATTCTGGAAGCACACTGCCGCGGCTCCCATCCACGGGCAGTCTCAGAATCCTGGCCGGACCGGCTCGTTGCACCCCGAATACATACACATATTTCCCGTCTGATGAGAAGTGTCCGTTGACGGCAGCATCCCAACCCTCCAGGCTCAATTCACGGGGAACGCCCAAGCCCGTGGGCACCATCAGCAGCCTGGGTTTGTCCTCGGGGATGAGGATAAGGGCATAGTCGCCATTGGGGGTCAAATCCAGTGGGATTCCCGAATCGAGAATCTTGGGCGGTGATTGGTCGAAGCGGCGTAGGAAGGGGCGGTTCAGGCAGAATTCGCCACCACCGGATTCATACAACAAGGCCAGGGATCCGTCTCTTGAGAACCCCGTAAGTCGACTTTGGTTCTGCCACCCCAAATCCAGATCCTGGCCTTGGAATCGTGCGATGGAGGAGTTGGTGCCGATCTGCCGCTCCAACAGCATCAACCCCTGAGCCGAAATATCGTGGATGAAGGGTGGCGTGGAGTCGGGATTCACCATGCGCACATGGTCATTCATGTCTACGGCCTTCAGGCCCGCCTTCGTGGCAAAAAAGATTTCCCGACCGTCCTTGGACCAGGTCAGGAATTGATCCCAGACCTGCCGGTCCACGTTGAGATCCCGCCGTTTCCCGGCGCGGTCCACCACTGCGATGCCTCCCTTGGCGCCGAGGCGTCCCCGGGTACCCAAATAGACAAAGGCCACGCGATCACCCTGGGGAGAGATGCGCGGTGCCCCGATGAACCCCTTGATATCTGCTAGGATGCGGGTGCCCAGGGGATAATCCAGTTGATAATTGCCACCCTCTTGATCCTGGTAGATGACGGCCATCGCCTGTCCATCCGGGGCGAAATCGGCGCCTCTCACACGGCCCTTGATTTCGCGAGGGGTGCCACCATCCAGGGAGGACAGGGCTAGCATGCCCGAGTCGTTTGTGGATGCCGCCCATTGGCTGGCTTTCAACAAAATAAGCAATTCCCCCCGCCCATTGACTGCCATCAGATCGGCGCTGCGGAGTCCGATGGCGCGGACGGCAGAACCATCCAAGCGGGACATGAAGATCTCGGCTGGCTTGCCGTCCCAGGCTGCGGAATAGACGACGTTCTGGCCATCAGGCGTAAAGCGGGCCCTCAGCACGTTCCCTAGCCGGAAGGTGATCTGTTTGAAAGTGGGTTTCGGAACGTGCATGCCCCGAAGGGCCCACCCTAAGAAACCCACGCAAATGAGCAGACCAGCCACTAAAGTGGCCCATTTTCTCGATACACGCCAATTCTTTGGGACGAAGGGAGCAATGAACGGAGCGAAATTTGGTGACGAGGCAGAGCTATTCTCCAGGGCGAAGGCCACGTCATGGGCTGACTGGAACCGCTGTTCCGGATTCTTTTCAATGCAGTGATGGAGAATGCTCAATAATTCAGGCGGGATCAGGTTTCTGGTCTCTGCCACATCGACAAAATCATCCCTCAGGATAGCGGCCAAAGTATCGCTGGCATTGTCACGGGCAAAGGCCTGCTTACCTGTGAGCATCTCAAACAGAACGGCCCCGAAACTGAAGATGTCACTTCGGGCGTCCACCATCACGCCCCGCACTTGCTCGGGACTCATGTAGCCAAGAGTGCCAAGGATCATGCCCTTTTTTGTCTGGGATTCTTGGCTTGGGGCATCGACTTGGTTGACGGAGATGGATTGGAAAGCACTTATCGAAGGATTTACCAGCTTCACCAACCCGAAGTCGAGAATCTTCAGGCGGCCCTCCTTGGTGATCCAAATATTTCCAGGCTTGAGATCGCGATGGATAAGGCCCTTGTCATGGGCGGCCGCCAAGGCGATGGCCATCTGTTTGCCAAGGTCAAGGGCCGTGCGGAGCGGCAGTGGGCCTTGGTTGAGCCGCATGCGCAGCGATTCGCCTTCCAGCAATTCCATCACCGCATAGGTCGTTTCACCCTCGCGACCGAAGTTGTAAATCCCCAGAATATTCGGATGGTTTAAGATCGCCACGGCTTTGGCTTCACGCTCGAAACGCGCCAGGGCATCTGGATTATTGGCGAGATCTGGGGACAGCACTTTCACCGCCACGTCGCGGTCCAAGCGCGTGTCCTTCGCCTTATACACCTGGCCCATGCTGCCCGCGCCGATTGGCGCGAGGATCTCGTAGTGACCGAGTTTGCTGCCGGGAGCAAGGGTCATTTCAGGCCTTCTAGGATCAGCAGGCCGGATACATCCAGCCCCCCCGAAGTTAATGCCACGGTCCTTCCATCGCGGCTGGCCTTGTACATTTCGCCCACGCCACCCGCGCCCAGGGGTGAGAGAAGCTTATAGGGGCCGAGACGGATTCCTTGTGTGAGGGCCATGGTTCCTTTATTAGGTTTGGTTAATCATAGGCCAGGCTCAGGATCACAAGGAATAGTTCCTGACTACTTCTTCTGGTCCAGGGCCTTGATGGTGACACCAAGAAAAAGAGGATCAGCGATTTGAGCAGCTTTCACTCTTTTGCTAAGGTCGTCACCCTGAGGTGGCTCAACGAAATGGGGCCGCGTTCACACCTGTCCTGCGGGTTTTCTCGTCGCTGCAGATCTTCCCTAGGGGTCACATCCCGGGCGGGAGCTTGAAGCCTAACGCCTAGAACAAGGAATAGCGCGATTTGGCGAAGAATAGGGCTGCGAAGCATGGTGGACCTCCTTGGATGAATGAACTTCATCCAAGGAGGTCCGGAATTGCAATCTCGCCAATGGGAAGGGACAGCTGGGCCGTCCCAAGTCCAGAGAGTGGTGTTTTGCGGGAAAAGCCTCTGAATAAAATTACGCCCCGCTGACAACCACGATTTCTACGACCTCGTCGCTTTGGCAGGCGTAGACAATTGCGTAAATCCCAAGCCCAATGAAACAGAATAAAAATCCGATGATGCCAATCGGAATGCTGAATTCCTTTTTCTTGATGAGCAGCGTAGATGTCTCAGTTTTGTTCATCACCACAAACCCCCTCGCGATGTAACTTGAAATCGAGGTATCCATATCCGACTTGCTTGGAACTTGGACTTTTCGGGGTGCCATTTTTGTCCTTTCGGGTTGGATAGGTGGATAAAATCGGCAGAATTCTGTCTGGTGAGGCTGGCTTGGAATCTTCAGGGGCGTCGTCACCAGGTGGATAGCGGGTTCAGTTGGATCGCCAAAGAACCCGGACGCGTAGCCTTGCTGCCCTGGGGAAATCGAGTGCCTTCATTTTCACGGAGGCGCGGTTCGTGTCCGCCTTTTCACCTCCGCCGAGGCTCACTTCCCACTCTCTTAATCCAATCTCCGCCCCCTTGTCGTCGAGGATCTCCACGCGATACCGGCCCTTCCAGGTTTTCTTGTACTGATTCTCGTTCGTGATTTTCACTGTAAGATTTGTCATCTCGTCCGGTCGCGCCACGGCCTTCTGGAGTGCTTCCAGCTTCGGCCAACCGGTCACCTCAATCGAAGTAATCGTGACGCCCCCTTGGACAATATCGAGGGGGATTGGCTCCCCTGTTCGGAAGGGAACGACACGCTCTGGTGAAGGGCTTGGTTTGTCTACGACAGCTTGGGCCTGAGAATGGTTAGGAGCATCAGAGTTGCGTTCGTCGGTGGCCCTCTCGCTGTCCTGGGCTGGATGTAATTCTGCTGTCTTTGACCCGTTTTGCATCATGGCGTGGGTCACTGCGTCACTTGCATTAGCCTTCTTCAATTTAATCAAGGCATCAAGGGGGAGATCAAACGTCGAGCCAGAACTCTGTATGGTTTTGATGATCAGATCATCCGGTATTTTAGCTGTGATCATCTGGATGATTTGATCAATGGACAACTGATCTGCAGGTTTCCGTACTTGCGCCTGTTTTTCCCAAATATTTCCCTCGCTGTCAATTAATGTATTACCAACGATGCGTGCCTTTGCTTTAGCGTGCATCTTTGGGATTGCCAAAATGAGGGTGTCGCCCTGAACCTCGTAGGTGCCCTCGATACTTGTGCTGCCTTGCTGGCCAGAGTAGATTCCACGTCCTAGATCTAGGAAGTCGTTGGGCGCACTTTTCCTTAGGTATTTTCCTTGAATGGAGACTGCTTTGCTGGGCTTTCCTGGTTGGCTTTGGGCACCAGCGCCTGGCGAAAGATTTATCCCTCTCTTATCCATGTATTGATAGAAGCATGAAAACCTTTCCATCATCTTTTTACCATTCTCGTCGCTTACAGACCTCTCAATCGGGCCGCCTGAAAGGGAGATGCGGACCGCATCAATCGGCTTGGTGGTCAAAGTAGACCTCAGGTTTGCCAATTCTGAATTTGGTATATAAGCAGATAATTTAACGCTTATACCACCACTAGTCGATTGATTACGTGCACTTGTTGCAACGAAGGATAATGGTTTGCCATTTTTGAATCCAAAAGCAAATGTATCCCCCACGCGTATCCGGTAGATGGTATTTTCCAGGGGGCCTGCGAGTTGCACCATGGAATTATCAACCTGAATGCTGATGCCGTTATCCTCGCCATTTCCCCCAATCCCGGCATAGATTTTGAGGTCATCTGCCATCGATTTCCAGAACCCCATTTCGTTAATATTATGTGTCCATACGTTTGTCTGTGTCTTGGCGATCTTGTCTTGATAAGAGATGTCGGGGTTACATGATTGCGCCTCGGATTTTAAAGATGCGAAGCCACACGCCAAAACCAGTATCGCGACTGAAAGGTGCTTCCTCATACTGGCTCCCCTATAGACTTGGCTCCGCTTGCGGATGGGAATTTCAAAGGTGGTAAATTACAACTTCCTTAGCGAACATGGCAGTGGATCATTTTTCAGGTGCTGCACATGGCGGTGCTGTGTATAGCCAGTAGGGACTATCACTCACTGAGTTGTGAGATTTCCAACGTTGACGTTCATAACCTGTGGGGCGCCTAAGGCAGGCAAGTACTGGCCTTCAGTAACGCCGATAGAGATGAAGGCTCCTGTGTTCAGGTTTGCATCTGGTTTGAACTGGATCGCGATACGGGCCACCACGCCATTCAAAGGTTTAGCGTTGCCTGAACCTTTTTCAGTGACGGTTACACGGAGTGTTCCATCCTGTTTAATTCCTTTAATGAGCTGCGGCGCACCCCCAAGATTGAGTACAACCCCGTTCTGCACATACTCTGTATCTGCCTCCGCCACCTTTGTTAAAATTGCCTTGGCGGAATCCACAGTGAAAGTGAATGCTACTCCTCTCCCGTTTCCATTAACAGGACTAACTAAATTTAAAATTATTTTATTACGCGTACTTAAATTATCCTTCACAAGTCTAAAATCACCGCTGGAAGGGTCTGAATAACTAAGCCCAGTAGCTTTCTGTGGTGGTGGTGGTGTATTGTTTCCACCACCGCCTCCACCCCCACATGCACAAAGTAAACCCAACGCTAAACAAGGAAAAATAAATCGCACCTTAACCATGTGTCACCACCCCATTTTCTGAAATAGTTTGGCAAGATCGGCATCATCAATCACGCCATCCCCGTTGAAGTCGTACTTTGCCAGATCAGCAGCAGCTGTACTTCCGATGGCATTCGCCAAGGCGAGCAGTTTTGGGTACGTCGCACTATTGCCATCGAAATCCGCGCTACGTACCGTTATCGTGACGCTGGCATTCTTGGTCGTATCCTCGACACTCGTAGCTGTTACCGTCACCGCGCCAGGCGTACCGGGGGCCGTGAAACGACCGGTAGGATCGATGGTTCCAGCGGAGGTTGACCATGTGACGGCTGTTGTGGTGGTGGCGTTGGCCACCGTGGCGGTCATGACGACGGTTTCGCCCGAGAAGCAGCCCATGGTGGCGGCTGCGACATTGACCATCACTGGCGGCACGGCGGTGATGGTCAGTGCTCGCGAATCCACTGTGCCGGTGATATTGGCGATGGTGAGAGTGGCGCGGTAGGTCCCGGTCTGGGTGTAGGTATGGACCGGATTGGCGGCCGAACTAGTGCCCTGGTCGCCGAAGTCCCAGGCGTAGGTAGCTGGCGTGCCCAGGCAGGCGCTGCTGTTGAAGGAGACCTGCAGGGGCGTCCGGCCAGTGGTTTTGTCAGCGGTTGGAATAGCCACGAACTGGTCGAGGTGGCCGACCTCACCGAGAAAGGGGCTCTCAACGCCGGTGCTGGACAGGGCCAGGACGATGTAGCGCTTGCTCTGGTCGCTCCAGGCAACGGAGAGGTCGGTGCTGCGGGCGACCGCGACCGGGGAGGCCAGTAGGTTGTAAGTGTTCTCGCTCAGGTTGCGTGCGTAGACCTTGAAACCGACGGGGGAATCCGTGCAGGTCCAGGTGAGCCGGGTCATGCTGGAGGCGTTGCTCACGGCGGTGAGGTTGGCCACTGGTTGCACCACTGGGGCAAAGGTGAGGGAAGGCGTGGCGCTGGCGCTGAACTGCATGGGCAGGATATAGGTCCCGGAGTGCTTCAGCACGTGTACGAGGGAACGGAGCGGAGTGGCGTCACCGTTTAGGGCCTGCGCCCTGAGTGTGACCGTCTCTTCCGCGATCCCAGTGAGGGAGAGTGTATAGCCCCCGTCCGCCGGACCGGCCAGTTTGAAGGAACTGGAGGCCTGGCCGAAATGCACATCGACCCCAGCGAGGTTGCCGACGGTGCCGACGCTGGTCCAACCGGTCTGAGTTCCGGCGGCGTTGCTCAGGCAGGGCAGGGCCTGGCCAAGCACGTCCAGCGCACCGGTCAGGCCGGTGCTGGCCTGAGTAGCGCTGATAACACGCGCGGCCGGGCCGCTAGCCGGAAAGACGACGTCAGTGCGTCCCTTGCTGAGATCACCCTTAATGGCCTCGATGATCTTGTTGTTGAGCATTAGGCCTATGTGGGGACCGTACGGACCTGCTACCACATCAATAAGGAAATTGGAGGTGGGCTCCTGGAAATTGGTGAGCTTGCCCGTGTGGGTGGCAGTGCCTTGTGCGTTGGCCCAAGGCAGAGCAGCCTGGAGGGCCGGCACGGTGCCGTCCCCCAAATCACGGACCATGTCCGGCAGATTCTGGGACGCCGGAGGGCCCTTTGGGTAGAGGGTGGTGCAGATGGTGCTCACAGGAATGCCGACGATGGTCGAGGGTTGATTATTGGGAGTACCGGGGATATTGGGGAGATATTGATCATTGGAGAGATACAATTTGGTCTTAACCGTGTTGCCGGTGTCGTCCATGGGCCCGTAGCAGTTGGCCGTCGAGGACATATTTAAGACCGAGTTCAATCTGGCCAGGGTCTCGTTGTAGGATGCCTCGGCGTAGGCGACGCCACCTACGTACAGCAGGTCCCAGGTGTTGCCCCCACCCAGGCCGCCTCCCAGTAGTTCCTTAACGGTGGGCAGATACATATGATAGAAGTCGGCCGTCTCGCCGTTGGAGATGGGCCAGTTGCTCCACCAATGGTAGGAACTGAACCGGTCGCGGTAATCGGGATTGGCCTGGATTTCGTCCTTGGTCACGTCATCGTAGGTGTCGGGCTGCAGGAGGCTGCCGGTAATGTGGTCGATGGTTTCCGGTTCGCCGCCGAACCACATCCAGTAAGGGTTGGCCGAGCCCGCGTTGGGTGTGCCGAGCATGATGAATCGATCCACATCCTTGCGGGTGTACCAATACTTCTGGAGGTAGGCCCGGGTCATCAGGCCTCCCATGCTGTGGGCGATGATGTCCACCTTGCTATAACCGGCCGCCTTCAGCTCATCGATTAACGGCAACAGGTAGCGGTCTGACGCCTGCTCTACTGGAACACGCCAGTCCCAGGGGGCTCTTCGCACGGTGAAGGAAGGGCTGAGGGCCGCTTCCAATTCATCGAATCCGGTCTTCGTCCAGAACTTGTAGGTCGTCAGATCCGTGCGCGCCAAGGGGGCAGGCCAGGCCAGGAATGGCAGAAAGGATCCTTCACTGGATGTGGAGCCCATGATGCCAGGGATCAGAATCACTGCTCGTTTCCCGGTCAGGGATACGGCATTGCTGAGCACCTTGCCAGGCACCACAAGCATAGTAATGAGTTCGGAATTGAAGTCCTGGCTGCTCGTGTGCAGGGTAGCCTGGAAGGTGTGCGGACCGCTGGCTAGGTTCTTGAACCTGGCAGTCATGGTGACCGGCCCACTCGCCGACCAGCCTACTTCCTGATGGTTGGCGGTTCCGGAATCGCACTTGGCGGTTAGGGTGCCGGACAACTGGCCCAACCTTACGGACAGGACGACCTCGCCCTTGGCGGTGCTGGTGGACAGCACCTGAAACAGGTTCGAATTGCCAGCGACTGAACCGCTGGTGGCGGTCAGGCGCACGCCGCTGCCGACCACGGCGGTCTCCCCCTGGCCAAGGGTGGGGGTGGCGCAAATCAGATTAGCGGTGGCCGTGCCGGCGGCGAATTGCAAGCTGCGCAGGTTCAGGATGCCGCTCGGGGAAAGGGCCAGATTGGCCCGCTCGTTGAAGGTGGCCAGCACGTTGCCATACTGGTCAACGGCCTTGACGACCACCTGGAAGGCGGCGCCCACGGTCACGTTGGGAAATGTGCTGAACACGAAATTGGCGAGCTGCGTGGTAGACGGGGAACTGCTGCCCAGGGTGATGTTGTCGAAACCGATTTTGTTGGCGGTGCCGCCAAAATCCACCGATCGGGCGATCCCGCTGAACTGCACACCAATGCGTTGCCAGTTGTCGTAGTAGTAATCGGCATCGCCCACCCTGGGCGTCAGGGGCAGGACCAAATGGGCCAGCTTGATGCCTGTGCCGTCCGGGCCAGAATAGACGTCAATATATCCATTGTAATCGGGTGAACAATAATAGAATGAAAACCCGCCCACGAAGCCGGTGGGCACGTTCATCCGTGCCGCCTGGCCGTTGAGGAAGAAGAGGATAGTCTTGTGGGACGGTTCGTTGGTGAAGTTGCCGGAGCCGCCGTCGCGCCCGGAGATGATGGACAGGGCACCGGGGGTGAAGCTAACGCCGCACCCCGAATAGGCCGTGCCGACATCCACCCGATCGCCGCAACCCTCGAAATCGATGAGAATTTGTCCCCCTGCGTCCTTGCACATGGGCACGCTGTCGGGGGTTTGGGGAACGCCCGTTGGTGCCGACCAGGTAGCAGCCGGATTGTAGATGTCCTGGCTCGGCACCTGGGCCGGCAAGGGTACCGCCAACCCAGCCACTCCTAGAAATGCCGCCACCAGAAGGGCCTGGGCGTCACTGGCCAAGCCTGCAAGCCATTCTTTTGCACACCTGAACAGTCGAAACTTACGTTCGCTGGACATGAACTCTCTCCTAGTCGGTTGTCTTTGACATCCGTCGACATTCCCCCACAAATTACCAAGCCAGCTTCGGGGCGTTCGGCTGCTTGGAATCCTCTGCTTTTTTATGCTTGTTGCCTGTGGCAATGCGAACCTTCATACCGATATTCACCGCAACGTTCGACTCCTTGAGGGTCGCGATGGTCATCCGCTGTTGGATCTCTTTGACCACCGCAGTTCCAACCTTGGTGTCATTAGTCCCAAGGATATCCCCCGTGTCCGCGTCCTTGATCTCGCTCCCCACAGCAAACACATCGAGCGTATCGCCCATGGTGAAGCTGCCATCCTTGCCCCGATTGATATAGATAAGTCCTGGTTCAGCCACCTGGACGACCTTTGGTGGATAAACCGTATCGGCGATATAGAGGGCGGCCTTCTCAACGAATTCGCGGATGAGATCATCGGTGAATCCCTGTCCAGGAGGGCCGTCGAATTCGGTATTGACCGAATGCGTGGCTACCTGCTGCCAAGTCGCCACGATCTCGCCAGTCCTGGAATCCACGATCCGAAGGTCACCTGACATGCGGCCAGACAGGATTCGATCTGCCCGTGAAGTGTATGGAATGGGTTTGACGGTGACGCCTATCCCGTATTCATCAAGGGTTCCCATCACCAAGAAGTCAGATCCAATCATTTTCCCAGCCTTCACGGCACTGGATTTATCAGTGAACCCAGCCTTGGTTAGATCAAACTCCTTCATCATGTCGTCCACGCGGGAACGCTCGACCACTTTGAACTTACGGGTGCCACCAATGGCCGTGACCATCTTGTCTCTGAGTGTGATGAGGCCATGCCTATCTCCGCCTCCACGACTCAACACGAGGTCCAGATCCAGAACCGCGATGCTGGCCTTCTTGCCCTGTGGAGCCGTCTCTTCGACGAGTGGAGGGGCTGTGATCCCGGGAGTCTGACTAGGCGGAGCACTGCTCTTGTGTGATTTAAAGTAGTCGCATGAAACCGAGGCGATGGCGAGGGTGAACCCTAACGTGACGCCAAGTCTAAACTTTTGGGAAGTAACAATCCCCATAGGATTCTCCTAGATGTGAATTGGGAAATAATTCATGTTTCACGGCGCAAAAGAGCCGATCAGCTTCCAATCAATTTGCGGGTGCTGCCCTTCCGGATTTCCTTTTCATCCGCCCACTCAATCACACCGCTTTGGATGTCTACGAGATTCAGCGTGATTTTGTAATAGACGTCCTTCTCACGCCCCGCCGTTTTCACGATGGACATGATCTCGCCCGCAAGGATGTACTTAGCACCGGACTGGCTTCCATACGACTTCCTGGTACTCGCCGAGGCTGAAGCTGCTTGGAAATCGTACTGATCCATCAGGTCATTCTGCATATCCGTTGCAGCGAACCGTACTTTGCCTGACTTGATCATCGTGGTTCGGATTTTGTCGGTGATCGCCTTCATGTCGATGTGTTCACTGGTCCGGTTCTTGACTCGGGCAACGGACACGATCGGAGGTCGGGAAGAATCTCCATCCGGTCGAATGGCACTACTTTCTAATAGGGACGTCACCATCTTTTCGGCAATCAGCTGGAGGTCGGTAGAACCAAAATCGGCGCTTAATGTTTCTACGGCCTTAGAGTCACCATAGCGAACAGCCGGAGCTGTTTCGGGGCCATTGCACCCCACTGTGATAGCCATGGATAGAACGGTGATGCTCCAGGCTTTACGTTCATGATTCATGATGTTCCTCGAAAAAAGAAAGTGATTGGGTGGAAGATTTGAAACTATTCCTTACCACTAAAGACCAGAGAATTTGGTTTACGAATGTGGAAACGGAAACTGAAGGCCTTTTTATTTGGAGCCACGGCAAAGATCTCTTTACGCTCATGGCCATAGACCAATCCTGGTTTCCACATTTCAATGCTGCTGTCTACCTTGAAGCCCTGTTCGTCAAACCATTCGAACTTGGTTTCAAATTCCTCGGTCATGCCACCAAGGTTTTGAACCGCTACTTGGGCTTTGAGAAATCCGTCCTCGGTTCGGCCAGTGAGCTTGTCCTTTATTTCGACACGTTCCATGAAACGTGGGTCATCTTTAATTACCTGCGCACCACGTTCACTGCCCTCTATTTTGTTGCTCGCAGTGGTCTCGGGGTTCCGGCAGGCGCTTGTACCCATCAGTGAAAGAATTGAGGCCACCCCAAGGGCAAACGTAGTGGTTCGATTGTTCATTTAGTTATCTCCTGTGTAACAAGATTTGGTTTCAGGTCTTGCTGCTTGACTACTGAGTCGAAATGCCTGATTTAGCTACGACAGGTGTGGTCGGAGCAACCGCTGGAGCCGAGGCTGGCGCTTTAGCAGCAGGGTCTACCACTGGAGACACCGTCTGAGCAGGCTGCGAGTCAGGAGCCTGATGTCTACCTAAAGATGCGACTTGAGTTTTGGAAAACCCGCCCACTGATTTCACGGAGACCAGATAGGTGGCTCCAGGTTGCACATCGAGAGACAAGCGATCCGACCAACCACGCCCACTTAAGCGAATTTCCTTCTTCCCAGGAGGAATGCTTAGGTCCGCAGCCTGCACTTCTCCTGGGATAGAAAGCCAGCTTCGCAAATCCGCATGAGTCAAGGCTATCGTAGCGACCTTGGCCACCAACCCTGCGAAGAACCCGCCACGTTTTTCAATTTCTTTTTGGATCGCGGCTTTGGCAATGGCACCCGCGATAGTCCGCGTAAGGATTCCAGGCATCTTTTCTTTCAGTCCTTTCGCAGCGATAGGACGCATGTCCACCACCACCGAGGTTGTAGCGGCGATCTCATCCAATGCGATTTCCATCGGTTCCTGTGCTGATCCCATATCCAGATAAACCGGGAAAGTTATGGATGCAATCATCATCATGGAACCACTTGGAACGGGCAGGTCGATCTTCACTTCGTGTTTACGAGGAAGAAGCCCGGCCTCGTAAATGAACACGACATTTCCGTGCGGCGGTTCTTCAACCACAGGAGCCTGTACCGGAACGGGGCTTTGAACTGCTAAGGCAGGTGGATCTGGAGCAGGGTTTTTTGCTGAATGTTTTTTGCTGGCAGACTTTCCTTTCCTTCCACCCCTAGCGTCAGTGGCAGGAACTTCCGTCACAGCCGTAGCAACAGGTGAGTTCACCACAACCGCAGAAGTGGGGGCGTCCAGTGCAACCCCGAAGAAGTGGGCCCCACTTGGATTGCTCCTCGACACCGATCCCACCACCATCGGAGCGGCATGGGTATCCGCCGCAGCACCCCACCTTGCAGTGGCTTCGAGGTAGGCATCGTGATCCTGTTTTTTTGCGATATCCAGGTACAACTTTCGAACAGCAGGGGCATCGGGAGCGAGCTCCAACGCCCGCTTTGCGTCCACCCAGGCATCATTGAGGCCATCCACACCCTCCGCCCTGTAAATCTGACTTGAGAGGTAATACGTGAAAGCGTTCTCAAATGAATTCCTAACCTTGGCCGCTTCCTTGTTCATTTTTTCCAGTTGTGCCTGCACTGTTTCGTTCGAGGCCACACCCCCTGCATTTCTAGCGTTGGAGTCCCTCGCCTGTTCCGCCTCAAGCTCGGCGACTTCCTTTTCGTGACGCTTGCGCTCTAGTTGTTGATACTCATCCGCCTTCCTGATCTCAACCCGCGCACTTTCAGTATCAGAAAGAAGAAGGAAGTTCATCGCATTCAGGGTGCGGGACATGACTTTTTCAAAGCCCTGTCCCTCATACTTAAGCGCCTTGTCGTTACTGAGCACCGCTCCAACTTGTCTCGCACCTGCCCCGGCACTGGCTACCGCACGCCCTTCATACTCGTGAGCCACGTCATCAGCATCCTTGAAAAATTGAACGCTACGCTTCGAGTCTCCCGTCAACCGGGTAAGCCCACCCATCTCGTAAAGTGCAATCAGCCGGTTCTTTCCGGGTTTCGAAGAGATTTTCAAAAACGCCTTTTCTGCCAGGCTGAAATCAGCACGAATGGCCCCACCGAGAGCAGCATTGAAAACAGTCGGATGGTCATCCGCTACCAGCGGGGTATGTGCAAGCACCAAAAGGGCAGGCAGGACTACTGATGTGCGCAAGCGTGGCATTTTTCCTCCAGCAATTAATTCAGCGGAAGTGCTTTGGTGCTCGACGTATTACCGATGTTCATCTTGCCGTTGCGCAAGCCGGACAATCTGACCAGCGAACACCTTGGATTCCCCTTTCAGAACCTCTGCCTTTGAAAACTTGGGTAAGATTTCCACCACGCGCAGAGTCGCCACGGCTGTTTCAGTGGTCCCCAGGCTCTCCCCCGTATCGGGATCGATCATGGCTTTGCCAGCTTCATACACGATCAGGGTGTCCCCGGGTTGAAGCCCACCACCCTCTCCACGGTTAACGTAGGCCAGATTGTTTTCCATCGAAACAACCTTCATAGGAAACACGATTTCAACGACCTTGAGCGCCATGTTCTCCACAAGGAGCCTCTGAAGGTCTTCCATGAATATTTCGCCAACCGAACCAGAAACAGCCCGATTCACAGGGTTTTTTATGGTATTGCTGGCCTCCACCTTGACGGCGCGAGCTACTTTCCCTGTCCTTGTTTCGAAAACCTTTACATCCGCAATGATGGTTCCACTGGTTACGGCAAGGTATCGATCCGTGAAAGCGATTGGAGTGGAATTGATTCCAGCGCTCACCACACTGATTTCACCGCTCACAATGTAGTCGGCAGAGGCCATGCCACCTGTCTTCAACTTCTTGTTACCGAGAGATGACTTCGAGAAAGCCACCTCGTCTGCGGCCATGTCTACATCCTGGCGCTCTAGAAGATCAAATTTCCTGGTGGCGGAAAGGGCAGATTTCAGCTTTTCAGTTAGTCCATCGGTTTGAATTCTGTAACCGAGCTTTCCGAAATCTTTAACCCCCATCTTGAACGGACGGACAATGATGCTTGCTTTGTTGGTGATTGGGGAGCCTGACGCCTTGCCTGAAGCCTTTCCTTTTGTCCCTTGAGCACAAACAGGTAACACCACTGCGGTGGCAATCAGGATGATCGCCTTCAGGTTTATGCCGGTGAGCATGGGGTTCTCCAAGTGAAGGATTCCGGGTAGGCAAGAAATTCCCGACATGTTGCAAAAACGGGGTTGCTTTTTAAGGATCAAGATCGGTGATCCTTGTATAGCAAAACGCTAACACTAAATGCAAAACAAATCTTTTGTTTGGGTTCGCTATTGGAGGAACCTCGTATCTATGGGTTGGATTCAGGTCAAGGCTTTCAAAGAACACTTGCACCGCTACGCTATGCGTACGGGTAAAACACAAATGCAGATTGCGGAGGACTTGGAAACCACCTATGCCACACTCCGGTTCTGGTTGAGCGGGACGCGGAGCCCCAAGCGCGCCTCATTGCAACGGGCGGCCGCGCTTTTTGAGACCTCCGTCACAAATTTCATGGATGACCCTGGCGGGGCCATTGAAGGCGAGGAGGCCTCTGGGCTCTCGGAAATCCAGCGTTTCCGGGCCAAGGTGATCCTTGGCGACATGAAGGCCGAAGATCTGACGGACCAGGATTGGCAGATTATTTTTGAAGATTACATCCATGCCAGGGATCGAATGAGAGCTATCAAATCGACCAAGACGGACCTATAGTCCAAGGATGCCCACGTGGTTCTCCCATACCTATCCGACACACAGCGAATTGTTGGTATTCGCTGCGTCGCTCGGGTGTATGGTGGGCGAGACAAGGCTTTCGGTGCCCGTAGTCATTTGCGAACCTGGGCAGGAAGCCATTTTGATTCCCAAGGATGGAAGTTCCCTGGCCATTTTTTGGGCACTTGCTTTTGGGTTGGGCTGCATCGTCACGCATGACCAGGGGGCAGCCAAGGAATGGGCCTCGCGTGCGCTGATTCCTGTTAGTCGCATTCCGCGCGGCCATGCATCTGAGATGGAGATGATCGGTTCAATTTCCCGCCACTACGAGACGATCTCTCAAAAGGATTCCGAGGTTTTCAAGTTGGCAAGCAAGATAGCAGAGGCGCGACTCTGGGCATTGGAAGGTGAATTCCACTTCCTCCGAACGGATGAGGGTTCCTGGAATGTGCAGCCGGGGTTCTGAACTTTGCGAACTGTACTTTCGCATAATGCCCGCCGGAAGGTACCGGAAGGTTGTGCGCGGTCTTTTCCTAGGAGGCCTCTCACTCAACCTCGGCCGAGCCTTGAGTACCTTCCTCCAAGCTGTCTATAGCTGACTCATTAGCGTTGGGCCGGTCAACTTTTCTTATGCATTGCAAGGACTGGTGGCCCTTCTATGGTTCTGGTCCAACAGAGGGCGATGATAAGACTGCAACTCATCTTCGGCCAGATTGTAGCCGAAGGAAGAACCGGTTCAGCCTCGGCCGGAATATCGCTGGCCACCACGTAGTCCTTCCTAGTGGTGCATGGTCTTTTTGATGAATCCGGCCAATTCGTTTTTCATCTGTTTCAGTTCGGGTTCGTGGAGGTACATCATGTGGCCGGACTCGAAGTATTTCTGTTCGATGTGGGCCCGGTAGGCCGGCGGCAGGTTCAGATGGTCCATGGTGTATTCCGTGGCGAGAAACGGTGTGGCGAGATCCGTCAGGCCATTGAGCACCAGCACTCGCAGGTGGGGATTCGTAAGCAGGGCATGGGTAAGGTCCGGCGTGGTGTTCACCATCGGCTGGGTCGCCGCACCCACCTTATGTTTGAAATCCCAGGCTTGGAATATGCCCTGCCCTGAGACCTGGTAGTCCTTTCCATCGCCAAACTTCAGATCCTTATGCAGGTAGTCCATGAAGGCCGCCGTGAAGGCCCCGCCCACGGCGCTTCCATGGGGATCCCAGGGCGCGCCCTCGGCCTGCGGATTCTGATTCGGGCCCGTGTACCGCGCATCGATGCGGCCCACGGTGAGCCCCTTGGCGCGCAGCAATTCCTGGCGGAAGGCGTTGGGGTTCACCCGCAGGCGAGCGGCCTTGATGTAGTCTGCGGACAACCCCGTGAAGGCATGCATTTTTTGGGCGATGGCATCCAATTCCGCATCCGTAAGGCGATCCCCTTTAAGCAAAGCTGATTGGTAGGGGCCCATCGCGAAGGCCCGCGCTTCGATCAACAGCGCGTTCAGATCATCTGGTTCCGCAGGCAGCGCATGATGGTAGGCAGCCACTGCGGTGAAAGTCGGAAGGAAAAAGGGATAAGGCCGTTCGTTTCCAGGGGACACGAAGATGGATTCCAGATCCATGGCGACGGACACCAGCACCACGCCATTGAAAGCCAACCCCAGATTGGATTGCGTGTAGTCCGCTATGGCAGCGCCACGGGTGGTTCCATAGCTTTCTCCCAGCAAGTATTTCGGAGAGTTCCAGCGGCCTGCCTCACCGGTGAACTGGGCGATGAAGCGGGATACGGATTCGATATCGGGGTCCACCCCACAGAAATCCTTATCCTTGCCCTTGCTCAGCGCGGAGCTGAACCCCGTGCCCACTGGATCAATCATCACGAGATCAGAAACATCCAGCAGGCTGTCTTCGTTATCCACCATCCGGTAGGGCGCGGGTGGCGTGAACTCAGCATTGGGTGTCACCACGCGTTTGGGACCAAGGACTCCCATGTGCAGCCAGATGGACGAGGATCCTGGCCCGCCATTGAAGGCGAAGGTGATGGGCCGGGATGCGGAGTCCGTGCCATCCTTCATGTAGGCGGTGTATCCCATGCGCGCCCAAGGCTCGCTTTTGGAATCCCGCAGAATGAATGTCCCGGCTGTGGCGGTGTAGGCTAACGGAGCCCCGCCCATGCGTAGGGTGTGATGGGTGACGGACCGCTCGGCTTTCGGTTCCGCATCCGGCTTTGCGGTCTCAGCGGGTAGGTTTTTAGGCAGTTCCTGGGCCCACAACGTAGGGGAAGCGGTGAGCATTGTGATAAGGAGCGAAAACCGTAGGCGGTGCATGAAAGCTCCGAGAAATGAAGGTCAGGACTACTCTTTGATTTTCCGGCGTTCGTTCAAGCCCATCGGATCTCCAGTGAATCGTGTTGGTTGTTCATGAGGCTATCGCGATAGACCTTGGATTCCGGTCGCTAACACCAATCCTTTGGTGGGGTCCGCGGCAGAAACGATAAGGTGTTTTCCATCTGGCGTGAAGGCGAAGCTCTCCACGGGCCATTCTGGATCCAGATGGATCATGCGTCGCTGGGCCGAAGTATCCCGGGTGGAGTCGAATGGCTGAGCCGCCACACCCAGGCCGCCATGGCCGTTGGGCAGGATGTAGGCGATGGTGCGGCCATCGGGGCTCCAGGCCGGCCGGAGGCCCTCTGGGATCTGGGCGGAGCAGGCTTTTCCTTCTGGAAGCGTTACTAGGCGGATCTGGCCCTTCCAGACGCCTTCGGCGTTGTAGGCCGCGTAGCGCCCATCGGGGCTCAGCACTGGGACGCTTGTGAATCCAGAGACAACCCGCTCTCCTCCAGTTCCATCCAGGTGGATCCGCCACAACCCTGGGCTCGAAGGGCTGCCCGAGGCGTGGTAGAGCCAGGCGCCATCCAGGCTGAAATGAGGGTTCTCCGCATCGGTGCCGTAGGCGCTGACCCGGCGGGGAGCGCTGCCGTCTGCCTCGGCTCTCCAGATCTCGAAGTGGCCTGAGCGGTTGCTGCTCCACACCAGGGCGGAACCATCGGAATTGAAAGCGGGGTCCCAGTCATCCCCTGGATCATCCGTGAGGCGCCTGACTTCATGGGTGCGCAACGAGACGGACCAAAGATCAAGATTGCCGGAACGGTTGCTGGAGAAGGCCACCCACTCCCCCTTCGGCGAAACCACTGGCTGGCGGTCGCTGCCGCCGCCGCGGGTGAGCCAGGTGGGCGAACCACCATCCAGCGGTACATCCCGGAGACCTTGGCGCTGGGGCAGGCTGTCCAGAATGAGTCCGTCTTTTCCGATGAGATCCACACCCTGGCAGCGGTCTGGCAGCCACATGAGGGCCTTTGCAGAACTCCAGTCCAGGTAGCGCATCGAGTTGATGGGATGGCGGATGAGCTGCGCAGATTGCCCGGGCAGGGCGCCCCCAGCGCTGCTTGCCTGGGCGTACAGCAAGGTGTTTGCATCTAGCCAGACCGGAACCGAAACCCTTCCGAAAGTGCGGAACGCAGGGATCACATTGTGATTTTGTCCGTCCAGATCGAGCAGGTGGAGCGTTTGCGGGGCGCCTGCTGTTTGCGGGATTGGCACCAACACCATGCGTCGGCCGTCTGGCGAGCAACGGGGCGGCTCGAACCGTTCTGGAATCTCGGCGATGGAATGCACCTCGCTGCCATCCCGGTTGGCGAGCGCGACGGAGGTGCGGGCCGGGTTCTCGGAAAGCGTGCGCAGCAGGACCACCCGGTGCCCATCTGCGCTCCATGCGCCCTGCTGAATATCGCGGGCCACCCGCACCGGCGCCCCGCCCACTGCGCTGATCCGGTAGAGGCCCCAGGTGTCTGCTTCCCTCCTGCGGAAAAGGATCTCCGCTCCGTCTGGCGAGATTTGCGGGTAGTCGTCCCGGGGGCCTTCGGTGAGGGCTGTCTGATTGCCGCTTGCCACTTGCAGGAGCCAAATGCGCGAGGTCCCGTTCAGCTCGGACACGAAGGCGACGGTCTTCCCATCGGGAGAAGCGCTGGGAAGGCTGTCTCGTCCAGAACCACTGAGAGGGCGGAGAATAGGCAAACTGGCCGGCTTCATCCCAAAGGCCAGGTAGCCGATTCCAAGCCCCGTGGCCAGAAAAGCAAAAAGAAAGAGGGATGGCTTCAATTTTATAAAGGGTTGCTTGGGTCGGCTGGCTTCAAAGCGCACGGGTTGCGTGAGGGCCGCAGCGCTGCTGGGGATGACTCCCTCCAGCGCGAAGGCGAGATCCTGCGCGGATTGGAACCGTTGATCAGGTTCTTTCTCCAGGCAACGCGCAAGGATCCGCTTCATGGCTGGATCAAGGCTTTCACTCAGCGTTCTATCCTCGAGGGGATCGGTGGTGAGGATCGCCGCGAGCACTTCCACCGCGGAGGGTGCGGTGTAGGCGCGCCGTCCCGTGGTCATCTCGAACAGCACCACGCCGAACGAAAAAAGATCGCTGCGGGTGTCGGCGTCGCCGCCTCGGATTTGCTCTGGGCTCATGTAGCTGAGGGTGCCCAGCAACAAGCCTTTTTCGGTGGGCGCGGCGGCTCCCAGGGCCATGGTCGCCACATCGTCAGGCTTTGGAAGGGAGAGGTTCTTCGCCAACCCGAAGTCCAGCAATTTCACCCGGCCGTCTTTCAGTAAAAACACGTTTTCAGGCTTCAGATCCCGGTGGACGATGCCTTTCGCGTGGGCTGCGGCGAGACCCCGCGCCATTTGACTGGCGACCTCCATTGTTTTGCGCAACGGCAGCGGCCCTGTGGCGATAAGGTCCCGCAGGGTTTCCCCCTCGAGCAATTCCATCACTGCGTAAACCGTGCCGCCTTCCTGGCCGAAATCGAAAATCCCGAGCACATTCGGATGTTGCAAAGCCGCCAGCGCCTTGGCCTCACGCTCGAAACGGCTCAGGGCTTTCGCATCTTTGGCCAAGAGCTCTGGCAGCACTTTGATCGCCACGAAGCGATCGAGCTTTGGATCCTTCGCCCGATAGACTTCGCCCATGCCTCCGGCGCCAATCTGCGCGAGAATCTCGTAAGGGCCAAGTTTGGTGCCGGGTGTCAGGGACATGGGGTGGGGTCAGCGTCCAGTGTACTGTGCGATGACACCCTCGATGGCATGGCGGCAGGCCGCGCAGAAACCCACTTCGTCCCGGGTGAACATGATGCAGTCTTCTTGGCTGCGGAAGTAGCCGGTGGCCTCGTAATTGGCGCCTTCGAAAGCGCCCACTTCGCCGCTGTGGGCATCGGTTCCGAGGAGTTCAGTCTCGTGGCCACGCTCCCGGCGGAAAAGTTCCTCCATGACGGATTCAGGTTTGTTCCCGGCGCGGATGGCGCGGCGCTCCACCTGGATGCCGTGGCTGAATGCTTCGAATTCAGACTTCTTCCAGGGCGTGGGAAGCGCGAGGCCCGGGCTCAGCAAGGCGCTCCATTTCGGCTGTTTCGGATTGGCCGTGACGTTGGGCTCCCAGGGCTCGATCCTCGGCTTTCCTGTCTCCAGCACAGAATCGCTGGTGTAGTACTCATCGGCCAGGCCCGCCAGATGGTGGCCGAATTCATGCACGAAAATGTAGGGTGAGAAGGCATTGTCGCTGGCGACAGTGCTGTAGAGCTGATGGATGCCGCCGCCGCCATAGGTGCGGCCATTCACCAGAATCTCGACAAAATCATAGGGGGCCTGGGACGCGAAATCCCGGAAGGCGCGGTTATCGGTGGTTAGGACATAGCGCTCGCTGCCGAAGGCGTCATAGCTGGCTCCGATGGGATTGCGCAGTTGGATGCCGGTGCTGGGCCGGGAGATTCCGCTTTTTTTCGAGGGCGGGCAGAGGCCCCACACATTGAAATCCGCCTTGTGCTCCTTGTAGGGAGATACAGCGAAAAGCAGGGCTGTAAGCCGTTTTGCATCCTTGATGAACTTGGGCCGCTCGGCGGCCGTATAGCCATCCCCAAGGATGAGAAAATCCACTTTCGAAGATGGGTCGCCGCTCTTTTGAATCACTACCCGGTCTCCTGCGCTGGGCGGTGCGGAACTGTCCACCTCCTGGGCGTTGGGATCGACATTCAGGGCCCATATTTCTTTCCATCCGTTATCCTCGGTGCGGCGGAATAAGTGGATGTCCACGGGGGCATCGGGCCTGGGAAGGCGGAACGACTCTGAAAAAGCGCGGCTTCGCTTCGCGGCTTCAGCGGTGTCCTGCCACTCGCCGAAGATGCTGGCGAAGCCCCTGGAATAGATCAAGGTGTTCGTCTTGGCGTTCCGCACTTCGAACTTGAACTTGCCGAGATTGGAATCATCCACGGGCTTGGCAGGATTTCCTGGCCAGGGAAGGGGCTCCAGTACTACGCGGTCCAGCCCAAAAGATTCCATGGTCGCCGTGCCCTGGTGCACATAATCCACCCGCAGGGTACGGGGAGGCTCGGTGGCCAACAGGAGTTGCGCCGTTATCAGGAACGGCGCAGCCAGGGTCCAAAACGCGCGGGCGGGCATCTTCATGGGAACTCCAGAAGTGGGCAGTCTCCCATGGTGCCAGGATCCTGCCCCGCCCCTGGATTCCATGGGGGTCTAAAAAGGAAAATGTAAAAATCAGGGAAGCCGCTGCTAGCATGACCCGTGTTATCACACCCATGAGCCGCCTCCTTCTCCATATCCCTGGCCAGTCCCCGCGATTGCTGGGCCCTGAACCATTTTCATGGCGCCTCGGCCGGTCCGCGCAGAATGAGGTCGTCATCGAGGACCCCAGTTTGTCCCGGCACCACGCGCGGTTGGATTGCCAGGACGGCAAAGTCCTGATCGAGGATCTGGGCTCCCTGAATGGGACCATGGTGAACGGTGAGCGGATCAAGGGGGCCCATCCCTTGAAGTCTGGAGACCAGCTCGTCCTAGGCACCGTGTCGTTGACAGTGGGGGATGAACCGACGAGCACCACCATGATGTCGGCGGTCCAGATTGATAAAGGCGCTAAGGAAGAATTATCCAGCGGCACCATGGTGTTCCGGGCCGCGGAGTTGCGCAGTGGTTCCTATGGCACCGTGCATCCCGAAAACCAGGCCAAGCGATGGCTTGATGCCCTTGCGATGGTGAGCGACCTTACCCTGGAATTGGTGCAGGATGTGGCGACGGAATTGCTTCTGGACCACCTGATGGAGAGGCTGTTCCAGTTCTTCGGGCCGGACCGCAGCGTGGTGATGCTGAAGGATACGGCCGGCGCATTGCAACCTGTCGTTGTGCGCACCAATGAATTCCTCCAGGGCAAGCCCATCAAACTGAGCCAGACCTTGGTGGATGCCGCTATGGACCGGCGCGAAGCGCTGCTGGTGAACAATGCTTTCGATGATCCAAGGACCTCGGCCGCCGCGAGCATCGTGCGCAGCGGCATGGCCACCATCATGGTCACGCCCCTGGAGCATGAAGGACAGGTCATTGGCCTGATCTACATGGACGCCAAAGCCTACCGCGAACCCTTCACCGAAGACGACCTGCGTCTCGTGACGACCCTTGCCCACATCGCTGCCGCCAAGATCCGTACTGCCCGGTTGGTGGAAGAAGTGCAGAAAAAGAAGGCCATGGATCAGGAGCTGGCCATGGCCCGCCAGATCCAACAGAAACTGCTGCCAGAGAAGGATCCCATCGTGCCGGGCTGGGAGTTGTACGGCTCCAATGAGGCCTCGAGGCAAGTCTCGGGAGACCTCTACGGCTACTGGCCCAGGCCAGACGGCAAAATGTATGTGGCCATTGCCGACGTCAGTGGCAAGGGGATGGGGCCGGGCCTGATGATGGCGGCCTTCACGGCCTATATGAACGCCTGGGCTGAAATCATGCTTCCCCCATCCGAACTGGCCACGCGCATTTCGGGCGCTCTAGGCCTGCACACGGCCAAAAACCGATTCATAACGGCTATTTTCCTGCTGTTGGATCCGACCTCGGGCAAGATCCAATTCACCAATGCCGGCCACAATCCCGGCCTGTTGTTGAAGGCTGATGGCAGCGAGGAGGAGTTGGGTTCCCATGGGATGCCCTTGGCGATGCTGGTGGGCACGCCCTATGGCCAGGACGAGCGGACGCTGGCGGTTGGTGATGTGCTTGCCCTCTATACCGATGGCATCACCGAAGCCCAGAATCCCGCAGGCATTGATTTCGATATGGTGGGCATCCAAAACGCCGTGACCACGCATAAAGGCAAGCCTCTGCCGCTTGTCGGAGAAGAAATCCACCGCGCGTTGGATCGGCACACCGCGGCGCCCCTTGGCGGACGACCGCACCCTGGTGCTGGTGCGACGGCGCTAAGACACGCTCTGAGAGCAGACAATCCGCCCATCCGTCCAATGCCCTAGAATGGGTTAAGCGGAGATTGCCATTATGCTCACACCCAAACAACGCCAGTACCTGAAGGGCGAAGCCCACCACCTGAAGCCCGTCGTCCACATCGGCAAGGGTGGCGTGACGCCAGCGCTGGTTTCGGAACTGGACATCATGCTGGACAGCCTGGAACTGGTGAAGATCAAACTCAACCAGAACACCTTTGAAGATGAACAGACCGTCATTGATGCCCTACGCGGGAAAATCGAAGGCTTGGAGCATGTTTGGAGTATCGGGAAGACTTTGCTGTTTTTTCGGCCAAGTCGAACGAAAGCGACGAAATATCCTCTAAGAGCGTCGAAAGAGGTGCCCAGTAAGGAATCCTGAGTCCTGGCCCATTGCCTTGGGAAGTCGGCAAAAGGCACCTTGTGGGTTTAATGATTTTGCCCGGTATCACTAGGTCCGGGTTTACTGGGTCGGCCTGGATGGAGAATTTCACTCTTGTTGCCGTGTGCTCTGGGTTTGCATAATGGTTATTTAATATGAGTTATTAAGGTGCTGAATATGATTTCATTTCTAGGATATCTCGCGGCAGTGTTTCTTGCTGTAGCCCTTCTCGTAACACGTGCATTGTGGTTTCGATGGATCAATCTATTGGGAAATATTACTTTTATATTATATGGCGTCTCAATTCATGCATTTCCTGTTGTCATCACAAATAGTGTTCTATTATTAATCAATATAATTCAACTAGCCAAACTCTATTCACGAAAGGAACATTTCGAATTCGTCCAGGTCCACACAGGAGATGAGATTGTCGGAAGTTTCATTCGGTTCTATAGGAAAGATCTTGCAAAGTATTTTCCTGATTTTCAGCCCTCCGATAATACGGGGCGGATTTGTTTCATGGTCCTGCGCGACCTGACCATCGCCAATCTCTTTGTTGCGCATGTGGCAGAGGAAGGAACCATCAATGTGGAGATCAATTACACCGTTCCGCAATACCGTGACTACAAAGTGGGCAAATTTATTTTTGATGAAGGAAGTGATTATCTGAAAGCGCACGGCGTTCACACCATCCGCACACGGTCCTATCTAAGCGAGCATACGGAATTCCTGAAACGGATGGGATTCACCTGCGTCCTGAAGGACGGCGAAGCCTATTTCGAGAAGAAAATCGCCTAAGCGCGACCTTTGGTTTTTTGTCATTCCCGCAGGTCACGGATGCGCTTCTCGGTGCAAAGCCAGTCCACGGGCAGATCGTGAGGGTCTTCAGGAATGTGGTCCACGATCTGCAATTCAAAACCGACGCCCATCACGATCATGTCCGGTGTGACATGGTCCAACAGCGCATCGTAGTAGCCGCCGCCATAGCCAACGCGGTATCCCCGGTCGTCAAAGGCCAGGCCTGGGACCAGCAGAAGCTGGGCGGGTGGATCGAAGTTCGGGGCGTAGTGCGGTTCCATCAGGCCCCAGCAGCCCGGTTCCAGAGGCTCCATGCCCCATGCGAGACGGGGTGGCGAGGATGACACGACTCTGGGGAAATAGAAATTCCAATCCGGGCGCGCGCTGGCCAGTCCCCGCAAATCCACCTCTGAATTCACTGGCCAGAAAGCCGCGACGCGATGGATGCGCCGGCTGACACAAAACCGCTGAAGAGACGCGCAGATGAGCGAGGAACATCGCTGGTGCTCATCCTCTGAAAGGCCATCCCGCAAGGCCCGGATCCGTGCCCGCAGCTCAGGCTTCAAATCCATCTGCGTCATCAGCGCGTTCCTGGTCAGACTACTTGGGGTTGGAGAGGACCATCCGCGTAGGTCCGATAGAGATTGTCACGCTCCAAAGGCTCGAAACCTGCCCGCCGGATGAGCCTTGCCAGTTCCGCTTTCGTGAGGCCTTGGGGGGTTTGCGCACCGGCATCGTGGGCGATCTCTTCTTCAATGATGGTGCCGTCCATATCGTCGGCTCCGTAGGAAAGCCCAATCTGCGCCAAGCCTGGCGAGATCATCACCCAATAGGCTTTGATGTGGGGCACGTTGTCGAGCAGCAGCCGCGCTACCGCGATCTCCCGGAGATCCCCGACACCAGTGGTTTCGTGGATGACATGGGTCCGGCTCAATTCGTTGTTTTCAATTTGGTAGGCCAGAGGAATATATGCGAGGAAGGCGGTCTTTCCGTTTTTCAGGGAGCGGTCCTGCAGGTCCCGCAGCCGCAGAAGGTGATCCACCTTATGTTTCGCCTCTTCGATGTGGCCATAAAGCATGGTGCAGTTGGTGGGAATTCCTTTCGCATGGCAAAGTTCCGCGTTCTTCAGCCAAACGTCCGCATCCTTTTTGCCGACGCATATATTTTCGCGGACGCCCTCATCGAAAATTTCGGCGCCGCCGCCGGGGCAGCTCTCCAGGCCCGCCGCCACGCAGCGGTCCAGGAATTCCTCCATGGAGATGCCGCTCACCTTCGCGTAGTAGTCCATCTCCACCATGGTGAAGACCTTCAAATGCATGTCGGGGAAGCGCGCCTTGATCTTCCGGAAAAGATCTTCGAAGTATTCGATCTTCAGTTTCGGATAGTGGCCAGCCACCATGTGGAGCTCGCGGACACCTGCGCTTTCGGGCTTCTCTAGATCCTTGATGATGTCCTCGGCACTGAGCACATAAGCCCGGGGATCGCCTGGCTTCGCCTGGAAGGCGCAGAACTGGCAGTGGGTGTAGCAGATGTTCGTGTAGCTCAGACGCCGGCTGGCGACAAGGTAGGGCTTCAATCCGTGCCTGGCCAGGCGCACCTGGTGGGCCATGGCGCCCACACCACTGAGGTCCTTGGTTCCATAGAGGAGCAGACCATCCTCGAAAGTCAGGCGTTCTCCGCGCATGACCTTGTCCGCGATGGGCAATAGTTGTTCATCGCGGATGTAGGAGCGGAGCGGTCGGGGGAGTGTGTGCATCATTCAGCCTCGATCATCAGTTTAACGGGGTGCGGGGGAAGCGTCGCGAGGCGTGGCGGCGTGTCCGTGGCGGCCATGCCGGTTAGCAGGAGGGGCCGACCTTAATCCATCGCGACAGGGCCCGCGGCCTGGCTGCGCCGCATGAGAAAGAGTAGTGGGACGAGGGCGAAGCAGAGCACTCCCATGAACAGGAAGGTGTCTGCGAAGGCCATCATGCTGGACTGCCTGATGACGGTTCCATAGGCCGCGCCCTGGGCCATATGGGCGGCGTCCGCCGGGGACAATCCGCCGCGCGTGATTCCCATCTGGGTGGTGCGGTCCAGGAAACCCTGGTAGGCGGGATTGCCGGGCGATAGGTGGCCGATGAGAGCGGTTTGGTGGAACTGGGCTCTCCGGGCGAGCAGGGTCGTGGCGATGGCGATGCCCGTGCTTCCGCCGATGTTGCGCACCAGATTCATGAGGCCCGCCGCGTAGTTGGTCTTATCTGGAGGGATGTGCTGGAAAGCTGAAACATTGATGGGCACGAAAAGGAAGGCGAAGCCCAGGCTTTGAACCACCCGGGAACTCATGGCGGTCTGAAAATCCACTTGAAGGTTGAAGCCGGACATCTGGAGCAGACCCAGGCCGCATGAGGTGAACCCGAAACCGATGAGCCAGCGTGCATCTACTTTCTTCAGCAGCATCGCCACCACCGGCATCATCAGCAGCACAGCGAGTCCGCCGGGACTCAGCACCCAGCCGCTCAGCAGGGCCGAGTAGCCCAGCATGGTCTGCAGGAAGATGGGTAAAAGGGCCAGGCTGCCGTAGAGCACAAAGCCCAGGACGAAGAGCATGAGGATGGACACTGCGAACGTGCGGTCCTTGAGCAGCCTCAGGTCCACGATGGGCCGTTCCTTGCGCAACTCGTAGAAGATCGCGAAGAGCAGCCCGGCTACCGCTGTGATGGTGAAGAAGACGATGAATCCTGATGAGAACCAGCCCTTGCGCTGGCCTTCGTCCAGCACGATCTCCAGGGAGGCGAGCCCCAGGGTGAGGATGCCGATGCCGATGTAGTCGAAACGGGCGCCCTCCTTGAGCGAGATGCGATGGAAGGTCGGCGGATCATGCACCAGCGAACTGGTCAGCGTGAAGGAGAGGAAGCCCACGGGGATGTTGATCAGGAAGATCCAATGCCAGCTGAAATTGTCGGTGATCCATCCGCCCAGCACCGGGCCGATGATGGGCGCCAGCACCACGCCCATGCCGTAGACGGCCATGGCCGCGCCGCGCTTTTCGTGGGGAAAGGTCTCCACCAGGATGGCCTGGCTGATGGGCTGGAGACCACCGCCGCCCAATCCCTGGAGCACCCTGAAGAAGATCAGCCAGCCCAACGAGGGCGCGATGCCGCAAAGCAGTGAAGCCACCGTGAAGATCGTCACGCAGGTGAGGTAGAAGCGTTTCCGGCCCATGAGGCTGGCGAAATAACCCCCGAGGGGCAGCACTACCGCGTTGGCCACCAGGTAGGAAGTCAACACCCAGGTGGTCTCCTCCACGGTTGCGGAGAGATTCCCTGCGATATGCGGCAGCGCCACATTCGCGACACTGGTATCCAGGACCTCCATGAAGGTCGCGATCATCACCGTGAGCGCGATGACCCAGGGATTGATGTGGCGGCGGGATGAAGTCACTACCTGAGTTCCTGGGTCATTGGACGATCACCGTGGCTTCGACATTCATGCCGGGGCGGAGGATCACCTTTCCGGCCTCGTTTTCATCAATGCGGATCTTCACAGGGATGCGCTGGACGACTTTCACGAAATTGCCCACGGCGTTTTCCGGAGGAAGCAGGCTCATGCGCGATCCTGTGGAGCCAGCGATGGAATCCACATGGCCTTTCAACACCACGCCATTCATGTCCACTTTGATCTCAGCCTCCTGGCCCGGGCGCATGCGGGCGATCTGGGTCTCCTTGAAGTTGGCGGTGACCCAGGAGCGATGCAGGGGAATGAGGGTGAGCAGGCCCTGGCCAGGCTGGATGGTCTGGCCCGCCTCCACGAATTTCTTGGTCACAACGCCGTCTACGGGCGCGAGGATGCGGGTGTAGCCGAGTTGCAGCTCAAGCCCTTCCTGGCTGGCGCGGGCCTGGTCTGCTTGGGCCTGGGCCGAGGCGATACGGGCTTCTGCAGCCCCAACTGCCACTTTGCGGATGCCCGCTTCTTGCTGGAGGGAGCCTAGGCGCTGTTGGGCGGCACGCCACTCGCTATCGGCCAGCTCGGCCTGGGTCCGAAAGCCATCGAACTGGAGTGCGGAAATCTCCTCGCGTTCCGCCAAGGGTTTCATCCGCAGGAGATCTGTTTTGGCTTTATCCAGGCTGGCCTTGCGGGCGTCGAGGTTGGCCTTGGCCGTCTCCAGATCCGAACTGCTGGCCTGCAGGTAGGCGGCATGGGACCGTTCGAGATCGGCTTTGGCGCCTTCAATCTGGGCGCGGGCCTGAGCCAGCGCCGCCTTGGCCTGTGCCAGCCGCGATTGGATATCGCGGGGATCCAGGACCACCAGCGGATCTCCGGTTTTCACGGCCTGATTGTCCTCGACGAGCACCTTGTCCACGGTCCCGTACACGCGGCAGGAGACAGGCACCAGATGGCCGTCCACCTGGGCGTCATCGGTGCTGACCCGGTTGCGGGAGTAGAACCAAATTCCTGCGGCGATGAGCAGTGCGGCGGGCGCGCCGATCAACAAGGCCCTCATAGCCTTGGATCCATTGGGGGCTGGTTCCTCGGCGGGCGGGACCGGCTGGGCGGATGCATCTTGGTTCATCGGAATCTCCATCAGCGTGCGAAGAGGGCTTCTAATTGGCCGGTAGCCCGGGCCAGGTCAGCGCGGGACTGGTTCAGGCGATAGAGGGCGCTGATTTGGTTGTCGTTGGCGCGGGCCAATTCGTCCTGGGCATTGATCACTTCGATGTTGTTGCTTACGCCAGCCTCGAAGCGGTGCCGGGCTTGAGTCAGGGCTTCCGTGGAAAGCGTAACTGAAAGGTTGGCTACTTCCACCTCATGGACAGCGGCGTCCAGTTCTGCCTGGGCAACTTGGATCTCATAGCCGACTTGGGCACGCGCCTCGCGCTGCGCCTCATGGACGCGGGCCTGCTCGCTCTTGGCGCGGGATACCTGGGAGGACACGAGGCCGCCCGTGAAAAGAGGCACCCGAATGCCCAGTGAAATCTGGGAAGTGGTGGCCCAAGGTTGGGACTGGAGACCCGTGGAATTGAAGGCGCCTGTGGCGAAGAGGGTGGGTAGACGCAGGCCCTGGGCGGCTTGATGCAGGTAGTCAGCGGCCTTCGCACGGGAGTCGAGATCCGCGAGTTCAGGGCGTTGCGCCAGCCCGGCCTGGTAGGCCTCTTGGAAGCTGGTCACCGGCAGGGTGGGCGCAGCGAGGGTGTCGGTCAATTCGATGGGGGTGCCAGGATCAAGGCTTATCAGCCGGCCCAGTCCGGCAAGCGCCGTGATCCGTTGGGTCTGGGCCTGAATGAGCCGCTGGCGTTCAGTTTGAAGCTGCAGCTGGGATCGCAGGGTATCAAGTTTGGTTCCCACACCTTGCTTCTGCTGGTTCTCAGCGAGCTTTGCCAAGGCATCAGCCAATGCCACTCGGGACTCGCCTGCTTGAACAGATGCTGCGGCGCGGAGCGCCCGCAAATATTGGCCCACCACCAGGGCGGCGATCTCTTCACGGACTGCTCGGCCCTGAGCGCGGGCCGAGGCCTCGGCGTGCTGGGAGGCTCGCCATTTCTTCCATAGGCTTAGGTCGAAGAGGGCGACCCTGGCTTCCACACCCAGCTGGCCCCAGTTGAAGGGGCCCACGATTTCGGGGCCGTGGGGCGTAGGGATGCCAATGAACGCATCCAGGTTGTTCTTGGCCCGTTGGCCAAAGGCCTGGGCCGTCACCGAAGGCATAAGTGCTGCCTCGGCGGCCCGCCGGTCATCTCCGCTTTCCGCCAGGGCCAGGAGGGACTGCTGCACGCGGGGATTCTGGCCGAGCGCGGTCCTCAAAGCCTGCTGGAGGGTCAACTGCACACCAGATGCCGGGGATACGACGGGTGCTTGGGGAGGGGTTCCCCCGTGGGCCGATCCTACCGAAGCGTTCAATGCCACCACCGAAAAAAGGAGCATTGCCTTCCGATTGGAGGCACAACGAGCGGTTTGGAATCGGGGAATATTTTGTGACATACAGGCCTCCATCCCACCTCCGCACTTCTAGGTCCTGCATGACGAATCACCGAGGCTGGGGCGGAGTGAAGTCTCTGGTTGCCGACGGTGCCGGGGCAATAGACCGATGGATCAATGGATCAATGGATCAATGGATCAATAGATCAACGGATCATCGGACCAGTGTACGCGTTCAGGGGTAATTGAATCGCAAACGGCGATACATCGAGGGTTGGATTCCGAATATTTCAACAATTGATGAAATTTTTCCTTGAAGCAGTTTTGATGTGATCTCATTATTCAACACGTGTTGAAAGGGGTGTCTCATGCCCAGCAACAGTGCTCCTCGCAGCCGAGGACCCAAGGCGACGCGGGTCGATCCTGAGGTGATCCTGGATGCAGCCCAGAAAATATTCGCCCGGGATGGACTCAGGGGCGGCAGCATTCGGCCTATCGCCGTTGAGGCGGGCTGCGATCCTGCCCTCATCTACTACCACTTCCAAAGTAAAGAAGGCCTGTTCCAAGCTCTTCTGGAGCGCACCATCGGTCCAGTGGTCGCTGATCTGCTCGCCCTTAACAAACCGAAGGATCCCAGAAGCGTGGCGGAGCGGCTCTGGCAGGTCATCCGCATCTATAACGCGCACCTGGCGGGAAGCGCTGGTATGCGCGGCCTGGTGCGCGGCGAAATCCTCCTGGGCGCGAAAGGAATTCAGGAAACCATCATGCAGCGCATCCTCCCAGCCTTGGAAGCCATCGGCAGCCTGATCAGACTGGGGATCGAACGAGGCGAGATCCGGGAGGATACGCCACCTTTGTTCGCGACCTTTTTTCTGGCCCGCTTGGAACTGGAGATTCTGGATCTGATTCCGGTTCTGGGACCTCGCGTCGCAAAAATTCCCGCGGAGCTGGCAGTGCCCATGGCCGAGCGCGCCTGGTTCCGTTTGTTCTGGCGTGGCATCGCCACACAGCCTGACGAAGCCCTTTCCTTTCTGAATGAAATCTAGGAGTTCTGGCCATGACTCGAAACCTCGGGATCAGCCCAAGTCCGCTCTCAACGTTTTTATCGCTGGGACTGCGATTCTGGCTGTCTCCTGCCGAGGCACCAAAGGCACCCAGCTCAAGCTCTCCGGCAACATCGAAGTGATCCAGGTGGAGGCCAGCTTCCGCGTGGCCGGCAAGGTCTTAGAACGCCCGGTGGATGAAGGCCAGGCGGTTCAGGCCGGCCAGCTCCTGGCCCGCCTCGACGCCAAGGATCTCGAGCAACTGGTGGCCATGCGCCGTGCTGACACCGCTACGGTCAAGGCCGCTCTTGATGCCCTGGTGGCGGGATCGCGCAAAGAGGAAATAGAAGCCTCCAAGGCGGCCCTGGAGCAGGCCAACGCTGATCTGCGCAGGCTGGAGCCCGACGAAGCCCGAATCCACGACCTCCAGCAGAAGGGCATCATCTCGGTGCGCGACTACGAGGCCACCCGGGCCTCCACGGAAGCCGCTCGTGGCAAGGTCCGGCAGGCCGACCAGCAATACAGCCTCGTGCGGAAGGGCCCGCGCCCCGAGGACATCAACCAGGCCCGGGCGCGCCTAGAACAGGCCCAGCAGGCCTTGGCCCTCGCCCAGACCCAGCTCGGTTATGCAACCCTCACGGCCCCAATCTCCGGCGTGATTCTCTCCAAGAACATCGAGGCCCTGGAATACGTCGCGCCCGGCACTTCCGTGGTCACGATGGCGGACCTGGGGCAGGTCTGGCTGCGTGCATATGTGGAGGAGTCCGATCTGGGCCGCGTGAAGGTGGGCCAGAAAGCATTTGTCACCACGGACAGCTTCCCGGGCAAGCGCTATGAAGGCCGCGTCTCCTTCATCGCCTCCGAGGCCGAGTTCACGCCCAAGAGCGTCCAGACCCGCAAGGAGCGCGCGAAGCTCGTCTACCGCATCAAGATCGATATTCCCAACCCGGCCATGGAACTCAAACCCGGCATGCCCGTGGACGCCGAGATCGCGCTGGAGGGCCGGTGACGGAAACCGTCCGGACCCAGGCGCTGACGCGCCGCTTCGGGGAGGTCACCGCTCTGGACGGGCTGACCCTGGCCGTGGAGGAAGGCGAGATCTTCGGCCTGGTGGGGCCGGATGGCGCAGGCAAGACGACCACCATGCGCCTGTTGACGGGGATCCTTGAACCCAGTTCCGGCGAGGCCTGGGTGGACGGGCTTCACGTGGTGCGGGACGCCGGGCCCATCAAGGACCGCATCGGCTACATGGCCCAGCGCTTCGGGCTGTACCCGGATCTCACTGTGCTGGAGAACATCGATTTCTATGCGGACCTCTACGAAGTCCCCAGGGCCGGCCGCGGCGAACGGGTCGAGCGTCTGCTGGCCTTCAGCAACCTCACGCCGTTCAAGCGCCGCCGGGCGGGCAATCTTTCCGGGGGCATGAAGCAGAAGCTGGGACTCGCCTGCGCCCTCATCCACACGCCCCGGGTGCTATTCCTGGACGAGCCGACCAACGGCGTCGACCCCGTCTCCCGCCGGGACTTCTGGCGCATCCTCTACCAGCTCCAACAGGAACGCGTGACGATCTTCGTCTCGACGGCCTACCTGGACGAGGCGGAACGTTGCAACCGGATCGGCTTGCTCCACCAAGGGCGCCTCCTGGCCTGCGATACGGTGGATGGCGTCAAGGGGCTTTTGAAGGGCGCGCTCCTGGAAGTGAGATGCGACCAGCCCCGGCAGGCGGTGGGCTTCCTGCGTTCCGCAGCGCTGGGCAGCGTAGCCCTCTTCGGGGACCGCCTACACGTTCTGGTGGAGGACGCGGAGCGCGGACGCATCGCCGTTGAAGCGGCCCTGCGGGCGAAGAGCATCACCTGCCAGGACGTGCGGGTGATCGAACCCACCCTGGAAGATGTATTCACGTCCGCCATCCCCGGAGGCGCCGCATGACCGGATTCGCCGTCACGCTGCGGGACCTGGAGCGGCGCTTCGGCGACTTCGTGGCCGTGAACCGCATCAGCCTGGATGTGGCCCGGGGGGAGATTTTCGGTTTCCTGGGGCCGAACGGCGCAGGCAAGTCCACGACCATCCGCATGCTCTGCGGGCTGCTGGAGCCTTCCGGCGGGACCGGCACCGTGGCGGGCTTCGACATCCTCACCCAGCGCGAAGAGATCAAGCGCAGCATCGGCTACATGAGCCAGAAATTCAGCCTCTACGATGATCTCACCGTCGAGGAGAACCTGGATTTCTACAGCGGCATCTACGGGATTCCCCGGGCGATGAAGGCTGAGCGAAAGGCCTGGGTGTTGGAAATGGCCGAACTCCAGGAGCATCGCCGCAGCATGACGGGCATGTTGCCCGGGGGCTGGAAGCAGCGGCTCTCGTTGGGTTGCGCCCTGCTCCACGAGCCCCAGGTCCTGTTCCTCGATGAGCCCACGTCGGGTGTGGATCCCCTGAGCCGCCGCACCTTTTGGGATCTCATCTACCAGCTGGCCAGCCGCGGCGTGACGGTCTTTGTCACCACGCATTACATGGAGGAGGCGGAGTACTGCGACCGCCTGGGACTCATCTACCGGGGCGAACTGGCGGCCCTGGGAACGCCCACTGAAATGAAGGGGCGCCTCATGGCCGACCAGATTCTCAGCGTCTCCTGCGACCGGGCGCACGAGGCCCTGGGCGTGGCCTCCCGGGTAGAAGGGGTCCGAGACGCAGCTCTCTTCGGGCGGGACATCCATCTCATGGCTGAGGATGCCCAAGCGCTAGCTCCGCACTTGCGCCGCGTCCTCGAAAAGGCAGGATTCCTGGTGGGAACCGTGGAGCGCATCACACCTTCTCTGGAGGACGTTTTTGTTTCCCTCATCGAAGCCCGAGACCGCTCCGACGGCGCGCAGCAGGAGTTCGAGGCATGAGCGGCATCAGCCTTCGCCGCCTGGGGGCCGTGGCCCGGAAGGAGTCCATCCACGTGCTGCGGGATCCCCGCGCCCTGGGCATCGCCATCGTGTTGCCCATGATCATGTTGATGATCTTTGGCTATGCGCTGACCCTGGACCTGGATCGTGTTCCGCTGGCGGTCTGGGACCAGAGCCGCACGCCTCAGAGCCGGGAACTGGTCAGCCGCTTCGAGGGATCCCGCTACTTCTCGGTGGTGTCCCGCCCCGCAAGTTATCAGGAGGTGGAGGAGTCCATCGATCATGGGCGGGCCATGATGGCCCTGGTGGTTCCTGTCGATTTCGGGAGACGGGTGGCTTCGGAGCGGGAGACCCAGGTGCAGATGCTGGCCGATGGCAGCGACGCCAATACCACCACCCTGGCCCTTTCCTACGCCGAGTCCATCGTGCGCACCTACTCCCAGAAGATCCTCATGGAGAAGGCCAGGCGCCTGACGGGCCGCACCCCCGCGCTGCCGTTGGAGCTCCGTCCACGGGCCTGGTTCAACACGGATATGGAATCGAAGATCTTCATCGTGCCGGGCCTCATCGCCGTGATCATGATGCTCATTGCTGCGCTGCTCACTTCCCTCACCGTGGCCAGGGAGTGGGAAACGGGCACCATGGAGCAGCTCATCTCCACGCCTGTCCGCAGGAGCGAGTTGATCCTCGGCAAGCTCGCGCCCTACTTCGTCATCGGCATGGTGGACATGCTGCTTTCCGTGCTTGCGGGGCGCTTCCTATTTGATGTGCCCATACGGGGCAGCCTTCTGCTGCTGTTCGGGGTTTCCGCCGTGTATCTCGTGGGAGCGCTTTCCCTGGGGATCTTCATCAGCACCATGGCCAAGACCCAACTTTTGGCCAGCCAGGCCGCCTTCGTGGCAACCTTCCTGCCGGCCTTCCTGCTCTCGGGATTCATGTTCGATATCGGGAACATGCCCAAGGGCATGCAGGTGGTGACCTACTTCATCCCCGCGAGGTATTTCGTGACCTTCCTGCGGGGGCTCTATCTTAAGGGCACGGGCCTCGCCCAATTATGGCTGGAGTGCCTGCTCATGGTGGCCTTCGGCGCCCTAATGCTCCTTCTTGCCATCCGCAGCTTCAAGAAGCGATTGGATTGACCATGCTCGAACGCCTCTACCGAATGCTCGTCAAGGAATTCATCCAGGTCCTGCGCAACCCTAGGATGCGGGCCGTCATCTTTGTCATGCCCGTGGTCCAGGTGCTCGTCATCGGCTACGCGGTGAACACGGATGTGCGCCATGTGCCCATGGCCGTCTACGATCTGGACCGCACGCCCTCCAGCCGCGATCTGTTGGCGCGCTTCGAAGGCTCTGGCTGCTTCGATGTGGTGCGCAGGATCACTTCGGAACCTGAGATCCAGGAGGTGCTGGATTCGGGCGAGGCCAAAGCCGTACTGCGGCTCAACCGTGGCTTCGCCGAGGAGCTGTCAGGTGGCCGCAGCGCCTCGGCCCAGCTCCTGTTGGATGGTTCCGACTCGAACACCGCCAGTGTTGTCCTGAGCTATGCATCCCGCATTGCCGCTGAGTTCAACCGCGCACTCATGGAACAGCGTTTCTCGCGGAGCGCGGGCCTGCGCCTGGATGCCGAACCCGTCACGCTAGTCTCCCGGGCCTGGTTCAATCCCAACCTGGACAGCCGCAACTTCTTCGTGCCGGGAGTCCTGGCCATGCTCGTGGCTGTGGTCTCCATCATCCTGTCCAGCATGGCCATCGTGCGCGAGCGGGAGATCGGCACCATGGAGCAGATCATGGTCACGCCCATCGGACGGCTGGAGTTCATCCTGGGCAAGACCATCCCCTTCGCCCTTATCGGTTTTATTGACGTGGCCCTCATCACGCTCATCGCGGTGTTCTGGTTCCGGGTGCCTCTGCTTGGCAATCCTTTGATGCTGTTCTTCGGCACCGGGCTGTACCTGCTCAGCACCCTGGGCGTGGGGCTCTTCATCTCCACTGTGAGCGCCACCCAGCAGCAGGCCATGATGACGGCCTTCTTCTTCATGCTTCCGGCCTTCATGCTTTCGGGCTTCGTGTACCCCATCGCCAACATGCCCGTGGTGGTGCAGTGGCTGACGTACTTGAATCCGCTGCGCTATTACCTGGTGATCATCCGCGGCGTGTTTCTGAAAGGCCTGGGACCGCATGTATTGTGGCCCCAGCTGCTGGCGCTGGCCGCGCTCGGAAGCGCGATGTTGATCCTTGCCGCCGGACGGTTCAGGAAGACCATGGCCTGAACAGACCACGGTGGTTTGAGGAATTGAAGATGCCATTTCGACGGGAGCATCCGTGCTGATGTTCCGAAAATGGAACGATCACCATCCATGTTTGGCGCGATGATGGCGCACGAGGTGGTTCACTATGCTTCCCCCTGAAGTCGTCGTCATTGGAAATGCAGGCGTAGATACGAACGTGTACCTGCCTGGCCAGGATGTGGACTGGTCCCGTGAGGCGAACTTTACGGAAAATCTGGATTACGTGGGACAGGCGGGCGGCTATGCAAGCCGGGGCTACGCGCGCCTGGGATGGCGCACGGCCTTCATCGGCCACGTAGGCGCGGATGCCGCGGGAAGGATGGTCCGCGAGGCGTTCGACACGGATGGAATCGATACGCGAGGCTTGTTTTTCGACCCTGCCGGCACCGCCCGCAGCGTCAATCTCATGTACCGCGATGGGCGACGCAAGAATTTCTATGACGGCAAGGGGCACGAGTCCCTGAAGGTTGATCCTGCGGCCGTTCGAGCCGTGTTGGAAGGCAGCAAGCTGGCCCATGTCAACCTGGCGGACTGGGCCCGGCACTTGCTTCCCCTCGCCCAGAGCCTTGGGGTGAAAGTAGCCTGCGACCTCCAGGATGTGGTGGATCCTGAAGACCCGTACCGGCGGGATTTCATCCACCACGCGGACATTCTCTTTTTCTCGGCGGCCAATCATGGCGATCCTGCGCCATTGATGCAGCACTTCCTCCGGGCCCGGCCGGGCTGCATCGTGGTCGCGGGCATGGGCGCGCGTGGCTGCATGTTGGGAACCGGGGACGGCTCGCGGCACTTTCCCCCGGTGGACCTCGATCTTCCCGTGGTTGACACCAATGGGGCAGGGGATGGGTTGGCGGTGGGATTCCTCACCAGCTACGTCCTGGAAGGCCGTCCGTTGAATGATGCCATCCTGCGGGGGCAGGTCACGGCCCGCCACACCTGCGCCCAGCGGGCATCCAGCTCCAACCTGATCAGCCGCAAGGAACTGGATGAGTGCGTCCGGGGCCTGCAGGCCTAGTGCGTCGGCATTCTACCGGTAGGTTGATATCCACCCACCCCTAGGCATTAGAAAGGTTTCCAATTCCGCCTACCAGCTCTGGGTTTGCCTTAGCGCTTCGTACAGCCCTACGGCGGCGGCCTGGGCCAGGTTCAAGCTGCGGTGGAAATCGCCGGTCATGGGAATGCGGATCAAGGCATCCGGGTGGGTGTTGATCAGCGTTTCAGGAAGGCCTTTGGTCTCGCATCCGAAGACCAGGCCATCGCCTTCCTCATACTTCACCTCGGTGTGCCTGCGTGTGGCCTTGGTGCTGAAGAACCAGAGCCGCATGTCGGGATGGGCGGCCAGGAAAGCTTCCCAATTGTCGTAGTGGGTGGGATTCAGATGTTCCCAATAGTCGAGTCCGGCACGGCGCAGATAGTAGTCGTTGGTCTCGAAACCAAGAGGGTGGATGAGATGCAGTTTTGCATTGTTGGAGACGCAAAGACGCCCGATGCTGCCGGTATTTTGCGGAATCTCAGGCTGGTGCAGAATGATGTTGAACAAGGAGCCCCTGATGAGTGATTGTCTGTTTTGCCGGATCGCGCGGAAAGAAATCCCGTCGGCTGTAGTGTACGAGGACGACGAGCTTCTGGCCTTCAAGGACATCGGCCCGCAGGCGCCCGTCCACTTGCTGATCATTCCCAAGGCGCACTGCGAAGGGTTGAATGATCTCACACCCGAGGTCGAAAAAGCCGCTGCGCGGATCCCCGCGGTGGCCGCGAAGCTCGCGAAAGAATTTGGCGTCGCCGCCAGCGGCTACCGGCTTTTGGCCAACTCTGGCCACGACTCGGGCCAGACGGTTTTCCACCTGCATTTTCATCTGCTGGGTGGGAAGGCCCTGGGGGGAAAGTTGTGCCAGGGATGAGGTGGTGAGGTATGAGGAAGAAGCAAAGTTTCCTCGTACCTCATACCTCGTACCTCATCCCTGAATCGGCAGCTTCACAGTGAACGTGGAGCCCTTTCCCAGTTCGCTTTGCAGGCTGACTTCGCCGCCCATGAGCAGGACCAGATGCTTGACGATGGCGAGGCCCAGGCCGGTGCCCGGGACGCCGCGGGTGGAGGGCGCGCGATAGAACCGCTCGAAGATCCGCTTGGCGTCGTTGTCGGCGATGCCAGGCCCCGAGTCCTGCACGATCCATAAAAGCCAGGGTGCGCGGCTTTGAATCCGCAGGACCACTTCGGAACCTTCAGGGCTGAACTTGATGGCATTGGATAGCAGGTTTTCCAACAGCTGGTGCAGCCTGAGCGGATCAGCCTTCATGACCAACTGCTCGAGGCCCGGCTCCAGTTCTGCTTTTAGTGATATCCGGCGCGGTTCCGCCTGATGACGCATCTCTTCAAGTAATTGCGGCAAAAACACGCCGATCTGAAGAGGCAGGAATTCCAGGCGAAGCGCTCCGGTCTCAATGCGCGAAAGTTCTGAGATGTCATTCAGCAGCATGGTCATGCGGTCCACGGATCGGAGTATGGCTTTGAGATTATTTTCTCCTTCAGGCGCTACGAAACCTCCGTCCATCAGGTTTTCGGCGGCGATTCGGATGCTTGTGACAGGTGTCTTGAGCTCATGGCTGGCGTTGGAGATGAATTTCTGTCGCGTGGTTTCGAGGGCTTCCTGGCGGGTGATGTCATCCAGGGTGAGCAGCACGCTCGTCCCCCCATCCACGGATTCGAAGGGGATGGCCCGCAAGCGCAGCGCACGCGGATCCCGGGCAAGGGTCCACTCCGTTTCCTGGCCCGAGTACGCCAGCTCGATGTGCCGCAGGGTCTCAGGTTCCCGGAAGATGCCATGCAGGGAACCACCCATGGTGAAACGGCTAGAGTTGCTGAGCAGCAATTGGGCAGCGGGATTATAGAGCCGGACCTCTTTCCGGGAGTCCAGGAGCACAACTCCTTCCCGCAGATTCACAAGGATTCCTTGGCGAAGGTGGTCTTCTTTCCGGCCCAGATCCTTCAGGGATAGGTTCTCCAGTTCCAGATCTGATTTCACCCGGGCTTCAGAACCGAAATGCAACAGCCCCTGGCGCAATAACAGCCCGGCGCCGGTCAGGAAGCAGGGGCCGCCCAGGATGAGCCCCAGAGGTTGGCCCAAAGAAGCCATCATCCAAACCCCCAAGCAGGCCAAAGCGATGGCGGCAATGGGCGGAGCGGGGAGTTGGGGCGTTCTTGTCATGGGATTACCAAAGTATGGGTGAATCCCCGGTTTTAGGGTGTTTCTGCAACGTAACAAGGATGAAACGAAGGAGATAGCTTTCGCTTAAGTAGTTAAATTTTCGTTTTTCTTTTGGCTTGAGCGCTTTTATAGCGGTCCTACACTCGTGAGTGGCAATCAGTGGCAAAAAATGGAATGAAGTGGGTAATAGTGGCACAACTCACTGCAACTCACTTCCCCATTCGAGTCCTGGTGCTCTTTGTTGAAAGGTGGGACACGTGCTGCGACTTCGCGGCAATTCACCGGCCACGGTGGACGAAAAAGGGCGGCTCAAGCTGCCCACGTCCTTCAAGGCCGACCTCGAATCCTTCGCCACGGGCGAGGGTGGAGGGAAGCTCCCGCCATTACCTGACTTCCATGGATGGCATCGCGGGCCGCCTTTACCCCATGCCCCTCTGGGAAGCCATTGAGGCACGTCTGGCGGCGCTGCCGTCTACCAATCCCGCTAAGCGCAAGTTCCTTGAAATCACCGCCTACTACGGCACCGAAGTGGAACCGGATGCCCAAGGCCGTTTCGTCATCCCGGGAATTCTCCGGGAAGCGGCGAAGCTGCAAGGCGAGGTCGCCATTCTGGGCCAGATGGATCATCTGGCCATCTGGAGCCGCGCCAACTTCGAGCGCCGCCTGGCCACGGAGCCCCTGACTGCCGATGATATGGCCCAGCTCGCCGGTTTGGGGATTTAGGTGATGACCTCGACCCCCGTCCACACCCCCGTGCTTCTCTTCGAAGTGCTCGACAATCTCGTGCTGCCCCCGGCCGCGCGGATCCTCGACCTCACCCTGGGCATGGGCGGGCATGCCGAAGCCATCCTGGCGCGCTGCGATCCGGACTCCCGCTACCTGGGCGTGGACCGCGATCCCGAAGCCCGCCAGGCCGCCAAACAGCGCTTAGGTTCTGATGCCCGCCTGAACATCCTTGCCTCCAGTTATGAAGACGTCTGGACGAACCATACCTTTGAAGCCTGGCAGGCGCTGCAAGCCCCAGATGGGCTGGACGCCATCCTGATGGACTTGGGTGTTTCCACGCTCCAGCTCAAGTCTCCGGCCCGCGGGTTCAGTTTCCGTGATGAAGGTCCGTTGGACATGCGCATGGATACAGAAAACGGTCCCACGGCCTTGCAATGGATCGCCGAGCAAAGCGATACCACCTTGGCTGATGCCATTTATCAGTTTGGTGAAGAGCGGGCCTCGCGGCCCATCGCACGGGCGATTCTGAAAGTTTTCAACGAGGGACGGTTGCACACCACGGCTGATCTCGCCGAGGCCGTCCATTCGGTGCTGCCCATGACCGCGGCCCTCAAGCGCCAGCATCGTTCCGACACCGCCACCCGCACCTTCCAGGCCATCCGCATCGCCGTCAATGGCGAGCTGGTAAGGCTTGCGGAATCCATCGAACGCGCGATCCAGCAGCTTCGGCCCGGCGGGCGCCTGGCGGTCATCAGCTTCCACAGCCTCGAGGACCGCATCGTCAAGCAGACCCTGCGCCGCCTTTCGGGCATCTACGACGGCCCCGGCCGCGAGTCGCCGACGGTGCTGCCCAAGGTCGTGCGCCTGATCCATGCGGGCGGCATCACGCCCTCCAGCGCCGAAAGCCAGGCCAATCCCCCCTCCCGTTCCGCCCGGCTCGAATTCCTTCCGAGGTTCTCATGAACCGTAACCGCTTCACTCCCCAGACCCGCCAGCAGCACGGTCCGCAAGGCGTCCGCGCCGTGGAAAGCGAGGGCATCCTGCGCATGCTGATGCTCGTTTTCGCCGTGGCCATGCCGCTGGCCTCCATGGTGTATCTGAACCTGCAGAACACGCGGCTCAGCTATGAGATGAGCCACGTGAAAGAGCAGATCCAGAAGGCCCAGGAAGACCAGCGGAAATTGATGCTCGAGCGCAGCCGCTACCAGCGGGATGAAGAAGTCCAGGGTTTTGCCACGCAAATGGGCCTTCAACCCCGCAAGCAGAGCTTCATGATCCAGCGGCGCTTCACGGCCCAGGATCAGAAACTGGCCAAACTGCGCCCCGTCAGTTCGGATGAATTCGCTTTGCCCCTGATCAAGTAAGGGGAACAATTTCGCCGTAGAGGCGCGGTGCCAGGGGACCTCTGGAGTTCCTCCAACTCCAGGAGACAGGGCTACGGTTGATGGCTCTGCCTCCCTGGCAAAGCGCCTTCGGCGATTTGGGCGGGGGGGGTTGAAGGCCGGGGGGGGGGGGGGGGGGGGGGGGCCTTGCTTCCCACTTCGATCGGCAATCGGAAATCCCATTCCCCACAGCCAACCGCCCAGAATCAGTGACATCCCTTACGATGGTTACTGGCACTCCGCCTTTCTCATGGATTCATGGCCATTCTCGCAACGATCCTCGGCAGCTCCCAGCCCCGTCGCCTTCTTGGCCGCCCCGAGGCCAGGGAGCGCGTGGCATCGCGGCTGCCCTGGGTGCTTGGCTTCATGGGCCTCTGGGCTGGATTCATCTTCATTCGATTGATCCACCTCCAGATCGTGGAGCACAAGCGCTATCAGATCCGCGCGGAGCACCAGCACACCGTGGAAGTGCCCATTCCCCCAGTTCGGGGCGAGCTGCTGGACCGGCGCGGCGAGAGCTTGGCCATCTCCTTGAAATCAGAGAGCCTTTTCTGCACTCCGCAGACCTTCTACCCGGATTACAAAGTGGAAAAGGGCGAGGAGCGAAGCTGGGGCAATCCTGATGTGAAAGCCGCGAACGAGGTTGCGGTGAAGCTCGCGGGGATCCTCGACATCCCGAAACGCGTGATCCTTGAACGCCTGCTCACCAAAAAACCATTCGTCTGGATCGAGCGGCAATTGGGCCCCTCCAAGGCCACGGCCGTGCGGGCCCTGGAAGATGAATCCCTGGGCCTGCTGCCCGAAAGCAGCCGCCATTATCCGAGGGGAAGCCTGGCCTGCCAGATCCTGGGGTTCACGAACATCGACGGCAAGGGGCAGCTGGGAATCGAGCAGGCCTACGATGAAGAGCTGTCGGGCGTGCAGGGTACGCTCATCGCGCCGCGCGATGCGAAAGGGCACCTGCTCATCCTCCAGGAAAACTACGCCAAGGTGCCGGTGAACGGGATGAGCATGCAGCTCACCATCGACGCCACCATCCAGCACATCGTGGAGGATGCCCTCGAGGAAGGCGTGCGCCTGAGCCATCCCCAGACCGCCTACGCGGTGGTGGTGGATCCCAACACCGGCGAGATCCTGGCGATGGCGGGCACCCCCACCTTCAACCCGAACCACATCCTTCCCGCGAAATTCATGAACCGGCCCATGTCGGATTTGAATCCAGCCGAGCGCGCGGAACTGAAAGCAGAGCAGGAGCGCCAGAAATTCGCCCGCAAGGTGCATCCCGTGGAGGATGCCTATGAGCCGGGCTCCACCATGAAGATTTTCACCGCCGCCATCGCGCTGGAGGAGCGCAAGGTGCATCTGGGCGAGAAGATCGACTGCGGGCCGGGACGATGGAATTTCGGCAACAACATCACCGTGACGGACACCCACCACCACGGTGTCCTGACCTTCGAGGAAATCCTTACGCAGAGTTCTAATATCGGGGCCGCCAAGCTTGGGCTCCGGGTTGATCCTGCGGATCACTACCGATACTTGCGGGCCTTCGGGTTCGGAGAGTCGTCGGGTCTCAATTTCCCAGGAGAGACCTCGGGCAGGCTCATCGCGCCGGATCGCTGGTCCTTTCCTACCCAGATCACTTTCTCGTACGGCTACGGCCTTTCCACCAGTCCCCTGCAGATCCTCATGGCCGGATGCGCCGTGGCCAATGGCGGCAAGCTGATGCGGCCCTACATGGTGAAGGACATCTACAACGACCAGGGCAAGCTGCTCAAGGAGACGAAGCCGCTGCTGCGCAAGCAGGTGATCAGCGAGGAAACGTCGGCGTTGATGCGCGAAGTGCTGAAGGGCGTCATCACCAGCGGCACCGGCAAGAAAGCGAAGCTCGAAGGGGTGGATGCCATCGGCAAGACCGGCACGGCCCGCAAACTCATTAATGGCCAGTACGACCTGCACCGCCACTATGCATCTTTCATGGGTTTCTTCCCGGCGGACAAGCCCCAATACGGAATGATCTTCATGCTGGATGATCCTCAAGGCGACGTGACCGGCGGAGATGTGGCGGCGCCTCTTTTCAAGAAAATCGGCGATGCCATCTGGCGCTATCGGCAAAACAGCAGCTCAGTGGATCAAACGCCCGATCTGAAGCTTTCCCTGCGGGATTGGCCCAGCAGCGAGAGCGACGAGGCCGTGGTCCACGTGGAGCGGGGCAGGGTGCCGGAGCTGAAGGGCCTGGCGCTGAAGACCGCCATCCAGCGCATCGTCATGAGCGGCGGCATCCCCGAGGTGGAAGGGCGTCCCAACGGCAACATGGCCACACGGGTGGTCAGCCAAAGTCCCGAGCCAGGAGTTGCTTTGGATGCGAAAAGGGTCGTGAAGATCAGTGTCGGGGGCCAGTAGACATGAGATTCGATGAACTGATCGCGGGTCTCGATGTTCAGGATGCGGCAGGATCTTTCGACACTGAAATCCTGGGCATCACCAGCGATAGCCGGCAGGTCCGTCCCGGGTGGGCTTTTGTGGCCCTCCACGGAGAAAAAGTGGATGGTAGTTCGTTTATCCCCCAGGCCCTTGCACGGGGCTCCGTCGCCATCTTGAGCGAGTCGCCCGCGACGGTTCCACCCGGCACCGCCTTCGCCCAGATTCAGCATGGACGCTGGACCATGGCTGCGCTCGCCAAGCGGTTCTTTGGCGATCCCGATGAACATCTGGATTTGATCGGCGTCACCGGCACCAACGGCAAGACCACCACCACGACCCTGATCCGCCAACTGTTGCGCGGAGCCGGGATCGGTTGCGGCCTGATTGGCACGGTGATGAATGCGGCCGGGGATGTGGAAGAAGAGGCCATCCGCACGACGCCGGAAAGCACGGATTTCTATGGCTGGCTGCGGCGCTCGGTGGACGCTGGGGACCGCGCGCCGCGGCAGTGGAGGTGAGCAGCCACGCGCTCATGCTAGGCCGTGTGGCGGGGGCGCGTTTCAAGGTTGGTGTCTTCACGAATCTCACCCAGGACCATCTGGATTTCCATGGGGACATGGAGAGCTATCTGAAAGCAAAATGGCGTCTGTTCGATCAGAGCGAAAAGCGGCTGGTCAACGCCGATGATCCTTATGGCCGCAGGGAACTGGAGCACATGGATGCGGCGTCTTACGCCATAGACCGGCCAGCCTGCTATCGTGCCTCGGACCTAAGGCTGGGGCCCATGGGCACGCGTTTCACGCTGCACTCGGCCAAGGGAAGCTGGCCCATCGAAAGCCCGTTGCTGGGGCGCTTCAACGCTTACAATCTGCTTGCCGCGCTGGCCGCCCTTGTGGAAGCGGGATTTGATCTCACGACGATTCTGCCCGCCATTTCCGGGATCACAGGAGCGCCGGGGCGCATCGAGCGGGTTGATTGCGGACAACTCTTTGGCGTGATGGTGGATTACGCGCACACTCCGGACGCCCTGGAAAAGCTGCTGGAAGAAGGCAGGCGCATGTTGCCGGAAGGGGGCCGTCTGCATGTGCTCTTCGGATGCGGCGGCGAACGCGACCGCACCAAGCGGCCCCTCATGGCCGCCGCCGTGGCCAGCGGTGCGGATATCATCTGGCACACCAGCGACAATCCACGTGCCGAGGATCCCGAGACCATCCTGGATGACGCGGCACCAGGCATTCCAGAAGCGATCCGCATCGACCGGGCCCGCTACCACCGCAACGCCAATCGCGCTGAGGCCGTGCGCCAAGCGTTGTCGGATTGCCGTCCTGGCGATCTGCTGCTGCTGGCCGGCAAAGGGCACGAACCCTATCAGGAAATCAATGGAGTCAAGCATCCCTACAGCGATCGCAGCGCAGTGGAGACGGCTCTGGCCACTCTTGGGAGGAGTCGCCGATGACCTCGACTCTTTCTGATCTTGCTGTCCTGTTTCAGCGGGATTTGGACACCTTGGCCCGCGAAATCTCGGCCTACCCTGACGATGCCAGCCTCTGGGTGGCGGTTCCCGGCCAGCCGACCTGCGGTGGGAACCTGGCGCTGCACCTGGTGGGGAATCTCCGGCACTTCATCGGATCCACGCTGGGTCGCACGGGGTTTTTGCGGGACAGGCCCTCGGAATTCTCGACCAAGGATCTATCCCGCGAAGCGCTGCTGGAATCCATCCGCATCGCTGCCGAGGAGGTGGCAACCGCGCTCGCTTCCCTGCCGCCTGCGCAGCTAACCGAGCCCTTTCCCCTTGAACTGGGCGGCGCGCATCCCACGATCCAGGCTGTGCTGCTACACCTCAGCACCCATCTGGCCTTCCATCTGGGGCAACTGGACTACCATCGCCGCGCGGCCACGGGTGATTCCACGTCTGTGGGGCCGCTCTCGCTCGATCATTTGGCGAACACGACGCGTTGAGCCTCAACGCGTGAAGTCGCCTTGCGCCGAAGGCGCTTCCAAAAAAATCCCCGGCCAAGCCGGGGATTCTGGGATGAAAGTTTCCTATTCGACTGAAATGGGCAATTCAGTCGTGTAATCCAACGGTGTGATATCAGGCTCTTCGAAAGCGATACGGCTTTCTTCCACTTCGCGCACGGCCACTTGGGCCCAGAAACTGGCGAGTTTCGGTGCGTCCTGGGCATGGCCTTGCTTGGTCATGGGTACGATCACCTCGACCTTGGGATAGGCGCCGCGCTGCAACTGGTCGCAGCGTTTGCCAGCCACGGACACGAAGCGGTACTTGTTCCCAATTTCTGCCGGAATTTTAACGATGGTGCGAACCATGGACGTCTCCTGAACCCCCAAGTGTACCGGAGAAAGTGCGAGTAAGCCATACGGAAGAACCAAACGGCGGCCCTGCAACCACGCTAGGCTGGTCCTCCACTTGGAGGTTCCATGGAACGCGGTCATCTTTGGCGGTCTTGCTTCAAGCTCAATCTGCGCATGTTGGAGATGAATTCGGCGGGCATCACCGATGATATGGCTGGCCGCCGTCCGGCGGAAGGCGTGTCGAGCCCGACCTGGATCATGGGGCATCTGGTCTACAGCCGGCGCAGCCTGATCACGCGCTTGGGTGGAATCCTTGCGGACGAGCCCATCTGGAAGGAAAACTATTCCCGCGGCGGAAGCTGTGAGGTCTCCCACTTGGGGTTCGCCGCCTTGTGCCAGACCTTCAACGCTACCGACGAAGGCATCAAAACCGCTTGCCAAGGCGTGCTGGATTGGGACCAACCCACGCCGAATCCTTTTTCCGGCACCGAGCAACCGATGGAACAACTCATCGCGTTTCTCTACATGCATGAGTGCTACCACCTGGGCCAGATTGGGCTGATGCGAAAGCTGTACGGGCTGAAGGGAGCGATCTAAATCCAGATTTTGAGTCATGCTGATCCGCGTGGAGCATGCTCGCGCGAACATGTAGCCTTAAACCCGGAGGCATGAAGCCCCATGAAAATCCTGCTCGGCATCACCGGTGGAATCGCGGCCTACAAGGCGGCGGACTTGGCTCGGCTGCTCACGAACCACGGGCATGTGGTGCGCTGCGTGCTCACTGAGGCGGGAGCGCGCTTCATCACGCCCCTTACCTTGGCGTCGCTGACCGGCGAGCCCTGCTATGGGCGCCAATCCTGACCAAAATGAATGGCGCCCCAACCCGAGGGTCGAACATATCGAGCTGGCCCGTTGGGCGGATGTGGTGGCCGTGGCGCCGGCCACCGCCAACATGCTCGGGCAGGCGGCCAACGGTTTGGCCGGCGACCTGCTCGCGACCCTTTTGCTGGCCACCAAAGCGCCCATCCTTTGGGCCCCGGCCATGAACGCTGCCATGTGGGAGCATCCGGCGGTACAGGCAAACTTTGAGCGCTTGAAATCCTTCGGCCACAAAATGATTGAACCTTCCATGGGCATGCTGGCCTGCGGGGAGGAAGGCGCAGGCAAACTGGCGGACATCGAGGACATCGCCGATGCCATTCGTGCCGTGGGCAGTGAGCGGTTGCCGTCGCTTACCGGAAAAAAAGTCCTGGTGACCGCCGGTCCCACCCGTGAAGACCTGGACCCTGTGCGGCTTCTCACGAATCGAAGCACTGGGGAAATGGGCATCGAGATCGCTCGGGCCTTGAGGGATGCGGGCGCGGAGGTCCATCTGGTGGTTGGGGGCGACCTGGCTGCGCCTTATGGCATCGAGACAGCGCGCGTGCGGACCGCGGAGGCCATGATGGCTGCCTGCTCAGCGCTCTGGCCGGGCATGGACGGTTGCATCGCCGCCGCTGCGGTGGCCGATCAACGGCCTCAGGAGATCGCGCTCGAAAAAGTAAAGAAGGGGGATGGCCCGGAAAACCTGGTGCTGGTGCGGACCCAGGACATCCTGTTGAACCTTGGGATGCAGAAAAGGGTAGGGCAGAAAGGCCAGTGGCTTGTGGGCTTCGCGGCGGAAAGCGAACACCACCTCGAAAACGCATCAGCCAAGCTGGCCAAGAAAAAACTTGATGCGGTCTTCGTCAATGACATTTCCACCGGCAAGGCCTTTGGACATCAGGACAACACCCTTACACCCGTGATCGCCGAGGGGCCCCAAGCTCCGCTGGGCCCGCTCCCGAAAGGTCAATTGGCTCAGGCCTTGGTAGTGTGGTGGGCGGAGTGGTTGGGCTCCAAATACCGAGCGAGTGATGAGCATTGAGCTGATAGCCAATAGCTACAGATACCGCTCCTTCAACACCCCAATGTGATGCCTCAGGTGCCCGGCCATGACCGCCGCCAGGGCCCGCACGCTCATGGGGTGGTTGTTGGCGGTGCCGCGGAGTTCCAGCATTCCGGGCGCCATGCCGCGGAACATCCATAGATTCGCCTGGCGGGCGAGCCGGAATTCATCGAGCAGATCTTCCAGCCGGCAGTGGTCGTAGGCTGAAGCCGCCACGAATTCGTTTTCATCAAAGCCGTGAAGGTTCGTTGCGTCCTGTCGTGAGAAACGCAGGGCGCGATAGGCGAAAACACGTTCCGCATCAATGAGATGGCCCGCCACTTCGCGGATGCTCCACTTATCAGGCGCATAGCGGTGCCCGGCCTGGGAATCAGGCACGGAGCCGAGCAACGCCAATTCATCCAGGTTGGATTCCAGCGCCTCCAGAACGTTGAGTTCGGGCACCTTGGCGATATAGCCCGCGTAGAAAGAGGCGTATTCATCAGCCTGCGGAGGGGCGATCAAGGAAAGCGGCATGGGAACCTCCGGAATTCAGGATTGGCGATTTTCGATTGCCGATTGAAGCGCGGACCAGAGATGGTCATGGATTCTTAACTTTTTCAACTTTTTCAACTTTTTAACTCTCGACTCTCAACTCCTTCAGAGTGCCGGGTCCAGCCACACGAGCGTCTCCGACGGCGGCCCTGCGACATCACCCACCCGGACGGCCACCACCACCATCCAGCCCTGGGGCCGGATGAGGTCGGACATATCGATGCGCATCCGTTTTCCAGGGGGCGGGAGGTTGGGGCGGCGGCGTTCCACCACGACCTCACCCTTGGATACGATGTCATGGGAATTTGGTTTTACGGTGCTCAGGGGGAGATAAAAAACGCGCAACTGCTCCAGACCCACCAGAGATTCCCCCCGGGCGTCGCGGGCCGGGAGCGTCACATCCAGTTGCCTCAAAGCTACCCAATGCGCCTCGGGTGCCTGGGGCTCGGCGCGGGGCCGCGGGATGGGGTCGCCTTTGCGTCCGCAGGCACTGTAGGAAAGTGCAAGCAGGAAAGCCAACCCCGCGTTTGCTAGTCTGATAGTTCGCATCTCTTCGATGATGCCGGAAATTCGGAGTTTGACGATGGCAGTGACCAAAGTTTTGATCGCAAACAGGGGCGAAATCGCGTGCCGGGTCATTCGGACATGCAGGAAATGCGAGGTCCCTGAAGCGGAGCGGGAGCGATCGGGGACCGGTATCTCGCCAAGCGCGTGGCCACAGCCATGGACCACAGGAAATAGCTCAAAGGAATACATATGCCAGTGACCAAAGTATTGATCGCGAACCGGGGCGAAATTGCGTGCCGGGTCATCCGCACTTGTCGCGAGATGGGCATCCCGACGGTGGCCGTCTATTCGGATGTCGACCGGGGCGCGCTGCACGTGCGCATGGCGGATGAAGCCTACTGCATTGGCCCGGCTCCGGCCCGGGAGTCCTATCTGGTGGTGGAGAAGATCCTAAACGTCGCCAAACAATCCGGAGCCGATGCCATCCATCCGGGCTACGGGTTCCTGAGCGAAAACGCCGAGGCCGCCAAGCTGTTCGAAGCGAATGGCATCACCTTCATCGGTCCCCGGCCAGAGTCCATCGTCCAGATGGGCTCGAAAACCGCAGCGCGGGTAGTGGCCATCGAAGCTGGTTGTCCTGTGGTGCCCGGCATCCAGGAAACCATGAGCGATGAGGACCTGCTGTTGGAAGCCGAGAAAATGGGCTTTCCCATCATGGTGAAGGCCGCCATGGGCGGCGGCGGCAAAGGCATGCGGCTGGTGAAGAATGCTGAGGAATTGAAGACAGGCCTGCCCCGGGCGCGGGGAGAAGCGCTTTCCTCTTTTGGCGACGACAGCGTCTACATCGAGAAAGCCATCATCCAACCCAGGCACATCGAGATCCAGATCTTCGGAGACCAGCACGGCAATTACGTCTACCTGTGGGAACGGGAATGTTCGGTCCAACGGCGGCACCAAAAGGTCATCGAGGAAGCCCCTAGCCCCCATGTCACGCCGGAGATGCGCGCGGCGATGGGCGAGGCGGCGCTGAAGGTGGCGCGGGCGGTGAACTATGTCGGTGCGGGCACCGTGGAATTCCTGGCGGATGCGGACCGCAATTTCTATTTCCTGGAGATGAACACCCGCCTCCAGGTGGAGCATTGCGTCACCGAATGGATCACGGGCCTCGACCTGGTGAAGTGGCAAATACTCGTGGCGCGTGGCGAGAAATTGCCACTCACCCAAAGCGAAATCAAACTCAATGGCTGGGCCATGGAATGCCGCATCTATGCCGAGGACCCGGACAAGAATTTCATGCCTAGTCCAGGCAAGATCAGCTTCCTGCGCACGCCTTCCGGCCCCAACGTGCGCGATGACAGCGGCGTCTACGAAGGCAGTGAAGTGTCCATGTTCTACGATCCCATGATCTCGAAGCTGAGCACCTGGGGGCCCACGCGCCTGGAGGCCATCGACAAGATGCGCACCGCGCTGGGCGAATACCGCATCGGCGGCATCCGCAGCAACGTGGCCTTCCATGAAGTGCTGATGCAGCACGAACCCTTCCGCAGCGGCTCCCTGCACACTGGGATGCTGGACAAGCCCTTCTGGAAGAAAAAGGAAGTCGGCCCCAACCTGAAATTCGCCGTGGCCGCCGCCATGGTCGCTGAGCTGGACGACGAAGAGCGGCGGGCATCGCAGCCCGTGGGGTCTGGCGATGGCAAACCCGATGCGTGGAAGCATTGGGGAAAGTTCAACCGGCTTTGAACCACAAAGGCACGAAGAAACCACAAAGGCACAAGATGAACCACGAAGACACAAAGACACGAAGAAAAATTCTTTATTTAAAGCTTTTGTGTCTTTGTGTCTTTGTGGTGATTTTTTAATTTTTTATATTTGTGGTTCATCTTTGCCTTTGTGGTGAACCTTTTTTCTTGGTGGTCGAATGAAACGCACACTCCTCATCGGCAAAGAAACCCACGACGTTGAACTGCTCCGCCAGGATGGAGTGACGACGTTTCTCTGGGATGGCGCGGCCCAGGCCGTGGATATCGTGGAAGTTGAACCCGGTTGCTGGTCGGTGATCCTGGGTGGCAAGTCCGTGGATGTTCGCCTGGATGCGGCGAAGAATCCCGACCCAGATGTCCAGGGTTTCCGCGCCACCCTCTATGACGAACCCTACGAATTCGCGCTGCAAGACCCCCGCAAGGCCCTGCTCGCTGCCGCGGGTGGCGCCGCAGGATCCGGTGGCACGCTGACAGCCCCCATGCCAGGAAAGGTCGTCAAGCTCCTGGTCAAGGATGGCGACCTCGTCACCGAAGGCCAGCCCCTTCTCATCATGGAAGCCATGAAGATGCAGAATGAGCTGAGAGCGAGTTCAGCGGGGAAAGTGTCCAAGATCACGGTACAAGAGGGCGCCACCGTAGAAACGGGTGGAACACTGATGATCCTTGTGGCGCCCGAAGCAAACTAGCGGGAGGCCTCGTGTATCGGCAACGCCGATACCGAGAGGATGCAGAATGAGTTGAGGGCGGTGTCCGAAGGAGTCGTGGTGAAAGTCTCAACCTCGGAAGGAGCCACGGTAGAAACGGGTTCGGTGCTCATCACAGTGGGGCCCAAGAGCGCTTGAAAGGGGCGGTCTCGCGTATCGCAACGCGATACCGAGAGGATGCAGAAAAACAGCCCCGGACACCTTCTACATGGGAACATCCGGGGCGTTGCTTTTTACGGTCAATCAATCATCCGAGCCGCCGGATCCTCCACCGGTGGAACTTCTGGTCTTCCACAGGAAACCGTGGGGAAATTTGGCTTGTTGTGGATCCTTGAAACCTGTGTGGCAGATGGCGCAGGCAGAGGCCTTCTGACCCGAAGCATGTTCCTTGGCGAACTCACGGAAGCCTTCGCCTTTGTTGCTCTCGTGGCAGGCGGCGCAACTTCCCAAGGCGACTGCCTTGCCCTGGTACTGGATGGCTTGGTAGTTGTCCGTGGGTTGGTTGGTGGGCACCATGGCGTGGGGGCTGCCGTGGCAGGCGGCGCAAGCTAGGCCGCCGTGGCCCTTCCCATGGCGGTACAGCGTGCTTCCGGTATCCACCTCGGGCACGCCACCATGGCATTTCGCGCAGCTGGGTTCCTGCGCCCAGGGCACTCGGCCCGCGGCGATGCTGCTGGAAACCTGGCTCATGTCTCCGTGGCACGCGGTACAGTTTCCTGCGGCATTGGTATGGGCAAGGCTTCGGCTGCATTGGGTCTTGTTCCCAGGATGGCAGTCGTAGCAACTGGCGCCCTTGCTGGCGTGGTATCCATGGATGGCCTGGGATAGGTATTTCCCGGAACTGCCCGGGCCGCTCTGGCCAAGGGCGGGGCTGCCGTGGCATCCAGCGCAGAGCACAGGCTTGGAGGTCATGAGTTTGGTGTTGTGCCGCCGGTCGTGTTTCTTAAGGATGTCGTTGAAGGCGTCGGCGCCATGGCACTTGGCGCAGTTGATTTCGTCAGACGTGGGGACCGTGCTCCGAGTCTGTGCGACCACTTTTCCGGTGCCGTCCTTGATCGTTATTTCGGCTTGTTGGTAGGGGTTCCATTTCCCTGAATCATCCACGGGCACAACCGGGATTCCATCCACTTCGAAGTGGTCGCCCTTGTTGACCATCTGGCCCGAGAGCCCATTGCTGATGAACGGATCCACCAGGTTCAAACCTTTGTCCTTGGCGAGCGCCACTCCAAACAGCAATTTCGCGTTATCCCAGAATTGGCCGTACGTTCCCTTGCCGTAGCTCTTCGTGTTGTTGATGATCCGGTATTGCGCCGTCAGGCCGGTGGTGAGGATATGAGGCGGGTTGCCGCGTTGGACCACCTGGGCCCATACAGTGTTGTAGGGCGGCAGGATCACCGCGGTGTCATAAGTTGGATTCAGGCAGTGCATTCCAAGATCGTTCCAGGCGGTGACCATGTAATTGCCCACATTCCCATTGCCGATCTTCACAGAGGCTTCAACAACAGGTGGGGGCGAAGCGCTGGTTTGCGGCGGGGTCTGTCCCGTAGAACCGCACCCGGACGCGATGCCTGCCAGAAGCAGCACTGCCCCGATGCCAAGGAGTTGGAAAGGATTCCGCTGCAGTCGCATGTATTCCCCCAAGAGGTTGTCAAGGAGCCCGATGGGTTCCTTTGATCTATGCCGAGGGCCGGCCCACGATCGACATCGTGCGCTACCGCTCATAGACAACATGCGCCTGATCCTTAACGCCACCACACGGAATGGCCGAGGCGGCGGACCGCATTGGCGATGGGGAGGATGGCATGGCTGAATAGTATATATGAATGGTTATATTCGAATAATAATATCTAGCGATAGCGATATATTTAAGACTATGAACATCCGATTCTGCGGAACGCTTCCCGCCCCTGAACGCGTCGCCTGCTGGCTACTTCTTTCCGAAAATCTTTGGGATACGGTAGGAGCCCGTGAGCGTCACGAACACCGAACTGGAGTGCAGGAATCCGTTGGCGCCGGTGCTATCCAGGCTGATGAAGTTGACCGCCCCCTCAAAAGCGAAACTCCGGTTGAAGGCATAGCCAAGGCCGAGCCGGACTCCCGGCCTGGCGCTTTGGCTGCGCTGCTCATAGGCGTCTGGCTCTGGATAGTTGGGGGGCGCCACCTGGATGCGGCCGCTGACAAAGTTGAGGCTCAGGCCAGCGCTGCCATAGAGGGTTTCGGAGCCCTTTTTTGAAAAGGTGTGAACCCAGTCGGCACCGAGCTGGAGATCGCTGAAGGGTTCATCCACAGCGAAACGCAGGGCTGCCCGGATGGCCCCCGGCCCCTTGGGAAACACCAAGGCGCCTTCGAGCGCCAAGGGGAATTTGGTGACTAGGCCGGTGCCGCCTGTGGTGTCCCGCTGGCTTTTCCAGTCATGGTCCAGGCTGGTGGCCAATCCCGCGTCCAGATGCAGGTCCGCATCCTGGGCCCGCATGGGAAGCGTGGGAAGCAGGGGAAACATGGCCGCGAGTGCGATGAAAAGGCGACGAGAGCGTTTCATAGCTTTTCCAATCCTTCAATCCCGATGGTGGGGGCCCAGGGCATGAGCTCGTATTGGGCCATGCCTGCCTTCGTGAACGGGTCATCGTCGCGGATGCGGTCCAGGGAGGCCTGGACGGAATCATCGGGAATCCTCAAGAGTAGAGCTCCGCCGCTCCTGGGATCGAATGGTCCCGAGGCCAGCAGCAGACCCTGATCCTTCAACGTGCGCAGGTAGGCCCGATGTTGGTCCACGATCGTCAAAACCTCGTCAAGGGGCTTCCGGTAACGAAGGATGGCAAGGGCGTACATCAAGGCTCCGAGAAGGTCGAATGCCCAGCTAACCACGGATCTGGCCGGACCTGAAGGGGGGATCCTTCGGAGTGGATGGGATGGGGGAAATATCCCAGTTTTGCGTCGAACGAGATTACCCTCATCCTGATTCCTCCCCTTCAGACCCTGTCCATGCGCGAATTCCTCGAACACATCGCTCTGTTGTTCCGCCGCCTGATGTGCTTGGCGGCGGTGCTGGGATTCGGCTCGGCGCTGCATGGGCAACCCATGGCTTTCAGGCACTTCGACGGGCGCGATGGCCTGCCCCAAAGCCAGGTGAGGGCGTTGCTGGAAGACCGCCGCGGATTTCTGTGGGTTGGAACCCAAGGCGGTGTCGCGCGACTGGGCGCTTCTGGCTTTAAAAGCTTCGGCCTAGCCCAAGGCTTGGGCGCTGGACAGGTAACGGCTTTGCTGGAGGATCGGGAAGGGGCCATTTGGGTGGCCCAGGTTGACGCCAGCCTCGCGCGGATCCGGGGGAGCCAGGTACAGACCTTCGGGCCAGCAGATGGCCTTCCAGCAATGAATTCCTATTGTCTGGCGGAGGATGATTCGGGAGCCGTGCTGGTGGGAACCAGGGGAGGGCTCCACCGCTGGAATGGAAGCACCTTCCAGCCAGTGGAATTGGGCGCATGGCCCAACGAACCCATCTATGGGATCGCCAAGGCCAAGGGCGGATTCTGGTTGAGCACACGGAAAGGCCGGGTGGGTTTCTGGGATGGCCGCCGCTTGAAGGAAGAATCCCTTCCCAAGGAAGTGGCCGAACGGGAGGTCTGGAAAATCGTCTTGGATCCAGAAGGAAGGCCTTGCGCGCTCACGCGCCCTGGTCTTTACAGAAAAGAGGAAAGCGCCTGGGTGCCGGTCCCGTTAAAGGGCTACAACGGGGTTCCCAAGCTCCAGGATTTGAATTTTGACCGGGAGGGTGCCCTCGTGGTCGGACTGGGTGATGATGGGCTTTGGATCCAGTCACCCAGCGGATCCAGCCGATGGTGGACCGCCAAAGACGGACTCCCCGAAGAGCACATCAATCTGGCCTACCGGGACCACCAAGGCATTCTCTGGGTGGGCTCCGACGGCGCCGGTCTTTATGCCCTTGCCGTGCCAGGCCTTCACGCCATCAAGGCCCTGGCTCCTTTCGAGCTTGGCGCCGTGCTGGCCATCGAACCGCTACCCGGTGTCGGCACTTTTTTGGGCACAAGCCGCGGCCTTTACTTGTGGGTGGAAGGCAAGGGCTTGACCACCCGCTGGACCATCAAAGATGGGCTTCCATCCAACGAAATCTGGAGCCTTTACCCTGATGGCAGCGGCGGCCTCTGGCTGGGCAGCGCCAAGGGAATGGGACGATGGAAAAACGGTCGCGTGCAGTCCGGAAAAATTCTCGGAGACGCACGTGTTTTCCAGGTCCTCGCTTGGCACGGCCTGCTCATGGTCGGCACCGACCGCGGGCTGGTGGAGATGGATCTGTCCGGCCAGGTAAAACGAACCTTCGAGATGCCCAAGGAGGCTGGCGTCAATGATGCCTACGTGCTTGGCAAGGATGGGGACAGTGTCCTGGTGGGCTGTTCCAAGGGGCTTTACCGGTTCGATGGACAGCGCCTGGAGCGGGCTTTTCCGGACTCGCCCTTCGACAACGTAAGTGTTTTGGCCCTTCACCGGGATGCCAAGGATCTGCTCTCGGTCGGCACGGTGCAAGGCCTCTATCGGCATGAACCGGGCCGCTGGGTGCGGACCGGAATTCAAGAAGGCCTGCCAGACGCAAACATCTACTTTGTTGGCGATGGCGGCCAGGGGCGCACGGCCATCGGCCACGGCAAGGGCGTCACGGTCGTCGGGAACGATGGCCACATGCTTCATCTGAATCAATCGATCGGTCTGCTCTCTGATGAAACGAACCAGGGCTCCGTGCGCCTGGATGATATGGGCCGGCTTTGGTTCGGCATGATCAATGGGGTGTGCATCCTGGATACGCGGGAACCGCTCCGGCTCCCGGAAATGCCCACGCCGCAGGTGCTCGAAGCCTCTTGGCCGGGGGGGCGGAGCCATCTTCCAACCCAAATCGAGCTGCCTCCGCGGCGCGATTTCCTTGAATTCAATTTTGAGCTGGGGATGCCAATCTCCACCCATGCGCCCATCTACGAAGTCCAGATGGAAGGGCTGACGGGAGATTGGCAACGTATCAACGAAGGCAACACGGTCCGCTATGAGAGGCTGGCCGCCGGTTCGTATCGTTTCCGCCTGCGGGCCAGCCAGGACGGCTCAAAATGGGTCGAAGGGCCATCCGTCGGTTTGAAGATCCGCCCCACCTGGCTTGAACATCCGTTGGGACAAGTTGCCATGGCGCTTCTAGGCCTGGTTGTGTTGGGCGCCGTCATCCAATGGCGGACCCTGCGCCTGCGAAAACTGGCGAAGATCCTTGAATTCCAGGTGGGTGAGCGAACCCGCTCCCTCAACCAGCAAAATCAAGAGCTTGAAGCCGCCCATGAACAGGTGAAGCAGATCCTTGAGTCGAAGGTCGTGTTCACGCGCATGGTGGTGCATGACCTGCGCTCTCCCATCACGACCATCAATCTGCTGGCGGACCAGATGGGGACCGAGGCCGGGGACCGCGGCGAAACTCCACCCGTTCAACTTGAGATCATCGCCAAGGAGGCGGAGCGGTTGGATGAGCTGCTGCGGAGGCTCCTGGACCAGTCCCGCAGCGAGGCCGTGGATCAGACGCTGCACATGGTCCGTTCGGCTCCCCATCAACTCCTGGATGGGATGGAAGACGCGTTGCGCTTGAAGGCGGAATGGGCGGGGCTGCATTTTTCCTGGGAGGTGCAGCCGCTGGATGGCCAAGTGTTGGCCGATGCCCTCGCCGTCCAGCAGATCCTTCTTAATTTATTCGGCAATGCGCTCAAGGTCACGGGACCTGGAGGCAGCGTGGGCGTGCGGTCCAGCGTGAAGGGAGAGCGCTGGGTCATGGAAATCTGGGATACGGGCCGCGGTTTTGACGCGGGGGAAATGGAGCGGCTTTTCCAGCCCTTCACCCAGGTGGAGATTGGCGATATCGGCCGAGGTTGGGGCCTGGGCCTGAGCATTGTCAAAAGCCTGGTGGATGCTCATGGAGCCAGCATCACAGTGGAAAGCAAACCTGGCCACGGCACCACCTTCCGCATCGCCTTCGTGCTGCTGGCGTGAAGGTAGCCACGAAGCCACACGAAGCACACGAATAAAAAGCCTTCGTATCCTGTTAGCGTCCCTTCGTGGCTGAATTCATTTAACGACTAGCTCTCAACTTCGCGTGATGCGCGTGCCCACTGTCGCCGGGTCTTCATGCTTCAGGGCTTCGGCGGTGGTGATGAGGACCTCGTGTCCGCCGGCCTCGATGAAGGACAGCGCGCTTTCGATCTTGGGGCCCATGGAACCCGCCGGAAACTGGCCGTCGGCAAGGTGCGCCTTGGCTTCCGCCGCGCTCATGCGGTCCACCCATCGTTGCGAGGGTTTGCCGAAATCCAGCGCCACTTTGGGAACGCCCGTAAGGATGATGTAGAGTTCGGCGCCAAGATTGGCCGCCAGCAGGGCGCTCAAGCGGTCCTTGTCGATGACTGCTTCCACCCCCACCAACAGTCCCGACGCATCGCGGATCACGGGGATGCCGCCGCCGCCGCCTGCTATGACGCAGTGCCCGCTTTCCAGCAGGGTTTTGATGCCGCCCAGCTGCACGATTTCAATGGGATTGGGCGAGGGCACCACTTTGCGCCAGCCACGGCCGCTGTCTTCTTTCATCTTCCATCGCTTTTGCCGCATGAGTTCCAGCGCCCGGAACTCAGGGTAGAAAGGTCCGATGGGTTTGGTGGGATTTTCAAAGCCGGGATCGGACTTGTCCACCACCACTTCCGTCAGGATGGTCGTCACTGGCGCGTCGAGCTTTTCGTAATGCAGGCGGTTCATGAGCATGCGTTCCAGCATGTAACCCATGGAGCCTTGGGTCATGCTTACGGCGATGTCCAGGTTGTAGGGGGGAATCTGGTTGGATGCGGATTCCTGCTGGATGAGCAGGTTGCCCACTTGCGGGCCGTTGCCATGCACCACGCAAAGCGAGTAGCCCTGGGCCACCACGCGGGCCAGCATCTCCGCGCAGTCCCTGGCGTTCTCCAGCTGTTCCTCTTGCAATCCCCGCTCGTCTTCTTTCAGCAAAGCGTTTCCGCCGATGGCGAGCAGAGCGATTTTTCGGGACATGATGCGCTTTCAGCAAAAACAAAAAGTTTATCGCATAGGTTGTCCCTTTCCCAGGTTTCTTCGGTTTCAGCCCCTGAGATCGCTCGCGGCATCTTTGACGCCGCGCTTGAGATCCGTGGCGGCATGGGCGGTGCGGTCCTTCATCGTCTCCCAGGCTTCTTCGGCCTCGTCCGCCAGTTCTCCGGCTTTGCGGCGGGCCTTGCGGCCAAGGGCTTTCAGATCGTTCCGGACCTCCGCGCCTGTCTTGGGTGTCGTGAGGCCCACCACCAAGGCGCCCAACGCTGCCCCGGCGAGGAAGGTCAGCAGCAGTGTGCTTCCAGAATTATTGTCCTGGCTCATGGCCTACTCCTTTTCTTCTCCGTGAAGGTGTCGTGGGCTTCTGAAGGCTGCAAGCACGGGACCGAGCAGCCCCAGAAGGCTCCCGAGATTCCGGGAGACGGATTCCATACCCCCTTGGAACTGGATTTGAAGTTCGTTCAACATGCGGCCCAGGTTGCCTGCGGAGTGGGTGATGCCAGCGATCTCGTCCAGCGAGAGCTGAATCGAATCCGCCAAGTGATCCATCCGCAGCCGCGAGGCGTGGGCATCGTCAGATATCCGGGAAAGATCCTTTTGCGCTCCCCGCAGGAACATATCCAGGCTTCGGGCGGCGCGGCCCACATAGAAGGCCGCCGAAAGCAGCCCTGCGGTCATGGCCAACAGCACCACGATGATGGTGATCTGGAGTGCGATGGACATGCCTCCCCCTGCAACCCGGGAGAACCTGCGACCGCGTCCTCCCGTCTGTTAAACCTAGGCCTTTCGGGGAGCTTCGGACTATCCAGGGGGTGGGTTGTGATCAATGGCAAAAACGATGGTTTCCCATCCCTGGGAATCCTCATCAGCCGGGAAACTTGTGCCCTTGCGCATCATTGGTCCCGGCGCCCTTTCCCCTCGGCGCTGCGGAACCTAAATTCTCTGAACCATAAGGCCCCATATCACCCTGGGGATGGAAAATCGGATTCCTGAAACCCGGGTCTCAGGAATCCGGATTTCAGATGTTTTCTTAGCGCAAGGTACGCCATGAGCCTTCAAGGTACGCCTCTCTCGCCACGGCAGACCATCACGGTGATCTTGGCTGGGGGCCGGGGTAAAAGGCTGGAAGGCCTCACCGAGAGATACTCCAAGCCCGGCCTGGACTTTGGCGGGCAGTTCAAGATCATAGATTTCACGCTTTCCAATTGTGTGAACTCGGGATTCCGGCGGGTGATGGTGCTGACCCAGTACAACGCCCACAGCTTGTTGGAGCACCTGCAATTGGGCTGGAGCTTCTTGAGCGCGCGGCTGAACGAATTCGTGCATGCCTATCCGGCGGAGCAGCGCTCAGGCTTGGAGAGCTGGTACCTGGGCACCGCTGACGCGGTGTTCAAGAACCTTCAGAACATCATGGCCCACAGCCCGCGCAACATCCTGGTGCTCGCCGGGGATCACGTGTACCTGATGGATTACAAGGTGTTCCTGCAGGACCATCTGGCGACCGAGGCTGATCTCAGCATCGCGTGCGTCGAGGTGCCCCGCGCCGAAGCGAAGGCCTATGGCGTCCTCCAGGTGGATGAAAAGGACCGCATCGTGGGTTTTGTCGAAAAGCCCAAAGATCCGCCCTGCATACCGGGCAAACCGGATCGCGCCTTGGCGAGCATGGGGATCTACTTCTTCAACGCGGGTTTCCTCTACGACCAGTTGAAAAGGGACGCCAGCGATCTGGGATCCTCCCACGACTTTGGCCGGGATCTCATCCCCTATGTGGTGGGAAAGGGCGCCCGGGTGATGGCCCACCGGTTCGAGCAGAGTTGCGTGCATAGCGCTCCTGGGGCTGCGTACTGGAGGGATGTGGGCACCTTGGATTCCTTTTGGGACGCCAACATGGATCTCACGTGCGCCAGGCCGCCCATGGATATCTACGATGAGGCCTGGCCCGTCCTCACCAACATGGAGCAGTTGCCGCCTACCAAGCTCATCCATAGCGAACTGGAGAGTTCCTCCACCAACCACGAAAGCGTGGTGGGGATCGGCTGCGTGGTGGAAGGCGCCCGCATCCTGGGCTCCCTGCTCTCGAACCGGGTCCAGATCCATGCCCATAGCCGGGTCGAGGAAACCGTCGTGCTTCCGGATGTGGACATCGGAGAGGGCTCGCGCCTGCGCCGCGCAATTCTCGCGAGGGGATGCCGGATCCCCAGGGGATTGGTGGTGGGCGAAGATCCCCGGGAGGATGCCCGCAGATTCATCGTGACCCCCGAAGGCATCACCCTGATCACACCCAAACTCTTGCAGCGAAATATGGGCTGAACCATGGGGATCCGGCAGGCGGCGACGTTTGTCCTCCTGCTCCTCCCATGGTTCGGACCTTAAGGAGGTCCCATGAACCACGCTCGGCTTTGGTCAGACCTTGAAGCTCATTCCATGTCCGGATGGCTGCGGCTCATGGATCCGCCGCCGCGCTTCCCCGTGCTGGATCCCGATGCCAGGTTGCTGTGGTCCGGCATTGGAGGTTCGATGGGGGCCGCCAACGCCCTTGTGCAGGCCTTGGGGAATGCGCGCCAGCGCCTGGATTTCATTCCTTTGGTGGGGCCGGAGCCAGAACCAAGATCGCTGAGGTATTCAGACCAGCTCGTCTTCGCCTCCAGGAGCGGACGCACCCTGGAAACCTGGGCCTTGATCTCGCATCTCCGCTCGAAGCCGGATTGGGGGCGATGGAAGAATCCTCCCTTCGTCCTTACCCAGGACGATGGCAATCCGCTGGCCCGGATGGCCCGGGCAGAAGCCTGGCATCTGCTGCAGCTGCCCAGCAATGTGGGGGGCCGCTATTCCGCCTTCACGCCCATCGGGACGCTGCCCCTCACCTGGATGGGGAGTGACATCGCCAGCTACCTCAGGGGGGCCCGGCGCGTGGTGCAGGAGACCCAGGACGGGCATGGCCCTTGGGGTTCCAGGGTTTGGATGGCCGTGGACCAGCTCTTGGAGGGGTACCACCGGAACATCAAGACCTGGGTCCTGATGCCCTACTGCAACCAACTTCGGGGCCTGGGCGCCTGGTGGGTGCAATTGGTGGCCGAAAGCCTGGGCAAGATCGCGAAGGATGGCGCGCGGGTGGGCCTCACCCCCATTCAGGCCCTGGGGCCCCAGGATCAGCACTCGCAGTTGCAGCGATGGATCGCGGGCCCGAGGGATGTGGGCGTCTTCCTGCTCACCTTGGGCGGCCCCCCGGATGAGGGATACCTGGCGCCTCCGCGTCTTTGCCCCTTCCCTGGGCTAGGGCGCTGGAAGCCCTCCCAGATCTTGGAAGCCGAGGCCGAAGGCACCCAGCATTCCCTGGTGGATGCAGGCCTGCCGGTGGTCTGGTGGCAGCTGGATAGCACCGCCAATGAATCCAATCTCGGCTGCCTCTTCATGGCGTGGCAGTTGATCGTAGCCCTTACTGGCCTAGCCCTGGGCGTGAATCCCTTCGACCAGCCCGCCGTGGAAGCCAGCAAACATTGGACCGACGCCCTCTTGGGCCTGGGCTCCAAATCCGAAGGAGAGCTCGTCGAAGTGGAAAGGACCGTCGCCCGGTAGGGCGCTGAATTGATTTGGAAAGGTCAATCCCCGAAGACTTTCTGGATGTGTTCCACGTCTTCGCGGTGCTGGATCATGGCGTTGATGCAGTCGCGGTCCAGGGTGGTCTCCCGCTGTTCGATCAAGTAGGCGAAGGCGTCATCGTTGCTCCAGGCTGGCTTGTAGGGCCGTTCGCTGGTGAGCGCGTCGAACACGTCGGCCACCGCGATGATCCTGGCCGCGATGGGGATTTCATCTCCGTGGAGGCTTTTTGGATACCCGCTTCCATCCATGGCTTCGTGATGCAGTTCGGTCACGGATTGGAGGATGCCCTTCTGCTCCAGGGATTCCAATCCGAAAGTCTTCGTGATTTCATCCACCAGGTGCCGCCCAAGCGTGGTGTGGGTGCGCATCAGGGCTTGTTCTTCCGGTTCCAGTTTGCCGACCTTCATCAGCACCCGGTCCGGGATGCCGATCTTGCCGATGTCGTGGAGCGGGGCGAACTGGAAGATCTGCTCCACCAACTCGTCGTTGAATTCGTAGATCCCCAGATCATTCAGGTGGCGAGCGATGATCCTGGCGAAATGGGCCATCCGATCCAGGTGTCCCCCCAGCTCGGGATCGCGTTGGTGGATCATCTGAATGGCTGTCCGCAGCGATGCCATGAGCACTCGGAATTTACTTCGCTCTTCAGAGACCATGTGGCCGATGAGGTGGCCGAAGAGGTCCAGGTCCTTCAGCACATCTGCGGTGAAACAATCGGTCTCGGGAGAATTGAAGAAGACGATGGCCTCCAGCCGGGACTCCTGGAAGATGGGCAGGGCGTAGCTCGCCCGGTATCCTTGCTCCCAGATCCGTTGCGTATGAACGTGCGCTCCATCCCGGAAGATGGATAGGTCGTTCACCACCCTGGGGCTTCGCAGCTGGATCGCCTCCTGGAGCGAAGGTGATTCTGTTACAGATGCCTCGTAGTTGGACAGGGGATTTCCGGTGCCGCTGCTGTGCAGGAAGGTCTTCAAAATCTGGGTGCCTTCGTCCATGAGCGCCACGGCTACCCGGGTCACGAACGGATAGCGAGCCTGGATGACTCGGTGCACCTCCTGGACACGCTTCCGGAGGGGTTGGGCATCGCCCATGCGCGCTAGTTCGTCCTGATGTTGAAAGACCGTATCGGCAAGCATCTTCGCACTCCATCAAGAATGCATTTCACGGTATGGGCGCCCGGCAGGAGGACATGAGAGCTCCAGGCCGGTGGGATTCCTGGGAGACGTCCAGGTGGAACCCAACTTTCATTTTCTCTTGGGCCTCCTTGAGGAGCATGGACCAAGTATAGGTGCGCCTCGGAGCTTGGGATCCGTGCCTAATGTCAACTTCTCCCAGGCCGGGAGCCACGCATGGGCTTAAGCTTCCGATACTGAATCCCATCGGAGGCCTGCTTGCTCCGTCCCATCATGGAACCCGCTCCTGGCACCCATTCGGTGCGGTACGTGGGGGACCGCCTGCAGGTGCGCTTGGCTCATCCCAACGTGGGAAATCCGGGTTGGAAGGCATTCCTGCGCACCAACCTCACCCGGGCGGCATGCGCCCGGGAAGAAATGATCGCCTTGGCCGGTGTCGTGTCCCGGGAGCCGCGCACCTTCGCGGGCGCTTCCTGGAGGGATATTCCTTTGAGGGAAAAGGACGGGGCGTGGCTCCTGGACCTTCCTCTGACCGAGGTTGGCCATTTCCGGGCCAAGGCGTATTGCGTGGACCCGGACGGACATCAGCACTGGCCTGAAGGAAGCGATTTTGGACTTTCTGTGAACCCCGACAAACTGCGCAGCGCCAACCTGATCTATTGCGCATTTCCGCGGCTTTTCGGAGTGGACGCCTCTCGTGGACCAACCGTGGAGGTTGCTTCTGAGCTTCTGGAACGGGAAGCCTGGACCGCGATTCCTCCATCGGGAAAACTGCGGGATCTCACCGCGCAGGTGCCACATATTTTCGATCACCTTGGCTGCCGCATCCTGCATCTGCTGCCCCTGGCCCCCACACCCACCACCTATGCGCGATTCGGGCAATTCGGGAGCCCCTACGCCGGTTTGGACCTGACCGCCATTGATCCAGCTCTGGTCGTTTTTGATGGACATACCACCGCCGAGGACCAGTTCCAGGAATTGGCAGATGCGGTGCATGCCCGCGGCGGCATGGTCTTCCTGGACCTGGTGGTCCATCACACGGGTTGGGGCTCACGGTTGATGGAGCAGCATCCGGGCTGGTTCCGGCGCGAAGCCAGCGGACGCTTCCAGAACCCGGGGGCTTGGGACGTGGTTTGGGCCGACTTGGTGGAGCTGGAGGATAGCCATCCTCATCTGTGGGACCTGCTGGCGGAAGCGCTCCTTGTGTGGTGCAGACGCGGGGTAGATGGCTTCCGCTGCGATGCGGGCTACATGGTTCCCATGGGCGCCTGGCAGTACATCCAGGCGCGCGTGCGGCAGCTTTTTCCAGATTCTGTTTTCCTGCTGGAAGGCCTCGGGGGCGCGTGGGAGATCACCGAAAATCTTCTCAGCGAAGGGGGCATGCAGTGGGCCTATTCAGAACTTTTCCAGAACTACGATGGGCAGCAGGTTTCCGCCTATCTCGACCATGCGCTCCGGCAATCAGCGCGCGTAGGCCCGCTGGTGCATTACAGCGAGACCCATGACAATCCCCGCCTGGCCATGAAGGGCGCCACGTGGTCCCTGATGCGGAACCGGCTGTGCGCCTTGACCAGCGGGTGTGGCGCCTTCGGGTACACCTGCGGGGTGGAGTGGCTGGCGGAAGAGCGGATTGATGTCCATGGCCGTTGCGATCTGGCCTGGGGCCGCGTGCCCAACCTTGTGGCAGAGTTGGCTGAATTGGCGAACTTGTTGGCAGAACATCCCTGTTTTTTCGATGGTGCGATTATTCGGCGCTTGAGCCCGGAAGGATCGCCCGTGCTGGCTCTGGAACGGATCTCCCAGGAGGGAGCGGATCGCTGCCTGGTGGTGGTGAACCTGGATCCGGACCAGCCTGGTTCTCTGGTGTTGCCCCATCAGGATGGGATCCAGCTCTGCGAATGCACAGTGGATTTGCTGGGACAATCCATGCCCGCTAGGCATTCCCTGAAGGATGGCTGCCAGGTGGATCTAGGCCCTGGCGCTGCCTATTGCCTGGCTGGATCAAGAAAACCAAATGGCCTGGCTGGAGAGGCCTACCGTAACGCGCGATCCCAAGCCGCCTGGGCATTGCAGCAGCTGGCGGCCGCTTTTCCTTCGCATTCCATGGGGCCTTGCGACTGGCGCGCCCTTGGCGCCTTGGCTGCCCAGGATCCTTTGGCCTTCCTTGGCGCCATGGGCAGAGTGAAGGCAGCGGATCTGGAGATGGATCCGGTGGGAACCTTGGAACGAGCCATGGATTCGGGCTATTTTCCCACGGTCCAGCTTTGGGAAGCCTGCGACTTGAGCCGAGTGATGCCGGTCCCGCCCGGCCACTGGCTGCTTTTCCGGAATCCCGAACCATTCAGGCTTCGCGTGCAATGCGGAGGAATCGAGTGGCACACCCAGTCCATCCCGGTGCCCGGCGGACACATTGCCGCATATCCACCACGACCTGGCCTCCGGGAGGAAGACGCCCACGTGGAATTTCTCCGCCTGCTGGAACCGTTTCGAAGAGAGCAAGGCAAGCTCCGGTTCCTGGGGGCTGAATCGCCCAAACCGTCCCTGGCGAGGGAAGGCCTTGTGCTCCTCACCAATGGTCGAGGGGCCATGGCTCGCATTCCGGCCAACCTGGGGCAAGTCGCCTCCAAGTATGACTGTCTCCTGGGGGCCAACCTGGATCCCCAGAACCCCTGCGATCGGCATGTACTGGTCAAACGGGTCCGGGTCTGGGTGAATGTGGATGGGTTTCTCACGACTCTGGATGCGGTCTCGCTGGAATCTGTGATACCAGGCCCGCCCGCCACATGGACCTTCCTGGTGAATGCGGGGGATGGACGCCGCTTGCACCTCTGGCTGGAAGCGGACATGGTCCAGGGCCGCAACGCTGTGCTGCTTCGCTTCGGGCGGCCAAAAACGGGCGAAATCCTTTTAGACGCCCACGTGAGCATAAACGTGCGGTTGGATTTGGAGGACCGCTCCTTTCACCAGGAAACCGAGGCGTCAGAAACCTTGGACCGGCATTGGAACGCCAACACCAAGGCCATGGAGGACCGTCCAGGTTTCATGTTCGAGCCCGCGCCGGACCGGCATCTTAGGGCTTGGGCGAGCGGCGGCGCCTACCATCCGGGGCCCGAGTGGAGTTGCGGCGTGGCGCACCCCCTGGAGGGCGAGCGAGGCCAGCGGGATCACGGAGATGCCTGGAGCCCAGGGTGGTTTGAATTGCCCCTGGAGTCGGGAAAAGCAAAAACCCTGACGCTTTGCGCGGAGTTGGAAGATCCGCCAACACCGGCACGGGTGCATTCATCCCAGGAAAGCTTCGAGGGACAATTGCGCCGAGCCACTCGCGCTTTCCTTGCTTCGCGCGGGGAAGGGCGGACCATCATCGCCGGTTTTCCATGGTTCCTGGATTGGGGCCGGGATGCAGCGGTGGCGGTGCGGGGCCTGGTGGCCGGAGGCATGATTTCCGAGGCTCGCGCGGTTCTGCTGACGCTTGGCGGAGAGGAGCTGCGGGGCAGCCTGCCCAATCGCCTGGGACCAGGCGGGGACCGCGTCACGTCGGATGCGCCCCTTTGGTTCGCGTTGGCTTGTGAGGAAACCGCAGAAGCATTCGGACAGGGGTTTTACGAAACGTTGTTCCCGGACGGAAGGACGCTTCGGGATGTCCTTCTATCCCTGGGGCGCCATCACATTTCGGGGACCGAAGCGGGTGTGCGCATGGATCCGGAATCGGGTCTCGTCTTCAGTCCAGCCCGCCATACGTGGATGGATACGGGCTACCCGGACTGCACACCCAGGGAAGGATATCCCATCGAAATCCAGATCCTCTGGATCCGGCTCCTGCGCCAGCTCGCCCACCTGGATGAGCCTGGTGAAGCCGGAAACTGGGAGACCTTGGCCGGACGTGCCCAAGGAAATCTCGAGCGTTTTTGGATGGAGGATGCGGGCTGGTTCGCTGACGTGCTGGAAGCGCCGGAGGGCGTTCCCGCCGCCAACGCCATTCGCGATCCGCGCTTGCGTCCCAACCAGCTGTTGGCCATCACTTTGGGCTGCGTTGGCGGCGCCCGGGCCCGCCGGATGGTGGATGCGGCCACGCGCCATCTTTTAGTGCCAGGCGCGATGCGAAGTTTGGCGCCGCTGCCCGCAGACCCGCCACGCCCGCTCCGTGCTGCGGATGGAATGCTGCTCAATGATCCACGGCATCCCTACTGGGGCCATTATCAAGGGGATGAGGACACTCGGCGCAAACCCGCCTATCACAACGGGACCGCATGGGTCTGGTGGCTGCCGATCTATTGCGAAGCACTGGCGCAGGCTTGGAATTTCGATCCGCTGGCGGTCCAGGCGGCCAGAGCCCAGCTCAGCGGCCTTGGCCGGTTGTTGGGAGAAGGCTGCCTGGGACATCTGCCAGAGATCCTGGATGGCGATGCCCCCCATCGGGCCAGAGGTTGTGATGCCCAGGCGTGGAGTGCCGCTGAGGCACTGCGGGTGTGGGTGCGGTTGGAGCAGCCGCCTTCCTGAAGGGGAGCGATGATGAAACAGCCACTCCGTCCTGAAGCTAACTTCTGGTTCCTGACTCCGCTGCGCATAAGCTTGGCCCTGGCGCTGATCGCCATTTGCGGCGTGGGCATATGGGACTGGTTGATCGGCCTTGCACCGCGCACCTACAGTTTCCATTTTGCCTTTGCCCAGGATCTCCTGTTCGTTCTCGCCATGGCTTTGCTGGTGTACTACTTTGTTGCCCGCGAACAGAGGATTCTCAGGGGCTCCTATGCCGCCCTGGAAGAAGAGCGGATCTTCATCCACGCGCTGGTTCAGAGCCTCTCTGAAGGCATCGTTGCCACCGACGCCCAGGGCAACATCACAGTCGTGAACCGGGCCGCCCACCATATGGCCGAAGCGCCAGAGCTTCTGGTCAGCCCTTCCGCCGCACATTCTATTTTCCGTTCATCAGGCGGCATCTACCTACAGTTGGAACAGAGTCCGATCCACCGGTCCTTGCGTGGGGAAACCGTGCACAACTTGGAACTGGAGATGCGCACCACCGAGGGAGCCATGCGGTCCGTCTTAGCCAATGCCAGCCCCATCAAGGCCAGGGATGGAACCCTCGGGGGCGCTGTGATGGCGCTGCTGGATGTGACCGAATCGCGTAGGTACGCCCATCAAGCCATGCATGACGCGTTGACTGGGTTGCCCAACCGGGTTCTATTCATGGATCGCTTGGACCAGGCCCTTAAAGCGCGGAGCCGCAAACCTTTTCTCTTGGCGGTCCTCTTCTTGGATCTGGACGATTTCAAGCCCGTCAATGATGTGTTGGGACACTCCGCTGGCGATACGCTGCTTCGGGCCGTGGCCGAAAGAATGCAAGGCTGCCTGCGGCCCGGGGACACCCTGGCGCGCTTCGGCGGTGATGAATTTGTCTTCCTCCTGGACGACCTGGATGATTCAGGCGAAGCCGAAAAGGTGGCCACGCGCATCATCGAACTTTTAGAGCGGCCCTTCCAAGTGAACGATTCGAAAGTTTCCATCAGCGGCTGCATCGGCGGGGTGCTTCCCGCACCCGGCGCGACCGCTCAGGCCATCGTGGATCGGGCCGATGCGGCCATGTACCAAGCCAAGGGACAGGGCCGCGGGCATTTTTTGATGATCTTTCCCGAGTCTCCAGATACGGATTTGACCAAAGGCAGGTGAAATACGCTCGGAGGCACCTCCCCCTGATCATTCGAATCATTCGGACCGGATGGCGTCGATGACGCTGAGACCGGCGGCTTTCATGGCCGGGAAGAACCCGGCTGCTATCCCCACCAGGAAGGAGAACCCGAATCCCAGAAGCACTGCCCAGACTTGGTTGAGGGCAGATAGGCCGAGCCGCTGAAGGATCCAAAGGCTCACAAAGGCCAGGCCAACCCCAAGGAGCCCGCCGGAAATAGCCAAGGCCAGGGCCTCGAGAAAAAATTGGACCATGATATTGCCCTGGGTCGCTCCCACAGCCCTGCGGAGCCCGATCTCCTGAGTGCGCTCGGTGACGGCCACGAGCATGACGTTCGAGATGCCCACTCCCCCGACCACCAGGCTGATGGCTGCCGCGATGCCCAACAGCATCGTGATGACCCCGCTCTGCTTGGCTGCGGCATCCAGCCAGTCCTGCTGCAGATGGATGTTGAAATCGTTTTCATCATCCGCCTTCAGGTGATGCCGCTGCCGAAGCAGGGAAATGATGTCTCCTTCGGCCTGGAGAATGAGTTCCTCCCTGGCTACCGAAATGGCGATTTGCTGGATCCGGTCCCGGCCCATGACCTTTCGCATCACTGTCGTGTAGGGCGCGTGGATGGTGTCGTCCTGATCCCCCCTGGGACCGCCGCCCTTGCGTTCCAGGATGCCAACTACTTCGAAGGGGATTTTCCCGATACGTATGGTTTTCCCAACGGGGTCCTCGCCCTGGAGAAAAAGGTTCTCCTGGACGGTCTTGCCCAGGACGCAGACCTTGGCCTGGTTTCTTACTTCCTCGTCGCTGAAGTAGCGGCCACGCTCGAGGTTCCAGGGATTGATGGAAAGGTACATGGGATTGACCCCGAGAACCGAGCCCACGAGCCAATTGGTGTTCTGGAAGACCGCAGGGCGGGACGACCGCACCACCGGGGTCACCGCGGCAACAGTGTTCTTCAGCTCCCGTTGGATGGCTTCAGCATCTTCAAATGTCAGGGTGGGCACTGCGCCCAGACCCAGGGGACCGGCCACGGCTTTGGAGTGGTGGCTGGGATGCACGGTGATCACGTTGGTGCCCATGCTGCGGATGATGTTCTGGGTCGCCTGCTTGCTGCCCTCTCCGATGCCGATCATCACGATCACGGCTGCGACGCCAATGACGATTCCAAGGGTGGTGAGGGCGCCTCGAAGCCGGTTCTTACCTAAGCTCGAGAATGTGAGAACGATCAGGTCCCTTGGATCCACGGTTCATTTCCTGGTGTCTGGCAACCATCCCAGTGGTTCAGGATGGACCCAGCCACGGGCCCTGTCGCGGCTAGGCCCAGGAATTTGCTCTCCAGCACATGTTGTAGCGCCGAAAAACCCTATCGGAGGGTTGGGGCCACGGACGTTGGGGCGCGCCCTGTGGAACCACAGCTGGCAAAGGTCTCGAGCCGGGGAACATCCACGAGGTGGATGACCGGAAAGGTGTTCCTGATCATGCCTTCATCGTCCAGCTGGCGCAGAGCCCGACTGAAGGTTGACCGGCTGCAGGAAATGTAATGAGCCAGATCCTCTTCGCCTTCCGGAAATTCCAATAGGAGACGGCCCGGATTGCGGTGGTGATGGTCGAGCAGGAGTTTGGCGACGCGCTCGGGAACGCTATGGAGGCTCATCCCCTCCAGCACAGCGACCAAATTCCGGAACTTGCCGCAGAGGTGGCGGTGGACCGCCTCAGCTATTTCCTCGTGCCTTGATGCCAATTGCCGTAGCGGCTTGGCGGGCACGAACCAGCAGGTCGCATCCGTGTGCGCCACCACGCTGCAGGAAGTCGGCTCCTCATCAAAGACCGGAACCACCCCGACGCTGTCTCCGGGCAGAAGGATTTGCAGGATCTGAAATCGCCCCTTGGCGCATTTCCGCTGCACACTCAGCTTTCCTGAGATGAGGATGTAGATGCCTTTAGCTTGTTCTCCTTGGGCGTAGACCTGTTGCCCGGCGCGGAAGCTGCGGGGCTCCTTAAGGGTGTCGAAGGCCTTCTGTGCTTCGGGGCCGAGCCCCGATAAGAGATCCCGATCCCGAAGTCCGGGGGAATAATAATCAAGGTAATGGTCGAGGCTGGATTCGGTATACATAATTACCCCGGAAAATGAAGCGGAGCCCGCAGTTCCCAAATCGCAAGGTTCTCAATGTAATTCTCTTACAGGTCCGGCCAATAGTGCGCTGGAGCAAAAAACAACCGGCCGGGCTGAATTGTGACCTTTGGCACAAAAGAGACCGATTGGTGTGCAAGGGCCCAGGTTATGCTTTCCGATCAAAATCAGCGCTTCCGAAATCCACTAAAGCTGGAGTTCAAGAATGCTTCAGCTAGGGATCCAGCCTTCCATTCTTGGTTCCATGAACTGCGTTAATCCGTTAAAATAAAGGTTTTTCGCGGGTTTCCATGCATATCCAGGAACTGATTCTGCGCCTACAGCGCTTTTGGGCTGATCGCGGCTGCCTCATCGGGCAGCCCTACGACCTCGAGAAGGGCGCGGGCACCATGAACCCGCTGACCTTCTTTGGCGCCCTGGGTAAAAAGCCCTGGAATGTCGCTTACGTGGAACCTTCGCGCCGCCCCGCGGACGGCCGCTATGGGGAAAACCCATTTCGCGTGTACAAACATCTGCAATTCCAGGTGATCCTCAAACCCAGCCCGGCCAAGGTGCAGGATCTCTACATCGAGTCCCTTTCGGCGTTGGGCATCGATCTCACCAAGCACGATCTGCGCTTCGAGGAAGACAACTGGGAATCGCCCACCCTGGGCGCCTGGGGCGTGGGCTGGCAGGTGGTGCTGGACGGCATGGAAATCAGCCAGTTCACCTACTTCCAGCAGGTGGGCGGTCTGGACTGCCGGCCCGTGAGCGCCGAACTGACCTACGGCATCGAGCGAATTTGCATGTTCCTGGGTGGCTACGACAACATCTTCGACCTCACCTGGGGCGAAGTGAAAACCGATGATGGTATTTTTCCCGTGACCTACCGCCAAGTGCGCCAGCGGGAGGAGTTCGAACTGAGCGCCTATTCCTTCGAGCATGCCGATCTGGAACTGCATCGCACGCTCTTCGATTCCTTCGAAAAGGAAGGCTGGCGCCTGCTCAAGGATCATGGCCACTTCCGCAGCGCCTACGAACAGGCCCTGAAAATGAGCCATACCTTCAACGTGCTGGACGCGAGAGGCGCCGTGAGCACCACCGAAAGGCCCGGCGTCATCAAGCGCGTGCGGGACCTGGCATCGGCTTGTGCAAGGGCCTACCTGGAGCATGAAGAACCAGAAGCCACGAAGGACACGAATAAAAACACGAAGGACACAAATAATAAACAGGAGGTGGCGAAATGAGCGGGACGCGCACCTTTCTGCTAGAGCTGCATTGCGAGGAGATTCCGGCGAGGTTTCTGAAGCCTCTAACTGGAAGCATTTACGACGGCCTTCGGCGTGTTCTCAGATAGATCAGCACTAGCCACCCTGGATGTTCAGGGGACCTCGAACCTTGGTATTGAATCCTTCTATTCTCCGAGAAAGTTAGCCTGGCGATTCAGTAATTTACTTCCTTCCCAGCCCGACCAGACCGAAACCCAGGTGGGCCCACCCCAGAAAATGTGCCTGGATGCGGATGGCCAGGCCACGCAGACCGGTCAGAAGTTCGCGGAGAAATGGGGAGTAGATTTCTCGTTGGTCCGCTTTGAACAGCCCCAAGGGAAGAAAGAGCCCTGTGCAGTCGTGACAATCACCAAAAAAGGCCAACCCACCATCGAACTGTTGGCGGCGGCCCTGCCGAAACTCATCGAATCACTGCATGTTCCTAAGGCCATGCGTTGGGGCAATTCTGAATTTGAGTTCGTACGGCCCATCCGCAACGTGCTGTCTTTGGAAATGAGTTATGGACTTCACGGTGGATGGTGTCCGCAGTTCCAACACCACTTGGGGCCATCGGCTGCATCACATGCAGAACTCGGAACCCATCGTGATTGAGCGCCCCGAGGACTACGAGGCGACGCTGGAAACGGCAGGAGTCGTGGTCTCCTTCGAGCAGCGGCGGCAGCGAATGGAAGCGCAATTGCACGAGCTGGCGAAGGCCGTGGACGGCCGAGTGGTGATGGATGAAGAGCTGCTGAACACCCTCGCGGAGATCGTGGAATTCCCGATGATCGTGCGCGGCGACTTCCCCAAGGAATTCCTGGAGTTGCCCAAGGAAGTGCTGGTGACATCCCTGAAGGAACACCAGAAATCATTCTGCATCGAAGACGCGAAGGGCGGACTGCTGCCCTCCTTCCTCGCTGCGGCCAACCGCATGGATGATCCCGCTGGCTTCGTGAAGGCTGGCAACGAATGGGTGCTGAAAGCCCGCCTCTACGACGCACGGTTCTTCTTCGCGGAGGACCGCAAAGCCAAGCTGGAAGAGCGCCTCGATAAGCTGAAGAACCTGACCTTCCAGCGGGATC
>JADKJH010000008.1 GCA_016722505.1 Holophagaceae bacterium
TGCCTAACCTCTCGTTCAACCCGGACCCAACCGTGGGTTGCTGCCATCATGCTTTAAACAGTCGGCTCACGGTCGGGCCGGTTAACTTTGTTCGTTAGGCGCCAACCATCAGGGTCTTTGTCAAAATTGATTTTGTGTTCCAGCTTCTTGTTCAACGGCGGTCATTCGGTCATCGCGAAGCGGGGCATGGTTCTCCTGGCCATACCTGGTCATTGGGCCCGCCACAGTACACGGTTTCGGTTCCCGCGGTTCCGCTAGGCCCCGATTGGTCCGTTCCGCTCGGAAGCGGGGGATCATTCTTCCGTTCATCACCAATCGCGTCGGCTCCTAGGCACGGGGTGGGGTTTCTGGCATCGTTTCGTCAAGCTCGATCGGTATTCTCGTTCAATGGTTCAAAAACCAATGCCCTCATCTCTGCCTAACCTCTCGTTCAACCGGACCCAACCGTGGGTTGCTGCAAGCTCCTCCGGGCATTCGGATATCTCGTCTCCACTCAACATCCGGCTCACGGTTGGGTCGGTTAACTTTGTTCGTTAGGCCTCGGCATGCAGAATCATTACCAACAATTGATGTCTGCTTCTGTTTCCTTCACGTCCCGGTGCCTAATATAGATAATTCCACCCACACTTGAGGGGATACAAATGACAAAGTTCTGCGGGATTCACGGTACATATGAGGAGGGAAACTGGTCCGACGTCTGCCCAAAATGCAGAGAGGCTGAGGAGCGTGCTGAAGAACGAATCCGCAAGGCAGAGGCCCTCGCACAAGAGGCGCGCGAACGCGATGAAGAACGTGCACAAGAAGCCCGAGCACTTGCCATTGAATCTCGAGGACGCGCTGAAGACCGTGAACGTGAGGATCGAGAATTAGCCAAAGAACTCGCCCGTGCAGCCCAACAACGCTCCATTGAGGCTCAAGAACGCGACGAAGAACGTACACGTGATGATCGAGAATGGGCCGAAGAGCGAGCTCGTGAGGCTGAAGAACGTCGGGAAGAACTTGAGGATGAACGCGCAGAGGAAGCCATTTATCGACATGCAAATCCTGGTGATTATATTTGCAATTCTTGCAAATATATAACCCTACTAAAAGGCGCCTCGAGGTGCCCATCTTGCCATGGAGATGTCCCGCATAGTTATTGGAGGGATGTAGATATTAAAGAAGAAGCCGAAAGGAGGGCTGCCCAACTTCGGAAGGAGTTGGCGGCGAGAGAGGCTGAACTTCGTCGTGTACAGGAGGCCGAGGAGTGGGAGAGGACTAAACCCGAGAGGGAGGCTGCGGCTGCAGCTGCCTTGGCCGCCGAAGAGGCTAAAGAACGCGAAAGAATTGCGGCCGAAACAACAGCAAGGATGGAGAGAAGAGGGCAGGGGCATTTCTCCTATCTTCGTTTGCTTTGGTCGATACCGTTGTGGGGAGTCGGCGGGGCGATTATTGGTGGTATTCCCGGAGGTATATATGGTGCTTTTTCACCAACATTGACAGCAGATATGGGGGTGGAAATTTGGGGAATAATCGGAGCGACTATTGGAATATTTATAACACTTGTTCATACAATTAATATTGCTCGTGGGTTTTTATCCGAGACCGGCAATTTGATTTGGGCCGATGGCCTCGCAATCACCGTTGCTGCTATAACTTCTATTATTTGTATCGGTTCCGTGCCTAAATTTGTACGGCGTATCGAAGCAGAAGACCAACGCCAAAGGAAAGTTACCCCGATACCCAAGGCACCACCGCAGGATAAAACTAAGTTCCGTCATAATAAGAAGAGCGTACCACCTGAAAATAATCCTCAAGTTGCACCTGCCTCCACGAAAAGCATAGAAACTACACTCAAAGAACAAGATATTTCAACATCAAAATCTATAACCTACAAAATTAGAAGACAAATGCTTTATGACAAAAAATACCAAGAAATTCTTGGTGGCATCAATGATTCATTTACTGTGTCGGGCTCCTGTGACACCACTCTTGCCCCCAGCGAAGTCCTACAATTCTCAGTACAGAGAGCAGGATTCGCCTCTCCAATCCGTTTCCATTCCGAGAGCCTCGTCCCCCCCCAAAAATGGATGCAATCCGGTTCCTTGAAATATGCTGGGAGTTGTGAATGCGATGCCTACAGTGGGCCGTGTGATATCGATGTCAGGAATAATGGTGGGTTTATTCTGCTCGTAATGCGCAATCCAGAGTCCACGGGGAACAATTCAATAACAACATTTGCTATTAATAAAATTTAAATAACCCGTGGAATTTCTAGAATAGATTCGTGGCAAAAGGATAGACGAGCACATAACCCGGCAAGCCAGGAGCAGAGTTCCGGGCTGCGAATTGGCTAGTGTCTGTGATATTCTCCCCAACCCTAGACCACGGATGCTGATCTCGGTTGGGCCGGTTAACTTTGTTCGTTAGGCTTGCTGTAAGCGGTTCTCTGGTCATGCGGTTTCAGTTCGTCGTCGCGTCCAGTTTTCGAAACCGGCCCCTTTGATCTTTGCAATTTCGGCGGCCACGTCAGGGCCAATGTTTTGCGGCGTCTCACTGGCATCGGTCGGCAGTTGGTATTTTGGCCGTATCATGTGGGCACGACCTTCTTTCAAATCGGCCATCATTCGTTCTCCCGCAGTCGCGTCATAAATTCAGCGAGTCGGTACATGTCGCAAAACCAGTCCAGTACTCAGCCTAACCTCTCGTTCAACCCGGACCCAACCGTGGGTTGCTGCCATCATGCTTTAAACCTTCGGCTCACGGTCGGGCCGGTTAACTTTGTTCGTTAGGCGCCAACTATCAGGGTCTTTGTCAAAATTGATTTTGTGTTCCAGCTTCTTGTTCAACGGCGGTCATTCGGTCATCGCGAAGCGGGCATGGTTCTCCTGGCCATACCTGGTCATTGGGCCCGCCACAGTACACGGTTTCGGTTCCCGCGGTTCCGCTAGGCCCCGATTGGTCCGTTCCGCTCGGAAGCAGGGGATCATTCTTCCGTTCATCACCCATCGCGTCGGCTCCTAGGCACGGGGCGGGGTTTCTGGCATCGTTTCGTCAAGCTCGAACGGTATTCTCGTTCAATGGTTCAAAAACAAATGCCCTCATCTCTGCCTAACCTCTCGTTCAACCCGGACCCAACCGTGGGTTGCTGGTGTCATGCTTTAAACATTCGGCTCACGGTCTGGCCGGTTAACTTTGTTCGTTAGGCTGCCCTCTCATGGAAAGATCGGCTGTTATTGGCATCACAACGATACTTGTATCACTGTGCGGTTGCCGTGCAGCGGGTGTTGCGTTCGACTCGCAAAGCTTGGCACCTCTTCATGAACAAGTTAATCAAGAGGTCGGGCGCATCATTTTGGAGTGGCGGTCAAGGCAAGCAGATAATTTGAAATATCACAGCGTCGAACATCCCAAGACATCGCCCGAGGAGATCCAAAGAGAGGTGGCTAGCGGGGTAGAATACGTGGTTTCTCGACTCAAAGTTAGTCAACCAGTCTTTGTCCTGACTAGCGAGGTTGAATACTCCCAATTGCACCCGGCTTGGAATCAATTGAATAGTGATAAGGGAAGAATCACTTACCCATTCAATGCTGAATTTCGACTCCCCTTCGAGACCTACGAGGAATCTCTGTCTTCAGCAGCAAAGGGATATCAACGTCTCGGCCGAAATATTGCTCTACGCTGGTTCTATTCACGGGGTATCTATCCTGTGAACAAGCTTCCATGATCCATTTCACCAGCAGCCTAACCTCTCGTTCAACCCGGACCCAACCGTGGGTTGCTGCCATCATGCTTTAAACCTTCGGCTCACGGTCGGGCCGGTTAACTTTGTTCGTTAGGCTGTGCCCCCAACATGGAGAAAACCATGGCCGAAGAAAAACACACAAGTTATGTCGTCAATTTTGGAAGCCTTCCAGAAAAATATCCAACTCATGCACACGACGTATCATTCTGGGAGAGCCTTGGACGCACCGTTGCAACATTCGGATTCCTAGAAGAGGTCCTGGCAAAGGCAATTTTTTCGTTTACAGCAACATGTCCCTACAAAGAAGATGAAATCCAAGATGCCTATGATAGGTGGCTTCCAACTTTAGAACACGCCTTGACCGATACTCTTAGGCCACTGATTGCTATTTACGAAAAGTCGGTGCGTGATTATCCAAACGCGGCAATCGATCACTTCGACGACCTGCTAGAAGATTTGCGTAACGTTTCTGAATTTCGCAACATTTTATGCCACGGGTCATGGAGACCGCCAGATTCAGCGGGTGCAGCATATCCATTTTTTGTGGACCGAAAGAAACGAGTTTTTGACGGATCGTTTGATATCCACTCCTTAGATCAACTGCAAAACCAAGTAGCCAATCTTGCATGTATGGTGATTAGTACTGTCACCCATATGGGTTGGCAGTTTCCAGGGTCAAAGGGGCCAGGCAGGGTTATCTGGGATGTTGGGCCGCCAACATGAAACGACTTCTCCCGCACAGCCTAACCTCTCGTTCAACCCGGACCCAACCGTGCGCGACAACTGTCATGCTTTAAACATTCGGCTCACGGTTGGGCCGGTTAACTTTGTTCGTTAGGCTTGCTGTAAGCGGTTCTCTGGTCATGCGGTTTCAGTTCGTCGTCGCGTCCAGTTTTCGAAACCGGCTCCTTCGATCTTTCTCATTCAGCGGCCACGTCAGGGCCAATGTTTTGCGGCGTCGCGCTGGCATCATTCGGCAGTTGGTATTTTGGTGGCAACACGGGGCAGGGGCTTCATTCACACCAGCCATCATTCGTTCTCCCGCCTTCGCTCAAAAAATTCAGCGGTAACGTCAAATATTCACAACCAATCCCCTTTGATCTTTCACATTCAGCAGCCACGTCGGGGCCAACATCTTGCGGCGTCTCACTGGCATCGGTCGGCAGTTGGTATTTTGGTCGTATCATGCGGCACGGCCTTCATTCTTTGCCGCGCCATCATTCGTTCTCCCACGGTCGCGCAGAAATTTCTACGAGTCGGTACATGAATCAAACCAAGTCCATTCCTCGGCCTAACCTCTCGTTCAACCCGGACCCAACCGTGCGCGACAACTGTCATGCTTTAGATTTCCGGCTCTCGGTTGGGCCGGTTAACTTTGTTCGTTAGGCTGCAAGCGGGCGGATCTCTGGCAATACGATTCATGCGGTTGGTAACGTCCAAATTTCAAAAGCTGCACCTTTGATCTTTCCAATTTCGGCGGCCACGTCAAGGCCAACAGCATCGGTCGTCCCACTGGCATCGGTCGGCAGTTGGTATTTTGGTCGTATCATGCGGCACGGCCTTCATTCTTTGCAGCGCCATCATTCGTTCTCCCACGGTCGCGCAGAAATTTCTACGAGTCGGTACATGGATCGATCAATGTTCATTCCTCGGCCTAACCTCTCGTTCAACCCGGACCCAACCGTGGGTTGCTGCCATCATGCTTTAAACAGTCGGCTCACGGTCGGGCCGGTTAACTTTGTTCGTTAGGTCGCCAATTCAATGAGAACGGTCTCGATCATCACGCTGCTCGTCTTCACGTTTGGAGGATTTGCCCAAAACCCTCCTTGGGCCGCACCAAGCAGGTATCCACCGTCGAAGTCTCATAGAGCTAACGTTATTTCTATTCTTTCTAGTGGAAAATCCAGGGGTGAAATAATCTACAACGAAGAGTTGATTGCAGAAGCAGGTTATTGGTATTCCCACGGAGATACTGAAGCCCTTGGGCCGTTAATGGCAGCAGCTAAGCACAGTGATGGTGCCATTTCAGAAGCATTGGGGTGCATCCTCGGTGAAGCATTGATGAAACACCCGAGGATGGTATTGAGTTCGGCCACTCGATTTTCGGTACAAGATCAGAAACGTATCGGAATGTTAGCGGTGTCCGCTGACGGTAGTGGGTTCCCGCCGGATGAAATGAAGCAAATTCGTTTCATCCTCCTTAGATATTCCAGAAATCAAGATTCTAAATTGGCTGCCACTGCCAAATGTTGGATTGTCGAACTAAACAAAGAGGAAGCTATGCTCAAAGACTATGAAGACCTCGACAAGAAATGATTCGTGGCGGCCTAACCTCTCGTTCAACCCGGACCCAACCGTGGGTTGCTGCTGTCATGCTTTAAACCTTCGGCTCACGGTCGGGCCGGTTAACTTTGTTCGTTAGGGCTCCATGTCAGCTGCCTGGCTTCTCTCCATCTTCATAACCGTTAGCCTTCCGGCACAGGACTGGCAACTTTATTTTGAGCGTGAAGGAGAGAAGTTCTTTGTCGATTACACCCCAGAGCTGATTTCAATTAACGGAAGCATGGTTGCCGTTTCACGAGAAAAGATTCACCACGGTATCGAATACGACATCATTACCTGGTATTACCGGGTAGTAGACAAACGTTTACAAATAGCCAGGAAATCCCAAATAGGCTATTTCAAAAATGGATCCATCCAATTTTCAGCCATCACCATTGATACCGAACTCGACTGGAGTTTCTACCAATACCAGAATAATCCCCACGAAACCAAAGTCCTGAAAAGTGTTTTCAAAGTTCTCAAATTCCAAGGTCCTCCTCTGAAGCCCTAACCTCTCGTTCAACCCGGACCCAACCGTGGGTTGCTGCCATCATGCTTTAAACATTCGGCTCACGGTCGGGCCGGTTAACTTTGTTCGTTAGGCATCCCAGGGGCCGGTCCCAAAACAGTTTGCAAATAGTCGATCTAACATCATGGAGAACAATTAAAATGAAAAATTTTCTGTTGGTCTTAACAATAAGTTTATGCTGTACGCTCTTTGCATCAGATCAAGAAGTAACGCTCCTGGTTTCTAAACCACATGCGCAAGAAGGTACGCAGTATTATCCGAACTACCGCTTAACTTTAGAACCCACGGACCCTGTTGCTTTCGGTCTGCGCTATGGGTATGACATGGTCGGTTTTGGCCCCTCAAAACTTCAGTTGCAGTTGACTTATCATGCAAAGAGTTCAACAGATATTAAACGAAGCACAGGCTCCAACTATTATTTTGTTGAATCATCAGCCACCCTTAAAAATGAGGGATTCAGCGCTGGAGTGCAGGCCCAATGGAGGTATATCCTGCAGTTAGGAATAGGCGCGGAGCTGCGTTACGAAAAACTGGAAATGGGGTACATGAACACTAGTCAAATTCGCCCCTGGATCACTACCAGGGTAGGCTTCAGTGTTCCTTCTCCTGGTGTTCACCCTGTGTTCGGATTTGAATTCGCTATTCCTATTACCAAGCAAAAGGACCCGGCAATAATGACTGATCCTGTTTCTTATGGCATCTACAGCGAACCCGAAGGTGTTCTTAAATCACTTTCACCCCGGTATGAGATCAGTCTATATGGGGGAGTACGATTCTGATGCGGGTAGGGAACAATCAATTCAAAACTCATCGCTGCCTAACCTCTCGTTCAACCCGGACCCAACCGTGGGTTGCTGCTGTCATGCTTTAAACATTCGGCTCACGGTCGGGCCGGTTAACTTTGTTCGTTAGGCATCGGAATATTCAATGGGACTCAACCGCGAACAATACAACTGTTTCAAAACTCATAATCTCCCGATTTCGAGTCAGACCAAGCGTGCCCTCAAGCGCGCAATGGCCCGGTGGCTTCGGCGCGAAGGTAAGCAGAATCCAGAAACAGAATCCGATCGGCGCATTTTCCATGGCAAGGTGTGGTGACAATCTCATGCCTACGCTCTGTCAGAATTTCATGCGGTTCGGTACATGATTCAAGCCATACGCAGTCCTCTGCCTAACCTCTCGTTCAACCCGGACCCAACCGTGGGTTGCTGCCATCATGCTTTAAACATTCGGCTCACGGTCGGGCCGGTTAACTTTGTTCGTTAGGCTTGCTGTAAGCGGTTCTCTGGTCATGCGGTTTCAGTTCGTCGTCGCGTCCAGTTTTCGGCCTCGGCCCCTTTGATCTTTGCAATTTCGGCGGCCACGTCAGGGCCAATGTTTTGCGGCGTCACGCTGGCATCATTCGGCAGTTGGTATTTTGGCGGTAACACGGGGCAGGGGCTTCATTCACACCAGCCATCATTCGTTCTCCCGCCTTCGCTCAAAAAATTCAGCGGTAACGTCAAAATTTCACAAGCAATCCCCTTTGATCTTTCACGTTCAGCGGCCACGTCGGGGCCAATGTTTTGCGGCGTCTCACTGGCATCGGTCGGCAGTTGGTATTTTGGCCGTATCATGTGGGCACGACCTTCATTCAAATCGGCCATCATTCGTTCTCCCGCAGTCGCGTCAAAAATTTCAGCGAGTCGGTACATGTCGCAAAACCAGTCCAGTACTCAGCCTAACCTCTCGTTCAACCGGACCCAACCGTGGGTTGCTGCAAGCTCCTCCGGGCATTCGGATATCTCGTCTCCACTCAACACCCGGCTCACGGTTGGGTCGGTTAACTTTGTTCGTTAGGTCGCTAGCATTCACCATGCGACTTTTTTGGAGTTTGGTTTGTTCTTCCTTCCCCTTCTTCTAGTTTCTCAAATTGATCAGAGCCAATTCACTAAAGATGGGGGTATCAAAAATCCTTCCTTCATAGGATCTGCCATGGATATCGAATATCTCCAGGGAATGGAAAAAGGTAAGATAGTTTTTTCTAGAAAAATTGCTACCATTAGTAAAAAGGCAATTATTGATAATGTTACAAACTACAATGCTCCGAAACCTCCACCCATCGATCACCAAGGCATTGATGACATATTTTCCAGAAAAGCTTCTTCGACCCTCTATTTCTATAGAGGTAAATGGATCAATATTCAAGGTGGGGATTGATACGTTTACGCGGCCTAACCTCTCGTTCAACCCGGACCCAACCGTGGGTTGCTGCCATCATGCTTTAAACCTTCGGCTCACGGTCGGGCCGGTTAACTTTGTTCGTTAGGCGGCTCATGGACAGGACACATCCAAAACTAAGTAAAGTGCTATTTGCCATCCTTTGCCTGGCGTCAGTCTGGGGGTGGATTTTCTCCTTGGGTATCGCTTGGTACACTTTTCAATTTCTTGCCGAACCAACCAATCCACATAGACATGAGTACGCTATTGCGGTAACGATTTGCAATTATTTAGGCCTTTTCTCATGGATTTTAACCCCGATCCTTACCTTCATTATTCGAAAGGCACATCCTCCTCGGCTTCTTGCAATTTTAAACCTTCCAATACCAATTACCATAATCGGGAATTTGGTATTTTATTTCACCGGGGGGTGGTGAGCTGCCTAACCTCTCGTTCAACCCGGACCCAACCGTGGGTTGCTGCAAGCTCCTCTCGGCATTCGGATATCTCGTCTCCACTCAACATTCGGCTCACGGTCGGGCCGGTTAACTTTGTTCGTTAGGCGTCAACCATCAGGGTCTTTGTCAAAATTGATTTTGTGTTCCAGCTTCTTGCTCAACTGTGGTCATTCGGCCATCGCGGAGCGAGGCACCTTTCTCCTGGCCATACCTGGTCATTGGGCCCGCCACAGTACACGGTTTCGGTTCCCGCGGTTCCGCTAGGCCCCGATTGGTCCGTTCCGCTCGGAAGCAGGGGATCATTCTTCCGTTCATCGCCCATCGCGTCGGCTCCTAGGCACGGGGCAGGGTTTCTGACATCGTTTCGTCAAGCTCGAACGGTATTCTCGTTCAATGGTTCAAAAACAAATGCCCCCATCTCTGCCTAACCTCTCGTTCAACCGGACCCAACCGTGGGTTGCTGCAAGCTCCTCCGGGCATTCGGATATCTCGTCTCCACTCAACACCCGGCTCACGGTCGGGCCGGTTAACTTTGTTCGTTAGGCGTGCGAACTTAAATTTACCCAGGCCTCTTGCGTTCCTTGGTTAATGTGATACATTTAACCCTGGAGGGCGAAATGAAGCTCGTCTGGGGACATCGCAACCAGGAGAAGATTCAAGCCCACGGCCTGTCTTTGGATGAGGTCGAATCCGCCTTCGATGCCCAAGATTGGGCTACTGCTGTAAGTGATCAACCCTACCGGTTCGTGGGTGAAGGCACGACCTCCTCAGATCGGCTGATCCGAGTCATTTTCGCTGAAACGGATGATGGATTCTATCCAATCACAGCCTTTCCCATTCGCATCCGCCAAAGGAGGACCACATGACAACTCGAAAACGTCCCACTCCGGCCGACCTCGAAGCTAATTTCGATAAAGAGTCCGCCTGGGCTGAACAAAACTATGGACCTCAAGTTCTAGGTCGCCTCACCCGGCCTGGCCGCCCGCCAAAGGGTGCCTCCATTGAACCCACCCAGCCACATTCTCTGCGGGTTCAAGAAAGCATTTGGCAGGCCCTCGCGGCTAAGGCAAAGGTTGCTGGAATCACCGTTAATCAAGCCGCTCAGATTGCATTAATTGAATGGGCGAAAAGGTAATCCGCGCATGCCTAACCTCTCGTTCAACCCGGACCCAACCGTGGGTTGCTGCCATCATGCTTTAAACCTTCGGCTCTCGGTTGGGCCGGTTAACTTTGTTCGTTAGGCTCACAGGCTATGAATAAGCTCATCGAATTGCTTCTGGTCATCACCCTGCTCATCACCCTGCTCATCGTGTTTATCGGTGGCCTTTGGATATGGCCTATTTTCTTGGGTATCAAGGCAGCTAAAGAAAAACATCGTTCTCCACATTGGATGTGGTTTGGTATCCATCCGATTGGTGGTTGGATAGCACTAGCAATTCTTCGTTCGGTCAAACCAATGAATCTCGATGGCTCGAATGCTCAGGCGACCTCGGATCTTCCGCTAGAAAAGTTGAATCAGGGCGCCAAATTGGAGCGTCAACGATGGTTCTGGGTACTTTGGACTTCTTGTTTTGTCGCTCAAATCACTCTGAGTTTCTCGTTGTATGCCAAGCCTGACTCTTGGCCGTGGTTCCTTGTCCTCATCATGATTCTTTTCTTTGCCACAGCTTTCTCATTAATTCCATTGATGTGGTTCATTCTTGGCGACTACGGAATGAATAAATGGTGGCTATTACTGGCAATGGTTCACCCAGTTGTGCTGATCGTTCCCGTATGCGTTCACTTGTATTCACATAAAAATAAGCAGAAATCTTCATCCGCCTAACCTCTCGTTCAACCCGGACCCAACCGTGCGCGACTACCTTCATGCTTTAAACCTTCGGCTCACGGTCGGGCCGGTTAACTTTGTTCGTTAGGCGCTAGCCATCAGGATCTTTGTCAAGTTAGGTTCCTGTTCTAATCCCCGGCATCATCGGGTCAACGGCGATCATACGGTGGTCACGCAACAGAGCAGCATTCTCCTGGCCATACCCGGTCATTGGGCCCGCCACAGTACACGGTTTCGGTCCATGCGGTTCCGTATGGCCCCGATTGATTTATCCCACTCCGGGGCAGGGGGTCATTCTTCCGTGCATCATCCATCGCATCGGCTCCTAGGCACGGCGCAAGGTTTCTGGCATCGTTTCGTCAAGCTCGATCAGGATTCTCATGCATAGGTTCAAAAAACGAAAGTTATCATCTCGGCCTAACCTCTCGTTCAACCCGGACCCAACCGTGGGTCGCTGCCATCATGCTTTAAACAGTCGGCTCACGGTCGGGCCGGTTAACTTTGTTCGTTAGGCCGCTTATGAATGTGGTCCAAATTATCCTTCCAGATGGTACGTCGGCAGCACTTCATCAAGCCGAATCTGGGCGCTGGGTCTGTCCTGTCTGTGGAAACCCAGAACTAGGACAACAGCCCTATTTTCCGGAGGCTTCTCCAAGCTTCGAGATGTGCACCTGCGGGTTTGAATTCGGCTTCGACGATGATCCGGCAGCCTCCGCGAATGCTGTTCAAGGGGTTCAGGCGAATTGGCTAATTTGGCGGTCCGGCCTGGCTTCCAAGCTTTCCCCAGCTCAACTTCAATCTCTCAAACAAAGGCTCTCTGCCATTGGCCAATCAGTACAATGACCTGTCTCAGCCGGCCTAACCTCTCGTTCAACCCGGACCCAACCGTGGGTTGCTGCTGTCATGCTTTAAACAGTCGGCTCACGGTCGGGCCGGTTAACTTTGTTCGTTAGGCCACATTCCATCCATCCAAAATTGAAAGGGCTTTATTGATGACACGTAAACTGTTCATTCTTCCACTGGCTCTGTTAGCTGGATTAGCCGTTCAAGCTCAGAGTGTTTCTGTCGAAAAACATACGGGGTACAACATCCAAACCTCGGAAGGATTCGCGGGTAGAATTGGCCAAACATTCCCGGAGTTCGAATTCACTGACCTGAATGGGAAAGTCTGGAAGTCGAAATCTCTTCGCGGCAAGGTTGTGTACCTCAATTTCTGGTTTACAGGTTGCCCTCCCTGCATTCAAGAAATTCCCAGTATAAATGCTGTATATAAACATTATATAAACAATCCAGATGTCGTTATGCTTTCAATTGACGGTTTTGAATCAAGTGATGTAATAAAAAGTTTTCTCAAAAAACATCCAATCGATTTGCCAATATCTACGATCAAAATGAAAGAATTAATGACTTTAGCAGGTAATAACGGAAATATTGGTTTCCCAACCCATATTTTAATCGATCGCGACTGGCGTTTGGTTATTGCTGCATCAGGTGGTAATTCAACCATCGGTGAGTCTATTCAAAAAGACATCGAATCGATTTTACTTTCCAAATCAACTCCTGCTCTAAAAACTGATGAACCCCCTCAAACTAAGAAGTAGTCCCGGCCTAACCTCTCGTTCAACCCGGACCCAACCGTGCTCGACAACTGTCATGCTTTAAACATTCGGCTCTCGGTTGGGCCGGTTAACTTTGTTCGTTAGGCTGCCTTACTTTCTCCGAGAAACTGGTTATGAAAATAATTCTACATTCACTAGCTGCTTTCATTATTGCGGTCCCGGTGGTCGCACAGACGCCAAGTAGCATTCGGTTTAAAGCTCGAATTATCCAGGGAGTGCATTAGGCTGGCTGATCGACTCCCGATTGAGATTACTATCGAAAACATCGGGGAAGACCCTGTGTATGTATTAGGGAATCTGAACTACTTCATTACGCTGTTCGCGACTACAGCGGATGGAAAAGACCTCTCCACGGATTTCATTCGAGAGACGATGGCCCCACCACCAACGCGAGAATCCTTCACTAAAATCGAACCAACCCATTTCCTTGGCACAGTCTGGAAGCAAGATCTGAAGACTCTTGGTATTCGCAAACCTGGCAGGTATAGCCTCGAATTTGAGTATCGATCAATCTATGGCCCTGAGTTTTCGTATGGGCTCCCCATTTGGAATGGTCGTCAATCGGAATCACTCAATGTTGTTATCTCTCGGTAAAGGTCAGCCTAACCTCTCGTTCAACCCGGACCCAACCGTGGGTTGCTGCCATCATGCTTTAAACATTCGGCTCACGGTCGGGCCGGTTAACTTTGTTCGTTAGGCTTGCTGTAAGCGGTTATCTGGTCATGCGGTTTCAGTTCATCGTCGCGTCCAGGTTTCGAAACCGGCCCCTTTGATCTTTGCAATTTCGGCGGCCACGTCAGGGCCAATGTTTTGCGGTGTCACGCTGGCATCATTCGGCAGTTGGTATTTTGGCGGTTACACGGGGCAGGGGCTCCATTCAGGGCAGCCATCATTCGTTCTCCCGCCTTCGCTCAAACAATTCAGCGGTAACGTCAAATATTCACAAGCAATCCCCTTTGATCTTTCACGTTCAGCGGCCACGTCGGGGCCAATGTTTTGCGGCGTCTCACTGGCATCGGTCGGCAGTTGGTATTTTGGTCGTATCATGTGGGCACGGTCTTCCTTCAAATCGGCCATCATTCGTTCTCCCGCAATCGCGTCATAAATTCAGCGAGTCGGTACATGTCGCAAAACCAGTCCAGTACTCAGCCTAACCTCTCGTTCAACCGGACCCAACCGTGGGTTGCTGTCGTCATGCTTTCGGTTTCCGGCTCACGGTCGGGCCCGGTTAACTTTGTTCGTTAGGCGGCACTTGACACCCACCTCTATGATGCGCATTCTATATGCGTATGATTCAGGAGGATCTCATGCAGGCCAACTACAACACGGATGCCCCAAAGAAGCCCGTCAATCTCACATTGAATTCTGATTTGCTCAAACTCAGCAAAGACATGGGGCTCAACCTCTCCAGTCTCGCTGAAGAAGCTATCGCCCAGGCAGTCAGGACTCGCTTAGCAGAGGCCTGGCTTCATGAGAACGCTGAAGCGATCCAAGCGTATAACAGTCGTATCGAGGCCCACGGTGTGTTCAGTGATGGTCTCAGGAGCTTCTGATGGCTGCCTTGACAATCCACGCCAACCCAGACCCCAAATCCAGAAAGGCGATTCCATTCCTTCTAGATATCCAAAATGACCTCCTCTCCTCCATGGAGACAAGAGTGGTCGTCCCTCTTTACCTGAAAGGCGCTGTAGCCCTTCACCCGATTTCACGATTGACCCCTGTCGTGACATTCCAAAACAAAACCTACATCGCAATGGTGCCTGAATTGGCTGGTGTGGCTCGGCGCAGTTTAGGAACACCAGCGGGTGATCTTTCTAGTAAACGGGCCGAGATTATTGCAGCCCTCGACCTTCTGTTTACAGGATTTTAATGCTGATTAAGCCCATTCCTCGGCCCAACCTCTTGTTCACCCGGACCCAACCGTGCGCGACAACTGCCATGCTTTAAATATTCGGCTCACGGTTGGGCCGGTTAACTTTGTTCGTTAGGCGCCCTGGGGGGAAGAGGGGAGATCACGATGAGCAACGAACGGGTGGCACCTGAGACAAAGGGCGTTTCGGTGAAGTTGCTAGCAACGATTGACCTTGGCCCTGAGATCGAGGGCATGGCAGGGCGCGAACTTCGGATGCGTATGGTAACCATCGAGCCTGGAGGCGTCTTCGGCCCGATTCACGACCATAAAGGCAGACCAGGCACCGTCTACATCCTGCAAGGAACGATCACTGACCATCGAAATGGAGTCGCCACGGACTATGGGCCGGGAGTGGGCTGGCCCGAGGATAGGAACACCACGCACTGGCTTGAGAACAGAGGAACGATTGCGGCGGTGGAGATCTCGGTCGATATAGTGACTCAAAGCAAATGACCATTCCCCTGCCTAACCTCTCGTTCAACCCGGACCCAACCGTGGGTTGCTGCCATCATGCTTTAAACAGTCGGCTCACGGTTGGGTCGGTTACTTTGTTCGTTAGGCATCCCGAAACAACGCGCGCACGGTTAAATGAGGTTGCTATGCCTACACGCCAAATCTCAAAGCTGTTGTTCACTAGCGTCTATCCGCTATACGTGCAAAAGGCAGAGCGCAAGAATCGCACAAAAGAAGAAGTTGACTTAATTATTTGTTGGTTGACAGGTTATACACGCGACGAATTGATTCGGCACACAATTGTCAGCATAGATTTTCAAACATTTTTTGAGCTAGCCCCATCGATCCATCCAAAGAGTTCACTAATCAATGGTGTCGTGTGCGGGGTTCGTGTTGAAGATATTGAAGATCCTATAACTCGAAAAATTAGATATCTTGACAAACTAGTCGATGAGCTTGCAACAGGGAAATCAATGGATAAGATTTTGCGACAATAAAATCTATGTAATGCATCTTGCACATATTACAAATTAATTCAATGCTTGCTTTGCCATTATTAAAACAAATACCGATCCAACCACCAACTGTCTAACCTCGTGTTCCACCCGGACCCAACCGTGCGCGACGACTGCTATCCTTTAAACATCCGGTTCTCGGTTGGGCCGGTTAATTTTGTTCGGTAGGCCGCTATGAATCGTCCGCTTAAAAAGGAGTGGAGATGAAAACAAGCACTGCGATGTTAATACTCTCGGTAATGGTCGCCAATGCCGGGATGGCACAAAACAAGAACTATCCAAAGGCCAAGGTCAGCTTCGAGGACTATAAGGCGTTAGTCACGAAGGTTGAAGCTCATCGAGCTGGTCGCTTGATCGACCTGAATACCTTTCTGAAGATGAGCCGAGAACCTGGAGTCATAATCCTCGACACCCGCTCAACATTTCGTTTCGAACGTATCCACCTCAAGGGCGCAAAACACCTAAGTTTCACGGACTTTACCCAAGATAGTTTGGGCAAGGTCCTTCCGTCGCTCGAGACGAGGATATTGATCTACTGCAACAATAATTTCGATGGCAACCAGACGGACTTTGCCACAAAGATAGCGATACCACGTCGAAGGCCTAGCAGTGCGTTAACAACCCAATTCGCTTCGCAAGCCAAGCCAATCATGATGGCACTCAATATCCCAACTTACATAAATCTCTATGGGTACGGCTACCACAACGTGTACGAGCTAAACGAGTCCGTCAAGGTCAATGATCCAAGGATCTCGTTTGAAGGCACGATCGTAGAGCTGAAATAGTGGTTACTTACGCCAATACAAGGGGGCGCGTAAAGCCGAAAGGCTTATGCGGGTGGGCTTCACAGGGCGACCGCGATCAAGGCTAACGGACATGGTGGAAGGCAATTCGATATTTTCGTCGGTTATTTCTTAGAACCTGGATGGTTCAGGACTGGTTCTTTTCGATGAGGTCTCGCGCCTGTTCCAGACGGCCACCTTTGCGTGTACTTGAATAAAGCCCACCCGATCTATTTTCCCTGGACCAATACCTGCTAGTTTGGCCACCCTATTTTGATACGGAGCGCGAACATCATGCATGACAAGCGAATCGAAGTGGCAGACAGGACAGCGGTGCGGGTAGCGATGTGGCGGGCCATGCACGTCCAGGTTGATCCGGCGCCGCATGTGTTTGAGGACGAGATCGGCCTGCGGCTGGTTGCCCCGGAGGAAGGTTGGCGCCGCCGCCCGGACATGGCCGCGCAGGCCACGAGCCGGGCCCGAGCGTCCATCGTGGCCCGTGCCAGATTCATTGAAGAGCTTGTGGCCGAACAGGCTGGCCACGGGGTCAGCCAGTACGTCATCCTCGGAGCCGGCCTGGATACCTTCGCCCAGCGCAGGCCTGATATCGCCTCCGGCCTGCGGGTCTTCGAGGTCGATCCGCCCGGTCCTCAGTCCTGGAAGCGGCAGCGCCTGATCGAGCTTGGCTTCGGCATCCCGGAGTGGCTGCGGTTCGTGCCAGTCGACTTCGAGGCGGGTTCGTCCTGGTGGGAGGAACTGGCGAAGGCCGGGTTCGATGCAGCCAAGCCGGCGGTCGTTGCGTCTACTGGTGTGGCCATGTACCTCACGAGGGACGCCAACGCAGCCACGCTGCGCCAGATCGCGGCGCTCGCCCCGGGCTCCACGTTGGCCATGACGTTCATGCTGCCGCTGGAGCTTGTCGAACCAGAGGAGCGCCCTGGGCGCCAGGCGACGGAGAAATTTGCGGGCATGGCCGGGACGCCCTTCCTTAGCTTCTTCACCCCGCCGGAGATGATGGCGCTGGCTAGCGAAGCCGGTTTCCGAGAGGCCCAGCATGTGTCGGCAACTGGTTTGGCCGAGCGCTACTTCGCGGGAAGGGCGGATGGCCTTCGGCCCTCTAGTTCCGAGGAACTGCTGGTTGCGACGACCTAGCCTTTCGCTCAACCTGTGCTCAATGGTGCGCGTTCACCGTTGTGCTTTTGAGATTCCACTGTCGGTTAGGTTGGTTTATTTTGGCCGTTAGCCAAAAAGGAATCCAACTCCTCCGAACATTTGTTACAAAGGAACGCATCAGTGGCCAATCGGCACTTCGCAGCATTTGGGGATGTTTGGAAGCATCTGCCACTGGCAGAAGTTCTGAAGTTGAATCCACCCAAGCATTATTGGGAAACCCATGCAGGCTCGGTCACCTACCCGTTGACCGATAGCCCAACGCGCCTCCAAGGCGCCATTCGGTTTCTATCGCGGGCTGCAACCGACCGAATGCTCGCACAAAGCGAGTATCTAAAAGTGTTGCACTCAATGCCTGGAATTTATCCTGGTTCGGCCGCTCTCGCCATACAGACGCTCCAAACTTCCGCTAGTTACGTATTTTGCGACATGGACCCTGAAAGTGCGATGGGCCTTCGTCAGGCGACTTCATCTCTCGACGCTCTCATTGTTGAAGGCGATGGGGTGGCGGCGGTTGCCACCATGGCAGCCTCCATCTCGATAGAACGTCCCTCTGACGTGTTTGTTCATATAGATCCCTTTGACCCGTTCGAACGCATCACAGAGGGCAGCATGACCCCAATCGAACTCGCGGCTTTCTTAGCGCGTCGCGGGTTCCGGGTGTTCTACTGGTACGGCTACGAATCCACGGATGAACGCGGATGGGCCAGGGCCGAAATTTCGAAACTCGCACCTGGTATTCCGCTCTGGTGTGGAGATTCGCTTATCCCTTCACTGTTTGTTTATCCCGGGCGGGCCGGTGGGTGGGGATGTGGCATTGTGATGGCCAATATGTCAGATGCCGAGATGAGTGCCTGTTCAGAGTTGGGAAGGGCGCTCGAGCACATTAGCGCTGATGATGTGTTACCTCACAACCAACCCGAGCGGGTTCATTTTAGGGTTATTGGTGGCTAGGCAAGTGGTTTGCCAAACCTTTGTGCAATCTGGGCCGTGGGTGCATTCGAGCCTGCGCGCAAGTTGTACGAGAGCTTTGGCTTCGGCTACTGCCCGCCGTTTGAAGGCTACACAGAAGATCCGAACAGTGTTTTTATGACTAAATATCTTTAGCAGAAGGAGGGAGTCCAACTTGCAGCGGTCCGAACTCCCTCAAGCGACCCAGGTGCTTGGTCCGGTCCTTTTTTTCATCAGGCGTTTTCATGTTCGGCTCGAAAGCATTCCATGAAGGATTCAAAAGCGAAGTACTACGTGTGGATCGCAGCCATCGCCTTCTTCTGCGAGGTACTTATCGCCACGAAATTCGCAGGGTTCAATCATGTCCGAGGCAGCTTAAGCGACTTCCTGGTTGTCATTTTTCTTTACTTCCTTGTAAAGGTCTTCTGGGATGGGCCGTCATGCCCGTTGGCTTTGTCGATTCTCGGATTTGCATGTGCTGTGGAAATCTCCCAGCACTTCCATTTGGCGGACGCCTTGGGTTTGCGACGAGGTGGCTTGGCGAGCATCCTTCTTGGAAATACTTTCAGCCTCCTCGATATTCTTATGTACCTTGCTGGGACAGTGGTGGCTTATCTTTTCGACACCTTTTTCATTCGAAAACCAGCACCTCGAAGTGCCTGACCTGATTCCCACACCATGTCCCAACTCCCTTCCGTCCGCCAATTTCAATCCTCTGAGTGGAAGATCTACAAGGACCTCCGGCTCAGGGCGCTTGCCGATTCTCCCAACGCTTTCGGAAGCCTGCTTTCGATCGAACTGGAACTCACGGATGCCCAATGGGCTGAAAGCTTGGTGGCAGCCAGTGTCTCTGGTCTGGATTTGCCGCTGATCGCCTGCGTGGGGGCCGAGCCGGCTGGTCTGGCTTGGGCCAAAGCCGGTGCCATGGATCCCTCGACCATCCATCTCTTCCAGGTGTGGGTTGCCCCAGCTCATCGTGGCCGGGGACTTGGGCGCTCGCTGTTGCGAACAGCCATCCAGTGGGGACGGGATAGGGGGGCCAAGGCCATGCTGTTGGGCGTGACCTGCGGCGACACCTCTGCATTCCGTCTCTATGTTTCGGTGGGCTTCAAGCCGGTAGGAACGACCCGGCCCCTGCGGCCGGGGTCACAGGTTCAGGTCCAGGAGATGAGGCTGGAGTTTCATCAATGTGGCGCCTAGCCTTTGGTTCAACCATTCACTTCCGTCATGCTCTAGAGATCCGGCCCTTGGTCCGGCAGGTCGCTCTTCACCGTCAGACTTATCAGGAGGCCACTCAATGACAGGCGCTGCTTCGGGTGGGGTGAAGGCTTTGTTGCGAATCGAAGGTGCCTGTGTGCTGCTTGCAGCCTCCTTGGCGTATTTAAAATTTGGGCTGGGTTGGAAAACCTTCGCGATCTTCTTTTTCGTCCCCGATATTTCGTTTCTTGGTTACCTTGCTGGTCCGGTCGTGGGCGCCATCTCCTACAACGCAGCGCATTCATACGCTGGGGCCGTGATGGCGTTACTTGCCGGCGTGTGGTTGTCGAACCCCATTCTTGTGGGTGTAGCGCTCATCTGGAGTGCTCACCTAGGCTTTGACCGGGCGCTTGGGTATGGCCTGAAATATTCATCAGGCTTTGGCATTACTCATTTGGGCCTCATCGGCCGGGCACGGCAGCAGGCCTGACGGATCATTGTTCTAGCTTCAACCGGACGCCGCTCCGAAGCCCGTTGCTCGGCAGGAAGCACGGTGGCCTCGGATCGGCTCATTCTTCTTCTGATCGGCTCCATTGGCAGCATGAATGGGGCAATCGAAATGCTGATTTAGACGGCCTTTTTCTTCGCCTTGGCCTTGGCCTTGACCGGCTTCACAGCTGGGATCGCCACCTTGCCCAGGATCTGATCGATGCGCTTCTGGATGGCAGGGTTCTTGGGGTCCAGAAAGGCCGCCCGATGCAGGGCTACCAGGGCAGCTTCCTTGTCTTCGGGCTTGGGGGCGACTCCGCCCAAAAGGCCTGCGGCGTATTTGGCCTTGTCACCCTTGTATTTCGTGGACATGGTCTCGGCTTCTTCTTTCAGATATTTATCCCACTGCTCGATGGAGCCGTCGAACTCGTGGGTCCTGGCTTCGAGATCCTTGATAGGGCGCTCGAGCGGAATCATCACCTTGGTGGAATTTTCGATGTTCTGTTTATAAACAGCTTCGTTGGCCTTGAGGAATGCGAGCCGTTGGGACACCTCGTGCTGCCGCATGATTTCCGCGTTGGCTTCCTCGATGGTCACTTTGGGTTTGGGATTGGTTGCCGCCACGCGGTCCGCCTCCACCTTCGCTTCCAGTTCCTTGATTTCGGCGAGGAGCCGGGTGGAAGCTTCTCCGGCCTTCAACCAGACTGATTTGAAGTCATTGAAGGGCACTGTGGCCTGTATCTGCAGTTCCTTGGCCAGCTCCCGGCCCTTTTCTGCGGCTTCTTTGGCCTCCTCATAATGGCCCGCCGACATTCCTGTGTTGTAGATGAGCCGGTAGATGTCTATGTGGGCGTTCCATTCCTTGATGCTGAGAAAGGCGGCTTGCAGGCTCGCCTTGTCAAAGGTGAGCTTGGTGGCCGGGAGGAGGGCCTTTGCCTTCTCGAGGGCCTCAACTGGGTCCTCAGCCTTGAGGGCTTCAATTTTTTTGGTTTCCGTAGCCACCTTTTGAGCCAGGGTCTGGGTAGTAGGAGTGGCGGTGGCCTGAGCCGAAAGGACAGGGGCCAGTAGGAAGACTGCGAGGATCCGGCGCATGACAACTCCAGTGATCCTTAAGTGTAAGCGAGGCTGGCCCTGGTTGTACCTTCCTGTATGAGGCAATGGCGTTTTTAATAGCTTTCATCGCTGGATAACGCCTTGGAGGTGCGCATGCGCTCATCCGATTTCCTGCCCGGGAGGGCCAACAAATCCAGGTTCCTATTGGTTTCGGCTTTAGCATTCCTCCTTCTTTGCTGCGTCGGTAAAGACTCCAACAAGGTTGTTGGTCCGATTTCGATCGCGCCATTTATCCAAGTCGCCAAACAAAGCCAGTGCCATGACGTTCGTAATCGTCTTTTTCTTATCGATCGGCATCTTGTTTTCTGGGATCGCGCAGGGCATTGCCCTGATAATTCTTTCGCACAAATCTTGTATTCAGATTCTCCCGATACTGTCCTGTGTGAACGGCATGATTCTGTTGGCGGCGAAGTGAAAACCTGCCCCAACCCTCAATATCAAACGCTCTTCGACACGGCGATAATCAATATCGAGCAGCCGGATCTGGGACTCTCGGGCACGCATATGATTCAACCCATTTTTTTCTAACTGCATCGTTCAACCCGCACTCGGCCATTCGCGGCTGGGATTATGCTCTAGGAATTCGGTCCGGGGCGGCCCAGGCCGACTTCAATGGTTAGGCGCATGCAAAGACTGGCTTTCATTATCTAGGTCCCACCAATGTCCCAACTAAAAATCATCGGTCATCATCCCAGGGGTCTGCGGACCGCAGCCTTCTTTCCGTCACGCTTCCAGTAACTATCCTCCTCGGCGAAACAAATGTTCTCCAAGTCGGTTACACGTTCCTGAATGCAGGCCTGGGCATCCGCGATGGCTTGATTGTAGATGGTAGGCCCTATCTCCTTCAGGCAAAAGGTAAGGAATGTGGCTGCTCTCAGTTCTCCGAGGGTTTCGCCATATTCTTCCGCCACGAAGCGTTGGATTGCGGCATGCAATCGCTTTCCGTCCTGCGAAGTGAGTTTGATATCCATTGGGCCTCCCCCGATGTAGGCATCACAGCCGCAATTCAGGTTGGATCAATTTGACAGGGGCTCAAAATGGGTTGCACTACTTCTCATCTCCCGTCTCGGTCCAGCCCACCTTCAACCCAGGCCAAGAACCTTGCGGGATTTCCGTCATGCTGGGTGTATCCGTACTTAATCCGGCCGGTTGACTTTCAACATCAGGGTGCGAATTCTCTCATATGCCATCAGTAGCGTCACGGCATTCATCTCGCAACTGCCATTTAACTTTCATTATTGGGGTGTTCCAATGTCCCACCTTAAAATTGTCTCGAAGATGGCGTTGGTTATTGGGATTACGTCTGGCTTGGTGGCTGCTGAACGCTGGAAGGGAGATCCTCCACGATTCGAGGACTATGCCGCTTCAAACCAGTTTCTGGGGAAAAAGGCAGCCTTGGTTATCTCTAAACAGGACAGGATGTACCGCACTCGTCTGAAACGCGGGGCGGAAGGGAATCCGAACTTTGCAGGCCGGTACATTCTGACAATTTGGGGGTGCGGCGCATCTTGTAGAATGGGTGCGGCGATAGACACCAAAACGGGCCGCGTCCATTGGTTGCCGGGCACCGTTTGTTGCTGGGATGTTTCAATCGAAGAAGACCCCAAAATAGGTGATCCCATTCTCTTCCGTCAAAACAGCAAGCTCATCGTGCTCAGCGGGCTTCTCAATGAAACGGGGACGAATGGCAGCCACTATTTCAAGTTTGAAAACGGCGAATTCATTCCGCTGCTGACCGTTCCTACCCCATTGCCTTCCGTGCCCTGAGCCGATCCTAGGCTCTCAAGGTGCATACTCGAACCACCATAGGAAGACTCAGAAAGTCCCGAATGAAGCCTTCGAATTCCCCAGCCCCTATATTATTTGTCTCCGACAAATATCGTCCAGACATTGATGGACTGCGCGCGCTGGCCGTGTTGGGTGTCGTTCTCTATCATTCCGGCCTCAGCCTCATGTCTGGGGGCTACGTCGGCGTGGATGTGTTTTTTGTTATTTCAGGGTATCTGATCACCTCCATCCTGCTGCGGCAGATGGAGGGGGGAACTTTATCATTGAATGCTTTTTATGTGCGCCGGATCCGTCGTATCGCGCCCGCCTACTTTTTTGTTTTTGCTCTCACTTTAATTGTTGGATATTTTTGGATGAAGCCATGGGATTTCAAATATTTGGCCAGTAGTTCCAAATATGTCGCGCTATCCATCTCCAATATTGGCTTCAACAGGATGGCGGGAGATTATTTCGGCAAGTCGGTTGAAGAAATGCCTTTGCTGCACATGTGGTCGCTCGGGGTCGAGGAGCAGTTCTATTTGTTCTTCCCCCTGATCTTTTTCATTGCCAGCCGCTTCAAATGGAAACGATCATCCCTATTCAAGGGGTTCATCGGCCTGGGAGTGCTGTCCTTGGTTTTGTGCCTCTGGTGGATTCGCACCCGTGTTTCGGACTGCTTTTATCTACTCCCATATCGCGCATGGGAACTGACTATCGGAGCGCTTCTCGCGTTTCGCTTGCCCAACTTGGGGAGAGTCCAATCCCACATGGCCGGGTTGCTAGGCTTGGTGCTGATTGTGGGAGCGATGGTCGGCTATGGGAAAACCACTCTTTTCCCAGGCGCGGCGGCCCTTCTGCCGTGCCTGGGGGCCGCCTTGGTGATCGTAGCTGGCGCGCAGGAGACAAGTTTTACCCGGCGGATATTTTCGCTAAAACCATTGGTCGCCATCGGCCTAGTCTCCTACTCCATCTACCTGGTGCATTGGCCGATGTTGGCCTTTCAGAATTATTTCCAGGCCAACCATCCTTTTGTGGCGTCAAGCGCATCGCGCTTGATGTTGGGCCTGCTCTCCCTGCCTTTGGGCTACCTGTCTTGGCGTTGGATCGAACAACCTGTCCGTACTGCCAAACTCAAGCCATGGCCTTTGGTGGGGGCCTGGGCCACCCTGAGCCTGTCGTTTCTGGCTCTGGCCATGGTCTTCGAGAGAACCGGCGGATTCAGCAAAGAATTGCCACCCGAGGCGCTCCGCTTGTTGGCCTATGGCGACCACATCAACCCCAATAAGGACGTGGATTTCCAACACCCCGACCCCACCCGTCCCAGGCTCTATGGCGAGGCCAGCAAGCCGCCCAAACTCGTCTTATGGGGAGATAGCCATGCCCTGGCGATTGCTGGGGCCATGGGTGAGGCAGCCCAGCAACACGGTCTTTCCTTCCGGTTTTATGGACAAGCCGGGTACTGCCCGCTTGCTGGCATGTCCAGGTTGGGGGCAAGCACTACCCAAAAAAAATACAACGAGGAGGTGCTGCGCATCCTGGAGTCCGACACCACCGTCGAAAAGGTTGTTCTCGTCGGGCGCTGGTCCGTGCCGATCAAGGGCCAGACCGGCAAGGGGCTGCCTGATGAGGTCTCTCCATCGCAATCGAACAATGATAAAAATGTGGTCCTTATCACCCAGGAAGATGGAACTCCGTTCGCTTCTGCCCAGGCCGCCGAAACGGCTTATGCCGGCTATATCACGAACACCGTGAACCGGCTGCTCCGGGCAGGCAAGACCGTCTTCCTGGTTTACCCCATCCCAGAGGTGGGCTACCACGTGCCTCAGTCGCTGGCGCAAGAAATCATCAATGGCAGGAATCCCGCCAACCTAGCCGCACCGGCGCAAGCGGTCTTTTTTGAACGGCAAGCCTTTGTGCTTCATGCGTTTGACGAATTGCCCGAGGATCCGGCCTTGGTGCGCCTAAAACCGCACGAAATCCTCATTTCCGGCGGTCGCATCCGGCTCATGGCCAACAATCAGCCCCTCTATGGCGATGACAATCATCTGAGCCAAGAAGGGGCGACCTTGTTGAATCCTTTGTTTGAAAAAATATTTACTCATGAAAAATAAATAAAAAATCATCACAATCAGGAGGCATCCGTGTCTGTTTGCGTCGTCAGGCTTGGAAGCGCGAGGGGTGCGGGCGAGGGCACTCGGATCGGCACCGTGCGCCGGCCGCCTCGGGGTGTCCCGAAGGCCGACTATGCTTCAAAGAATTGGTATGACGTCTGGTTTCCAAACCTTGCGCCCAGCGCGGAAACCGTAAAACTTGCCCAAGAAGCGAAGACCCCGGCCGAGTGGGCTATCTTCATAAAAAGGTACCGCGCAGAGATGTCCGTGCCAGAAGCGAGCCATACCCTTGAACTGCTTGCGGCCCTTTCGCATCACAGCAATTTTTCCGTGGGGTGCTACTGCGAAGACGAGCTGCGCTGCCACCGCTCGGTCCTGCGGGACTTGCTCCACGAGAAGGGTGCAAAATTCGATTAGTGGCAAAATGCTCTTCCTTGCGATCCTGGTAGTGGTTTTAAGGCTGAGCTAAGGTAGGGTTTTCCTATGCGTGGACTTGACCTTCGGAGAATTTCAGCGATTTTGGTTTTCGCGGCAGGGCTTGGAGCCCAGGTGCCGCTCAATGAACTCGCACCGCACCATCGCATCGCCGCCCAGGACATTTTGAACCGCGCGGACTTCACGTTTGAGACCCGGACCGAGCCGAAACGGGTGAAGGTGGCCAATGTGGAGCGGCTTTTCGACCGGCCCCGGCTCAGTGCGGCCATGTGGCGCTTTTGCCAGTTCGTGCCCAAATTCAGCGCTTTTGAACTTCCGGACCGGGCCTTCTACGTGACCGATTTGCATGGGCTTCACGGCACCATGACCCTGGCCCTCAAGCGGCCGGGCTACCGGGTGTACATCGCGGATGGCCGTGTGGAAACAGGCCGCATGAAGAACCCTTTTCCTGTGGGCGCGAAGATGGTCACGGTCTACCGCTACTGGGACGGCCCCAAGGGATTCGAGAGCCATCTGCAGACTTGGACAGCCCTGGACAGCGCGTTGTTGGGCTTCCTGAGCCGCCCTTTCCGGAAATACATCCAGCATCGGCAAGAAGAATTCATCGCCTACATCAATGGCAATATCGCCCAAGGCGCTGAATTCGCGGAGATGTCGCCCGAGGAATTCCGCGATCCCATCCGCCGGGAAGGCGACCCGGTGGCGATCCGGCAGTTCAAGGAAGCCTTCGGAGGGCACTGATCCTGGCCAATTCCCCCTTCATTCCAGAACCTCTCATCGTGGGCCCACTCCATGCGCTATCTTCCGCAGCTCCTTTTGAACAACCGGGCCTGGGCCGAGCGGCAAACCGGCCAGGACCCTGATTTTTTTAAACGGCTCTGTGCGATTCAAAAGCCAGACCACCTTTGGATCGGTTGTGCCGATAGCCGCGTTCCAGCCAACGAAATTGTCGGACTTCCGCCAGGTGAACTTTTCGTCCACCGCAATGTCGGCAATATTGTCCGCTGGGACGATCAGAACTGCCTGGCGGTCTTGCAATACGCCGTGGATGTTCTTCAGATCTCACACATCATTGTGTGCGGCCACTATCGCTGTGGTGGAATCCAGGCCGCTTTCGGACCGCCGACCACCGATCCCCTGGAGGGATGGATCGCCCACATCCGCACGATCCGGCAGACCCATGCTGGCGAACTCGCCGCGCTCCCAGATGAGGATGCGCGCTGGCAGCGGCTGTGTGAGCTCAATGTCATGGAGCAGGTGCGTATCCTCCGCGGCCTCCCAACGGTTGTCCAGGCTTGGGAACGTGGCCAGCAGCTTGCGGTCCATGGCTGGATCTACGATCTTCGGAACGGCCTGCTCCGCGATCTTGAGGTTAGTATCAATACAGCGCTGCCTTGAGGCTACCTGTAGAGCAGCTTGGGGAAGCAACATAATTAAGAGAGTTATTTGAACGCTATCCAACAAGGCAAAGCCATGACCCAACCCATCACCAGCAAACAGTTGAGCATCCTGCACTACATTTCCAAGAATCCGAATGCGGACAAGGCCGTATTGTCCGCTTCCGCGGGGGCCTCAGAAGCTGATCTGGCCTACCTCGTCCAGCACGATCTGATCCGCGAGCGGGAGGTCGGCTGCTTCCACATTTCGCATTTTGGAGGCATGGTTCTGAGGCGGAGTCTTTGAAATGGGGCGTATCCCGATTCCTCGTCCAATATTGGCGCATGTATGAAAGTGGCCTTCATAGGGACCCACGGCGTCGGCAAGACCACGCTCTGCTATGAGCTCGCCGCTGCTTTGAAGCGCGATAGCGTGCATGTGGACATCGTGAAGGAGGTGGCCCGTTTATCGCCTTTGCCCATCAATCAGAAGACGTCCCTGGAGGCCCAGACTTGGATCTTCACGACACAGATGGCCGAGGAAATCCGCTCCGCCAGCCAGCATGATGTGGTGGTCTGCGACCGCAGCGTGCTGGATAACTACGCTTACATGGTGCTGGCCTTCGGGCGCCAGCTTCCCATCGAGCGGTTCATGCACCATTGGATGAAAAGCTACGACCTGCTATTCAAAGTCCCCTTTTCCGGCCAGCTTTCCGATGATGGCGTGCGCGACACGGACACCTTTTTCGCCAAGGCGGTGGATGAGATGGTGGACCGCTTGCTGGCAGAGCGGAATCTTCCGCATGAACGGCTGGACTCCAGCGCCCGCCCCGCTTGGATAGAGCGGGTGCGCCATGTGGTCATGACCCATCCCAAGGGCCAGAAGCGCTTGATCTAGGTAATTTGGCGATTGGCGATTGCCAGCTTTGCCCAAGGGTGGGAGTATCGTTCCGCTTATCCACCCTTCCAATTATCTAACCCTGATGCTTTGAGCACCGGGCTACCGCACTTAGGAGGATCCCATGCACCTTCCTCAAGTCCATTACCTGGCCGTGCTCGCGGCGGGCTTTGCCATCTTCTTCCTGGGTGGCTTGTGGTACTCGCCGGTGCTCTTCGCCAAGCGCTGGATGTCGCTCCAAGGCGTCACAGAGGAGGAGCTCAAGGCGAAGAGCCAGGGTTCCGCGCCAATCCTCTACCTGCAAGCGCTCATCAGCGGCTTGGTGGTTGCCTGGGCCATGGCGGTCATGCTCAACCATTTCGCGAATCTCACGCTACTGCGGGCCGCGCTTGTGGGTGTGCTGTGCTGGATCGGTTTCGCTGCCTCTACAAGCTATGCCACAGCCATTTTCTCCCAGAAATCCAAGGGGCTCTGGCTCATTGATTCCGGCTTCAATCTGGTGTCCTTCATCATCGCTGGGATCATTCTCGCGGCCTGGCGTTAGGAACGATGGCTGACCACCCCAACCAGCCACTCCACCCATGCCCTGCCTGCGGCTACGCGGTGTTTGCGGGGGCCTACGGTTCTCAAGAAGCCTGCCTCGTTTGTGGCTGGATTGATGACTATTTTCAGCTCACGCACCCTGATTTCATTCTCGGGGCCAATTCGGGCATCTCACTTCGAGAGGCTCAAGCAGCTGTGCCCGGGGCCAACCCTGCCGCGGCAAATGTTTCAGGCACATTTTTGAAAGACAGCCGGTGGCGACCGCTTGCTTCAGGGGAGACTCCATGCATCGGGGCAGCTGGGTTGGCCTCTCCGGTCTGCTACCTGGACATGTCCGAGGCAGAGGCTGCAGAGGATTTCGAACCGTACTGGCTTGGCCCGCCTCTGATTGATGCCAATTGATAGCCTTGTTTTATAGTGGATGATGCCGACGACGCCCCATCTCGAAAAGCACTTCACAGCCGGAGACGCAGTACGGGATGTCGTCATAGGCATGTCCGACGGCCTGACAGTGCCCTTCGCGCTCGCGGCGGGGCTGACGGGCGCCATCTCGCAGACCCATCTCATTGTCACGGCGGGGTTGGCTGAAATCGCCGCGGGATCCATCGCCATGGGGTTGGGCGGATATCTGGCAGCGCGAAGCGACGCGGAACATTACGCCCACGAGTTGCTGCGGGAGGCCCATGAGATCGTCACGGTGCCCGATACCGAGGCCCAGGAAGTCAGGGAAATTTTCGAGTCCTACGGAATCACGCCGGAAGAAAGCGCCAGCGTCGAAGCCTCCCTTCGCGAGCGCCCCGACGACTGGGTGAGGTTCATGATGCGCTTCGAACTGGGGCTTGAAGAGCCAGTGCCCGGGCGGTCCTGGAAGAGCGCGCTGACCATTGCTACGGCCTATATCGCTGGAGGATTCATCCCATTGAGCGCCTACTTCATCGCGGGGGATGCTCAAAGCGCGTTAAAACTGTCGGTGGTTGTCACGCTCGTGGCCCTGGCCGTATTTGGAGCCGTGAAGGGACACTTCACGGGTGTACCGATTTTTCGCAGTGGGCTTCACACCGTGCTCGTGGGGGGTGCCGCTGCAGCGGCAGCCTTCGGCATCGCGCGATGGATCGCTTGAGGGTAGGAATTTTCCTCAGGGGGTCCTGTAATCAGCTGGTTTCATGCCCAGCTTTTCCAGCCGGGATATGAGCGTGCTGGGGGCCAGGCCGGCCAAGGTAGCGGCGCCAGCAGCCCCGGTGATCTTACCTTTGGTGGCTCGCAGCAGGTCCTCGAAGTACCGCCGTTCTTGCTGCTCCCAGCTATGGGGGCTTTTGGTAAAGTTGCTTAACAAGCATGGTTTCCAGCCGCAGATCACGGCCCGTCGTGAGGATGGCAGAGCGTTCCAGGACATTGAACAGTTCGCGGACGTTGCCAGGCCAGGTGTATCGCTCGAGTTGTTTCAGGACCTCCTTGGTGAGCCGTGGCGCAAGGCGCCGGTTTTCTTTTCCGAAGCGCTCCAGAAAACCTGTCGCAAGAGAGCGGATGTCCTCGGTACGGTCCCGCAAGGGCGGAAGGTGGATGGGAAACACATTGAGCCGGTAGAAAAGATCCTCGCGGAAGGCCCCTTTTTGGACCATCTCCACGAGGTTGCGATGGGTGGCGGCGATAAGCCGCACATCGACTTTCCGAGGTTTTTCCGAGCCTACAGGATCAATCTCTTTTTCCTGTAGGACCCGAAGCAGGCGGGGTTGCGATTCCAGGGGCAATTCGCCGATTTCATCAAGGAAGAGCGTGCCTCCGTCCGCCAATTCGAAGCGCCCCTTGCGGGCGGTGTTGGCTCCCGTGAAGGCCCCGCGCACATGGCCGAAAAGCTCGCTCTCGATGAGGCTTCCGGGTAAAGCACCGCAGTTCACTTTGATGAAGGGACGGTCGCGGCGGGGCGAGAGGTGATGGAGGGTTTGGGCCACCTTTTCCTTGCCGGTTCCCGTCTCGCCCGAGAGCAGCACCGCCGTGTGGGTGGGAGCCACCTGCTGCAATTGGTCCACCACCACCCGCATGGCGGGGCTGTCAGCCCTCAGAGGCTCGGCCATCACTCCCTTCATGGACTCTGTGCGGAGGAATTCCACCTCGTCGGCCAGCCGCCGCCGCCCATCCGCAAGCAGCTTGAGATGCTCGGCCTGTTTGAGGGCCAGGGCCAACAAGCTCGCGAAGGTGGAAACATGCCGCTCTACGCTTTCGGGATATTGGCGGCACACCAGGGCATCCAGAGTCATGAGGCCGAAGACCTCGCCGCTGGCGCGGAGCGGCGCCACAAGGCAACTGTGGCTGTCAGGGAAATCCAGGATGCCATGGAAAGTGTCCTCCCCTGGATCATCTTCTTCGAAACTCTTGGCGTGGCGGCTTTTCAGGGCCACAAGCAGTCTCGAATTCCCGTGAATGGCGATGCGGGAGCCCACAAGGCCAGGCGCCACCATCGGCCCCAGGGCATAGCGCACTTCGAGGAATTCCTTTTCACGCAGAAGCACCGTGGCGAGGTCGAACGGCACCAACTGCCCAAGGCGCTGAAAAGCACGCTGGACAAGGGCCTCGGGGTCATCCCCCAAGGTGAGAAGGGCTCCGGCTTCCTCCACGATGCGGGCGCCAGTGAGGGCGGCTTCGAGAGGATCCTTTGGTTTCATCATCGGCATATGAACCTCATGGCTATATTCTCGGTATTTCGTGACCAGCTTCAACGGCATGCCGCGAAAAATTTGAAGATGGGGCGAGAATGCCGCCTTTTATCCTGTCTTTTCAATGCTTTTAATCTTTGGCACGCTCTTGGCCCTATGAGTGGATCCCACATTCCGTGGGCACGAAAGGACTTCCATGAGCTTTCCTGGATCAAAGACCCACCACAACCTGAAGGCTGCCTTCGCAGGCGAAAGCCAAGCCAACCGCCGCTACACCTGGATGGCTGCTGTGGCCGAGAAGGAAGGCCTGCCTGAAGTGGCCGATCTTTTCAAGCACAGCGCTGATGGCGAGACGGGCCATGCCCTCAAACACTTGATGTTCCTGGCGGAGAAAGCTGGTGATCCTGCTACCGGCTTACCTTTGGGCGATACGAAGACGAACCTGAAATCCGCGGTGGCAGGCGAGACCTATGAGTACACCGACATGTACCCGGACTTCGCACGGGTCGCCCGGGAGGAGGGTTACACCGAAATCGCCGCCTGGTTCGAGACCCTTGCCAAAGTGGAACGCTTCCACGCGGGCCGATTCCAGGATGCGCTGGCCAAGTTCGAGCAGGGGGCGGCGGCGCTATGAGCCTCGTCTTTGACCTAGCAACGGAACAAGCTCGGTACCTTGCCCGCCAACCGCTCTTGGAACGTGCCTGGGCGCTCCGCCTGGAATTGGCTCCGGGCATCATCTTTCAACCGGAAACGGAGGAGAGCGTCGAGGACCAGGTGGTGGAAACCCTCTGGTCCGAAGGCAACACATTGGAATCCATCAGTAAGTTGGAGGAAATGGAAGTCCGCTCCTCCTTCGCGGTACTCACGCCCCGTCGTGAATCCGGCGGGTGGTCCATCGCCGCCAGCCTATTTCTGGGATTTTCTTCTACTGAAAGGGAGCAGAAAATGGACCGGCTCCGGGGCCTGCCAGGCCAATTGCGGCTGGCATTGGAGTCCGGCGCAATGGTGGAACCCGAAGTGGACCGGGGCGCGGCGGGTCCGAATGACCGATTGCCAGCTGTGCTGGCACTGCGCTACTTCGTACCTGACCGCATTCGTATCCTTGCGCTCGTCTCCAACCATCCGGAGGTATCCGGCCACTGGGAAGCTCCAGGTGCCTGGCTTACCTGGGCCGCCTAGGCCGCCGTTTTTTCAGAGGCGTTCCATGATCAGACACCAGTACCGTCATCTCGTTCTAACGATCACCAAGCCAGCTCGTGACAGTGCTTCATAACGCACCCTCATAAATATGACTTTTTTGGTAGACTACATTCCAGCGACACCGCGTATTTCAAAGGAGATCTCATGGCCTACACCGCAAAGAATTTTGATCACTTGAAGGGAGGCGCCGTGAAGGGCCTCTCGGACACCCAGCTGGACCAGCATTTCACGCTCTACAAGGGCTACATCGCCAAGCTCAACGAGATCGAAGAAAAGCTCGCCAGCGCCGACAACACCAAGCCCAACTACTCCTTCAACGAGTACACGGAACTGAAGCGCCGCGAAGCCGTGGCCTTCAACGGATCCTTCTTGCATGAGCTCTACTTCGAGAACCTGGGCGCCGACGCCACCATCAGCGCCGGGCTCCAGACCGCGTTGGATGCCTTCGGCGGCAAAGACAAGGTCATCGCCGACCTCAAGGCCTGCGCCATGAGCGGTCCCGGCTGGGCCCTGCTGACCCGCAACCGCCGTGACGGCAAACTGCACACCTATTTCATCGCGGAGCATCACCTGGGCCTGCCCATCGAGCAGGATCTGCTGGTGGTGCTGGATAGCTGGGAACATGCCTTTATGGTTGACTACGGCATCGCAAGAGCGAAGTACCTGGATGCTTTCGTTGAGAACATCAAGTGGAGCGAAGTCTCCAAGCGCTTCGGCGCCTGAGTCCGGCCCACGCGTGTACGAGGATGGCCCCCGAATGGGGGCCATTTTCTTGGAGCGCAGATAGACTGAGACATGCATTCGCTGCCCCCGCTTCTGGTGGACCTGGCCATGGTGCTGGGAGTGGCAGCACTGACTTCCTTGCTGTGCCAGAAATTGCATCTGCCGGTGGTGATGGGCTACCTGCTGGCGGGGCTGGTGGTGGGACCCCACGTACCCATCCCACTGGCCGCGGATGCCGCCAACGTAAAGGTGCTGGCGGAATTGGGCGTCATCTTCCTGCTTTTCTCCATCGGCTTGGAATTCAATCGTGAAAAGTTGAAGCGGTCGGGTCCCACCGCTGTGGTAGTGGGCTTCATCGAGGTCGGGGCCCTGGCCATCCTGGGCTATCTCGCCCCCTGCTGGGCTACAACCGCATGGAGAGCGCCTTCGCCGGGGCCGCCCTTTCCATCAGTTCCACGATGATCATCAGCAAACTCTTCGATGAACGCGGTGAGCGGGGTCCGCTGCGGGAGCTGGTCTTCGCGGTGCTGGTGACGGAGGATCTGCTGGCCATCCTCCTGTTGGCCTTGTTAAGCGGCGCCTCGGTGCCCGGTTCCTTCAGCGGCGCACAGACAGCCCTGACGCTCGGCCGCCTGGTCCTCTTCATGGCCGCCCTGGTTGGCGTGGGCATGCTGTTGGTGCCGCGTTTCATCCGTTGGGTGGACGATCTCGGCCGCCCTGAATCCCTCCTTGTGGCGAGCATGGGTCTTTGTTTCGCACTGGCCTTACTCGCGGCGCACTTCGGGTATTCCGTGGCCTTGGGAGCCTCATCGCTGGGGTGCGGTGGCAGAGGGGGGGCCGAGCAGGTGGACTGTCCTCCCTTCAGGGACCTTTTCGCTGCGATTTTTTTCGTGGCCGTGGGCATGATGATCGACCCAAGAGCCATTCCACCCCTGTGGAAGCCGATCCTCGTTTTCTCGCTGTTGGTGGCGGGCGGCAAGCTGCTCATGGTAAGCATCAGCGTCGCCCTGGCAGGGCAGCCGATGCGGCGGGCCCTCGGCGCCGGCCTCGCGATGACTCAGATTGGGGAGTTCGGGTTCATTCTTGTCACGGCGGGCGTGGATCTTGAAGCAGTGCGACCGTCCCTTTGCCCGTAATGGTAGCGGTCTGCGTGATCACTTCCTGGCAACGCCTGCACTCATGAACGTCGGTGCGCCGATGGCCCGCTGGGTGGATGGGTGGTTTCCGACCTTCAAATCCTTTAGCAGCGTGTACCGCGTGAATTTGGGTTTGGCTCCGTTGAGATCCCAACTCGCTGGCCAGGTGCGCGGCATCGTGGTCGAGGCTTTCGGCTTGGAGATCGTCCTGGTGGGGGTTTCCCTGGCCCTGGGCCCGGGTGTGGGCTGGATCGAAGCCCACAGCCCGATTGGTCACACTCTGGCCGTCGGAATCATTGGCGGATCGGCATTCCTGTTGATTCTCGTACTCCTGGTCGGCCTGCTGCAGCGTACGCGCACCCTGGGAGACTCGATACTGGGACCGCTAAGTGACGAACCCAGCGCGGTGGATCGTTTGCAGCGCAGAGTGTTGCGTCTGGGCTTGCGATTGGGTGTGGGCCTCCCCGTGCTGGCCGTGGCCCAGCCATTCCTCCCCAGACTCTCCCTGGTGGCTGTGCTCGGTGTGTTGACCGTGGTGGCGCTGGGCCTGCTCCGCCGGGATCTGGGCGAGGTGCGGGAAAGCATGGCTGCGCGGTATCCCTGGATGCGGGGACGGGGAGAAACCGTGAGCCGCGCCACGGAAGCAGCGCTGCGGTCAAATCGGGTCTATCAATCAGCCCCTTACGCTTTTTTATCAAAATCTACTTGATCAGGGCTTGGGTGATGGTCTGGCTTGCGTACGTCGGCTCATGCGGAGGATGGACTTGAAGAAGGCTTCGACCTCATCGGCATCAAGTCCTGCAGCGGTGGCCCAATTCCTTCGGGTTTTCAGTAATTCGGCTTCCCTGGCAGGATCCCGCACAGGCGCACCCAGAACGCGCTTCGCTTCGCCGGCGCGGGCGCTGAGCTGGCTGCGCCGCCGCAGGGCTTCCACCAGTTCCTGATCCAGGACATCAATGACTTCACGCACTTCGCGCAACGCGGGAGAAGCTGCGCCAAGATCAGGGAGATTCATGGCCGAAGGCGCGGTCTGGTCTTGGGGTGCTTTCAGGCGTTCGTGGATGCCTTGCAGCGCCGAGATAAGTCCCGCGCGGGCTTCGGAAGCGTAGGGATTCTCATTCTGGATGGCGAGGAAGAGATGCCCCGCGTCCGCCCGGACCGTTTCGATGACCGCCGACAAAGCGCGGAACGAGGCTGGCGCGAAGGGCGTCTCCTCCACCCCCATATCGAGCAGGCCTTTCGCCAGGAAGAATGCCGTCGCATGGGTATGCGCCATCACGCGGTCATGGGCTTCGGGTGTGACTTCGATGACTTCGCTTCCAAGGGATTCGAACAAAGCCCGCACACGGTTGGTAGCTTCGGGATGGCGGGGGCTAGGGCAAAGGACCGTCTGGAGAGGATCCGCCCGGGCCAGACTCAACGGGCCAAATAGTGGGTGAGTGCCGACATGGGGGATAGCGTCCCCAAGAATCCGGTCCAGCAACGCGCAGGGGACCGTCTTTACGCTACCTACGTCAATCACGATATGCCGTGACTCTAGGTGGGGCCGAAGGCCGATGAGCACTGCTTTGGTCAGCGGGATGGGCACGGCCAGCACGATGAGGTCAGCCCATTGGGCCAGGGCCGCGGGGTCTTCGGCCCGCAGCTCCTCCGGGATCGAAGCCGCAGGGTCCCAGGCCCGCATCGCCACACCGGCCTCTCGGATGAGACCCGACAAGGCAGATCCAAAGCGGCCGAATCCGATGATGCCGATGCGCAAGTGGGTTACCTCGAGAATGGGTTTGAACATTCTAATCTGTTTCCCGGAAACAGGACTTTCCTCGTAAGCTGAGGGTTATATTTTTTGGCCATGGATGCCGCAGATGCCCCGCTTTGTGCTTTGTTGTCGCTGCCGCAGTCCCTGTTCGCGCAAACCCCGCCACCGCGCCAGACCCGGGAAATCTACTCGGGGAAGGCGCAGTATACGGCTGCGTCGGCCACGACGCCGGTCGCGAAGGTGATCGCGGAGATCCGGGACCACCAGCAGGCAGTGTCCAATCTGCAATACCTCTGTGACGAGATCGGACCCCGCCTCACGGGCTCGGAGCGGCTCGTGAAGGCCCATGAATGGATGGAAGGCCGGATGAAGGCTTACGGATTGGCGAATGTCCACCGGGAGGCCTACGATTTCGGCCCCAGCTGGCCCGAGGCATTGAGACCGCACGGATCCTCGGGCACAACAACTTGAATCTGCAGGTGGCGCAACTGGCCTGGAGCCCATCCACTAAGGGCCCGATGAGGGGCGAGGCCGTGCTTCTTGGGGGCAAAACCATTGAGGACATGATGGATGTCATCGGACACATGAAAGGCAAGATCCTGGTGATGGGCGCCTTTCCGAAACCTGCGGGAGACCGCAAGGCCTACCGTGAAAATATGAGGAAGCTTTTTGGCGCGATCCAGACCGAGGGTATCGCTGCGTTCCTTGTGGCCTCCGAAAAGGAGAACGGGTTCATGAACATGACCGGTTCGCCGATAGCTGGGCGCTTCCGCTTTTTCCCGGATGCTCCGACGGCATTCCTGAACAAAGAGCACGCCACGATGCTGAAACGGATGTTGGAGAAGCACGGGAAGGTCGACCTGGAGCTGAATCTTGGCGGCACATTGTCGGAAAAGCCGGTGCAGGCATTCAACTCGATCGGTGAGATCCGCGGCAGCGAAAAACCTGATGAAGTGGTGATTCTGGGCGCGCACCTGGATAGCTGGGACTTGGGCACAGGCGCCACGGACAACGGAACCGGCAGCGTGGCGTCCCTGGAGGCTCTGCGCGCCATCCAGGCCTCGGGTGTGAAGCCCAAACGCACGATCCGCGTGGTGCTGTTCAGCGGGGAAGAGCAGGGGATCTTTGGCAGCAAGGCCTACGTGAAGGCCCACGCGGGGGAACTCAAAGCGATCCAGGCGGTGCTCATTGATGACCTGGGCACGGGAAAACTGCGGGGGTTCGCCATGGAAGGCCGCGAGGACCTGCGCCCCTTCATGGCCGAGGCCATCGCCCCGCTCAATGAGATGGGCGTGCGGGAACTGCCCTTGGAATCCAGCGAGGACAGCGATCATGCGCCATTTGTAGAAGCAGGCGTCCCTGCCTTTTTCGGCATCCAGGATAACGAGGACTATTTCACCGCGACGCACCACAGCCAGGCAGATACTTTCGAGCACGTGAAGCCAGAGGCCCTGGTGGAGGGTGCCACCGCCATGGCCGTAACGGCGCTGGGGCTGGCGGACATGGCGCCACGGCTGCCCCACAAGACCGTTGAAAAGATTGAAAAGATTGAAAAGACCGAGAAAAACGCACCCGCTGCGCACTAACGGCTGATGCGGGTTATTAGCTCACAGGTCGCAACCCATCACTTGCCGCCCATCATTCATCATTCGCCGCCTGCCAGCTTCATCAGGGCCTCCAGTGTATGGCTGGGGCCAAGGGCCAGCAGGTCATCGCCTGCTTGGAAGGTTTCTTCGCCTTTTGGATTGAACCGCAGGCCGAGGCCGATCCGGTTGATGCCGACGATCAAAGCGCCGGTGCTGTCCCGCAATCGCATTTCCCGCATGGTCTGGCCCACGAGCCTGGAAGTTGAATGGACGTGGATGCGCTCCATGCCTAGCTCGAGCTGGTCTTGCTGCAGCACCACATCGAAAAAATTCATCATGTCGGGATTAAGCAGCAGGGCCGCCATGCGCCGCCCGCCGATCTCGTAGGGGCTCACGATATGTGTGGCGCCCGCAGCCATGAGTTTGCTTTCGGTGCCTAGCTTAGCGCTGCGGGCCACAATGGGGATATTCGGCGCCATCTGCCGCGCAGTAAGCGTCACCAGCACATTATCTGCATCGGTGGTGAGCGCGGTGATCAGGCCCTTGGCTTTTCTGATGCCAGCCTTCTCCAGCACCATTTCATCCATGGCATTGCCATACAGGATGATGTCGTCGTTGAATCGCGGGTTGTTGCGGCCTTTGTTCTCCTCTAGCTCGACGATGACGAAAGGCACGTTCGCGTGTTTCAGCTCCCAGGCAGCCTGGAAGCCCATCTTGCCGAAGCCGCAAACGATGATGTGGTCTGAAAGGGCTTCCATCCGTTTTTCCATGCGCCGCTCCCGCAGATAGCCTTGAAGATCGCCCTCGACGATGAGGGCGGTGAGATTGGAGATGGCGTACGTTGCCACGCCCAGGCCGGTCACCAGGTAGAAGATGGTGAATAGTTTGGTGCTGTCATTCACCTCCCCCATCTCTCTGAAACCCACAGTGAACAAGGTGGTCACAGCCATGTAGAACGCATCCAGCCAGCCGAGCTTGGCCAGGATGTGATAGCCGAAAGCGCCTATCAGGCCCACTGCGAACAACAGCACCAGCGCCTCGCGGAGACGGCGCATGGGAGCTAGACTTCGGAGCTTGATGCTTCTCAATGGCGGTTCATCCGGGCAAGTTGGGCTTGATGCTGAAGTGCGCAGTGCAATGGGCCACCATGTGGTCGCCACACAAAAGCCAGCATTCCAGCACCGCGCCGCGTTTGGAAAGGCGCACTACTTCGGCCTTTCCGATGACTTCGCCCTTGGCGGGTTCCAGGTAGCGGATGTGGAGATCCTGCGTGGCGAAGGGCATGAGTCCATCAAAGACCGTGCAAAGCGCCAAGGCGCAGGTCATGTCCGCGACGGTGGCCAGCACACCACCGTTCACATTGCCCCTGGGGCCATTGATGGTGTGTTGGTTGGGTTTCAATTTCAGGGTGGCCTTTCCTGGATCCATCTCCAGGAAGGTCATATCCCATTCCTTGATGAGGGGCCAAGGCGCAAAGCGCGCTCGCACCCGATCCAGGAGGTCGGGTGCGAGGGAAACTGGAATCTGGAGAGGAGGCATAGGCTTTAGTCTAAGCCTTCATCCAGAAATCCGCTTGAGGCGCGGCTACTTACTTTTTTTTCACCAAAGTGGCCTTGATCTCGATGTTCGCGCCGCCTTCGACCTTCACGTGTTCCACTACGGATTCCGCGTAGCCTTCCCGGCGGAAAATGGCTTTATAAGTCCCTGGCGCCACCCAAATGAATGTGACATACCCATTTTCGCCCGTGGCCGCAACGCGAGCCTCCTTGCCGTCCAGTTCGAGGATCACCACCGCATTCGCGAAAGGTTTTCCGTCTTCCGTCGAGACGTAAGCGGAGACATTGCCGTTGGTTTTGTCAGGATCCTGTTGCGGCGCGGGCCTTTCAGGCTTGGCACGAGGCGGAGCTTTTGGGGCCGGTTCCTTCGTTGGCAATTGGGCCACAAGGCTGGATGCGAATAAAAGGGCCAAGAATGGGCGGGACAGGTTAGACATTCAGAACTCCTTGAGGGCTTGATGGCTTGATGGGGTGTTGAAACTCTATGCAAAGTGCTCTGAAGCGGGCCATGGGTTCCCGGATCCCGGATCCCTGATCACAAGCCGAGTGTTTTACGCAGAGCCGCGGCCATGTCCATGAACACCTTGGTCTGAGGTGAGTCCGGATATGCCTCCACCATGGGGCGGCCGTTGTCGCCGCCCTCCCGGATGGCCAGATCAATGGGCACTTCTCCCAGGAAGGGCAGCTCCATCCGCTTCGCCGCAGCCTTCACGCCGCCGTGGCCGAAGATCTGCGTCTCTTCTCCGCATTTCGGGCAGACGAAACTGCTCATGTTTTCGATGACGCCGAGAATCGGAACCTTCACGGTATTGAACATGCCGATGGCTTTTTTGGCATCCAGGAAAGCCACATCCTGGGGTGTGCTCACGATGATGGCGCCCGCCACGGAGGCATTCTGGATCAGCGAGATCTGCGTGTCGCCGGTGCCTGGCGGCAAGTCCATCAGCAACACATCCAGATCGCCCCACAACACATCGCCAAGAAATTGGGTAAGGGCTTTGTTGAGCATGGGGCCGCGCCAGATTACGGGCCGGTCTTCATCTACAAGGAACGCGATGCTCATGAGTTTCAACCCGAACTTTTCCAGCGGAATGATCTTGCCTTCCGGGGTGCCCTCGGGGCCTTCGGTGATGCCGAACATCATGCCGATGCTAGGTCCGTAGAGATCAGCATCCAGAAGGCCTACCTTGAGGCCCTGCTTCGCCAGAGCCACGGCCAGATTGGTGGCCACGGTGCTCTTGCCGACGCCTCCTTTGCCGCTGCCCACCACAATGGCGTGTTTGACGGAAGGAAGCAGGTTCTTGTATTCCACCTGGGGGGTCTTTTCCCAATCGATATGGATATGCACGCTCTTCACGGCATCCTGCTGTTGGATCCGCTCTGCGAGATTCTGGCGGATGGCCTGTTCGCGGTCCTGATAGGCATCCAGGAGTGAAAGCGAAACTGTGATGGCGCCTTCCTCCACATTGATGCCCTTCACGGCCTTCAAGGTCGTGAGCGTGGCCGACGTGCCTGGAACCTGATAGGCATTGACTGCGTCAAAAATCGCGGCGCGGCTGATTCGTTTGTCCATGATGGGTCGTCTCCAGCCCTTTAGTTTGCAGCCTCATGGCCTAAGTCCCAAGCACTGAGTCTCAAGTACTGAGTTCCAAGTCTCAAGTCCCAAGTCCCATGCTCCAAGGCTGGATCAAGGGAATCGGATGGCCTGCTTTTACTTGAGACTCGGGACTTAGGACTTGGGACGATTTTGGCCCGCTCAAAACCCCAGATCCCCCGGCCGCAATTCCGCGAGTTTCTGAGTCAAGGCTCCAGCGCCGCTTCTCATGTAGCCGTACTCGTAGGCGCGGAGCTGGCTTCGGATGTATGGTTCGTTTGGATTCAGGCCGCGCCGCAACACCTGTCCATCGGGTCCCAGCATGCGCCCCTTCACGTTATCCGCGAGTTGAAGCTCCAACGTCTCGACGATCTCCGCCGCCAGGATGGGGTCCACCAAGGGAAAGCCACCTCAACGCGATGGTCAAGTTGCGGGGCATCAGATCGCCGCTGGCCAGTAAGGTTTCTGGATGGTCGTCATTGGCGAAATAGTAGACGCGCGCGTGTTCAAGAAAGCGGTCCAGGATGGACAGGACGCGGATGTTCTCAGAGAGTCCCGGCACACCGCTGCGAAGGCAACAGGCGCCACGCACGATGAGATCCACCTGGACCCCGGCCTGGCTTGCTTCGTACAATAGCTCGATCATGTTGGGATCCACGAGCGCGTTCATTTTGAGGATCATCCTCGCTGGTTTGCCGGCCCTGGCGTGATCCATCTCACGCTGGATGCGCGCGGTCAGGCCCCGGCGGAAGAACTGGGGCGCCAGCAGCAGAAAATTGAACTTGGGTGGTCGCGTGTAGCCCGTCAGCAGATTGAAAAGGTTCGAAAGATCTTCTCCGAATTCAGGCCTAGAGGTGAAGATTCCTAGATCTGAGTACAGTCGGCTGGTGCGCTCGTTGTAGTTGCCGGTGCCGAGGTGGCAATAGCGCCGAAGGCCGTCGGCCTCCTGGCGCACCACCAGACAGGCTTTGCCATGGGTCTTGAAGTGCGGCAAGCCGTAGACCACGTGGCAGCCCGCCCGCTCCAAACGCCTTGCCCAGGCGATGTTGGCTTCCTCGTCGAACCTGGCCCTCAACTCCACGATGGCCGCCACTTGCTTGCCGCGTTCCGCGGCGCGCTCCAGGGCCGCAGCGATGGGGCTGGTGGGGCTCATGCGGTAGAGCGTCATCTTGATGGCGAGGACTTTCGGGTCTTCCACGGCTTCACGGACAAAGCGGACTACGGAATCATCAAAACTCTGATAGGGGTGCTGCAGCAGGATGTCCCGTTTGGACATGGCCTCGAAAACGCTTTCGCATTGCTCCAGCGCGGGGACCGGCAAGGGCGGCAGGGGCAAGTCCTTGAGATGGGGAAGATCCAGCTGCATGTAGAGTTCCATCAGATCTGAAAAGGACGTGAAGCCCTCGGTGGGATAGAGATCCTCGGCGCTCAATTCCAGTTCTTCGATCAGGAAATCCAACAGCGGCTTGGAAAGGCCCCGCTCGTACTGAAGCCGCACGGCAGCGCCCCGGCGGCTGCTGCGCAGGCTTTCTTCCACTGTTTTCATCAGATCTTCTTCGGGATCTTCTTCCACCACCAGGTCCGAGTCCCGTGTCACCCGGACGGCGTTGCAGTTTTTCACTTCGTAGCCCGAAAAGAGGCGTTCCAACTGCATCCGGACAACATTTTCCAAGGTGATGAAAGCGTGGGTTCCGGGTTCCGATGGAATGCGGAGGAACCTTGTGGCGACCGAGGCAGGCACATGGATGATGCTCAGTTCGGAAAGAGGGAACATGGAGTTTTCTTCAAGGGCTTCCTGGGCCTCCAATTCTGCGACCAGCACCATGGCGCGATTGGCCAGGCGGGGGAAAGGATGGCCAGTGTCTACCGCCAAAGGTGTGATCAGCGGCATCAGGCTGCGTTCAAAGTATTCGCTGACGAAATCCCGTTCCTCGGGGCTCAAATCCGCGGGTGAAAGGATGGCGATGCCCTCGGCCTTCAGCATGGGCTCGATGGTGTTGTGGAAGAGCGCGTGCTGGTGGGCGGAGCCCTCGTGCAATCGCTGGCTGATGCGATCCATGAGTTGCCGGGGCGTGAGCCCATCCGCGCTGGGCTGGGTGATCCCAGCGTCGATCTGCCTCCAGATGCCAGCCACCCGCACCATGAAGAACTCGTCCCAGTTGTTGGATACGATGGAGAGGAATTTCACCCGCTCCAGCAAGGGGACTGAGTCATCTTCAGCCTCCTCCAGCACCCGTTCGTTGAAGTCAAGCCAAGCCAACTCTCGGTTGATCAGCTCTTCGGGGCGGGGAAGCGGGCGTTTCATGGCCATTGATATATCTCATCACCATTGGGGCCGCGGGTGTGAATTGGGTGTGACAAGGGTGAGGTATGAGGTATGAGGCATGTGGCGCCTACGGCGCGCTGAATAATTAGTGCGGCCTTGGGCCGCCTCGATATTGAACCTCATACCTCACAACCTCGTGCCTCATACCTGTTTTTCCTTGAAAAACGGGCCATTTCAGGCACACTAATCCCTTCGTCTTCCGCCGTGGAAGAACGATTCGGCCCGCCCGGGCCATTGCCTAACGAGAGGGCCGGTTTGATCCGGTCAGGTAGGAGGAACCATGAGTGAAGAAGCCATCGTAGTAGCCGTCCGCACGGACTTCAGCAAGGCAGCCAACACCAAGCTGCGCAAGTCCGGCTTCATGCCTGCGGTCGTGTACGGCTTGAACGAGCCGCCCGCGAACATCGCCATCAGCCCCAAGGTCGTGGCGCGCATTCTCAGCTCCGAGAGTGGCCGCAATTCCCTGGTCTACATGCAGCGCGAAGGCACCGACATCAAACGCCACGTCATCATCCAGGCCGTGCAGCGCCATCCTGTGACCGGTCGCCTGGTGCACATCGACTTCCTACGGGTGGATCCCACCCACAAGGTGCGCGTGAAGATCCCTGTCCGCCTTCTCGGCGTTCCAATCGGCGTGAAGAGCCAGGGCGGTTCCCTGGACTTCGTCCACCGCATGCTGGAAATCGAGTGCCTGCCGAGCCTCATCCCCGGCCACATCGATGTGAATGTGGAAACCCTGAAGATCGGCGATTCCATCCGTTTCGAGCAGTTGAATCTTTCCTCCGCCTTGCGGATCCTTGGTGAAGAGCACGAAGTTGTTTGCGCTGTTCGCGCCAAGACCGCCGAGGAAGTTGTTGAAGAAACCGCCGGCGTCGCAGTTGCCGCCGCTGCTCCCGTTGCCGGGGCTGAGGTGGAAGCCGCCAAGAAAGGCAAGAAGGACGATAAAAAATAAGCGCTGGTTTGATGACCGTGCAGAAGGGCCGCCGAAGGGCGGCCCTTTGTTTGCGTGAGAGTCGAGAAGTTGAGAAGTCAAAAAGTCGAAGAGTTAAAAAGCTGAGAGTTGCGGGATAGACCCTTAACTCTCAACCCATTCATCGAACCTACGCATACGCAATCGGATCCACGGCCCCGGCCTGCTGGAAGCCCCGCAGCCTTAACAGGCATGAATCGCAGGTGCCGCAGGCTTTGTCTTCGTTCTGGTAGCAGGACCAGCTCAAGTGAAGCGGAGCGCCCAGTTCCAGTCCTTTCTGCACGATCTGGGATTTGCTCGAATGGATGAGCGGGGCGAAAAAATGTAAATGCGTTTCCGGTCGAGTGCCCAGGTTCGCGGTTTGCTCAAAGCTTCGCAGGAACGTTTCTCGGCAGTCTGGATAGCCCGAGGAATCCTCCTCCACGAAACCCACGAATATCGCCGAGGCGTTCAGCGCTTCGGCCCATGAAACCGCCGTGCTCAGCAGATGGGCATTGCGGAAAGGCACGTAGCTCGAGGGAATGCCGGAGCGTTCAAGATCGCCTTCCGGTAGTGGAATGGTTGCATCCGTCAAGGCCGAGCCACCGATCTTCCGCAGATTCTCGAAGGAGATGACCAGGCGGAGATGCAGCGGCACAGCATAGAAATCCGCGATGTCATGGAAGGCCTGCCGTTCGCGGGTTTCCGTGAGTTGGCCATAATCCGCGTGGAGCAGCGCCAAATCGTAACCCTCGGCTTTCGCAATCGCAGTGGCCACGCAGGAATCCATGCCGCCGGAAAGTGAGACGACAGCGAGTTTCATGAAGGGTCCTCCGCCCAGGTTTCCAACACATTCAGTTGGCCTTCCACCTTGGAGTTCCACTCGCCTTCGATGGCTTTCGGGGGTACTTCCATGGGTGCTCCGAATCGCACGATACAGGTGGCGAATGGCTTGGGGATGGGCATCATATCCCACGTTTTCAGGGTCCAGGCACGGTCATAGGCAACGCAGACCGGCACGATGGGGGCACCGGTTTTTTTCGCCAGAGCAATGACTCCGGGCTTCAATTCCTGGCGCGGGCCTTTGGGGCCGTCAGGCGTGATGCCGAAATCCCATCCATCCTTCACGGCACGGATCATCCGTACCAGGGCTTTTGCGCCATCATCGGCGGCGGTTCCGCGCACCGCGTGGATGCCGAACCATTTCCAAGTGGCGGCGCTCCGCTCGCCATCCTTGCTGTCGCTGGCGAGAATCGCCACGCCACGGCCTTTGCGCTTGAAGGGGTAAGCCAGAGGCATCATCACCAGCCGCCGATGCCAGAAAGCAAGGATGAAGCGGCGATCCGCGTGGACAAGCTCCTGCACGGGCTCCAGGCCTTCATACCTGACTCGCAGCGTGTAGGCCAGCAGCTTCACCAAATGCGCAGCGAAAAAAGGGACCGCCCGGAAATTCAACCACACGGAAAATGGCGACCCTAGCGGCCGGCCGCGGACAGTGATGCTGATGCCGGGAGATGCCATTAGACGGGGTCCTCCCCCAGCAACTCTTCCCGGCTCACCGAATACACCATGCTGCAGTAATCGCAACGGATTTCCAGGGTGTCCAGCTCGGCGAAGAGATCACGCTGTTGGGCTTTTGGGAATCCCTGGAGCGTGCCGAGCAGCGAACGGCGATTGCAGCGGCAGCGATAGTGCAGGTCAGAGGCTGAAAGCTCTTCGATGCCCTTCCCCTGATTGACCCAATCCAGAAGAAAATCGGTGGTGCGCTCCCAATTGCGCACGACATCCAGGCCCTCGATGGCTTGGACCAGCCGAGCCAACCGCTCGGGAGGGCAGTGGGGCATCGGTTCTACCATGAGGCCGCCGGCTTCGCCCGTGGAAGCGTCGCACCAAAGGGTAAGGCTTGCCTGCACCTGTTCCGATAGCAGCAGGTAGGCTTCCACCTGGGCTGCGACCCCGCCTTCCACCAGCTCTGAATTGCCGATGTAAGGCTTTCCATCAGGGTTCGAGCGCATGACCTGTAGGATGCCGGGAGCCAGTATCCATGGGCTGCCATGCTTGCCGGAAACGTCCAGCACGCCGCGGATGGTGCCATCAGGCCAGGAATCCGCCACCACTGCCTTCGCATGGCCAGAGCCCTTCAAGAGCAGTTGCAACCGCTCCGCCGAGTGCCCGCGGCTTTGGATCAGCGCGGTGGCAGACAGCAATTCCGTCAGGCATGCGCATGCATCTCCGTCCAGGTGGGGATGGCTGCGCCGCACGCCGTCCCACAAGGGGCTTGCATCCAGGGTCGCGACACGGATGTGGTGGTCATGGGTCAGGCCCCGCACCACGCGGGCCACTCGGGAAGGCGTATCGGGCATGGCTCTAGTGTAACGGCTGGGCCTGGGTCCCAAATCCAGAGACTTATCGGCCATTCGCTGAAAGTTTTAAATGCAGAGCCGCGCCTAAATTCGAAATCGGCTTTAGAGCGTGTCTTAAAATTCCCCCGCGCCGCGCTGGGAGCGCCGGGCGAGCGGGGCAAGGCAGCCGACCACGGCATATCGACCATACGCCACGGGAGGGTAACGCAGCCTCGCGAAGCCCGCCGCCCAGCCCGAAGAGACAGGGCCAGCCGCGCACCACGGCGTCACGGGCCTTGGGCGTATGATCTATACGCTGCTGCGCCCGTTCCTTGCGCTGCATCGCGGCTGACCTCCGTCGCGGCACGGGGGAATTTTAAAACACGCTCTTCAGGTGAAAAGCGCCCACTTCGTCCTTCGCACCTTGACCAAGGATTTCCCATGCCCACTCCATCCCGTATTGCTGCCAGCCGCGCCCTTCATGCTGTTTTTGGGTCGGGGCATCGCGTCAGCGACCGTTGGGACCTGGGACTTTCAACCGAAGACGCAGGCCTGGCCCAGGCTCTGCTCGGCCTTTGCCTGCGGCACTGGGGGCGGCTCCAGGCTTACGTGAAGCCCAAATTAAAGGATCAATCAAGGAACCTACCATTGGGTTCCCAGGTGGCATTGGCCATCGGGTTCGCGCAGTTGGCTTGGATGGATGGAGTGGCGGCCCATGCGGCGGTGAACGAAGCGGTGGAGCTGGCTGCGGATCCGGGTCTCGGATTTCCCCCGCACAGAGGGTTGGTGAACGCGCTTTTACGCAGGGGGGCTGAAAACCGGCAGCAGTTGCGGGCCCACCTGGATGCATTGCCTGCCTCATTGGACAGGACTCCCTTCGTGGATGCGGTTTTAGAGGCAGCCTTGGAACCGCACCATGCGGCCGGCAAGGCCCAGATCGAAGCGTTGTGGGCGAAACTGCAGGTGCCTCCACATCCTGCATTTCGTGTCCTGCGGGGAGATGCGCCCCCAGAACTGGATGCGGACCCGCATCTGGAGGGATGCTGGAGCCTGCGAGAGGGCGCGGCCTTTCCCGGCCCATGGCTTCAAAGCGGTGCTGGCATGGTGCAGGACCGCAGTTCCCAGGCTCTCATGGCCTTCCATTGGGAGGGGAAACCCGCGCACATTCTGGACGCCTGCGCCGCTCCAGGCGGAAAGACGACGTCGCTGGGATTGCGCTTTCCGGATGCCAGGATCACCGCGGTGGAAAGGGAACCTCGGCGCGCGGAGCGCCTGAAGAAGAATCTCGCGGACCGTGGGGTGAAAGCCGCTGTGGTAGTCGCCGAAGTCACCGATTTCCTGGCGAACACCACCGGAACCTTCGATCTCATTGTGTTGGATGCGCCCTGTTCGGGCAGCGGCACGCTGCAAAAGCATCCCGAGTTGCCCTGGATCGCAGGGAACATTGACCTGGAGCGGCTTTCAGAAATGCAACGAGAGCTCCTCCGGGCCACCATCCCCAAGCTGGAGCCGGGCGGTTTGCTCATTTATGCCGTGTGCTCGTGGCTGCCTGAAGAGGGCGAGCACCATCGCGCCTGGATGCGTGCAGCCAACGCAGTGCTGCAACCGGCGCCCATTTGGGCGGGGGAATACGGCGCGGAAATTGGAACCACAAGCTGTTTCAGGCCTCACCCCCTGAAGTGGGAAGGTGAAGGCTTCCAAGCATTCGCCTGGACGAAGCGCTGACAGCTCCCGACAGCATAGAATTATTGAATTATTGATTTGGAGGTAGGTCCATGCGCTTGAATTTCATTGTGGCTATTGCAACCATTGCAGCCTTTGGGGCCTTTGAGTCATCGGCACTCCTGTGCGCTCAAGATGTCAAGGTCCAGGAAGCGCCGCTGCGCGCGCACTTGGCATTCCTTTCGGATGACCTCCTGGAAGGGCGTGGAACCGGCCAGCGTGGTGGAGAAATCACCATGCGGTATCTGGAGACGCGGTTGGCAGCGGCGGGCCTGAAACCTGCCAATGGCGGCAGCTATCGCCAGATCGTGAAAATCGCAGGTGTGAAAACGGGTGTCACTGAAAGCACCCTGAAATTTTCTGGCGGAAAGGAAGTTGTATCCTTCGCCTTTGGGCAGGAAATCGTCTTTTCCTCAGGCAGCGCGAAACCGGATTCATCCTTCGATGCCCCCTTGGTCTTCGTGGGATATGGCGTTTCGGCGCCTGAAGAATCATGGGATGACTACAAAGGGTTGGACTGCCACGGAAAAATGCTCGTGATGCTGGTGAATGACCCTCAGCCTACGAAGGAAGAACCCAGCCGTTTTGCCGGGAAGTCCCTGACCTATTACGGACGTTGGACCTACAAGTTCGAGGAAGCCAAGCGTCGAGGCGCCGCAGGCGTCCTGCTCATCCATACCGACGCCTCGGCTTCCTATGGTTGGAGTGTCGTGAAGAATGGCTGGGTCCACGAACGCTTTCAGCTGGCTGAAGGCCCCGGGGGCACCGATCTGGAAGGGTGGATGACCCACGAAGCGGCGAAAAAGCTTTTCTCGGCTGCGGGGGAAGACCTGGACCAGCTGATGGCCAAAGCCGAACGCAAGGATTTCAGGCCCGTGGCCCTTGGTTTGAAGGCCACGGGCCGTGTGGTCTGCTCGGTGCGGATGGTGGATCAGGGAAACATCGCCGGTGTGGTGCCGGGAACCGATCCGAAATTGAAGGAAGAAGTCGTGATCTATTCCGCTCACTGGGATCATCTGGGCAAAGGCGATGGGCCGGGCGACCAGATCTGGAATGGCTCGGTGGACAATGCCTCCGGCACCGCGGCGGTGCTGGCCATGGCAGAGGCGGCTGTCAGGCATCCCGCCAAACGCAGCCAGATGTTCCTGCTGGTTTGCGGTGAAGAGCAGGGGTTGCTAGGCAGCAGCGCATACAGCCTGCACCCGTTGTGGCCACTGGCAAAAACCGCGGCTGACCTCAATCTGGACAGCATGAATTTTGTGGGCCGGACCAAGGATATCGGCACGCAAGGAAGCGAGCGCACGTCCTTGGGAGCCAGCGCTGCGGCTGTCGCGCAGCAAACGGGTTTGGCCATCGCCAAGGTGGAACCTGACCTGGGCGGAGGGTATTTCCGCAGTGACCACTTCAGCTTTGCCAAGGTTGGCGTACCTGCCTTTTCTATTGCCTCGGGCAAGAAATTCGTGAAGGATCCGGAAGCCTCCATCGCCAAATCCGCTGCCTATGGTCCGCGCTACCACCAGGTGACTGATGAATATGACCCCACTTGGGATCTATCAGGGATGGTGCAGCAAGCGCAGTTCTCGCTCGATCTGGGTTATGCCATCGCCAACGCGCCACGCATGCCCACCTGGAAGAAAGGCGATCCATTCGGAATGGCGCGCCAAGCCGATATAGAAAAGGCGGCCAGATGAACGACGAGTGCCGGAACTGCGGTTCCATCGAATTTGTGGAAGTTTTCGATCTTTACCAGGAAGAAGTCCGGAAACGGGACCCTGATTTGGATTTGCTTGGAAGGATCTCGCCTCCGACGCAACGGAGCATCATCCACGGGTTCATTATGGCGGTCCTGTTCTGGATCCTGATGTTGGCGCCCTTCTTCGCACCCGAAGGCAAGATGTGGCGCACCATTCTTCCCATCGCCGCATTGGCGCTCGCATGGGTGCCGATCTTCTTTTACGCCCGAAAGAAGGACCGGGCACGGCTGGCCGCCTATAAGGCGCAGCGCATCTGCACGAGTTGCGGGACCATCGAATCCTAGCGGCCGCCCTCGGTTCTTGTTGTTTTGAGCGTGATCACCACGATTTCTGGCGGCGCATTCAGCCGCATGGGAATCCCCACCACCCCCAAACCAGAGCTGACATAGAGCTTGAATCCGTTTTCATCGAAAAGCCCCCGGGTGTATGGACCCATCATTCGCGCGCTGGAGATGCCGGGGATGATGTTCACTTGTCCACCGTGGGTATGGCCGCTGAGCGTGAGCTTTGCGCCGGCGCGCACCGCCAGATCCCAGTTGCTGGGCCGGTGGTTCAGGCACAGCCGCCAGGCTCGATCCGGAATGCCTTGCACAGCAAGGTCTGGCCTGGGCCCGTCCCCAAAATGGATGCCGCGAAAGCGCCCATTGGAGGCCATGGGGTCGGAAAGGCCGATAACAGCTAGTAATGCATCTTTTCGTTCCACTATCCCGTTGCGATTCTCCAGGCAACGATAGCCAGCGTCTTCGAGCGCCTTCCACATGGGCCTTGGATCTGTGAAGTAGTCATGGTTGCCGAGAACGGCAAAGCATCCCAAAGGCGCGGGAAAATTTCCGAACGATCTGATGAACGGCGCTATCTCGCCTGGCAGGCTGTCCACCATATCTCCAGTCACAACAAGCAGATCTGGCGATTCTCGATCCGTAAGGGCGCGCCAGCGGGCCACCGTCCTAGCTCCCAACATCGGGCCGATATGAAGATCCGAGAGTTGCACAAGTTTCAGGCCGTCCAGGCCCAGTGGAAGATCCGGGAAGGTCAAATCCATGCGTGTGATGGTGGGATCGCCATAGGCTTCGGCTGAGCCATAACCCGCTCCCACCGCTGCCACTCCGAACCCAGCGGTGGCCACCTTGCGGAGAAATGCGCGGCGAGTTGGATCTTCAGCCTCCAACTCGGCTTCGGCTTCGGTTTCCAGCTCCGGAAAGTGGTGCCGGAATCGCTCCCACCAAAGCGTTTCTGCGAAGAATAGAATGAACAGATGGACCGCGGTGAAAGCCTGGAAGTAGAAACCCAACCGGGCGTAAGGGCGCAATGTCAGGCTGAATCCATTGGGTTCGCCACCCATGAACCGCAGTGCAAAGTAGACCACCAAGGGCACATGGATGGCCACCAGGAGCCAGGGCAGCGCAGGCCGGAGTTTGTGCGGGGCGATGCGCCGGAGCACGTGCCAATGGAGCAACTGGATCGCGAGGATCAAGCCGAACAGGACGAAAAAAATCATTTCGTGACGGCTCCTAAGTTGTCCTTCGTCCGACATAAGGAGCCATAACACTCTGGCCAGAATTGCGCTGGCCAGTGCGTTACGGCTCCTAAGGTTGCACCACCAGACTCACTGTGCTCACAGTCCGGCCCTGCATGGGCGAACCATAATGTGTTTCGTTCAGCACTCGATGAATTCCCACCACGAAGGTCATGTGGCCAACCAGGCGTTCAATGGTTTCGCTATTGCCGATGACCTGCATGAGATCAAACTCCACTCCCGCTACTTTCGTGAAGGCCGGATGGTCTTGAGTATGATCCCAAACCACAGTGTGTTCGATATAGGCCCGAAGCCCGGAGCCGATCTCGACCCTCAGGCGCCGCATCCGGTCTCCCAGGGCGTTGTAGGATGGCAAGGCTGGTTGTTCAACCCGGTTCCAATCGAGGCTTGCCGGTATCAAACTTGTCCTCAGTCCGCCGAGATGAAGGCGGTCGAGGGAAGTCGGATCGCCCAGCACGCGGGCTGATTCGGCCTTCAAGGCCGCTTGAATCCAAGGTGTGAAGAGCCCTACCTTGACGTGGCCTCGCTGGAATTGCCAGTTCCGGCCCTCGGTGCGTCCGAGGCCATCTTTCGCCTGGGCGGAAAGCCGGATCCCCCAGCTTTCGCCGCGGTTCCACAAGTGGGAGATACCCAACTCCATGGCGACGAGGCCGCGGCTTGTGCTGGAAACGGAACCCCCGTTGGGCTCCACTCGTTCAAATGCCAGGGCTGGTTTGAAAAAAGCTGGCGTGGTGTTCCTAGACACATACGTGAAGGCCAGCTCCCCACCAGTCCGTTGGCGATCAAAACCCGGCGCCGGCTCGATCTGTTGCCTGGAAGGCCGCTCAAGCAATGAGAAGGTGTGGAAGGCCGGTGCCCAGCGCCATCCGCGATACACCAGCGCTGCTTGAGCGCCGCGAGGACCGGCTACATTTCCGACTGCTCCCAGGACCTGCCAGGAAAACCGCCCCAGAAGATCTGTGCCGCCCCATCCGAGTTCAGTGGATTTGCCGGATGGTGCGAGTGTCAATCCCGAACGCAGGCCCAACCACATCGTCTCATCAGCCGCGTAATCATGGGCCGGCGATGGTTTCGCTGGGGGCGGAAGCTGCGATGCTTCATCGGTATTTGGCTTAACACCACCTGTGGCGAAAAAGGAATCGCCCCACGGAACCGGTCGCTGAGTGAGGGGCGGCAAAGCCAGATCCAGCTTTCGGATCTCGCAACCGGTAGCGCCCAGCTGAACGTAGTAAAGCGTCTTCCGGTCGGGTGTGGGCGCCGGAAGCCAAGCGGCTGAAGCCGTTCGGACCACAGGGATGGAAGAGGAATCCGCAGCGGAGGGCGTTGTCCAGATGGAAAGCAGGCCATCCGATACGACAACTTGGAACAATGGCCTTTTTTCTGGTGCCACTACTCGGGCCATTGATCCGTTCGAGCCGTTCGAGGCAGTGGCATATCCAGGCCGCCAACTTTTCATACGCCGTTGCAACACGCCTTCATCATTGGGTTCCCGAAGGGAGAATCCGACGATCTCATGAGTGGGGGGTAATCCAGGACCGATCGGCCTAGACGAAATTCCAGCGGCTCCCTGGATTTCCGCCCAGAAGGGCTTCTCGGGTATCAAGCCATCCAGCCGTCCCAGCTCCCAGGTGGCTTTTTCAATCGGTCGTGACGGAGGGGTATCCATGTCTGCTGTCTTCGGACGTTCGGATTTATCCGGTGCTTTGAAATCCCAAACCCGTAGCCCCTTGAAGCCGGGGGTGACCACGCGGGCCATGAGCCGGGTGCCGTCTGAGCTCACGGAAAGGTCCGTCACTTCGCCGTCCACCTTGGTGAATATCCCACCTTCGCGCACAAGGTGTTGCGCCTGCATGCGCTGTTCGAAGGCCAACGCATCGGCGCTGAGTTCGGCGCGGAACCGGTCGTAGCCATCCTGCGCACTGAATCCAAACGTCCCCATAAAAATCGCGTCAAAGCTCCGGCCTCTGCCAGAAGCCAATTTCCTCCAGAGCTTTTTAAGTGCGTCTTTTTCACCTTTATTTCCTGGCCGCGCCATGTCCTTGCGTTCCAGCCATTCCAGGTAGGCGCTGCCCACCATGTAGGCCATTCCGCCGCCACGGAATCCATTGAAGCCATTCAAAGAGCCATAGTCCGGCAGCTTGCCTTCCCGGGCCCATTGGCGCAACAAGGCGGCGCGGTATGCACTATGAGGCCGCCCACTTCCCGTGACGCGGCCTTCGATGACCGTGGCGTAACCCTCGATCACCCAGCGGGGCGCTTTGAGGGTCAAAGGTCCTATGGGCAGGTCCAGCACCTTGTCCAAAAGGCGGGGATTCTTCTGCGGCCGCATCAAGTGGTGAATGTGCGTCAGCTCGTGGGTCACCAGCAACTCCGGCCAGGTCGTGAAGTGGGCAATGGCGCTATCGCTTTCTGGCGGTGTTTTCCACAGTTCGACGAAAGGGTGTTTGAGGAAGGGATAGGCCATGCCGTTGCCTTCCAGCCGGGGATCCCTTATCAATACATCCACCATCCTGGGGGACTCATACCCCACCCATTCGGTGACCTTCGCGTGAATGCCTTCGATTTTGGAGGCGACCTCCATCGCAAAGGACTCGAAGTCGCCACGCTGCGGGTAGTGGATGCGGTAGTGGGTGGTTTGAATGGTCTTCCAGGGGGCATCGGGCGCCTGGATTCGCTGAGGCCGAAGCGGGGTAGCCATACAAAAAAGAGCGGATAGGCAGGTGAGTGGCAAACGCATCAGATCAGTTTGCCCTGAAGGATGCGCTGTGATTCAAAGCACAAATAGAGACCTCATCTCAATAATAGCTTGACCGATGATAAAAAAATATAGAGACTCAGTCTCAACAGAGGTTTCCTTGTCCCGCGTCCCCACCCTTGCCAGCTTGATTCTCGCTTTGCTCCTACCGAGCTTGGCCATGGCTGGAGAACCAGGCTGCAACCGCGAAGTGCTCGCCATGGGCACGAGGTTGTCGCTGCGGATCGAAGGGGCCGCGCAGGACCGGCTCGCTTTGGCTTCTGAAGCTGCAATTGCCGAATGCAACCGCATTGAGATGGCCTGTTCCACCTGGAAACCCGAAAGTGGATTTTCGCGATTGAACGAGGCGAAGGGCCAAGTTGTAGCGCTAGATCGAGAGTGGCTGGAATTGCTCAGCCGAGCTCGCGCATGGAGCCATCGTTCAGGCGGGGCGTTCGACCCGGCACTGCTGCCATTGCTCGCAGCGTACGGAGTTCGGGAAGGTGGACGCAATCCCTCCGAAACGGAATTGGTATGCGCTCGCGCTGCGAGTGGCGCCAGACATCTTCGTTTGAATCTACGCAACGGATCGGCACGACTTGAAAAAGGCGCTGGCATCGAAGAGGGCGGTTTTGTGAAGGGGTATGCCCTGGACCAGATGAAGAAAGAACTCACCCATTCGGGCATCAACTCTGGGCTTCTCGATTTCGGAGGACAGTTGTTGGCGTTCGGAAAAGCGGCACAAGTATCTATCGCAGATCCAAGGAACCGGACTCGCCCCCGGTTTTCCGTATCACTTAATGCTGCGAGTTTGGCCAGCAGCGGTCTTTCCGAGCATGGCCACCACATTGTGGATCCGCGAAATGGCTTGCTTTGCGAGGATTGGGGCAGCGTCTCGGTCATCGCCGCCTCGGGCCTGGATGCGGACTGTCTTTCCACTGCGTTGTATGTGCTGGGACCCAGGCAAGGCCTTGTCTGGGCCAGGCGCCGCCATATCGCCGCGATCTTTCTTCTCAACGATGGACGGGCGCGTATGAGCCCAGCCTTCGCGGCAATGCACCCAATCCCGATTCCCATGGAGAAACCATGAAACCTTTACTGACGACCTTGGCCCTTGCCTTGCTGGCGGGGCTGGCCTCCGCCCAGGATGCGCCCAAACCCGATACGGAGAAACGGGTCCAGGAATTGGAGCGCAGGCTCGAAATCCTGTCCAAACAGATGGAGGCCCAAACGACCGGTGCACAGCCCGAAGCCCCTGAGCAGGGCCGCTACGGCTTGGGATCGGCGGCCTCCAAGGTCTACGAGAGCAAGGGTGGCCTGAGCATCGGCGGTTATGGCGAATTCCTCTATTCCAATATCGAAAGCAAAGTGCAGGACGGCAGCCGTGCCTCCAATCAGCGCAGCCTTGATGCGTTGCGCCTGATTCTCTACACGGGCTACAAATTCAACGACAGGATCGTATTCAATTCAGAGGTGGAGTTCGAGCATGGCGGCTACAGCGATGAGCACAAAGAGGGTGAAGCCAAAGTCGAATTCGCCTACCTGGATTTCCTGCTGAACAAGGCCATGAACATCCGCGCGGGCATGGTGCTGCTTCCCATTGGCTTCATCAACGAGCTGCATGAGCCGCCCGCCTTCCTGGGTTCCCGGCGTCCCTTCACCGAGACCACCATCATTCCCAGCACCTGGCACGAGAACGGTGTGGGCATCCACGGCGACCTTCCGGCGAATTTCAGCTACCAGCTCTACTTGGTCAACGGCCTCAGCGCGCTTGGCAAAGGCGAGGAAGGCGAGACCGAGGGCTTCAGCGCCAAGGGCATCAAGGGCGGACGGCAGGCTGGCAAGAAGGCCAATGCGGCAAGCCTGGCCTGGACTGGCCGCCTGGATTGGAACTTCATGCCAGGCGTGTTGGCGGGCGTGAGCTTTTATGCGGGCAACAGCAATCAAAGCGGCGAGGGCGAGGCCATCACAACGGCACTTTGGGATATCCACGCCGAGTACCGGTTGAGGGGGCTGCAATTGCGTGGTCTCTATGCCGCGGTCACCAATTCCAAAGATGGAGTCCAGGCCATCGCCACTGGCCTGGGGGCTCGTGAGGTGGGCACCAAACAGTTCGGAGGCTACCTGGAAGTCGGCTATGACCTGGTGCGCGGCGGCAAGGCGTCTCTCGTGCCTTTCCTCCGCTGGGAGCGGCTGAACACGCAGCTAGCAGTTGTGTCCGGCGTGGTGGCGGACGGCGGAAATGACCAAACGATCCTGACCCTGGGGTTGAATTACAAGCCGATTCCCAACGTGGTGGTGAAGGCTGATTACCAGAAGCTCGAAAACCGCGCGTCCACTGGCCGCAACCAATTCAACGTAGCCATGGGCTACTACTTCTGAGGTCCTGATGCGAACCACCTTGCTCGCTTTGGCCACTGTCACCTCCCTGGCCGCGGCCCTGCCCACGCGGGAAGACGCATTGAAACTGGCTTTTCCCGGCGCCACATTCACGCGGAAGGAGCACTTTCTGACAGAGTCCCAAGGTGCAAAGGTGAAGCAGCTTTCCCAGCGGGAGTTGCCAGGCCTTTGGTGGATCGCGTACGAGGCGGTGAAGGAGGGCAAGCCAGCGGGAGTGGCCTTCTTTGACACGCATCGCGTGCGGACGCTCAATGAAACAGCGATGGTGGCCATTGCTCCAGATGGAAGAGTCATCCGTGTGGAGGTCATCCAGTTCCATGAACCCCAGGAATACCTGGCCAAAGACGCCTGGAAACAGCAATTCACCGGCCACAAACTGGATGGGGAATTGAGCCTCAAGCAGGGCATCCGCCCTCTGAGCGGCGCGACGCTCACTGCCAATGCGCTCACCGACGCTTCCCGCCGTGGCCTGGCGCTTTGGCAGGTCCTTTACGGGGAGAAGAAATGACTATTTTGGAGCGATGGAGCCTGCACATCTCCGCGATGCTCACGGGAGCTACAGGATTGCTATACGGATGGCTGCGCTATTTCGGCCAGCGCGTAGGCGAATTCGGCGTGGAACCCCATCCGCTCCAAGCCATGCTGCAGCATCTCCATGTCCTTGCGGCGCCGCTGCTGGTCTTCACCTTGGGATTGCTGGTGCGGGGCCATGTGCTGCCAATGTGGCGCAGCGGCAGAGCCGGTGGCCGGGCCTCGGGAATTGTGCTTGCGCTGATCCTGGCTCCCATGGTCCTCAGCGGCTATGCCGTTCAGGTGGCGGTGGAACCGAAATGGCGGCTTGCCTTCGCATGGATCCACGGTGCACTCAGCATGATCTTCTTGGTTGGGTACAGCCTCCACCAACTGTTGTCATTGAGGCAGCCGCGCATCGCTGAAGCCCCGAATGGGGAAGTCTCCCTGAATCCTTCCTGAAGGCCGATTAGACTGGAGCGATGCCGAAAATCCGTGTTCTTACCGATCAAGTCGCGAATCAGATCGCGGCGGGCGAGGTCGTTGAAAGACCGGCTTCGGTGTTGAAGGAACTGGTGGAGAATGCGCTGGACGCAGGAGCCACGCGGCTTGAGATCACTTGGGAAGAGGGCGGAAAGCGCCTGCTGTCCGTGGCCGATGATGGCTGCGGCATGGCCCGGGACGATCTTTACCTGGCATTGGAGCGCCACGCCACCAGCAAGGTCCGGACAGCCGAGGACCTGACCCGCCTTTCGAGCTTTGGCTTCCGCGGCGAGGCTTTGCCGTCCATCGCTTCGGTGACCCGATTCGAGCTTCACAGCGCTGAAAACGAGGGGACCGGCCAGCGTCTGCGTTCGGAATTCGGCATTGTCAAGGAAGTGCAGCCAATGCCCAGGAGCCGTGGGACCACGGTGACCATCCGTGATCTTTTCGCCCAGCTGCCTGCGCGCAAGCGTTTTCTCAAATCCACCGATACGGAACACGCGCATTTATGGGGCGTGATCACTCGGCTGGCCCTGGCGACACCCGATGTCCATTGGACGTTGCGCAGCGATCGTGGAGGGTCTACGGTATTGCCGCCGGTGGCGGAATCCGGTGCGCGGTTGGGGCCATTGCTGGGCGAAAAGATGTCGGGAATGGTGCCTTTCCGCAGCGGCGAAGCGCCCTGGTCGCTGCATGGCTATATATCGAAACCGGACCTGAGTTTCCGTGACCGGAACCATCTATACCTCTTCGTCAATGGCCGCAGCGTGCGGGACCGTCTGCTGCTGGCGGCGCTTGCAGAGGCTTGGCAGGGTTTCTTTCCGAAAGGCGCCTATCCAGCGGCAGTGCTCTACCTTGAGATTCCAAGCGAAGCGGTGGATGTGAACGTGCACCCCACGAAAGCAGAAGTTCGGTTTCGTGATCCCAACCGCATATTCCCTTTCGTGAGCCGTGCAGCGCGGGAGGCTTGGGAGCAGTTGCGGGGAGGTCTTGCGAGCGTCCTGGAAATGCCGCCCAAACCCGTAGCCAACGAATTTGAACTGCCCGTTTCGAGCCGTCAGGAACCCCAGCATCCACGCCTCTGGAGGGAGAATGCGGCAGGAGCTGTGGAGGCCATGGCCTCGGCTTTCTACACCGGAAAGACACCCGACCTGGAACGTCCCTATGCGCTTGGCCCGTCGCCCAGTGGTGCCGCTGAGCCCGCGGATCCCATCGAGACCGGCCAAGATATCAAATATCTGGGTGCCTTCGAAAACACCTACCTGCTGGCGGAAGTCCATAGTGATGGCGATCCCGAATTGTGGATCGTGGATCAGCACGTGGCCCACGAACGCATTCTTTTCGAGCGGCTGTTCCTCCGTCTTCATCGGCCTGCGGTCCAGCCGCTGCTGCCGCCGAAAGTGGTCCACTTCGGGCCTGCGGCTCTTTCCCGTCTGATGCCTTTCCTGGAGGAGCTTAACCGCGTGGGCGTTGAAGCAGAGGATTTCGGCGGTGAGGCGCTGGTGGTGCGTGGTCTTCCGGATTTCCTTTCCGACCGCGATCCGCAATCGCTTTTGGAAGATCTATTGGATCGCCTGGAAGCTGGCGGGAGCGCGGAGCTGGATTCCTTCCGGAAGGATCTCAACGCCGAACTGGCCTGCCGCGCCGCCATCAAGAAACACCACGTGCTGCCACCGGAACTAGCCCTGCGCCTCATCCAGGACCTGATGGCTTGCGAAGTTCCGCAGACCTGTCCCCATGGCCGGCCCATTATCAAGAAACTCACCCTAGGCGATCTGGAACGGAGTTTTGGGCGAAGGGTGTGATGGCTGGCCATGAACAGTCATGGGCCCAGCATGATTTCCATCGTGATCAGCCGCTAGGCCCCTTCTGGATTCCAATTTCTTCGTTCGGCCACGAGATCGATGTCCAGGCGCTTGGCGGCGGTGTAGAGGGCGGGGCGGGCGATGCCTAATGTTTCTGCGGCCTCGGTAGCGCGGAAACCGCAACGGCGCAGGGTCTCCAGCAGCAGGCGCCGCTGAAAGCCGTGGGTGGCTTCTTCCCAAGACCGGGATTGATATTCCGGCTGCTGGAGTTCGGGGAAATGCTCCATCTTCAAAGTTCCAGTTCCGCAGCGCAGCAGGGCGCGTTCAATGGCATGGCGGAGTTCGCGCACGTTGCCAGGCCAGGGCAGCTTGGCCAAGGATTGGGCCAGACCCGTGGCCAGTTCAGGCGCATCCCGCTTGCTCGTCTTCGCGATCATGGAGACGAGCCGCGGCAGCAGATAGGGAAACTCATGGCTGCGTTCCCGGAGGCTTGGCAAGCGCAGCGCCGTGCCCTGCAGCCGGTAAAGCAGATCGCGGCGGAAGGCGCCAGCCGCAGCCAGTTCCTCCAAAGGACGGTGCGTCGCCGAAACAAACCGGACATCCACGCGCACAGATCGGTCGCTGCCGACTTTCCGAACCTCATGTTCCTGGATCACCCGGAGCAGAAGCGATTGCAGGCGCGGAGAAAGATCCGCGACTTCATCGAGGAAAAGCGTGCCTGCCTGGGCGCTTTCGATGGCGCCTTTGCGATCTGATGCCGCCCCGGTGAAAGCGCCCCGGACATGGCCGAAAAGCTCGGATTCCATCAGGCTTTCGGAGAAGGCCGAGCAGTTCACTGGCACTAGGGGGCCAGGACGGCCGGACCTACGGTGCACTTCCCGCGCGGTGAGTTCTTTTCCGGTTCCGGTGGGACCGAGTATGAGGACTGGCAGCTCCGAAGGCGCTACCCTTGCCAATTCGCGAAGCAGTGTGGCCATGGGTTCGCTGCCATCCGTGAGCAACTCTCCACCCTCAGGCACCGGTTCCGCTTGTATGCCAGGGTTGAGTTTCGCGAGCCATGGGGCAAGCAGTTGCGGGTCCAATGGCGGCTCCAATGATTCGCCGGGTTTCAAGGCCAGCAGCGCCGAGCCCACGGCAGAGCCTTCCCAATGCAGGGGGAAGCCCCACCAGATCCATCCCCGCAATTCACACGGCGCCACCTGGCCATCCTGGTGAAGTCGGCTCAACAAGCCCTCGGGCGGCGGTTCCCCATGGCCTATGGTCTCCATGGGATTCCCCCATACCAGCCAAACCGGGCGGGTGCGCGTCGAAAGCCAGCGGCTGAGCAATTCCCGTGGATCCAGTTCCATACTGAGAGCTGGCGAAGGCCACAGCAGGCGAAGGCGATCCTGATGATGGCTCATGGCGGCGCGATCCGCGATGGCTTGGAGAGCCAGCAGCACCGATGGATTCCGTTCGCTTTCCCGCGCTTCGAGCAGGGCGAGGCCCGCTTCAAGCCGCAAAAAATGGCTGGGGCAGGCTTCCCATGCGCTCCAAAAATCCTGTGATTCCGCATGGCCCCGAAGCAGGCGGTGGAACTCCCATAGCAGGCGCTGCTCTGGATGGAGAAAGGGTGGCGGAGGTTCGATCATTTCACCTAGCGAAGCTTCAAACAACAGTTTGGAGCCTTCATCTGCGATGTGTGGCAGGGCCTCGCGAATCCAGTCCTGGCGGCCTGTTTCAAGGCCACGCTGACCGATCAGCACCCATGCGTGGGGTTCCTCGGGAAAGATTTCCGTCAATGCCCGCAGCCGGTTCAAAGCTGTTTTCCAATCACCTCCGACGATGAGCCGGTTCACCTCGTTCAATTCTTTGAAGGGGCTCAGCGGCTTAGCCTGCGCCTTCTGCCAGAAAGGCAAATTCTGGTGGTCGGCCCAATGCAGCGCCGCCAGTTCGGCGTTGGCCGCGGCGCGGTCGCTCCAGAACGGCGAATCCAACCGCTCAAAGTGGGCATGAGCCAAGGTGAAGGCGCGGAGGGCGGTTTCGAGATCCTGGGCGAAATAGGCACGCCGGCCTTCTGCCATCCAATGGAAGGGATCTGCGCAAGGATGCGCACGACTTCCCCAGCTGGGATAGCCGGCCACGGTTTCTGGGAGGTCTGCCCCCCATCGCACCCGCAGCCGGTCCCAGGTTGGGTCGTTGCTCGGCGCAGGACAGGAGGGTCGAGGTGACCCGGAAAGATCAGCGTTGATGATGGACGTCCAGCCATCGGGATGCTTCGATCGGACATCGCCATCCAGCAATTCGCGAAAGCTGCCATCAGGTTCATCCCCGAGCGCGAGGGAAGGCGGAAGATGAGCAGTGGAGGGACCTTTGCCTCTTGCGAAGGCGCGGACCTGCGGCGCGATCATCCATTGGCCATCGGTGAGTTCGAGCAACCAGCCAGTGCCGATGCGATCACGCAAAGTGTCCGGTAGTTCCTTCAGGACAAACGGCTCAAGGAAGGGCCGCAACCGATCAAAGGGAACGTCTCCCAGCGCCCCTTCGGGCAGGAGCCTGCCTTCGGCATCAATCGAACGAAGCAGGCAGGGCCACCAGTCTTGCGGCAGTGTTTTGACCGCATCAGGAATCAGGATGTCGAGAAAGGGTGGGAGTTCCAGCCTACCGGATTCATCCACCGCGCCGAGCAGCGGGATCCAGCGCTGCCGTGTGGGACGATCCAGCAGCACCGACCCATAGGCCATGAAAGGCGTGCCATCGCCTTCGAGCAGGGCGGACCAGCACCAGGTGAGCAGCGGGTCTTCCTTGGGGCCTTTCAAGTGCGCGGGGATCTTCGAGCTTCCGTGGCGCAGCAACGAAATCCAGGCTGGGTCTGGTTGTGGATCCCACTGGTTTGGGGTGGTTGCTGGGCGCGGTCCGAAGGGACGCCGGGCCTCCCATGCGCAACGAGACCACCGGTTGTCGCGGCCGCCCATGAGCCAAGCCTCGCTGATGGCAAAAAGCGCCCAGGGAAGATCGCCCCATTTGCGCCCACGGGTCAGCGGCCATGGCGTTTTCCAATGGCCCAGCCAGGCGGACTGGAGCATCACGGAGTCCTCCGCAACATCTCTTTCCACACCTCCCAAAAGTCCGGGAAGGTCTTTGCCACACACGCCGGATCTTTCAATAAACCGCCGCACCTCAATGCGCCAACGGCCGCGGCGAAGGCCATGCGGTGATCGTTGCGCGGATCAAACGGAGACTGTGCTCCAAGCGACCTGGGGGCAGCATCCTTGGCAGGGCGGATCTCCAGCGTATGGTCACCGATGACCTCGGCTTCGCCGCCCAGCCAGCGCACCAATTCTGCTGAGGCCTCCAGGCGATCACATTCCTTGTGGGGAAGGGTCTGCAGTCCGGTCAGCGTGGAGGGTTCCGGCCCGAGAGCGCAGGTGGCCGCCAACACTGGGCCGAGATCAGGGCAGAGGGTGAGATCAGCGTGGATGCCCCGCAGCATGGGGCCCGAAAGCGACAGCCGATTCCCGTGCCAACGGCTAGTGCAACCTGCGTCTACAAGAATGCTTTCAATCGCGCGGTCGCCCTGGGGATCATCCGGATCCAAGGGGCCCAAGCTGATGCTTCGTCCCGTTACGGCCGCCGCGGCGAGAAAAGCCGCGGCGCCGCTCCAATCACCGGGAAGCACCGTTTCCACTGCATCGAGCTGGTTGCCAGGGATGTGCCAGGAAGACTCCCGCAATTCGCTATCACAGCCGAAGCGCGCGAGCCAATAGCGTGTGATCTCCAGATAGCTGGCGCTCGCGACGGGTTTGTCCCAGGAAAGATTGCCACCCTACGGAGACCGGCCGTGGCGAGCGCTAGCCCGGTGATGAATTGGCTGCTTAGGCTGCCATCGATCGCCACCTCCAACTGCTCCGGAGTTTCGGGGACCGGATGGAGCCAAGCTCCGTTTCCTTCGAGTTTCCATTTCGCGCCTAAGGCTAAAAGAGGCGCCAGCAGGGGTCCCAGAGGCCTTTCGAAAAGCCGGGCGGCGCCGTTGATCCGCATAGGAACCTTGGCGCTCAAGGCGAGCCAAGGAAGCAGGAAACGCAGAGTCGTGCCCGAGGCACCGACATAGAGCGGCGCAGCCGCATTGGGGGCGAACCCGCCGGAGATGCTCCAGGCGTCTTCCAGCTCGACCACCGGCAGACCCAATGTCCAAAGGCATTCACGCATCCATCGCGTGTCCTCAGCCTCAAGCCCGCCATGCAAGATGGATGTGCCTGGCGCCATCGCGGCCAACAGCAGCGCACGGTTCGTCACGGATTTCGAACCCGGAACCTCCACCTCGCCCAAAGCGGCACCAAGCGGCAGTGTGTCCTGCAAAAGTGACAAATTCATTATCGAAGGGTGACTGGTGCGCGGTTTTGCCGCAACACATCATCAAATGGAATCCTGCCGCTTCTCTTCCAATTCCATCCAAGCCATTTCCAGGACTTCCAGCGCGGTCTTGGCAGCATCGCGGTCTTTCAGGGCCTGATGCCCAAGCGCATCAGCGGTGATGAATGCTGAGGGGTGTGAGAGGCTGGCGTCCAGCGTGGCGATGCGTTTGTGGAGGTCAGCCATTTGAGCCTCCACCTCCAACAGTTGGCGCTGCTCTTTTTGCGTGAGTCCTGGTTTTTTGGCTTTTGGGGCTTCCACTTTGGCATAGGTCCTGGTGTTATCGGCCTTGGCGCCACCGGCCTCTAGCGCCTCTGCCGTTCGTTGTGCACGCAGGCTTTTCACGGTGGAGGGGCTACCTTCGTACAGCTCCCATAGGGGTGATCCAGCTCCGTTCCACGCCAAGGTGTGTGTGGCCACCTGATCCAGGAAGAACCTGTCATGGCTCACGAGCAGCAGGGTTCCCGGATAGTCCTGGAGGGCCTCTTCGAGGTTTTGCAAAGTCGGGATGTCGAGATCGTTGGTGGGTTCGTCCAGCACCAGCAGATCCACCGGATGCAGCATGGTGCGCGCCAGCAGCAGGCGGTTGCGCTCGCCGCCGCTGAGGGTTGCGGCCACGCGCTTCTGCTGGTCCACAGGAAAGCCGAACCGCGTGAGGTAGACGTGGGCCAGGATGTCCGAGCCGCCGATGTGCACCACCGCCGCGCGCTCCGCCAAGTTATCCAGCACCGAGGCATCGCTGTCCAGCTCGCCGCGGCCCTGGCTAATGACGGAGATGGAGATTTTGGGATGCCGGGTCAATTCGCCCTCAGCCTGGAGATCTCCCATGAGCACTTTCAGCAGCGTGGATTTGCCGCAGCCGTTAGGGCCCAGCAGTGCGATGCGCATCCCACGCTGCAACACTAGATCCAGGCCGCCCAGAAGATCGGCGCTGTCGGGGTTATAACGGAAATGCAGGTCGCGGCCGGACACGAGCGCATCGCTGCGGTTGGATCCTCCCGCGAAGGTGAGTTTCTCGCGGGATTCGCTGCGGCTGCGGTCGTCCACGTCCTCCTTCAGATCCAATACGTCCTGGATGCGAAGCTTCGATTTGCGCGTGCGGGCTTTGGCGCCCCGCCGCAGCCAGGCCATCTCCCGGCGCAGGCGGTTCTGCATGTGGTCCGTCAAGCGCGCCTCGCGGAATTCCTGATCGGCTTTCAGCAGCAAGTAGTCGCTGTAGGAGCCTTCATACACCGCCAGCTTGCCGCCTTCCAGTTCGAGCATCTTCTCCACCACCGAATCCAGCAGGTGGCGGTCGTGGGTGATGAGGAGCAGCGCGCCTTCGAAGCCCAGCAGCCAGGCTTCGAGCTTTTCCACCTGCTCGGGATCGAGATGATTGGTGGGCTCGTCCAGCACCAGCACATCGGGATCCTTGAGCCAGGCCTGGGCCAGCGCCACGCGCTTGCGCCAGCCGCCGGAAAGCGATTCCACATCTGCTTCCACGTCCGTCAGCCCCCAGGTGGTGCAGGCTTCTTTCAGCCGCGGCTCCAGATCCCAACCCATGTGATGCAGGTGATGTTCGATGGCGTCCAGTTCCTGATGGAGCCGCTCAGCCTTTGAATCATGGACGCTTGCCCCGCCATCGCCGTGCAGCTCTTCATGGATGGCCGCGTGCCGGTCCAAGAGCTTCCTGTGATCTTTCAGAGCATCTTCCAGTGCCTGGCGCACGGTAGCGCCGGGGGCGAAGTGCGGCTCCTGGCTGAGGCGCGCCACGCGCAGGCCTTGGGTCATGATCACTTCACCGCTGTCGGGTGCCTCCACTCCTGCGAGAAGCTTGAAAAGGGTGCTTTTGCCGGCGCCGTTGCGGCCGATGAGGCCTACTTTTTCACCTTCCTGCAACCCGAAGCTGAGGGAGTCCAGAATGGGCTGGGCGCCGTAGGCTTTGCTGACGTTGACCAGGGATAGCGCGACTGGCATTACTACTCCAATACTGCAATCCTCCAGATTCTCATGGATCAGGAAAGGTACATCGCGGGAATTCGGGCGATGAAGTGTTGCTTCTGTGAGAAGGGGAATGGGCGACCGTGGAGAGCCGACTTCAAGAAACCAATTGATGGAAAATTACAATTTTTTGTTCGATGGAAATTGGCTGAACCGATTACCAGGCATGGAAACCGAGCACGGGAAGCACTGTGGGGGTCCATATTATCCGCCCAAGTCCAAGTTTTCCTTGGGGGCCGTCAGAGCCCCATACCCATAGGTTTCCAGCGGCGTCGATGGCGGCGGAGGTTTCATCCCTTGAGTAGATTTTCCGGATGCTGGGCAGCCCCGGGACCCGAACGGGTACTGTGGCATCCAAGGTGTTCCCGGTCCCTAGCTGACCATTCATGTTTCGACCCCAGGCCCAAACGTTTCCATCACTGGTGAGCGCCAAGGTGTGATTGCTCCCCACAGTCAGACTTGTAAGGGTTCCAGGAGGCTGTGGAGCACGGATCGGAACCGCCCCAATGCCTTCCCCCCAAGCCCACAGGCTGCCATCAGTTTTCAGGACATAGGATCGGTTAGCTCCGGCGAAAACGCCTTTGACGGCGTTCAGCCCAGGGATAGGTGCAAAGGACCAGGATTGAGAGGTGGTCAAAATACCCAGCTGCCCTTCAACGTTCCGACCCGTGGCGAGTACGGTTCCATCAGCCTTAAGGGCCAGCGAATGGGCTGCGCCGACGGCGATGTCCAGGAGGCCGGTTAGTGCTGGAACCGCCTCACCGCCATCGATGGTCCAGGGGACCTCTCCGATTCCAAGTTGGCCGGAGGTGCAGCTTCCCCATGCCCAGATCGATCCATCTTGTTGGAGGGCAAGGCCGTGCCCGTCGCTGGCGGCCATTCGCTGAAGGTTGGTGGGTTGGAGATAGTTCGACACTCCACCCCAGACCCATTCCAGGTATCCATTAGCCCCGTAGGGAAAACGCGGAAAGTTCATCAGGGCGGCCCCTTGGGAAAGCCCCGAAGGCGTTCCCGTTGGCGCTGGGGTCGGAGCTGCGTGATATAGGGGGACTTGTTGGGTACTCCCCACTGGAAGCATAGGGTTATTGACCATCGATCCCCAACCCCAGAGGGAGCCATCTGTTTTTCGGACCGCCATGCAGGCCCCTCCCAAGATGGCCCAATCCACAGGCCCCAAGCCGGGGACCACAACCGGACTGGTTTGGGCAACCGTGCCTCCGAATCCCAATTCCCCCCAATCGTTCATCCCCATTGCGACCAAGGTGCCGTCTTTCCGAAGGAATACTTTGTCTCCCCCGCGAACAACGTTGGAAACAGCGACTGGGGCCGAATCCCTAAGCACGGATCCATCGGACTTGATAAGGGTGTGCGCAGCGGTATAGCTCACCAGATCAGCTCCCCAGTTGTTGAAGAGAGGATAATTTCCAAAAATGTTGAATATGACGCGTCCTAACCCCGAGGCTACACCCCCTTCATGAATGGCCCAGGCGCCCTCAAACGGCATGACTTGCGGGCTGGACGTACCGCTGCCTCCCCACGCCCAAACTCTGCCGTTCTCATCCATGGCCAGGGACTCGAGATCCTTTGCCGCGACCACCACGCACTTCGGTAGCCCAAGCACTTGGGTAGGCCCTGTGACAGAGGAATGGGATCCATTCCCCAGCTGGCCTCCGATATTGGAGCCCCAGGCCCAAACGCTGCCATCGGACCTGAGGGCGAGCGCATGGGCAGATCCCGGCGCCATTTGAACCACTGAATCCAAGCCTGGCACCGCCAGTGGGATCGTGGAATTTGCAGGCGAGGCTTGCCCTAGCTGTCCCTGGTTATTCTCCCCCCAAGCCCAGACTCTCCCGTCGGCGCAAAGGGCATAGGCATGACCTGGGACAGAAGTAGGAAGGGCGTCTGCCGCATTGGCAGAGCCAAAGATCATACGCACCTGGTTCAACCCCTTGATCAGGGTGGGTGCTCCACGATGAGTCCTGCTTCCGTCACCCAATTGACCTGAGGTGTTGGAGCCCCAGGCCCACGCTTGTCCCAAATTGTCGATGGCATAGGTGGAGGCAGACGATTCGGCGATTCCCCCAGATAGATAGACAACCTGGGCGGCGCTGACACTGGTGCCCGCCTCGTTCGTAATGGCCACCTTATAGCGTGTCGGGACTCCAGGATTAACGGTCAGAGGAACGCCGTTCTGCATGGAAATCCCGCCTGGAATCAGAACAGCTTGGCCATCGGTGAATCGGGCTGTTAGGCGGATTCCTTCCCGTGGCTCCGAATAGAGCGCGCTGGATACGAAACCATTCAAGATCGGTGGAGGGACAAGCCTTACGTTGAGACTTTTGTCCGCAGTGGCTCCCGCCAGATTGGTTACGACCATCGTGTAGGTCTGCCCTTGGGCTGGCGTGAGTTCCAGTGAGCCTGAACCGGAGTTTGGGATGGGAATATGTCCTGGGTTTATTTCTCCGCTTCCGTAATTGAAAGTGTAGCTAAGGCGTACCTTATCCCCTGAAGTAACCACGGGCTTATCCACCAAGAATTCGGAGATTCTGGGGAGTTCCACCCCCTTGACCACAGACACTCCCTTGGCCTTTGAACCCGCCAAATTGATGACCTCGGCGGTGATGGTTGAGTCACCCGAATTCGTTGGCGTGAAGGTGATGCTTCTTCCCGTGTAGCTGTCGTTCCTTAACCATCCACGGGTCTCCCAGGAAGATGTATGGGAGTCCGGCGACCGGAAGCTTACGTTATAGCCGCTCTGGTTACGGTTAGCGTATGGCGCGGTAGTCCAGTTCTGCACCAGCGTCGCGTCCGGGGCAGGAACGATCGTGAAGGTGATCGAATCATTGGCTTCCTGTCCGGCAGGGCTGGTGACCTTACAGGAAAGTTGAACCGTACCGGTCGCTGGTGGGACAAAGGAGAGGCTAGAAAAACTCAAGGAGCTGGCTACTGTTCCGCCGGAAACGGTCCAAGCGAAATGAGAACCTGGCTGGTCTACGACCCAGGCGGAGTATGTTTCACCAGCGGTGATGTAGGGAGCCTTGGGAAGGTTGTGGCTGATTTTGGCGCTTGGGAGCACGGTGACTGTGAGTGACTGATCCCAAGGTTTTCCGGACTTGTCATCCACAACCAGCTTGTAGGTTTGAGTCACATGGGGGTTTACAGTCGTTGGGACATTAGGTTTCATTTCTAAAAAACCCGGTTCAATCCAGGCATCGAGGCCGTTGAACTGTGCCGTCAATGCGGTGCTTTGTCCGGCAGTGATAGTTGAAGGGGTCGCGACAAAGGAGACGATCGGGGACCCAGGCAAACCACCACCGCTATTGCCACCACCTCCGCAAGCCATGAAAACCAGGGTGGTGGCCCCACAAAAAACCAGACGGAGGAAGACAGAGAAAGAACGTCGCATTGAGGGACCTTTGGTGAATAGAAGGCTGAGTTGACCTAGCCAAATCATCTGGCTTCATCCTATCCCGGCCATGATCGAGAGGTCACCGATATCCGAATCCATAATTGGAATTCCCCGTTGGGTGGTTTCCAGCATTAGGTATTATTCAGGGTGCTGAGTCCATTTCCTTAACGTGCCAGGCTTTCCACCACCAGTTTCTCCATGAAATCCGTGGCGCCCTTTTCGTCGAGTGGCTCGACGCCCAGCCAGCGGCGGTCGCCAAGATCCAGGTAGAGCTTTTGTCCCTTCGGCTGCCACCAACCCTTCCAGTGTCCCGATTGCAGGAGCTTGGCGCCTTCCAGAGCCTCGCTGTAAGGGCGGGGCAGGGCGGAAAGATTCAGATCGCCGCCTTCGCGATGAAGCACCAGCCCAGCGCCCATGCTCCATGTGGACCCCACGACGCGCAGGCGCGTGCCATCCGGCGCGCGAAGGGTTTCGCCCTCGATCCGGATATCGCCAAAGCCATCTGGCTTTTCGACCTTCCAGGTGCCGCTGCCAAAAACCTGGCCTGCGTTTTCCCAGCCCACGGAACCCAGATCCGCCAAGTCTGTGGTACCTAACTTAAGGCGGAAGGCGGATGCGGGGACCTGGTCGAAAGTAGGGTCCACAGGCACCCATCGTTGACCCAGTTTCACCTCTATCCAAAAATGAAGGCCCAGGTTTTCACCGGCCGCCATCCAACCCACCGCACCGCGGGCGGGCACGCCTAGTTTGCGCAGCAGGGCCACCGCCAGAACGCCATGCTCGGTGCAGTCGCCGCGCGGATTGCGGCAGACCTCCAAGGCGGATGCGAATCCTACGGTGTAGTCCTTCTGAGTGATCCACTCCCAGACGAAATCCGTCACCCGTTGGGCCAGCTCCCAGCGTGAAGCTCCTTGGGGAGCGCGCAAGCGGAAGATCAGACCGCCGAAGGCCGGATCGTTGAAGGGAACCAACGGGGTGGCCGCGAGAAAAGGCGCGTCCTCCTTGGATGGCTTTCCCTTGACTGGAAGTTCCTTGGCTTCCTCGGCCCGGAGAGGCGCGCTTTGTTTCAGTACGAATAGGTTTGGCTTCACCTGGTGCTGTTGGGGATCCTCGGGCAATTTGAGTGCCTTGGCACCCTGCCACCGGACCAGCACTTCCTTCAGCCAGGGTTGAAATGGATGCTGTGGGATGGTCTTCAAACTTTGCTCGAAAAATGCTTCCTTGCCTTTACTGCTGCCCACGGGGTCCGGCAGTTCCGAGCGCTGAAGGACCAGGCTCAGGCCCATGACCTCGCCGGTGTGCTTGAGGCCGCCGTGGATTGGACTGATCCAGACCGATGTTTCGGTGCGCGTGGCGCCATCAATTTCAACCCCTTTGAAAAGCACCGCCTCGGTGAAACCAGGCAGTGGTGAAGGCCCAACTGGGTTCAGATCCAGCTCAGTCCACTGCTGTGTGGTGAAGGAATAGCTGCTGATCTTCACGGGCTTTTTAAGGCGCGCCGCTTCGCGCATCCTATCGTCCACATCCCGGGGCCAAAGCAACGCGCCAGCCCGCATGGGAATGACCTTGGCCTCGAAACCGTTGGACTTCACCCGAAGCTCTTTAGGCCGCGACGGCGACCAATCGGCCTGGCCCTCCAATGGCTCTTTGGAGAGTTGTGTCCGCCAGGTGAAATGAAGGCTGCCATCCGCATTGCGGAGACTGGTCTCCTTGATCTCCTGCTGGATTTCGATGCCCAGCCGTGTGAAGTTGATCCATTCGCGGTGTTCGATCCGGGTGGCCGTGCCTTCAATGCTGGTGCGGTCCTCAGCGCCTCCCAGCTCCTGCCCTGCCACCCATTGCCGGAAATGCCGAACCTCCGGCGCCTGAGCGGATGCGGGAATCGCGAAAAGGACGATGAGGGTCAAGCGGAGAATAAGGCGCATCTCACCAGTCTGGCAGGAGGGGAATAAATTTCATTCACGCAGAAAGGGATTCAAGGGGCGGCGAACCCATACAATTCCCCTGAATTCGTGTAGTACTGTCCCCCCGCCACCAGCACCTTTCCATTGTGGAGAAGGGTCGCTGAATGGAACTGCCTGGGGGTCGCCATGGAGCCAGTGTCCCGGAATGTTCCATTGATGGGGTCGTAGAGCCAGGCATAGGCGGAGCTGCCCCCGCCGTAGGCGCCGCCGTCACGGCCGCCCCCTGCGAAGAGCACGGTGCCATCAGGAAGAAGGGTGGCTATGTGCGACCCTACAAGTTCGTCGAATGAACCCATGGGAGTGAAGGTATCCGTGGCCGGGTCGTAGAGATCGGCACTGCCGTTCCCCGCGAAGAGGACCTTCCCGTTGTTCAGGAGGGTGGCCGTGAGATCCCGCCGCGCGATGGCCATGGACGCCCTCGTGGAGGTGAAGATGCCGGTGGCCGGGTCGTAGATCTCAGCGCCAGTGGTGCTGTTGTAGCGAGCATCCCCTGCGAGGAGCACCTTGCCATCGGATAGCAAGGTCGCGGTGTGTCCCGACCTGGCGTTCACCATGGATCCCGTGGATTTGAAGGTGTTGGCCACGGGGTCGTAAAGCTCAGCGCTGGAGAGAGGGACCAGGTTGGAATCCAGAAGCCCCTGGCCGCCAGCGATGAGCACCTGGCCGTTGGGCAGGAGGGTGGCGCTGTGTTGATGCCTTGCAGCGCCCAATACCGAACCACCGCTGAAAGTGCCGTTGACTGGATTGAAGGTCAAGGTACTGGCCTGGGGCAGTTCTACACCACCAGTGACGACGCCACTCCCCCCACCTGCCAGCAGCACCCTCCCATCTTGCAGGCGGGTGGCAGTCTGTCCCGCCGTCGCAGGCATTGAGGGTCCCACCTTCACAAAGACGGCCGTGATGGGGTCATACACTTCGGGACTGGAGGAGTAATAAATTCCGCTCCCCCCCATGAACAACACCCTTCCATCCGCAAGGAGCGTGGCGGTGTGTTGGTTTCTACTCACAGCCATGTTTCCCGTGGATTGGAACCCCACCGGTGGGACAGTGACGCCAACACTAGCTGTGGCGGTGGCTTGGGCGCCATCCTTGTTGGTCACCGTGAGCGTGAAGGTGGTGTCTTGCTTCACGTACACCCCCTGGGAATAGCCGCTGGAGAGGTAGGCCGAGCCAGGTGTCACGCTGCCTTGGCCGTTGCCGTACATGGCCTTAAGGGTGGTTTGGCGACCGACCGTGACGGGGTTCGGGCTTGCGGAAAAGGATTGGATGTAGGGAAGCGGCTGGGGCGGTGGAGGTTCTGCGCCGCCACCTCCTCCACAAGCCAAGCCGAGGGCGAGTATCAGGCCTGAACCAACCAGGAAGAGGAAGCGGAGAAGAGTTCCCGATCCGCTTCCCTGAGAAATGGATGGGACGGGAAAATCGTGCGTGACCGCAGGGACCCTGAATTCAGGTGGTCGATTCATCTCACCTCCAGAAAGAACTGATTGCGAAGAGCGAAGAGAGAGAAAAGCAATGCCTATGCCGGTGCCTTTGCCTATGTGTTTATGGACTTGGACCGCATCGGAGTTCCGACGGTGGTTGCACCCTGACTCAAGCCAGTGGCAGGACGCCACGCTCGCCTGGTTCCGACTCCGAATACCGAGCCTGAATCCAAGGCAGTTTGGGGCTGCCGATGTGGATGGCCCTTCGCACATCGGCCTTGGGCGCGGAAGGCCCCACCGCGCAGGCCTGCTTCCTGCTTCAGGTTTTATCGGAAGAGTTCAAATTATTCGTTCACGACAAAAAGAAGGGCTCCCGCAGGAGCCCTTCGAATCGTTGTTCATCAGCCTCTACTTTTCCAGCCCCAGCCCTTTGCGCAGATGCATCATGCGTTCCTGGTGTTTGGCCTGGAAGTCAGCCCTAAGCTGGTCGGCCTTGGCCTGCTGTTCGGGGGTGAGCACAGCGCGCATTTCTGCGCGCAGGGCATGTCCAGCGAGGGCGATGTCCAGGGACCGCTGGCTGAGCACCTGATGGGCGGCCTGGATGTCAGCGGTCTTGGCATTGGGGTCCGCCATCACCGCCTGGAAGGCCTTGCGGGCATCGCGCTGCGCCACATGCTTAGCCTTCATCTCATCCTTGTGCTTCTGGCCGATGGCCTTCATGGTGGCCTTCTGCTCGGCGCTCAAATTGAGTTGCTTGGCCATGAAGCCGACCCGCATGCCAGCCCTGCCCGCCAAGAGCCCGGGGAGTTCCTGGGGTGGTCCGGGGGGTGGGGCCTGGGCCAACAATCCTGCGGCCAGTCCAAAGGGGATGAGAAGTTTGAAGTTCATGTTCATGAGAGCCTCCATTGATTTGTGCCTCGCTTGATGAGAGCTCTGCTGGAACCAATTGGTTGAAGATAAATTTCAGGTCAAAATCCACAGCCCAAGGCCTTCCTGTAGCCTGGAAGCAGGAGCCCCACTTGATCGAAACCCTTCAGGCCATCGTGCTGCGGCCCACGCCCTTTCAGGATGGGGGGCTGGTGGTGTCATTCCTCACGGAGCATGGAGAGCGCAAGGCCGGCGTCGCCAAGGGCGCGAAAAAACCATCCGCGAAATGGGTTTCAGCCTTTGAGCCATTGAGCCTGGTGAAGGTGGGGTTCTTTGGAAAGGAGCATGCGGACCTGCGGCGCATCACCCGGTGTGAATTGCAGCATTCACCGCTGACCTTGGGACATCTGGACTCCAACTTGGTGATGGCATGCTTGGCGGATATCTTTGATCGCGTAGCAAAAGAGGGTGTGGAGGACGAACGCCTATTCCGCCTCCTGAGCGCCTGCGGCCGGGCCCTGAAAGCACATCCGGACCGCGCCATGAATATCCTGGCCTATGCGGAGCATTGGCTGCTGCATTGCATGGGCTTGCTGCCCCATCCTCGCGTGTGTGGAGCGTGTGGCAATGAAACAGCCCCCATCGTGATGCTCTCGGATGAGCGCGGATGGCGGTGCGCGGACTGCACGGCCGTGGATCCTCTCGAAGCATTGCCTGCGGGCATCCGAGAACACTTGCGCACACTTCGGACCTGTTCCGCAGAGGACGCCCCGGACCCAAAACCAGAAACGGCAAGGGTCTGCACAGAGTTATTGCGGGGCCGTCTGATGAAGGAACTGGGCGGCGGGCTCAGGAGCTACGAAGTGATGCGGCGAATGGTGATGTAGGGCTAGGCAGAGGATCATCATTTGAATTCTGTCACAGCCACCTATGACGGTTGTTCCTGAAACCTACTGGATAGGGGGTTTCCACCATGACATTGGCGTGGTGAAAAGGGGATTCGTCGTGTTCCCGTAACTTCTCATTGGAAGCATTGACGCGATGGCTGGATGAACCAACCTCTACCCAACGATCTTTGGGACATCGAAACGGAGTGCAAGCCTGATAAGGCTTCGCAACGATCCGAATGCTGCTTCCCGGGTTGATCTGACGTGGGTGGAAAGCACTGGAGGGCACCGGCCGGGTCCTCAAGGTCTCATGGTTGTTGTTCTCAAAAAAACTAGAGGAGTTTCCAATGTCAACCCAGACCCTGTATCAGGGCAGCCTTCGGCCTGCCGCGATTCCCGCCATCACCGTGGTCCATCCCGGTCTTCAGGTCCACTCCATCGCGGCTCCCAGGACCGATCGCCGTCTCAGCTTTTTAATGAGCGCCAACCTCTATTGCGCCTTTGCGGCAGGGGCCGTCCTGGTCGCTCAGGCTGCGCCAGCCTTTCATAAACCGGACATCAAGACCGAACGTGAGGTTGCAGTGGTCGAACTGACGCCCATTGCCCCAGTCCCGCAGTACATTGCCGCGGTCACCCCAACGCTTCCCAACAATCCGCAGGTTCAGACTTCCGCTATGCCTGCCATCACCCCACCTCAGACCATCGATGACACGGATAAATTGCCCACAGGCATTGGGAAGGTCGATTTGAGCCCACAGATCAGCTTCAATCAAAATCCCACAGCGGGAACCGGTCGCGTTTCTGGACAATCCGCCACCACTGGCCTCGTTGGAGATGAGTCCCGCATTGGACAACCCATGGATGTCAGCGCCAGTTCTGTGAGCATCCTCCGTCAGATCCAGCCCATCTATCCTTCGCTGGCGCGCATAGCCCACAAGGAAGGCGATGTGGTGCTGATCATGACCATCAACGAACAGGGTATTCCGACCGATGTGAAGATGGATTCAGGCGACACGATTTTCAGGAATGATGCCATTCGCGCCGCGCAGCAATGGCGCTTCACGCCAGCCCGCTTTGATGGACAGCCGCACAGCGCAAGATTCCGGCTGACCTTCAATTCCGGTTGCGGGGGTGAATTTGGGTGCTCCGTTCGAAGGAAATCACTCGACAAACGCCTGCGATGTTTGCTTTCTACTTGGGCGTAGCGGATCGCAGTTCTGGATGCAGCTGAAAGGTCACATCCACCTTGCCGTCCGCACGCAGGCTGTCCTTCGAGTGTGAAAAGACAATGCTGGCCTGGGCATCAAAGGCGCTTTTTGCATTCGGCAGGGCCCAGAGGCCAGACCCCGTGAACAGCAGCGTTGGCGCGGTGTAATCCTTGGGGCCTTTCTTGACATTGGGTAGCGGAAAGCTGGTGACCGTGCGTGTTTCGGTGGTGGTGACACCTGCTTTGGTGACCTGGGCTGCGCCCGTGATTGCCAAGGTCGCAAGGGCTGATACCGGCCGCCCCCGGGCGGAAGCGTAGAAAGCGAAGGTGCCGTAAGCCGTAGGATCCGTGGATATGAAGCGCACGGTTTCAGCGCCGCTCTGAATGGTCATATCCACCCTGCCCGTGGTCTTGGCATCAGCCTCGTGGGATGGGTAGAACTCCCAAACGACAGAACCTTGAGGATATGAATTCTCTTTGATCCATCCAGGGATCCGGTAATCGAAGGATTCTGTTTTCTGTTCCACGTCCGGTTTCCCTTGGGCATCCCTTCCCTGGCTCACGGTGCGCATGGTGCCTTTCAAGCCCAGGATGCATTTGAAAAAAGGTGCGGAATCGTTGGCCGAATTGGGCGCGGAATTGATGCTCGGAGCTGTGACGGGCGCGGGTTTGGGTGCTTTAGCGGTACGGGCAGGTTTTTTGGCGGATGTCTGGGCTAGAAGTACGGGCAGAAGCAGGGCGGATAGAACGGGCATCAATGACCTCCATATTCATAGTGCCGTGAATATGTGAATTGTTCACGGGTGACGGAGCAGGCCTTACGTGTCAGAAAGTTGATTTATCTGCCTCCCGATCGAGGAACGGCCCAGGAGTAATTCTTTCTGGAACTTTCTCGCTCCCCATCCTGTCCAACTTCACGAATCCAGGAATGGCAGGAACCCCAGATCGGCTTTTTTCACCCACACAGTCACCGGGAGATCACCATGAAACCAAGCAGGATCGCTTTATTCACCACGGCGGGTGCAGTGATAGCGGGATCTACAGGCCTCGTGTGGCTATCGAATCACAAGGCATCTAGGCCCATGGCCGCCATGATGAAAATCTCATCCGTGGCCGAATCGCCAATGCTGGAACCATCCTTGCCATCGTCCGAACATGCAGTGACAAGGTTGGCGAATGCGCCAGCTGATGCATCGCAGAATGCCATGATCGCTAGCCAGAAACTCATCCGCACAGGGCAGCTGATCCTGGAGGTGAAGACCTTCGATGACGCCTTCGCCATGCTTCAGCGAATCGCTTCGGAGAACGGCGGCTACATCGCTGATATCAAGGCGAACCGCCAGGACCAGGGCCGCGCTTCCGGCACCGTGGTTGTGCGTGTCCAACCCACCCGCTATTTCCAAACACTGGACGCTTTGAGGACCATCGGCAAGGTCGAGCAGGAGGGTGTCAACACCCAAGATGTGACCAGGGAATATGGGGACTTGGAGGCCCGGCTCATCAACAAGCGCCAGCTTGAATCGCGGATGCGGGAGATCCTGCGCACCCGCACGGCCAAAATGGACGATTTGTTGTTGGCGGAACATCAGCTTTCACAGGTAACCGAGCAGATCGAGCAGATGGAGGGACAGCGCCGTTATTTCCAACAAATGGTCTCTATGTCGACAATCACTGTGGAACTGCACGAGCCGCTGGTAGCCATCAAAGCGACGGAACCCCCGAAACCTGGCCTCTTCGCGCCGGTAGCCGTGGCCGCCCGTAGTTCTGTCGAATTGTTGGTTCAGCTGCTCGCGCTGCTGGTTTCCGCCCTTGTATTCCTTGCGCCGTGGCTGCTCATGGGAGCGGGCACATGGGTAACGATCCGACGTATGGTGGCCCGGCGGAAGGCCCGACCTTCGTCGGCGGGAACTGGCGCGCCGCCCATGCCGATGAGCCCATCCGCGTGATCGTCGTCTGCTTCACCACGCCCTTGGGCAAGATCACCGAAAAGGATATGCATCAATTCGCGAAGGCCTTCTCCGCCTGGGATTTCCAGGCCATCGGGAGCGGCTATTTCATGAGGAAAGAAACCCTTTAATTCCTTCGAGGTTCGCCATGATCACTTCCAGCACCACCCGCACTTTGTCCACCCTCCTGCTGCTCACCACCGCCTGCACACGCCAGACGCACGCCCCGGTACTCAAAAGCAGCGGGGCGAGCCCCAAAATCGAGAGCGCTCCAGAGCCTGTACCCCCACCCCCAGCGCAAAGCCCGAGCAAGCCGACCGTGATGCTTGACTACTCAGCGTCTGCCCCACAAGCAAGCTATGGCGTAACCGGGGGCGTGGTGGGAGGCGTGGTGGGCGGAACGGGGCAGATCGCCGCTCTGGCCCGGAAGCAGATCGGCGAACGGATTCGGGTGCCTTCCTCGCCTGGCAACACCGAGGCCTATGCCCACCAGGAAGACAATCCCTTCCTCGCCGTAACCCAGGCGCCCCTCTCTACTTTCTCCATTGACGTGGACACGGCAGCCTATAGCAATACGCGGCGCTTCCTGCGGGAGGGCCAGCTGCCGCCCAAGGATTCGGTGCGCATCGAGGAACTGCTCAACAGCTTCACCTACGACTACGCGCAGCCCACAGGTTCGCATCCTTTTTCGGTCATCACGGAGCTTGCCACCTGCCCCTGGGAGGCCCGCCATCGCCTGCTGCGCGTGGGCCTCCAAGGCAAGCGCATGGACCCTGCCAATCGCCCAGGCGTGAACCTGGTCTTCCTGGTTGACGTGAGTGGTTCCATGAGGGAGCCAAACAAGCTGCCCCTGGTGAAGCAGGGCCTCAGGTTCCTGGTGGACCAGTTGGGGGACAAGGATCGCGTAGCCATCACGGTGTACGCTGGCAGCGCAGGCCTGGCCCTGCCTCCAACCTCGGGCTCGCAGCGGGAGCGAGTGCTGGCCTGCCTGGCGGATCTGGAAGCCGGCGGCAGCACCAACGGCGCCCAGGGCATCCAGCAGGCCTACCAAGTGGCGGAATCCATGCAGCGCCCCGGCGCCATGACCCGCGTCATCCTGGCCACCGACGGCGACTTCAACGTGGGCGTGAGCAGCGAAGGCGAGCTGGTGCGCCTCATTGAGGGCGAGAGGAAGAAGGGCATATTCCTCACGGTGCTGGGCTTCGGCATGGGCAACCTGAAGGATTCGACCTTGGAGAAACTGGCAGATAAAGGCAATGGCCATTACGCCTACATTGATCGCCCGGCCGAGGCCCGCAAAGTGCTGGGCACGGAGGCGGGCGCGACCCTCTTCACCATCGCCAAGGACGTGAAGCTGCAGCTGGAGTTCAATCCGGTGAAAGTGGGCGCCTACCGTCTCATCGGCTACGAAAACCGGCTGTTGCGGGATGAAGATTTCAACGATGATGCCAAGGACGCGGGCGATATGGGCGCGGGCCATTCCGTCACGGCTCTCTACGAACTGGTGCCCCCTGGCGAGCGCGTGTCTGGGGTGGACGCCCTCAAGTATCAGACGCCTACCGCCCCCAGCTCCCAAGCCCACAACGGTGAGCTGCTCACGGTGAAAGTCCGCTACAAGACGCCCCAAGGCGAGACCAGCCAATTGCTTTCGCATACTGTGGCGGATATGGCGGTAGTGCCGCCCAAGGGCGATTTCTCCTTCGCCGCGGGCCTTGCCGCCTTTGGCATGATGCTGCGGGAAAGCCCTTACAAAGGAAAGACCGATTGGAGCCTGGCTGCGCAATTGGTGCAGTCTGGTCTTGGGTCCGATCCATCGGGCCAACGCCACGAAGCCCTGGAGCTGATCTCCCAGGCCCAGCGCGTGGCCCATTCAAAGGTAAGCGTGGCTCTGCGGCGGTAGCGTGGGTGAACCGGGATTAACAGAAGGCCGGTTGAGGTGGTTCGCATGAAACATGCGATGCCATAAATCCCAGCTAAACTGCTTTCTGGCCTTGATTCCCCTAAGAATCCCTTCGCCGGAGCTCCCATGCGCTACCTCCTCACGAACCTGCCGCTGAATCTGGGCGAGGAAAAGCTGGATCTGGCAAGGCCTCTGAGCCATGCCTTGGGTGGCAGGCCGTCGACTATTCGGATGTGGTGCTGGAACGCCGCAGCCTCGACGCCCGGCACAAGGGGGCCATCCGTTTTCTGGTGGCCTTGAGTTTCGAGACCCAGCGTGATCTTTCAGACCATGAATTGTTGCCGGGCTTGAAGCTGGAACCCGCGCCGCCGCCCAGTCCCTACCTGGTCGCCCCCGCGCCGCGCAAGCCCCGGGTGGTCATCGTCGGCAGCGGACCGGCAGGCACCTTCTGCGCGCTGCGCCTGCTGGACTACGGCATCGAGCCGATCATCCTGGAGCGCGGCCCCTCCATGAGCGAGCGCGTGCAGAGCATCAACGAACTCTGGCAAGATGGCAAGCTGAATCCCGAAGCCAATTCCCAGTTCGGAGAAGGTGGCGCGGGCACCTTCAGCGACGGCAAGCTCACCACGCGCATCGGCCATCCCGCCACGCGCTACGTGCTGGATACCTTCGTGAAATATGGTGCGAACCCGCGCATCCTCTACCTCTCCAAGCCCCACGTGGGCACCGATGTCATCCGCAAATGCTCCGTGCTCATCCGCAAGGATGCCGAAGCCCGTGGTGTTCGATACCGATGGAAAACCAGACTCGCCGATATCCAGTGGGACAACGGGAAAGTCAAAGCCGCGGTGCTCCAGGATGGCGAGGAAATCCTCTGCGACGCCATCGTGCTGGCGCCAGGCCACAGCGCTCGGGACACCTTTGAAATGCTCCATCGCCATGGCGTGGCCATGCGCCAGAAACCCTTCGCCATGGGTGTCCGCGTCGAACACCCCCAGGACTTCATTGACAAGAATCAATATGGCCCATCGAAAGGCCATCCCAGCCTTCCGCCCGCGGATTACAAGCTGGTGTGCAATCTGGGGCTGAACCGCGCCGCGTACTCGTTCTGCATGTGCCCAGGCGGTGAAGTGATCCAGTGCGCTTCGGAAGAAGGGGGCGTCGTGGTCAACGGCATGAGCAACGAGAAGCGCGATTCCGGCTTCGCCAACAGCGGCCTGGTGGCCAAGGTCGCCACATCGGATTTCGGAAGCGATCATCTCCTGGGCGGCATGTATTTCCAACGGACCTGGGAACAGAAAGCCTTCAAGGCAGCAGGTGAAACCTACGGCGCTCCGGCCACGAGCGTGGTGGATTTCATGCGGACGCAAGCCAGCGGAAAGTTGCCTCGCACAAGCTTCCGCCCATTTGCCGTTCCCTCGGATATCCGGCTCTGCCTTCCGGATTTCGTGCAGGAGCAATTGCGAGGAGCCTTGCCTGTTTTTGACAAGAAAATACATGGCTTCGCGTCCAGCGAGGCCCTTCTGCTGGCCATCGAAAGCCGCACCAGCAGCCCCATCCAGCTGCTTCGCGCCGAAGACGGGCAGTCCGTCTCGCACCAGGGCCTCTATCCATGCGGCGAAGGCGCAGGCTTCGCCGGAGGCATCACCAGTGCGGCCGTGGATGGCATCCGCGTGGCGGAATGGATCGCGCAGAAGGCAGGCGCGACTGTGTTCTGGGCCTTCGAGAAGCAGGTGCGGGCGTCGGATCTGGCGAATGAATATTGAAGGGTGACGGGCTACGGTCCCTGCAGCCGTTTCTCCATCTCCTGGTGCTTCACCCCCACCTCGACGAATTCATCGCCCACGGGCCGGTAGCCTAGCTTCAGGTAAAAGCCCACGGCGCTATCCCGGGCATGGAGCATGATGCGCGAGAAGCCTCGGCGAACAGCTTCGGCTTCGGATTCCGCGACCAGCAATCGGCCGATCCCAAGGCGCTGTTTCGCATCATCCACGGCGACCTGCCGCATTTGGATGGATCCCCCATCCAGGGGTGTGAGCAGGAGTGTGCCCAACAGCACATCTTCTTCCCAGGCGGTCAGGTGGAGGCTGTTCGATTCCGAGCCCAGCTGCGCCTCGGTGAACTCCAGGCCCAAGGGTTTGCGCAGGACATCGCGGCGCAAGGCCACCGACAGCGCGTAGGCCGGTGAGAGGTGCTCGATCCATCGCAGGCGCGGGGTCATGCTTCCATTCTGCCGGGAGTGGCGAAGGAGAGTAAGCTGGGCTCACTTTCCGGGAGCCACCATGTTCGAATCCGCGGAGCTGGGCCATAAGGTCGACAAAGAAACCTTCTCGGCTGAGGCGCCCAAGCTGCGGGAGCTACTGCTGGACGCCCAATTCGACCTGGCCCAGGCCCCGCGCTTCCCGGTGATCCTGCTCATCGGCGGCGTGGACGGGGCGGGCAAGAGCGAGACGGTGAACCTGCTCAACAGCTGGATGGACCCCCGGCACATAGAGACCCACGGCCTGGAACCGCCCACGGACGAGGAGCGGGAGCGGCCCCACATGTTCCGCTGGTGGAGGCAGCTCCCACCGAAGGGGAAGATCGGAATCTTCAACGGATCCTGGTACTCCTTTCCGATCCTCCAGCGCGCGCACGGCGACACCAAGGATGCGCAGCTGGACCAGAGCATCAGCCGCATCCAGCGCTTCGAGCGCATGCTTCTGGACGAGGGCGCGCTGCTGCTCAAGTTCTGGATGCACCTTTCGAAGGACGTGCAGAAGAAACGCCTCAAGAAACTGGAAGCGGACCCTCTCACAAGATGGCGGGTCACGGAGCAGGATTGGGAACACTTCGCGATGTACGACAAGTTCCGGAAGATCTGCGAGAAGACCCTGACGGCCACGAGCACCGCGGACGCTCCCTGGACCGTCGTGGAGGCTACGGATTTCCGCTACCAGGCCCTCACCGTGGGCCAGTTCATCCACGACGCGCTGCGGCGCCGGCTTGATGGAGCGGCGAACCAGCCCCGGCTCTTGGCGCCTCCATTGCCCTCCCGCCTGGATTCCGTGAACGTGTTCCAGACGCTGGATCTCACGCAACGGATGGAAAAGGCTGATTACAACGTGGAGCTGGAACGGCTCCAGGGCAGGCTGAACCTGCTCACCCGCAGCAAATCCTTCAAGAAGCGCTCGGTGGTGCTGGCCTTCGAAGGCAGCGATGCCGCGGGCAAGGGGGGCGCCATCCGCCGGGTCACCGGGGCCCTGGACGCCCGCATCTACCGCGTCATTCCCATCGCCGCGCCCACCGATGAGGAAAAGGCGCAGCCTTATCTCTGGCGATTCTGGAGGCGCCTGCCGAGGGACGGGCGTTTTTCCATTTTCGACCGCACCTGGTACGGGCGGGTGCTGGTGGAGCGTGTGGAGGGCTACTGCGCCGAGGTGGACTGGATGAGGGCCTACGGCGAGATCAATGATTTCGAGGAGCAACTCCACCGCAATGGGACCATCCTGTGCAAGTTCTGGCTGACCGTCAGCCCCGAGGAGCAATTGCGGCGCTTCGAGGCGCGCCGCGACACGGCCTACAAGCGGTTCAAGATCACCGACGACGACTGGCGGAACCGCGAGAAGTGGGACGCCTACCAGCAGGCGGTGTGCGACATGGTGGACCGCACCAGCCCGGGCCACGCGCCCTGGACGCTCGTGGAGAGCGAGGACAAGAATTTCGGCCGCATCAAAGTGCTGAAAACCATCGTGGAGCGGATGGAAGCGGATTTGTAGCCGCGGATCGACGCAATACCGTTCACTTTAGAGAAAAAGTAGCCACGAAGAGACACGAATAGGAAACGAAGACTTTCATTCGTGCCCTTCGTGTGGCTTCGTGGCTGATTTAACTGAACGGTATTGCGGATAGACGCGAATGGACGCGAAAAAGGGCTGCTATTCCTATGCCGCTTGACGATGGGTGCGTCGGGCCTGGGGCGGAGTCTGGCAGTTGAACTTGCCCGGTGTTCAGGTCTTGTTTTATTCGCGGATTTTTGCGCGCATCCGCGGTTCCATGTTTTCCATTACCATCCAATATGCCGAATGCTGAAACCCGGACCCATGCTCTGCCGCCCTTGGCGGCGGTGTCCCTCTTCGGATTCACTTCGGGCCTCCCACTGCTGCTGACGAATTCCACGTTCCAGGCCTGGATGAAGGATTCCCACGTGGATCTGGGCCTCATCGGGCTTTCCGCGCTCATCGGCCTGCCCTACAACCTGAAATTCATCTGGTCACCCATCCTCGACCGCTTCACACCGCCCTTCATGGGCCGCCGCCGGGGCTGGATCCTGATCTTCCAGCTGGCCCTGGTGCTGAGCCTCTCCGCCATGGCCTTCGGGAATCCGAGCACGAGCCTGGGCGCCATCGCAGGCCTGGCTTTGCTGGTGGCTTTCTTCAGTGCCAGCCAGGACATCGTCATCGACGCCTATCGCACCGAGTTGCTGCCGGAACGCGATCTGGGGCTGGGTTCGAGCCTCAATATCAACTTTTACCGCATCGCCATGCTCGTGGGCGGCGCCTTCGCCCTGTGGCTGGCGGATCGCACCACCTGGCGCGTGGTCTATTTGGTGATGGCCGCCCTGCTGGTGCCAGGGATGCTCACGGCCTGGTTCGCGCCGGAGCCCGCAGGCGCCACGCCTCCCCGCACCTTGGTGGACGCGGTGGTGAAGCCCTTCACGGAATTCTTCTCCCGCAAAGGCGCGCTCGAAATGATGGCCTTCACCATCCTCTACAAGCTTGGCGATATGCTGGCGGCCTCGCTGAACACGGTCTTCCTGATGACCCTGGAGTTCAGCAAGACGGAAATCGGTCTGGCCACCAAGGGCCTGGGCCTGGGCTCGCTGCTGGTGGGCGCCTTCGCGGGTGGCCTGCTGATGCGGCGCTGGTCCCTGCGGAAGTCTCTTCTGGTGTTCGGCATCCTGCAGGCATCCAGCATCGCGGCGCCCTATGCCCTGGCCTTGGTGGGGCACAACCGCCCGCTCATGCTCGCCACCATCGGGCTTGAGAATTTCTGCTTCGGCACGGGGATGGTGGCCTACGCGGCCTTCCTCATGCGCATCTGCGATAAGCGCATGACCGCCACCCAATACGCACTCCTGTCGAGCCTCATGGCCCTCACCCGCACCGTGTTCTCGAGCCCCGCGGGGCAATTGGTGAAGTGGATGGGCTGGCCCAGCTTCTTTTTGCTCTGCATGGCCATCGCCATTCCTGGCCTACTGATGCTCCTACGCTATGACCGCTGGCAGATGCCGGAGGAAGTGCCTAGTTGAGAGTCGAGAGTCAAAAAAGTCGAGAAGTCAAAAAGTCGAGAAGTCAAAAAGTCGAGAAGTCAAAAAGTTGAGAAGTTGAGAAGTTGAGAAGTTGAGTGTCCTGGATCCTGATAGATCAGACCGCCCGCTCTTTGCCGAAGACGCGGTCCAGAACCAAGCCTGCGGTTTCTTCGATGCTTTTTCCCGTTACATCGATGAGAGGCCATCGGCGGTGTTGCTTGAAGACACCTTCCGCGTAGGTCAGTTCTTCCAGGATGTGCCCCATGTCGCTGTATTTGTCGGCGATGCCGCCGGCCCCAAGCCGGGACAACCGGTTCATGCGGATCTCCCGCAGGCGGTCGGGTTGGATGGTAAGGCCTACGATGCGCCCCTGGGGGATTTCATCCAACTCGGAAGGCAAAGGTACCCCGGGCACCAAGGGCACATTCATGACGCGGTGGCCCTCCATGGCGAGATACATGGAAAGCGGGGTTTTGCTTGTGCGTGAAAGGCCTACGAGCACGATGTCCGCTGAAGAAATGCCTGAGATATCCGCGCCATCGTCATATTTCAACGCGAATTCGATGGCCTCGATGCGCTTGAAATAGCGGTCTCCCACTGCATGGAAAAGACCCGGTCGTTCATCGGGGCTTTCCCGCAGGTAGAGTCCCAAGGTGTTCAGCAGATCCCCGAAGAGGTCCACTTGGGTGAGGCGCAGGTCCGCGCAACGCTGGTCGAGGAAGATTCGTTGTTCTCGGCTCACGATGGTATGCACAATCACAGCCCGTTTTTCCGCTGCCAATTGTAGAATCCGCTCGATGTCTTCGTGGGTATAGACGTTCTGGAAACGCCGCATGACGGATATATCACCCGAATGGAATTGGGTTAGCGCGGCGGCCACCATTCGCATGGCGGTTTCGCCGGAGCCCCCGGACAGGATGTAGATGGGATGCTGATCCATGGGACAAGGGTAAGGGCCTGAAAGGGAATAATGTTGCCATTTGTTGGCCCCCAGCCGCGATGCACCCGCAAGGAAAGGCCCGCGGGGCATATCGAGAATACGCACAAGGGCCTTGACGCCGCGGGGCGCGCGGATGGGCGCCAACCCTCCCCTGTATCGAAGGCCGCACTGCGGCCTTCTCCCGCGGCAAAGCCGCGGACACGGGTCCCTGGGCGAGGGCGGCGGGCGGCGCAAGGCTGCGTTGACCTCCCTCGTCGTATGGGCGATATGCCTTCGGTCGGTCGCCTTCTTGGTATCGGCTCCGCCGATACGCAAGACAAACTGATATCTGCCTTGCTTGCCCGGCGCTCCTCGCAAATGGCATCCTTATTTCCTTTCAGGCCCTAATCTAAGGGCTGGCCTCCCATGAAACAGCCTGTTGAATCCATCATCCTCATGGCTATCCCGATCGGGATGGTTCTCTTCGGCGCTGCCATCTTTGGCATCCGTTTTTTCCGTGCTAAGCGCAAGCCTAAGGAAGATCCCGACCTGCTGGTGCTGGGCGCAGTGAGCCACAGCCTCCATGAACGGGGGGAGCTGGCGGCAACTCTGGGCCAGCTTCAAACGGTCCATGAAAAGCTGGTGGACGCTCTGCCCTTCGGGCTGCTGTGGGTGGATCATAAAAACCAGGTGGCCGCCCTCAACTCCATGGGCCGGGAATTGCTGGGTGTAAAACCCGGCGTGGTGGGACTGGACGCTGCTTTCGTGCTGGAGCCTTTTCCATGGCTGCTGGAGGGCCTTCATCAGGACCCTGGCCCGGGCTGGCGCTGTGAAGGCTCCAATGCCGATGGGGCCTTGAAACGCTGGCGCCTGCGGCGCATCGAGGCTCCCGATCAGGTGGGGGCTTTGCTCTCCTTCGAAGACATTTCCGAACAGGAAGCCGAAGACCGGCGCCGCCAATTGCGCGAGCGCTTCGCAGAACTGGGCGAGATGACCGCGGGAGTGGCCCACCAGCTGAAGAACGGCCTCGCGGTGCTGAAGGGGCATGGCCAGTTGCTCTATCGCGCGGGCCATGTGGATGTGTCGAAGGACCTGTTGGATGAAGTGGATGCATTGGACCGTGTCATCCAGAAATTCTTGCAATGGGCCAAGCCCTTAGAGCCGGAATACGCAGAAACGGGAAGGCCAGGGACTCGCCATGGCGGATCCGATGCTCCTGCATCAGGCGCTGCTGAATCTCCTGGAGAACGCCTGCCAGGCCACGCCCCGGGGCGGCGAGATCCGCGTGGTGGTGGAAGATGACCGCATCCAGATCCTTGATCAGGGATCGGGCATGGGCGAAGACACCTTGGTTCAAATGCTGCGGCCGTTTGAAAGCGGCCGCCCCGACGGCACTGGCCTTGGGCTGCCGCTTGCCTTGAAGTGGATCAATGCCCAGGGCGCGGATTTACGGTTTGAAAAGCGCGAAGGGGGCGGCACGCGCGTGGAGATTTGGTGGTAATGCAGGTATGAGGTAGCGAGGGGCGAGGTATGAGGTCTGAGGTCAATGTGGAGCGCGCCCGAGGCGAGATCATTTATTACCTCGTACCTCACCCCTCCTACCTCATAACCTAAAGCTATGCGAATCGCTCTACTTCAATTGAACCAAAAGCTCGGCGATCCAGCCGCGAATGGCGCGCGGATCGAACAGGCTTACGCCAAGGCAGTGGCAGGCGGCGCGGAACTGGTGGTGACGCCGGAACTGGCGGTGGTGGGATATCTCGCGGAAGACCGCATGTGGGAAGCGGGCTTGCGCACCCGCGTGGCCAATGAATCTGCGCGGCTTGCCGACCTCAGCGGATCGGTGCCATTGGTTTTTGGAACCTTCGCTCCAGCGCCTTCTGGTCGACTGTTCAATGAGCTATGGTGGTGCCAGGATGGCAAGGTTCGTCAGGTTATCCAAAAGCGCACGCTACCCAGTTACGACGTGTTCGAGGAGCACCGCTGGTTCGAGCCTTCACCCGAACCGCCAAAGCTCATCGAGCATAGCGGATACCGCATTGGCGTTTCCATCTGCGAGGACCTCTGGGCGGACCGCGAGTTCAGTAGCGCGGCTGTTCATTACAGTTGCGATCCCATCGCCGAGCTTGTCAAATCAGGCGCCACGCTGCTTCTCAATGCCTCCGCCAGCCCGACGATGCTCGGCTCTTGGCTGCCCTCCGGCAAGTTCGCTCCCTGGGCCGTTCCTTCGAAAGAGCTGCAACGGAAAAAGCTGATCCAGGGCCTCGCTAAAAAATATGGCGTGCCCCTGGTTTACGCGGATCGGGTGGGTGCTGATAGCTGGCTCCTTTTCGATGGCGGCTCCTGCCTGGTGCAACCCGACGGAAGCTGGCAGGGCGGCCAGCGGTTCACCGAAGCCATTGTATGGGTGGACACCGATGCGGCCGGGTCATCATGGCCGCCATATCCCGATGAAAGCGCTTGGCTCCGTGACGGCCTTCGCCTGGGGATGCGCGAAAACCTGGCCAAACAAGGCTTGGAAGCAGTGGTCATTGGCCTTTCCGGTGGCATAGACAGCTCCGTGGTGGCAGCCATCGCCGCAGAAGTCTTGGATCCGGCCCATGTGCTTGGTGTGGCGCTGCCGACTGCGTATTCCAGTGGCGAAAGCCTGAGCCTGGCGAAGGATCAGGCAGCCCGGCTGGGAATCAAATTCCTTTGCATGGATGCCGATGCGCCATTCGCCGGAGCGGCAGCGGCCATGAAAACCGCATTTCCTGCCCGCGCATTTTCGGTCACCGACGAAAACCTGCAGAGCCGCGCCCGGGCCATGCTGCTCATGGCGCTCACCTCGGAGCCGGCAGTGCACCAACTGCTTGGCAGTTCACGGGTCGCGGTCCTTAACACAGGCAACAAGAGCGAAGCCGCCACAGGCTATTTCACGCTTTATGGCGATGGCATCGGCGCCTTCTCCATCCTTGGCGATTGCCTGAAGGCCCGGGTCTACGGCTTGGCCCATGCACTGGGGGAAGCCATCACACCGGGCATCCTCACCCGTGTGCCCACCGCCGAACTGCGCCCCGGCCAGACTGATGAAGGAAGCCTCGCGCCTTACGCAATTCTTGATGCCATCCTAGGCACCGCGCTGGAAGCTCAGCGGCCCGAGGAAGGCCTTGCGGACGACCTCGCCCTGTTGCTGGAAGGCGAAGGTCTGGAATCGGCCCGCGCCATCCTTCCACGAATTTTAAACCTCCTGCGCCGCACGGAATTCAAACGCAGGCAACTCCCCTTCAACCTCAAAATAAGCCCCAAAGCTTTCGGCCAAGGCCGACGCATCCCACTGACGGCCCTCTGAAACACCCCTTTCAAAACCCCCGCCAGCCCGGTATCCTAGCCTTATGCCGGTGTGGCGAAATTGGTAGACGCGCTAGACTCAAAATCTTGTTAGGCGACCCCTAGTGCCGGTTCGAGTCCGGCCACCGGCACCAAGAAAAAGGTCCCCAGACGGGGCCTTTGAAATAGGTGGCCGGACTCGAATCGAGGATGGCGCGCAGGCTACTTCACTACCAGCGCACCATTCACAGTGCTCAGATGAATGATCTGTTTGCTGCCGGGGAAGGTGGCTTCCACTTGGTGCTTCGTGGCGCTCACATGCTCGGCTCCTTTGGTGTCGACCGAGACCTGGCCATTCACGGTGGTAGCTTTCAATGACCCTTCCAGCTTGGCCATGGTCACGCTTAACGCGCCATTGACCGTCGAGAGCTCGATGCCCTGGCCCATTCCATCCAGCCCCTTGCCCGAAATGGCGCCGTTGGTGGTGGAGGCGGTAATCGGGCCACGAACCTGGTTAAGGGTGATAGCACCGTTCACGGTTTCAGCGGTCAAGCCTTGGCTCAACCTTTCGGCCTCGACCGCGCCGTTCACCGTCCGGCAATCCGCTTTGGCTTCAAGTCCGGTCAGCGTGATGCGGCCATTGACATTGTCGATGCGGGCCAGCACATTGCGGGGCACCTTGAGTTCCATCTCGCAGACCGCACCGCGGTAGCTTCCCCAACCAGATTGATGTTTCGGATATTCGCCGCGGATCTCCAGGCCCTTGGGGCTTGATTCGAACACCACCTTCACCTGCTCATCTTTGCTGCTGGGCTTGAACTGGCCCGTGAAGGCCACTTCGGCCCGGTCCCAGGTCTGCACCTTGATATGCCCGTTCGTGTTCTTGATGGTGAGTTTCGAGCCGTTGGCCAAGGCCACCGTATGGCTCTCGGTGACAGTCGCGGTCTGGGAGGGCTGGAGGACGAAGGTCTGGGCGCCCAGCACTGTGGCCGCGAGGGTGAAGATCAAGGAAACAATAGGTCGGGATGCATGCATAGTGGCCTCCTGGATGGGGATTCGAAGGCAATACGTCGGCTTTCGTACCGGGTTTAGCGGGAGCCGACAGCCTGATCAGCCCTGGTTGGGTGGTGGCCACCTCTAGAGACCCAGGATCGGCTTCCATTCAACCCACTCGGCCACTTCCTGCATGGGGAACTGCCTTTCTATATCGATAAAAATGCCAACGCCATGGAAAGGAATGTAGAGTCCTCGCCCGAGATAGGGGATCTGGCCCAGAGCTATGCCCGACATGGTGCGTTTCCCGATGTCATTGGTGATCGTCGTGTTTCCCAGTGGGCTCTTGATATGCAGCGTCTGGAATTCCTTGGTCGCTGTCACAAGGCCTTTAGATCCTTTGATGCTGAATGTATTCCCACTACGTTCGAATACCAAAGTGTCCCGTGGGGCAGAGGATATCAAGGTGTATCTCCCGTTCTGAGAACTTAAGGTCCATGCCTTATCCTGTCCCCGGATATCGAGCTCTCCGCCACTCTGGCTGATAGTGAGAAACTCCTTTCCCCAGGTGAGCCGATAACCATTGACCTCGCTTCCCTGGATCGAAACCTCCCCCTGATTTGATCTGAGCCGGAATCCATCGTTGTTGGATTCCAATTGAAAGGGTCCGATCGATCGCGGCTCGAAATAGAGACTCCCCCAAGCGAATTTCTGGATGGTCGACCGATTGGGGCCTGAGGTGTCATCCGCCAGGCACCGTTGATTCCCGAATAAAAGCGCACACGTAATCAAGATCGATTTCATAGGCCCACCTTCTTTAGAGGTCTTAGCGGTACGGTCGCCACATCGAAGTGGGGGATCTCGTACCCATGAATTGTGATAGCCAACGTTGCAATGGGTTGGATTGGTCTCTGCTTTCAAGATGCGTGCCATCCTACAGAATCCCGCCATAGAAAACGTTTTGGAGAGGATTGACACGGCCCCACGACACGATGAGGCAGTGTGCCGCAGTCCACAGTGGTGGAATGCCGCTGCAACCATACGAATAATCGGAGCCGCTTCCATCTATGTTCCGTGCCAGTCCCAAAGCTGGCCGCAATCACAGGCACAATAAAGGTACACATATCCAGGAGCCTCCCATGCCTGACTTCACGACTCTGATCGTTGAATTGCAGCAAGGCATCGCCAGGATCCGGCTCAACCGGCCGGACAAGGCGAATTCCATGGATGAAGCGATGTGGCGGGAGATCAGCGAGGTCTTTCATTGGGCCGATGCGATGCCGGAAGTGCGCGTGGTGGTGCTTTCGGGCAACGGGCGGCATTTCTGTTCGGGCATCGACCTGGCCATGCTTGTGGGCGTGCAGCAGGCCATCAAGGATGATTGCCAGGGCCGCGCCGCTGAGAAGCTGCGCGGAATGATCCTGCAATTGCAGGATTGCCTCAGCAGCCTGGAGCGCTGCCGGAAACCGGTGCTGGCGGCCATCCACGGAGCCTGCGTCGGCGCCGGGTTGGATATGGTGGCCGCTGCGGACATGCGTTACTGCACCTCAAGCGCCCACTTTTCCATCAAGGAAATCGACATCGGCATGGTGGCCGATGTGGGCTCCCTCCAGCGCCTTCCCAAACTGGTCGCGCCAGGTCTGGTTCGGGAATGGGCCTACACCGGCCGGAAGATCAAAGCCCCAGAGGCGCCGCGTGTGGCCTGGTCAATCAGGTCTTTGAATCCGATGAAGCCATGGAAGCTGGGGTCCTTGAGATCGCGCGCCAGATTGCAGAGAAATCACCCCTCTCCATCCGAGGCACCAAGGAAATGCTCAATTACACGCGCGATCACAGTGTGGCGGATGGCTTGACGTATATAGCCACTTGGAATGCCGCCATGCTGATCTCCCAGGACATCCAGAGCGCCATGATGGCCGCCATGAGCAAGCAGGCGCCTGTTTTCAGGGATTGAAAAGGCTATACCACCGCTTAGAAAAGCCCTTCTACTCCCCCTGTCCGGGATGTGTGACGTCACCAAAGTCATGTATTTTTTTGCAGCGAAAAAATTGCGAAATATATCTTAAGACTCTATATTTGGGAATGGTAATCAATAGGTCAAGCAAGACTATCCCAGGGGGCTCTCATGAGCGACAACAGTGCCATCGAGTGGACGGATGCCACTTGGAACCCCGTGCGCGGATGTTCAAAGGTGAGCCCCGGCTGCAAGCACTGTTACGCAGAGGTTTTCGCTGAACGATGGCGAGGCATACCAGGACACCCTTATCAACAAGGGTTCGACTTGCGGCTTGTCCCAGAGAAGCTTGATGAGCCATCTAACTGGAAGCGGCCCCGAAGAATTTTCGTGAACTCCATGAGCGACCTCTTCCAAGAGGGGGTGCCGCTGGAATTCATAAAATCGGTCTTCAAGACCATGCGACAGGCGGACTGGCATATCTATCAAGTCCTAACCAAACGCCACGAACGAATGAAGTCCGTGGTCAACAAACACCTCCCGTGGGTTCAGAGCAAAGACCACATCTGGCTGGGAGTGAGCGTGGAAGATCGAAAACATGGACTGCCTCGAATTGATGCATTAAGGGATACGAAAGCAGCTCTGCGATTCCTTTCTATTGAGCCTCTGTTGGAGGATCTAGGAACGCTAGATCTCTCAGGTATCGACTGGGTGATTGTGGGGGGTGAGAGCGGTCCCAATGCTCGGCCAATTGAACCATCCTGGGTAATCTCCGTTCGAGACCAATGTAAGAAGCAAGGTGTACCTTTCTTCTTCAAACAGTGGGGAGGAGCACGGAAGCATCTGACAGGCAGGTTGCTAGAGGGGATGACTTACGATGAGTTTCCTCAAGATTGCCTGGAGATTGCTTAGTGACCATCCATCCCGAGAAAGGCTATAAGCCCACCTACGTCCCCAAAGCCGAACGGGCACCCAGAGATAACGGGCTCTACGCAATGACCAAGATCGAAGCCTTCATTCGATATTGCCGTGCGGCAGAGAAGGTTTTCAAAGGGCAGAAAGCCCGTGGGAAGATTCGAAAAATTGTACATTTTGAGCCATTTTGCGGCCCTGGGTGGAATCGGACCAAAGATGGAAAACATGTTTTCGAGGGAACACCTCTGCGGGCCGTGAAGGAATTGAAGCATTACGACGTCTTCATTTTCAACGATTACGACAAAGGGATCATGGACTGTCTGTATAGCGAATTTAAGGATCTACGCCTTGATGAAAAGCTTGATGTAGAGATCTATCTCACGGTTCAGGATGCGAATCAGTCGGTACGTGACTTAGACTCCATGCTTCCAAAAAAGATTGGCATGGCTTTCCCTTTTTTGGGTTCCGTGATTGTTGATCCAGAAGATCTTTGGTTCTCCTGGTCCTCCACAGCGATGTTGGCCAGGAAGAGACTGGATCTGTTGGAGATGGTGCCGACCCACATTGATCTTGCCAGGAATATCAAGAACCCTAGCGCGCACAACTATGTTGGAAATTGGCTAGGTGAGGCGCCTGTCTCGGACGACCTCAATGAGGTGCTTTCTCAGTACGAGGGGAAACTCAAGAACTGTTACAAGTGGGTTCTTGGCGTAAGCACTAATCCCCTTCCTGAAAAGGAGTACATCTGGGTCAAGGGTAAATATCACCTGATCTCTGCATCGAACTGTCCGAACGATGTTGCCTCAAAGATTTGGACGGGTGAAGTTCGTCGAACGGTCAAAGAGACAAAGGGGACTCCATTATTTGAGGGGTTGGACCTGTAGCTTATTGCTTCTTTCCCGTGAAAAAATCGAACGCGGGGAGCGGAAAGTAGGGGTGACCTTCAGCAGCCATCGCAACACGATGCTAAATCCTGTTACTCTTGCTTCATTCTTTCAGGAGCAGCCATGAGCTTGATTCCGCGTGTGGGTTTGCGCCTTCCCACTCTGTTGCTTCCAGTTCTGTCCTTGACCTTGCCGGCTCAGGGTCTGGATTACGTCAAAGAGCATTACACCAAGCGTGAAGCGATGGTGCCCATGCGCGATGGAACGGCGCTGTTCACGTCCATCTACACGCCTAAGGACACGGCGAAAAACTATCCGTTCATCATGCAGCGCACCCCATATAGCGCGGCTCCGTATGGTGCGGATAAATTCAAAACGGACCTTGGCCCTACGGCGCTCTTTGGTAAGGAGGGTTTCATCTTCGTCTACCAGGATGTGCGTGGCCGCTTCATGAGCGAGGGCATCTTCAACAACATGACGCCCCACCTGGAAAAGAAAACAAAGCCCAGCGATGTTGACGAGAGCAGCGATACCTACGACACCATTGAATGGCTGCTGAAGAATGTGCCTGGCAACAATGGCCGTGTGGGCCAATGGGGCATTAGTTATCCAGGCTTCTACACCGCGGCCGGCATGATCAACGCGCACCCTGCTCTAAAAGCCAGCTCGCCCCAGGCCCCGGTGACAGATTGGTTCACGGGAGATGATTTCCATCGCAATGGAACGCTGTGGCTGCCCCACGGATTCAATTTCATGGCGACTTTCGGATTGCCGCGCCCTAAGCCGACCACCGAATGGGGCAAGCGCTTCGAGCATGGAACCCCGGATGGCTATGACTTCTTTTTGAATAAGATGGGAGCGCTTTCGAATGCGGATCCGCGCTTCCTGCACGGGCAGGTGGCCTTCTGGAATGACATGATGGCGCATCCCGATTTCGATGCGTTCTGGCAGTCGCGCAATCTGCGGCCCCACTTGAAGGACATCAAACCCGCAGTGCTTACCGTGGGGGGCTGGTTCGATGCGGAAAACCTGTTCGGCGCGCTGCAGGTCCACCAATACATCGAGAAACTGAGCCCTGCCACGACGAATTTCCTTGTGATGGGTCCCTGGGTCCATGGCGGTTGGAACCGCACGCCCGGAGACAAGCTCGGTGAAGTGAAATTCGGCGCGAAGACTTCTGAATTCTTTCAACAAGAGGTCGAGTTCCCCTTTTTCATGCATTATCTGAAGGACGCGCTGGAACTCAAGCTCACCGCGGCAACGGTCTTCGAGACGGGCCGGAATGTTTGGCGGCACCTGGATCAGTGGCCTCCAAAAAATGTGAAAGCCACCAAGGTCTACTTCCAGCCCGCTGGCGGTCTTGGGTTCGTCGTGCCCTCGCAGGAGAAATCCTTCGATGAATACATCAGCGATCCCGCCCGGCCGGTGCCTTTCTGGCCAGGCATCGACACTGGAATGGTGAGGGAATACATGGTGGCCGACCAGCGGTTCGTATCCACGCGGCCCGATGTGCTGGTCTTCGAAACACCGGTGCTGGACAAGGACCTGACGGTCGCCGGCCCCATCCAGGTCCACCTCCGCGTCTCGGTGAGCGGCACCGATGCGGATTTCGTGGTGAAGGTCATCGATGTCTGGCCCAACGACTATAAAGACCCGGATGAAAAACTGCCGCCAAGGGCCAAGTACAGTCCCCTGGGCGGCACGGAGCAGATGGTGCGCGGCGAGGTCATGCGCGGCAAGTTCCGGCATTCCCTATCGAAACCCGAACCTTTCGAACCGGATGTCCCGACTGCCGTGGATTACCAGCTCAACGACATCTTCCACACCTTCCAAAAGGCCACCGGTTGATGGTGCAGGTCCATAGCACGTGGTTCCCCTTGATGGACCGCAATCCGCAAGTCTTCATGGACATCAATAAAGCCAAGGACTCGGATTTCAAGAAGGCCACCATCCGCTTGTACCACAGCTCCGAACAGGACTCGAACCTCGTGTTGCCGGTATTGGAATAGTAATGAAACCGATGCATGCTTTGTTTCCCATGTTTTCTATCGCGCTGCTCGCCCAAGCTCCAGCGCCTTCGGCCAACTATGTCCAGGAGCACTACACCAAGCGCGAAGTGCGCATCGCGATGCGCGATGGTGTGAAGTTATTCACGTCCATCTACGTGCCAAAGGACACATCCAGAACCTACCCCGTGATGATGCAGCGGACGCCTTATAGCGTGGCGCCCTATGGTCCGGACAAGTTCAAGTGGGGGCTGGGGCCCTCCCGGCTCTTCACGGAGGAGGGTTTCATATTTGTGTTCCAAGACGTGCGGGGACGGATGATGAGCGAAGGCACGTTCATCGAGATGACGCCCCACAAAGCGCATAAGGGGCCCAAAGATGTGGATGAAAGCACGGATACCTTCGACACGGTGGACTGGATTGTGAAGAACCTGGCCACCAACGGCAAAGTCGGC
>JADKJH010000009.1 GCA_016722505.1 Holophagaceae bacterium
GATCCAAGGGGGACATGGGTTCAGGCATGAAGGCTCCGCGTAAAATCAATTCTGTCATTCTCTCAGGAAACCTCCCGAGCGTGAGCGATCCATGCGTCTCCTTCACCTGCTTCCCCTCGCACCCTTTATCCTGCAGGCCGCACCACCGGTTTCGCTGGAGGAAGCCACGAGCCAGATGCTCGATGCCTTCGATGACGGCTGCCCCCCCGCCGCGCTGCCACGCCCTTCGGTCATCGCCAAGGAGCGCCCTTCCCTGGCCTGGTTGCGGGTCGCCCTGAGTGAACCCCAACCCCAGAATCCATTCCCGAAAGCTCACCGTTCCCATGCGGAAGCCGAACGGACTCGGGCCCTGCTGGCGGCTACTCCCGATCGCTACAGCGCATTGCTGGCCACCGTGCAGCCCGGATTGGCGGGCTCGTTTGCAGCGCTTTGGCGCTGGGGGCAGGCCCGCGCGCGCGGGGGCGAGTTCTCCGTCGCTCAGCGGCACGGCTGGGAGGATCTTCTCGCGGACCCCAAAAGTCCCATGGTGGTTCGGGGCTGGGCCCTGCGCCATGCCCTCTGTTTCGCCCTGGCCGAAGGGGATGAAACGCGTTTGGCCGCGCTGAAGACCACCTTTGCACTGGACCTTCCAGATTTCTTCCAGACCTTTCAGCGGGCTTTCGCCCTCCTGGGCGGTCCCGCGCCTCGGTTCTATGCCTGGACGCTGCCCGAGCTGAAGCCCCTGGACTTATCGCTTTCCCGCCTCGGTTTCAGGGTCTACATCTCCTTTTGACACCCCGGCCCCCGCCGATCCGGCCTGGATTGTGCCTGCTCAAACCAGCAACCTGCCCGCGGACCTCTCCACCCTGGAAGGGGAAAGCCTGGCAGAAGCCACCCACACGGCGACCATGCTCCGCGCCCTGGGCCGCTCGGCCCACTTCGTCCCCAGCCGGGCGCCCCTGGAGGCCCTGGCCATGGTGTATTTCCCCATCGATATCCGCCTCGACGCCGCCGGCATGATTCAGTCCATCCGCATGGGTGACGCGGCTCAGGCCAAGCCAACCCCCTGAAGCAGGCCTGTCAGCCCACCCCACACCAGTTGGCTCCAGTAGTGGAAGCCCCGCCGCACGGGCTTGGCGGAATAGCCCGCATGGAGGCGATCTTTCAGGATGGGATAGTTTCCATCCGGGTCGAGGATGGCCGACACCACGGGATGATCGAATTCATAGGTGATCCAACGCGCCTGTCCATCCCAAAGCAATCTTTGTTCAGATTTGTCCTCCAACCGGACCCAGAGGGTGATCGGAGCCCTCAGACCACCGCGTCGTTCAAGGGTGATCGACCCGCGCCGGCCTGGTGCTACGGACTGTGGCGCTCCAAACACTGGGCCTTTCGGTGATTCCATCCATCCACCCTGCATCACCTCGGCGGTTTTCACATTGCGGATGACATAGTCCAGGGTGTCGGTGCCCTCCACAAAATCCTGCCAAAAAGCCCCCAGGTTGCGCCCGGAAACCCGCTCGGCAATGCGCTTGAAATCGCTTCGTGTAGGGTGTTTGAAGGCCATTTCGGTGGTGTAGGCCCGGAGGATCTCCTCCATCACCGGCCGCCCCAGCATGGCCTCCAGTTGGTTGAGCACCAGGTAGGCTTGGCGTAGGCCGTTCGAAATAACTCCCGCCCTGTCTCGCATCCGAAAGCCCCATTGGGTGAGCGGATCCACGGAAGGCGCCATCCAGTAGGCAATCCATTCCCAAAATCCACCGACCTGGAACCGGCGGCTGGAAAATAGCTTTGGCAGGTGCGCTGCATGGCCTTGTGGGTAAACCAGCTTGTGAAGCCCTCATCCAGCCAGGGCTCTTCAAACTCGTTGGAAGCCAGCATCCCGTAGAAATACTGGTGGCCAAATTCATGCACCGAAACACCTTCGGGTTCCATACGCAGATGGAATGGATCAAAGGGAACGGATCCCGCCGTGATGAGCGTGGGGTATTCCATGCCATCCGCGGCGCGAGCCTCCTCTGGCACATCCACCACCGTCAGCACCGGATAGGGATAGGGAAAGAACCATTCCGCCGAAGTGCGCAGGGCCGCCTTGATGGCCTCGTGCTGGCGCGGCAGGTTTTCTGAATTGGCCCCTTGGCTGTAGTAGAAGATCTGTGTTTTCCGGTATTCGAAATGGGTGTAGCCCCAGCTGCGGGAAGGCATTACAGCCCAGGCGAAATCGTGGACATCCTCCGCATGGAGTTTCCAAATGGCGTTCAGTGGGCGCGCGGGATCCAGCGAAGCATCCCGTTCCGCACCATCGGCACCCTTCTGGAGGCACACAGGTGCCGCGTGCGCCAGAAAGAGCCCATTCGGCAAGGAGAGCTCCACGTCATAGACCCCGAAATCCGAGAAGAATTCCGTGTTGGCGTGGTACGCGTGGCAGTTCCAGGTGTCCCGCTGGTAGACACCCACCTTCGGAAACCACTGCCCACCCATCAGGAAAAGGCCACCCCAGCCGCTGCGGGCCTGGGCCTTGGGGAAGCGGCTCTCCCACGTAACATCCACCTGAATGGTTTCCCAGGTGCCACCGCCTTGGGTAATCGCACCCAATAGACCGTTTCATCCTCACCAAAATGGCCCTGGAGTTCTTGCCCGTTCAGGCGAACACCCAACAGGCGGCAATAGCCCCAGGTCGAGGCATTGGATCCGACCCCCCGGATTTCGCTTCCGCCTTCCCGCTGAAAAAGACTCTGGGGCCCCTTGAATGCGTTCAGATAAAGATGCAGCGGGAATTCCGCCGTGGGCGCTGTGCCCACATTGCGCCAGGAAATGGTCTCGCGCCCCTCCAGCGTTTTCGCCACCCAATCCAGGGATGCCTGAATCCGATAATTGGCCACCCGCGCCGACTTCGGCTGCTCAAACCAGCGCTCCGGCGTCCACTCCCGGGAACCCCCGGCCAGCGGCAGTGTGACCATGAAAAGAAGGGCAAGCAGGCAACGAACCATGACGGATCCTAGAATCCCAAGAGCTTAGCGCACAATTGAGCCTTGCCTCTTGCCCCACCAATGCTATACTTACCATCCGCCGCGGGGTGGAGCAGTCCGGTAGCTCGTTGGGCTCATAACCCAAAGGTCGCAGGTTCAAATCCTGCCCCCGCTACCAGCGAAAAAGCCGACTGTAAGTCGGCTTTTTGCTTTACTTACGAAAATCACATAACCCACGCGGGCCCGTAGGATGAGAGTGAAATCCACCTCTTTAACCCGTAAGTGTCTTGAAATTTGAGCTCAGATACCTCTATCAGCCCCAGATTCTGCGGGCATCTGAGAGGTATTTGGGCGAGAGTTTTGGCCACAGGTTAGGTATCGAAGAGTATCTGCCCGAAAGGCTCTCCTGCGAAATATGGATCAAGTCCTGCTCGGTGGAGCGAGTGTGCGCTGTGCCCATCCGGCTCTCAGGTTAAGGGCCGCCGCAGTGGCGTCAACTACATTTCCGCTTCAACGACAATTACCTTTCACCACTGATGTGGTGACACAGAGGGGGTGGCCGGAGCGGAGGCCGTAGGCCGCAGCGGAGGGCACCACCTCTGTGTTTATTTGAGTGTCAATGCCTTCTGACACTCCGGGCATAGGCCATAGATTTGAAGTTGGTGGTGGGTGACCTTGTACCCGCACTGGCGCTCAAGCTGGGACAGGGCCTTCGTCATGGCGCAGCCATCCAACTCCGTAGTGCGTTGACACTTCTCGCAGTGGATATGGTGATGGTGCTCGGTCGTGCCGCAGCGGAGGAACCGCTGGGTTTGGCTCTTGTCCACGAAGGACTCGGCCCATCCCTCCTGGATGAACCGTTCGAGGTTCCGGTAGATCGTGGGGCGGCCTGGGCGCGGTTCAGCAAGCCGGTCGTATATCTCATCCACGGTAAGGGGATGATCGGAGGCTTCAAGGACCCGCAGGAGGACCTCCCTTGCCTTGGTGACCTTCATCCCCACTGCGTGAAGGGACTCCTTTGAGGCATGGCAACTCATGGAACTCCTGAAATTGGACAAGATCCAGTTTACACAAATAGAACTTGATTTTGTTAGCGAGAGGATGGTTAATAGAAATTGGTTCTATTGGTGAGGTGATAAGTGCGACAAATTCTCAGTTTGACCTTTGTGTTGTGCGCCCTGCCCGCAGTTGCGCTGGCCCAGTCAGCCAGTGGAACGGTCAGTGGCCGGGTGGCGGATGATCAGGGGAGCCCGGTTCCCAAAGCTGCCGTTACCCTAGTCAACCGAATCTCCGGATATCACCAGACCCTCCGCACAGACTTGGAGGGGCGGTTCCGCTTCCACAACGTGCCCTTCAACGACTACCACCTGGAATGCAAGGCTCCGGATTGCGAAACCGCTCACCGGAATCTTGAAGTGCGCGCCGCGCTCCCAGTCCATCTCGAACTGCGCCTGCGTCCCGTGGGCGCGACTGTGGCCGTCACGGAGACCCTCAGCCTTGTGGAAGACCATCCGTCCACACATATCGATATCGACAAGAGCACCATCAACACTATCCCGACCGCAGTGCAGAGCCGGGCCATGGAATCCATCCTTCTGGCCACGCCAGGTTTCACCCAGAACTCTGATGGGCGCTACCATTTCAGGGGCAGCCATGGGCAGGTGATGTTTGTGGTGGACGGGGTTCCTGTCACGGATCAGATGCATGCAACCTTCTCTAACAGCATGGATCCTTCCCAGGTCGAGAGCATGGAGGTCATCACGGGTGGGGTTTCCGCGGAATACGGCGGCAAACCGGTAGCCGTGGTGAACATGACCACGAAGTCTGGCCTCGGAACACCTGGTGGTTTCGAGGGGGATGTCTCCCTGGGAGTGGCCAGCTTTGCCACCTCCGAGGCGGGCTTAAGCGTGCGGGGTGGAAGTGACCGGTTCGGATATTTCGTGACCGGCGCCGCTAGCCAGAGTGACCGGTTTTTGGACTCGGTGGACTTTGGGAACCGGAACAACCATGGCAGCACGGGCAGGCTCTTCACCCGCTTCGACTGGATGCTTAGCGATCATGACACCCTCCGAGTTTCCTTCTCCGGCGGCGATACCCAACGCCACGTGCTCAACCTGGAGAGCCAGCAGGCCAATGGCCAGAATCAGCGTGTCACCACCTCTGATGTGAACTTCAGCCTCGCCTGGTCCCACCTGTTCAGTGTCAATCAGAGCTTCGATGCTTCCGCCTTCTATCGCCGGTCCAAGGCGAACTTGACGCCCACACGCGACCTGTCGCCTGGGTTTGCCGAAGGCGGGCCGGATTTCCCGTTCTGGGCAAAGCAGAACCGCAGCCTTGAGAATCAGGGGTTCCTGGCGTCCTTCACCCAGCGCTTTACCGGCGACAGCACAATCAAGGCAGGGATCCAGTACGTCGCCTACCCAATCCATGAGAATTTTCAATTCGCGGCGACCCAGGACGGGCTGTTCGATTCTGGTAGCCCGATCTATCCCTATACCCCTGCCGGTGGTGGTGCTATCTGGCGCTTTGAGGATCGCATCACGCCGCGATTGGCCTCGGCCTTCATCCAGAATGATCTCCACCTGGACAACTGGTTCCTGGCGCTCGGCCTGCGGTACGACCATTACACCGTGAAGGACATCACCCAAGATCAGATCCAGCCTCGCCTGGGGGTTTCCTACCGCATCCCATCGACCCAAACAATCTTCCGCGCTTCCTACGACCGACTGCTCGTCGCCCGCGAGAACGAGAATCTGGCGCTCTCGCTCTCACAGCAGGCCTGGGATCTGGGCCCCTATGCGGGAACACCCGTGCCGTCCCTTAAGCCCGAGTTGCAGGACAGTATCAATATTGGGATCGAGCAGCAACTCGGTGGTTCGTTCCGTCTCATGGCCGAATACTGGGAGAAGCACAGCAAGAACAGCGGGGATGCCGGTCCATTTCAAAACACCGAAGTGATTTTCCCCGTGGGGATGAACGCAGGGCACTTTCACGGTTGGAACATGCGTCTGGTCCTGGTCCCCATAGAAGGCTTTTCGGGGTATCTGAGCCTCGGGAAGACCCGGGCCAGGGTGCAGGCGCCGGTGGTGGGCGGACTTCAACTTGATCCGCCGGAAGCAGCGCCGGGTGAGTGGTTCCTCATCGATCATGATCAGAAGCTGACCGCCCAGCTTGCCCTCCGCTATGAACGGAAGGGGTTCTACGCTCAGGCCATCGGTCGGTACGACTCAGGCCTCGTTAGCGGCGATCCTGCGGACCAAGCCGGGAATCCTGATTACGCCTTCGGGCTTCCCTACGTCACCCAGGACTCCGAAGGCACTTGGCGCTCGAAATCGCGCACAGTCTGGAATTTCAACCTCGGGCAGGAGTTCAAGCTGGCCGGAAAGCGGCGGCTGGAGCTAACTGCGGACCTCCTGAACGCTTTCGACAAGAAGGCCCTCTATACCTACCTGAGCGGATGCGGCGGAACCCATGTTATCCCCCCAAGGACGCTCGCGGCACGGATCAAGTACAGCTTCTGAGGAACGCCTTGTCCAACCATACTCACCCGCCCGCCCTCGATCTCATCGGAGCTTCTGCCTCGACCCTCTGCGCGATCCATTGCGCAGCGCTGCCCCTGGTTGCCGCCGCGCTCCCCACTTTGGGCATCGGCTGGTTGGGATCTGGAGCCGTGGAATGGGGGCTGGTGGGCAGTTCTGGACTTATCGCGTTTCTCGCCCTGCGGAAAGGGCATCGCATTCACGGTCGGCAAGCCCCGCGCGTTGTGGCACTCCTTGGCTTCCTCGCGGTCGTTGTCAGCATTTTTCTGGAGTCGATGGGAGCATGGGTGACCGTCCTCCGTGTGCTCGGTGGATTTACCATGGTCCTCGGTCACATCCTCAACGGCCTTGGGTGCCGGGTTTGCGCACTCAAGGTGGATCACGCAACAAGAGAGGCCACCCCGGCTTTGTAGCGCGTGTGTTGATCCCTGGCGATGCGTCAATCTTTTACGCAGATGAGTAACCCAACGCATCCTTCGGAAGGCGAGCCTTGGCGGCCTCGGCGCGGTAGCTGGGGCCGGTCAGTTCGAGGATCACGGCGTGGTGGACGATGCGGTCGATGGCCGCCGCCGTGGTCATGGGGTCCTTGAATATGCGGTCCCACTGGGAGAACACGAGGTTCGAGGTGACGACGACGCTGCGCCGCTCGTAGCGTTCGGCCAGCAGGGTGAACAGCACCTCCATCTCGTCCCGGTCCTGCTGGATGTAGCCGATGTCATCGAGGATCAGGACATCGAAGGCATCCAGCCGGTGCAGTTCCTTCTCCAGGGCGAGGTCCCTCCGCGCCGCCAGCAGCCGCTGGACCAGGGCATAGGTGGGGGTGAAGTGGACGGTGTGCCCCCGCTGGATCAGTTCCAAACCGATGGCACAAACCAGGTGGGTCTTTCCCCGTCCCGGCAGGCCGAAAGCCAGCAGGTTCTCGGCGCGTTCGACGAAGCCGCCTTCGCAGAGGGTGGGGAGCATCCGCCGCACGGGCGTGGGCAGGCGGGCCGTATCGAGGGTGGCCAGGGTCTTTTCCATGGGCAGCTTCGAGGCCCTCAGCAGGCGCTCCAGCCGCTTCTGATGGCGCTGGTCGAGCTCGGCCTCCGCCAGGGCCTGGAGGTACCGCTCGAATCCCCAACCAGCCTTCTCAAGTATCGAATTGGCTCAATTCCCTGTTGTTTTCCCTACACCAGGGAAAACTCTCACCCTCACAGCAGTTTGGAGGATTCGCCACACTACCAACCAAGACGATGACCGGAGCCAAGCCCGGTTGCGCCAGGTCGTAGGCAGGATTGGGACCTGCGGTGAGGTCTCCTGCGAACGCCACGGAGGTGGCGTTCGCAGGAGATAGGAAAGCCCTAACACCATGAACAGGCGCAAGGTTAGCTCCGGATTCGGGTCATTCATTCGCTCTTGCCCATCTAGGGGGCATCTAGTTGGTCTTGTAAGTGCAGCGCCGTAAGTCGGGCCACTAGGGTCATCCTGCGTCGACGCTCAGGAGAGAACGCGTTTGGATGGAAGCAATGAAACCCCATCAGGCCCATCGGACGCATGGGATCGGGAGAGGGAAGAGGGGCTCCGAACCAGCTCTTGGCATGTAACCCGCTCCGGAGCTCCGAGGCCGTGAGGATCATGCCTCTGGCTTGGCAAGCTTCGGCCGTGTCCAGGTACGACGCGTGTTTTTGAAAAATGGCCCAACCGGTGAGGCCCGAAGTTGGGTTGAGAGGGATTGGGTGCACTTGCCGGATGCGTCCGACTTCGTAGTTACGAAATGGATCTCCTGGCTAGCCCAGTTGGCCTGAGCCAAGTAGAAACCTGAAAGCTCGAAAGGCTTCTGACAAAGAAGCCTGAGTTGTTCACCGATGACATCCCACTGCAGGTTTGGTGACATCAAGGCCAACAGCCGCCCCAGGAATTCCCGTTCCTGTCGGGCCAACACAACGAGTTCGCCAAAATCATTTCCAGGTGGTGAGGGCGCATTCGTAGGGTTGGTTTCGGGTGAAATACGGGAATGTTCCTCCAAGGGAGCACTCATTAGGCGAAACGGGGCCAGGGCTCAATCTCTCCGGGCACCATGCCCGGTTCCAGCGATAGCACGAGATGCTCCATGGCCTGGATCTGCAAATGGGTTTCCGCAAGCCAGGTTTTCATACCCGTGGTTGCTTCATTCAAAGGTAGTTTGGACACGTTGGTCATCACACGGCTTGGAAAATTGCGTGACAGGATTTGGTCGAGGCTAAAAATACCACAATAGCTACCACGATTCAGATATCGACTTTGACCCACTTCACGGGGCTGGATGATTTCTTCTCAAGCTCCAATGACTCGGAGTCACCGGAATCCGGAAAGCTTCTTCACCCTACTTTTGGCTTCCC